>CAWAYL010000009.1:0-240489 GCA_963786305.1 uncultured Alphaproteobacteria bacterium
GCGCATTCCGAGTGATCCCGACCACTGTTTCCGAATGATTGCGACCATCGATTCCGATTGATCGCGACCGGGTTGGGGATGGTTTGATCGACGCCGCCGGGTGATCGACCGAGGGCTATTCTCGCGCCTTTTTGGAAAGGAGCGGGGGATGCCCGGAGAGAGATTGCCCATGCGCAAGATACGTGACGTTCTGCGGCTGGATGCCGGCGGCCTGTCGAAGCGGCGGATTGCGGCCAGCCTGAACATCGGCGCCACCTCGGCGGGGGACTATCTCCACCGGGCGCGGCGCGCCGGCCTGGGATGGCCGCTGCCCGACAGCCTGAGCGACGAGGCCCTGGAACGGCTGCTGTTTCCGCCGTCGGGGGCAGTTTCTCCCGATCGCCGGCCGGCTCCCGACTGGTCCGTGCTGCATCGCGAGTTCAAGCGGCCCGGCGTCACCCTGTCGCTCTTGTGGGAGGAGTACCGGGCGGTCCATCCGGACGGTTACGGCTACAGCCGGTTCTGCGACCTTTACCGCGCCTGGAAGGGCAAGCTCGCCCCGACCATGCGCCAGGCCCACATTGCCGGCGAGAAAATGTTCGTCGATTACGCCGGCGCCACGGTGGACGTGATCGACGGCCTCACCGGCGAGGTCCACGCCGCCCAGGTCTTCGTCGCCGCCCTGGGCGCCTCCAGCTACACCTATGCCGAGGCGACCTGGACGCAAGCGCTGCCCGACTGGATCGGCTCGCACGCCCGCGCCTTCGCCTTCTTTGGCGGCGTGCCGGCGCACGTGGTGCCGGACAATCTCAAGTCCGGCGTCGTCAAGGCCTGCCTGTACGATCCCGAGATCAACCGCACCTATGCCGGCATGGCGGCCCACTACGACACCGCGATCGTGCCGGCGCGGCCGCGCAAACCGCGTGACAAAGCGAAAGTGGAAGTCGGCGTCCAGGTCGTCGAACGCTGGATCCTGGCCCGCCTGCGCCATCGCCGCTTCTTCAGCCTCGCCGAGTTGAACCAGGCCATCCATGAATTGCTCGAAGACCTCAACCGGCGCCAGACAAAGCATCTGGGCGCGTCGCGTCGCCAGTTGTTCGAAGGCATCGACCGTCCGGCGCTGAAGCCGCACCCCGCCGAACCCTACCAATACGCCGAATGGAAACAGCGCCGCGCCGGCCTCGATTATCATGTCGAGATCGCCAAGCACTATTACTCGGTGCCCCATAGCCTAGCCAAACAAAAGCTCTGGGCGCGCATCACCGATCGCACCGTCGAGGTCTTCCATAACGGCAAGCGCGTCGCCGCACACATGCGCGGCTCCGGTAACCGGCGCCACACCACGGTCACCGAACACATGCCCTCGGCGCATCGCCGTTATGCCCAATGGACACCGCAACGCATCCGAAGCCAGGCCGCCGCCAACGGACCCCATACCGAGACCCTGATCGACGTCATCCTGCGTGGCAAGCCTCATCCGGAACAAGGCTTCCGCTCCTGTATCGGTATCCTCCGCCTGGCCAAGAGCCATGGCGCCGAACGGTTGGAAGCGGCCTGCGAGAGGGCCCTGGAGATCGGCGCCACGTCGTATTCCTCCGTCGCTTCCATCCTCAAGAACAATCTCGATCGCCGCAAGCGACCGACGACGGGCCAAACGCGACGGACCGGCGATCGATCATCCCAACATCCGCGGCCCGCAATACTTCCACTGAGGAGACATCATGCTGCAACATCCCACCCTCGACCAACTCAGGCATCTCAAGCTGCACGGCATGGCCCGCGCCTTCGCCGATCTGCGGGACAACGCTCAGGCCGGCGAGCTCGACCATGCCCAGTGGCTGGCTCTGCTGCTCGACCGCGAGGAAGCCGAACGCGACGACCGGCGACTGACCTACAGGCTCCGCAACGCCCGCCTGCGCCACCCCGACGCCAGCATCGAGGATGTCGACTACCGCGCCCCCCGGCGCCTCGACAAAACCCTTCTCCTGCAACTGGCGCGGGGTCAATGGATCGCAAGAATACAGAACCTGATTTGCGCATTCCGAGTGATCCCGACCACTGTTTCCGAATGATTGCGACCACCGATTCCGATTGATCGCGACCGGGTTGGGGATGGTTTGATCGACGCCGCCGGGTGATCGACCGAGGGCTATTCTCGCGCCTTTTTGGAAAGGAGCGGGGATGCCCGGAGAGAGATTGCCCATGCGCAAGATACGTGACGTTCTGCGGCTGGATGCCGGCGGCCTGTCGAAGCGGCGGATTGCGGCCAGCCTGAACATCGGCGCCACCTCGGCGGGGGACTATCTCCGCCGGGCGCGGCGCGCCGGCCTGGGATGGCCGCTGCCCGACAGCCTGAGCGACGAGGCCCTGGAACGGCTGCTGTTTCCGCCGTCGGGGGCAGTTTCTCCCGATCGCCGGCCGGCTCCCGACTGGTCCGTGCTGCATCGCGAGCTCAAGCGGCCCGGCGTCACCCTGTCGCTCTTGTGGGAGGAGTACCGGGCGGTCCATCCGGACGGTTACGGCTACAGCCGGTTCTGCGACCTTTACCGCGCCTGGAAGGGCAAGCTCGCCCCGACCATGCGCCAGGCCCACATTGCCGGCGAGAAAATGTTCGTCGATTACGCCGGCGCCACGGTGGACGTGATCGACGGCCTCACCGGCGAGGTCCACGCCGCCCAGGTCTTCGTCGCCGCCCTGGGCGCCTCCAGCTACACCTATGCCGAGGCGACCTGGACGCAAGCGCTGCCCGACTGGATCGGCTCGCACGCCCGCGCCTTCGCCTTCTTCGGCGGCGTGCCGGCGCACGTGGTGCCGGACAATCTCAAGTCCGGCGTCGTCAAGGCCTGCCTGTACGATCCCGAGATCAACCGCACCTATGCCGGCATGGCGGCCCACTACGACACCGCGATCGTGCCGGCGCGGCCGCGCAAACCGCGTGACAAAGCGAAAGTGGAAGTCGGCGTCCAGGTCGTCGAACGCTGGATCCTGGCCCGCCTGCGCAATCGCCGCTTCTTCAGCCTCGCCGAGTTGAACCAGGCCATCCATGAATTGCTCGAAGACCTCAACCGGCGCCAGACAAAGCATCTGGGCGCGTCGCGTCGCCAGTTGTTCGAAGGCATCGACCGTCCGGCGCTGAAGCCGCACCCCGCCGAACCCTACCAATACGCCGAATGGAAACAGCGCCGCGCCGGCCTCGATTATCATGTCGAGATCGCCAAGCACTATTACTCGGTGCCCCATAGCCTAGCCAAACAAAAGCTCTGGGCGCGCATCACCGATCGCACCGTCGAGGTCTTCCATAACGGCAAGCGCGTCGCCGCACACATGCGCGGCTCCGGTAACCGGCGCCACACCACGGTCACCGAACACATGCCCTCGGCGCATCGCCGTTATGCCCAATGGACACCGCAACGCATCCGAAGCCAGGCCGCCGCCAACGGACCCCATACCGAGACCCTGGTCGACGTCATCCTGCGTGGCAAGCCTCATCCGGAACAAGGCTTCCGCTCCTGTATCGGTATCCTCCGCCTGGCCAAGAGCCATGGCGCCGAACGGTTGGAAGCGGCCTGCGAGAGGGCCCTGGAGATCGGCGCCACGTCGTATTCCTCGGTCGCTTCCATCCTCAAGAACAATCTCGATCGCCACCAAGCAAGACCGACCACCGGCCAATAACGCCGGCGGAGCGGCGATCGATCATCACCAACATCCGTGGCCCGCAATACTTTCACTGAGGAGACATCATGCTGCAACATCCCACCCTCGACCAACTCAGGCATCTCAAGCTGCACGGCATGGCGCGCGCCTTCGCCGATCTGCGGGACAACGCTCAGGCCGGCGAACTCGACCACGCCCAATGGCTGGCCCTGCTGCTCGACCGCGAAGAGGCCGAACGCGACGACCGGCGACTGACCTACAGGCTCCGCAACGCCCGCCTGCGCCACCCCGACGCCAGCATCGAGGATGTCGACTACCGCGCCCCCCGGCGCCTCGACAAAACCCTCTTCCAGCAACTGGCGCGGGGTCAATGGATCGCAAGAAAACAGAACCTGATTGTCACCGGCCCGTGCGGCGTCGGCAAATCATGGCTCGCCTGCGCGCTCGGCCAGAAGGCCTGCCGCGACGACGTCTCCGTCCTCTACAAACGCGTCCCCAGGATGTTCGACGAACTGAAAATGACACGCGCCGACGGCCGATACCCCCGCCTGTTCCGGCTATTGACCAAGGCCAATCTCCTCATCCTCGACGATTGGGGACCCGACCGTCTCAACGCCGATCAGCGCCGCGACCTCATGGAAATCGTCGAGGACCGCTACCAGAACGCCTCGATCCTGATAACCAGCCAACTGCCCGTCAACAAATGGCACGAGGTCATCGGTGAGCCCACCTTCGCCGACGCCATCCTCGACCGCATCGTCCATAACGCCCACAGGCTCGACCTCGATGGGCCCTCAATGCGCAAACTCAACGCCGAGAATATCGGCGCCGAAACGATTGACCAGATGAAACGAAAATGACATCAACAAATCACCCGGAGGTGAAGTTCGAACCACCCCGCGACCACGTCCACTAAAGTGGTCGCGATCCGTCGGAACAGGTGGTCGCGATCGATCGGAATAACCGGTCGAGATCATCGGAATGCGCAGCATGATAGGTCCACGACTACACGATCGCGGTCTGGGAGCCTGGATTGGCGTCTGTCCGGTGGCGAGGAAGTGAATTGGGTCAATGGCTTGGCGTATGGCAGGGGATTGACGAGGTGTCGCCTGATCAGGTCGAAGCCGTAGCGGAAGATGGATTTTGCCGGCCTTTCGTGGCTCTTGAGGCGGATGGGGTTGGCTTCGTGCAACCAGTCACCGACCTTGTGCGCCCAGCAAAAGGCGATGGCGAGGACGGCGACGAGCTTCGAAACGCGCTCCTGGTTCGTCATATGGGTGTCTTCGAGATTGAAGCCGCGGGTCTTCATGGCGGCGAACAGGGTCTCGATTTCCCAGCGCAAGGCGTAGGTGGCCAGGGCCTCTTTCGGCTCGGCATTGGTGACGACGATCAGCAGCTCGCCGCTTGCCAGGCAGGCGGCGGCGACCCAGACGGGCCGGGCTTTCGGGCGGCCTGATCCGCCGAGGCGCCGTCGCGCGCGGAGCACGCGGCTTTGCCCCGGCCTCAGGTCTCGGAACAGCTCGCCGCCCTTGATCATGCGCCCGCGAGCGTTGGCGATCTTGATGTTGGCGCGAATGCGGATATGGAAGCTTATGGCGCCTTCCTGCAGCCACGCCAGCCAGTCGTCGCCAAGGAACTCGCGGTCGGCCAGCAGGCTGGCGATCTTGTCAGCCCCGAACAGGGCGATGACGCGCTGGACGATCGAGATGCGCTCGCGGGTGTTGGAGTTGCCCCTCTTGTCGAGGAGTTCCCACAGCACGGGAATGGCGATGCCGCGGTGAACGATGCCGATCATCAAGATGTTCACATCGTGGCGGCCGAGCCGCCAGTTGGTCCGATCCATGGTCAGCCGCCAGGGTCCCTCTTTGCGCCCCATCACGGCCACGAGGACCTTGGCCAGGGCGTCGAAATCGAAGCTGACCTGCTCAAAGAAGCGCTGCAAGCGGCGATAGTTCGAGGCGGTCTGGGCGCGCCCCGGAAAATGGCAGGCCAGATGCGACAGGTTCACCGTCCGCGCCACGAAAACCCCGATCACCAGGACGCAAAAGCTCTCCAGCCGGCTCTTGCGCATGGCGAAGCTTGCCCGTAACGTATCCCTCAGGGCGCTGTCTTGTCTGGCACGCATTGTCTCCCCTCCCTCTCCACCAAGAGAATCGGGAAACATACAGACTTTTCAGCCGCTTTTCCGTGGCAAAGAGTTGATGGCCGCGGCGCAGCATATTGTTCAGCGCGCCCTGACTGAGTTTGAGGCCGAAGACATCGCCGAACATCTCGGCCAGGCGGGCAAATGAAACCGCCTGGAAGCTCTTCAAGTAAAGCGTCAAGCCGTGCAGCCGAGGCCCGAACGGCGAGCCGGTGGCCGCTTCGGGCACCGCCGCCTTGACCGCGATCCGGCAGTGCGGACAGATGACCGAGAGGCGGCGGTGACGACGGACGAAAGGGGCCAATTTCGGCAGCTCAATCTCGTCATATTCGCCGATCACGATGCTTCCAAGGACGCCATCGAGGGCCGTTTGACAATGCGGGCAGTTCCGCGGGCGATGGTCAACAGTCTCATCGGGATCCTCCGCTAAACTGCGAGAGTGACCCCTATGTCCAGGCTTGGCCCCGCCCGGCTTGGCATTTTTGCGACGCGCCTTGCGATCCAACGACGGCGGCTTCGATGAGGTCCGAGAGGTCTTCGCCGGGCGCTGAAGCCGCAACACCAACTCGACAAGCTCTTCCTTGCTCAAACGCTCAAGATCATCCCAATTCATGACCCCTATAAATTCAGAGATCAGCAAGATTGGCAAGGGGGTGAGTAATTACCCTCAAATCGGTAAGAGCCTCCAAAGGGCTCAGCAGCGCCTGTGTCGGCACCTATGATAATGAAAGGCTGCAAACCATTCCAACGGCAGCTGTGGGTCAGCGGTGACGGTCGGCGCTACGTCAGAATATGGTCCGTAGCTGAGGGTATTGCCGCTGTGGCTTGCCCTGGGGATCTGGGGTCACCCATTAGGCGGTTTGGCAAGCGGGAAAATACGGTCCCTTTCGGCGCAAGCGCCGCTGATCGTCTCTTTAGCGTCGTCGCTCCCTTGGTTGCGTTCGGTCTTCACTCGACTGGTTGCGCATGCGCACCGGTCACCCATCAGGATCAAGGCTGAAGATCCCACGAACCCCGCGCGATCCGCCCCTGGCACGGGCTCCGTGCCCCAGAAAACCCTTTGTCCCCGCCGCGTCCATAAGGCTTGCATCACAGATCTCTGGCTCGCCATCGGCGTCCAACCCTCGGTGGCTCGCGGCTTCGGCGCATCGTCTCGCGGGAGCGCTCCCGCGTGATCGGTCGGGACGGCGGCCAATCAGGTCTGGAGGCTTGCAAGCCAACCCCTTGCGGGCTCGCCGTCCCGGGCACGGCTCGCTTCAGCCGAAGCAGCGCTCCGGTTCAAACGCCGTGCCGTCCTTCATGACATGGTAGCAGGCCCGCGCCAGCTTGTGCGCCACCGCCTTGCTCGCCACCATGGCGTGGGTCTTGGCCTTCTTGCGCTGGTGGTAGCGCCGAGCGCGGTCGTCGTAGCGCACCGCGAAGTGGGCTGCCTCGACGAACGCCCAGGCCAGCCAGCGGTTGCCGTTCTTGGCGTTGCCCGAGCCTTTGCGCTTGCCGTTGGAGATCCGTTTGGCCTCGACGCAGCGGCAGTAGGACGCGTAGTTGCCGACGGCCGCGAACCGCCCGATGTCGCCGGTTTCCAGCGCGATGGTCATCCCCAGAATCTTGCCGATCCCCGGAACCTCCAGCAGAACGCGATAGACCGGCGTCGGCCGCAGCCGCGCCACGATCACCTTCTCCAGCCCGGCGATCTCGCCGCGCAGGCAGCCCAGCACCCGCAACTCGGCGCGCGCCGCCAGCGCCACGTCCGCCGGCAGATCAAAGCTGTCGACGTCCGCCTCGCCCAGCCGGTCGATGGCGTTGCCGCCCAGGCGCCGGCCGCTGGTGCGCTCCACCGCCGTCGCCATCGACAGATACAGCCGGGTGCGCTGCTGCACCAGCCGATGCCGCTTGCGCAGCAGATCGCGCAAACCCCGATCCGCCACCGGGTAGATATAGCCTTCCGGCAATACCCGCAGCCGCAGCATGTGCGCCAGCCAGCGCGCGTCCGAGCGGTCGCCGGCGTGCTTCAGTCCGCTATATTGCTGCATCGCCGCCGGGTTCGCCAGGTGCATCCGGTAGCCCGCCGCCATCAGACCGTCCACCAGCCAATACCAGTTGTAGGTCAACTCCACCGCGACGCCCTCCATGGCCGAACGGTAGGGCGCCAGGAAACCCACAATCACCTCAAGATCGTTGGCCAGGCGGCGCTCCGCCACAACCCGGTCGCTCTCGTCCATCACCGTCACGTAGCTGTTGGTGGAATGCAAATCGATCCCGCAATACAATTCCATCTCGGTCTCCTCGATGTCTGAAAAACAACTTCAACTCTTTCAGCGAGAAGTATTTTCCAACTCGGGGAGACCGCCTAGATGGTTATCAGGCCTAGTATTGTAGCAGTCGAGCCGCACCATCACCCCGTCCAGTCCTCCACCCGCAAGCCGGCCACGCGGTGGAATTCGCCGGTGTCGGGGGTGACGAGGGTCAGGTGGCGGGCCTTGGCCTGGCCGGCGATGAGGACATCGTACGCGGCGATGGGGGTGCCGGCGGCGGCAAGGGCGGCGCGGATTTCGCCCGACGCCCGGGCGTTTGCGCGGTCGAACTCGACGACAGCGAGGTCGGCGAACACCAAACGCAGCGTCTCGAGATTGCGATCCACCTTCCGGCTCCTGTAGGCGCCATGGTAGAGCTCATGGGCGACGACGGACGGAAGGCCGATGTCGCCCGCTTCGCATTGGAGCACGCGATCGGTCAGGGCCGACGATCGGTTGCCGATCAGGGCAATGACGGCGTTGGCATCCAGCGGAAATCGCATCAGGGGAAAAGCGTATCCAGTTCGGCGCGCTCCGCCTCGGGCGGCTGCCGGCGTCCGTCCGCCAGGAAGTCGTCGCTGAAGCCTCGCGCCTGGGCCGCGCGCAAGGACCCCCACGCCGAAGGGGCCGCCGGGCGCGGACGCAGGATGATGGCGCCCCCCTCCCGCGACACCTCCACCTCGTCGACGGCGAAGCGGAATTCCGGGATCCGGAGACGCACCGCTTCGATCAGAGGGCGAGGCTCGGGGTGCCGGTCTTGGAAACAACGCGGCCGCCGCGACCGAAAAGTCTACTGTGCATGGGGTTGTTTTCGTTAAAGCCGGTGGACCCCCCCCCCTCCCCAACCCCGGGAAGCGCCATCCTACAGGAGGGCGTCAGCGGTGGCCTGCGGGTCAAGCGAGACGATATCAGCGTCGTTCCATGTCGAACCCCGGCGGGACCGGCAGGGCCGGGTGAATGAGCGCCAGGGCCTTGAAGATCTCGCCCATTTCGCGCGGGTGGACAAGGCGGTGGGCGGCCGAGCGGATGGCCTCGGCCTGCTCGGGCGTCGCGGTGGCCAGCAGCGCCTGGGATCGCTGGGCGATGCCGAGGCGCGACAGGAACACCATCTGCGGGATCGGTCCGAAGGGAACGGCGCCGGCTTTGGTGGCGGCCCGGATCAGTGCCTCGAAGTCGACGTGGTGGGTGAGGTCGGCGTCGCCGGGCGCATCGAGAACCTCGGCGTAGGCGTGGTCGCGGACCGCCTGCAGGGTGTCGCCCGGGGCGCTCGCGCGGTGGCCGTAGTCGATCACCAGGGCGGCGCCGCCGAACCGCGCGATGCGGGCCGCGATGGCACCGGCGGTCGCCTCGGCGGCGGGGCAGATCTCCACCAGGGCGCCGTCGGCGACGGCCGCGAGGCCGGGCGGCGCCGGCGGGCCGGTTGCCGGCTCCAGAACGAAGGCGAAGCGGTCGTTCTCGACGCCGACCTTGCGCTCGAGCCAGGCGCCGGCGGAGCGGATATATTGATGCACCGGCAGGGCGTCGAAGAACTCGTTGGCGACCACGATCGCGGGACCGGCCGGGACCGTCCTCGAAGCGGTCGTGCCAGGCCGGCTTGAGGGCCGGATGGGCGGCCGCCAGGGTTTGGCGCTGGCGCTCACGCAGCGCCGGGCTGGTCTCCACCATGTGGAGGCGAAGCGCGGCGGCGAACGCCGGCCCCGCCCGGCGAGCGCGTCGCCGCCCTCAGGGCGTCGGCCATGAGGGTGCCGCGGCCGGGACCGAGCTCGACGAGATTGACCGGCGCCGGCCGGCCCATGGTCTCCCAGACCACCCGGCACCACAGCCCGATCAGCTCGCCGAACATCTGCGACACCTCCGGCGCGGTGGTGAAGTCGCCGGATCGCCCGAACGGGTCGCGGCGCATGTAGTAGCCGTGCTCGGGATGGCCGAGGGCCTCGGCCATGTACTCGGCGACGGTGATGGGTCCGGCGGCGGCGATGCGGCCGCGAAGCAGCGTGGCGAGACCGCTCACGCCGCTCCTTTCTTCTTGGCCTTTCCGGCCGGGGTCTTTTTGGGCGGCGCGCGGAGCCTCCGGCGGCGTCTTGTCGCGCATCAGGGCGTGGACGATGAGCACGACGCCGATGATCAGCATGGGCGCCGACAGCCATTGGCCCATGGTCGTGCCGGCGGCGAGGTAGCCGAGGTGGGCGTCGGGCTGGCGGAACTGCTCGACGAAGGTGCGGGCCAGACGCATAGCCGATGAGGAACACGCCGCCGAGGAAGCCGGGCCTGAGCCGCACCGCGTCCATGCGCCACAGGAGATTGAGCACGACCAGCAGGACAATCCCCTCCAGCGCCGCCTCGTAGAGCTGGCTCGGGTGGCGCGGCTCGGGGCCCCAGCCGGGAAACACCATGGCCCATGGCACGTCGGTCGGCCGGCCGGCCAGCTCGGCGTTGACGAAATTGGCGAGGCGGCCGAGAAACAGGCCGATGGGGCGACACAGAAGATGATGTCGCCGAACGCCAGGGTGGGGATCTTGCGGATGCGGCAGAACAGCAAGGTCGCCGACCACCACGCCGAGCAGGCCGCCGTGGAACGACATGCCGCCCTTCCAGATTTCCAGCGCGGCGAGCGGATTGTCCAGGTAGTAGCCGGATTTGTAGAACAAGACATAGCCGAGGCGGCCGCCGAGCAGGACGCCGAGCGTCGCCCAAACCAGAAAGTCGTCCATGTCCACGTCGGTGGCCGGAGCGGGCGGACGGCGGCACAGGCGCCGGGCATAGATCCAGCCGAGGATCAATCCGACCACATAGGCGAGGGCGTACCAGCGGAGCGCGAACGGTCCGATCTCGAACAGCACCGGGTCGATCATCGGATAGGGAATGACGAAAGTCATGGGATAGAAAGTACGAAGGTCATGCCGGGACGGATCTCCTGCTCGGGCCGGGGCGGCCGAACTTGGCCCATCTTATAGGGTCGGGGTCGCGGTCGCGGCAAGCGCTGGCGGTTGCGCCAGCCGCGGCAACGAACCATATCTACCCATCAGGCACACGAAAATTGACGACCAGAGGGGTAATACGATGCAGACGAGCAATCGCCTTTTCGACGACCTCGCGAAGGTGGCGAGCGGCGCCGCCACGGCGTTCACCGGTGTTCGCGAGGAGTTGGATGGCCTGGTCCGTGCGCGGATCGAGCGCTACATGGCCGATCTGGCCGTAGTCACCCGCGACGAATTCGACGCTGTCAGGGAAACGGCTGCGAACGCCCGCGCCGAGCAGGAAAGGCTGGAAAAGCGAGTGGCCGAACTGGAAGCCACGCTCGCGGCCGAGCCGAAGCCCGCGCCGCGTGCCGACAAGGACGATCCGTCCGGGACAACAGAGCTTTAAGCACCGTTTCCAAATTCGGACGTTGCGCCGGGCGATCGACCGGCGATTATCCACACATTCCCGCGCATTTCATGAAATCGTGACTTGCGCGCATTCTGGGCTTCTGGCAACCTAGGTTTAGTGGGGAGACGTAATTTGATATCAACATATCGCGCTTAAATCGAAATGTTGAACGCATGATGCAAACGGTCCGCCAAATGACTTCACCGATTATGCTAGGAGAGGCTGAAAATGACCGTCCTGCGCTCGCTCGAAGCCGAAAGGGGAAGTCCCCTTGACGTCATCGAGCGTCTGATAACCGACAACGACTGGATTTTCGACCGTCCCAACGACCAGGAACTCGCTGTTCAGGTCCCCGGGCGCTGGTGCGACTACAATATCTACTTCGCCTGGAACGAGACCGCTTGCGCGATGCATTTCACCCTGGCCGTCGACAACCGGGTGCCGGCGGCGAAGATCGGCGCGGTGAACGAATTGCTGGCGCTCGCCAACGAAAAATTGTGGATGGGTCATTTCGCGGTCTGGCAGGATGAAGGCCTGCTTACCTACCGCCACGCCCTGCCGATGCGCGGCAGTCGCGGGCCCACCGCCGAGCAGATCGAGGATCTTGTGGAGAACGCCATCTGGGAAACCGAGCGGTTCTATCCGGCTTTCCAGTACGTGATGTGGGGCGGCAAGTCGCCCTCTGAAGCGCTCGCCGCCGCCCTGATCGAAACGGTCGGAGAGGCCTGAGGCCTCGATGCCCGCGCCGATCATCCTGGCCGGTGGCGGAAAGATGGGCGGGGCCATGCTGGCCGGCTGGCTCGCCCGGGGTGTGGAGCCATCGAGCGTGGTCGTCGTCGAACCCGACGCCGATACCGCTACCCTCCTTGCCGAACGACATGGTGTCGCCGTCGTCGGAGATGCCAGTGAGATCGGCGCCGACGTCCGGCCGCGCGCTGTTGTGCTCGCGGTCAAGCCCCAGGTCATGCATTCGCTGACGCCGGCGTACACCCGCTTCGTCGAGGCGCGTCCGGTCTTCCTCTCCATCGCCGCCGGTCGGACGATCGCGTCCTTCGAGGAGCGGCTCGGAAGCGAGGCCGCCATCGTCCGCGCCATGCCCAACACGCCGGCTGCCATTGGTCGCGGCATCACCGTGGCCCGCGCCAATGACCGGGTCACCAGCGCGCAGCGGACCGCCTGCACGGAGCTGCTGGAAGCGGTGGGCGAGGTGGCGTGGGTGGAGGACGAAGCGTTGATGGACGCGGTCACGGCCGTCTCCGGAAGCGGGCCGGCCTATGTGTTTCTGCTGGCCGAATGCCTGGCCGAGGCCGGCGAGGAAGCGGGACTTCCGGCCGATCTCGCCGAGCGGCTGGCCTCTGCAACGGTGTCCGGCGCCGGCGAGTTGCTCCACCGCTCCGACGATCCGCCCGCTCACCACCGCCACGCCGTCACCAGTCCCGGCGGGACAACGGCCGCGGCGCTGGAGGTGCTGATGGGCACGGATGGCCTGCGCTCCTTGATGACGGCGGCCGTCGCCGCCGCCGTCCGCCGGTCTCGCGAACTGGCGGGATAGCCGGCTCTGAAGGCCGCGGCAAACTACGCGGGGCATCATTGCATGGCGGGCTTTCCGGGCCATATTTGTTTTGAAGCCAGCTCCCGAATGTTGATAGAATCAAGTCTCACTCAGTCGTTTACGAGGTGTCCATGGCACGAAAGGCAGATATCAAAGATCGTATTCTCGACGCAGTTCTGGAACTGGCGCCGATCACCGGATGGCGCGCCCTGTCCATGACTGAATTGGCCGACGAGGCCGGCGTGCCGCTGGCCGACGTCCATGCCGCGTTTCCGACAAAAGCATCGATCCTCGCCGGCTTGCTGACACGGGTCGATCGTCGGGTTCTCGCCGAAGGCGCCGCCGACGCCAACGATTCGCCGCGCGACCGTCTGTTCGATGTAATCATGCGGCGCTTCGATGCGCTCGGCCCGCACCGGCACGCCCTCTCCTCGATCCTGCGGGACCTGCCCGCCGATCCGCTTGCGTGCCTCGACATGGCGCCGCGCTTCGCCACTTCCATGGCCTGGATGCTGGAAACAGCCGGCGTGTCATCGACCGGCCTGCGAGGGGCGATCCGGGTCAATGGCCTGGCGCTGATCTATCTGTCGACCCTGCGGGTCTGGCTGAGCGACGACAGCGAAGATAAGGCCCAGACGATGGCCGCCCTGGACCGCAGCCTGAAACAGGCGGAGCGCCGGGTGCGCGACTGGTCCGCCCTGTGCCGCTGCCGACCCGCTCGGCACGCGCGCTCCGGCGAACCGGACACGCCGCCGCCCATGGACGACGCGCCGGCGACGATCTGAGCCGCAACTCGACCGGCCTCGCGACCGCGAATTTTCTTGTATGCGCGCCGTCGACATCACCTATGCATCCTGAACATTCCCGCCGTGAGAATTTTTTTGTGAATGTCTTTTTAATATTACAATCAATAGGTTAGCTGTATGCTGCACTGCAACAAAAATGTTTTGTGCAGTGCAGCATTTTCGTTGACACGCCGAGTGGATTGGGCGATAGTGTCTGGGTAAACCGAATTGCAGCGCCCCCGGAGGGGCAAAGGAGAGATTTTAATGGCTAAAGCACCTGAATTCCCCGTCGACATCACCAAGATCATGGGTGACTTCGACCCGACGAGAATGGCGGAAGAATTCACCAAGGCGATCAAACAGTTCAACGTTCCCGGCGTCGACGTCGATACCATCGTTGCCGCGCAGAAGAAGAACATGGAAGCCCTGACCAACGCCAATCGCGTCGCTTTCGAGGGCGCACAGGCCGTCGCCAAGCGTCAGGCCGAGATCCTTCAGGACACCATGAACGAGGCCTCCAAGGGGCTGGACGTGCTGTCGAAAGCCGGCTCGCCGCCGGAAGCCGCCGCCAAACAAGCTGAATTGGCCAAGGAAGCTTTCGAGCGCGCCCTGAGCAACATGCGGGAACTGGCGGAAATGGTTTCCAAGTCCCGCGAAGAAGCGACCAGCACCATCAACGGCCGCATTTCCGAGAGCCTTGACGAAATTAAGGACATGGTCCTTAAAATGAAAGCTTAGGCGGTTTCACAACCGACTTCGGGACGGCCGCCCTGTTGGGCGGCCGTTTTCGTATCTGGGGACGAAAGGGTCTGGCATGCCGATTTCCTTCGATGACTTTTCCAAGGTCGATATCCGCGTCGGCACCGTGGTCCGGTCGGAAACCTTTCCCGAGGCCCGAAAGCCGTCGCTGAAGCTGTGGGTGGACTTCGGCCCCGACCTGGGCGAGCGCAAGACCTCGGCGCGGATCACCCGGCACTACGATCCCGAGGCCCTGGTGGGGCGTCAGGTGGCGGCGGTGGTCAACTTCCCGCCCCGTCAGATCGGCCCCTTCATGTCGGAGGTGCTGGTCCTCGGCTTCCCCGACGCCGGCGGCGAGGTGGTGCTGATCGGTCCGACCTTGCCGGTGCCCAACGGCGGCCGGCTGTTTTGAGTGTAGCGGGCCGGCGGATCACAGGGGCAGGCGCAGGCGGACCCTGAGACCGCCCAGGGGCGATTCGCCCAGCACGATCTCGCCGCCGTGGCCGCGCGCCACGTCGCGGGCGATGGTCATGCCGAGACCGACGCCGCCGGTGCCGGTGTTGCGCGATCCTTCCAAGCGGAAAAAAGGCTTGAATACGTCGTCGCGCCTCGCCTCGGGAATGCCGGGGCCATCGTCGTCGATGACGATCTCGATGGACCGGCCGCGTTTGCCCGCGTCCACCACCACATGGCGGGCGTATCGGGTGGCGTTGCCGATCAGGTTGTTGATGCAGCGGCGGAACGCGTTGGGGCGCAGCGGTACGACGAGGGAGCCCTCGGCCCTCAATTCGATGCCATCGCTGATCCGCCGCGCCTTGCGCACGGCCTCGTCAAGCAGCGCCACCACGTCGTTGGGCTCCGGCGTTTCCGCCCCTTCTCCGCGCGCGAAATCCAGGTATCCCTCGAGCATGCGTTCCATCTCAGCCACGTCGTCCTTGAGAGCGGCGACGCTGTCGGACGTCTTCATCATGGCGAGTTCCAGCTTCATCCGGGTGATCGGCGTCCGCAGGTCGTGCGACACACCGGCAAGCATTTCCGTCCGCTGCGAGATCTGGCGCAGGATCCGCGCCCGCATGGCGATGAACGCCCGCGCCGCCAGGCGCACCTCGCGCGCGCCCTCGGGCTTGAAGTTGGGCACGTCCCGCCCCTTGCCGAAATTGTCGGCGGCGCGCGCCAGCCGCAGCACCGGCCGCACCTGGCTGCGCATGAACATGGTGGCGATGCCGAGCAGGATCAGCGTGCCCCCGACGGTCCACAGAACGAAGACATAGATGGTCGCGCTGAACAGACGTTTCCGCGGCGCGATCACGCTCAACACTCCCTCGGGCAACTGGATATCGACCAGGACGGCGTCCTGGTCGGACCGCGCCTCCACCCGCGCCGGTTTTCCCACCCGGTGGCGTATCGCGCGGCGCACCTCGCCTCCCAGCGACGATTGAACGGAAAGCCGGTTGGGCAGGATCTCTCCCGGTTTCAGGGTGACGGCGATGTCCATGGTGCGCTCGGCCGCATCCAGAACCCGCTGCTGGCCTTCGGGGCTCGGATCCTGACGGAGCATATCGATCACCATGGCGACATCGCCGGCCAGCCCCAGCGCCAGGCTTTTGCTCACCTGGTCCCAATGGCTTTCGTAGAAAATGAAGGCCGAGACCACCTGCAGCACCACCAGCGGCGTCACCACGATGAGGAGGGATCGGCCGAGAAGACTGCGCGGGAGGTAGTCCTTGAGCATGCTTAATCCGGCACCAGAACGTAGCCCTTGCCGCGCACGGTCTGCAGGTATCGCGGATCGCGCGGGTCGCGTTCGATCTTGCGCCGGAGCCGCATGACCTGGACGTCGACGGCGCGGTCGTTGGCGGCGGCGCCGGTCATGCCGATCAACGATTCGCGGCTGACGCTGATGCCGGGCCGGGAAGCCAGCGCGTTCAGCAAGGCGGCCTCCGCGTCGGTCAGCCGAACCGGCTCGCCACAGGCCAGAAGCTCCGAGCGCTCCAGATCGAAGACTTTGTCACCCATCCGGATCTCTCGCGCGCCGGCATCCGGTTGCGGCGCCCGTTTTAGAATGTTGTTGACCCGAAGCACCAGTTCGCGCGGCTCGAACGGTTTGACCAGATAGTCTTCGACACCGCGTTCGAGACCGGCGATGCGGTCCTCGGCCTCGCCCATGGCGGTCAACATGAGAATGGGAATTCCCGAATCCTGCAGATCGGCGGCGAAATCCAGGCCGCTTTCGCCCGGCATCATCCGATCGAGGATGATCAAGTCGACGGTGATGCTGGACAACTTGTGGCGGGCGTCGGCGGCGTCGGACGCGGCCATGACGACGAAGCCGCTTTCTCCCAGGAACCGACCCAGCAGCTCGCGAAGCCGCTGGTCATCGTCCACCACGAGGATATGTGCCGAGTTTTCACTCATCGCCGAACCTCCGGCGGTCGCCGGCATTGATCATCGCGCGGAGCACCGCGTCAAACCCCGCGACGGCGTCCTTGCCCGCCGCCGAGAAGGCCCTGGCGATGCGCGCCGTCTGATGCGCGGACAGGTTCCGCTCCAACGCCTGGGCCTCGGGCGTGAGATAGAGACGGCGCAAACGGCGATCGTCGGGATCGGTACGGCGATCGATAAAGCCGCCGTCCATGAGCTGGCCCAGCACCCGCGACAAGCTCTGCTTGGTGATCCTCAGGATGGCCAGCAACGCGCTGACCGTGATGCCGGGATGGCGTCCGACGAAATAGATGACCCGATGATGGGCCCGCCCGAAGCCGTAGCGCACCAGCAAGGCGTCCGCCTCGCCGGTGAAATCGCGATAGGCGAAAAACAACAGTTCCATGGCCCGGCGCAATGCCGCTTCGTCGAAATCGCCCGGCGCGGCGGGCTCGGAAACGGAGACCGATACGGGGACAGGTTCCGCCGCGGATTGCGCATTGGGGTCCTTCGCGGACCGGTCCATTCTCGACAGTTCCACCGCCAACCTCGGGCGAAAATTGCACCAATGAAAGTACGTCAGTAATGTTGACTTATATGCGGTCGGCTGGTACGAAAAGCAACAGGAATTGACCAGGGTGGTAATAAAATTTCTCGCTGGTGGGCTAGAGGACATTACATTTCATGAATACCGCGCCTTTCGACGATCGCGACGGACTGATCTGGTACAACGGAGCGCTGGTTCCCTGGCGGGACGCCAAGCTGCACGTGCTGTCTCACGGGCTGCACTACGCGTCGTCGGTATTCGAGGGCGAGCGATCCTACAACGGCGCCATCTTCAAGCTGACCGAGCATTCGGAACGGCTGGCGGCGTCGGCCCGCGCGCTCGGCTTCGAGCTTCCCTGCAGCGTCGGTGACGTCGACCGCGCCTGCGTCGAGGTGTGCGAGGCCAACAATATCCGCGACGGCTATGTCCGCCCCATCGCCTGGCGCGGCAGCGAGATGATGGGCGTGTCGGCGCAGAAGACCACCACCCAGCTCGCCATCGCCGCGTGGCCATGGCCGTCGTACTTCTCGCCGGAAGCGCGGCTCAAGGGCATCCGCCTGAAGACCGCGCCGTGGAAGCGGCCGTCGCCGGAAACCGAGCCGGTGCATGCCAAGGCCGCCGGTCTTTACATGATCTGCACGCTGTCCAAGCATCAGGTCGAACGGGAAGGCTATGACGACGCCCTGATGCTGGACTGGCGCGGCCAAGTGGCCGAGGCGACCGGCGCCAACATCTTCATGGTCATGGGTGACGGCCGCCTGCACACCCCGACGCCCGATTGCTTCCTCGACGGCATCACCCGCCAGACGGTGATCGAACTGGCGCGCGCCCGCGGCATCGAGGTGGTGGAACGCGCCATCATGCCCGATGAATTCGCCAAAGCCACCGAAGTATTCCTCACAGGCACGGCCGCCGAGGTGACCCCGGTGGGCGAAATCGACCACCATCGCTTCACCCCCGGCGACATCACCAGGGCGATGATGGAGGACTACGAAAAAACGACGGGCCAGACCAGCAAGGCGGCGGCCAGCGCGGCGGAGTAAGAATTATAGATTTTGGTATTCCGCGCCCCCAGACCCCCCAAAGCCTAAAGAACGAAGTCATCGCTGTTCAAATCGAACAGATTGACGCCTTCCAGCAATGCGTCGTCGCCACCGCTTCGTTCAGGCGAATCAGAGTGTCGCCGTCGACCTGCTCGGCCAACGCGGTAACGGCGTCGAAATCCGGGAACGCGAACGCCGTCAAGTCGAGTTGGTCCTCGCCGGGGGTGAAGTCGGTGACCGTATCTGTGTTGGCAGGAACGATCTCGACGGTCCATTCCCCTCCCTTATTCTGAAAGCCCCTGAAGATAGCCTCGCTTGTGGCGTAGATCACTTCATCTTCAACGGGATCACGGTCCAGAGCGGCACCCCACGCGGAGTAATCTCCCTCCGGAGGTGGCCTCTGTGTTACAGTATGAGAGTAAGTAAACCAGTCTGTAGGCACTGAAGCTTCATCCGTGAACAGCCTGAATATCTCCTCGCTGCCAACATCATAAGGATTATCGGGAGGATACAGATATATATTGTTGGTTTCGTCTAGTGTGACTGGGCCAAACTGCATGCTGTATGAACGGACGACGTTGCCATAAAGGGAGTGTAGCGGTGCTTCTATTCGCAAGTTCTCGCATTGCACGCTGGCCCCCGCCAGACTGCAGTCGATGCTGACCTCCAACGTCAATCTCTCGCCAAGAAGCTCCGGCGAACCCTCTGTGAACGGATTTCCCACGTATTTAAAGCTGCCAACAACGTTGGCCGGCTGAATGAGCCCGAACACGAACACATCGGCGCCCCAACCACCTTCCAGAGTGTCGGAGCCGGGGCCGCCGTCTAGGGTGTCGTCGCCCGTACCGCCCATGAGGGAGTAGTCGCCGGGGGTGCCGGGGTCGGCGGTGCCGCAACCGCGCGCTCACGTCAACGCAACTTCGATGGAAGTCCTGGTAGCCCAGGCCGGGCATGTCTTCCCAGTTGTGGGTGACGGCGCCATCGGCCAACAGGTCGCCTTCTTTCATCACGTGGTTATTACCGGCCGGGTTCTTGTCCGCCTCGGTGAAGTAGGCCGGGGCGCCCAAGCCCTGGAAAACAAGGCCGGTGCCCGTGTCGCGCACCTGCCAGACGCCGTTGCTTTCGAACACCTCCAGATCGAGATCCGTCCCGTCGCCGCCCGCGAAGGGCTCGCCCGGATCGGCGTTCTGGTTGTAGCCGTCGGGGATCAGGAAGAAGCCCAGGGTTTCCAGGTCGGCCGGCACGCGCGGCAACACTGTGACGAAGTCTTCGAGGTCCGGGTTGCTCGCCGTGTCCACGTTGGCCACGAGAATACCGGCATCGAAGGTTTCGGTGTCATACCAGCCGTGGGTGCTCTGATACCCGGCCGAACTCGCTAACAAAGCTCACCTCGACACAGCCCCCGCCGCCTTCCACCTCGCCATCGCCATGCAGTTCGTCATTGCCAGCGAGACCTCCGAGGATATCGTTGCCGCCGAGGCCGATGAGGGTGTCGTCGCGCGCGGTGCCGGAGAGTGTATCGCTGTCCGGCGTTCCGGTAATGGTTTCGCCTCTCCAGAAAGCGTCGGACAGGTCCTTGACGAAGACGTCCGGTGCGCCATTGGTGTCGTCCGGTACCAGGTTGCCGGCATAACTGCGAAACGCCACATACCGGCCGTTGGCCGAGAGGCCGGCGGCGCGACTCCAGCCGTCGGATTGTGTTCCATCGGCGGCGGTGCTCGCGCGGACAATCTCGCCGGTATCCAAGTCCTTTACGAAGATGTCCCGGGCGCCATTGGTGTCGTCCGGTACCAGGTTATCTGCTTCGCTCGTGAAAGCTACATAACGGCCGTCGGCGGAGAGAACGGGTAATTCACTTCTCTGCATTGCCTTCCGTTCCGTCGGCAGTGGTGCTGGCGCGAAAAAGCTGGGCAATAATCCAGGTCTTTACGAAAGTCCTGCTCGCCGTTGATTGTCCCCCTGAACCAAAATATCGGCATCAGCTATCGAATGCCACGGTGAGGCCGTCGTTAGAAAAGCTCGGCGCGCTCTCCATGCTACCGTAGCTAACCTTGCGCTTGTGTTCCGTCCGCAGCGGTGCTGGCTCGGACGACCTTGCCTAAATCCAGATCCTTGATGAAGACGTCCCACAGACCGTTTGTGTCGTCTGGCACAAGGTTGCCGGCGCCGGTTGAAAACGCCACGGTCCGGCCGCCGGCCGAGATGCCTTGGCCCAAGACGAAATTGTCGTTGGGCAAAGTCCCGTCGGACGCGGTGTTGGCTCGAACAATGGAACCTGTCTCTAGATCCTTAACGAATAGCCCTCGACCGCCACCATCCGCGACAAGATTGTCGGCGGCGCTGAAAAATGCCACATAGCGTCCGTTGGCCGAAAGCGCCGGGCCCCACGGAATAAATGTAAAAGCATTGGCTTCCGTGCCGTCGGATGCCGTATTCGCACGAACGATAGCGCCCGACTCCAGGTTCTTGACGAAAACGTCATCCACGACATTGGTGTCGTCGGCGACAAGGTTGTCGGACAGGCTTTGAAACGCCACATAGCGGCCATCCGCCGAGAAGCTGTAGGCATTTGTGGCATCGGAAGTGAAGCTAGCGTCATTGCCCTCCGTGCCGTCAGCCGCAGTGCTGGCGCGAATAATGGCACCCGTTTCCAGGTCCTTGACAAAAACGTCTGTGCCTGTCCAAGGATCACCGTCAGCGTTGGTGTCGTCCTGGACAAGGTTGTCGGCTGTGCTGGAAAAGGCGACGTACCGACCGTCACCCGAGAGGCTGGGAGAGTTAGACCCGTTGTTGGCTTGTGTTCCGTCGGCGGCGGTGCTGGCTGCGGATGATGTTTCCGGTTGTCATTTCTCGATCTCCCTCTGGCTCATTGGCGTGACGTGCGCGTGCGCCATCCATCCTCGCATTGCCGCATGAACGCGGAGCACGCCTGAATTGAGTATCGTTAGGAATGGAGAAGCCGAGTTGATGGCGGTGGCTTGGGCCGTTTTGATCTCGTGTTAGTCGCACCCATCGGGCGTCTCCGTTCCCAGTGATAGGAACGCCCCCCCCGAGGATGCGCCGGCCTGTTTCGTCAAGGGCGCGTTTTGAACCGACCCCGCGGCTGCGAGGTGCGCCCGACGCGCGCCGCTTGCATGGGCCGATTTACCCAAATAGGTTAGCAAGAGAGGGGGTGTAACATCCACTAACCGGGAGTTGATTTTTCCTTGTGATTAGGTCCTCCATGGTTGCGGCGCCGCTTGCCCGCCGGATCACAGTCCTGCCCAACGCCTAAACAAACACCATATCGGCCTTAAGGTGGCCTCTACGTCTGATCCCACTTCAAGGACATCTATCTGTTCATTCAGAAGATCGTCGCCGAGCGCGGCGACGGTAATGCGGATGTCGTCTTGCGCCCCGTCGGCGTCGAAGTCACACACTGCATAGGTGAGGTCGTTCGCGTCGTCAGCGTCGCCCACGCCCGCGAACATGATCGTGTCGTCGGTCAGCCCGAAGTCGGTGATGGTGTCCTTGCCGAAGTCGGTGCCCTCGAAGTGGAAGGTGTCCGTTCCCCATCCGCCCGTCTGGGTGTCGTCACCCGCACCGCCGATGAGCAAGTCGTTGCCGGGGGTGCCAGGGTCGGCAGTGCCACACCCGAGGTTCACCTCGAACACCGCGTCGTTGAAGTCCTGGTCGCCGAGGCCGGGCATGTCTTCCCAGTTGTGGGTTACCGCGCCATCAACCAGCAGGTCACCCTCTTCCATCACGTGGTCATTGCCGGCCGGGTTCTTGTCCGCCTCGGTGAAATAGGCCGGGGCGCTGGCGCCCACGAACACATAACCCGAGTTCGTATCCCGCACCTGCCAGACACCGTTGGTCTCGAACACTCCCAGATCCAGATCTATCCCGTCTCCGTCCGCCAGTGGCTCGCCCGGATCGCCGTTCTGGTTGTAGCCGTCGGGGATGAGGAAGAACCCCAGGTGCTCGATCTCGTCGGCGGTGAGCGACAGGGTGGCGGTGAAGTCCGCGAGACTGGGGTTGGTGGCCGTGTCCACGTTGGCTACCAGGATCTCGGCCTCGCCCGTCCCGGTGTGGTACCAGCCATAGGTGCTTTGGTATCCCGCGTCCTCGCCGGCGAAGCTCACCTCCACAGTGTAGTCCGTCTCCACCTGGAACACCACGTCATCGAAGTCCTGGTCGCCGAGGCCTGGCAAGTCTTCCCAGTTGTGGGTGACCGCGGCGTCTGTCAACAGGTCGCTCTCTTCCGTCACGTGGTCATTGCCGGCCGGGTTCTTGTCTGCTTCGGTGAAGTAGGCCGGAGCGCCCAAGCCCTCGAACACTCGGCCGGTGTCCGTGTCGCGCACCTGCCAGATGCCGTTGGCCGCGAACACCTCCAGATCGAGATCCGTCCCGTCACTATCCGCGAAAGGCTCGCCCGGATCGCCGTTTTGGTTGTAGCCGTCGGGGATCAGGAAGAAGCCCAGGGTTTCTAGGTCGGCCGGCATGCGCGGTAACAGTGCGACGAAGTTTTCGAGGTCCGGGTTGCTCGCCGTGTCCAGGTTGGCCACGAGAATACCGGCCTCCAACGTGTCGGTGTCATACCAGCCGTAGGTGCTCTGATACCCGGCCGACTTGCTGACGAAGCTCACCTCGACACAGCCCCCGCCGCCTTCCACCTCGCCATCGCCGTATAGTTCGTCATTGCCAGCGAGGCCGAAGAGGATGTCATTGCCGCCGAGGCCGATGAGGGTGTCGTCGCGCGCGGTGCAGGAGAGTGTATCACCGTCCAGCGTTCCGGTAATGGTCTCGCCTCTCCAGAAAGCGTCGGACAAGTCCTTCACGAACACGTCCAACTCGCCATTAGTGTCATCCGGAACAAGGTTGGTGGCACCGCCCGAAAACGCCACAGAGCGGCCGTCAGCCGAGAGGCTAGGTTCATTCCAACTGGAGCGGTTTCCCTCCGTACCGTCGGCGCTCGTGCTGGCGCGCACGATTTCTCCAGTGGCAAGATTCTTGACGAAGATGTCCCGGGCGCCATTGGTGTCGCCCGGTACGAGGTTATCGGCGGCGCTCCAGAAAGATATATAGCGGCCGTCGGCAGACAAGATGGGATCTCGACTTTCGTCGTTGCCCTGAGTTCCGTCGGCGCTGGTGCTCGCTCGGACGATTTTGCCGGTATCCAAGTCCTTTACGAATACGTCCGCCTCGCCGTTGGTGTCCCCCGGCACCAAATTGTCGGCCCAGCTATGGAATGCCACGGTGCGGCCGTTGGTAGAAAAGCTCGAGGTGCTTTCCATGCTACCATAGCTACCTTGCGCTTGTGTTCCGTCCGCAGCGGTACTGGCTCGGACGACCTTGCCTAAGTCCAGATCCTTGACGAAGACGTCCCACAGACCGTTTGTGTCATCCTGAACGAGATTGTCGGCGCCGCTTGAAAACGCCACGGTGCGGCCGTCGGCTGAGATCGAAGGAGCCCAGACAAAGGCGTTGCTTGCCGTTCCGTTAGATGCGGTGTCGGCGCGAACGATGGAGCCTGTGTCTAGGTCCTTTACGAAGACCTCGTAATCACCATTGGTGTCGTTTGGAACTAGGTTGTCGGCGCGGCTATGAAACGCCACATAGCGGCCATCATCCGAAATGGCTGGGCCGGTTGGGAAGGCTGAGTCAGCATTAGCCTCCGTGCCATCAGCGGCAGTATTGGCGCGAACGATCATCCCCGTTTCCAGGTCCTTGACAAAAACATCTGAGCCTGTCCACGGATCATCAGCAGCGTTGGTGTCATTGGGAACCAAGTTGTCAGCTTGGCTAAGAAATGCCACATAACGGCCATCGGCAGAGAGACTGGCATTCCAGGAACCGCCATTGCCTTCCGTTCCGTTGTCCGCGGTGCTGGCGCGGAGGATGGCGCCGGTTTTTACATCCTTAACGAAGACGTCCCCTTCGTTATTGGTGTCGTCGGGCACCAGATTGTCGGCGCGAGCTCGCGAAAGCCACGATGCGGCCGTCGGCCGACAGGCTGCCAGATCCACTATTTGCGTTGCCTTCCGTTCCGTCGGCGGCGGTGCTGGCTCGTATGATTTTTCCGGTTGTCATTTCTCGATCTCCCTCTGGCTCATGGCGTGGCGTACGCGTGCGCCATCTATCCGAGCACTGTCGCTAAGGCACCTGGCAAGCTTGGATTGATTGCTAGCAGGGACGGAGAGGCCGAATAGACGGCGGTGGCTCAAGCCGTTTTCATCTTTGTTGGTCGCACCCATCGGGCGTCTCCGTTCCCAGTGGTAGGAACGCCCCCCGAAGATGCGCCGGCCTGTCCACTCACGGGCGATAGCGGAACCGGCCCCGCGGCTGCGTGGTGCGCCCGACGCGCGCCGCTTTCACGGACCGATTTACCCAAAAAGGTTAGCAAAAAAAGAGTGTAGAAACCACGAACCGGAAGTTGTTTTGTCCTCGTGGCCAAGTTCACTCCATGGTTGCGCCGCAGTTCGCCCGCCGGATGACGGTCCTGTCCCCCGCCTACACGAACAGCATATCGGCCTTCAGCGCCTCTATGTCACTCCCGACGTCGAGGACATCTATCTGTTCGTCAGGAGATCGTCGCCGAGCCCGGCGAAGGTTATGCGGATGTCGTCGTGCGCCCCGTCGACGTCGAAATCACCCACCGCGTAGGTGAGGTCGTTCGCGTCGTCGGCGTCGCCCACGCCCGCGAACACAATCGTGTCCTCGGCAAGAGCGAAGTCGGTGATGGTGTCCTGGCCAAAGTCGGTGCCTTCGAAGTGGAAGGTGTCCGTGCCCCATCCGCCCGTCTGGGTGTCGTTACCCGCGCCGCCGATCAGGGAATTGTCCCCGGACCGGCTGGGGTCGCGGGCGCCGCACCCCAGGTACAGCTCCATCACAAGATCGTTGAAGTCCTGGTCACCCAGACCGGGCAAGTCTTCCCAACTGAGCGTGACAGAATAATCGGTCGAGGCATTCCCCTCTACCATTACATGATCGTTGCCGGCCGGGTTCTTGTCCGCCTCGGTGAAGTAGGCCGGGGCCCCCAAACCTTCGAACACGTAGCCTGTGTCCGCGTCGCGCACCTGCCAGACACCGTTGGTCTCGAATACCCGCAGATCCGGATACACGGCGCCGCCGGTGGTGCGCCCGAAAGGCTCGCCGGGATCGCCGTTCTGGTTGTAGCCATCGGCGATGATGAAGAAGCTCAGATTCTGGAACTCGTCGGCGGTCAAGTCGTACAGGGGGATGACGATGCGTTCCAGACCGATATTGGTTTCCCAATCACCGTTGGCGACGATTAAGCCGGCCTCCAGAGTTTCCCGGTTGTACCAGCCGCACGTGCTTTGATAAGCCGACTCGTTGGGGATCAATGAAATCTCAACGCAATCCGCGGCGGCGTCGCCGTAGAGAACATCGTCGCCGCCCAGCCCAGTGACGGTATCGTTGCCGTCAAGTCCACTGAGGGTGTCGTCTCCCGATGTGCCATCAAGCGGGTCGTCGCCCTCGGTGCCGGACTTCTCGACGCCGGGGTTCTCGATTCCATAGAGGGTCGTGCTGCCGCTGAGCTCGTTGGCGACCGCCAGCATCGGTTTTCCTATCGGCGAGTCGCTGGCGGCAATGAACGTCACTCCCTCGGGCGCGAGATCGCTGGCGTCGCCGTCGCCCGGCTCGACGCTGAAGTCCCGGTCATTGCGGTAGCTTTCGAACGTGGGAGCGGTCCGCCGGCACCGCGACCGCGACAATGCCGTCGTTGACGGCGACGCTTGTTGGCGCAAGACCATCGAAGGAAGGGGGAAACTCCAAAGTGAAAAGCTTTGCCGGGTTAGACGGATCGGCGATACTTACCACATCAACGGTTTTGTCGAATCCGTTGGTTATGAAAAGCCTCTGCGTCGCCGGATCGTGGGCAACGATTTCGGCGGCCCCTTCGTCGAAGACGCCGGTGCGATAGCTGGCGATTGGTTTAAGCTGAATACCCATGGCTTGGCTCCCCTCGGTGGCTGTCGCGGTCCGCGCCGGCATCGCCGCTGAAGCGCGGAGCGAGATCGCGTTGACGTCGGAAAAGGATGGAGAGTCCGCGCGGGCGGCTATGGCGTAACCCGGTTCGATCCGTGTCGGTCGCACCCATCGGGCGTCTCCGTTCCCAGTGTTCGGAACGCCCCCCGAGGTTACGCCAGCCTGTTTAGTCGCGGGCGCGTGTAAAAACGGCCCCGCGGTTGCGTGATGCGCCCGACGCGCGCCGCTTGCATGGACCGACTTTATGAGTTCAGTTTAATAGGCCCGGTCCGTAAAAACCACGACCCGGAAGTTGATTATGTGGCGCGGAAAGGTTCCCGTCGAGGTTGCCCCCTCCCCCATAACCTTCTTACAGGCTTGCCGAGCGGTCAGGTGCCATGACAACGATAGCGTGCCGCATATGTCGGCCGGGAAGCGAGGCGCGGTGTATTCAGGCGCAACTATTCCAGCCCACCAAGGTGTAGCTGGACTCCGTGTCCCAGACGATATCGCCCGCCGAACTGAGATCGAGGAGGACCGCCTGCACGTCGCTGATCCCCGCGCCTCGCTCGCCAAGGAAATCCGATACCTCTTTTTCCGTCATCGTGCAGCCGCGCCTCTCCATCTCAACGACGAGGTCGTAGGGCTCGTCGCCGGGACCGAGTTTCTGGAGATATTCGCTCGCCGCCACGGCCTGGCTCATGCAAAAGCCTGCCACGGCCAGACCAATCCATCCACTATGGTAACGTGGCATTCCTGACTCCTTGCGTTCCAACTTCTAAAACCGCAAGGGTGCATAGGAATCGGGGCGGAAATGTGACCGGGGCCGAAATAATCTACGCGAACGTGTGTCTGAAGAATTTGACAGCGCCACCGAAACTCGATCGGTGCGTGTCGTCGAGACCGGATTCGCGTTGATGGCCGCCGTAAGTCCGCTTAAAGCCGGACGCCGGGCAGCGGCAGGGCGTTCGCGGCAAGTTCGCGGGTGATGTAGTCAAAAGCCTCATCCACCGAGTTGGTCTTGTGGAACAGGTTGAGATCATCGGCATCGATGGTGCCATGGCGCACCAGGGCGTCGAGATTGACCACTTCGTCCCAGTACCCGCGTGCCGTAGAGAACGATAGGCATCTTCTTGCGGAGCTTGCCCGTCTGCACCAGGGTCATGACCTCGAAGAACTCGTCCAGCGTGCCGAAACCGCCGGGAAACGCCACCAGCGCCTTGGCAAGGTAGACGAACCAGAACTTTCGCATGAAGAAGTAGTGGAATTCGAACTGGAGCTGACGGGTGATCCACGCATTGCCGTTCTGCTCGAGGGGAAGGGAGATGCCGAGTCCCACGTTGATCCCCTTGGCCTCGGACGCGCCGCGGTTTGCGGCTTCCATGATGCCGGGGCCGCCGCCGGTGCAAACCACGAAGCGGCGATTTTTCTGCTCCAGGCCCTTGGACCATTCGGTCAGTCGCCGGGCCAGCTCGCGGCACTCCTCGTAGTAGCGCGAGAGTTCCAGGCCACGTTCGGCCTTGGCCACGTCGCCGCCGTGTTCGCGGGCCGCCTCGAGGGCAATGAGCGCCTTTTCCCGCGACAACGTGCGGGCCGAACCGAAAAAGACGATGGTGTCGCTGATGCGCATACTCTCGAACCGCGCCGAGGGATGCAGGTATTCGGCCAACATCCGCAATGGCCGCGCGCCCCGCCCGCCCATGAACGCCGCGCTGTTGTAGGCCCTGCCGAGAAAGCCGTCGTCGTCGGTCATGGTTCAGACTTTCAGTTGCGTGAGATCGGGAATGATGACCGTACCGTCCGGAAAGCGGTTTTGGCCGCCCGGCGGGACCCGGCCGACGAAAAGCAGGCCGGTGGTTCGCGCCGCCTCGAAATCGGAAAAGGAGTCGCCGACGAACAGCACCCGGTCGTGGGCGAGGCCGTGACGGCGGAGAAGCTCGACGATTGTGGTCTCCTTTTCCGGTGGCGTGCCGTGAATGGAGACGAAGTAGTGTTCCATGCCGCGCCGCGCGGTGATGCGCTCCAATTCGCCCTGCGGCGTGCCGGAGAGTACGAACATCATCACCTCGCCGCCGTGAGCGTCGAGGAATTCCTTCGCGCCCGGCACCCAGTCGGCACTCACCACGGCATCCTCCACGATCTCGGAAAACCGCTGGATCAGCTCGGCCACGTCTTCTTCGGTGATGGCGATGCCGAGAAACTCCCGGTGGTAAAGTCGGATCTTCTTTCGGCGCGAGACGCCGCCGTTGATGGTGTGGTGGGCGACCACCCGCTCGGCGATGTCGGAACCGTACCCCTTGTACATCTCGTAGAAGGCCTGGGTCTTGATGTCGGACAACTCGGCCAGCACACCGTCGAAATCGAAAAATACGGCATCATAGGCCGCCACGGCTCACCCCCCTTGTCTGTCGCCATTCACTCCGTTGATGTCCGCTCCGACGTGGCCTGCTCCGCTGACACCCAGCGGGCGGCGGCGTTATTATCGGAACCTCGGCTCGCCACCCAGCGCCGCCCTTCCGCCGTCTCCTCGACCTTCCAGAACGGTGCCCGCGTCTTCAGCCAGTCGATGAGGAACTGGCAGGCATCAAAGGCGGCCTGCCGGTGGCGCGACGCCGCCGCCACCAAGACGATGCGTTCGCCCGCCTCCAGCCGGCCATGGCGGTGCACGATCAGCGTATCCTCCAGCGGCCAGCGCGCATGGGCCTCCCGGTCGATGTGCTCCAGCTGGCGTTCGGTCATGCCCGGATAGTGCTCCAAGGTCATGGCGGTTACCGGATCGGCATCGGCCATGTCGCGGACCAGCCCGACGAATACGCAGACCCCGCCGATGGTGGCGTTGCCCGCGGTTAGACGCGTCAGCTCGGCGCCCACGTCGAAGTCGTCGCGCTGCACCCGGATCACCGGCTAGCCCCCCGTCACCGGCGGGAAGAAGGCCACTTCGTCGCCGGACTTCACGGGATGGTCGAGCATGGCGTATTCCTGATTGACCGCGACCCGCACCGGCGCCAGGTCCGTTAGCGCCTCGGCCGGCCCGCCGCCGCGCGCGCGGATCCAGTCGATCAGGGCCTGGACGCTGGTGACCGTCCCGGGCGGCGCGACCTGCTCCTCGGCCATCCCCGCCCTCTCCCGCAACCAGGCGAAATACAGAACCTTTACCATGTCACCTCCGTGTCACCCCATGGCCATGACAACACACCATCTAGCCGGAGTCCCGCGCGGGATCGGCACGGTCCACCGGTCGCGGGCGATCCGCCTGTGTTTTGTGTCTCGGCGACTTCGCGATCGGCGCTCACGTGCCGGAGACCGGCGCGCAAGTAGTCGTAGCCGGTGATCAACGTGAGAACCGCCGCCGCCCAAAGTCCGTAGGTGCCGATCAGGGTCGGCGTGAACGGTCCGAACGATGGGCCCGGCGTCACCGACCACCAGAAACCCGATAGCCCCCATTTGAATACCCGTTTTCCATTTGGCCAGACGGGTGACCGGCATGCCCACCCGCAATTCGGCCAGGTACTCGCGCAGCCCCGAAACGGTAATCTCGCGGCAGAGGATCACCGCGGCGGGAAGAATGTGAACGCCCGACAAGCGGTCGATCCCCACCAGCATGAGCAGCAACGAGGCCACAAGAAGCTTATCGGCGATGGGATCGAGCATGCGGCCGAAGCGCGATTGTTGCTGCCAGGTCCGAGCGAGGTAACCGTCCAGGAAATCAGTGATGCAGGCAACGGTATAGACGACCAACGCCACCCAAGCGCCCCAAGACGTGTCCGGCAGCAAAAGCAGACAGACCACGGGTATCGCCACAATGCGCGACACCGTCAGAGCGTTCGGCAGATTGCTTTCCATCACCTCCCCGAAGTGGCCACGATCCACACCAAGAACGCATTCTATCGCCCCGGATGGAACCATTCATAGATCTTATTCGCGATGGCATCGCTGATTCCGTCCACGGCCCCGAGATCGGCCCGCCCCGCCTGGGCGACCGCGCGGGCCGAGCCGAAGTGGTGGAGCAGCGCCTTCTTGCGTCGCGCGCCGATACCCGGGATCTCGTCGAGCGGCGACTGCTTGAGACGGGCGGAGCGCTTGGCGCGGTGCGTACCGATGGCGAAGCGGTGGGCTTCGTCGCGCAGCCGCTGCAGGAAATAGAGAACCGGATCGCGGGCGTCCAGGGCGAACGGCGGGCGTCCAGGGAGGAAAACCCGCTCGCGGCCGGCGTTGCGGTCCGGCCCTTTGGCGATACCGGCGAGGGCGATATCGTCGATCCCCAGTTCCTCGAACACCTCGACCGCGACGCCAAGCTGGCCGGCGCCGCCGTCCACCAGGACCAGTTGCGGCCATTGCCCGCGCGCGCGGTCCGGATCCTCCTTCAGCGCCCTCGAGAAGCGTCGCGACAGCACTTCGCGCATCATCGCGTAGTCGTCTCCCGGCGCCATGTCCTTGTCGCCGCCCCGGATGGTGAACTTGCGGTATGCGTTCTTCATCAGACCCTCGGGACCGGCGACGATCATTGCGCCCACCGCCTCGGTTCCCGAGACGTGACTGTTGTCATAGACCTCGATGCGCCGCGGCGCCGCCTCAAGGTCGAACGCGGCCGCCAAGCCATCCAGCAGGCGGCGTTGCAGCGCGCTTTCGGAGAGGCGCCGGCTCAACGCCTCGCGGGCATTGTCCAGTGCGTGCGCGATCACCGCCTTCTTCTCGCCGCGCTGCGGCGCCGTCAGGCGAACCCTGCGCCCACCGTGAACCGACAGCGCCTCGGCGACCAGCGCCTGGTTCGGCAGCGGGTGGCTGAGCAGAACCAGCGGCGGCGGCGTGCGCGGCGCATAGAACTGGGCGACGAAGGCCTCCAGAACCGCGTCCACGGCATCGTCCCGGGCGTGGACGGGATAATAAGCGCGGTTGCCATGATTGCATCCCGCCCGAAAGAAAAACACCTGGATGCAGGTCTGGCCGCCCTCCTGGTGGGCCGCGATCGCGTCCGCCTCGCCGATGCCAGCGAGATTGATGTCCTGATGCGACTGGACCGCCGTCAGGGCGCGGATGCGGTCGCGGTAACCGGCCGCCTCCTCGAACGCCAGCATCTCGCTTGCCGCCTCCATGCGCCGCGCTAGGTCTTGCTGGATGCGGTGGCTGTCGCCGCGCAGAAAGGCCTGCGCCTCGGCCACCAGGGCCGCGTAGTCGGCTTCGCCGATGCGCCCGACACACGGGGCGGCGCAGCGCTTGATTTGATGGAGCAGGCATGGCCGGGAACGCGACGCGAACACCGAGTCCGAACAGGTGCGCAGCAAAAACGCCCGCTGCAACACCGCCAGCGTCTGGTTCACCGCCCAAGCCGACGCGAAGGGCCCGAAGTATTCACCTTTGCGCGCTTGCGATCCCCGGTGTTTGAGAACCCGGGGAAAGGGATGATCCCCAGTCACCAGGATCGACGGAAAGGATTTGTCATCGCGGAGCAAAATGTTGTAGCGCGGCTTGAGCTTCTTGATCAGATTGGCTTCGAGCAGCAGCGCCTCGGCCTCGGTGTGGGTGCCGACGAATTCCATGGAAGCCGTCTGCGTCACCATGCGGCGAATGCGGCTCCCGAGCCGGTCGACCTTCGCATAGCTGGAAACCCGTTTCCACAGGTTCTTGGCCTTCCCCACATACAGCGGATCGCCGTCGGCGTTGATCATCCGGTAGACGCCGGGGGTGCGCGGCAGCGCGCCAAGATAGCACTCGATCACGGAAACGCCCGCAACGGGCGGATCGGACGTATCGGCCGGAGGATGAGGGTCCATGTCCGCTATTTGACCATGGAAACCGTCATGGTCAACGGCCTACGGAGACTCCGGCTCCCGTTTGTGCCCCTGACAATCAAACAATCCACGCATTCGGTGGATAACTCTGTTGAAAAATTTGGTTCCGCCCCCGAAGACGCGAGCCCCTTCACGTACTTCCACTCATTGCCCAATTTCTAGCCATATTGTTAACTACTTGAAATAAAACGCATATTCCAAGGAACGGATACATGTGCCCCGGTTCATCGCCTGGATAACCCGTTTGCGGGACGTTTGCCGCTATTCCGTTCCGCCCTGTGTACAACTTCAGACGGCAGGCTCTCAAGGCGTCACGCGCGATAAACACGTGTTAAACACTGATACATCTATGGAAATTGCCGCGTTAGGATGCTGTTGAAAACCGTTCAATTTCAACGCCGACACTGGTAACGTCAGGAAACACATCAAGCTTTTCGATCCGCACCCTGACCGATCGGACCCGCCAATCCTGAAGACACATGGTCGCGATTTCTTCGGCCAACGTCTCCACCAGGTTGATATGACCGCGCGACACGATTTCCCGGACACCCGTCGTGATCCGTTCGTAACACACGACATTGGAGAGGCTGTCGTCAAGCTCGCGGCCTTCCCGAACCGCAAGGTCCAGGTTTATCCGTACCCGCTGAGCGTCGGTGTGTTCGTGACGATGCACTCCGATCATGCATGACAGAACGAGGTCGCGAACGAATACGTGCCGGACGGCGTTTCGCGCGTCGGCAATACGCAACGGCTGAACGACGGACGCCGGATCGACGGTCATGGCGCAATCTCTTGGTTGGCTGGGCTCATGGCTTATTCCTCGTCGGCACGCCCGGCGGTGGCCTGGCTCCACCCGAGGTGCTGACCACCGTCCACGGCAATCATCTGCCCCGTCATGGAGGGTGCGTCAAGGATGAAACGCACGGCGTCGGCGATTTCCCGCGGCATCACCCGGCGACGCAGCGGCACCGACGACCACTGCCGCGCGAATTGCTCCTCCGATTGCCGGGCGCTGGCTATCGTTGGTCCCGGACCGACGGCGTTCACCCGCACTCTCGGCGCGAGGGCCAGGGCGAGCGTTCGGGTCAGTGTCCACAGTCCCGCCTTGCTGAGCGTGTAAGATGTGAAATGAGGCGTGAGGTTCCACACCCGCTGATCGAGAAGATTGATGACGTTTCCCGGAACGCCATCCGGCAGCTGGCGGACCAACGCCTGGATGATCACGAACGGCGTCCTGAGATTGACCTGCATGTGAAGGTTCCAGGAGTCCAGGCTGGCCGTTTCGAACGTGTCGTTTTCAAACACCGATGCGTTGTTGATCACACAGGTAAGCGGTCCGATCGCCTCGGCGGCCTCGCCCACCAGGTCGATGGCTTGACCTTCGTCGCTGAGGTCGGCGGCCAGCGCCACCGCGCGGCCGCCTTGCCCCTCGATCCGCGCCACCAATTCGCGAGCCTCCGCGTGCGAGGATTTGTGGTGCAGCGCCACCGCCCAGCCGTGCGCGGCCAGGTCCATGGCTATTGTCTTGCCGATCCGCCGGGCGGCGCCGGTGACGAGAACGGCTGGCAGGTGTCGTTGGGGCATGCCGGCAAAATGAACGTCGGCTGGACGTTAATCAAGCGTCGACAGGGCGGCGGTCAATTAAGGACGGGAAAAAAATTCGACGGCCCTATGTACAAGACCCACATGTAGAGCCCGTACGCAACGAGGAACACCGCTCCCATCATGCGACCAAAACGGATGCGGGCCAGCAAGAATGGCAGAAAGGCGAGGGTCGCCGCCAACATTACCCACATATCGAAGTCTTGGATCTGCTCGCTGACGTGCAGGGGCGCCGCGACTCCCACCAAACCGCCCACGCACAGCATATTGAACAGGTTGCTTCCCACCACATTGCCGACAGCGATGTCGGAGTGTCCGCGCAGCGCCGCTACCAGGGACGCGGCCAACTCCGGCATTGAGGTGCCCAGCGCAACCAGGCTCAAGCCGATGACGGCCTCGGAGACGCCGGCCGCGCGAGCCACCACGACGCTGCCCTCGACCAACAGATCCGCACCGACGGCAACACCCGCGAGACCCGCCACGACGGCGATCCATAGAACCCACGAACGCACGGAAAACTCTCCCACCTCGGCCGCTTCCTGAGCAAAGCGTTCGGCCGCCGGGTCCGCGACACCGCGGGTTTCCTGCCAGTAAGAACGGGCCAGAAATGCGACTAGCAGCGCCAGCAGCACCCCTCCCACTTCCCGCCCGATGGCGCCAAACCACAGAAGGCCGCCGAACACCAGACTGACCACCAGCAGGGTCAACCCGTCCCTGACAAGCGGTTGCGATCGGGCAGCGATGGGAAAGACAATTCCCGAGATCCCGATAATGAGAAGAAGATTGGCGATGTTGCTGCCGACGATGTTGCCGACGGCGATATCGGGAGAACCGGAGAAGGCGGCGTCAAGGCTAACCACCAGTTCAGGCAAGGACGTGCCGAACGCCACAATCGTCATTCCGATGATCAGCGTCGAAATCCGAAAACGACGCGCGATGGCGACCGACCCCCTGAGCAGCACCTCCGCGCCGCCAAGCAGCAACACGAAACCGCCAATCACCTGCAGATACGCCATTCGTCCGATCCTCCGCGGGCACCCGCGCCCTCCGGAGATCAGAATAGTAACTCCGGGAACCCGGGTCCTTTGCCACGCGCAACTCGGTCAAGGCAAGCCCCAACGTGACCATGGGCGGTTTTCAGCTCGCTAACGACACGCCGGGCGGCATGGCCCGGGCGGACCGTCGCCCGCACCGTTGAATAGGAATATTTTCTTGACGCACGTCCATTTGTTTTGTATTTGTTCCCTATTTATCAAGCTCCTCTAAGGAAAATATTTATGGACAACAAACTTTTGATCGGTTTGGCGGTCGGCACCGCGTGTGCGATTGCGGCCTGTTTCGGAATCGCGTGGCAAGAGATTTTGCAGTCCGTCAGTTCGGTGATGCAGTAAACTCATTGCACCGCGACACTTCCCGACACTGACGCCCGCGCGCGCAACGGTAGTGGACTTTTCCGCTCGCAGGAGGCTCTCGAATTCTCGTGACACGCGGACGTAATGTGTTGACAATACCTTAAATGTTCACTATTTGTTCTACATAAGCGGCGGCCTGGAAATGGCCGCGAACCAATGATCCGCCACCCGGATGCATTGGTGCCGCAGCTCGGCACAGAACCGGGTGGGCAAGCTATCGAACTAAAAGAACATTTAGGCAACATCCGCGGGATCAAGTATCCAACGTTCCTAGTCCAGGGAGTGGAACATGATCGACGCAATCACACTTGAAACCGCTCACCACCTCGGTGACGCTCTTGGTTCCATGCATCGCCTGCGCCATCGGGTGTTCGTGGAAAGACAGAAGTACAACGTTCCCACCTATCGCAATATGGAGTGGGATCAGTTCGACACGCCGGCCGCGGTATATTTGGTGTGGCGCGATGAAGAAGGCGAGGCCCGCGCGGTCACCCGGCTCATTCCGACGACCCTACCCTACATGATCCAGGAATTGTGGGCGGACTTTGTGGCCGGCGAGACGTTGCCATCCGACGAGCGGATCTGGGAGGCGACCCGGTTCGGGATCGATCGGGGTCTCTCTCCCGACAAGAGACGCGAGGTCCTCGGCGAGCTTGTCTGCGGCTGCCTCGAATACGGTATGCGGAACAACATCGACGAGTTCCTGTGTGTCATGCCCATTCAGATCATCAATGGCGCCATCCGCGCCGCGGGCGTCACCGTCGACATCCTGGGGGAGCCCAAAAAGCTTGGCGGTCTTCCTGTCGTATTCGGTCGGGTCTACATCACCCGCCAGGCCCTCCTCGAGGCGCGCCGCTTCTACGGAATCAAAAATCCCGTGCTCAACGTCGCCGGTGAACGTCCGTTGCCGAAAAGGATCTCCCACCCACTGCCTCTCAGGACCGCCGAGGGCCCGAACCTTCGCCAAGGAGCTACGCTTGGGTTGGCCGTTGAGGACGAAACCATTCCGCACGATCAATACATCTCGCCCCTTTTGAAAACCGACCTCGTTCAAGTTGGCGGGTTCTGCGCCTCCTGTTACCTCGGCAATCCGAGCCTGACGGGCGCGACCGTCGATGAACCGAAAACGGGTTGGCCCATTCCGTTTCCCCCACCTCCCTACATGTTCACGGGATCGATATCCGCCCGTGATGCATAGAACCCCAATCGTTCGAGACAGATCACTCGATCCGCTTCACTTGCTCTGGAAATCAAGAGTTGCGAGCACGCTTCTGTAGGGCGTTGGTCGCGGTCGAGGCTGTCAATTCCGTTCCGGGGATTGGCGCCTCGACAGGTGGTCGAACTCGGCGACGATCTCCCGGTAGATTGCCCGCTTAAACCAGATGGCGAATGCCGGAATATCATCCAGCCGCACCCACCGCCATGAGTCGAACTCCGGATGATCGCTTGCCGCGACGTCGATATCCGAATCTATTCCGGTGAAGCGCAGGGCGAACCAGCGTTGCTTCTGCCCCCTGTAGCGGCCCTCCCACACCTTTTCGGCGAGATCCTTTGGGAGATCGTAACGGAGTTTCCGCGACGACCGGGCGATGATGTCCACCTTATCGGTGCCGATTTCTTCCGCCAGTTCGCGAAGCACCGCCGCGCGGCGTCTCTCGCCCGACTTCACCCCGCCCTGCGGCAACTGCCAGGCATCGGTCACCGTGTCGATGCGCCGCGCAACGAACACCAGGCCGTCGGCATTGAACAGAACTGCTCCCACACCTTTTCGGTACGGCCGTTTTTTGCGCGATCGTCTCATCACTGAAAAAATTGACGATCGACAAGGGCCGATGCTGGCGCCAGCACGAGGTTCCTCTCCTTCAGCGTCGCAGCCCACTTGGCGAGGCTGGCGATCACTACAGGATAGGGCCGGGCAAGGCCAACCGCGACGGCGCGCTCGCGGGCCGTCTCCTCCAGTCGCCCAAGCTGCCGCTCGATACCGGCGCGGGATGGTTCATCATCAAGAACAAGATCCGCGATCACCCGCGGAAGTCCGATCTCGGTGGCGATCCGCGGCGCCACGCTCCGATCGGCGTCGGCGCCTTCCACATACATCAAACCGCGGCCGTTGAGGGCTTCCAGCACCGGCCGCAGGCTGTCCTCGTCGCGCGTAAATCTCGATCCCATGACGCTGATCACGCCCGCAAAACCGGGAAGCCGGCCCAATATACGCTCGAGGCGCTCCCTGTTTTCCAGTGTATCGAGACCGGTCAGGAGGGCGTTCGGTCCGGGATCGTCGAACGGAAAATCCGCCGGCTCCATCGGTAGGGAGAGAAGGACTTCGTGACCGGCGCGGCGCGCCATCTCCGCCCATCTCTCGAGATCCACGGCGTCGGGATGAAAAGCGAGCGTAACCGCCGCCGGTAGCCGGCGAATGGCGGCCTCGGTCGCGATCGGACTGAGACCCAGGCCCACGACGACGATAGCCAGACGCGGGCGGTCGTCCCGACTGACGAAAGGCCGCGAGTAGACCCGCCATGCCATTCGACCGTCTTCGGCAATCCGGGGAAGCGCGAGATCTCCCTTATGCTCCAAAAGCGCGGAATCCGTCGCGCTGATCCGCGTCTCCTCGTCCGCCACCAAAGGCGCCCGCGAGTACGCCGTCGCGGTGACCGACGGCATGACTAAGCCGTTGGGCCCGGTCGTCGACCCGGTCGTCGGCCCGGGCGCGGTCGCCGCCACCTTGCCACCACCGGAAGCACGCGGCGCTGCCGCGGAACGATTATGCGGCGGCGTCAGAACTCTTTCGCCGTTGCCACTGTCGCGCACCGCAAGCTCGACCTCGACACCGCCGGCTGATCGGGAATCGGGACCATCCCAAACCAACAACCAGCCGGCAGCCAGCACGCCCGCGAGAACGATGACACAGGCCGACGCTCCGCCGATCAGTGCAAGGCCGTATTTTTTTCGCTCGTCCAAAGCCATGGCGTTTCAGTGATATAACTGCTCATACGGACTTTGGTGCTGCAAAATCACCCTTCTCCTGACTGCGCTCTAACCGCCGGTGGTCGGCACCTTGTTGGCGAACAAGGACAGGCCCCGCACCAGATCCAAGGCTCTCAGCAGCTGGTAATCCTCGGCCGCAGCCTTTGCCCCGGAATCTTTGTCATCTTCGGAACGAACGTCGTCGCCAGCGGGATCATCGGCGCCATCAGCGTCATTGGCGTCATTGGCGTCATTGGCGTCATTGGCGTCATTGGACTCTTCCTCCGACTTATCGAGTGCGCCACGGAGATCAGCCTCACGGCGGCGCTTTGGTTGGTCGATGGCCTCGATGCGGGCCTGTTGGACAACGATATCGGGTTCTATCCCCACGGCCTGGATCGACCGGCCGGACGGCGTGTAATAGCGCGCCGTGGTCAATCTCATGGCGCCGCGGCTGCCGAGCGGAATGATGGTTTGCACCGAACCCTTGCCGAAGGACTTGGTGCCGAGCAGGATCGCGCGGCCGTGATCCTGCAGGGCGCCGGCAACGATCTCCGAAGCGGACGCGGATCCGGCATTGATGATCACCACCACGGGCAGGCCGGTGGCGACCTCCCCCGGCCGGGCATTGAAACGTTGTGCGTCGCCGGGGCGGCGGGACCGAGTGGATACGATCTCTCCCTTCTCGAGAAAGGCGTCCGAGACGGCGATCGCCTGGGACAGCAGGCCACCGGGATTGTTGCGCAGATCGAGAACGATCCCTTGCAACTCGCCATCCGCTTCCTTCTCGAGCTTTTCGATGGCGGCCGTAATGCCCGGGCCCGTCTGCTCGCTGAAGGAACTGACACGGACATATCCGACCTTGCCCTCGAGTTCGGGAGCGTACGGACTAAATCTTGATGATCGCGCGCTTTATGGTCACATCGAAGGGATCGCTTCCCTCGCGACGGATCGTCAGCACGATACCCGTGTCCACCGGACCCCGCATCTTCTCGACGGCTTCCGCGAGGGTCAGTCCAAGAACCTGCTCGCCATCGATGTGGGTCACCAGATCGCCGGGTTCGAGACCGGCACGGAACGCTGGAGTGTCGTCAATGGGCGACACGACTTTCACCAAACCGCCTTCCATGGTCACTTCGATCCCGAGACCGCCGAACGAACCATGGGTCTGTACCTTCATTTCCCCGTATCGCTTGGCGTTGAGGTATCCGGAATGCGGATCCAGCGACGACAGCATGCCGTTCACGGCGGCCTCGATCAATTCTTCGTCGCTGGCTTCCTCCACGTAGTCGGAGCGGACCCGTTCGAAAACATCACCGAACAGGTTCAGCAACTCGTAAGTCTCGGCGTGAGACTCGGACTTTTCTTCGGCCAGCGCCGAGGAAGAGATCAAGAACGTCACCGCGGCAACGGCGGTCACCATGCGACAAATCATCCACTTACCTTTACTTCTTCCTTGGTGAGCCAGGGGAGAGGATCAACCGCCCGGTTGTTCCGGCGCAATTCCAGATAAAGCCGTGGCGCGCCGTCTTCGGACCGCCTCATGACCCCGACCGGCTCGCCGCTGAAAACCAACTGACCGACAACAGTATCAATCTGCGACAGGCCAGCCAACAATGTATGATATCCCTCGCCGTGATCGGTAATCAAGACCTGCCCGTATCCCCGGAAGGGCCCGGCAAAAACGACGCGTCCGTCGTAGGGAGCCACCACTTGCGCGCCGGTCCGGGTTGCGATGGAAACGCCCTTGCTGGTCAGGCCCGCTTCCGTTGGCCGACCATAGCGAGCGACGACGCGACCCACGACGGGATAAGCGAGGCGGCCGCGGGCTTTGCTGATGGGCGTGACGTCATTTCCGGTCGGGGGGACCAACACCACCTGCGCGCCGGGGTGCCGGGCGGTCTGGATTTGCGTTTCCGCCTTTTCCCGCGCCTTCGCCTCCATCGTCGCCTCTGTTTCGAGGCGCGCGACCAACTCTCGGAGGTCGCCGGCCTCCGACGAGAGGCGTTGAACGCGCTCCGCCGTCTTGCGGCTTGCCGCGCTGAGTTCGTGGTGCAGGTCGGTCTTTGCGGCGAGCGCCGCGTTGAGATCGCTTCGTTCCGTTTCGAGAGCATCCCTCGCGGCACTCAGTTCGCGGCGGCGATCGGAGACATCGCTCCTGAGCGAGGTCAATTGGTCCAGCTGCCGCTGCATTGTGCCGACCCGCCGCTGGATCTCGCCGACGGCGGCCCGCAGGAGGATACCGCCGCGCACCGTATCGGCGGGGCTCATCGGATGGGCGACGATGGCGGCAACCGGGTGGCGCGCCAGTCTCTGCAAAGCCATCAGCACGCGGGACGCATCGTCGCGGCTGCGCACCAGTCCCGCTACCGCCTCCTCTTCTTCCCCCTCCAGCCCCGCGAGTCGGGCTTCCAGACGGGAGATCTGTCCTTCCCGGGCTTGGATGGTCGCGGCGCTCTTGACCAGGTCTCGACGGATCCGCTCGGTTTCTTTGGCGAGATCCGCCGCCTGACGGTCCAGTCGGGAACGCGCCGCCCGATTTTCCTCGATGGCGCGTTCCACACCCTGCAAGCGCTCGGTGGGCGCGTCCACATCCGCCGCTGTCAGCGGCCAGCACGCGAAGGCCAGGCCGGCAGCCGCGACCACGGCGACGATCCGAAACGGCAACACCGACGTGACCGAACCCGCCGGCTACTTAAACTCCAGCATGCTGTCATCCCACATCTCTGCGGCATCGTAGCCGAGAAGATTGGCGACGGAAGCCGCGACATTACTCAGACCGTAGTCATTACCCTGACGCAGGACAATCGACCCGTTGGACTGGTTATCATAGTATATGAGCGGCACCGGATTGAGGGTGTGGCTGGTTTTCGCCTTGATGGTTGAATTTGGGTTGGTTTTCGGCTGGCCGGTCTTTTTGTCCACCTCGAACATCTCGTCGGCATTGCCGTGATCGGCGGTGATCAGCGCGACCCCGCCTAGTTCGTCGATGACCGGTAACAGCCGGCGCAAAGCCAGATCAACGGTCGCCACGCCGATGAGCGCGGCATCGAATATGCCGGTGTGCCCGACCATGTCGCCATTGGCGTAATTGACCCGGGCGAACCGGTGCTTGCCCGTTCGAAGCTGGCGGATGAGTTCGTCGGTGATCTCGGCCGCTTTCATCCACGGGCGTTCCTCGTATGGCACCACGTCCGACGGAATCTCGATGTACTCCTCCAGTTCCTTGCTGAATTTGCCACTGCGGTTGCCATTCCAGAAATACGTTACGTGGCCGAACTTCTGGGTTTCCGATATGGCCAGCTGGGTAATACCTTCCTTGGCCAGATACTCGCCCAAGGTGTCGCGGATCGACGGCGGCGGAACCAGGTAGCGGCTCGGAATGTGAAGATCGCCATCGTATTCCAGCATGCCGGCGTAAACCACCTTCGGCACCCGCACGCGGTCGAACACCGAAAAATCCTCTTCCTCGAACGCCCGCGAGATTTCGATGGCCCGGTCCCCCCGGAAGTTGAAGAACACGACACTGTCGTTGTCCTCGATCGTGCCCACCGGCTCGCCGTCCTTGGCGATCACGAATGGTGGCAGATCCTGGTCGATGGTGCCCGGACGTTTTTCGCGCAACGTCTTGATCGCGTTCACCGCCGTGTCGAACTGGGGCCCGTCACCCAACACGTGCGTGTGCCAACCCCGCTCCACCATGCTCCAATTGGCTTCGTAGCGATCCATGGTGATGTTCATCCGCCCGCCGCCACTGGCGATCGCGGCGTCGAAGGAGTCATCGTTGAGGCTGGCGAGAAACGCCTCGAAGGGTTCCACATAGTCGAGCGCCGAGGTTTCGGGCACGTCCCGGCCATCCAGCAAAATGTGGACGCGCACGCGTTTTTGCCCCTCTTGCTTGGCCCGGGCAATCAAAGCCTTGATGTGATCCATATGCGAATGAACGTTTCCATCGGAAAAGAGCCCAATCAGATGCAGCGTCGAATTGTGCGTTTTGGCGTTGTCGATCACTTCCTTCCAGGCATCCTTCTCGAACAGTTCTCCGGAATCGATGGCTTCCTTCACCAAAGAGGCGCCCTGGTTGTAGACTTGGCCGGAGCCAAGGGCATTGTGCCCCACTTCCGAGTTGCCCATGTCTTCGTCGCTGGGCATGCCGACCGCCTTGCCATGGGCCTTCAGCGCGATGTGGCCGTACTCCTTGAACAGCCGGTCCAGCACGGGAGTATTGGCATTGGCAAATGCATTTCCCACGGTATTGCTGCTGAGACCGATGCCATCCATGACAATCGTCACGATGGGGCCTTTTATGCGAGCGAAGTTGGGGTTCTTCTTTAGCATCCTCATTCTCCCGACCTGTCGTAAGGGGGTCACAGCCTTTGCGGCCATATATCGTTCGTCATTGCCGCTCGTTCGTGCGCGACTTCGCGGCGGGGTAATTCAGGGTCGCCGCTGACTTCAATCGTTTTATCAGCGCGTCGAATACGACAACGGGGCGGGACCGTAAAAGTCACGGCCTCTGCCCCGCGTCGATTTTCATCCGCGGGTCGCACTAACACGCTTGCGCCAACATTCCTTTATCCACCGACAAAGGCTAACGCGCTCACCGTGTCTGCTGTTCCCGCGATCGGATCGGATGGTATCGAACCGATCGGACGCTATCCCTGGGCCAGCGACTTGCCAGTCGAATTGAGATCGGCGCACGCCTCGGTGAGGCGCTCGACCAACCCTTGTTCGGCCGCCCGCAGCCACTTGCGCGGATCGTAGAACTTCTTGTAGGGCGTGCCATCTTCCGGATCGATCTGGTACTTGAAGGCCTTCGGATGCTCAGCGATGAACTTGCCGACGGCCTCTGAAAAGACAAACTGAGTGTCGGTGTCAATGTTCATCTTGAATACGCCGTAGCTGACGGCCTCCGTAATCTGCCCCTTGTCTGAGCCAGAGCCGCCGTGGAATACGAGGTTGAGCGGGTTCGGGTCCGTGCCTTCCTTCTCCGCCACGAGCGTCTGGGAATTCTTGAGGATCTCGGGGCGCAGCTTCACGTTGCCGGGCTTGTACACGCCATGCACGTTGCCGAACGACGCGGCGACCGAGAAAGAACCGATGGAGTTGAGCTGCTTATAGGCCTGAAGAACGTCCTCGGGCTGGGTGTAGAGCTTTGAGTTGTCGGCGCTTTCGTCGAATTCACCGCCGATGCCGTCCTCTTCGCCGCCGGTCACGCCGAGCTCGATCTCGAGGCTCATGCCCATGGGAGCCATCCGCTTGAGAATACGGGCACACTCGTTGAGGTTCCACTCGATGGGCTCTTCGGACAGGTCGAGCATGTGGGAGCTGAAGAGCGGCTTGCCGGTCTCCTTGAAGAAGGCCTCGCCATGGTCGAGCATGCCTTCGACCCAGGGGATAAGTTTCTTGTTGGCATGATCGGTATGCAAGATGACACAAACGCCGTAATGCTCCGCCATCATATGGATGTGGCGGGCGGCCGACACGGCGCCGAGCACTTTGGCGAGCGTGCCGTCGGGGAACCCTTGGCCAGCGTAGAATTGTGCGCCACCATTGGAAAGCTGGATGATGATGTCCGACTTGTTCTTCGCCGCGGCTTCCAGGACCCCATTGATGGTATTGGTGCCCGTCACGTTAACGGCCGGCAGCGCGTAACCGCCCGCCTTGCACGACTCGACCAGGGTTACGTAGTCGTCGCCCGTAACGACGCCTGGCTTCAGGCCAACGGCTGTGGATTTCAAAGCGGCTTCACCCATATTGTATTCCTCCTCTAGGTTTTTCAGAAATCGGCTCGCTATTGAGCCTTTACGTGTGTGATGGAGTATGTGGTGATGTTGGGTGCGTGAGTGCCAAAGTCGGCTTTGGGCGGCCGGGCGGCGATGACGCAAAAGTCCTCGACCTGCAATACGGCACCCATTGTGCGAATTCCGCCTGGCTCACCCGGTATAGTTCCTTAAGACCATCCGATGGTTGTTTAGCCCCTCCGCGACGCGGGACCGACCTTACGCCTGCAAGCCCGCCTTGACGCCCGGGTCGCCCGTGTTTACGGCCTGCGGCTGGCCCCACATGCGCTCCAGGGCGTAAAAAGCACGAACCTCCGGTCGGAACAAGTGGACGACGATGTCGCCCGCATCCATCAAAACCCAATCGCAATTTTCCTTGCCTTCGATGGACACCCCCTTGAATCCGGAGCCCTTCATCTTTTCGCGCAGATGTTCGGCCATTGTCCCGACCTGGCGGCGCGACGCCCCGGTTGCGATGACCATGTAATCGGCGAGAGACGACTTGCCCGCAAGCTCGATCACGACGATGTCTTCCGCCTTATCGTCTTCCAGAGACCCGGTGACGATTGTCAGCAATTCCGCGCCAACCGGCGGCGTTTTGTGTGTCGCCGTTATGATCCGCGTTCCTTAGACTTGAGCATTCGCTTCCTTTTCAATCCCCTCGGCCGACCATTCGGCGTTTTCAGCGCGAATTTTGGATGCCGACTGGCCGTGCGAACGTCCGTGCACAAAAACCCATGCCGGCGGCCGCGCCTCCGCCAGCGATGCCGCCCGCCGCTCCGACAGCCGGTCGGCGGCGAACCGTTTTGCCGCCCGGCCCGACAACGCCCTTACAGAATAGGACGGACGGGTGAAAACCGCAATGGGAACCGCTTGAAAGATCCGTTCGCCAGTTTCGCCACTTCGGAATCTGACACAAATTGTCGGCGCCCATCAACCAAACGAAACGAATTGCTGGAAAGCGCCGCTTCAGGGCCTCGACGGTATCGGCGGTAAAGCGCGTTCCCAACTGGGCCTCGATGTCCGTCACGTGGACGTCGGGATGGCTTGCCACCGCGCGGGCCCGCCGCACTCGGTTGTGCAATGGCGCCATTTCGCCGGCGTCCTTGAGCGGATTTTGCGGCGAGATCATCCACCATACCGCATCGAGCCTCAACCGTTGCAGCGCCATGATCGAAATATGGCGATGTCCCTCGTGGGCAGGATTGAACGACCCGCCAAGGACGCCGATCCGTTTCCCGGGAACGGGCGATATCCCGGGCGTCATGCCGCCTGTCCTGGGCATGCTCAATGACCCGTTTCTACGCGCCGACTTCGCAGCCACGGGTGTGGCGGCAATCGCTCGGCCGCCTCACGCCCGGCATTGCCCGGTGCCGCGAACGACGTACTTGAAGCTGGTCAGTTGTTCCACGCCGACGGGGCCCCGGGCATGCAGCTTGCCGGTGGAGATGCCGATCTCCGCGCCCATGCCGAACTCCCCGCCATCGGCGTACTGGGTCGAGGCGTTGACCATGAGAATGGCGCTATCGAGGCGGTTGATGAAGGCCTCGGCGGCCGCGGCGTCCTCGGTAATGATCGCCTCGGTATGTCCCGACGAGTGCCGGTTCACATGCGCGATGGCGTCGTCCAAGCCGTCCACAAGCTTCACCGACAGGATCGCATCGAGGTACTCCGTGTCCCAGTCGTCGTCGGTGGCGGGGCCGATCCGGCTGTCGAGCGACTGCGCCGCGGCATCCCCTCTCAATGTGCACCCCGCGGCTCGCAAATCCTCGATGATCGGCGGCAAGACGACGGCGGCGAAGGCGCGATCCACCAACAGCGTCTCGGTCGCGCCGCAAATCCCCGTCCGCCGCATCTTGGCATTGAAGACCACTCGCCGCGCCATGTCGCGGTCGGCCGCGCCGTGGACGTAGGTGTGACAGATACCCTCCAGATGCTTGAACAGCGGCACCTTGCTCTCGGCCGAGACCCGCTCGATCAGCGAGCGGCCGCCGCGCGGCACGATGACGTCGATGAACTCGCTCATGGTCAGCATCTCGCCGACGGCCGCCCGGTCGACGGTGGGAACCAGTTGGATGCTGGCCCCCGGTAGCCCGGCAGCGATCAGCCCCGCTTCCAGGCACTCGGCAATAGCCGAGGACGAGTTGAAGCTCTCCGATCCGCATCTGAGGATCGACGCGTTGCCGGACTTGAGACAAAGCCCGCCGGCATCGCCGGTCACGTTGGGCCGGGATTCGAAAATCACGCCGATGACGCCGAGTGGCGTTCGGACCCGGGCAATGTGCAGCCCGCTCGGCCTGTCCCATTCGGCGATGACCGCGCCGATGGGATCCGCCAGCGCGGCGATTTCCTCCAGCCCGCCGGCGATGGCCTCGATCCGGCCATCGTCGAGGGCGAGACGGTCCAACATGGCGTTGCTCAGGCCTTTTTCCGCGCCCGCAGCCATGTCGCGCGCGTTGGCCGCACGAATGTCGGGCGCCCGCACCCGCAAGGCGCGGGCGCTCTCCATGAGCGCTTTGTTTTTGGCTGCCGTAGACGCCGTGGCCAGCGCGCCCGCCGCCGCGCGAGCGGCGGCGCCGATGCGATGCATCAGCCGCCGGACATCATCCTTGTCCCGGCGGAATTCACGCGCAATGGCATCAACGGTCATGGTGGTCACCCGGGTTTCTTGCGGTCCAACGCGAGATTGTCGGCATGGATCATCTCGTCGGGTCCACGGTAACCCAGGCGCGCTTCTATTTCACTGCATTTGTACCCCTTGATGCGCCGCGCGTCATTGGCGGAGTACCCACACAGCCCCCGCGCCACTTCGAGCCCGTCGGTGGTCTTTACCATGACCGCAGCACCTTTGTTGAACTGGCCCCTGACATCCACCACACCCGGCGGCAGCAGGCTTTTGCCCGCCCGCAGCGCGCTTGCCGCTCCGAGATCGATGACCAAGGTCCCGGCCGGCTTCAAGGTACCGCCGATAAATCGCTTGCGGGCCGTGGTCGGCGTGGCTGCGGGGAGAAACCAGGTGCAGCGGCCGCCCTCTTCCAGGCGCCTGAGAGGATGGAGGGGATGTCCGTCGGTGATCACCATGCGGCAACCCGCCCCGAGCGCCACTTTCGCGGCAGCCAGTTTCGTCACCATGCCGCCGGTGCCGTGTCCGGGAAGCGCATCGCCAGCCATGGCCTCCAGTTCCGGGGTAATCTCCCGCACCTCCGGAATCCATCGCGCCTCCGCGTTCTTGCTCGGGTCGGCCGTGTACAACCCATCGATGTCAGAGAGCAAGATCAGTGTGTCGGCCGTCACCATGGCGGCCACCCTGGCGCCGAGCCGGTCATTGTCGCCGAAGCGGATCTCGTCCGTGGCCACCGTATCGTTTTCGTTGATCAGCGGCACCGCGCCGGCGCCGAGGAGCGTCGTCAGCGTGTTGCGGGCATTGATATAGTTCCGTCGCGCCTCGGTGTCGTTCAGCGTCAACAGCACCTGAGCGACCGTGAGACCAAAGCGCGCCAGCATTTCCTGATAAGCGTGCGCGAGGCGGATCATGCCGGTGGCGGCGGCGGCCTGCTTTTCCTCCAGTCGGAGGGTGCCGGCGCCGAGCATCAAGTGCCGGCGTCCGACAGCGATGGCGCCCGACGAAACAATCAGAACTTCCTGGCCACGTGCCCTGCACGCGGCGATATCGGTCGCCAGGGCGAGCAGCCAGTCGCTCCGGATCGCGCCGCTGTCCTCATCCACCAACAGCGCCGAGCCGATCTTGACGACGAGACGCCGGCCGGCGGCAATGTCGGTGCTTTGCCTTCGCGGGTTCATGGCGAGAAATGTGGCTCCGCAGGGCTCTCCGCGTCCCTAAACGCGCGAATGACGTCGTAGGCGCGCGCCAGCACATCGTCAATCCCGGCTCGGGAAACGCCAGAGGTCAGCGACACCGGACCACCCGACGCCGCTTCGAGTGCCGCGTGCTGCTCGGCGATCTGCTCGGGCGCGAGCGCGTCCACCTTGTTGAGCGCCACTACATATGGCTTGGCCGCAAGCCCGGCGCCGTAGGCATCGAGTTCGCGGCGCACCGTCCGGTAATCTTCGGCCACGTCCTCGCCAGTTCCATCCACCAGATGCACCAGCACCCGACAGCGCTCGAGATGGCCGAGGAAGCGAGTCCCGAGCCCGGCGCCCTCGTGCGCCCCCTCGATGAGGCCGGGAATGTCGGCGAGAACGAAAACGCTGTTTTCCACCGCCACCACGCCGAGTTGCGGATGCAGGGTAGTGAACGGATAACCGGCGATCTTCGGCTTGGCGCGCGAGACCGTGGCCAGAAACGTCGACTTTCCCGCATTCGGCAGCCCGACGAGCCCGGCATCGGCGATAATCTTCAGCCGGAGCCAGATCCACTGCTCCTCTCCAGGGTGCCCCGGGTCGGCGCGCCGGGGCGCTTGATTGGTGGACGATTTGAAGTGCGCGTTGCCGTGTCCGCCATCGCCGCCGCGAGCCAGAACAGCTCGTTCGCCGGGCTCCGTGAGGTCGGCCAGCAAAGTCTGCTTGTCCTCGGCGAAAATCTGGGTGCCGACAGGGACGCTCATCACCACGTCCGGAGACTTGGCGCCGGTGCGGTTCTTGCCCATGCCATGACGGCCGCGCTGCGCCTTGAAATGCTGGCGGTAGCGAAAGTCGATCAGCGTGTTGAGATTGGCTACCGCCTCGGCGACGACATTGCCGCCCCGCCCGCCATCGCCGCCATCGGGTCCTCCGAATTCGACGTATTTCTCGCGCCGAAAAGCCACGCAGCCGTTGCCGCCGTCTCCGCTTTTCACGAACACCTTGGCCTCGTCGAGGAATTTCACGGGTCTTGTCCCATCAGCGGGCGGGAAAACCGAACAGGCCTTCCCCGCCCCGCGTGAGAACAGGCGCGCCGGAGTTTAGGAGGTCGGCTCCACGAACACGTAGGTCCGTCCGCGCGCCTTACGGCGAAACGCCACCCGGCCTTCCGACACGGCGAACAGCGTGTGGTCCTTGCCGATGCCGACGTTGGTGCCCGGATGGAACCGGGTTCCGCGCTGGCGGATGATGATGTTGCCCGGGATGACCGCTTGGCCGCCGGACTTCTTGACGCCGAGGCGCCGCCCGGCGCTGTCCCGGCCGTTGCGGGAACTGCCGCCCGCCTTCTTGTGAGCCATGGCCGTTACTCCTTGGATTGGCTTTCGGGGGTCGCCTCGGGAGTCGTGTCGTAGGTCGAGTCACCCTCGGGCTCCACCGCGGAGCCCTCCTCGGCGCGTCCTGCGCCTCGGCCTGTTGCGCTTCCGGGGCCGGCGTCTCGGCGGCGGCCTCGGGAGACGCTTCGTCCTTCGCGGCTACCTTGCTGGCCGCGGGCGCCTTACCGGAGGCGCTGATGCTGGCAATTCGCAGCATCGTCTGTTCCTGGCGATGGCCCTTGGTGCGCCGATAGTTCTTACGGCGATTTTTCTTGAAGACGATCACCTTGTCGCCGCGCGTCTGCGCAACGACCTCGGCGAATACGGCGGCCTTCGAAAGCCCCGACGCATCGAGTATCGGGGCGCTCCCATCTTCGGCGATCATCAACACATCGTCGAGCTTGAGGGTTTCGCCGGGGTCTCCCGGCAATCTTTCGACGGTGAGCCGTTGATTTTCGGCCACCCGGTATTGTTTTCCACCGGTGCGGATTACGGCGTACATTAGCGATCCATGAAAGCAAAGAAAGCACCGCGCGCCAGGACGCGGTGCGACAAAATCGGGGGCACTATACCCGGTGTCCGCCGGTTGTCAACGGTCGCTCGGGCTCTCCACAGGGCAATCGCCCGAACGGAGGGGGGTTCCCCTGATGGGTTTGATGTCATTCATAGGAGACCTCTAATCATGGAGGTTTCCGATGCCCGGCACAGCGCTGCTCGATCAGTTTTCCGCCCTTGAAGATCCCCGCCAAGCCTGGAATGTGGTTTACCCCTTGCCTGAAGTCCTGCTCTGCGTCCTGTGCGCCACCATGGCCGGGGCCGACGATTTCGTCGCCATCGACGGAAAGACCTCGCGCCGCGCCCATAGCAGAAGCCAGGGCAAGAACCCGCTGCATCTCGTCTCGGCCTGGGCCTCGCGCCAGCGGCTCGTGCTCGGCCAGCAGGCGTGCGAGGAAAAGCCCAACGAGATTACCGCCATCCCGGCGCTGCTCGAGCGCTTGGAACTGGCCGGGGCCCTGGTCACCATCGACGCCATGGGTTGTCAGACCACGACGGGGCGAAGCGTTCGACGTTGATCTAGACGACCACGGTTACAGGTGAAGTGAGGCAAGCCATGTCGATGACGGAGCGCAAGCCGGTCACGGTCGGCGAAATTCTGGTGGCGGAGTTCATGCAGCCGCTCGGCCTGACCCAGACGGCGCTGGCCGAGGCGATGAGCGTTCGGCGCAAACACGTCAACGAGCTGTGCAACAACCGCCGCAACGTGACGGCCGCGACGGCGCTGATACTCGCGCGAGTATTCGGCAACGGTCCGGATTTCTGGCTGAACGTGCAGCGCCGCACAGACCTGTGGGAGGCGATGCATAGCCCGAAGGAACGCGCCCGCGTCGACCGCGCGAAGCCCTTGCACGGCGCACGATGATCTTTTCCGTGCCATTGCTCTTGGAGCCCTGGCGGCATCCGCCACATGGTATTGCAGTAGCCTTACTGCCATGACCGGCCCGACACGCTCTGCTTTTCCGGCAGGGCGGTGCGGCCGGGGACCATGCGGCGGTAGGAAAGCGCTTCGGCGATGTGGATGCGTTTGACCGAGGCGCTGCCGTCGAGGTCGGCAAGGGTGCGGGCGACGCGGAGAACGCGGTGGTAGCCGCGAGCGCTCAGGCGCATGCGCTCAACGGCGTCGGTGAGCAGGCACTGGCCCGCCTGGTCCGGTGCGGCGGCGGCCTCCAGCACCTCCCCGTCGGCCTCGGCGTTGGTGCGGACCGGCGGGCCGGCGGCGGCTTCGCGGTAACGCGCTTTCTGCAGGGCCCGGGCGGCGGCGACGCGCGCCGCCACGTCGGCCGAGCGCTCGGCCGGGGGCGGCAGCGTGAGATCGGCCGGGCTGACCGCCGGGACCTCGACGTGCAGGTCGATGCGGTCGAACACCGGGCCGGAGATCTTGGACTGGTAGTCGACGGCGCAGCGCGGCGCCCGGTTGCAGGCGCGGCCCGGATCGTCGAGGTAGCCGCAGCGGCAGGGGTTCATGGCGGCGACCAGTTGCACCCGCGCCGGATAGGTCACGTGGGCGTTGGCGCGGGCCACCGTGGCGCGGCCGCTTTCCAGCGGCTGGCGCAGCGCCTCCAGGGCGGCGCGCTGGAACTCCGGCATCTCGTCGAGGAAAAGGACACCGAGATGGGCCAGCGAGACCTCGCCCGGGCGTCCGCGGAAGCCGCCGCCCACCAGCGCCGCCACCGACGCCGAATGATGCGGGTCGCGATAGGGCCGCCGCCGGGTCAGGCCGCCGCCGTGAAGCATGCCGGCGACGCTGTGGATCATGCTCACCTCCAGCGCCTCGGCCGGGTCCAGCGCGGGCAGCAGGCCCGGCATGCGCGACGCCAGCATGGATTTACCGGAACCCGGCGGCCCGACCATGAGCAGGCTGTGGCCGCCGGCGGCGGCGATTTCGAGGGCGCGCTTCGCCGTTTCCTGGCCCTTGATGTCGCCGAGATCGGCGTAACTCAGGGTGTCGTCGACGATCTTCGGGTCGGGCGGAACCAGCACCTGGGTGCCCTTGAAGTGATTGATCAGCGCCAGCAGCGTCGGCGCCGCCAGCACCTCGATCCCCGCCGCCCAGGCCGCCTCGCCGCCCTGCGCCGCCGGACAGATCAGACCGAGCCCCCGGGCGCTGGCGTGGACCGCCGCCGGCAGCACGCCGGCCACGCTTGCGATGGCGCCGTCGAGAGCCAGTTCGCCCAGCGCCGCGTAGCCGTCGAGGACGTCGCCGGGCAGCACGCCCATGGCCGACAGAAGCGCCATGGCGATGGGCAGGTCGAAGTGGCTGCCTTCCTTGAGCAGGTCGGCCGGCGCGAGGTTGACGGTGATCCGCTGGAGCGGCAGCGCCAGCCCCATGGCGCTCAGGCTGGACCGCACGCGCTCGCGGCTCTCCGCCACCGCCTTGTCGGGCAGGCCGACGACGGTGAAACTCGGCATGCCGGCCGATATCTGCACCTGCACGTTCACGTCCTGGACGTCGATGCCCTGAAACGCGACCGTCGTGATCCGCGCAACCATGAGGCTCCCCTGTGAAACCAGTTCGATGGGGAATACTACGATTTAACGCGGCAAAATGCTACTTTTGTTTGTTTTTATGAAAAATGCTCAACCTTTGCTGGCGTGAAAGCGCTCCTCGAAGGCGTCCCAGAGGTCCGATTCCAGGGAGACGCCGTCGAACCGGTCGATCTCCTGGAGGCCGGTGGGCGAGGTGACGTTGATTTCGGTGAGGTAGCGCCCGATCACGTCGATGCCGACGAACACCAGGCCGCGGCGCTTGAGCTCCGGGCCGATGGCCTCGCAGATTTCGTGGTCGCGGTCGCTGAGCGTGTCCTTCTCGGCGCGGCCGCCCACGTGCAGGTTGGCGCGCGCCTCGCCCGCCGCCGGGACGCGCTTGATGACGCCGGCCGCCTTGCCGTCCACCAGGATGATGCGCTTGTCGCCGTCGCGAACCTCGGGCAGATAAACCTGGACGACGATGGGTTCGCGGAACAGCTGGGTGAACACCTCGAGCAGGGCGCTGAGATTGTCGTTGTCGGGGCCGACGTGAAACACGCCGGCGCCGCCGTTGCCGTAAAGCGGCTTGATGATGATGTCCTTGTGCTCGGCGCGAAAGGCGGCGATCTGGGCCCGGTCGGTGGTGATCAGGGTCGGCGGCATGAGGTCCGGAAAATGAGCGACGAACAGCTTTTCCGGTGCGTTACGAACCGCCGCCGGGTCGTTGACCACGTAGGTCTCGGGATGGATGTGCTCGAGCAGATGAGTGGCGGTGATATAGGCCATGTCGAATGGCGGGTCCTGGCGCATCAGCACCATGTCCATGGTGGCGAGATCCAGGATCTCCGGCGCGCCGAGCAGGAAGTGGTTGCCCCTGCTGCCGGCGGACCTCGAGGGTGCGGGCGCGGGCCACCACCCGGCCGCGGTAGAACGACAGGTCCTGCGCCAGGTAGTGGTACAGATCGTGACCGCGCCGTTGTGCCTCCAGCGCCAGGACGAAGGTGCTGTCGGCATCGATGTCGATGGACTCGATGGGATCCATCTGAATGGCGACCCTGAGGGCCATGATGTTGTTCTCCCTTTCGCGAGACTTCGCGAGACTTCGCGAGACAACCGCGAACGCCGCCATTAACGCCGGCTCCACCCGAAGAATCAAGCCCGGATCGCCCGGCCCGGATTGCCAAGTGGAGCGCGGCCCCGTCAGTCGTCGGCCCGCCAGGCATTGGCCAGGTGCCGGGGCCATCGTCCCCGGCGGACAAGCATGACGTCGAAGCGAAAGTCGAACGCGGCGTAGCCGCGATGGCGCCGCAGAAACGCCTCGGCGGCGCGGACGATGCGGCGGCGCTGGCGGGGCGTGAGCGCTTCGACCGCCGCCCGTCCGCCGCCCGGTCCGCCGCGCCTTCCGCCATCCTGTCCCCCCGGGCCTTGACCTCGATGAACGCGAGCGTCCGGCCGCGGCGCGCGACGATGTCGATCTCTCCCACCGGAACACGGAAGTCACGGGCGACGATCTGATAGCCCTTGAGCCGCAACACCCAGGCGCACAGGGTCTCGGCATTGCGTCCGAACCGCCAGGCTCGGCGTTTGCTGTCGGTGGCCGGGCGGGGCGGGGTCATCGCTCGCGGCGGCTGAGCTCGAGAGCGCGCGTATAGAGCCTGCGGAACGGCCGCCCGGTCTCGGCGGCGACGCGCTCGGCGGCGCCGCGCGGCGACAGCTCTCCGAGCGCCGCCTCCAGCAGCGTGTCGGTTTCGCCGCCGTCGTCCGGCCCGACCTTGTCCGGCGGTGCCACCACCAGGGTAACCTCGCCCCGGGGCGCACCGGCGGCGCGGTAGTGATCGGCCAGGTCGGCAAGGGTACCGCGGCGGACCTCTTCGAACATCTTGGTCAGCTCGCGGCCGACCACGGCCTCTCGCGGGCCCAACGTCTCCGCCATCTGGGAAAGACTGGCGGCCAGCCGGCGGGGTGATTCCATGAGCACCAGGGTCGCCGGGACGCCGGCGATCTCGGCCAGAAAACGCGCCCGGGCGGCGTTTCGAGGCGGCGGAAAGCCGGCGAACAGAAACCGGTCGCTGGGCAGCCCCGAGACACAGAGCGCCGCCATCACCGCCGACGCGCCCGGCAGCGGAATAAGCGCGATCCCCGCCTCCGCGCAGGCCCGCACCAGCCGGTAACCGGGATCGGAGATCAGCGGCGTGCCGGCGTCGGAAACGTAAGCCACGCGCTCGCCCCGCCGCAGCCTCTCGATCAGGGCCGGTCCGGCCTTGCGGGCGTTGTGGTCGTGATAGGGCGTGAGCCGGGCCTTGATCCCGTGAATGGCCATGAGCTTCGCCGTGACGCGGGTATCCTCGCAGGCGATGACGTCGACACGACGGAGAACATCGAGGGCGCGAAGGGTGATGTCGCGGGCATTGCCGATGGGCGTGGCGACCACGTACAGGCCGGACGCCAGCGGTTGTCCCGCGTCGGCCTCTTGCGGCGGTTTACTCGGGCCGCCATGACCGTTACGCTGCGGCCCCGTCGATGGTGCCCCATTCGACGAGATGACAGGATCGGCCGATGATCGCCTCGCGTCCCCGTTTCCGCTCTTTTTCGCCGTGCCATGCGCGGTTGCCGCTCTGTCGTTGGGCGCCTGCGGCCTGCTTCAAGGATGACGCGCCGCCGGTCGCCACGCAGGATGCGTCGCCACCCCCGAAAATGGAAGACCCGACTGCCGCCGATTCGACGACCGGCCTGTCGCCCGGCCCCCTCGCGAAACGATTGTCGCTGGTTCAGATTCCGGGCGGCGATGACGGCCCCATCGAAACGACGCCACCGCCGCCGATCGCCGCCGGCCAGATCCGGGTGGCCATCTTGCTGCCGCTGTCGGGACCCAACGGCCAGCTCGGCCAGTCCATGCTCAACGCGGCGCAACTGGCGCTGTTCGATCTGTCGGACCAGCGCTTCGAGTTGCTGCCCTACGATACCGGCGGCACGCCCGAGGGAGCCGCCCGGGCGTCCCGCTACGCCATCGCCGACGGCGCCTCCATCATGCTCGGACCGCTGCTTGCGTCCTCCGTGCTGGCGGCATCGCCGGCCGCATGGACCGCCGGGGTCCCGATGGTGGCGTTCTCGAGCGACCGGCAAGTGGCTGGAGACGACGTCTACGTCATCGGATTTACCCCGACCACCGAGGTCAAGCGGGTGGTCTCCTATGCTCAGTCTCGGGAGCTGCGCCGGATCGCCGCCGTCGCGCCCGACAACGAGTATGGCCGGCGTGTGATGATCGCCCTGGAAGAGGCGGTGGTGGCCGATGGCGGCGTGGTGGCCGCCAAGGCGTTGTATGACCCCCGCATCGCCAACTTCGACGACGCCATTCGTCAAATCGCCGGTGCCGAAGGCGCGGCCCGGGCCGCCGCCAAAGCCGCCACGGACGCCGAAGGCGGGGCGGCCGCCGCCGAGAATGCTCCCGATGGGGCTCTGGGGCCCGATCTCGCGTTCGACGCGGTGATGATCGCCGACGGCGGCAAACGGCTGCAGACGATGGCGGCCCATCTCCCCCTCCACGGCATCGAGCCGGCCCGCATCCGCCTGCTCGGCACCGGCGCCTGGGACGAGCCCGGCATCGGATCCGAGCCGTCGCTGGTGGGAGGCTGGTATGCGGCGCCGCCGCCGAACCTGCGCACCGAGTTCGAGCGGCAATACGCCGACACCTACGATACGACGCCGCACCGCCTGGCGACCCTGGCCTACGATGCCACCGCGCTGGCCGTCGTTCTGGGCCGGCAGGGCGGCGACCAGGGGTACACCGCGGACAGACTGACGGACCCGAAGGGCTTCATGGGACGCGACGGCCTGTTCCGCCTCGGTCCCGACGGCGTCGCCGAACGGGCCCTGGCGGTCATGGAGGTGACCCGCGAAGGCGCCGAGGTCATCAGCGAACCCCAGACATCCTTCCCTCCCGCTACCAGCCGATACGGGTATTAGCGCGGGATCGGAAGGGACGGGATGTCGGGCCTTGGCTACGCCTTGACGCCCGAAATTCTACTTTGCATGGGGTTGTTTTTGAAAAAGCAACATCGACCCCCCCTTCCCCCCATGTGCCATCCCGGGAGATGACCGAGACAGGATCGGAGACTATACCATGCCGCTGCTCAGAATTGAAACCAATGTCGGTCTCGACGCCGCCAAATCCCAGGCGCTCGTCGCTCGGGCGTCCGAGGTGACCGCGCGGACGCTCGGCAAGCCGGAACGCTATGTCATGGTAACCGTTCAGCCGGGCACGCCGATGCTCATGGCGGGAACGGCGGAGCCGGCCGCTTTTCTGGAATTGAGAAGCATCGGGTTGCCGGAGGACCGGACCGCGGCGCTTTCGAACGCGCTTTGCGATGTGATCGAGCGGGAGACCGGCGTTCCGCGCGGACCGCGTCTACATCAATTTCGCCGAAGTGTTCAACCCGGTCTCACTGGGGGTGGAACGGCGGTACGTTCTAAGCGGAGCGTATTACGCGCGCCGCCAGACGGTTCCGTCGGGGCCGTCCTCGAGGACGATGCCGCGGGCGGCGAGGCCGTCGCGGATAGCGTCGGCGGCGGCGAAATCGCGGTTCTTGCGGGCGGTCACGCGATCGGCGATCAGGGTCTCGATCTCGTCCTCGGCGACGGTTTCGGTATCGGCGGGCTGCCAGCGGAACCACGCTTCCGGATCCTGCCGGACGAGGCCGAGCAGGTTCCCGGCCGCCAGGAGCCGGCCCTTGAGGGATCGTTTGTCCGCGTCGTCGGCGGCCTTGTTCAGGTCCGCCACCAGCTCGAACACATGGGCAAGGGCGGACGGCGTGTTGAGATCGTCGGACAGCGCGTCGATGAACCGCCGGCGCCGGCCGGCTGAAGGTCCGCCTCGACTGTCGCGCGACGCCGCGAAGCGCGCCGTAGATGCGATCCAGGGTCTGGCGCGCCTGGGCGACGCCGTCCTTGGTGAAATCGATGGGCTGGCGGTAGTGGGTCTGCAGCAGCACCAGGCGGATGGCCTCGCCGGGGAATTCCTCTAGCAGGTCGTGGACGGTGTAGAAGTTGCCGAGGCTCTTCGACATCTTCTCGCCCTCGGTCATGAGATAGCCGTTGTGCATCCAGTAGTGGGCGAACGGCCGGCCGCCGTGGGCGCACGTGCTCTGGGCGATCTCGTTCTCATGGTGGGGGAAGATCAGATCCTGGCCGCCGCCGTGGATATCGAAGGTTTCGCCGAGATACTTGCCCGCTCATGGCCGAGCACTCGATGTGCCAGCCCGGGCGCCCCCGGCCCCAGGGGCTGGCCCAGCCGGGCTCTTCGTCGGTGGACGGTTTCCACAGCACGAAGTCTTGCGGGTTACGCTTGTAGGGCGCCACTTCCACCCGCGCGCCGGCGATCATGTCGTCGAGCTTGCGTTGCGAAAGCCTGCCGTACGCCGGCATGGACGGCACGTCGAACAGCACGTGCCCCTCGGCGGCGTAGGCGTGGCCGCGCTCGATCAGCTCGCCGATCATGGCGATCATCTCGTCGATGTGCCGGGTGGCGCGCGGCTCCACGTCCGGATCCAGGCATCCGAGCGCGTGCATGTCGTCCCAATAGGCCTGGGCGGTGCGCCGGGTGATGGACTCGATGGGCTCGCCGGTTTCCCGGTGCGCGTTGATGATCTTGTCGTCGACATCGGTAATGTTGCGGACGTAGGTCACATGTCCGGCGCCGAACCGGTGGCGCAGCAGACGGCCGAGCACGTCGAAAACCACGGCCGGGCGGGCATTGCCGATATGGGCGTAGTCGTAGACCGTCGGTCCGCAGACATACATGCGGACGTTGCCGGGATCGATGGGCTCGAAAACCTGCTTTTCGCGCCGGAGCGTGTTGTAGAGATGAAGGGTCATCGGTTCCGTAAGTCACACGAGATTGGTATAGCCGTTGGTGATGGGGTAGCGGCGATCGCGGCCGAACGCCCGCGCGGTGATCTTCACCCCGGGCGGCGCCTGGCGGCGTTTGTATTCGCCGCGATCCACCAGTCGCCACACCCGGCGAACGGTGTCGGCATCGAAGCCACCGGCGACGATATCGGCGACCGAGCGTTCGTCCTCGATCAGTGCCTTGAGGATGGCGTCCAGTTCGTCGTAGGGCGGCAGGCTGTCCTGGTCGGTCTGGTCCGGTCTCAGCTCGGCGCTCGGCGGTTTGGTGATGACGCGTTCGGGAATGACCCGGCCGGCGGGGCCCAGGCATCCGTCCGGGAGAACCTGGTTGCGCCAATGCGCGAGCTTGAATACCGTGGTCTTGTAGACATCCTTCAGCACCGAGAAGCCGCCGCACATGTCACCGTACAACGTGGCGTATCCCACGGACATCTCGGATTTGTTGCCGGTGGTCAGCACCATGTGCCCGAGCTTGTTGCTGATGGCCATCAGGACGATGCCGCGGGCGCGCGCCTGGATGTTCTCCTCGGTGACATCGGCCGGCCTTCCCGCGAACACGCCGCGCATCATCTCCGAAAACGCGTCCATGGCCGGCCCGATGGCGACGGAATCCAGGGTCACGTCCAGCAACCGGGCGGTTTCGGCGGCGTCTTCCAGGCTGTCGGCGGAGGTGTAGGGCGATGGCATCATCACGCAACGGACCCGCTCGGCGCCGAGCGCGTCGACGGCGACGACCGCCGTCAAGGCGCTGTCGATGCCGCCGGAAAGGCCGAGGATGACGCCCGGGAAACGGTTCTTTTCCACGTAGTCCCGCAAGCCCAGCACCATGGCATGATAAATTGCTTCGAGACCCTCGGACGGGCGCTCGACGGTTTCGCGCGGACCTTCGCAGGCCAAACCCGGGTCGGTAAGCCGCCAACGGGTGGCCGTGACGGCGGTCCGCCACGCGGGGGCGCGGCCGCACAATTGGCCCCGGCTGTCCAGAACGAACGACGCACCGTCGAACACGAGCTCGTCCTGGCCCCCCACCAGATTGACGTAAACGAGCGGCAGGGCGGACTCCGCGACCCGATCGGCGGCGAGTTCGTAGCGGATGTCGGGCTTGTCGATCTCGAACGGCGAGCCGTTCAATACCACCAGGATGTCGGCGCCTTGTTGGCAGAGGTGCCCGGCGACCTCGGGCCCCCACATGTCTTCGCAGATCATGGCGCCGAGCCGCGCGCCGCGAAACGCGATCGGGTCGGGCAAGGGGCCGCTGGCGAACACCCGTTTCTCGTCGAAAACACCGTAATTGGGCAGGGCGTGCTTCAGGCGGACCCCGGCGATCTCGCCGCCGTCCAGCAGCAGCGCCGCGTTGTAGAGCGCGCCGTCGTGCCGCCACGGCGCGCCCACCAGCAACGCCGGGCCGCCGTCCGCGGTGTCCGCCGCCAGGGTCGAGACGGCCTGTTCGATATAGGCTTGAAAGGAACGCTTCAGAACCAGGTCCTCGGGTGGATATCCGGCAACCGCCAGTTCGCCGCACACCATCAGGTCGGCGTCAAGGTCGGCGGCGGCCGCCTGCGCGCGGGCGGCGCGAATACACGCGACGTTGCCGTCGATGTCGCCGACGGTCGGATTGATCTGGGCAATCGCCAGGACCAAGGAGTCTGTCATTGGGTGCGATCGTTCCTGGATCTTTTGGGGAAGACCATCCCTACGATGGGTCGGTTTTCTTCAAGCGCTTCTTGATCAGAAACTCACGCCCGACTTTCACCGACGCGACGCCGTCGTACTCTACGATGTCGGCGGTGGCGTAGGTCTCGCGCCAGCTGTCCGGCAGGAACGAGCCCGTGCCGACGAGGTCGATCGGTGCGCCGACGTCGCCCATGACCCGGCATTTGTCGACGTTGAACCCGGAGCTGACGACAATCTTCACCTTGGGAAAGCCGGCCGCGTCCAGTTGCTCGCGCATGTGGAAGACGGCGGCGGCCGAAACGCCGGTGCCGGTGAGATAGCGCAGTTCGGTATCGTTGCGATACCGCCGGACCGCGATCGGCGCGTGGCGTTCGAGCACCGCGTACGACTGCTGCGGATCGAGACCTTCGACAAACCGGCCGCCGTGGGTATCGAGCCGGATGCCGAGGCGGCCCGCGGCCGCCATCTCCGGAAAGCGGCGGCAGACCGCGAGCGTATCGGTCAGTTCCTGGCCGAAATAATCGACGAGCACGGTCATGTTGTCGTCGGGGAACGTCTCGACGAACATTTCCGCGGCGCGCACGGTCGATCCGGCGTAGCCGATCAACGCGTGGGGCATGGTGCCGAGACCCCTCTCGCAACCGAAGTAATGCGCGGTGGCGTCGTTGGCGTTGCCGATGAAGCCCTTCGCTCCGCCCTCTTCCCTGGCGGACGCGGAGCCGACCGAGGCCGCGTAGGCCATAAGTTCTTCCATCTCGATGCCGGCACAGTGCCGGGCATCCATGGCGAGAAACGCCGCGTGCGGCAGATCCATGCACATGGTGAACGCGTTGTAGGCGGCGACGCACGCCGCCCCAAGCTTCTGAAGGTAGATCGTCTCCAGGTCCACCAGATGATAGAACGAGCCGGTGAGATAAAGCAGCGGCTCGCCGGCGCCGACCCAGTCGCCTTCCTTGTAATTGAGTTTGATATCGAACTGGATACCGCGCGCCGCGGACACCGCTTCCAGCCACTGCACCATCAGCCGAGGCGTGAAAATGACCGGCCGGCGCATGAAAACCGCGTAACAGACCTTTTTGTCGCCAAAGTGCGCGATGGCTTCCTTGGTTCTTACGAAATACCGGTCTGTCCAAAGCCCGACGTCCGCCGGATCCGGCCCAACGGCCTTGGACGACCGCGCTTCGGATCCGGATGGTTTGGCCTGGTCAGGACGAGGCGACAGCCCGGCGACGGTTGCGGTCACGGGTACGGCCCTCCTTCAATATCTCGGCAAGCAGGAACGCGAGCTCCAGGGCTTGGCTGGCGTTGAGCCTGGGATCGCAATGGGTATCGTAACGGTCGCTGAGCCGGGCCTCGGTGATCGCCTGGGCCCCGCCCACACACTCGGTGACATCCTGGCCGGTCATTTCGAAATGCACACCGCCGGGATAGGTGCCTTGTTCCTCGTGGACGTCGAAGAACGCGTGAACTTCCGCGAGGATCTGATCGAAATGGCGGGTCTTGTATCCGTTGGCGCTCGCCACCGTGTTGGAATGCATCGGGATCGGACACCCAAATCACGTTGCGGCCATTGCTTCTGACGGCCCTGATGAGCCGCGGCAGTGCTTCGCGGATCTTGTCCGGTCCCATCCTGACGATGAGCGTGAGCCGGCCCGGTTCGTTTGCCGGGCTCAGGGCATCGATCAGCCGCAGGAGCTCATCGGGTTCGATGGTCGGCCCGATCTTGACGCCGAGGGGGTTGGCGACGCCGCGGAGAAACTCGACATGCGCGCCATCAAGCTGCCGTGTCCGTTCGCCGACCCACAGAAGATGCGCCGATGTATCGTAGCGGTCGCCGCTCGTGGAATCGACGCGGGTCATCGCCTCTTCGAACGGGAGCAGCAAGGCTTCATGCGAGGTGTACAAGCTGGTGTAGCGAAGCTGCGGGATGGAATCCGACGTCACACCGCAGGCGGCCATGAACGCCAAGGATTCGGTCAACTGGTCGGCGAGATGCTGATAGCGATGTCCCTGCGGGCTGTCCGCCACGAAGCCGAGGGTCCACTGGTTGACCTGATTGAGGTCCGCATAGCCGCCCTGGGCAAAGGCGCGAAGCAGGTTCAATGTGGCGGCCGATTGATTGTAGGCCTGGATCATCCGGCTGGGATCGGGAACCCGCGCCTCTTCGGTGAACTCCATCCCATTGACCATGTCGCCGCGGTAACTGGGCAACGTCACGCCATCAATGGTCTCGGTGTCGGCGGACCGGGGCTTCGCGAACTGACCGGCGAGACGACCCACCTTCACAACCGGGACCGTCGCGCCGAACGTCAGCACGACCGCCATCTGCAACAAGACGCGGAACATGTCGCGAATATTGTCGGGGTGAAATTCCGCGAAACTTTCGGCGCAGTCGCCCCCTTGCAGCAGGAATGCCTGCCCTTCCGCGACGTCGGCCAGCTCCTTCTTGAGCCGGCGCGCCTCGCCGGCGAACACCAGCGGCGGATAGCGCCGAAGATCCTTCTCCACGGCCGCCAGCTTCTCAGGATCCGGATATTGCGGAATCTGCGAGATCGGTTTGCCGCGCCAGCTCGTCAAGCTCCAGGAGTTGCTCATTCAGAATATCTCTGCTCAGTGGGGTATGCCTTCAGGCTATACGCCAGTACATCGAGATTTTCAATGAAAGCGCCCCGGTGCCACCGAATTGGAGGACGTCTCCATCGGTTTCCGACCTACGCGGCGGGACGTTTGTCTCGCATGGTGACGAATTCCTCGGCCGTTGTGGGATGAATTCCGACCGTAGCATCGAACTGCGCCTTGGTCGCGCCGCATTTGAGCGCAATGGCTATTCCCTGGATGATTTCCGCGGCATCCGTGCCCACCATGTGGCAGCCGAGTACCCGATCCGTCTCCTGATCGACGATCAATTTCATCATCGTCCGCTCCTCGGCCCCGCTCAGCGTGTGTTTCATCGGCTTGAAACGCGAGATGTAGACGTCGATCGGTCGCGCTTCGCCGGCCTCCGCTTCGGTCAGGCCGACGGAGCCGATGGGCGGTTGGCTGAACACCGCCGACGGGACGTTCGTATGATCGGGTCTGGTGGGGCGGCCGCCAAACACGGTCTCGGCGACGGCCTGGCCTTCCTTGATCGCCACAGGGGTCAGGTTGATCCGGTCGGTACAATCGCCGACGGCATAGATATTGCGGTACCGAACTCCGGGAGTATTGGTCGACCACGACGGCGCCAAACGCATTTAAGTTCAACGCCGGCTTCCTCAAGACCCAATCCGTGGATCTTGGGTCTTCGTCCGGTGGCATACATGACCACGTCGGCGTGGATCGACGAGCCATCGCTCAAGGCGACGGTCAGACCGTCATTGTCTTTATCGATCCTCGACACGATCGCATCGAACCGCAGGTCCACTCCTTTCTTTCGCATTTCCTCGGCCAGTGTCGCGCGCACCTCCTCGTCGAAACCACGAAGAAACAGCGGTCCGCGATACAATTGCGTCACCTCGGCGCCGAGACCGTGAAAAATGCCGGCGAACTCCACGGCGATATAGCCGCCACCGACGATGACGATCCGCTCCGGCAGACGCTCCAGGAAAAAGGCTTCGTTGGACGTGATCACATGTTCGATGCCCGGGATGTCGGGTGCCGCCGGCCACCCGCCGGCGGCAACCAAGATCGTATCCGCGCTAAAGGTCTTCCCGCCAACTGCCACCGTGTGAGCATCAAGCAGACGGGCGTGTCCGTCGATGATCTCCACGCCGGCATTGCCGAGGAGATTCTTGTAGACGCCATTCAAACGCTGGATTTCCGCGTTCTTGTTGGCGATCAGCCGCGCCCAGTCGAAGCGGGACTCGCCCACCGTCCAGCCAAACCCCGCCGCGTCGCGAAAGTCCTCGCGAAAATGCGAAGCGTAGACCAGCAGTTTCTTCGGCACGCAGCCGACGTTGACGCAGGTTCCTCCAAGGTACCGCTCCTCGGCCACCGCGACGCGCGCTCCGAAGCTCGCGGCGACGCGCGATGCCCGGACGCCGCCCGAGCCGGCGCCAATGGTGAACAGGTCGTAGTCGTAGCTGGACATGAAAACAGTACCGGAGGGTTACAACGCGGAAAATGATGCAAGGGGTGGCGATCGGTCAGATGCCGCCCATGCACAAATACTTGATCTCGACGAAGTCGTCGATGCCGTACTTGGAGCCCTCGCGGCCGATCCCGGATTCCTTGACACCGCCGAACGGCGCCACCTCGGTGGAGATGATGCCGGTGTTGATCCCGACGATGCCGTATTCCAGTCCTTCCGCCGCGCGCCAGATACGGCCGATATCGCGGCTGTAGAAGTACGCGGCGAGGCCGAATTCGGTGTCGTTGCCCATGGCCACCGCCTGCTCGTCTGTCTCGAAACGGTACAGCGGCGCCACCGGACCAAAGGTTTCCTCGCGGCTCACCAACATCTCCGGCGTTACATCGACGAGCACGGTGGGCTCGAAAAAAGTTCCGCCGAGGGCATGGCGGCCGCCACCGACGATCGCTCGAGCGCCCTTGCGATAGTGCGTCGGAGATGTGTTCCTCCACTTTTTCCACCGCCGCCATGTCGATGAGCGGCCCCTGCTGGGCGCCATCCTCCATGCCATCCGCCACCTTCAGCGCCTCGACCGCCTTGGACAGGCGGTCGGCGAAGTCGTCGTAAACGCTACCCTGCACGAGAAGACGGTTGGCGCAAACGCACGTTTGCCCGGTATTGCGATACTTCGACGCGATCGCTCCCTCTACCGCCGCGTCCAGATCGGCGTCATCGAACACGATGAACGGCGCATTGCCGCCCAGTTCCAACGACACCTTCTTGACCGTGTCGGCGCACTGTTTCATCAGCACCTTGCCGATTTCGGTGGAACCGGTAAATGTCAGCTTCCGCACGGTCGGATTGGCGGTGAGCTCGCCGCCAATCTCCTTGGCCGACCCCGTGACCACATTGAACACCCCTTGAGGGATGCCCGCCTGCGCCGCCAGATCCGCCAGCGCCAGAGCCGAAAACGGCGTGGCGCTCGCCGGTTTGGCCACCACGGTGCAGCCGGCCGCCAATGCCGGCGCGCACTTGCGCGTGATCATGGCGATGGGAAAATTCCATGGCGTTATGGAGGCCACCACGCCGATCGGCTGTTTGATCACCACGAGGCGCTTGTCGGCCTGATGCGGCGGGATGGTGTCGCCGTACACGCGTTTCGCTTCTTCGGCGAACCACTCCACGAAGGACGCGCCGTACACGACCTCGCTCCTGGACTCGGTCAGCGGCTTGCCCTGCTCGGCCGTCATCAGCCGCGCGAGATCCTCCTGGTTCTCCATGATCAGGTCGAACCAGCGCCGCAAGATAACGGAGCGTTCCTTGGCCGTTCGCGCGCGCCATTCGGGCCACGCCGCGTCGGCCGCCGCGATCGCGCGGCGTGTTTCGGCCGCCCCCATATTCGGCACGGATCCAAGAACCGTATCATCGGCCGGATTGGTAACATCGGTCGTGGCGCCGGAATCCGCATCGGTCCACGCACCGTCTATGTAGGATTGCTGCCGGAATAGACTGGAGTTTTCAAGCTGCATCGGAATCTCCGGATTTATGGGTCGTGCCCACCCGTATATAAGGCCTCGGTCCATCCGTGTTAACCGGTTCGTCGAATATCCACGGAACCGACATGAAAATAGCGATTTTTACCCATGCTCTCGAGAACGGAAGATGGCTTGCCCGCAGAGCGAACAAAACATACTGTTGGCGAAAGGCAAACATGTAGGGCCGCAGCGGCCTCGGCGCAGACGAAAAGCCTTTTCTTATTCAGTCGAAGAGCGACGCGCCCGTAGCTCAGTAGGATAGAGCACAGGATTCCTAATCCTGGGGTCGCAGGTTCAAATCCTGCCGGGCGCGCCATTTCTTTAGAAATGGTCGCCCTATGTGAAGATTGGTTCGAACGAGGTTCGAAACGGCGCGCCATTTTTCAGGGACTGATACCATCGGTCGTTGGTATTACTTACTTCCTCCAATTCAATGAGCCTTTTCGTCTGCTCCATCCGTTGACACGTACTCGGTGGCCGGGTCACGCACCGATCCTCGCGAGCGCCGTGCGCATCGGCTCGGGCCGGTTCGCAGGTCGCTGGTCGTGCCGCGTCACATAGACATGGATGAAGTGCCCCTCGGCGGACGCGCCGTCGGATTGGCCATTGAACAGCCCCACCTCGTAGCGCACGGAACTGTTTCCCAGATTGGCGACGCGGATGCCGGCGGCGTCGACCGCTTCGCCATCCACGGAGGCCCGCGTACGCGGCGGGCTGGAGTTTTTGAGTTTCATTTTCTTCTCCCTCGCTGGCGTCCAAGTGCGCGGTGCCGATCCTCCCGAAACAACAGTCCGTCGGGCTTTCAGAATTCAACGATCTGGCGGATCGCCTCGCCCTTGTGGAGCCGCTCGAAACCAAGATTGATGTCGTTCAGGGCGAGCTTTCCGGTCATCAGCCGGTCGACCGGCATACGGCCCTGCTGGTAGAGCGAAATGAAGTGCGGCAGATCGCGCATGGGCACGCACGTGCCGATGTAACTCCCCTTGATCGTGCGTTCCTCGGCGACCAGCGATACGGGCGAGATCGATAGCCGATCGTCCGGAGGGGGCAGGCCCGCGGTGACCGTCGTGCCTCCGCGGCAGGTGATGTTGTACGCCAGTTCGAGAGCCCGCACCGAACCCGCCATTTCAAACGCGAACTCGACGCCGCCGGCCGTTGCGTCCCGTACGTCCTTGACGATGTCTTCGCTGCCGGCGTTGAAGGTGTGCGTGGCTCCGAGCGACCGGGCGATTTCCAGTTTGTCGTCGGCGAGATCGATCGCCACCACGTCACGGGCTCCGGAGACGACCGCTCCGAGCAACGCGGCGAGGCCGACGCCACCGAGCCCCAAGACCGCGACGGAGGCGCCGGGTGGAACCCGGGCCGTGTTCACCACCGCGCCAACGCCGGTCAGAACGGCGCAGCCGAACAGCGCCGCTTCGTCCAACGGCAGTGTCGAGTCGATTTTGATAAGGGATTCCCGCGCCACGGTCGCATACTCGGCAAACGCCGAAACGCCGAGGTGATGGTTCACCGGTTGTTCACCACGGTGCAACCGATGGGCGCCCGACAGCAGGGTGCCGGCTCCATTGGCCACCGCGCCGGGTTGACACAGTGCGGGGCGACCGGTCGCGCACGGCTGGCAATGGCCGCAGCTGGGAACGAACACCATGACAACGTGGTCGCCAGGACGAAGATCGGTCACTCCTTGACCGACTTCCTCTACGATACCGGCGGCTTCGTGACCCAGCACCATCGGGGTCGGCCGGGGCCGATCGCCATTGATCACCGAAAGGTCCGAATGGCAAAGACCGGCCGCGACCAGCTTCACGAAGACCTCACCCGGTCCCGGAGGGGCAATGTCCACCTCTTCGATGGCGAGGGGGCGGGTTTCGCCATAGGGCATCGGGACACCCATTTTGTTGAGAACGGCAGCCTTGATTTTCATCGGCGATCTCCAGCATTTTGATGGTTTCTTTTGGTTGTCCTCTCGCGACCGGCGGCAAGGTGGGATCCAAGCGAATGCGCGCGGCACTCGGTATCAGGCAATCGCTCCTTCGGAGACCTCTCCCCGCTCGATGGTGTAGACGTGATCGACCACCCCGGCGGAGTGGGTGTAGTCCAATTCCGAGAGCAGAACGGAAAGACCCTGGCCCTCGTTCCTAAGCCGGCCAAGCACTTCGACGAGCCGCTGGGACAAGGCCGGTGCGATTCCTTCGAACGGCTCGTCGAGCAGGAGCAGCTTTTGGCCAATCAACAGCGCCCGGGCCAGCGCGACCAGTTTTTGCTGGCCGCCGCTCAGTTGCAACGCCTTGCGGTCGGCGAAGCGCTCCACCTCGGGCATGAGTTCGTAGACCCAGGACAATCTTTCGCGGAGATCGGCGAACTTCGCTGACCATCCCGGCACAAGAATATTCTCTTCCACGGTCAGATCCGGCACCAACCGACGATCCTCCGGCATGTAGCCGACACGAAATCCGCAACGTTCGTGGCCCGGCCGCGCGGTCACGTCCACGCCGTCGATTACGATGGTGCCGGACGTCGGCCGGATCAATCCCATGATGCCGCGCATCAAGGTGGTCTTGCCGGCTCCATTGCGTCCAATCAGCCCGACGATACTGTCCGTGGGCAAACTGAGGTTGACATGCCGCAAAATCGGCGTGCGCTCGATGTGTGCATCGAGTTCCGAGATCTCAAGCATCGGGCGGCTTCCGCTCTGTCTTCTTGTGTGTGCCGATGACGAACTCCTGGACCCGCGGATCGTTCAGCACTTCCTCGGTGGGGCCATCGGCGAGAACCCGGCCGTCGTAGAAGGCAACGACCCGTGGCGCGTAACGCTCGACCACTTCCATATCGTGCTCGACAAACAAGGTTGCCGCGCCCGAGGCCCGCACCGCTTTCATGATCGTGTCCATCAGTTCGAACTTGTCGTCGATGGCGACCCCACTGGTGGGCTCGTCGAGGAGCAGCAGCGAAGGCCCGCCAAGCATGGCCATCGCGATATCAAGCAATTTGCGGACGCCCTGCGGCAAAGTCGCGACCGGCGCGTCGGCGTACCCGTCGATACTGTATTCCGCGAGAACGCGGCGCGCCTTGGCGACGCTTTCGGCGTTCTCCAGCGGACGGAAAAAACTCAGCCTGCGCTCCACGGATATGCCGTAAGCGATGAGCACGTTGTCGAGAACCGAAAGGTCCGGAAACAGCTGCGCGATCTGAAAAGAGCGGCAGATCCCGGCCCGGGTTACGTCGCGCGGCGCAAGCCCGACCATCTCGCGCCCCTTGAACAGGATCGAGCCCGCCGATGGTTTGAGAAAGCCGGTCACCATGTTGATGAAGGTCGTTTTTCCGGCGCCGTTGGAGCCGATGACCCCGACCATTTCGCCTTCCTCGATGGTGACATTGATGTCGGCGGCCGCCGTCACCGCTCCGAACGTCTTGGAAAGGCTGTGTGTTTCGAAAATCAACGTCATCGCGCACCCGTTCGGCGTCGCCGCCCGACCAGGGACCAAAGACCCTTGGGCACGAAGATAATGATGAGCAGTAGCGTCCCGCCCAGAATCATCTGCCAGGTGTGGGGCGAGATCTCGAAGGCGTACGTGCGGATGAACTCGAAAAGAACCGATGCGATCAGCGGAGCCGCGACGTGACCGACACCCCCCATCAATGCGATGAAGACGAATTCACCGGACGTGGTCCAGTAAGCCAATTCAGGGTCGATGTGCCCGGTGGCGAAGGCGTTGATCGCACCTCCCAGGCCCGCAAGGACCGCGGCAATGACGTACATCACATAGATCGCTCGCCTCGGAGAGGAGCCCAGGTACTCGACGCGAATCTCGTTCTCCCGGACGGCTTCGCCCACATACCCCATGGGCGAGGCGAAGTAGCGTTGGATCAGGACCGCGACGATCAGCGTCAGCGCGACGGATACGCAGTAGAGCAAGAGACCGCTGTTTTCCGCATCGGGCGTCCACCCCAGAAGGCTCGGGTTCACGATGTTAAAGCCGTCGGTACTGCCGAGCGCCTCGGTCTTCACCAGCACGCCGTAGAGGATCATGGAGAAAGCCAGAGACAGCATGGCGAAGAAAATTTGCCGATATCGCGACAGCAGCAGTCCCAGCGTCGCGCCGACGATCACCGCGATGACAACGGCGACCACCATCAACAGCACGATGTCGCTCAACCCGAGGATCTCACCGGCCAATCCAACGGCATAGGCGCCGATGCAGTAATACAAGCCCTGGCCGAAGGAGACGAGACCGGCCCGCATCAGGATGATCAGACCGATCACCACGAACGCCTTGGCCATGGCGATCGTCAACAAGAACATGAGCCAACTCGGCACCAGGAACCCGGCAATCAACATGGCCACGGCCGCTCCGCCGAGCGCGAGCGTGCTCCGATCCGTCAAAATTCCGGCGAAGGCGTTCGGCGGCCGACGGGCCTCGGCCATGCTTGCGGCAGGTTTGGTCATATCAGCTACACACTCAAATTTTCCGGGCCGAGGCGGCGGCGAACAAGCCTTCCGGGCGGAAAGCCAATACGATCCCCATCACCGCGTAAATCACGAACAGCTCGAACTCGGGGTAAAGATGAACCGCCGTCGCGCGCGCCAGCCCGACAATCACGGCGCCGAGCAGGGCACCGCCGATACTCCCGAGACCGCCGATCACCACCACCGCGAAGGCGAGAACGATCACCTCGATACCCATGCCCGGAACGACCGAGAGGCCCGGGGCTGTCAGCGCCCCCGCCAGGGTGCCGAGGATCGCTCCGATGGTGAACGTGATCATGAAGGTGCGCCTCACATTGATCCCAAGGGCCTCCGCCACTTCCCGATCAAAGATCACGACCCTGAGAATCTTGCCCTGTCGCGTCTTGTTGAGACCGAACCAAAGAAGCCCGCCGACGGCGGCCGCGACCGCGATTAAGCCGAGATCATAGTTGGCGAAGATCAAGTCGCCGAAACGGGTACGACCGAGCAGGCTGTAAGGCTGAAAGGCGAAGTACGCATCGACCCCCCAAGCCAGCTTGATCACGTCCTCCAGGATCAACAAGAGCCCGTAGGTCACGAGGATCATCAGGACCTCGTCGCGTCCGTACATGACCCGCAGGACGCCGCGCTCCAGCACGATGCCGACGACGAGCCCGGACACCAGCGCGCAGAGTACCAGGAGAACGAAGCTCCCCCAAGGTGGATAGCCACCGGCGAAGTACCACCCGATCATCGAGGCGGCACTATACGCGCCGATGGCATAGAAGCTCCCGTGCGCCATGTTCAGGATCTTCATGACGCCGTAGATCAAGGTAAGGCCCGCCGCGATCACGAACAGCCACGATGCATAGACCAATCCATCGAGCAGGATCGCGAGGACGAGGGTCATCGACCTGGCCTTTCGCTGCGGGCCCGCCCCTGATTGATTGTCACTCGCACTCGGCGCCTTCGAAGCCGCCGGCGATCCACTCCTGACTGGAGATGCCATCCGGCGGGTTCACACACTTCGCAGCATATCGCTTCACGTTGGTTACGCCCGGCTTGCCGTCCTTGAGCTCGTATTGGCCGTAAACCATCTCCATCACCGCCTGATGGCCGTTACCGAGCGCCATGTTCACCACACCGCCGGGGCCGGTGAATTCCAGCCCTTCGAATGCGGCAATGATCTCTTCCGTGGTCGGCTCGCCGCTACCCTTGGCTGCCTGCGCCTTCTCGTAGGCGGTCTTCAGCCCCAGGATCGCCTGCGCCATCTTGTACGAAGGGTAGGTCGGAGGCGTGTCGAAGCGCTCGATATAATTCTTGCGAAACCAGTCGTTCAACGCGCTTTCGGGCGCGAAAACGCCGAACGGTCCGCGGCCGCCGAGCGCGGCCCCCGTCGGCATCTGCTCGGAAAAGCGGAACATCGCCAATTCACCGGTCGTCAGCAACGGCGTCTGGTCTTCGAATAGACCGCGCGCGGAGGCTTGAAGAACGAAGCCCTCCATGTCACCACCCCAGAAGCTGGAGTGAATGACGTCGGACGGGTTGACCATCAGAGCCGAAACCTCCGAACCGTACTGACCCGCGAACAGCTTCGGGAATTGCTCGGTGTTCACTTCCACGCCGGGATTCAGTTGCTTCATGCTGTTGATGAAGTCGTTCCAGGAATCCTGGCCCCAGGCGTAGTTCTGGTTGATGCCGGATACGCTTTTGAGATCGGGATTGAGCTCAAGCGCGTAGCGCGCGGCGGCGACGTTATCCATGGTCGAGGTGGGGCCGGTGCGGAAAACGTACTTGTAACTGCCTTCCTCGAAAACCCGAGGCGTCCCGCAATCGAAAAGGACGGTGAGGGTTTTGAGTTCCTCCGCGGCCGGCGGTACGGCGAGGCAATCGCCGCTGGAGATATATCCGATGACCGCATCGACGCCCTGCCGCTCCACGAGGTTGCGGAATTCCGCGACCTGTTTGGTGCCGCCGCCGGCTTCATCGACGAATGTCATCTCCACCGTCCTGCCGCCGAACCCCTTGGTCGCATAGGGAGCCGGTGCGGTTCCCGCGTTCAAGGCCTCGACGATGAGCTTGGCGGCGTTCTCGGCGGGAACGCCGAACGGACCCGCGGCCGCCCCGGACAGAAACGTCACGATTCCAACTTTGTAGTCTTCCGAGGCAAAGCTCGGCGTGATTGCCATTCCGGCAACCACGGTGCTTGTCACCGCCACGGTTTTCAAAAGCGAACGATGCATTGCGGTATCCCTCCACTCATGTGTTGTTCATTGATGGAGGCAAGAATCGGCTCATCGGAAAGACACTCCGGTTTACCGAGCGTCTGAACAACGCGGCCCTTCGCACCCTGGCCTCCTGCCGCCCCATTCTTCGAGGGCGGCTTAAGTCATATTGTAACCGCAACGAACGTGCCAGCGTTAGAAAAATAGCCCAGCAAATTGTTAGGTGATTTTTTCGAAAAGCGGGTGTGCTTCTCTCGTGCATTGCGCGCTTTTGGCTCCGCCGGGCATCTCTTCGAAGTCCCTTCCCAGCGATCGCGCGAACAGGGCGTGAAATTCCAGTTGCCGTGGCAACCGTGTGTTGTGCTAACATTTCACACGGCGGAAAACGCTATTCGAAATGATTTGGCGGCGGGGATCAGCATATCATGGCGAAGAAAGGCTCGGCAAAAAGCGGCAAGAAAGCACCGGCAAAACAGAAAAAAGCAAACCGCCGGACAAAAGAGGCGCTGGCGCCGGGCCTCGAATTCCTGCAATCGGCGCACACCGCGGTCCGCTCGCACATGAAGGCGGCAACCGACCTGCCGACGTTTCTCGCGTCGGCCGGAACACTCGGCCTCGACGATCGCAAACGGCTGATCGCCCAGGCGCTGGTGCTGATCGGCGAGACGTTCGTCCACCTGCCACTGAAACAGGCCATGCACGGGGTCGATCCGCTGCAGAAACTGCGCCTCATCCAGCACCGGCTGGCTCAATCCGAGCCGTCGGCCATGGCGAGCGAGTACACCTTCCACCGCGACATGATCGAGGTATTCACGTCGGTTCGCGATCTCCACACGAACTACATGCTGCCGGCGCCGTTCGCCGACAAGGTGGCGTTTCTGCCGTTCGATATCGAGGAATATTTCGAGGACGGCAAGCCGCATTACATCGCCAGCCATTTCGTGCAGGGGTTCTCGCACCGGCATTTCAAGCACGGCGCCGAGATCACCACGTGGAACGGCGTGCCCATCCGCCGCGCCATCGCGGTCTCGGCACACCAGCACGCCGGCAGCAACCCGGCGGCCCGGCACGCCCGCGGCGTCGACGGCCTGACGCTGCGCGCGCTCCGCCGGGCGCTGCCGCCGGACGCCCTGTGGGTGATCGTCGGCTATATCGACCTCGACGGGGTCGAGCACGAACTCAAGCAGGAATGGATCGTCACGCCGGCGCTTCCCGCGCGGAGCGGCGTCGACGCCGACGCCCTGAACGGCAACGCGGCCTGCCTCGGCATCGATATCGAGGCCGATATCATTCAGCGCGCCAAGACCATGCTGTTCGCGCCCAAGGTCGTCGCCGAGCAGAAAAAACCGAAGAAGACCTCCAGCCGCAAGGCCGCCGCCGGCCAATCGGTGTCGACCGCCATGTCGGGGACCTTCCGCGCGCAGAGCGTGAGCACGCCTTCCGGGGAGTTCGGCTACATCCGCATCTTCACCTTCAACGTCGACGATCCGGACGCCTTCATCGACGAATTCGTCCGCCTCGCCGGCCTGCTGCCGCAAAACGGGATGATCGTCGATGTGCGCGGCAATGGCGGCGGTCACATCTACGCCAGCGAGGGTCTGTTGCAGGTGTTGACGCCGGAAGAGATCACGCCGGAGCCGACCCAGTTCATCAACACCCCGCTGAACGCGCGGATCTGCGCTCGTCACAAGACCAACCCGGTGGGCATCGATCTCGGACCCTGGGTCGAGTCGATCCGCAACTCGGTCGAGACCGGCGCGGTATACTCGCGGGGTTTTCCCATCACGCCGCATGCGTTCGCCAACGGCCGCGGACAGAAATACCACGGCCCCGTGGTGCTGATCACCGACGCGCGGTGCTACAGCGCCACCGACATTTTCGCCGCCGGGTTCAAGGATCACGGCATCGGTCACATGCTCGGCGTCGACGGCAACACCGGCGCCGGCGGCGCCAACGTCTGGAACTCACGATCTGCTAAGACTGCTTTTGGAGCAGCCCGCTCCGGCGGATACCGATACGCCTTTCGAACCCTTGCCCAGCGGCGCCGGCATGCGCGTCGCGATCCGCCGGACGATGCGGGTCGGCGACCAGGCCGGCACGCCGCTCGAGGACCTCGGGGTCGCGCCCGACTCGCTCCATGCCCTGACGAAGACCGATCTGCTCAACGGCAACATCGATCTGATCGCCGCCGCCGGCAACATCCTGACCGGCATGCCGGCGCGCCTCCTGAACGCCACCGCGACGCTGGCGGGCTCGATCCTGACCCTCGATGCGACGACGGCCGGTTTCTCGCGCCTCGATATCTACGTCGACGGCCGGCCGCTCGCCAGCCTCGACGTCGATGACGGCCATCACAGCGTCAACGTCAACGTGCCGAACGGCGCCACGGCGGTGAAACTGGCCGGCTATCACGAGGACGTGCTCGTCGCGGCGCGAAAACTCGATCTGTGACTCGGAGAGTCGGGTGGCGCGGCCCTGTCGTGTTACGATACCAGACGGGCGTTCAGCTTGATTTCCGGTCCGGCCAGGGCCTTCGAGACCGGACAATTCTTCTTGGCGTCCTCGGCGGCGGCCTGAAAGTCGCTGTCGCTCATGCCGGGAACCACCGCTTCCATGTCCAACTCGATGAGCGGGATCACGAAGCCGTCCCCTTCCTGTTTAAGGTGGACCTTGGCCGTCGTCGTCACCCGCTCCGGCTTTTGCCCCGACGTCGCCAGCCCATGGGAAAGAGCCATGGAAAAGCAGGCCGCCTCGGCCGCCGCGATCAGTTCCTCCGGGTTCGTTCCATCGCCGTCCTCGAAGCGCGACTTGAACGTGTAGGCGCCTTCGTAGGCACCGCTGCCGAGCGCGATGTCGCCGTCGCCCGCCTTGAGATCCCCCCGCCATTCCGCGCGTGCGTTTCTCGTCGTCATGATGTCTTCCTCCCGATAGGTGACTGGTCACGCATGCCCCGGACCAGCGATCCGGATATGCGCTTTGATCTTTAACAGATGGGGACATCGATCGTTCCATGAAAGCATCGATCCCGCTTCGGCCGCGACCGATGGGGCAATGGATTGGACGACCCGTTCGACGCGCCGTGATGGAATGACCAGTCGACGGTATCCGGGTGGACGCGGAACACCGCCGTGGCCAGCGTGTTCTCGCGGTCCGAATCGTCGGCGCCACGCCGCCAGATGGGCCATCCCGATCCACCCGTATCGCGCAGGATCTGCAGGGGGTCGCGGCAGCCGCTGGAGAGCAGCGCGTCGCCGCGCTTCTGACGGTCCCGCGACGAAGCGGTGACGACCTGATCGGCGCCCCGCGTTGGGAGACAGACGGCATGGTTGGCGTGGATGGACGGCTCCGTGATCGGCCACGCGGCCACCCGACCGCCGCCGTATTCGACGCTGATCACCCGCGAATCGCCGGCTTGCGCAAGGGTCAGGTGAAAGCCGCTGCTGGCCGGCGTGGCGCCCAGGATCGCCATCGCGGCGTCGATGCCATCGGCGTCGAGGACGGCGCGCGACAGGACCATGCGCGGAATCTCCGGCGTGACATGGGTTAGACGCAGGTTGTTGGCGGTAACCACCAAGCCCCTTTCGGACACGCCGAAGGCATGTCCCGCGATCGACCCCGGATAGCAGAACGACAGAAAGCCGGTCCTTGCCGCCGGCGAGACCTCGGCGATGAAGCAATGCCCGTCGAGAGCCGGCGGGCCATCCTCGTTGTGGGCGACGACGGGCGTGGCGCCGGGAAGCTGCACCGTCGTGCAGCCGTCCGGCGCATGGGCCAGCAGATCGCCCCGGCAATTCCAGGCGAAAACATCGTCGAACGCCACCCCCAGCCCGTCGGCCACCCCTTCGAGTTCAGCGTAAATCCATGGATAGGCCGTTTTCGTCCGCCGCATCATCCGCTGGACCACCGCGGCATATCGGAGATGGGTCATTTGCCGCCAGTCCGGCGACGGGATCAGATGCACATGGACCGCTTCGCGTCCCTGTTGCCCGAGCGCCCGGCCGATATCGTATGGCGTGCCCGACACCGGGAGCCAGCCGAGGGATGGTGCGCGCGTGGACATGCCGTGGTTCACCCGATGCGGATTTTTGGTCAGGATATCGGAAACATACAGCCTTCCGCGCCCCCACCATACCGGCGGCCAGTCAAAAAGGATATCTCACGCGTCATCATAATTATGGTCCTAACATGACCGTTCGCTGCGTCCGCCCTCTACCAAGCGCGGTTCAAAAGCGATATCTTCCGCGCGTCGTGTTAGCGGGAAAAACCATGGCCGACCTTTCGCGTTTCATCGCCGGACTACCCAAGGCGGAGTTGCACGTTCACATCGAGGGTACGCTGGAGCCCGAGTTCCTGTTCGAGCGGGCGGCGAAGAACGCCGTCGACCTGCCCTATGCCTCGGTCGAGGAAGCACGGGCGGCCTACCGGTTTGAACGCCTCCAGGATTTCCTCGACTTGTACTACCAGGGCACCAGCGTGCTGATGGACGAGGCAGATTTTCACGACCTCGCGTGGGCCTACCTCGTCAGGGCGCGGCGCCAGAACGTGGTGCATGCCGAGGTATTCTTCGATCCGCAGGCCCATACCCGGCGCGGCATTCCCTTCGCGACCGTGATCGACGGCCTGTCGCGGGCGGCGCGGGAAGCGAGCACCGACCTCGGCATCAGCGTGGCGTGGATCCTGTGCTTCCTCCGCGATCTCGGTCCGCAGGACGCGCAGCGGACGCTGGACCAGGCGCTGGCGTATCGCGACACCTTCATCGGCGTCGGCCTCAACTCCGCCGAACGCGACCACCCGCCCGCCCCGTTCGCGGATGTCTTCGCGCGCGCCGGTGCGGCGGGTCTTGGCGTCGTCGCCCACGCCGGCGAAGAGGGTCCGTCGGACTACGTGCGCCAGGCCCTCGATGCACTGGGCGCGGAGCGCATCGATCATGGCGTGCGGTGCCTCGACGACCCCGGCCTGGTGGCCCGCCTGGCCCGCGACCGCATTCCGCTGACGGTGTGTCCGCTTTCCAATGTCCGCCTCAAGGTCTTCCCGGACATGGCCCGCCACCCCCTTCGCACGCTGATGGACGCGGGGTTGCGGGTGACGGTAAATTCGGACGATCCGGCCTATTTCGACGGCTACATCAATGAAAACTATCAAGCGGCCGCCGACGCCTTCGAGCTCACCGCGGACGACCTGTGCCAGCTTGCGCGCACGTCCTTCCAGGCCTCGTTCCTCGAAGACGCCGACAAGGCCGAGCACGTCGCACGGATCGAAGAGTATCGAACACGAAGCCACACATAGCGAACGGGTTGCCGGACGCGGAGCAGAATTGGAACAACAAGAGCGAGGAGTATCATATGAAACGACCCTACCGGATGACGGCCGTGGCGGCGGCGATGACGGTGCTGGCCCTGGCCGTCGCCTGCGAAGACGAGAAGACACCGGCTGAGGCGGCCCAGGAACACCTGGAAAAGTCCACCGAGCAGGCAGCCAAGGCCGCGGAGGAAGCCGGCAAGGCCGCCCGCCAGCAGGCCGAGCAAACGGCCGACGCGGTTTCCGATCAGGCGCGAAAGGCCTACCAAGCGACCCGCGAGAAAGCGGCGGATGCCTACGAACGCGCCCGCCTGGCCGCCGAACGGGCCACCACCGACGCCAGCGAGGACGCGCGCGAGGCCTATGACGCGGCGAAAACGGAGGCCGTCGAGGCCTATGAAAAGACCAAGATCGCCGCCGACAACGCCGGCCGCCAGGCGGCCGAGGAGGCGCGCTCCATGTACGAAGCGGCCAGGCAACGCGTCAACGACGCCTTCGACGACGACAGCCGACCGCCGGCGGAGGACTGATACCGATACGTAGCGGAATACCAAGTCACGGGAGCCGACCGCGGCTGCCTTCGCCGGCGACGCGGAGCAGAAACGCTTCCAACCCCTTGATGCAGACGCAATCATCCCAGGCCTTGTGCCGCCGGGCGACCACCTTCTCCGCGACATGGAGCCGCCACGCCGGCTCCGTCCCCATGCGCGCCGCCCGTGTCACGTAATCGTCGACGGTGTCGGCGATGCACTCGGTCAGCCCCATCATCTCCATCATGGCGGCGGTGTGTCGGGCGCGCATGGTTTCGCCGCGGCAGGTGACGGGCGGAAGACCGACCGCGCAGGCTTCCAATGTCGTATTGCACCCGGACCAGCCGATGCTATCGAGAAACACGTCGGCGATGCGCATGGCGCCGGCGAACCGATCCGGGCTCAGCCTTTGCGAGAGCACGCAATACCGCTCCCAGGACAGGCCGTGTTCCGCGAACGCCCGTTCGAGCCGCACCCGGAACGTCTCCGTCACCGCATCCGATGCATGACGAACGAACACGAACTGGCAGTCGCCGACCTTGCGGGCGATCCGGGGAAAGATATCGTCGTAGCGCGGCACGTATTTGAACAACGACTGGCAACACCAGTATAGGACGGCGCCTTCACGGACGCCCAATTCCGATCGCGTCAGGGGCGCTTCCGCCACCGGCGGCGGGGTGTAGTGGATCGACAGGTTCGGCAGGCGCACGAGGGTTTCGGTGTAGTGATCATCGCCGTCGGGCGGTTCCATCAGATCGCTGCTCAGGAAATAGTCGATGGTGGGATAGCCGGACGTGTTGGGGTGGCCCCACGACGAGCACTGCACCGGCGCGAGGCGCAGCGCCGCCAGCTTCGCGGTCATCGGGTCCATGCCGATTTCCGGAAAGATCAGCACATGCGGATCATCCCGGCGTATGGCTTCGCACCACCCCGAAAAGGTTCGCGGCCCCTGCACGAACCGCTCGAACGTGTCGACGGCCTGTTTCGTCGCCGTGTCCTGCCGCGTCTGGGTATAGTACGCGAACAGCTTGAACCGGCGGCGGTCGAGATGCTCGGCCCAACCCCTGATGGGAATATTCCAGTTGGAGTGCCGGTGAAAGAAACCGGAAACGATGCCGACGCGTATGCGCCCGTCTCCGTCCGCCTTGGGCATGGACAACGGCACGCGCCAGCGCGGATACGCCGCCGCCATTGCCTCGCACACCAGCCTTCCGTAAAGCGCCTGAAGATCCCGGTCGACGCGGCCCTGGTAGGCAAGAAAGAAAGGCTGCGACAAACCGACGGCATTGGCCGCCTCGGCAAGGATATAATCCGGCTTGTCCGCGAAATGGGCGCGGAGCGCCTGCAATTGCCGGCGGTAGGCGGCGCGGCGCGCGTCCACGCCGGCCTCGTCGTCATAGATGATCGGAAGCTGAGCCATACACAGGCCGAAACGGGCCGCCGCCGATCCGGGCGCCAGTTCGAGGGCCCTCGTGTATTCCGAGATCGCTTCCGCCGTAAGGCCTTGCCCGACGCAGGCATTGGCCAGATAACATCGGGCCTCCACGTCCGCGGGGTCGGACGCGATGGCGCGTCGCAGCGAATGCATGGCGCGTTTGTATTTCCTCTGGCGCATGAGCACCAGTCCAAGATTCCGGTGAGCGCGGCCAAACGCGGGCGCGATCTCAACGGACCGGCCGAGAGCCGCGGCCGCCTCCTCGAAATGGCCCTGGTGCTTGAGACATTCGCCGAGACGGCACCATCCTTCGGCGGTGCCGGGATTGATCGCCAACGCCTGGCGGAGCGCATCCACCGCCGCGTCCCAGCGCCCGGCGGCCTTAAGCGCAATCGTCAATCCATCGTGCGCGGCATAAAATCCGGGTTTGATGGTGATGGCGCGGCGAAACGCCGCCGCGGCGTCGTCCGTCCGGCGCAGAATGCGCAACGCATCGCCGAGATTGAACCACGCTTCCGCCGCATCGGGCTTCATGTCCACGGCCTGGCGCAAGACGACGACGGCCTCTTCATGGCGGCCGGCACACGCCAGCGCCGTGCCGAGATGAGCGTGATAGACCGCCTTTTGGGGATCCAGCACGATGACGCGTTTCAATACGGCCACCGCCTCGGCATAGTCCCGCCGGCGATAGGCGATCTCACCCAGGCGATGAAGGATGGCGGGATCTTCGTTTGCGTTCATGGCGCCGCTGCCTCGATAGGCCCGTGGGACTCTCCGTTCAAGTCCACACCATAACTCAAACAACTTTAAGTAGAGGTTTCCATAATCGGCCGTGGTGCAAGGCGTCCCCGATCCAGATCGGTGCCATTGGCGAACCGCCGCGCCCGGCGCCCATGAACGCCTTGCTTCATCAGACAAACGTCGCTAACGTGATGCTATGAAGACTTTGATCGTCATTTGCGTCTTGCTTGCGACCGGCGCGTGCACCGAGATGTTCCACGGGCCGCGCGTGGTCCACTATCCGGACACGGACAAATTCTATGTCCGCCACACGCCGCTGTTTCCCATGTCGGAGAACAGCAACACGCAGGTCGCCGAACTCGCGTCCGGCATCTGCCAGAAAAACGACAAGACGGCCGAACTCGTGGATGCCTTTCAGGTCTACGATTACGACATCCGCTATTCCACCTTCGCGTGCCGATAGGCCCGGGTGTCCTTCACACCGTGAAGAAAGCCGGCTGGACACGGACACGGCACCATCTGGGCGATGATCATGGGCACGGACGAGTCGGCATTGGACGGTAAAATCTGCATGGTCACGGGCGCCACGTCGGGGATCGGCCTGGTGACCGCTCGCCGCCTGGCGGAACATGGAGCGACGTTGGTTCTTGTCGGCCGGGACCGGGAGCGAGGGGACGCGGCCGTCTCGGCGGTCCGACGCTGCGCTCCGGCGGCCGAAGTGGATATTCTCTACGCGGATTTGTCCGAACAGGCGCAGATTCGCCGCCTGGCCGAGACGTTCGAGACCCGCTATCCGCGCTTGGACGTGCTCGTGAACAACGCCGGCGGCATGTTCGGCGGCCGCCAGATCAGCGCCGACGGCATCGAGATGACGTTGGCGCTTAATCACCTCTCCTATTTCCTGTTGACCAACCTGCTGCTTCCCAGGCTTCGGGTCGCGCCGGGTTCGCGCATCGTCAATGTCGCTTCCCGGGCCCATAAGGGCGTGGCATTGCTGTTCGACGACCTGCAGCACGAACGTCGCTACATCGGTTGGTTGGCCTATAAACGCTCGAAACTGGCCAATCTCCTGTTCACCTACGAACTCTCGCGGCGCCTTGCGGAAAACAACGGCGCCAACGCCGAGGGACCGACCGTCAATGCCCTCCACCCCGGCTTCGTGGCCACCAATATCGGCGCGCGGCACGGTTTCATCCCGGGGCTGCTGTGGCGGGCGGCGTCGCTCGCCGCCATCGACGCGGAGAAGGGCGCCGCGACGAGCGTCTATCTCGCAACCTCGCCGGACGTCCAGGGAACCACGGGCCGATACTTCGTCGAGTGCCGGGCGCAACCGTCGTCTCCGGCATCCCACGATCAAGAGGCGGCGCGCCGGCTGTGGGACATCAGCGCCGAGATGACCGGCCTATAGGTTACCCGCGCGCAGGGTTTTATTTCACATCCACGCCGGTTTCGATACGTACCGCAAATCCGAGGAACTCGTCGAAATTGACGGCCTGGTTGGCGTCGCCGTCCACCGACTCGAATTGCGTAAATTTGGCTTGGTTGAATTCGAAGCCCGACATCAGGCCGTCGCCGTCGGTATCCGCCGCCTTGAACACCGAGTCCGCGATGCCGGGAATTTCCTCGCGGGTCAGCATGTAGTTCTGATTGGCGTCACGCGCGTAGAAAACGAACATCTTCTGTGATCGCCATTCGCCGCTGTCGATGACGCCGTCGTCGTTATCATCCAGAAGATTGAACAACTCCCGCGTCCCTTCGGCCACGCCCGGCCCGCGCTGATATTGCTTGAGGTCCGGTTCGATATATATTTGCGATTCCTCGTCGGCGGCCCGGGCATCGCTGCCCGCCGCCAGGATTGCGAGCGCGGCTGACGCCGCCCCCCCGGCAATGATCGATTTCGTCAGCGTCCGGATACCCATGCACAACCCCTTTAGGTAGCAATATTACCACTCGTGAAATGCCGACGATAATGGTGGCTTGATTGCAATTCCGCAAGTCTCTCAGCGCTTTATCCGATAAAGGAGTATTTTCCTTATTCGCTCTCGGGCGCTGAGACGCGCGATTTTTGCCTACCTTGTATCGCCCCTTGTATCGCCGGGCGTCTTTGCAGCAACAGTTGCAGATACGACACTGCCTACCCGTCCACCGGCAATTATTTTATAACAAACTGTAATAGAATAACATTTTTAGAAGTCTGCGAGCCGGTGCGGTTTGACCTTGGATAACGTCGCCAGAATAATCATAAAATCGGCGGCGATGGTGCTACCGTCGAAAAGTCTGAACGGATGCGTAGTTATTGCATTAAAGGAATATATTGACAGGACTATTATCCTTGATCATAGTGGCTGGGCGTTCGACGAACAGATGGGCGCTGAAAGGAGGTCACGGTCATGGTGTGTACCGATATCATCGTCATCGCGCTGATGATCGTGCAAATCGCGTTGGCGATGCACGCTTTTTTCGACAGATGAACCGGTGAAGGCAAAAACCCCTCGGAGCACGGTCATGCTCCGAGGGTCTACGGGTGCCTGCGGCCTCGGTCACGGGGAGGTACCGAGGTCCAATGTACTCGAAAGTAAATAGGAATTTAATCCCCTAACTTGACCGCTCCGATCCGGAGGATCGCTCAGGGGTCTCGCGCACCGCCGGCGGCGGCCATGCGCATCGCCAGGGGACCGAGCAGTCCGACCAGGCCGACGGAGAGGAACGCGAGGCCCCACGAAAACGACGTCATCCCCCCTCCCGATAGGTCCAGGACCACCCCCACCACCAGCGGTCCGATGCAGGCGCAGCCAAATCCGACCAGCGAGTGCACCGCCATGGTCGCTCCCTGACGCTTTGGATCGGCCGCGGCAATGGCGCCGGCGGTCAGAGCGGCGGAGTCGAATTGCACGAGGGCGCTGTAGAGCAGCGCCATCGCCACCAGCAAGCCATAAGGCAAAGACGTCGCGAAGCCGATCACGCCGGCCATCACCGCGGACGCGATCATCGTCAGCTGTATGACGCCCCGCCGTCCATGGCGAACGCAAAACTCATTGCCGGCCACGCTGGCAACCATGGCGACCAGGCCGCTGAACATGGCGACCGACGTTGGCGACGGCCATCCGCCGCCGGCGCCCGGCAGGCCCGCGATAGCGAATGCCAGCAACGCAACCATCCATGAACGCAGGGTGAACAACTCCCAGCAATGGACCCCGTAACCCAGCACGTAGCCCATCGCCCCGCGATTGGCCAGCACCGGGCGAAAATCGAGAATGCCGGTTTTGCCGGCGACGAATTGCGATTTGACGGGCGCCAGGGAGAGAACGACGGCCACGGCCGCCAGCGCCACCGCCGCCGTCGCCCCAAATGCCCATCGCCACCCGAACGCGTCCGAGAGTTCACCGGCCATGAGAAAAGAAAGCGCGGTTCCGAGGCTGAAGCTCGACGTGTAGAGCGCGATGGCGCGCGATTGCCGCGGCCCGCGATACCGGTCGACCAGAACCTTCAGCCCCGGCATGTACGTCGCCGCGAGGGCCACGCCGGCCAGCGCCCGGAACAGCATTCCCGACCAGAACCCGTCCGCCAGCAGGGCGAAGCCGGCGGACGACAGAACCGCCAGCGACGCCCCGAACAGAGTAGATCCAGCGGGCGTCCACGCGATCGGTGAGCGTTACCAGCACCGGCACGAACACCGCGTATGCGCCGAAATAGATGCCGGCGATCCAGCCGGCCTCGGTATTGGACAAAGCCCATTCGGCCAGGAAGATCGGCAGCAAGGCCGGAAACGCAAAGACCCCCGCCATGGTCGCCACCTCGGCGACGCACATGGCCACGATCAATCGGGTGCCGGTGCTCATCGCGACTTTCGGCCGCCGAAGCGCCCGAAGAACGCATTCGTTCGTTCCGCCGTTCTGTCCATTTTCTCCGACAGCCGAGGAAAGCGCCGGCGCAGGACTTGCAGCCACGCTCTCGCCCATTCCGATTCCTGCGCGAGAATGCCGAACCCGATGGCAAGGAACAAAATGCCCTGAAGAACCGGAAGCACGAGCCCCACGATCCCAAGGATGACGAACGCCCACCCCAAGGCGAGTTTAAGCCAGCGCTTCATCGCCGCTCAGCGGAGCATGGGTCGAAACACGGCTTCAGATATGGATGGCTCGCCCGTCAACGGCGAGCGCGGCCTCCTTGAGCGCCTCGGCAAGACCCGGGTGGCCGTGACACGTGCGGGCAAGATCCTCGGCCGAACCGCCGAATTCCATGGCCGTCACGGCTTCCTGGATCAGATCGCCGGCTTGGGGACCGACGATATGCACACCGAGAATACGATCGGTTTCCAGGTCGGCAAGGATCTTGACGAAGCCGTCGGTGTCGGCGTTGCAGCGGGCGCGGGAATTGGCGGAGAACGGAAATTTGCCCACCCGATATTCGACGCCTTCTTTCTTGAGTTGCTCCTCGGTCCGGCCAACGGACGCGACCTCGGGCCATGTATAGACAACGCCGGGGATCGCTTCGTAGTTCACATGCCCCGATTGTCCCGCCAGAAGCTCGGCCACCGCCATTCCCTCGTCCTCGGCCTTGTGGGCCAGCATCTTGCCGCCGATGACGTCGCCGATGGCGAAGATACCGGGAATGTTGGTCTGGAAATCGTGGTCGACCTTGACGAACCCGCGTTCGTCCATTTCGACGCCGACGCTCGTCGAGCCCCAGCCCCTCGGTGTACGGGCGGCGGCCGATCGACACGAGGACGACGTCCGCCTCCAGCGTTTCCGGCTCGCCGCCGGCCGCGGGTTCCACGGTCAGCGAGACGCCGGCCTCCGTGACTTCGGCCTTCGCCACCTTGCTGGAGAGTTTGAACTCGAGCCCCTGCTTCTTGAGGATGCGCAGCATCTGCTTGGACACTTCGCCATCCATGCCAGCAAGGATCTGGTCGAGAAACTCGACCACCGTCACCTTGGCGCCCAACCGGCGCCATACGGAGCCCAGTTCAATGCCGATATATCCGCCACCGACCACCACCATGGTCTCCGGAACCGTTTCCAGAGCAAGCGCACCGGTGGAACTGACGATTTTCTTCTCGTCGATGTCGACATTGGGCAGCGCGGCGATGTCGGAGCCCGTCGCGATCAGGATGTTCTCGGCCTTCAAGACCTGGGTTTCACCGGACTCCACCGGTGACACCGTAACTTCATCGCTCCCGGTAATGGCGCCCGATCCGACCACGTAGTCGACATTGTTCTTTTTCAACAGAAACGCGACACCGTTGGTGAGGTCGCCGACCACATCGAGTCTTGCGCTTCATCATGGCGGGCAGGTCCACCTCGAGGCCGGCCACCTTGATCCCGTGGGTCGCGAAGTCCTCCTCGGCGAGCGCATAGTGATGCGACGACTGCAACAGCGCCTTCGAGGGGATGCACCCGACGTTCAGACAGGTGCCGCCGAGCGCACCGCGCTTCTCGACGCAGGCAACGCGCATGCCCAATTGCGCGGCGCGAATGGCCGCCACGTAGCCGCCGGGGCCGCCGCCCACGACGACGAGATCATAGACAGTGTCGGTCATTTCTTTCGCCGCGCCCTCCGCTCACCCAATACTATGCTTACTATGCTTCCAGGAGTATGCGCTGGGGATCCTCGACGCATTCCTTGACACGAACGAGGAACGACACCGCCTCCCGTCCGTCGATGATCCGATGGTCATAGCTTAACGCCACGTACATCATCGGCCGGGCCTCGATCGATCCGTCGGGCATCACCATCGGCCTTTGCTGCATCTTGTGCATGCCGAGAATGGCCGACTGCGGCGGATTGATGATGGGCGTTGACTGAAGCGAACCGAACACACCGCCGTTGGTGATGGTGAACGTGCCGCCCTGCATTTCCTCGATCGCCAGCTTGCCGTCGCGGGCGCGCCGGCCATAGTCCGATATGGTGCTTTCGATCTCCGCGAAGCCGAGCGCATCGACGTCCCGGACGACCGGAACCACCAGTCCCTGCGGCGACGATACGGCGATGGCGATGTCGTAATGGTTCTTGTAGATGATATCGTCACCGTCGATCTCGGCATTGACGGCGGGAAACTCGCGCAGCGCCACGACGCTCGCCTTCATGAACAACGACATCACCCCCAACCGGACGCCATGCTTCTTTTCGAAGGCGTCGCGGTAGTTCTTGCGAAGCGTGTTGGCGGCGGTCATGTCGATCTCGTTGAACGTGGTCAACATGGCCGCGGTGTTCTGCGCATCCTTGAGGCGTGCCGCCACCATCTTGCGCAGCCGCGTCATGCGGACGCGCTCCTCGCGCTCTCCGGTCGGACGCGGAGCCTTGGGTTTGGCTTTTTCAGCCGGAGCGCTGGGAGCCTTCGCCTCGGCCGCGGGGGCTTTGTCACCGGATTCCACATACGCGAGAACGTCGCCCTTGGTCAGCCGGCCGTCCTTTCCACTCGCCGGAATGTCGCTGGCATCCAGGCCATGGTCCTCGACGAGTTTGCGCACCGCCGGCGACAGCGGCATCGCCCCGGACGCTTCCGGCGCCGGCTTTTCCTCGGCCGGCTCCTCGGAACTCGGCGCTTCCTTCGTGGCCGTCGTTTCGGCGGCCGGCGCCGGCTTTGACGGCTCTGGCTTTGGCGGTTCCGACTTCTCCGCCTCTGAGCCCTTGGCGTCCTCTTCTTCTCGCCCGATGCGTCGGCCGCCCCTTCCTCTATGGCGCCGAGCAGCGCGCCGACCTCAACCTCGCTGCCGTCTTCCGCCGCGATCTCGCTGAGCGTGCCGGACGCCGGCGCGTTCACTTCGACGGTGACCTTGTCGGTTTCAAGCTCGACGATGGGCTCATCGACCGTAACGGCGTCGCCGACCGACTTGAACCATTTGACGACGGTCGCTTCGGTCACCGATTCACCAAGGCTCGGCACTTTGATCTCTGTTGCCATTTGTTCTCTCGTTCAGGTTCGTTGCGGCCTAGTGGCTCGCGCGCCGGAATGGCTGGACGATGGATTTCAGGTCGACGGTCAGTGCCTGGTCCACGAGTGCCTTTTGTTCCTTGACGTGGGTCTTCAACAGGCCGGTCGCGGGCGAGGCCGCCGCCTTCCGTCCAACATACGTCGGCAAATGGACCTTGCGCTCCAGTTCCTCGAGGATATTGATGAACCGGGGAAGAACGAATGTCCATGCCCCCATGTTGGCCGGCTCCTCCTGACACCAGACGATCTGGGCATTCGGATATCGCGCGATCTGATCCAGAATGTTCTGCCGCGGCCAAGGGTACAACTGCTCGACCCGCATGATGGCGACGTCGTCGATTTCGCGCTCCCGGCGTTCCTGCAGGAGGTCATAATACACTTTGCCGGAACACAGGACCAGTCGGGTTATCTTTGCGTCGGCGACGAGAGTATCCGTTTCGGGGATCACCCGGCGAAACCGCGTTCCCGGCCCCATGTCCGAAAGGCTGGAAACCACGAGTTTGTGTCTGAGCAGGGATTTCGGCGTGAAAACGACCAGCGGCTTGCGGAAACTGCGCCTGATCTGCCTGCGCAGAACATGAAAGTAGTTTGCCGGCGTGGTGCAATTGACGGCCTGCATATTGTCCTCGGCGCAAAGCTGCAGATAGCGCTCCGGCCGAGCGGACGAGTGCTCGGGACCTTGACCCTCGTAACCGTGCGGCAGCAGCATCACCAGACCACAAAGGCGCAGCCATTTGGACTCGCCCGAGGCAATGAACTGATCGATGATCACCTGGGCGCCATTCGCGAAATCGCCGAACTGCGCTTCCCAGACCACCAGGGCGTCGGGTTCGGTTTGCGAATAGCCATACTCGAAGCCCAGCACCCCCGCCTCCGACAAGGCGCTATCGATAACTTCGAACGTCCCCTGGATATCACTGAGGTGGTTGAGTGGCACATAACGCCGCTCGTCTTCCTGATCGACCAGCACTGAGTGCCGCTGCGAGAACGTACCGCGCCCCGAATCCTGTCCGGAGAGACGGACCGTCACACCTTCCGCCAACAAGGTTCCGAATGCCAAAGCCTCGGCCATGGCCCAGTCAATCCCCTCGCCGCTGTCCATCATCTTGCGTTTGGCGTCGAGCAGACGAACGATTTTTCGATTGACGTTGAAATCTTCCGGGGGGCGGGAGATGCGATAGCCCACCTCCTTCAACAGATCGAGGGAGACCCAAGTGTCGTCGTTACGAAGCTCCTCTTCGCCTTCCGACGCTTTCAGGCCCGCCCAGCTGCCCTCGAGCCAATCAGCCTTGTTGGGAGAATACTGGGCCGCGGCCTCGAAATCGCCTTCCAGCCGTTTGCGGAAATCGGCGCCCATTTTCTCGGCCTCTTCCGCCGTCACCGTCCCCTTGCTGATCAGCTGTTCGGTATAGATCTCCCGGGTGGTCGGATGCTTGGCGATGGCCTTGTACATCTTCGGTTGGGTAAACGACGGCTCGTCCGCTTCGTTGTGTCCATACCGCCGGTAGCAGAACATGTCGATCACCACGTCGCGCTTGAACTCCTGGCGATACTCCATGGCGAGACGCGCCACGTGAACCACGGCTTCGGGATCGTCGCCATTGACATGGAAGATGGGCGCCTGAACCATTTTGGCCACATCCGAGGGATACGGTGACGACCGGGAGTATGCCGGGCTGGTGGTGAACCCGATTTGGTTGTTGACGATGAAGTGAATCGTCCCGCCGGTCCGGAACCCTCTGAGTTGCGACAGATCGAAGCACTCGGCGACCAAGCCCTGTCCGGCGAACGCAGCGTCGCCGTGCAGCAAAACGCCCATCACCATGTTGCGCCCGGTATCTCCCATTTCCGTCTGCTTGGCCCGGACCTTGCCGAGGACGACGGGGTTCACCGCTTCCAGGTGAGAAGGATTGGCCACCAGGGACACATGGACGTCGTTGCCGTCGAACACCCGGTCGGCCGATGTCCCCAAATGATATTTCACGTCACCCGACCCCTGAACGTCGTCAGGTCTCGCGGAACTTCCCTGAAACTCGGAGAATATCGCCACGTAGGGCTTGTGCATAATATTGGCGAGGACGTTCAGGCGGCCGCGGTGCGGCATGCCGATCGTGACCTCCTTGATCCCCAGTTGCGCACCCCGTTTCAGAATCTGCTCCAGCGCCGGGATGGTCGCCTCTCCGCCATCGAGACCAAACCGTTTCGTTCCCGTGTATTTGACGTGCAGGAACTGCTCGAATCCCTCCGCCTCCACCAGCCGCTCGAGGATTGCCTGCTTTCCCTTCAGCGTAAACTGTGTCTGATTGCGAATGCTTTCGATGCGCTGCTGAATCCACGCCTTTTCTTCGGGGTCCTGAATGTGCATGAACTCGACGCCGATGGACCCGCAGTACGTCTCCGTGAGAATCTCCAGAATTTCACGCAGCGTCGCCGTTTCCAAGCCGAGCATGTTGTTGATGAAGATGGGACGATCCATGTCCGCGTCGGTAAATCCCCACGTCTTCGGATCGAGCTCGGGGTGGTATTTCTTGCCTTCGAGGCCGAGCGGATCGAACTTCGCGATCAGGTGACCGCGCACCCGATAGATACGGATCAGCATGAGCGCGCGCACGGAATCGAGGGTCGCCTGCCGCGAATCCGTGGCTATCACCGGCGCCGCGCTCGTCGCCGCCGCACCGTCGCCATCGACCGGGATGTCCGCCGGTGGCGGCGCCCAACTCGCACCGCGCAACTCGCCTAGGACAATCTCCGATTCGTCGCCCAGTTCCGCGAAAAAAGAAACCCAGCTCTCATCCACCGAGCTGGGCTCTTTGACATATCGTTTGTACAGTTCGGCAATGTAAGGAGCGTTGGCTCCCGAAAGAACGGATTCGATCCTGCTCACCATTTGTCCAATGAAGGCGCGGCATGCCGCCGCGCCTTTCCTCCCAGGGGGTCGATCGTCTCCTATCCGCGCATTGCTTCCACCATGGTGGACCCCAGAGCGGCCGGAGAGTCGGTTACGTGAATGCCTGCGCTTTTCATTGCCTCCATCTTATCGTCGGCACCGCCTTTTCCGCCAGCGATAATAGCACCGGCGTGACCCATGCGGCGTCCGGGAGGCGCCGTGCGACCGGCGATAAACCCGACAACCGGCTTCTTGGTTTTGGATTGTTTAATGAAATCAGCGGCTTCCTCTTCGGCGCTGCCACCGATCTCTCCGATCATGACGATGCCCTCGGTCTTGTCGTCGGCGAGGAACAGTTCCAGGCAATCAATGAAGTTGGTGCCATTGATGGGGTCGCCGCCAATTCCGATGCACGTTGTCTGTCCCATGCCTGTCGCGGTGGTCTGACCGACCGCTTCGTAGGTCAGCGTACCGGAGCGGGACACCACGCCTATTTTGCCGGGCGTATGGATGTGCCCGGGCATGATTCCGATCTTGCACTCTCCGGGCGTGATTACACCGGGGCAATTGGGACCGACCAATCGTGTTTTGGAGCCCTTGAGGGCGCGCTTGACCCTGAGCATATCCACAACCGGGATGCCCTCGGTGATACACACCGCCAGTTCGATACCGGCCTCGATGGCTTCGAGCATGGCATCGCCGGCAAACGACGGCGGCACATAGATGGCGGTGGCGTTGGCGCCCGTGGCCTCCATCGCCTCCGCGACCGTGTCGAAGATCGGCAGATCGAGATGCGTCGTTCCGCCCTTTCCGGGGGTCACGCCGCCAACCATTTTCGTACCGTAGGCAATCGCCTGCTCGGAATGAAACGTCCCCTGAGCGCCGGTAAAGCCCTGACAGATGACCTTTGTTTGAGAATCTATGAGCACGGGCATTACGCGGCCTCCTTCACGGCAGTAACAATCTTTTGCGCGGCATCTCCGAGATCGTCCGCGGACTTGATGGGCAGGCCGAACTCGGCAAGAATATTCTTGCCCAGATCAACGTTGGTGCCCTCCAGGCGCACAACCAACGGCACTTCGATACTGACTTCGCGGGCGGCCGCAACCACACCCTCGGCAATAACGTCGCACCGCATGATGCCGCCGAAGATATTGACCAGAACCCCCTCCACGTTGGGATCACGAAGGATAATCTTGAACGCTTCGGTCACGCGCTCCTTGGTCGCTCCGCCGCCGACGTCGAGGAAGTTCGCCGGGTCGCCGCCGTGGAGCTTGATGATGTCCATGGTCGCCATCGCCAGGCCGGCGCCGTTGACCATGCAGCCGATGTTGCCATCGAGCTTGATGTAGTTGAGGTCGTGGCGCGCCGCCTCGAGCTCGGACGCGTCCTCTTCGGACTCGTCGCGCAGTTCGGCGATTTCCTTGTGACGGAACAACGCGTTGTCGTCGAAGTTCATCTTGGCATCCAGCGCGATCACGTCGCCGGCGCCGGTCACCACCAGCGGATTGATCTCCACGAGACTGGCATCCAGCTCGACGAACGCCTTGTACATGGCCATCAGGAATTTGACCGCGGCGCCGACCTGCTTGCCCTCGAGACCAAGGCCGAATGCGATCTTGCGCGCATGGAAGGGTTGAATGCCAATGGCCGGATCGATCGCCTGCTTCAGGATCTTCTCGGGTGTCTTGGCGGCGACCACCTCGATCTCCATCCCGCCTTCGGTCGATGCGATGATGGTGACCTGGGATGTCGCGCGGTCGATGAGCATGCTCAGATAGAGCTCACGCTGAATGTCACAGCCTTCCTCGACGTAGACCCGCTTGACCTCCTTACCGGCCGGACCCGTTTGATGGGTCACAAGGGTCATGCCAAGAATCTTCTCGGCCGTTTCCCAAACTTCGTCGAGGGATTTGACGACCTTGACGCCGCCGCCCTTGCCGCGTCCGCCGGCATGAATCTGAGCCTTGACGACCCACACCGGGCCACCCAGTTCCTTGGCTATTTCCTTGGCCTCGGGCGCGGTATACGCGACACCGCCCCGCGGTACCGCGACCCCGTATTTCGCCAGCAACTGTTTTGCTTGGTACTCGTGAATATTCATTTTTTTCCTCAGTCTTTATGTGAAGACGGGCTTTATGTGAAGACGGGCTTCAGGTGGAGACGGGCCAGCGGCAGCGTTGCCGTGGCCCGCGTTTCCGCCTTCTACATCAGGCCCTTGGCGACATCGATCAGCGTGTTGACCGCATTGACCGAATTGTCCAGCATCGCCTTCTCGTCGGCGCTGAGCTCGATCTCGATCACCTTTTCGACGCCGCCAGCGCCGAGGATCACCGGCACGCCGACGTAGAGGCCATTGAGACCGTACTCTTTGTCGCAAAAGGCCGCGCACGGGAGAACTCGCTTCTTGTCCTTGAGATAGGCCTCGGCCATGGCGATGCCGGCCGTGGCGGGAGCGTAGAATGCCGAGCCCGTTTTCAGCAGCCCGACGATCTCGGCGCCGCCGTCACGGGTCCGCTGGACGATGGAATCCAGTTTCTCCTGTGTCGTCCATCCCATCTTCACGAGATCGGGAAGCGGAATTCCGGCGACCGTGGAATAGCGGACCAGCGGCACCATGGTGTCGCCATGTCCACCGAGCACGAACGCGGTGACGTCCTCGACGGAAACGTTGAACTCCTCGGCGAGGAAACAGCGAAAGCGCGCGGAGTCCAGCACGCCGGCCATGCCGACGACCTTGTTGTGCGGCTGGCCGGTGAATTCGCGAAGCGCCCAGACCATGACGTCGAGCGGATTGGTGATGCAGATGACGAACGCGTCGGGGCAGTGCGTCTTGATACCCTCGCCGACCGCCTTCATCACCTTGATGTTGATCTCGATGAGATCGTCGCGGCTCATGCCGGGCTTGCGCGCCACGCCGGCCGTGACGATGACCACATCCGAACCCGCGATATCGGCGTAGTCGTTGGCGCCTTTCAAGCCGACGCTCACACCTTCGACGGGATTGGCCTGAGCGATGTCGAGAGCCTTGCCTTGCGGCATGCCCTCCACGATGTCGAAAATAACGATGTCGCCGAGTTCCTTGAGGCTGATGAGATGAGCGAGCGTGCCGCCGATGTTGCCGGCGCCGACAAGAGCGATTTTTTTGCGTGCCATGGGATCTTCCCCCTCCAGGTGAGCGGTAATGGTTTAACCGCGGCACTGCTTTGCGCAGTGCAATAATTGAGCGGTGTAAGTACCGCGAATCACCCCCAAGGGCAAGGCTATCGGGCTAAGTTTCGGCCGCGACGACGGTGTTTCGCCCCTGGAACGACCATTACCGGTCGTTTTGTCCCCGAATTGGATTGCGCTCTACATTCCACTGAGATGCTCGCTCCCCATGTAGGTGTCGCTTTGCATTTCGTGTAGGCGCGAAACGGTGCGTTCAAATTCGAATGCACCCTGACCCGACGGGTAGAGGTCCTCCGGCTGGCGTTCGGATGAACAGATGAGCTTGACCCTGTGTTCATACAGCGCGTCGACCAGCGTTACGAAGCGCTTTGCCTCGTTCCGCTTTTCGGGTTTCAATTCGGGCACCCGAGAAAGAAACAGCACATCGTACTTGGTCGCGATGGCGAGATAGTCCGCCGCTCCCAGAGGCCGCTCGCAGAGTTCGGCAAAACTCGCAAACGCAATGTCGTCGGACGCCATGGGAATGTGCACCGCGCGGCCGTTGACCGTCAGGGTATCGGGGCGCACATCCGCGCCGTGCGTAAGTCGGGCAAAGGACGCGCGAAGCCGAGCCTCGGTGTCGGCGCCCAGCGGTGTCAAGAACACATTCATCGAACGCATGGTTTCGAGCCGGTAATCCACCCCGGAGTCCAGCTCGAGCACGTCGAGCTTCTTCGTCAGAAGCTCGATGAAAGGCAGAAACAGTTCGCGCTGCAGACCATCCTTGTACAGATCCCGCGGCGGCCGGTTGGACGTCCCCACGATCACGACGCCCGCCTCGAAAAATCCCTGGAACAGCCGTCCGAGGATCATGGCGTCGGCGATATCCAGCACCTGGATTTCGTCGAAACAGAGGAGCCAGGCATCCTCCGCGAGGCCTCGAGCGACCCCCTGAACCAGATCGTCGCGCGACCGGTCCTTGCCGCGGGGCCGTCCGCTCAGCGTCTTCTCGGCCTCGGTTCGGCGAACCTTGTTGAGGGCCGCGTGAACCTCCTGCATGAAAGCGTGGAAGTGCACCCGGCGCTTGCGGGCCACCGGAGCGGAACGGAAAAAGATGTCCATGAGCATGGACTTTCCGCGGCCGACACCACCGTAGATGTACAGACCCTGCGGCGGCTCCTCGCGCCTGCGCGACAGTCCGAACCGTTCCTTCCATCCGACCGGTCCCGTCGCGGGCTCATACCCGACGAGCGCGTGGTGGAGGCTCTCGAGCTTCTCGGCCGCCAGTGCCTGCGCCGGATCCCGCCTGATATCCCCCGACTTGAGGCGCGCCCGGTAGTGTGCGAGGGGTCCGTCGGACATTAAGTCATCTTTTTGTTGCGCATGCGAAGTAGATTAATTGGCGAGCCCCCTTCTTGTAAAGGCCGCGGCCGCGAAACCCGCCCGGATCCATCGATCGACCTTGACGGCCGGCCGCGATGATCCGACCTTGGAACAGGATATGACCATGACCGAGTTTCTTCTCGCGCACCAGACCGCCATTCGCCTGACCTTCTTCGGCGCCATCCTTGCCGCGATGATGGCGTGGGAGTTCCTCGCGCCGCGCCGCACGTTGTCGGCGGGGCGCGCGGGCCGGTGGACGTCCAATCTCGGCATCGTCACCCTGGACGCCATCGCGGTCCGTCTTGTCTTTCCGATCGCCGCCGTTGGAGGGGCCGCCATCGCCGCCGATCGGGGCTGGGGGCTTTTGAACGCCCTCGCCGTCCCCGGCTGGATCGCCATCGTCTTCTCGGTCCTTGCGCTCGATCTCGCCATCTACAGCCAGCACGTGGCGTTTCACAAAGTGCCGATCCTGTGGCGGCTGCATCGCATGCACCACACCGACGTGGATATCGACACCACCACGGGCATCCGCTTCCATCCCCTCGAGATCGCGCTTTCCATGGCGATCAAGATCGCCGTGATCGTGGCGCTCGGCGCGCCACCGGTCGCCGTTGTCATCTTCGAGGTTCTGCTGAACGCCACCTCGCTGTTCAACCACGGCAACGTCCGGCTCCCCGCCGGCATCGACCGGGCCCTGCGGCGGGTCGTCGTCACGCCCGATTTCCATCGCGTGCATCACTCGGTGTACCGGGACGAAACCGACAGCAATTATGGCTTCAACCTATCCGTCTGGGACTATCTGTTCCGCACCTATCGCGCCCAGCCCCGAGACGGCCACACGGGCATGAAGATCGGGCTCGAAATCTTTCGGGAGCCTCTGCGGGGCCGTCTCGACCAGTTGCTCATCCAGCCGTTCCTCAAGGGATGAGCCGGAACGGTCGAGCCGGGCGCAAAAAAACCGCCGGGTTGATCCCGGCGGCGTTTGTCTTCGTTCCCCTGCGTTCGGTCTGGTCTCTACATTCGCTGAGCGAGCAGCGATTTAATCTCGGCGATGGCTTTCCCCGGATTGAGATGTTTCGGGCACGTGCTCGTGCAATTCATGATGGTGTGGCAGCGAAATACCCGGAACGGATCGTTAAGCTCGTCGAGCCGTTGCCCCTTGGCCTCGTCGCGGCTGTCGGCGATCCACCGGTAGGCTTGCAGCAGAACCGCGGGGCCGAGATACCGATCGCCGTTCCACCAGTAGCTCGGACAACTGGTCTGGCAGCAGAAGCAGAGGATGCACTCCCAGAGGCCGTCCAGCTTGGCGCGCTCCTCGGGGCTCTGCAACCGCTCGCCGGCCGGCGGCGGCGTTTCCGACACAAGCCACGGTTTGACCATGCGGTATTGGGCATAGGGCACCGACAGATCGGGCACCAGGTCCTTGACGACCGGCAGGTGCGGAAGCGGATACACCTTGACGTCGCCCTTGATGTCGTCGATCGCCTGGATGCACGCCAGCGTATTGGTGCCATCGATATTGAACGCGCACGACCCGCAGACGCCTTCCCGGCAGGAGCGGCGGAAAGTCAGCGTCGGATCCATCTCGTTCTTGATCTTGATCAACGCGTCCAACACCATCGGCCCGCAGGTATCCATATCCACGGCGAAAGTGTCGAGACGAGGGTTTTTCCCGCTTTCCGGATCGTACCGGTAGATCTTGAAGGTCCTCACGTTGGCGGCGCCGGCCGGTGCCGGAAATGTCTTTCCCTCGACAACCTTGGAATTGGCGGGGAGACTGAACTCAACCATTTGAACGTCCCCTTCTGCGTTTAATAGACGCGTGTTTGCGGTTTGATGTATTCGGCCTCGTCGGTAAGCGTGTAGGTGTGCACCGGACGGTAGTCCAATCTCACCTTGCCCTTATCGTCGACCCAGGCCAGCGTGTGCTTCATCCAGTTCTCGTCGTCCCGGTCGGGACAGTCCTCGCGGGCATGCGCCCCTCGGCTTTCCTTGCGGGCTTCCGCCGAATAGATGGACGCCGTGGCGCAGACCATCAGGTTCTCCAACTCGAGCGCTTCCACCAGGTCGGAATTCCAGATCATCGACCGGTCGCTGAGCTTGATGTCGCCGAGGGTGTTCCAGACCTCCTCGATCTGCTTGCAGCCCTCCGCCAGGACATCTTGATCGCGGAACACCGCGGCATTGTTCTGCATCGTCCGTTGCATGCTCAGCCGGATTTCGGCAGTCGGCTTCGAACCGCTCGCGTTGCGAAGCCGGTCGAGCCTCGACAACGCGAAATCCGCCGAATCCTTCGGCAGGGGCGCATGCGACGCCCCCGGCTTGATGATCTCGGCCGCCCGCAACGCCGCGGCCCGTCCGAACACGACGATATCCAGCAGCGAGTTCGTTCCCAGCCTGTTGGCGCCGTGAACCGAGGCGCAGCCGCATTCGCCGACCGCCATCAGCCCGGGAACGACGGCATCCGGATCGTCCGCGGTCGGGCGCAGCGCCTCGCCGTGATGGTTGGTGGGAATGCCGCCCATGTTATAGTGCACCGTCGGCAGCACCGGGATCGGTTCCTTGGTGGCATCCACGCCGGCGAAGATTTTCGCCGTTTCGGTAATGCCCGGCAGGCGTTCCCAGAGAACTTCGCCGCCGAGATGCTCCAGATGAAGCATGATATGGTCGTTGTCCGCGCCGGTGCCGCGGCCTTCCCGGATCTCGACGGTCATCGAGCGGCTGACGACGTCGCGCGACGCCAGGTCCTTGGCCGTCGGCGCATAGCGCTCCATGAAACGCTCGCCCTCGGAGTTCGTCAGGTATCCGCCCTCTCCGCGCGCGCCTTCGGTAATCAGGCAGCCGGAGCCGTAGATGCCCGTGGGGTGGAACTGGATGAACTCGTGGTCCTGCAGCGGCAGGCCAGCGCGCGCCACCATGGCGTTGCCGTCACCGGTGCAGGTATGCGCCGACGTGCACGAGAAATAGGCCCGGCCGTAGCCGCCGCTGGCGAACACCGTCGTGTGGGCCTGGAAACGATGGATGGTGCCGTCGTCGAGGTTCCACGCGATGACGCCCTGGCAGGCGCCGTCGTCATCCATGATGACGTCGATGGCGAAGTACTCGATGAAGAACTCGGCGTTGAACTTCACGCATTGCTGGTAGAGCGTGTGCAGGATCGCGTGGCCGGTGCGGTCGGCGGCGGCGCAGGCGCGCTGTACCGGCGCTTCGCCGAAATTGCGCATGTGGCCGCCGAACGGCCGTTGATAGATCTTGCCGTCGGCGGTGCGCGAAAACGGCACGCCAAAGTGCTCGAGTTCGTGAACGGCGGGAACGGCCGCGCGGCACATGTACTCGATGGCGTCCTGGTCGCCGAGCCAGTCCGATCCCTTGACCGTGTCGAACATGTGCCAGTGCCAGTTGTCCTCGGCCATGTTGCCCAGCGAGGCGCCGATGCCGCCTTGCGCCGCGACCGTATGGCTTCGCGTCGGAAACACCTTGGTGATGCAGGCGGTCTTCAGACCCGCGGCGGCCATGCCCATGGTCGCGCGCAGTCCCGCTCCACCGGCGCCGACGACAATGACGTCATAGGCATGATCAGTAATCGGGTAAGCAGTCGTCATCGTCTCTCAGCCCCCTATATCGCAACCAGAAAAACAGCCAGCACACACGATGCGGCCAAATGAAAAGGACGAACTTGACCAAGAGAAGAACCGTAACCTTCGCCGCTTCGCCACTTACGTAGTCCTCGATCACCACCTGCATGCCGAGATGCGCGTGGTAAAAAAGAACAAGCACCAGCAGCATCATGAGCAGGGCGTTGCCGAAGTCGCTGATCCACGCCTGGAACGTCAGGAAGTCCGCTCCCATCAGCGATATCGCCGCGAACACGAACCAGATGGAGAGCGGAACCAGGGCGATGGCGCTGACGCGCTGTGACCACCAGTGTCCGACGCCTTCGTGCGCCGCGCCGAGGCCGCGCGCGCGCGCCAGTGAAGATCGCATTTCCATCACGCACCTCCGCCCGCTGCATAGGCAGCGATCAATGTGACCAGGGTGAGCACGACCGCGAACGCAACGACGGCCAGACCCGATTTGCGCACTTCCGTCAACTCGAACCCCCAGCCGAAATCCCAGGCCAAGTGCCGGATACCGTTAGCCAGATGATAGAAAAGTGCAAACGTAAATCCCCACAGCATCAGGTGGCCGAACCACGAGCCTAAGAAGCCTTGGCTGGTTGCAAACTCTTCGGGGCCATACGCGGCGGAAACCAGCCACCACGTAAGGAACAGCGTTCCTAAGGTCAGGGCCACGCCGGTGATGCGATGCAATATCGAGAGAACCGAAGTAATCTGCGGCCGATAAACCTGGATATGGGGAGAGAGAGGACGATCACGAGAGGCCATGGGGCTTAACCCTTCTGCTTGTAATTCCGCAAAAGCAAGGGTCGAACTTTAGGTCGTTCCGCAATGCGAAGTCAATCTTCGCACCTGCACAAAAATTACGGATTAACGAATACGCAATTGTCGCTCGCCCCTCGGTGCGCCCGTGCAACAAACGCCATGAATCACTCTCATTATCAAGAGCCCCCCGGCGCAACCGTCTGTTCCGTTTGGATTTTCGTGAAGGCAGGAATTCAACCGCGGTATACCGGGCCCGTCTCTATCGAAACCGCGGCCATGCCCGTTACCCGCAACGGCGGCCGTGTTGTCGTCGGCATCGAGGATACGACCGGTCGCTCTGTTCCATATTGATCGATCCCGCGACCGGCGTCGCCCGGGCGTTCCGTTGACTATCTCTTGACAGTGTCATTCGCCTCGCTAAGGTGCGCGCTTCGATAGCGCGAGCAAACGACTGAATACGGAAAGGCGCCAATGGCGAAGCCCACCACCATCCTTGTCAGACTGGTCAGCACCGCGGGCACTGGCTTCTACTACGTGACAAAGAAGAATCCCCGGACCGCTACCGGCAAGCTCGAGTTCCGCAAGTACGATCCGGTGGTCCGCAAGCACGTCGCCTTCAAGGAAGCCAAGATCAAATAGCTCTCGGCGCTACGGCGGAAACCGTGCTCTAGCCCCGAACTTCCTGCACGATGTCGCGCAGCCGGTCGACATTGTGAATGAGCAGAGCGTTCCGCGTTCGCTCGACGATTCCCTTGCGTGCGAGATCATTGAGGACCCGGGCCACCGTTTCGCGCGTCGTGCTGACACGGCTGGCCAGATTGCTGTGGACGGGAATGGGTTCGATTTTGGCGACCGTACCGTTGGTCATATGGGTTCTGGCCTGGCGAAGCAATTCGGCGTGAACGCGGTTGTGAGCCGCCAGCGTGCTTAAATCCATGATGCGCTCGTCCGCGTTGCGTACGATGGCGGCCAATCGTTGCATGACCGATAGCGCCATCTTGGGATGCTCGCCCAGTATTTTCATGAACAGGTTCGCCGGCACCGCGACGATCAGCGCGTCATCAATCGCCATGACGCTGGCCGAGCGCGGTTTGCCATCGAGGGCGGAAAGCTCGCCGAAATAACTGCCCTCGCCCAACTCGTCGAAGGTGATCTCCCGTCCGAGCAGAGAGTAGTTGACGATGCGCACCCGGCCACGGACGACGAAAAAGAGGTCGCTGGAGTGGCTTTCGCGGTCGATGACCTGCTCCTGCGCCGCGAACCGCCTGTACCGGCACGCCTGTTCGAGGGCCGTCAACTCCGCTTCCCCGAGATCGCTCAAAAGCTCAATGCCGGAGAGCAGGCTTGTTTCCATAGCCGGTGCCGGTGCCGTTTCCGGCCTGGAGCGTTGATCGCAAAAATCCGCTTGCAACATGAGAACCCCCTTATGCACGGGAATAAATCCCGTTCGCACAACCTATGCGATAAGCATTCGGGTGTCAATCTGCATGTGATCCGACCCGTAATTTGAACAGGGTCGTTGTCGGACTCTTGCCGGTGCGACGGGCGATTACGCCACGTCCACTACTTTCTCGGCGCGTGCGTTTAACCCGCATTGGGATCCCACGAGTTACACCAACGGTCGTTGGTATTATGCGGCCGAACCCACTCGTTCCTGCAGGAGCTTTTGCATTATCAGCGAGATGTCGCAATTGTCGTAAAGGGCGTCGATCATGTCCGAATATGTCGCCGTAAACGTTTCGTTGCGGACGAGGTCGCCGAAGATGGGCTCGAGCTTGAGGAACGACAGCGTGTCATTCTGGGTCCCCTCAGCGGCTTGATGCAGTTCGTCTTTCAGGGCGTCCTCGATATCGAGCCGCGCGCCGTGCCGGTCGACGCCCTTGTCGCTGTAAAAGCACCATGCGGCGATGACCAGGGCGGCGTATTTGATGCTGCCGCCCCGCGCCAGGTTTTCGGTGATCGTCGGGACCAGGAATACCGGCAGCTTGGCGGAACTCTCCAGGCAAATCCGCGCCAGGCTGTCCTTGATGTTGGGGTTGCCGAACCGCTCGATCAGATTGTCCTTGTAGGCGTCCAGATCGATTCCTTCCACCGGGTCAAGCACCGGTGTGGCCTCGTCATCCATGAACCGGCGCAGATAGGTCGCGAACAGCGGATCGGTCACGCAGCCATCGATGGTCTTGTGTCCATGGATCGAGCCGAGCAGCCCGAGAACGGAATGCCCGGCGTTGAGCAAGCGGAGCTTCATTTTCTCGTACGGCGTGACATCGTCGACAATCTGCGCCCCGACCTTTTCCCACGCCGGTCTACCATTCGAAAAATTGTCTTCGATGACCCATTGGGTGAACGGTTCACAGGTGACCGGCCATTCGTCCTTCAATCTCATTTCGGTGGCGAGGTACGCGATATCCTCCGGCGTCGTCACGGGCGTGATGCGGTCCACCATGGCATTCGGGAAGCTGACGTCGCTCTCGATCCACCGCGCGAGCTCGGCATCCTGTTTGTTCGCGAATGCCAGCACCATCTTGCGCGTCAAGTCGCCGTTGTGCTGGATGTTGTCGCACGACTGAATGGTGACGGCCGGAAGTCCCCGGGCGCGGCGTTTCTTGAGCGCGGCGGTCAGATAACCGAACACCGTCTTCGGGTTGGAGGGATTTTCCAGGTCGTGGCGCACCTCGGGATTGTCGAACTCGAACTCGCCGGTGGCGGAGTTGAAATTGTAGCCTCCCTCGGTGATGGTCAGTGAAACGATCTTGGTGTCCGCGCTGGCCATCTTGTCGATGACGGCGCCGGGATCGTCGCAGCTCAGCATGAAATCGATGATCGAGCCGATGACCCGGGTTTCAACCTTTCCTTGGGGATGCTTCACGATCAACGTGTAGAGATAGTCCTGCGCTTTCAGGATATCGCCGATTTTCCGGTCAGCCTCGCGCAGGCCCACGCCGCAGATGCCCCAATCGTAAGCATCGGAATCGGACGCATCAGGTTCGGCCATCAGCGCATCGGTGTAATACGCTTCGTGTGACCGGTGGAATCCGCCGACGCCGATATGGACGATGCCGGCCTTGACCTTGCTCCGGTCATAAGATGGACGAACGATACCGTCGGCGAGGCGGTGCAGGTTTTCCTGCTTCAGTTGAATGGGGTCTGTCATGACGAAATCCTTGTGAGGCTTATCCTTAAATCCGGAACCTGCCCGTCAGCGATCATGGTGCACACATTCCATGACCGCTGACGCCAGACACCGTTACTCCGCGGGCACCTCGGCGCCGGATGACTGTCCGGAGCGTTGCATCCTCTTGGAGAGCTGCAAATCCGACCACGCAAACACGAAATAGATGACCGTGCACCAGATCGTGACGTCGTAGAACAACTCACGGTTCACGTAGTAGTCGTAAAGGTTGGGGCTGTTGAACAGGACACGCCAAGCGAGCACGGCCGGCACGATCAGACCAATCACGATCCAGATCGCCCGGATGATCTTTATCAATGCGGTCGTGCCGCCGACGTGCTCGCGTTGTTCCTTCGCCGCCAATTCGGCATGGTACGCTTCGACCTGTTTCTGGAACTCTTGCTCCCGCTTCTCGGCCTCGGGATAACTGCGATCGGCGCCATATTTCTTCGCCAAAATGGTATAGACCACGATCGAGAGCAACCACGTCGGCAGGAACAGGTACACGAACGGGATGATGTTGAGGAAGTTCAACCCAAAGCCGAACACCAGGCATACTCCCCAGGTGATCAGCGCCGGCATGTTGTCCTTGACGCCCTTGAGGCGGTGCCAATTGCTCTTGTAGCCAAGCCGGGGAAAGATGTGCTGTTCGGCGAAGACAATGCCGCCGAGGGATACAAGAACAAGTCCCGCGTAGGCAAGAATTGGCAGAATTTGGCGGTAGATGAACGGAAAACAGCTTCCGACCACGACCACGGCCCCGACGACAAGCGTTACCTTTTGGCGCGCGATGTTCGGGAATACGGCCTGGGCCGCAAGACCGGCGCGATAGAGGTTGGGGTTGGCCGTTGTCCATCCCGCGATAATTACAATCACAAAACCGGTGGCGCCAAGCGCGTAATAGGCAACATCGCCGGGTGAAACAACGGCGATACTCAATTTCATGATATAGGCCGTCGCCGCCCCCATGAGAGCCGCGGAAATCCAGGCAATGTAGTGGCCGAACATCATGCCGGTCGCGGTGCAAAGACCGTAGATCGACTTTTTCGCGTAGCGCAGGAGCGCCATGTCGACGAGGCCAAAATGCGCGAAGGTGTTCGCGGCCCAGGCGAAGCCGATCACTTCCCATAATCCGATCCCGGGTTCCCCTTCAGCATTGATGCCGGTAAACACGGTCGTTCCCGCCAAATTCACGAAATCCGAGAAACTCGAAAGCGTCGTGTAACCGGTCAGCGTTTCGTTCAACGAAGGTATCAGCACCATGCCACCGGCCGTGAACATCACCATCAGCCAGGGTGTGCAAATAGTGCCAAACTCGGCCACCACATTGAACCCGTAGTAGGCCACGAGCACAGCGATCACGCTCGCCGAAGCGGCAATGACTGCAAACCAGACGTTGGTGGGATAGGGATAGATCTGGGGAGGAATATCGAAGAGCGCCCGAACGGCTGTTGCCGACACGGTGATCATGGCGGCCGAGATGGCCACGAAGATCAGCACGTTCGCACCGTTGTAGAGCCGCGGGACCAGCTCGCCCATGTTGTGTTGGAGATAGGTGTAGAGACTGAGCCGCGTCTTGACCGCGATCGGCGCGGTGATGAGCCAGAAGCTCAGCACGGCAAGCGTATTGCCGATGAGCAGCCCGATCAGGATGTCGTGGATCGTGGCGCCCATGGCCACGAATGCGGCGCCAATGACGAATTCGGTCGCGGCAACGTGTTCGGAACCATAGAGGCCGAGGAAGTGACCGGGTCCATGCAGTCTGTGTCGCGGCACAGGCAGGAGTTCGTCGTCCATATCCGCAATGGACTGTCGTGTATCCGTGGTTGTGTTGGACATGTTTCCCTCCCGAATTTCTTTGTTGGACTCGCCGCTATTGGAGGAAGCGGGCGCGCTCTATGACCTTTCCCGTCACCCACTGGGCGTTCTCGAGCGCCTCTTCAATGGGGATCTCTCCGGCCAGCGCGTCCGCGAACCGCTGACCGACCGCCGTGCCGATGCCTTGGAACTCCGGGATCACGACGTACTGAATTCCGGTGTAGGGCACGTCCTCGACGGTCGGATTGTCCGGATCGGCTGCCTGGATCGATTCGAGTGTGATCTTGGCGAAGGGCGCCGCGTCGAGATACGCTTGGTTCTCGTATAGCGACGTGCGGGTGCCTGGTGGTACGTTGGACCAGCCGTCCTTCGAGGCGACCAGCTCCAGGTACTGCTTGGAGGTGGCCCAGGCGATGAATTGCTTGGCCGCGTCGGTGTTGTCCGAACCCGCCGGGATCGCCAGCGCCCAGGCCCAGAGCCAGTTGGCGCGCTTGCCCAGCCCCTTGTCCGGCGCCAGCGCGAAGCCGACACTGTCGGCCACCTCGGAGTCCGCGTCGATCACGAACTGCCCGGCCGCCGTCGCGTCGATCCATATGGCGCACTTGCCGGAGCGGAACAGGGCAAGGTTTTCATTGTAGCCATTGGCCGCCGCGTCCGGCGGGCCCACGTCCCTCATCAATTCTACGTAGTCGGTGATCGTCGCCTTCCAGGCTTTGCTATCGAACTGGGGTTTCCAGTCCATATCGAACCAGCGGGCACCGTAGGAGTTGGCCATGGCGGTCAGGAACGCCATGTTCTCGCCCCAGCCCGGCTTGCCGCGCAGGCAGATGCCATGGACCCCGTTGCTCTCGTCGTCGAGCTTCCGGGCGGCGTCCTTAATGAATTCCCAGGTGGGCTTTTCGGGCATCTCGAGCCCGGCCTGCTCGAACAGATCGGTGCGGTACATGGTAAATGCGGACTCGCCGTAGAATGGCGCGCCGTAAAGCGTGCCATCGAACGACAGGGCTTCTCGGATCGGCGGCAGAATGTCGTCGACGTCGTAGTCCTTCGGCAAATTGTCCATTGGCACAAGCCATCCGCGTTCGGCCCAGATCGGAACTTCGTAGGTGCCGATCGTCAGGACGTCGAACTGCCCGCCTTTGGTCGCGATGTCGGTGGTGACGCGCTGGCGCAGCATGTTCTCGTCCAGTACCAGCCAGTCGAGCTTGATGTCGGGATTGTTGTCCTCGAACTCCCCGGCAAGCTCCTGCATCCGGATCACGTCGCCGTTGTTCACGGTGGCGATGGTAACCGTGGTTTCGGCGCGGGCGCCAAACGAGACGCTCGATGCCATAATCGCTACGGCTATGGCAAACGCAGTATTGCATACCCTTTTCATTGTTATCCCTCCCTTAACTTAAGAGTGATCACCGCCTTCCACCAAGACGGGGTCTGCCGTTCTCATTTCTCAAAATTCCACCAACTGTTGGGGCAGGGTCGGGGTCGCTCCCTTCTGCGAACAGACAAACGCGGCCACCCGGTTCGCGAACAGGTTCACCTTGTTCAGCGGCCAGCCCTTCAGGATGCCCATGCAGAGCGACGCCGTGAACGAATCCCCGGCGCCCACCGAATCCACCACGGGTCCCTTCAGGCAGGGGGCGTCATCGACCTCTTCGCCCCGCAAAAGTACGCTACCGTCCGGACCGCGCGTGTAGGCCACCAACTTCAGGTCAAAATTTTCACGCAGCTCGTTGAGTTGATCCATCACATCGCCTCGCAGGTCGAAGCACTCCGCCAGCACCGGAAGCTCCTCGTCGCTGAGCTTCAATGCCGAGGCGAGCCGCAGCGAGTCCTCGACGCGCTCTTTCGAAAAATATGACTGCCGCAGGTTCACGTCGAAGATCTTCAGCGCGTTCTCCGGCATGTGCCGCAAGAACGAGCGGATCGTCTCGCGCGAAACCGCGGAGCGCTGCGAAAGCGATCCGAAACAAACCGCATCCAGCGTCTCCGCCAGCGCCTTCAATTCGCCGGTGAACGGAATATGGTCCCACGCCACATCTTCGAAAATCTGATAAGACGGCTTGCCCTGGTCGTTCAGGGTCACCCGCACCGTTCCGGTGGGAAACGTGTCACTTTCCAGCACATAGCTGGTATCCACGCCCATGTCCCGAAGTTCGTCGCGAATGGCTAGGCCCAGCGGGTCTGTCCCCACGCAGCTCACCGGATAGGCGTTGGCGCCAAGCTGCCAGCAATGGCACGCAAAATTCGCCGGGGCACCACCGAGACGCTTATGGTGTGGAAACACATCCCACAGCACTTCGCCGATACCGGCAACTGCAACTAACTCATTCATCACCCTCTCCGGATTTGAGGAGTTGCATTTTTCTGAACGGCTTGGCGGCAAAAATCTTTCCGGTCCCGGTACATGCCGCCAAAAATGCTAATCGATAAATTGATATATGTAAAACCGATAAAGCATTTTTTTTCAACGCTCAACAGGATGATTTGGCGGTGAATTTTTTTTCTGACTGTTACTTAGAGTTATCTTTATTACAAAATAATCGTTGAGATCATTACGCTGATGGCGCGAAGCCCTTCCACCTATGGATGGAAAGCTCGAGAAGATAAAAGGTAGCGTCCCCTTTTTCCCTTGGTAGGGAAATCCAGGCGGTTGATTTTTCTGACTTTCCGGTCAGGTATCATGAAAGGCCATGTACTGTGCATGGGGTTGTTTTCGACATTTTCAAACAGTCCCCCCCCCGGGGCCAGCGGCCGGCACGCGAGATGCGGTCCGGTCCATGTTCGCCGGTATCAGCGCAAGACGACGGTTTTCTTCCCGTTCAGAAGCACCCGGTGTTCGACGTGGTAGCGCACCGCGCGGGCCAGCACGATATTCTCGATGTCGCGGCCGACGCGGACGAGGTCCTCGGGCGTGTAGGTGTGATCGACCCGCTCCACGGCTTGATCGATGATCGGGCCTTCGTCCAGTTCCGCCGATACATAATGCGCCGTGGCGCCGATGAGTTTGACGCCCTGGGCGTGCGCCTGTTGATACGGGCGGGCGCCCTTGAAGCCGGGCAGAAAGGAATGGTGGATGTTGATGCAGCGCCCGCGCAGGCGATCGGAGAGGGCCGGCGTCAGGATCTGCATGTAGCGGGCGAGCACCACCAGGTCGATATCCAGGTCGTCGACCAGACGGAGGATCGCCGCTTCCTGTTCTAGCTTCGTCTCGGGAGTGCTGGGCATGTGGTGGAACGGAACGTTGTGCCATTCCGCCAAGGGCGCCAGATCCGGATGATTGGAGACGATCGCCGGTATGTCGACGCGCAGATCGCCGGTCCGGTAGCGATAGAGCAGGTCGTTCAGGCAATGATCGAATTTGGAGACCATGATCAAAAGCCGCGGCTTGCGATGGGCGTCGTGAAGACCCCAGACCATCTGAAACCGTTCGGCGATCTTCGAGAATTTCTGGGTGAACGTTTCCAGCGCCGGCGTGAACGAACCGGCGGAGAACACCGAACGCATGAAAAAGCGCTTGGATACGGGGTCGCCGAAATGCGTCGAACTCGGTGATGAAGGCATCCTGATCGGCGAGGAACCCGGCCACTTTCGCGACAATGCCGGTGGTGTCGGGGCAAGAAATGGTCAGCGTGTAGAGTGTTTGTTTGTCCTCGGTCACCGGGTCGGGCTCCGTGTCAGCGAATGGATGGTTGGCGGTTCGCTCTAAACGACCACGGCATCGCCGCCGCGGCGTTCGTCGCCGGCGCCGGAAAGACCGCCGTCGGCATCCCGGCGCGCGGTATGGACGCCGCCGAAGAACATATTCTTCTCGTCCCAAAGATCGACGTTGGATCGACCCCGGGCGAAGGCATCGATTTCGCCCTGCTCGTAACCGGGTTCGACGTCGATGGTGTCGCGTTCGGCGTGGATGCGCGGCGCGGCGACGGCCGCATCCGGCGGCATGCGGAAAACGATCAGGTTGAGAAGCACCTGCAGGATCGCCGAACGGATCCTGTTGGAGCCGCCGGAACCCAGCGCCGTCAGCATGCCTTCGGAACCGAGAACCAGGGTCGGCGCCATCATCGACGCGATCCGGGTATCCAACGGCCACCGATGGAACCCGAAGGGATTGATATCTTCCTCGCCAAGAATATTGTTGAGCATGATCCCGGTGTTCGGAACCACGTACGCGGCGCCCTCGCCATTGGAAACCGACAGGCTGACGGCGTTGCCCGCCGTATCGACGATGCTGATTTGCGTGGTCCCCCGCGCCACCGCGGGGCGCCCCAGCAGCTGGCGGCGATAGGTCTCGAGCAGTCCTTGGTCCAGAAACCGCTCGGACACGGCGCCGGCGTCCAGTTCATGGAGCCGGCTTTCAATCCTCGCCTGGTTGGTGAGTTCCATCACGCGGGTGAGGCGCGACAGATACGTCTCGCCGCCGAAGCCGAGCGTCCCGGCGTCCTGGGTCCGCATCAATTCCAGAGCGAATGCGATCAGGATGCCCCCCATGGAGGGAGGAGGATTGAGGTGGATGCGCGACCCGAAGAAGTCGAGGCCGAGGGGGGCGCGCCGCTCGGCACGGTATCGCTCCATATCGGCGAGCTTGAGGTGGCCGCCATCCCTCTCGCAATCGTCGGCGATCTGTTGTGCGATCTCACCGCGATAAAACAGATCGTCGCCCTCAATCGCCAGGATCTCCAGGGTGTCGGCGAAGCTCGGCAGGGAGAACAGTTCGCCTTCGCCGATCAACTCGCCCGGATGCTCCCGGCTTTCGAACAACGATCGGCTGGCCTGCGTGCTCGTCAGAATGGCTCCCACGAGCCCCATGATATAAGCCTGCTTGGCGTTCACCCGCACGCCCTCTCGCGCCAGAGCCGCCGCCGGCTGGACAACCTGGCGCATGGGCATGTGACCGAGATCCCGATGGGCCTCGAACAACCCCTTGAGGAGACCCGGCGTCGCGATCGATCCCATGCCGATCTGGAACTCCTGCTGGGTCGGACCGAAGTCCGCGAAGATCGGTTTGAAGTCGAGCTCCGACGCGGGCCGCCGGCTCACCGGCGTTTGCGTGAAACAGTCGTAAAGAATGATGTCTCCCGCGTGGGATCCGCTGACGGGACGCGCCATCAGGAACCCGCCGCCGCCCAGCGACGCCAGAACGGGCTCCGACACACACGCCGTGAAGATACCGGCCAGCGCCGCGTCGAAGGCATTGCCGCCGTCTTCAAGCACGGCCGCCGCCGCGCGGCTGGTTTCTGGATGCCCGGAGGCAACGGCGCCCCTGTATTTCATGGCGTTCGCACTGGCCTGACGCGTGAATGAATAAGATACCCCCGTGGGTAGCGGCTGCACCAATTGGTGTCAACAAATCGGACGCTCCGTAATCTCCGGTTTATCTCCATGTCGGCAAATGCAATAACACGTATCGGTTGACAGAAGGTTTCGAGGAGAACCATCATCGGGGCTTGGGTCTGGACGCGGCCTTGAACCCCGTGATGGAGGTTTTGCCCCCCAACGGAGAGACGCACTTGATGGGACGCTTTGGTTTTTTCCTCACGTCGGTGAGCGCGATGCTTTTGGTCCTGGCCGGTTCGTCGACGGTACGGGCGCAAGAGGACGTAAGCGGCGTCGTCAATGCGGTGTCCTTTTATCCAATGCCGGAGAGCCAGCCTATCTTCGTGCGGCCGCTCGACAACTCGCCCGAGAACCTGTCGATCAGGACCGACATGGAACAGGCGTTGACCGACGCGGGGTTCGCTGTCGCCAAAAAGGGTGCGATTCTCGTGCTTTCGTTCGAAACGCGGCGCGAATTGGGTGGCGGGGCCGCGCCGACCCGGCAAGTGACCAATCGGTTCCTCGAGCGGCACGAAGAGTCGGATATCGGGGATCAGCGGTACAAACCTCAGATCGGCAAAGAGTCGCCGAGAGGTTCGGGAGCCATCAGCGCCAGCCGCTTTCGGCTGGACGCAACGCTCGACGACAGGGAAACCGGTAAACGCCTCTGGCGCGGCTGGACCATCGCGCGGATGCACGGCGACGACACGAGCACTTTGGCAAAAGCCATGGCGCCCGCGCTGGTGGACAGCCTCGGCAAGACCGTCAGGCAACAGACTTTTGACATTCGGGCCAGCGAGACGAGCAAAACCGGAACACGGTAAAAGGTCGCTCCGTGCCGTTGCCCCGCCGCGCTATCGGACACACGGGCGGCTGCATTGAAGGCAAGCCGCTTTGCTGTTACGAATGAGCCTGTTTTCGCCGGTCGTTACCCTCGTCGCTTTCAGCGATCGTGTTTGATACACCTCGTGCCGGCCATAGTCGCCGATCAATAACTCGATGGCACTATCCGGCTCCCCGCCCCACACCGCTTCCGAAGGACGTCACCACGGCCCCACCGCAATGAACCTTACGCCGGAAAAAGCCCCGCTGCCCGCGGGCATATCTGATCAATTGCCGCCACACGCCGCGTTCGAAGCCGAGATCGTGGAACGGCTGATGACCGCGTTCGCCGGCTACGGCTTCGAACGCGTCAAGCCGCCGCTGATCGAATTCGAAGACAGTCTGCTCGGCGGCGACGGAGCGGCCCTGGCGGAACAGACGTTCCGGCTCATGGACCCGATATCGCAGCGAATGCTGGCGCTCCGTCCCGACATGACCATGCAGATCGCCCGGATCGCGCAGACACGGCTGACCAATCGCCCGCGCCCGCTGCGGCTGGGATATGCCGGACAGGTCGTCCGCGTGACGGGCTCGCAGCTGCGCTTCGAACGTCAGTTTGGGGAAGTCGGCGCCGAGATAATCGGCGCGACGTCTCCCGCCGCCGACGCGGAAGTCATCGTCATGGCGACCGCGGCGCTTCGCGATCTCGGCATGGCGGGGCTCACCGTCGATCTCGGACTTCCGACCCTCGTCCCGGCGATCCTCGCCGACCAGACCCTGGACCCCGGTTCGTGGTCGCACATTCGGGCCGCGCTCGATCGCAAGGACGAAGCCGCGATTGCCAACCTCGCGCCGGTGATCGGCCAACAGGCGACATCCCTCCTGTCCGGCCTCGTTGGCGCCACGGGCCGTGCCGGCCTTGCCATCGAACGCTTGAAAGAAACCCATCTGCCGCCCGCCGCCGCCGCCGAACGCATGGAGTTGGTCAAGGTGTTCGAGCGCGTCGACGCCGAAATGGACGATGTGACGATAAGCATCGATCCGCTGGAAAATCGCGGCTTCGAATATCACACGGGCGTCACCTTCACCCTCTTCGCGCGCGATGTGCGGGGAGAGCTCGGCAGAGGCGGCCGCTACATGGCGGGCCTGGCCGATGGCGAGGCGGAGCCCGCGACGGGCGTAACCCTGTTCATGGACTCCATTGTCCGATCGCTGCCCGTGCCGCGCATCGTCCGTCGGATCTTTCTGCCAGCCGGCACGCCGTCCTCCGAAGGACGCCGGCTGCGGGCGGAAGGGTGGGTGACCGTCAACGGGCTGGACGCGGATCGTGCTCCGGCGGAACAGGCCGCCCGGCAACGATGCACCCACGTCTTCATTGACGGTGAAGCCCACACGGTTAAAACCTAGTGGTGTGGATCCAATCACATCGATCCGTCCCGATGCGACGATGCTCGCAAGCTTGGGACTGAAATCAGGAATAAAGCGAAATGGCGAACGTGGTGGTCGTCGGCTCTCAATGGGGCGACGAAGGCAAAGGCAAGATCGTTGACTGGCTCTCGGAGCGCGCCGACGTGGTGGTTCGCTTCCAAGGAGGCCACAACGCCGGGCACACCCTGGTTATCGACGGGGTGACCTACAAACTGAGCTTGCTGCCGTCGGGCGTGGTGCGCCGGGGCAAGCTGTCGATCATCGGCAATGGCGTGGTTCTCGACCCCTGGGCACTGCTCGACGAAATCGACATCTTGAGGAACCAAGGGGTGGAGATCAGCCCCGAGAACGTCCGGATCGCCGAGAATGTGCCCTTGATCCTTCCGTTGCACCGCAATCTCGACAAAGCCCGTGAAGCTGGCTCTCGGCAACGCGCGCATCGGAACGACCGGCCGCGGCATCGGCCCGGCCTACGAGGACAAGGTCGGCCGGCGCGCCATCCGCCTCGGCGACCTCGCCGACGAGGATCTCTTTTCGGAGAAGGTCAACACCCTGCTTCTTCATCACAATGCTCTGTTGCGCGGGCTCGGGATGCCGGAAGTCAGCGGCGAAGAACTCGTGGCCGAACTCATCGACGTCGCCCCGAAGGTTCTGCCCTACGCCGATACCGTATGGAAAACACTCGACGGCGTGCGCCGGACCGGCAAACGGATTCTGTTCGAAGGCGCGCAAGGCACCATGCTGGACATCGATCATGGAACCTTCCCCTTCGTCACGTCATCGAACACCGTGGCCGGCGCGGCGGCCGCGGGCTCGGGGCTCGGCCCTGGCGCAATGGATTACGTGCTCGGCATCACCAAGGCCTACACCACGCGGGTGGGAAGCGGGCCCTTTCCGACCGAGTTGGACGACGCGGTCGGCAAGCGCCTTGGCGAACGGGGCCGCGAATTCGGCACCGTGACCGGCCGGGCGCGACGATGCGGCTGGTTCGACGCCGTGCTGGTCCGCCAGGCGGTGAAGGTCAACGGCATTCGCGGCATCGCGCTCACCAAGCTGGATGTCCTCGACGGGATGGAAACGCTGAAGGTCTGCACCGGCTACGAAATCGACGGCGAGCACATCGAGTACCTGCCGGCCTCGGCCATTCGCCAGTCCGCCGTCCGGCCCGTCTACGAGGAGGTCGAGGGGTGGTCGGAAAGCACGCGTGGAGCCCGGTCATGGGCGGATTTGCCCGCCACGGCCGTCAAATACATCCGGCGCATCGAGGAGCTTATCCAGGCGCCCGTCCACCTGCTTTCGACCAGCCCGGAGCGCGAGGATTCGATCATGGTGCGCGATCCGTTCGTCGATTAGAGCGGGGCGATTTCAGTGTCGTCCGCACCGGTCGCGAGACCGGTGGGGGGAGGGGTGTTTTAAAATGTCGAAAACAACCCCATGCACAGTAGAATTTGCCGCCTTTTCATGCCCTTGGAGTGCAAGAGGTCAGCCCCTGTCAAACGTCCTCGCTCGTTCAACGGGAAGGATACCATTGCACCGGGAGGTCCGCCGCGCGCTGGCGCATTTGGAACGCGTCGTAGCGGGCCCGCATGCGGAGCCGCGTATCCATTTTGACGCCGAACGCTTTTTCCACGCGGAGCGCCATCGCGCTTCCTCGGGGCCCAGGTTCCAAAGGTGGGGAAACCGCTTGACGATGGAACCCCATCGCCAGCACGGTCCCTCCTGCCGAGGAAGCGTGAAACACGATCACAATGGGTTCCTATCAATGAAATTTGGTATTATCGGTGGTAGTCTTCTTAATCGACGTCATACAGCTCGTTGCCGTCCGCGTCGTACCGGAAGGTGATCCGCCGATCCCGAAAGCCGGTTTAGTACAGTGATAGACTGACCCCATACGTGCATCCGGGGGCAATCCCGACGGGGTCGACGATGGCGACGATCAAGCGGGAATTGCGGTAAGCGAGATCGATGGGAACCTGGTGCTCGCTTTCGCCGGCGGAGAGGTCCTCACCGTTCTCGACGAAACGTCTCTCCTCGAGAACGCGTTTGTTCTGGTTAAACGAACCGATGGCCTGGTACGCCGCGCGGACACACCCGCGCGATGCGGCGTCAGCACGCGATGCGCTTCTCGATGACGGCGTTTCTTACTGATTTTTGCAGCTTTTCGAACGCGCGCACCTCGATCTGTCGAACCCGTTCGCGGGATATTCCGTAGCGTCGGCTCAAACGCTCCAACGTCATCGGGGTCTCCTTCAGGCGGCGCTCCAAAATAATGTGGCGCTCCCGGTCGGACAGGTTCGTCAGCGCACCCGAAAGAAGCGCCCGCCGCGTTTCGAGCTCCTCGCTCTCCGCCAGACGGTTTTCCTGGACTCTCCTCCTGGTCGATCAGCCAATCCTGCCACTCGCCCTCCCCCTCCTCGCGCAACGGCGCGTTGAGCGAGCTGTCGGGCCCGGAGATACGGCGGTTCATTTGAACGACATCGCTTTCCGCCACCCGGAGGCGATCGGCGATACCGGCGACATGCTCCGGCGTAAGATCTCCCTCCTCGATGGCCTGCATTTGGCCCTTGAGTTTCCTCAGGTTGAAGAACAGCTTTTTCTGGGCCGCGGTCGTGCCCATCTTCACCAACGACCAGGAATGAAGGATATATTCCTGAATTGAGGCTCGGATCCACCACATGGCGTAGGTCGCGAGCCGGAACCCCCGGCCCGCATCGAAGCGCACGACCGCCTGCATCATGCCGACGTTGCCCTCGGAAACGAGTTCTCCCAAGGGCAGGCCGTAACCGCGATAACCCATGGCGATTTTCGCGACGAGACGCAGATGACTGGTCACCAGCTGGTGCGCCGCATCGACATCGCCGTCATCGGCCCAGCTCCGGGCAAGCCGCTGTTCCTCTTCGGGCGCCAACATCGGATACTTGCGAATTTGCTGAAGATATCGCCCAAGATTACGGTCCGGCACGATATGCAGGTCACTGACCACTCTCGCCATCGTCGTCCTCCCCGTTCGGCGCGCGGCTGGATTTTTACCGAGCCCTGTATTCTTTCGACGTTATTCAGCGGCGAACGTAACGATAATGATACCGCAGTGGACTGCTGGAATATACACAAAATTACAGGGGGTCCAGGAACGCCAGTAATGCCTGGAATTGCGGCGGGCTTGCCGACTGGAACCGCAATCGCTCGCCGCTCAGCGGATGGGTAATCCCGATCAGATAGGCGTGAAGTGCCTGACCCTGGGGGTCGGGGAATGACGAGCGCGATGGCTCCGGCAGGTTGCGAACCCGATTGCGGCCGCCGCCGTAGACCGCGTCACCGAGGAGCGGATGTCCGATCGCCGCCATGTGGACGCGAATCTGATGCGTTCGCCCCGTCGCGAGCCGGCATTCGACGAGGCTGGCGAGCGAGCCAAACGCCTTCAGCACCGTGTATTGCGTCAGCGCGGGCTTGCCGCCGCGCGCCACGACCGCCATTTTTTTCCGGTTCGAGGGGCACCGGCCGAGAGTGTTGTGGATGCGCCCGTGGCGCGGCCGCGGCACGCCCCAGGCGATGGCCTGGTAGGCGCGCTCGACACTATGCTCGGAAAACTGACGGACCAGACCGAGATGGGCTTCATCGCTCTTGGCGACGACAATCAGGCCACTGGTGTCCTTGTCGAGACGATGGACGATGCCGGGACGAGAACTCGCCGCCGATGCCGGAGAGACCGTCGGCACAATGCGCCAGCAACGCATTGACCAACGTACCGTCGGCATTGCCGGCGCCCGGGTGGACCACAAGTCCGGCGGGCTTGTCGACGATAATGAGATGCGCATCCTCATACACAACGTCGATGGGAATGGGTTGCGCGCGTGGCGCGGACGCCGCCACGGGAGGAACGACCACCCCGTAGGTTTCACCCGCCGAGACCCTGCGCGACGGATCCTTCAGGGGCCCGTGACCGCGAACCTCCACCAGACCATCGGCGATGAGCGTTTGCAGGCGGGTCCGCGACAGGTGTGGGATCGCCTCCGCCAGCAAACGGTCGAGCCGCATGCCGGCCTTGTCCTGGCTTGCCGTCACGGTGTAAGTGGAAGGATCTTTCATCGCAGGGGCCGGGCACACGTCATGCAAGCACTCAAGGGTTTGGTTGTTGGGCTGGGCTTGCTCATCGTTGTCGGTGTCGTGCTCCTGGGATACGGATTCTACGTGCAATACCAAAAGAAAGACGTCGCGCTGTTCAATGATGCGGCCGATAGCCCCGTCGTCGCCAGCCCGCCTGTCGCCGGCGGGCCAGCCGCCGCCGTGGGGACCACCAAGGCCGAGGCACCGCCCAACACCGGGTTCGGCGAGACGCGGCTCGACCTGCCCGAAGGATGCACCGTAACGGAGATGCACCCCAGCGGACAGAGATTGTATCTGCGGACCGGCCCAGCCGGCCTTTGCGAGCGAATCGTCATCATCGACACCGCCACCGGCGGCCTGCTGGGCACCATTGTCGTGAAGCCATGAGGGCGTTTCCGGAACCATGAGGGTTTGTCCCGGGCCATGCTGGTGATTTCCGGGCCAAGATGCTGATCCCCGAGCGGCTGGTCAGGCAAATGGCGCACGCCGCCGAGCGCGCCTATCCGGAGGAATGCTGCGGCCTGCTGATCGGCCACGGCGACGACGCCACGGCAATAGCCGTCACCGGCGTCGCCGCCAGCCGCAACGTCGCCAAGGGACGCGAACGCGACCGATTCGAAGTGGATCCGGAGGTGCGGTTCGACCTCATGCGCGCGCTCGAGGGCGGTCGCGACCGCATCGTCGGTCACTACCACTCTCACCCCGACCATCCCGCCCGGCCATCGGCCCGCGACGCCGAAATGGCCTGGGAGCCGGATCCTGGTCTGGGTCATCGTGTCGGTGGGGACGGCCGCGCCGGCGAGGTCCGGGCGCATGTCCTCGAGCCCGGTCTCGAACGGTTCCGCGAGATCCCCCTTCATTGCCGATAGCGGCGCACCGGAACACCGGCCACGCCCGTCGTGGAAACGGGTACGGCGGCGCACCATGATTGACAAACGAGCCGCGGCCTCGGTATCTGAGGCTGACAACATCGGGGGTACTACCCATGCTGCCGGAACTGATCCCGGACACCAATTATCTGCTGCGGATGGAAGACGGCACCATCAAGCAGGTCAACCCCTTTACCGGCACCGAGGTCTGGACCGTGCCCGGGCGGGCCAACCGGCCGCTCAACCTCGAAAAGCGGGAAGGCAGGCGGCTGGACCCGGGCAAGGCCGACGATCACTGCGCGTTCTGTGCGGCCCGCTACCTGCAGACACCGCCGGAGAAGGCGCGCCTGGTCAAGACCGCCGGCGGCTACGAGACGCTGCGCCAACTCAGGGCGGAAGTCATTCAACGACACCGTGGCCGAGTTCCGCCGCGTTCCCAACATGTTCGAGATCGTCTCCTACGACTACTGGGAGAAAAACTTCGGCTACAGCCTCCCCGAAACGGCGCAATCCCACAAACATGGATACCTGTCGACGGACATGGGACGCCGTCACGTACTCGGCGTGGTGGAACAACGGCTCGCCCTTTCGGGACTGGATGCGGCGGCGATCAAGGCCATCTCCCTGGAAGACAAGCTGCGAATGGCCAACGGTTTTTTCGGCGGCGGCCACGAACTGATCGTTGCGCGAAGGCACTACGAGGAGGACGCCGAGTACGACAATCAGTTCGCGTCGTCGGGCTCGATGACGCCCGGAAGAGCACTATCAGTACATCCACTTCACCATCGATGCGGTCCGCGACATCTATGTCACCAATCGATACGTCCGTTACGTCGCGGTGTTTCAGAACTGGCTCCGGCCGGCGGGCGCGTCCTTCGATCACCTGCACAAGCAACTCGTCGCCATCGACGAACGCGGCGTCCAGAACGAAGTCGAGACGCGGTTGGCCCGCGCCAATCCCAATATCTACAACGAAGCGGCGGTCAACTTCGCCGGCTACCGCAACCTGGTCTTCGCCGAAAACGATCACGCCATCGCCTTCGCCGGATACGGCCACCGGGTACCCACCCTCGAGATCTTTTCCAAGAGCGAACGCAGTCAGCCGTGGAACCACTCGGCCGACGAACTGCGCGGCATGTCGAACATCATTCACGCCTGCCACGCCGCCATGGGGCCGGACATTCCGTGCAACGAGGAATGGTACTACAAACCGCCCGATGTCGATGTGGCCATGCCGTGGCGGGTGCTCATCAAGTGGCGCATCTCCACCGCCGCCGGCTTCGAGGGCGGAACCAAGATCTACGTCAACACCATCGATCCCGAAAGCCTGCGCGACAAGATGGTGCCGCGGCTGTTCGAGCTGAAGAACGCCGGCGGGATCGCTCCGATAAAGGTCGCTTTCGAGTGCGATTGCGTGCCGAACTGTCTGAAATACAATCCGGCGGTCCGCAGGCAGATGGCGACGGACCCCGAGTTCCCCCCGCTCTCCGGCGAGACGCGAGCGCGTTAAATCCGGTCAAAGGTTGTTCACTGGCGGCGAACGGGTAATCTTCTTGATCCGGGTGCGTGAGTCCCTGTAAACGTAGGTCTCGCTGCGTCCCCTTCGTCTAGAGGCCTAGGACACCGCCCTCTCACGGCGGCAACAGGGGTTCGAATCCCCTAGGGGACGCCATCCGCTCAAAACCGCTGACGCCATTTGTGTCGTCCCGCCGCGCGGATTTTTTGGCGGCGACGACGGAACATTGGTTGTTTCTCCGTGTTGGTCGCCCGGTTGCGACTGTTCGCTAGACCAAACGGGAGTATCGATGCCTATGTTTTGGCGGGTCCTGCATTCCATCACGTTTCTGATTGTCATGACCCTGTCGGCGACGGCGCAGGGACAGGGTTCCGGAGGGTCGAGCCGCTATTTCGAGGTGGATACCCTGAATGCCGGTCTTCCGCCCCGCCCGGCGGCCGTCAATCTCGACACGCCGCAGGCGGCGATGGAGACGTTCCTGTTTGCCGGCCGCCAGCAGCAGTGGAAGACGGCTGCCTACGCGCTCGACCTCTCCATGGTCGAGCCGGGTCAACAGGCCGAACGGGGGCCCGAGCTCGCCGCACACCTGTATGAGGTGCTGCAGACCGCAACGTGGCTCGACTGGAACGCGCTTCCCGACCGGCCGGACGGGCTCGATGCTTTCGCGACGTCGAAGGACCCGACCGCCGGTGAGCCGCGGCGAAACATTCGCCTCGCGCTTGTCAATCTGCCGGACCGGCCGGTCTCGCTTCGACTGGCGCGGCTGAAATCCGCCAACGGTGATCCGGCCTGGGTGTTCTCGAGTCAGACCGTCGAGAACATCCCGGCGATGTATGCCAAATTCGGGCCGACACGGTTCGAGCGCGCGTTGCCCGGCGTCCTGCGCACGCAGGCGTTCTGGACGCTCGACTGGTGGGAAGTCATCGCGTTCCCCGTGCTGATCCTGCTCGCGTTTTTCGCCGCCGCCGTGACCTACACGGTCATCCAGCGACAGGAACGGCGATCGCTGCGCTTCGCGTCGGAGATCGCCCGGGCAACGAAGATCCCTCTGGCGCTGCTGGTTTTTGTCGCCACCTTCGTCGTGGTCAAGAGTTTCGTGTTTACGTTTTCAGGGTCGATCAACATGATCCTGACCCCCATTCAGACCACGGCTTTCATCGTCGCGTTCATCTTTATCGCCGTCGGGATCATAGACGCCGTGCTCGACCGAATGGCGAAACGCGATATCGATGAGTTAAGTGATCCGCAAACGGCCAAGGAACGCACGGTCTACACGAATGTTTCCGCGGCAAGGCGCGTGGGCATCGCTCTGGCGATCATCATCGGCATCGCTTTCGTTCTGGTTCAGATCAATGCCTTTCAGTCGCTCGGTTTCTCGATACTGGCGTCGGCCGGTTTCGTGGGCCTCATCCTGGTTTTTGCCGCGCGGACCATGCTCGAAGACGTCATGGCCAGCTTGCAGATCGCGTTCGCCAAAACGGCACGGATCGGAGACGCCGTGCTGTACGAAGGGCAGTGGTGCTACGTGGAGAAGATCAAGTTCACCCATGTGCAGCTCCGAAGCTGGGACAATCGCCGCCTGATGGTGCCGGTGAACCATTTCGTTTCCCATCCCATGGAAAACTGGTCGAAGCAAGATGCCAGTCTTTTGAAACCCGTGCTGCTGCGCCTCGACCACCGTGCCGATATCGACAAACTGCGCGAAGCCTTTCAGGAATTTGTCCGACAAGACGATGACATTATCGAAAAAGACGACTGCAAGGTGCAGGTCATCGATCAGGATACCGACAGCATCGCCGTTCGGTTTTACGTCACGGCATCCGACCCCGTGACGGCCTGGGAAATGCATTGCCGCCTGCGTGAATTCATGGTCAAGACCGCGGCCAGGCTCGATGCCGACACGCTTCCGGACGCGGCCAACCGCTCCGCCTACCTGCCGCGCGAGCGCGAAGTCATCATGAATGATTTCAGCGGCGGGAGCGAGGGCAAGGAAGAAGCCGAGAAGCGCCGGCGTTCGGCTTCCGCCTAGAGCGCGTTTCGACCTTCGGTCAATCGATCCGCACGGTGTCGCCAACGGCGATCGAGCCGCTCAAGGACACCCGAGCGAAAACCCCGCAGTCGATATGACCGAAGCTCCGTTGAAGGATGCGCGGAATATTGATGTCGCGAACGCCGCTGTCGGGGTTCACGGTGGTCGCGGCGCAGCGATCGATGCGCTCGGTAACGCTCAGGCGCGCGCCGCCGATCTCCATGGAATTGCCGATCCACTCGAACTCCGACCACGGCGCCGCGCCGTCGATGTAGAGATTGGCGCGGAACCGGAGGGGATCCACGGGCTCACCCACCACGCGCTCGATATCGCGAATGGTGGCCAAATTGATCACCGACAGCACCCGGTGCATGTGGTCCGAGAACATGTGATCGCCGGGCGCCGCGACCAGATGAGGCGTTCCCTCGATCTTGCCGCCCATGAATTCTCTGAAAAACGCCTCGATGACGGCCCGACCGGCTTCGGTCCCGAGGCGGCCCCGCGCCACGATGTCGCCGTCGCGCCGCACGACCAGGCTTTGATCGCGATCGTCGACGTGAGTTTCCAGCTCGGCCAGCCGCTCATGGCGCATGAGCATCAGGAAGTTGGTTTTGGCAAGCCACTCGGGAGCGTCCGGGTCGAAACGCGTCGACGGCAAGGCCAAGGCGAACACCCGATCGCCCGGCATTCCCGCTTCGGCGCGAACGTCCACCCTTTCCAGGGCTTGAGCGCTCAATCCCTTGATTGGATATCGGTAGACATGGGCAACCGTGATCGACATTCCGGCATAGCTTTGCGCCGCCGCCGCTCCCTGTCAACCGGCACGGGACCGGTCCCGCGGATGCCTCCGGAATGGCCGCTGGCGTCAGTTGTCGTTGACGGGGTCGGGCCGTGATCGGTTGAGCGTTATGTCGCCTGGGGGGATGCCCTTCCGCAGGTCCGTTCCGTTGCTTGGCGCGGCTATGGATCAATTCCAATCGATCCTGTCGTCTTCTTCGTCGATGCGGCGCGCCAAACCGGAAGGGCGGGCCTGAAGTTCGACAGCCCGCGCGGCGGCGGAAAAACGGTGTTCGTCCACCGAGCGCCGGTAGACGGTTTCCAGCTTACCAAGAAAAACGTCGACATTTCGGCATGCGGCCCGGCCGATCTCCGCGTGAACAGCAGCGATGCGTTCGGCGATCCGCGGATGTCTCAGCAGCCTATAGCCCGCGTTGCGAGCGCGCTCCGCGGGATAGCCGGCGGCCCTGGCGGCGGCCGCCGGGTTTGCGCATTCCACGAAACTTTGACAAAATCGCTCGTGTCGGGGCAACAGTGGTCCCATGTGGAACCGTTCTCGTTCACTATCTCGGCTATAGGAAAATAGACCTACCCCGTCCGCGTGCCAAGCGCTTGCAGCTTCCTGGCGGCGCGCGGTGGCCAATGCGGGATCTCCCGCGAGGCCGATGCTTAACGGTTGTAGGGTTCTCGCGAACGTGAAAACGTGGCACCTGTGAACGCGGTCTTGCGAAGGACGGACATATGAACACACCGGGCACGCCGCCCGTCATCGGTATTATCGGCGGCAGCGGCATCTATGATATCGACGGCCTCGAAGGCGCCCGGTGGGTGCCCGTGGCCTCGCCGTTCGGCGCGCCCTCGGACGAGTTGCTGTTCGGGGTACTCGATGGGCAGAAGCTGGTGTTCCTGCCGCGCCACGGCCGGGGCCACCGGATCCCGCCGAGCGAGCTCAATTTCCGCGCCAATATCGACGCGCTGAAACGCGCCGGTGTCACCGAGATCCTATCGCTCAGTCGCCTGTGGCTCGTTGAACGGGGACATGGCCGCCGGGAACGTTCGTCATCGTCGATCAGTTCATCGACCGCACCTTCGCCCGGCGCAAAAGCTTTTTCGGCACCGGCTGCGTCGCCCACGTGTCGATGGCGCATCCGGTGTGCGGGCGGCTCGGCGATGCAATCGCGGACGCGGCCACGGAGCTCGACATCCGGTTCGCGCGCGGCGGCACGTATCTGGTGATGGAGGGACCGCAGTTCTCCACGCTGGCGGAATCCGACCTCTACCGCTCATGGGGCTGCGACGTGATCGGCATGACCAACATGCCCGAGGCGAAGCTCGCCCGCGAGGCGGAGATGTGCTACGCCACCGTCGCCATGGTGACCGATTACGATTGCTGGCATCCCGACCACGATGACGTCACGGTGGATGCGATCATCCGGGTGCTGATGGACAACGCCGACAAGGGCCGGGCGCTGGTCAAGCAACTGACCCCGAAACTCGCCGGCGCGCCGCGAAGCCTGTCATCGAGGCTGCCACACCGCCTTGGGCATGGCGATCATCACCGCGCCGGAAGTCCGCGATCCGGAGATGGTGGCCAGGCTCGACGCCGTGGCGGGCCGGGTTCTGGTGCAATGATCCAGCAAGGGAGAGCAAGACCTTGAAAGTCGGCCGACCGGCATTACCGGACGCATCTGGCTTGCCAGCGACGGCTGGGCGGTGGAGATCATCGATCAGACCCGGCTGCCGCATGCGTTCGTCGTCGCGCGGCTGGAAACCCTGGCGGACGCCGCCGTCGCCATCCGAAACCATGCAGGTTCGCGGCGCGCCGCTGATCGGCGCCACGGCGGCCTATGGTCTGGCGCTCGCCGCGCGCGACGATCCCGTCGGACGCCGGCGCTGGACGGCGCCTACGAGACGCTGCTGGCGACCCGCCCGACGGCGGTCAATCTGCGCTGGGCGCTGGACGATGTCATGCGCGGTCATCGCGCCAGCTGCCGCCGGAGCGCGCGCGCCGAGGCGGCCTATCGCCGCGCCGCCGAGATCTGCGACGAGGACGTGGCCATCAACGACGCCATCGGCGAGCACGGTCTCGCGCTGATGCGCGAGGCCTGGCGAGGCCAAGGGCAAACGCGGCCGGCGTCAACGTGCTGACCCACTGCAACGCCGGCTGGCTGGCGACGGTGGACTGGGGCACCGCGCTGGCGCCCGATCTACAAGGCGTTCGACGCCGGCATCCCGATCCACGTCTGGGTCGACGAGACCCGGCCGCGCAACCAGGGCGCCAGCCTGACCGCGTGGGAGCTCGGCCAGCACGGCGTGCCGCACGCGGTCATCGTCGACAACGCCGGCGGCCACCTGATGCAGCACGGCATGGTCGATCTCTGCATCACCGGCACCGACCGGACCACCGCCACGCGGCGACGTCTGCAACAAGATCGGCACCTACCTGAAGGCCCTGGCGGCGAAGGACAACGGCGTCCCGTTCTACGTGGCGCTGCCGAGCCCGACCATCGACTGGACGCTGGGCGACGGGGTCGCGCGAGATCCCCATCGAGGAGCGCGACGGCGGCGGAGGTGACCCGCATCACCGGCCGCGCCGACGATGGCCGGATCGTGTCGGTGGATCTGACGCCCGAGGCCAGTCCCGCCGCCAACTACGCCTTCGACGTCACCCCGGCGCGGCTGGTGACGGCGTTGATCACCGAACGCGGCGTCTGCGCCGCCTCCGAGGCCGGGCTGAAGGCGCTCTATCCGGAGCGTGCGTAGATGCCGACGGCGCCGGTCAATGGAACGGAGCTTTACTACCAGGACTCGGGACCGGCCAAGAGCGGCGAAACCATCGTGTTCAGTCCCGGCCTGCTCTGGGACACAACGCTGTTCGACGCCCAGGTGGACGCGTTGCGCCGCCGCTACCGCTGCATCGCCTACGATCATCGCGGTCAAGGTAAAAGCGCCGAAAGTCTGCTTCGATCCATCGGTATGGATCTTGTCGCCGAGGACGCCGCCGCGCTGATCGAGGCGCTGAACTTGGGGCCCGTGCACTTCTGCGGCCTCTCCATGGGCGGTTTTGTGGGTCTTCGCCTAGCCGCCCGCCGTCCGGAGTTGCTCACGTCGCTGATCGTCATGGACACCACCGCCCGCGCCGAACGGCCCGAGAACATCCGAAAATACCGGATGCTCAACGCCCTGTCCCGATGGTTCGGGCACGGGATCGTCGCCGACCGGGTGATGCCGATCCTGTACGCGCGATCCACCCTGCAGGATCTCGATCGCGAGGCCGACCGCCGCCGCTGGCGGGCGCGGCTCGTCGCCAATCGCCGGTCCATGTGGCGGGCGGTCAACGGCGTCATCGACCGGCCCGGCGTGGAGGACGAGCTGGCACGGATCACAGTTCCGACCCTGGTGATGGTGGGCGAGGAGGACGTAGCGCAGCCACCCGCCGAAGCCGAGCGCCTGCGCGCCGCCATCGTTGGCGCCAAACTGGTGCGTATTCCGCGGGCGGGACACTCCGCGCCGGTGGAACAGCCGGAGCGGGTTACCGAGGCTGTGACCGATTTCCTGACCACGATGAGCGGCCGGGAGTGGAACGGGACGGAAAGACGTGCCATCTCCTAGAAACGCCTGTGTCGCGGCCCTCTTTGCGGTGGTGCTGGCCGTTGCGTGCGAACCGGCCGCCGCCCCCGACTGCCGCGATTCCGGCTTTCATTGGAGCGACCACCGGCCGGCCATCAACGCCCGCCACGTGTTCTGCGGCGAAATCCGCAAGGGCAAGCCCAAGGGTTTCCACTCCACCCGGCTGAGGGACAGCTCCGAGGTAGTGGTCGGCGTTCGCGGGATCTCACGCTCGCCAGAGGGCATCTACACCGGCACGGTGGTGTTTGCCGGCGGTCTGACCAAGTTCTCCACCTTCTTCCCCGACGCCTGCACGGTGGACCAGGTTCTTGCCTCCATCCATCATGCCTCCAATCATATCGAGGGCGACCACCCGGCGTGGGGATACCTGGGCCCGTCCGCCCCCGCCGACCGCGCCGACGGGTTCTGCCTCGACCACGGCGGCGGGGCGTTCCCCATTCGCATGAGCCTGTTCGACGACGGACGGGTCAATACCGCGTTTCCCAGCCCGTGACCTCGAGGATCGGACCATGGCCATGACCTCCATCTTCCGCGACCGCGACGGCCACCTCCGGGCCTCGGTCGACGCCTTCCCGCCGATCCTCGCCGACTTTCTCGAGACCGACGTGGCCGAAAATCCGGAGCGCTGCGACCACCTCATCACAGGCCTGGAACAGGCCCGCGACGGCCTGCCGTTCCAGGCTTACGGCAACATCTACGAACTTGCCGCTCGGCCGGAAGGCGCCGAAATCCGCAACGCCTACGACGACACCATCCCGCCGCTAGGCCTCTCCCTCGACGAACTGGAGACGGCCCTGATAGCCTGGCGCCAAGCGATGGAACCGAACCCAGACCCAGACCCGGACGTGATATAGTTGGGCGCTGACGACACCTTCACTGTCGTTACAGCGCGGGCATGACGTCGGTCTTGGCGAAGTCATCACCTTTGAACAACAGGGGTTCACGCGTCGTTTTGGTCAGGGCGTAGGCGAAGCAGTCGCCAAAGTTGAGCCCGGCGGGATGGTTGCCCTTGCCGAAATCCAGATAGGCTTGGCGCGCAATGCGGACCTGGTCCTCGGTGACCGGCGCGACAGTGAACCGGGCGCGCTCGACGAAGACGTCCAGTTGGCGCCCGGCGCCGGGTCCCGCCTGGTTGTCGATGACGATGGCGGCTTCGAGGAGACTGGCCGCCGAGAGGATCCGCGTGTCCGCGCGTGCGATGGCGTCGGCAAAGCGTCCGGCATCGGGCTCGTCGAACAGGATGGCCAGGATCGCCGAGGCATCGACCACCATCAGCCGGGCAAACCGCGATCATCATACAGAAAATCGTCGTGAGACCGGGTGTCTCGCCGGCCATGGGCGGCGCAGCGGCGGCCGATATCCAGAAGCTCCCAGGTCAGCGCCTCGCGATCATGGCGCCGGCGTTCCCGATCCAGCCGTTCGCGGATTGCCTGGGCGACGGCCTTGGTGATGCTTTCGCCGGTGAGGTTGGCCAACTCGACCGCCATTTCGTGCGCTTCGTCGTTCTTGATGTTCAGGTTCATGGTTCCAAGGTTGCGCTATACTCATCCTTTCTTCCATTGTAATGTCGCAGGCTCGCAGTTCGCAACACGTATGGTGCAAAAAGTCAGCTAAAAACGAGAAAGCCGTATCGGGTCGTCTACATTCGCTTTGTCGGAACGCACAAGATGTAACACGCCATCGACGCCCAGACGGTATAGAGCGATCAATCGGAGGGACCCCTATCATGGATATTCGACCGATCAAGACGGCGCGGGATTACGAACTGGCCCTGGCGGCCATTGGCGAGCTCATGGACGCCGAACCCGACACGCCCGAGGGCGACCGTCTCGACGTTCTCGCGACCCTGGTGGACGCGTATGAAGCTAGGCATTTCCCTATCGCCGCGCCCGAGCCCGTCGCCGCCATCCGGTTTCGCATGGAGCAACTGGGACTGACTCGCAAGGATCTCGAACCGCTGATCGGCGCCCGCGGCCGGGTGTCGGAAGTGCTCGGCGGCAAACGCCGGCTCTCGCTCGACATGATCCGCAAGCTGCATGCCGAACTGAACATCCCCGCGAGCGTTCTCATTCAAGATCCAGCGGAAGGATCGTCGAAGACATCAGGTAAGAGTACGGGTTATACCAATTCCGTTGATTGGGACCCATTGTGATCGTGTTCCGTCCCTCGCGGGACCAAAAAAGATACTTTATCGTGTGCCCGAATCATGACCGACCCAGCGAACAAACCGGTTCTGATTATCGCCGGGCCCACGGGCAGCGGCAAGTCGGCGCTCGCCATCGACGCCGCCGAGGAGTTCGGCGGCGTCGTCGATCAATGCCGACAGCATGCAGGTGTACCGCGAGCTGCGGGTGCTGACGTCGCGCCCACGCGGCGAAGACGAGGCGCGGGTGCCGCATCGCCTGTTCGGGGTTCTGCGGGCGGCCGAGCCGTGTTCGGCGGGGCTGTGGCTGGAGAAAGGCCCGGGCCGAGATCGAGGCGGCGTGGGCGGACCTGCTGCTGCCCATCGTGGTCGGCGGAACCGGCCTCTATCTCAAGGCGCTGACCGAGGGACTGGCGCCGGTTCCGGACATTCCCGACGCGGCGCGCACCGAGGCCAGGGGCGAGTTCCTGCGTCTCGGCGGACCGGCGTTTCGCGAGGAACTGGCCAGGCTGGACCCCGAAACGGCGGCGCGGGTGGCGGCGAGCGACGGACAGCGGCTGGTCCGCGCCTACGAGGTGGTGCGCGCCACCGGGCGGCCGCTGCCCGAGTGGCAACGCCAGCCGTCCGCCGCCCCGCCGTTGGCGGCACGGTTCCAGACGGTTGTTCTGATGCCGGCCCGCGAAACCCTCTACGCCGGTCTCGATGCCCGGTTCGAGGCGATGCTGGCCGGCGGCGCCCTCGACGAAGCGAAAGCCCTGATGGACCTCGCGCTCGACCCGAAGCTGCCGGCGATGAAGGCGGTGGGGGTGCCGGAACTGACCGGCTACCTGCGGCGCGAAACCACTTTGGAAGCGGCCGTGGCGGCGGCGAAACAGGCGACCCGAAACTACGCCAAACGGCAGATGACCTGGCTGCGGCACCAATTGGAGGAGCCGGTCGAGATGGGTGAGCAATATTCGGAAAGGTTACGAGAGAAGATCTTTTCAATTATTCGTCAAACCCTATTGACCCCGCGCCCGTGAACGACTAGGTTCCGCCCCTCGGAGGCCCGGCCGAATGCCGGGCCCTTTTCTCACCCACGCAAACCCCCGCGCCGAGCGCGGCGACTTTAGCGGTGTCAACCGGAGAACAGACCATGGCGTACGAACAAATGACCGGAGCGAAGATCGTCATCCAGGCCCTCATCGATCATGGGGTCACGGATGTATTCGGCTATCCCGGAGGCGCCATTCTACCGGTATACGACGAGATCTTCCAACAGAACCAGGTCCGCCACATCCTGGTCCGTCAGGAAGGCGGCGCGGTTCACGCCGCCGAGGGTTATGCGCGGTCCACCGGCAAGACCGGTGTGGTGATCGTGACCTCGGGACCGGGCGCCACCAACGCGGTGACGGGTCTTGCCGACGCGCTGATGGACAGCGTGCCGCTGGTCTGCTTCTCGGGCCAGGTGCCGACCCATCTGATCGGCAACGACGCCTTCCAGGAGTGCGACACCACCGGCATCACCCGGCCGGTCACCAAGCACAACTATCTGGTCAAGAGCGTCGACGATCTGGCGCGGACGGTGCACGAAGCGTTCTACGTGGCGCGCAGCGGCCGGCCCGGACCGGTGCTGATCGATCTGCCGAAAGACGTGACCATGGCGACCGGGCCGTACATTCCGCCCGGCGACATCACCCACAAAAGCTATCAGCCCCAAGGTGGACGGCAACGCCCAGGATATCGACAAGGCGGTGGAGGCGATGGCCAATGCCAAGCGCCCGCTGTTCTACTGCGGCGGCGGCATCATCAACTCGGGCCCGCGAGCGTCCGAGCTTCTGACCCAGCTCGTTGATATGACGGGGTTCCCGACGACCTTGACGCTGATGGGACTGGGCGCGCTGCCGGCGTCGCATCCGCAGTTCCTCGGCATGGTCGGCATGCATGGCACCTTCGAGGCCAACATGGCGATGCACGATTGCGATGTGATGATCGCCATCGGATCGCGCTTCGACGACCGGGTGACCGGAAGGCTCAACGCGTTTTCGCCGGGCTCGACCAAGATCCACGTCGATATCGACCCGTCGTCGATCAACAAGAACGTGATGGTGGACATCGGCATCATCGGCGACACCGGGCGCGTGCTCGAGCAGATGATCGAGGGGTGGAAGGCCAAGGGCGGCAAATCGCGACAAAAGCGCGCTGTCGGCGTGGATGGACACCATCGACATCTGGCGGAGCCGCGATTGCCTGTCATTCCTCCAGGACGACGACACCATCAAGCCGCAGTACGCCATTCAGCGGCTTTACGAGCTGACCAAGGGACGCGACGACGTGTTCATCACCACCGAGGTCGGCCAGCATCAGATGTGGGCGGCCCAGCACTTCGGGTTCGAAAAACCGAACCGGTGGATGACGTCGGGCGGGCTCGGCACCATGGGATACGGCTTGCCGTCGGCCATGGGCGTGCAGGTGGCCAATCCCGGGGCGCTGGTGGTGGACATCGCCGGCGAGGCGTCGATCATGATGAACATCCAGGAGATGTCGACCATCGCCCAGTACGGACTGCCGGTCAAAGTGTTCATCCTCAACAACGAGTACATGGGCATGGTGCGCCAGTGGCAGGAACTGCTGCACGGCGGGCGTTACTCCGAAAGCTACATGAGCTCGCTGCCCGATTTCGTCAAGCTCGCCGAGGCGTTCGGCGCGGTCGGACTGCGGGCCGAAAAGCCGGGCGACATGGATGGACTGATCAAGGAGATGATCACCACGGACAAGGCGGTCATCGCCGACATCCGGGTGGACAAGGCGGAGAACTGTTTCCCGATGATCCCATCGGGAGCGGCCCACAACGAGATGCTGATGGGTCCCGCCGACAAGTCCGAACGGCCCATATCCGAAGACGGCATGGTCCTCGTATAAGCCGACCGGCTACTCCATCGCGGACCGGGCGGCGCGCCGCGCGCCGCCGCTTCGTCCGTTCAACGACCCAACCGCCATCCATTATTCGCCGGCCAGCGCCGGACTGCTACTGGGAGCCCAAGATATGCCGGAGCCCGTGAGGGAAGAGCAACACACCATCGCCGTGCTTGTGGACAACGAACCCGGGGTCCTCGCCCGGGTCGTCGGTCTGTTTTCGGGGCGCGGATACAACATCGAGAGCCTGACGGTGGCGGAAACCGACCCGCACGGCAACCTGTCGCGGATCACCATCGTCACCTCGGGCACGCCGATGATCATCGAGCAGATCAAGGCCCAGCTCGGTCGCCTGGTGCCGGTGCACAAGATCAGCGATCTGACCTTGCAGGGTGCGCATGTGGAGCGGGAAATGGCGCTGGTCAAGGTCTGCGGACACGGCGAGCACCGGGTCGAGGCCTTGCGCATCGCCACCATTTTCCGCGCTCAGGTGAGGGACAGCACCAACGAGTCGTTCGTGTTCGAAATCGTGGGCAAGACAAGCAAGGTCGATGCCTTTATCAATCTCATGAAGCCCCTCGGGCTGATCGACGTCGCCCGTACGGGCGTGGCCGCGATCTCCCGCGGAGCCGAGCCGATATAGTCATCGCAACCATAACCCTTGGGAGGGACCGAAATGCGCGTTTATTACGATCGGGACGCCGACGTCAATCTGATCAAGTCCAAGAAGGTGGCGATCATCGGCTACGGCAGCCAAGGCCACGCTCATGCGTTGAACCTGCGTGACAGCGGCATCGGCGACGTCGCCGTCGCCCTGCGGCCGGGATCGGCGAGCATCGCCAAGGCCGAGAACGAGGGACTGAAGGTGATGAACCCGTCCGAGGCGGGAAAATGGGCCGACATCGTCATGGTGCTGACACCGGACGAGCTGCAGGCCGAGCTTTACACCGACCATCTCCATGAGACCCTGAAGGACGGCGCGGCGCTGGCTTTCGCCCATGGTCTCAACATTCATTTCCGGCTGATCGAGCCCCGGGCCGATCTCGACGTATTCATGATCGCGCCCAAGGGACCCGGACACACGGTGCGCTCCGAATACCTCCGGGGCGCCGGCGTGCCCTCGCTGGTCGCCGTCGAGCAGAACGCCAGCGGCAACGCGCTCGAACTGGCCTTGTCGTATGCCTCGGGTCTGGGCTCCGGCCGGTCGGGGGTGATCGAAACCACCTTCCGCGAGGAATGCGAGACCGACCTGTTCGGCGAGCAATCGGTACTGTGCGGTGGCCTGACATCGCTCATTCTGGCCGGTTACGAAACCCTGATCGAGGCCGGATACGCGCCGGAGATGGCCTATTTCGAATGTCTCCACGAGGTCAAGCTGATCGTCGACCTGATTTACGAGGGCGGCATCGCCAACATGCGGTATTCGATTTCCAATACGGCCGAGTACGGCGATTACGTCAGCGGACCGCGGATCATCGACGACGGCGTCAAGGCGCGGATGCGCGCGGTGCTGGACGACATTCAGTCGGGCCGGTTCGCCCGCGACTGGATGCTGGAAAACACCGCCGGCCGTCCAAGCTTCAAGGCCATGCGCCGGCGCGCCGCCGAGCACGACATCGAGGTGGTGGGCGAAAAGCTTCGCGGCATGATGCCCTGGATCGCCGCCGGCCGGCTGGTGGACAAATCCAAGAATTAGCAATCGGAATCGCGCCGAAGGTCGTCATGGCGATGAAATACATCATTGTGAACGGTCCGGGCGGGGAGATGCCGGTCGTCTTCCCGAGGGCCTACTATCACAGCGATGTCGCCCAGCGTTTTGCTCCCGCACAGGTCGTTGCCGCGGGTTTCGTCAGGCTATCGGACGGCGCCGCCGATTGTTACGGCGGCAGTTCGAGCTTGAGGATGGTGTCACGGCGCCAACGCGATTCCGAACTCGTCGCGCGCCATTTGAGCAGCGGTTAGCGGCGCCTCGGCCGCCATCGGCATCGCGGGGCAAGAGCCCGCAATCGCGGACACACTTCGGGCGCGCGCGGCTCAATCTCTCTTTCCGCGACATTCCTGTTGACAATGACCCGTTACGACTATTTCTAATAGGCTGCGATTAACCTCAATTTAACAGGGAATGCTCGATAATTCCGTCAGTGGTTCGATTATCGAGCAGCAGAAATGTTGGCAACGCGCGGCAATGGGGACGGCAAGATCGGGGGAATGGACGGTTCCCGCCGCTTGCGCGCGCGCGCCGTCGCGTCCCACATTCTTCCGACTGGCGGGGGCCTTCGACTTAGGTGCCCCTGAGCATTCGTCACTGGGCCGGATTGCGGCGCATGGAGTGTTCAGGGGAGGTGGAAACGAGTTCCCACACACGGCGCACCTGTTTGAACGAAGGACCAACCCCATGAGCAGAGATACGAGTAAAGATACGGATCCGAATCGCGTTATCATTTTCGACACGACCTTGCGTGACGGCGAACAATCGCCGGGCGCGTCGATGAACCTGGAAGAAAAGCTGCGGATTGCCCGGGTTCTCGAGGAGATGGGGGTCGACGTGATCGAGGCCGGCTTCCCGATCGCGTCCAACGGCGATTTCGAAGCCGTCCGCGAAATTGCCAAGGTGGTGACCGAATCGACGGTCTGCGGACTGAGTCGCGCTACGCGTGGCGATATCGAGCGCGCCGCCGAGGCCATCAAGCCGGCGCGGCGCGGGCGCATCCACACCTTCATATCCACCAGCCCGCTGCACATGAAACATAAGCTCCAGATGGAGCCCGACGATGTCTACGCGGCGGTGATCGACAGCGTGACGTACGCGCGGCGCTTCACCGATGACGTGGAATGGTCCTGCGAGGACGGTTCGCGCACCGAGCACGATTTCCTGTGCCGCTGCGTCGAGGCGGCCATCGACGCGGGGGCCGGAACGATCAACATTCCCGACACCGTCGGTTACGCCGTGCCCGCCGAGTACGCGGCGATTATCGAAATGGTGCGCAATCGCGTGCCGAACATCGACAAAGCCATCGTTTCGGTACACTGCCACAACGACCTGGGATTGGCGGTGGCCAATTCCCTCGCCGCCGTACAAGCCGGCGCCCGCCAGGTGGAATGCACGATCAACGGGCTGGGCGAGCGGGCGGGGAACGCCGCCATGGAAGAAATCGTGATGGCGTTGAAAACCCGTCCCGATCATGGCCCCTGTTTCACCACAATCAAGTCCGAAACCATCATGCGGGCCTCGCGGCTGGTGTCCGCCATCACCGGATTTGTCGTCCAGCCCAACAAGGCGATTGTCGGCGCCAACGCGTTTGCCCACGAGTCTGGAATTCACCAAGATGGCATGCTGAAGCACGCGGGCACCTATGAAATCATGACGCCGGAATCGGTGGGCCTGACCAAATCCAAACTGGTTATGGGCAAGCATTCCGGCCGCCATGCGTTTCGCGAAAAGCTGACGGAACTGGGCTACGATTTGGGCGACAATGCCCTGACGGATGTGTTCAGCCGCTTCAAGAGACTGGCCGACGCCAAGAAGGAGGTGTTCGACGAGGACGTGATGGCGCTGGTCGACGACGCGGTGTTGCGCGTCAATGACCGCGTGAAACTGGTTTCTCTCTCGGTGGAATGCGGCACGCGTCAGTCGAAAGCGGTCATGGAGCTCGATGTGGACGGCGACGTCCGGGGCTGCGAGAGCTCGGGCGACGGTCCGGTCGATTCGGTCTTCCGGTGCATCAAGGAGTTGTTTCCCACCGACGCGCGCCTGCAATTGTATCAGGTCCACGCCGTCACCGGAGGAACCGACGCTCAGGCGGAAGTAACGGTGCGATTGGAAGAAAACGGGCGTACGGTCAATGGCCAAGGCGCCGATACCGATACCGTCGTCGCCTCCGTCAGGGCCTATCTGAACGCATTGAACAAGCTCATGGTTAAACGGGAAAAGACCGCGCCAAGCGCCCTTTCCGCTTGAACAAGTGTAGCCTTTCCTTTCCCGCCGATTTTGCAGTAAGACAGGCTTGGCGCCGAAGATCGTCCCCGGCGCCAGAGTCACCCCGAAAAACGACAGCCGTCAAACCAAGCGAGGCACGATGTTCTCACAGATGTTCGGGTTCCTTTCCGCCGACATGGCGATCGATCTGGGAACCGCTAATACCCTGGTTTACGTAAAGGGCAAAGGCATCGTCCTCAATGAACCGTCGGTCGTCGCGATCGCCGAGTTCAAGGGCAAGAAGCAGGTTCTGGCGGTTGGCGAGGAAGCGAAGATGATGCTGGGGCGGACGCCCGGCAACATTCAGGCCATCCGGCCGCTGCGCGACGGGGTCATCGCGGATTTCGAAGTGGCGGAGGAAATGATCAAGTATTTCATCCGCAAGGTTCACAATCGCCGCAGTTTCGCGAGCCCGCTGGTTATTATCTGCGTGCCATCGGGATCGACGGCGGTTGAACGCCGGGCCATCCAGGAATCCGCCGAGAGCGCGGGGGCGCGCCGCGTCTTCCTGATCGAGGAGCCGATGGCGGCGGCGATCGGCGCCGGGCTGCCGGTGACCGAGCCCACCGGCTCCATGGTCGTCGATATCGGCGGCGGGACGACGGAGGTCGCGGTGCTATCGCTGGGCGGCATCGTCTACTCGCGCAGCGTCCGGGTCGGTGGCGACAAGATGGACGAGGCGATCATTGCCTACATCCGACGCAATCACAATTTGCTCATCGGCGAGGGCAGCGCCGAACGCATCAAGGAGGAAATCGGTTCGGCCTGTCCGCCCGAGGATGGCGACGGCCGCACCATGGAAATCAAGGGGCGCGACCTGATGAACGGCGTGCCCAAGGAACTGGTGATCAGCGAACGGCAGATCGCGGAAAGCCTGGCCGAGCCCGTCGGCGCCATCATCGACGCGGTCAAGGTGGCCCTCGAGCACACGGCGCCGGAACTGGCGGCGGATATCGTCGACAAGGGCATCGTGCTGACCGGCGGCGGCGCCCTTCTCACCAATATCGACTATGTGCTGCGCCATGCGACCGGATTGCCGGTATCAATCGCCGATGACGCGCTATCGTGCGTGGCCCTGGGAACCGGGCGCGCCCTGGAAGAAATGAAGCGAATGCGGAACGTGCTGAGCACGATGTACTAGTATATTTCCGTTCTTCGTGGCCCCTTTTTACTTTATGCTTTCCTTACCCGAAGGCTGGCCGTTTGGGTCATAAGGGAAATGGTTTGAGCGAAAGACCAAGATCGGAACTTCGTGCCGCTGGATCCGTCAGAACGTTCGCCCACCGGTTTGCGTACGTCGGCTTGATCGTCGCGGCCGGTGCGTTGATGATGCTTGGCAAGGCCGACGCCGTGCTGGTCGAAAAGTTCCGGCTGCGAATCATCGATACGACCGCTCCGATTCTCGACGTCCTGTCTCGTCCCATCGACGTGGTGACGCATTCCGTCGAACAAATTCACGACTGGCTGGCGATCCACGACGAGAACGCGCGGTTGCGGGAGGATCGGGCGCGACTGATGCAGTGGCAGACCGTCGCGCGCCAGCTTGAGGCCGAGAACGCCGCGCTGAAACAGCTGCTGCATTTCGTTCCCGAACCGGACGTCCGGTTCGTGACGGGCCGCGTGGTTGCCGATTTCGGGCGGCGCATTTGCCCACAGCGTGCTGCTCGGCGCTGGACGGCGTGATGGTGTCGGCAAGGGCCAGCCCGTGGTCTCGGACGAGGCGCTGGTCGGTCGGATCGCCGGCGTTGCCCAGCGATCGGCGCGGGTTCTCCTGTTGACCGACCTTAACTCCCGCATACCGGTGTTCGTGGGGCCGTCGCGGACGCGCGCCATTCTGGCCGGTGACAACACGGCAAAGCCGAAACTGGTTTATCTCGCCCCGGACGCGGTTGTCTCTCCCGGCAACTTGATCGTCACCTCCGGTCATGGCGGTGTGTTCCCGGCCGGTATACCAGTCGGCATCGTGAAATCGGTCGCGGAGAGCGAGATCCGGGCGGAACCTTACGTGGATCGTGAGCGGCTCGAATTTCTGCGCGTGATCGACTATGGCTTGACCGGCATTCTCGGCGAGCCCCTGGATGCGGTCCCGGCCGCCACGCCGGAGACTGTTGCCCCGATGGCGGCGCCGGATCAACACGGCGGTATCGAGCCGTGAGGTCCACGTTTTGGGCAAAGGCGGATACGGTCGCGCGTCAGTTGACGCCCTTCGGTTTGACCGTAATCCTCGTTCTGATCGGTGCGGTGCCCCTTCAGGTTCCGGGCATTGCGTCGGTGACGCCGCTGTTGCCGATGATCGGGATTTATTACTGGGCGATCTACCGTCCCGACCTGATGCCGGTAGCGGCGGTGTTTGTCATCGGTCTCCTGTACGACGCGTTGAGTGGTGCGCCGTTGGGCGTGAGCGCGGCCGTGTTCGTAATTGTTCACGGCATTATCGACGGTCAACGCCGATTCTTTGCCGGCAAGTCCTTCATGATCGTATGGCTCGGGTTTTTTCTGGTGTCCGCCGGTGCGCTGTTCGCGTCGTGGCTGCTCGTGTCCGCTTTTTACGGAACGTTTGTGAGATCGGAAGCTCTGATGTTTCAGTATCTCATTACTTTGGGATGCTTCCCGCTGCTGTCATGGGCACTGTTACGCTGGCAGCGGACGATCCTTGGGCAGGCCTGATATGGACCGGGATGCCGACCGCCACAAACTGATTTCCCGGCGGATGTTCATGCTCGCCGCGGGCAATGGAATTCTCATCTCCACTCTCGCCGGCCGGCTGTATTACCTCCAGGTGCTGGAATCCGAACGCTATTCGACCCTGGCGGACGAGAATCGAGTCAACCTTCGGCTCCTGCCGCCGCCGCGCGGGCGGATCGTCGATCGTCTCGGGCGACCCGTTGCCGTCAATCGCCAGGATTACCGGGTCTTTCTGATCGCTGAACAGGCGAACGACGTGGAAACCACGTTGCGTGCGCTGGGTTCCCTGGTCGAGATCGGCGACAGCGAACGCAATCGCGTCCTCAAGGAACTCAAGCGCAAGCGCAAATTCGTTCCCGTGACGGTGCGCGACGGGCTGGACTGGGAGACGGTAGCGCGGATCGAAGTGAACGCTCCGGACCTGCCGGGCATCTCCATCGGCGAAGGACAAAGCCGGCACTACCCGCAGGGTGAAACGGCCGCGCATCTGGTGGGTTACGTGGCGGCGGTATCCGAGCGCGAGTTGACGGGAGATCCATTGCTGGAAATACCGGACTTCCGCATCGGCAAGGCCGGTGTCGAAAACTCTACGATCTGGCCTTGCGCGGATCGGGCGGAAGTTCCGAAGTCGAGGTCAATGCCGTCGGCCGGGTGATCCGCGAACTCGGTCGAAAGGAGGGCCAGCCGGGGAGCGACATAACGCTCACCCTCGATCTGGATCTCCAGCGGCTGGCGACGGAGAAACTGAAAGACCAAAGCGGCGCGGCCGTCGTTCTCGATGTTCACACGGGCGAGGTTCTGGCGCTGGTTTCGACGCCGGGCTTCGATCCCAATGCGTTCAATCGGGGTCTGGGCCACGACGAATGGAAGGCTCTGACCACCAACCCGAGGGCCCCTTGACCAACAAGGCGATCGCCGGAACGTACGCGCCAGGCTCCACTTTCAAGATCGCGGTGGCTTTGGCCGCGTTGGAGAAAGGAGTTGTCACGCCGGAAACCCGCTTCTTCTGCGGCGGCCATCTGAAGCTCGGCAACGCCAAGTTCCATTGCTGGAAGAAATGGGGCCACGGCTGGATGAATCTGCGCGATGCGCTTTCGCAATCCTGCGACGTTTACTTCTATGAGGTCGCGAAGCGCACGGGTGTGGACCAGATCACCGCAACGGCCCGCAGATTGGGCCTGGGTCGGACCTTGGACATCGCTTTGCCGAATGAGCGCTCGGGACTGCTGCCCAATCGAGACTGGAAGATGGCGGCCACTGGCACGCCCTGGCAGATCGGAGAAACCCTCATTGCCGGCATCGGACAGGGCTACGTCCTGGCGACACCGCTGCAGCTGGCGGTGATGACCGCCCGCGTCGCCAATGGCGGATATGCGGTCAAACCCCAACTGATCCGCGCCATCACGAAAACCGGTGTCCGGCAATCGGAAATCGATGGCGCTTACGAAGGCATCGGCTTGCTCTCCCGCCCACCTACAGGTCGTGCGGGAAGGTTTGACCATGGTGGTCAATGGACCGCGTGGAACGGCTCGAGCGGCGGCGATCGAGGAACCGGGAATGGCCATGGCCGGCAAGACAGGCACCTCGCAGGTCCGCAGGATAACCAAGGCCGAGCGGGAGGCCGGCGTTTTCAAGAACGAAGACCTGCCTTGGGAGCGCCGGGACCATGCGCTTTTTGTCGGGTATGCGCCGGTCGATGCCCCGCGGTACGCCGTCGCGGTCATCGTGGAACATGGTGGCGGGGGATCGAAAGTGGCGGCACCCATTGCCAGGGATATCCTGATCGCGGCCCAGCGGCTCGATGCGCTGCGGCTCGCGTCCGGCGATCAGAACGTTGGCGGCGGCGTCCCGATACCGACGGTTGACGTACCCATGATTATCGGGGGCATATGAGACATCGATGACGGGAAGTGCGTTCGAGCGACAGCGTCTCACGGTCGCCCAGAAACTGGTGCAGATCCGCTGGATGTTCGTCTTTCTGGTTTGCCTGGCGGGCGGCATCGGCGGCGTCATGCTGTACTCGGCGGCCAACGGCGACCTGAACCCGTGGGCGACGCGCCATGTCGTTCGTTTTGGCGTGGGTCTGATGCTGATGATCGGCGTTGCGCTGAGTGATATCCGGCTGTGGTTCCGCTACGCGTATGTTTTTTATTTCGTTTGCCTCGCGCTTCTCGGTGCCGTTGAAATCGCCGGATCGGTGGGCATGGGCGCGCAACGCTGGATCGACCTCGGCTTTATGAATTTGCAGCCGTCGGAGCTGATGAAAATTGCCCTGGTCATCGCACTGGCGCGGTACTTTCACGGTGTCACCATCGAGGAGATCGGGCGCCCCATGGTGTTGCTGGCGCCCCTTCTGATGGTGGCGGCTCCATCGGCGCTTGTCCTGCGGCAACCGGATCTCGGTACGGCCCTGATGCTGGTCATCGCCGCGGGCGCTATGTTTTTCGTGGCCGGCGTCCGGCTATGGAAGTTCGCGTTGCTTGTGGTTTGCGGTGTGGGCGTGTTGCCTGTTCTCTGGCATTCCTTGCACGACTACCAGCGTCAGCGTGTTCTCACATTCCTCGATCCGGAGCGCGATCCCCTGGGGGCCGGCTATCACATCATTCAGTCCAAGATCGCGCTCGGTGCCGGCGGCGTCTTCGGCAAGGGATTTTTGCAGGGAAGCCAGAGCCACCTGAATTTTCTCCCGGAGAAACAGACGGATTTCATTTTCACCATGCTCGCGGAAGAGTTCGGCCTGGTCGGCGCGCTCGGATTGCTCGGCGTCTACACCTTGATGCTGCTCTACGGATTTGCCATCGCGGCCTCGTCGCGCAATTATTTCGGGCGGCTGCTGGCGGTCGGCGTGTCGACGACCTTCTTCCTCTACATGTTCATCAACATGGCGATGGTGATGGGATTGATACCCGTGGTCGGGGTTCCCCTGCCGCTTCTGTCCTATGGCGGTACGGCCATGGTGACGTTGATGCTGGGGTTCGGCTTCCTGATGTCGGTCTACGTCCACAGGGACGTCGTCATCGGCCGGCGGAGCAGCGGCGATACCCTGTGACGATCACGAATGCGGGTGACCGCCGGGGGCGTCACGCTCGCCCGTTACTTGATCCCAGCTGAAGCGCGAGGGGTCCCCGGCGAACCTCGATGGCGAAAAGCCGGCAATCTTCCATGGCGAACGTATCGACAAGGGCGCGGGGCTTTGCTAAAGATCGGTCCCTCGTTGGGGGCGCATAGCTCAGTTGGCAGAGCAGCTGAACTCTTAATCAGCGGGTCCAAGGTTCGAATCCTTGTGCGCCCACCACGAGTCCTGATTGCTTAAGCGCACGGCGCGATCGGGTCGACCCGATCCCGTCGGGCGGTTTTGCTCTGGTCTAGCCCGTGCGGTGGATGAGGTGATAGCCGAATGGCGTTTCGATGACGCCGCTGACGCCGCCCACCTCGAGACCGAAGACGGCGTCCTCGAACTCCTTCACCATCTGTCCGCGGCCGAAGGCGCCGAGGTCTCCGCCCTTCGCGCGCGACGGGCAATCCGAATGCTCGGCGGCCAGGCCGGCGAACTCGGCGCCGCCGTCCAGCTCGTCCTTGATCCGGTTCATCTCGCTCAGCGCCTCGTCCTTGGAACGGGTCGCCGTCGAGCGCATGGATCCCTCGTACATCAGCAAAATATGCGATGCTCCCACCTTCTCGGCCATAGCCAACCTCCCAATCGCCTGTTTTTCGGAAGTGCCAGACATAGAGACACAACCGGCGGCGCGCAACCGAATGAGCCGCCGACCGGGTTTCTCCAACGCGCGTAATTCCGGTTCGACGCAGAAACGACCGGGCCCGTCGCCGATCGTTTATCCAGGCCGCCCGGACTGCTTGACGCTCCCACCGTGGTGCCTTAGGTTCACTGATAGCTGGCCTTTTCGGCCGGTTTTGAGGCATCCGCGAGGATCTGCGCCGGCGTTCCGAGGGATCCGATTGGCGCGGCAAACCGAACAGTATGAATTATAACCGGGGCGGGATCTCCATGAGCGATAGCCAGATCAAATTCGTCGAAGACTTCGCCACACCCTCTTACGACGATTGGGTGGAGGAAGTGAACAAGGCGCTGAAAGGCGCGCCTTTCGAAAAAAAGATGTACACCAAGACCTACGAGGGCATCTCGGTCCGCCCGGTCTACACGCGGCAGGATTGGCCCCCGACAGGCGATCCGTCCGGGTTTCCCGGAGCATTGCCCTACACGCGCGGCAGCACCGCCGCGGGCAATCGGGTCGGCAACTGGGACGTCAGGCAGGTTCACGGTTACCCTGATCCCGCGAAGTGCAATGACATCATTCTGAGAGATCTGACGCGCGGGGCGACGTCGCTGATCGTCCGGTTCGACGCCGCCGCGCGTCACGGCCTGGACGCGGACACGGCCGACGCCGACGGGCTGGCCGGCGATGACGGAGTGATGGTCTATTCGGTCGACGATCTGGATCTGTTGCTGACCGGCGTTCACCTGGACCTTGCGCCGATTTCTCTCGACGCGGGCGCGCAGTTCCTGCCGGCGGCGGGGCTGCTGGCGGCGTTGTGGGAACGGCGCGGCATCAGCGCCGACAAGGCTTGGGGCGCGTTCAATGCCGATCCGCTCGGCACACTGGCCGACAGCGGCACCCTGCCGGCGCCGGTCGATGCGGCGATGGCACGCATGGCCGATCTGGCGCGGCATACGGCGGCAACCTATCCCATGGTAACGGCGGTGAATGTCAACACGTCGGTGTATCATACCGCCGGCGCCTCGGAAGTTCAGGACCTGGCCGCGTCCATGGCGACCGCGGTGAGCTATCTGAGGGCGATGACCGATGCCGGCATGGATATCGATAGCGCCTGCCAGCAGATCCTGTTCACCTATGCGGTTGACTGCAATCAGTTTCTCGGCATCTGCAAGCTGCGCGCGGCGCGTAAGCTATGGAGCCGCGTCACCGAGGCGTGCGGCGCCAGCGAGGCGGCCGGGGCGATGAACCTGCACGCGGTCACCGCCTGGCGGATGATGAGCAAGCGCGATCCCTGGGTCAACTCGTTGCGGACCACGGTCGCGTGCTTCAGCGCCGCGGTCGGCGGCGCCCGCAGCATCACCATTCTCCCCTACAACGCCGCGATCGGCCTGCCGGACAATATCGCGCGGCGCGTTGCGCGCAACACCCATACCGTTCTGGCCGAGGAATCGAATATCGCCATGGTGATCGACCCCGCCGGTGGGTCATGGTACGTGGAAACCCGTACCGACGAGCTGGCGAAAGCCGCGTGGGCCGAGTTCCAGGCCATCGAAAAAGCCGGCGGCATGGCGAAGGTCCTCGATGACGGCAGCTTCGCGAAGCGGATCGCCGAGTCCTATGCCGAGCGGGAAAAGAACCTGGACAAGCGAAAAGACCCGCTGACCGGGGTCAGCGAATTTCCGAACATCCTCGAGTCGGTCGACCCCATCGAGGTCCCGGATGTGGGCGCCGCGGCAAAGGCGGCGCGGGAACGCCTGTCGGCGACGCGGGAAAAGGCCGGAGACGCGGTTGCGTCGAAGCTGGGCGCCATTGAACCCTCGGCGGGCACCGTTACGGATACCGTGTTCGCGGCCGCCGCCAGTGGCGGAACCATCGGCGCCATGGCCGGCGCCCTCGGCGGCGAGGCCGCCAAGATCGACGCGTTCCCGAAGCACCGGCTCGCCGAGAGGTTCGAGGTTTTGCGCGAAGCCAGCGACGCCTGCCTGGAAAAAACCGGCGAGCGTCCGCGGATCTTCCTCGCCAATCTCGGGCCCATCGCCAAGCACACGGGGCGCGCCAACTTCGCCAAGAATTTCTTCGAGGTGGGCGGCATCGAGACCCTGACCAACAACGGCTTCGACAACGCCGAGGACTGCGCCAAGGCGTTCAAGGACAGCGGTGCCCGCATCGCCATCATCTGCTCGGCCGATCCGCTCTATGTGGAAATGGTGCCGAGCGTGGCGCCGGCGCTGAAAGACGCCGGGTGCGAACGGCTGTATCTGGCCGGCGCTCCGGGCGACAACAAGGACGCCTATATGCAGGCCGGCGTCGATGAGTTCATCTTCATGGGAGGGAACGTCTACACGACAACGCGTTCCGCTCTCGCCCTTCTGGGAGTGATCGATCAATGAGTGGTATTCCCAATTTTTCCGACATCCACCTGGACCCCCAGAACGCGCCGGGCGGCGGCGAGAGCCATGCCGATTGGGCCGCGCGTTTCGAAAAGGAAACCGGGAAATCTCCCGAGCAGTTCGTGTGGGAGACCCCCGAACTGGTGAACGTGAAGCCGTTTTATTCGGCCGGCGATCTCGAGGGGCTGGATCACCTGGACACGATGGCCGGTATTCCGCCCTATGTCCGGGGACCCTATTCGACGATGTACGTCACCCGGCCGTGGACGGTGCGCCAATACGCGGGCTTCTCCACCGCCAAGGACAGCAATGCGTTTTATCGGCGCAACCTGGCGGCGGGCCAGAAGGGTCTTTCGGTGGCGTTCGACCTGGCCACCCATCGCGGCTACGACTCCGACAATCCACGCGTGGCGGGCGATGTGGGCATGGCCGGCGTGGCCATCGATTCGATCACCGACATGCGGGTGCTGTTCGACCGGATCCCGCTCGACGAAATGACCGTGTCGATGACCATGAACGGAGCGGTCCTGCCGATCCTGTCGCTCTATATCGTCGCCGCCGAGGAGCAGGGCGTGAAGCCGGCGCAGTTGGCCGGGACCATCCAGAACGACATCCTCAAGGAGTTCATGGTCCGCAACACCTACATCTATCCGCCGCTGCCGTCGATGCAGATCATCTCCGACATCTTCTCGTATACGTCGCAGAACATGCCGAAGTGGAACAGCATCAGCATTTCCGGCTACCATATGCAGGAAGCGGGCGCGACGGCGGATCTGGAGATGGCGTACACCCTCGCCGACGGTGTGGAGTATGCCCGCGCCGGGATGAACGCCGGGTCTGACCATCGACCAGTTCGCGCCGCGTCTTTCGTTCTTCTGGGCGATCGGCATGAACTTCTACATGGAAGTCGCCAAGATGCGCGCCGCGCGCATGCTGTGGGCCAAGCTGATCAAGCAGTTCGACCCCAAGACCAACAAGTCGCTGGCGCTCCGGACCCACTCGCAGACGTCTGGCTGGAGCCTCACCGCGCAAGACGTGTACAACAACGTCGTGCGCACCTGTATCGAGGCGATGGCGGCGACCCAGGGACACACCCAGTCGCTGCACACCAACTCCTTCGACGAGGCGCTGGCGCTTCCCACCGATTTCTCCGCCCGTATCGCCCGCAACACCCAGCTGTTTCTGCAGCAGGAGAGCGGCACGACACAGGTGATCGATCCGTGGGGCGGCAGCTACTATGTGGAGCGTCTGACCCGCGACCTGGCGGAGCAGGCCTGGAGCCACATCCAGGAAGTGGAAGCGTCCGGCGGCATGGCCAAGGCCATCGAGCAGGGCATTCCGAAACTCCGCATCGAGGAGGCCGCCGCCCGTACCCAGGCGCGCATCGACTCCGGTCAGCAGACCGTGGTCGGCGTCAACAAGTACCGGCTCGACGAGGCCGAAAAAATCGAGGTTCTCAAGGTCGAGAATGCCCAGGTTCGCCGCCAGCAGATCGCCCAGCTCGAGGAGCTTCGGGCCGGCCGCGATGCGGTGGAGGTCGAGCAGAAGCTGACCGCCTTGACCAAATGCGCCGACACCGGCGAGGGTAATCTTCTCCAACTCGGCGTCGAAGCGGCCCGGGCGCGGTGCAGTGTCGGTGAAATCAGCGACGCCCTGGAAAAGGTCTGGGGTCGCCACAAGGCCGAGATCCGGACCATTTCCGGCATTTACAGCGGCGCCGTCGGGGAGACATCGGACATGGTAAGCAAAGCGCACAAGATGGTCGACGACTTCGAAGCCAACGACGGTCGGCGACCCCGCATTCTCATCGCCAAGATGGGACAGGACGGTCACGATCGCGGACAGAAGGTGATCGCCAGTGCGTTCGCCGACCTCGGCTTCGACGTGGATATCGGACCGCTGTTCCAGACCCCGGCGGAAGTCGCGCGTCAGGCGGCGGAGAACGACGTGCATCTCGTCGGCGCCAGTTCGCTGGCCGCGGGTCACCTCACTTTGGTGCCCGAGCTTCGCCAGGAGCTGGACAAGCTGGGCCGCGACGACATCTTGATCGTGGTCGGCGGCGTCATTCCGCCGCAGGACTATGACGAGCTGTACAAGGCGGGCGCCACCGCCATCTTCCCGCCGGGCACCGTCATCGGCGACGCGGCCATGTCATTGATCGCCGAGCTGAACAAGGTCCTCGGCTATTCCAGCGAAGCCGCCTGATCCATGGCCATCGGCCCCGAGGGCGCATTCGCGCCGCAGACGGTCCACGTCCGCAGGCGCGCGACCTATACGGTGAACGACTACGTGGACGGCGTGCTGTCCGGCGACCGGACGATGCTCGGCCGGACCATCACCGTCATCGAAAGCCGCAACGCACGGCACCAGGAAGTGGGGCAGGAAATTCTGCTCCGCCTCCTGGAGCATATTCGCGGCGTGCCGCACGCCGAACGCGCCCATCGGATCGGCATAACCGGTGTGCCCGGCGTCGGCAAGAGCACCTTCATCGAGGCATTCGGTTGTAATCTCACGCGCGCGGACTACAAAGTCGCCGTTCTCGCCGTCGATCCCAGCAGCTCGGTCAGCGGCGGCAGTATCCTCGGCGACAAGACACGAATGCAGGAACTGGCCGTCCAGCCGAATGCGTTCATCCGTCCCTCACCGTCGTCCGGAACGCTTGGCGGCGTCACGCGCGCGACCCGAGCCACCATGGTGGTATGCGAGGCGGCGGGGTTCGACGTGATCCTCGTGGAGACCGTGGGCGCCGGCCAGAGCGAGGTGGCCGTCTCCGAAATGAGCGATTTTTTCCTTGTGCTGATGCTGCCGGGCGCCGGCGACGAGCTGCAGGGCATCAAGAAAGGCGTTCTGGAAATCGCCGACATGATCGCCATCAACAAGGCCGACAGTGACGAGATCAAGGCCAAGCAGGCCGCGGGGCACTACCGCAACGCCCTCAAGATCATGAAACATGCAAGCCCGAACTGGGCACCGCCGGTGGTGCTGTGCAGCGGGCTCAACAATATCGGCCTGGACACCCTTTGGGACAAGCTGGTTGAGCATAAGGAGACGCTGCTCGAAACTGGCGAGCTGCAGGACAAACGGCGGCGCCAGCGCATTCGCTGGATGTGGGCCATGCTCGAGGATCGCCTGATTACCTCGCTGAAAACCCACCCCAAGATTGTCGATCAGCTTCCCCGCATCGAGCGGGATGTTTCGGAAGGACGCCTGACCACCACACTCGCGGTGGAGGAAATTCTCGAGGCGTTTCACGGATCACATTGACGATCCCGGCCGTGGCCGGTCCTCGCGCTCCCACTGAAGAATGTCGGCGTGCAGCGCCGCGTAGCGCTCGCCCACCCGCTCGCCGAAAAGCGGATCCTCCTGATCGGTCATTTTGGCCTCCAGGTCCCGCCAGTCCTCCGGCGTCAGGACCGCCAGCGCCAGGGGGAAGAAGTGCTTTTCCTCCCTCTCCATGTGCGCCTTCTGGAAGTCGATGAAATTCTGCGCGCAGTCCTCGAACGATGGATGCGGCGCGCGGTTTCGGCCAAGCAGGGAACGCACGGCGGCGGTAAAGTCACGGGTGCGGGACGCGATTTCGTCATGCTCGCGCTGGAGGTCGCCGATCTTCCGCGCCGCCTCCGGATCGCGTTCGCGCAGCTTCGCGAACACCATGTTTTCCTTGGGGTGGTGGTATAGATCGGGAAAACTCACAAAATAATCGGCGATGCCTTCGATGATGTCGTAGTCGGGGTTCTCGTCATTCTCGAAGACCGCGATTTGCCGCTCCAGCGTATTGACCAGCCTGAAAATATTCTCATGTTCCCGGCGCAGAATCCGGATGACTTCCGTCATGATTTTCAACCCTTGAAACAATTCGGCGCGGTGCCGCGCCGGGTCCGATCGTCGATGGCGGCCTCGTCTTCGCACCCCAGACACGGTACAGGGCGACGGCATAAGGTTTCAACCTCTTCCGCCGCCATTTTATCCGAGCCACTTAAGCACGGTGCGACCAGATCGACCCGATCTGATCGCATGGTCGTGCTCTAAGCTATTGATTTCTAAAGCAAGTAAATCCGATCAAGTGATTCCACTTGATCGGATATTGCTCTAGGCGGTCGCGATGTCAGGCCGCTTCCGCCTGCACCCCATTGATCGTCAGGCCCCTGTCGCTCGCCGAAACGTCGACTTGGTCGCCGTCGCCCACGCGCCCTTCGAGGACGAGGGTGGCCAACGGGTTCTGCAGATCCCTCTGGATCACCCGCTTCAGCGGCCGCGCGCCATAGACCGGATCGTAGCCGGCCTTGGCCAGCCAGGAAATGGCGGCGGCATCGAGATTGAGCGCGATCTTGCGATCCGTCAACAGATCCCGCAGCCGGCCGAGCTGGATTTCGACGATGGCGTCCATCTGTTCGGGGAACAGCCGGTGAAACAGAATGACCTCGTCCAGGCGATTGAGGAATTCCGGCTTGAAGGCCGCGCGAACGTGGGTCATGACCTGCTCGCGAACCGCGCTCGAGTCCTGACCCGCCGCCTGGCTCGCAAGAATTTCGCCGCCGAGGTTCGACGTCAGGATAATCAGCGAATTGCGGAAATCGACGGTGCGACCCTGTCCATCGGTCAGTCGACCGTCGTCTAGAACCTGCAAGAGCACGTTGAAGACATCCGGGTGGGCTTTCTCCACCTCATCGAAGAGGATGACCTGGTAAGGCCGCCGACGCACCGCTTCGGTCAGCGCGCCGCCTTCCTCGTAGCCGACGTAGCCCGGAGGCGCGCCGATCATCCGCGCCACCGAGTGCTTCTCCATGTACTCGGACATATCGATGCGCACCATCGCCGTCTCGTCGTCGAACAGGAATTCGGCCAAGGCCTTGGTCAACTCCGTCTTGCCGACGCCGGTGGGCCCCAGGAACAGGAACGAACCGATGGGCCGGTTGGCGTCCTGCAGTCCGGCGCGGGCGCGGCGGACGGCATTGGATACGGCGGTCAAGGCCTCCTTCTGGCCGACCACCCGCCGACCCAGGTTATGCTCCATCTGCAAAAGCTTGTCGCGCTCGCCTTCCAGCATCTTGTCGACGGGGATGCCGGTCCAGCGCGAGACGATGCCGGCCACGTGCTCGGCGGTGACCGCCTCTTCGAGCATACGGCTGTGCTCGGCCTCCTCCGCCGTCTTCAGTTTCCGCTCGAGCTCGGGGATCGCCGAATACTGGAGCTCGCCGGCTTTCTGGTACTCGCCCGCGCGCAGGTGGCGTTCGACGGTGATCCGCGCGTGGTCCAGTTCCTCCTTGAGCTTGGTGGCGCCGGCCAGGGCGTCCTTCTCGGCGCGCCATTGACTGGTCAGTTCGGCCGAGCGCGGTTCCAGCTGGTGTAGTTCCTCCTCGAGCTTCACCAGGCGATCCTTGGATGCCTGATCGTCTTCCTTTTTCAGGGCTTCGCGTTCGATCTTGAGCTGAATGATGCGCCGGTCCAGCTCATCGATCTCCTCGGGTTTGGAATCCACCTGCATGCGCAGCCGGCTGGCCGCCTCGTCCATCAGGTCGATGGCCTTGTCGGGCAGGAACCGGTCGGTGATGTAACGGTTGGAGAGCGTCGCCGCGGCGACGAGCGCGGCGTCGGTGATGCGCACGCCGTGATGCAGTTCGTACTTCTCCTTAAGGCCACGGAGGATGGAAATGGTGTCTTCCACCCCTGGCTGGGAGACGAACACCGGCTGGAAGCGGCGCGCCAGCGCGGCGTCCTTCTCGATGTGCTTGCGGTACTCGTTGAGCGTGGTGGCGCCGATACAGTGCAGTTCGCCCCGCGCCAGCGCCGGTTTCAGAAGGTTCGACGCGTCCATGGCGCCCTCGGCGGCGCCGGCGCCGACGATGGTGTGCATCTCGTCGATGAACAGGACGATTTCGCCCTCGGCCGCCGTGGTTTCGTTGAGCACCGCCTTGAGGCGCTCTTCGAACTCGCCGCGGAACTTGGCGCCGGCCACCAGGGCGCCGAGGTCGAGAACCATCAGCTTCTTGTCCTTCAGCGTCTCGGGCACGTCGCCGTTGACGATGCGCTGCGCCAACCCCTCGACGATAGCCGTCTTGCCGACCCCGGCCTCGCCGATCAGGCATGGGTTGTTCTTGGTCCGCCGCGACAGCACCTGCACGGTGCGGCGGATTTCCTCGTCGCGGCCGATGACGGGATCGAGCTTGCCGTCCGCCGCCAGGGCGGTCAGGTCGCGCGCGTACTTTTTGAGAGCATCATAGGAGTCCTCGGCCGTGGCGCTGGTCGCCGCGCGGCCCTTGCGAACCTCCTCGATGGCCTTGTTCAGGGTCTGCGGCGTCACGCCGGCCTGAGAGAGGATGCGCGACGCCGGCGTTTCCGCGGCCAGCGCCAGAGCCAGCAGGATGCGTTCGGCGGTAACGAAACTGTCGCCCGCTTTTGCCGCGATCTGCTCGGCCTGCTCGAACAGGCGCGCGGTTTCCGGCGCCAGGTAAACCTGGCCGGCGCCGCCGCCGGAAATTTTCGGCAATTTGCCGAGCTCAAGCTCGACGTCCTTCAGCGCCCGCGCCGGATCGCCACCTGCGGCGCGAATGAGATTGGCGGCGAGCCCTTCCTTGTCTTCGAGCAGCACCTTGAGAATATGAAGCGGCGTCAACTGCTGGTGATCGCTTCTGAGAGCGAGCGTCTGCGCCGACTGAACGAACCCCCGCGAGCGTTCCGTGTATTTTTCCAGTTCCATGGTCCGACATTCCTTCTGAGACAGGATCCGGCGCCCCTCCCGGAGGCAGCGCTAAACCCTTCAAGCTGTCTGGTTTTACAGCACTAATATGGCGTGGGTAAGCCGCTCCGCAACCGTTTGGCGGACGATCTTCCCGGCTCGTCGGCCAGTGCCTACTGGAAGTCCGCCGCCAACGCCGATCGGACCTCATCGGACAACGCCGCCATGTGATCGTACCTGGGATGGTCGATACCGAGGATGATCCGCGTCTCGCCGCGCGCGAACGCGTCGATCTGGGTTTCCGAAAACGGAAACTTCAGGAAATGAATGGACGATGTCTTGCCGGCCTCGGTGGTTCTCTCCACATCGGATTCCGCCACCGCCTGAACTTTTTCGCCGCCGATGTCGATGAATACCGCGTCCTCGATACCGCCCAGTTCGTCCAAAACGCGGGCGCGGCGGCGGGGATCGTCGATTTCGATCATCATGGTGGCCACCAGATTGCCGCCATCCGGGATCAGCGGGTTGTAGGCCGAAAGCTCGTCGTCGATCTGCGCCTCGCCGCCTTTTTCGATGCGCAGCATTTCATGGATCTGATGCCACATGGTGTCATAGTTTTCGAAGTAGAAGGTGATGTCCGGACCGACGGATATCCGCCGATGCCGCTTCATCGCCGTGACGGCGCGTTTGCGCTCGTCGCGCACCGTCTCATATTCATCCAACGCCATCAGGTCGGCCCGGGTGATCTCTCGCCGGCTCATGGGAAACGCTCCTTTGGTAACGCCCTACAATTGATAGGCGCGCGCGATCAACTGAATGGGATGGTGCACGGCTTCCACCTCGACGGGCCCGTCGTCCAATCGCTCCATGCCCTGGATGATATGATCGCGCGCCAGCGGACATTCCGACAGAACGAAAGCCGCCCCGGATTCCTTGGCGGACCGGGCGACCGGCTTGCCGATCTTGAGCGCCACCTCGAAATTCTCCTTCATGACGCCCCAGGATCCGCCGTGCCCCGAACACCGCTCGATGACCTCGATCTTGGTTTCGGGCAGCAACCGCAGCATGTCCGCCGCCCTCTGGCCCATGTTCTGGGCGCGGGCATGGCAGGCGATATGAATGGAAATACCGCCGTTCAACGGCGTCAGGCCATCGGCGAGACCTTCCTTGCGGGCGATGTCGACCACGTATTCCGAGGCGTCGAAGGTGGCCTGGCTCAGCGCCTTGATATCCTCGTTGCCGGGCTCGATCAGCGGCCATTCGAACTTCAGCATCAAGCTGCACGACGGCACGAGGGAGACAACATCGTAGCCCTTGTCGACCCACGACCGCAGCGCGCTCGAGACTTTCCGCGCCTGCTCGGCGACGCGTTCGAAATTGCCGTGTTCCAACTGCGGCATGCCACAGCACGCCGGATAGACCACTTCGGTCTCGACGCCGTTGCGCGCCAGAACGGCGCGCGTCGCGGTGCCGATGTCGGGGTTGTTGTAGTTGATGAAGCACGTTGCGTAGATGACCGCCTTGCGGCCGAACGCGGGTGCCTCGCGATTGACTTCGGGCTTCTCCGACGCGGCGCGGGCGGTGAAGGTCTTGCCGTGGAATTTGGGCAGGTGCGCATCGCGGTGAACGCCCGCGAATGTCTCCATCACCGGCCGGGTGACCGTGTTGCCGCATTTGCTGGCCCAATTGGCGAGCGGCGCCACGTACGAAGCGGCCTTGCCGTTGCGATCGGTTTCAGTGAGCTGTTTCGCCGCGAACGGCACCTTGCCCTGCTTCTGTTCGACGGCCCGGTAGCGCAGCATCAAATGGGGAAAGTCGAGATCGAACTCGTGCGGCGGGACGTAGGGGCACTTGGTCATGAAACACATGTCGCAGAGCGTGCAGGCATCGACCACCGGCTTGAAGTCGCCGCTGGCCACCGCGTCCAGTTCGCCGGTTTCGGACTCGTCGATCAAATCGAACAGGCGCGGAAAGCTGTCGCAGAGATTGAAACAACGGCGGCAGCCGTGACAGATATCGAACACCCGCCGCAGTTCGGCGTCCAGCTTGTCGAGATCGTAGAAATCCGCGTCTCGCCACGCAATGGGGTGACGGGTGGGTGCGTCCAGGCTTCCTTCCCGCATGGTTCGATGGCCTCTCGGGGGCGCGAAGTCAACGCGACGCCGCTCTCCCCTTTACTGGAATGAAAAACAGCCCGACAGATGGCGGGGAACCGTTTCGGGCCCCCGCCACGTGCGGCAACAAAAAATCAGGCTTCAGATCACTCCATGCCGTCCAAGGCCTTCTGGAAGCGGCCCGCGTGGGACTTTTCGGCCTTCGCCAGCGTCTCGAACCAATCGGCGATCTCGTCAAAACCCTCGTCGCGGGCGGTTTTCGCCATTCCCGGGTACATGTCCGTGTACTCGTGGGTTTCGCCGGCGATCGCCGCCGACAGATTGTGACCGGTGGGGCCGATGGGCAGACCCGTGGCGGGGTCGCCAACTTTCTCGAGGAACTCCAAATGACCGTGAGCGTGGCCGGTCTCGCCCTTCCGCGGTGGAGCGGAAAACCGATGCAACGTCGTTGTAACCCTCGACGTCGGCTTTTTGCGCGAAATAAAGATAGCGGCGGTTCGCCTGGGATTCGCCCGCGAACGCTTCCTTCAGATTGTCTTCCGTTTTCGAGCCCTGCAATGCAGCCATGTCCGTTCTCCCTCGTCAGCGATGATTCAATAAAGGCAGGTGCACCGATCGACGCACACACTTTTCAATCTTACTGTGGACGGCCGGACGCGGCGAGTCAAGAAGTTTATAACGATTCTAAACTTCGCGTTAGCGCTATTCAGCTAAATGCAATTATTGAGTGTTGGAACTGAGGCGGACGATGACGTCGACCCGCGCGACAGTGGTGCCGCTCGGTGGCGAAGGCAGCTCGGATACGACGACCTGCTCGGCCGCGATATCTTCCAGGCGCCCCGAATCCTCATGGAAGAAATGGTGATGGTCCGATGTATTGGTGTCGAAGTACGACCGCGTCGCGTCGACGACGATCTCTCGGAGCAGCCCGGCCGTGGTAAACTGATGCAGGGTATTGTAGACGGTGGCGAGGGAAACACGCACGTTCGCCGCGGCGGCCTCTTCGTGCAGGACCTCCGCGGTGACGTGGCGATAGTCGTTCTCGAACAAAAGCTTGGCCAGCGCCAACCGCTGCCGGGTCGGACGCAGATCGGCTCTTCGCAGTCTGTCGAGAACCCGGCTGAATGGGCGAGATGTTTCCATGATTTCCATATGGGCAGGCCACACACCCACCACAATTCTAAATTAGCCGATACACTATCACATATGGCCCCGGCGCGGCAATTCCGGCGATTCCAGCGCTTTTGCGCGCGGCCGGCCGCCACGATGGCTCAGTTACCCGTGACGATCCGGTCGACCAGTTGCTTGACGGTCGGGATAAAGCCGTTCTTGTAGAACGGATCCGTGGCAAATCGATAAGCGTTATGACCGGCGAACATCAAATTGCTGTCCACATCGCCATCGTGAGCGATCGACTGCAAGGTTTTCTGAATGCAGAACGATCGCGGGTCGGCGGGTTTGCCGGTGGTCCCGGCCTCGCTTTCCGACCAGTTGCTGAACCGGCATGCGCTGAGGCAGCCCATGCACGACTGCTGGTCGACCCGGATTTCCACGGATTTCTCCGGCGTCACCAGGATCAACGTCGAATTGGGCGTCTTCAGGGCTTCGGTAAAACCTTCGGCGAGCCAGGTCTCGACCCGGCTCCTGTCGGCGCGGGTCAGATACACCGGCCGCCCCCGCGCGCCCACCGGCAACGCTTCGGTATGCTCGCCCAGCGGCTGACGCGTGTACGCCACTTGCCTGTCATTGCGTTCGGACAACTCGTGCAGAAATGCGTTGCGCACGGCCGACGAATAGAACCCCGTGGGGCTGAAACGATTGAGAAAGACGTCGCCTTCGCGCAAAGTCAGCAGCCGCTTTTTCCAGGCCTCGGAAACCGGGCTTTCCTGGGTCACCACCGGCCGGGTCCCGAACTGAAACGCGATGGGTCCCAACTCGGGATTGTCGATCCAATCCTCCCATTCCCGCAAGCACCAGACACCGCCGGCCATGAAGATGGGCATTTCGTCGAGACCGAACCCGCGCATCTCCTTGCGGAGCTGGCGAATTCTCGGGTAGGGCGACTCGGGACGATCGGGGTCTTCGGAGTTGCTCAGACCGTTGTGGCCGCCGGCCAGCCACGGGTCCTCGTAGACCACGCCACCGAGGAAATCGCGGTACTTGTAGTACGCCCGTTTCCACAAGGCCCGGAAAGCGCGGGCGGACGAGATGATCGGGTAGTAATACACCCCGTACTGAGCGGCAATCTCCGCCACCTTGTACGGCATGCCGGCGCCGCAGGTTATGCCGTGGACGAGGCCCTTGGCGCCATCGAGCACGCCATGCAGCACCCGGGTCGCCGCCGCCGCCTCCCACAGCACGTTCATGTGAAGGCGGCCGCCGCCGTTGGATTGCTCGTAGGCCCTGCGGGCCTGGGCGATCCCGCCCTTGATGGCGAAAGCCACCAGTTCCTCGTATCGTTCACGCCGGGTCTTGCCGCGGTAGACCTGCCGGACCACCTCGCCTTCTTCGTCGAAGAAGTCGGCGTTGACCGCCGAAAACGTTCCGACGCAGCCGGCCGCCGCGAACGCGCCGGCACTGAGACCATTCGATACGGAAACGCCCTTGCCGCCTTCGACGATGGGAAGGACCTCGGCGCCCGACATCATGAACGAGTTAAGAGCTTTCATCGTGCATTACTCCCGCTATCCGCGGTGTCATGAGCCAAATAAGAAGGGTCGGCCGGCGTAAAGCCCGCCGGCCGCCCGTTCCTCAGGGGTATATAACCCGCATTTGTAATAATGCGACCCCGAAATGGCTTCGATCGAAAAACTCGGAACGCCGCCCCGCCGCCATACCCCTATTTGCGCGATCCCGTCATGCCTCCTTGGCGATGGCCTTGATCGACAGCTTGAATTTGCCCCGATCGTCGATTCCGATCAGCTTGACCTTGACGGTATCGCCCAACTGGATCACGTCGGTGACCTTGCCGACGCGCTCGGGCGCAAGCTCGCTGATGTGCACGAGGCCGTCCCGGCTTCCCATGAAATTCACGAAGGCGCCGAAATCGACGATCTTCACGACCTTGCCGTTGTAAATCGTACCGACTTCCGGCTCGGCGGCGATACCGCGGATCCATTCGATCGCCGCGTCGGCGGATTGCTGATCGACGGCGGCCACCTTCACCGTGCCGTCGTCTTCCAGGTCGATGCGCGCGCCCGTCGTCTCGCAGATCTCCCGGATCATCTTGCCGCCGGGGCCGATCACTTCGCGGATCTTGTCCTTGTTGATCTGGATCATGGTGATCCGGGGCGCCATCTGACTGACCGATTCACGCGTGTGGTCGAGACCCTTGGCCATTTCGCCGAGAATGTGCAAACGGCCGTCTCGCGCCTGATCCAGCGCCTGCCTCATGATCTCTTCCGTGATGGACGTGATCTTGATGTCCATTTGCAGCGCCGTCACGCCGTTCTCCGAACCCGCGACCTTGAAGTCCATGTCGCCGAGGTGATCCTCGTCGCCCAAAATGTCCGACAGAACAACGAAGTCGTCATCTTCCTTGATCAGCCCCATGGCGATGCCGGCGACCGGACGCACCAAGGGCACGCCGGCATCCATCATCGCCAGGGACGTACCGCAGACCGTGGCCATCGACGAAGACCCGTTGGATTCCGTGATCTCCGAAACGACGCGGATGGTGTACGGGAAATCTTCCTTGGACGGCATCAGCGGGTGGATCGACCGCCAGGCCAGCTTGCCGTGACCGATCTCGCGGCGGCCGGTAAAGCCGAAGCGGCCCGCCTCGCCCACGGAATAGGGCGGGAAGTTGTAGTGCAGCATGAAATTCTGGCGGTATTCCCCGGCCAACGCGTCGACCATCTGCTCGTCCTGACCGGTGCCCAGCGTGGTGACCACCAGGGCCTGCGTCTCGCCGCGCGTGAACAGGGCGCTTCCGTGAGCCCGCGGCAACAACCCGACCTCGGAGACGATCTCGCGAACGGTCGCGGGATCGCGGCCGTCGATGCGGCGCCGGGTGGCGATGATGTCGCGCCGGACCACGTCCTTTTCCAATCCCTTGAAAACGTCGTCCCAGCAATCGGCGAGGAGATCGTCATCGATGGATTCGTCATCCGTCAGATCCGCGCCGACCCGCTCCTTCACGGCCGCGACCATGTCGCGGCGCGCGGCCTTGACCGTTTCCGAATACGCCTTGCGCAGGTCGTCCTCCGCCATGGACTTGACCTTGGCGGCGACTTCGTCCTTGCCCTCGCGCGGCGGCGGAAGATCCATCGGCTCGCGCGCGCACGCCTCGGCCAGATCGATGATCGCGTCGACAACCGGCTGGCAACTTCTGTGGCCGAACATGACGGCCCCCAGCATGACGTCCTCGGACAGTTCCTTGGCTTCCGATTCCACCATCAGCACGCCATCGCGCGTGCCGGCCACCAGCAGATCCAGATCGCTGGACGCCATGTCCTCGATCAGCGGATTGAGGACGTACTCGCCGTTGATATACCCGACGCGACAGCCGGCGATGGGCCCGAGAAACGGTACGCCGGACAGCGTCAGCGCCGCCGATGTTCCCACCAGCGCGGCGACGTCCGGGTTGTTCTCGAGGTCATGGCTGAGCACCGTGCAGATGATCTGCGTCTCGTTGCGAAAGCCCTTCGCGAACAGCGGCCGGATCGGCCGGTCGATCAAACGCGAGGTCAGCACCTCGTTTTCCGCCGGGCGGCCTTCGCGCTTGAAAAATCCCCCCGGTATCTTGCCGGCGGCAAATGTCTTTTCCTGGTAGTGCACCGAAAGCGGGAAAAAATCCAAGCCGAGCTTCGGCTTCTTTTCATAGACAATCGTGCACAAAACCTTGGTTTCGCCGAGCGTGACGAGCACGGCGCCGTCGGCTTGGCGGGCGATCTTGCCCGACTCGAGAATGAGCGGCCGTCCGCCCCAGTCGATTTCCTTGCGAAATTCTTGAAACATTCTTCTTCCTTTTACATGTACCGTCGCGTGGCTTCTTCAACGAAGAACACCACCTCGGTCCGCAACCGCCCGGATTGGCGGTGGGCAACCAAATTTCAGCTAGATTCGAACCCCTAACGACGCAGCCCCAGCCGTGCGATGAGATCCTCGTAGCGCTTGACCTCCTTCCTCTTGAGGTAATCAAGCAGCCGCCGGCGCTGGCCAACCATCATCAGCAGCCCCCGCCGAGAGTGAAAATCCTTCTTGTGGATCTTGAGATGCTCGGTGAGATTCCGAATGCGCTCGCTCAGGATCGCGACCTGGACCTCGGGCGACCCGGTGTCGCGTTCGGCTTTGGCGAACTCTCCAATGACTTCCTGCTTCCGCTCAGCGGTAATCGACATCTTCTGTTTCCCTGATTAAAGGTTGAGGATCCGGACGGGACGAATCTCGCCGCCCTTGATTTTTGCCAACGCCACGGGTTTGCCCCCGGACATGGCGCAAAACACCGTGTCCCGGACTTGACCTCGAAACGCCGATCGGCTCGCCACGGGCAATGCCGCGATGGCTTGTCCGTGGTTTAAACGTCGAGCTTCCGCTTCGGTCAAAACGAGAGCCGGGATGTCGGCCAGCGCCGTCCCGACCGGAAGCACATGCTCGAAAAGCGCGCCACTATGGCGCAAGCCGTCTACATTATCCAGGGGAATCGCCATGGCTTCGGTGAATGAGCCGACGCATATGCGTCGCAGCGCGGACACGTAGCCGACGGTCCCCAACGCCAGCGCCAGGTCGCGCGCCAGCGATCTCATGTAAGCGCCCTTGCCCGAGCGAACCTCGAACACCGCGTGGTCGCGGTCCGGGCAGTCGACCAATTCGAAGCGATCGATCCGCACGCCGCGCGGCGGCAGGTCCACCGGCTGTTCGGCGCGTGCCAGCGCGTAGGCGCGCGCGCCCCGCACCTTGATCGCCGAGAAGGTGGGCGGCACCTGCTCGATGTCGCCGATGAAGTCAGGCAGCTTGGCCCGGACCGCCTCTTGCGACGGGCGCGCGTCGCTGCGCTCGAGGACCTCGCCTTCCGCGTCGTCCGTGCCGCGCCGCTCGCCCCAGCGGATGGTGAAGCGATAGGCCTTCTGGCCGTCCATCGCATACGAGACCGTCTTCGTCGCCTCGCCGAGCGCGATGGGCAGCACGCCGGTGGCCAGCGGGTCCAGCGTTCCGCCATGACCGGCCTTGGCGGCGTTGAGCGCGCGCCGCACGATCGCCACGGCAGCCGCCGAGGAAACACCCAACGGCTTGTCCACCACGAACCAGCCGTGCACCGGCTCGCCGCCCCGCCTTTTCCGACCCATGGTTTTTCCTCGGAGCAATATCCGTTCAAGTGCGTTCACTCGATCGGATTTACTTGCTCTGAAAATCAGTAATTTAGAGCACGCCGCTCTAGGGGCCCGGTTCTTCGTCGCCGGGCTTATCGTCGCCGGGCTCGTCGTCGCGCCGGCGGGCAAGGTCGCGCGCAACGGTCGGCTCCTTGAGAAGTTCTTCGATTCTGCTGGCCTGATCGAAAGATTCATCGACCTTGAACGTCAGCCTCGGGACATATCTCAGCGTGACCGACTGCGCCACCCGATGACGCAGGAACGGCGTCGCCGCGTCGAGGGCTTCGATCATCGTCTTGCGGTCGCCGCGCCCGCCGAGAGGCACGACGAACACCGTCGCGTTGCGCAGGTCCGGGCTGACGCGCACCTCGGTCACCGTCACCGGCAGGCCGATCAGGCGCGGATCGCGGATCTCGCCGCGCTCGACGATCCAGGCCAGGGCATGGCGGAGCTCTTCGCCGAACCGAAGTTGCCTTTGGCTTGGGGGTTTCCCCGCCATCACGGTCCCGTCCGGCCGGTAATTCGACTGGTGTGAAACTCAAAAACCATGGATCACAGTTCGCGCGCGACTTCCTCGACCTCGAAGCACTCGATCATGTCGCCGACCTTGATGTCCTGGTAGTTGGCGAGAGAGATACCGCAGTCGTAGCCCTCGCGGACCTCCTTGGCGTCTTCCTTGAAACGCCTGAGCTGCCCGAGATCGCCCTCGTGAATGACCACGTTGTCGCGCAGCAGCCGCACCTTGGCGCCCCGGCGAACCGTACCCTCGGTGACCATGCAGCCGGCGACCTTGCCAACCTTGGTAATGTTGAAGACTTCCCGGATTTCCGCGTATCCGAGAGTATTCTCGCGCAACCGCGGCGGCAGCATCCCCGACATCAGTGTCTTGAGATCGTCGGTCACGTCATAGATGATCGAATAATATCGGATCTCGACGCCGTCTCGTTTCGCCGTCTCGCGCGCCTGCGGGTTGGCCCGGACGTTGAACCCAATGATCATCGCCTCCGAGGCGCGGGCGAGGCTGACATCGGATTCGTTGATGCCGCCGATGCCGGCGTGCAGCACCTGTGCCTTGACCTCGTCGGTGCCCAGCTTGGCGAGAGCGCCGACAATGGCCTCCACCGAACCATGGACGTCCGCCTTGATGACGACGGGCAATTCCTTGGCCTCGCCATCCTGGATGCGCTGGAACATCGTTTCGAGCGAGCCGCGGTTGGCGACCGCCTTGGCGTCCCGGGTCTTGCGCTGGCGGAATTCCGTCACCTCGCGCGCCCGCGCCTCGCTGTCCACCACCACGACCTCGTCACCCGCCGCCGGCGTGCCGCCAAGCCCCAGGACCTCCACCGGAACGCCCGGACGCGCCACCTTCACCGGCTTGCCGCTGGAGTTTCCGAGCCCGCGAACGCGGCCCCACTCGCTGCCGGCGACGATGATGTCGCCGACCCGGAGGGTGCCCCGCTGCACCAGCACCGTGGCCACCGTTCCGCGGCCCCGCTCCATCCTCAATTCGACGATGACGCCCTCGGCGGGCCGGTCGGGATTGGCCTTGAGGTCGAGAATTTCCGCCTGAAGAAGGATCGCCTCCTCGAGCTTTTCGAGATTGGTTCCCTCCTTGGCCGAAACCTCCACGCACAGATCTTCGCCGCCCATGCTTTCGACGACGATGCCATGCTGGAGCAAATCCATCTGGACGCGATGCGGATTTGAGTCCGGCCGGTCGATCTTGTTGATCGCCACGATAATCGGAACGTTCGCCGCCTTGGCGTGGTCGATCGCTTCCTTGGTTTGCGGCATGACGCCGTCGTCGGCGGCGACCACCAGAACGACGATATCGGTCGCGTGGGCGCCGCGCGAGCGCATCTCGGTAAACGCCTCGTGCCCCGGGGTGTCGACGAACGTGATCTTGCCGCCGTGCGGCATGGTCACCTGATAGGCGCCGATGTGCTGGGTGATGCCGCCGGCTTCGCGGTTGGCCACGTCGGTTTTTCTCAACGCGTCGAGCAGAGACGTCTTGCCGTGATCGACGTGGCCCATGACCGTCACCACCGGCGGCCGCGACTTGAGTGTCTCTTCCGCGTCGGTATCACCCTTGAGGCCGATTTCGACGTCGGCGTCGCTCACCCGCTTCGAATTGTGGCCGAACTCCTGGGCCAGCACTTCGGCGGTGTCGCCGTCGACGGAATGGTTGATTGTGGCCATGATTCCCATCTTCATCAGCGCCTTGATGACGTCGGCGCTGCGGGCCGCCATCCGGTTGGCCAATTCCTGTACCGTCAAAGTTTCGGGGATGATAACGTCACGAACGATTTTCAGGTTGTCGCCCCGAGACGGACCCCCCTGCTTCATCTTTTCTTTCTGTCGCGCCCGCTTGACCGACGCCAGGCTCCGCATCCGTTCGCCGGCGTCGTCGAGGGCGTCGACAATCGTCAACCGTCCGGCGCGGCGGCTCGGCTCGCCCTTGCGCTGGGCCGTCGTCGGACGACGCGCCTCCGGGCGCACCGGCTTTTTCGCGCGGCCGCGCTTGTCTTCGTCCTCCTCCGTCGGTGCATCCGCCACCGGCGCGCCCTTCGGCGCGGGCACATCGACACCCTCGGTCGGCGCGGCACCTTGGACCGGCGCGCCGGGCGCGCTCTCGGCTTCGGTCGTCCGGCTTTCCTCGGTGGCGGCCTTCGTGGGTGCCTGCTCGCCTTCTTCCGCGGCTACCGGTGTCTCGGCCTCCCCGGTCGCCGCCTCCCCGACCGGCGGCACCGCCGCTTCGTCGGGCGCCTGGTCGGGCGCCTGGTCGAGCGCCTCGTCGTGCGCGGCCTCCGGCTCGAGCGGCTGCGGCTCCACTTCCGGTGCGTTGGCCCGTTCCTCTTCGGTCTTGATGGCGACTTTCAGCGCCCGGGCCCGTGCTTCCTTTTCCTTGTTGGTCAGGCCGATGGCCGCGCCTTCACGGGGCACGCCATCGCGCTGCACGGAAAACGCGGCCGCCTCGGCGGCCTTCTGCGCCGCCGCTTCGGCTTCCCGGCGAACCTCCGCCATCCGGCCGCGTTCATCGCGCGCGTAGGTCTTTTTCTTGCGCACCTCGACCGTGACCATCTTCGACCGGCCGTGGGCAAAGCTCTGCCTGACCTGGCCGGTTTCGACCGTCTTTTTCAGCTCCAGCCGCCGAGGTCTGCTCATTGGCTCCTGCTTGTTTTCGTCGGTTTCTTTAATTTCGGACATTGCAGTCTTGTCTGTTCTCAACTCTGTCTCACAGTTTCCCGGAATGGGCACTCACGGCACGATCGTTTCGAAACCCCGACAACCGGGCCGCTTCCCGGCGAACACCCGACGCCAGCTTTCCTGGCGCGATAACCAAATGCACGGTGCGCTCTCGACCCGAGGTCAAGCCCAGTTCATCGCCGCTGAGCACGTCCAACACCGGAACGTCCGGACACGCCGCGCGGATCTTCGCGCGCGCCCCGGGAGCACCGTCGGCAGCGGCTAAAAGAACACCTCCGCGCCCCGCCCGCAACCATTCACTGACTTTTTCGTATCCCGACACCGCCTGGCCGGCGCGACGCGCCATGCCGACCGTGGCGAGACAACGGCGCACGAGCAGTTCCTCGACCCTCTCGACGAGGTCCGCCGGTACGCTGACCTGGGCGCGCGCGGCCTTCGCGAACAGGTTCTTTTTACACGCTTTCGTCAACATCCGCCGGTCCGCACTCACCCATATACCCCGCCCCGGAAGCCGTTCGTCGATATCCGGAACGACCTGCCCTCCGGGATCGATGACGAACCGCAAAAGCGATTGCTTGTCTTTCACCGCGCCGCTCGCGATACACCGCCGTTGCGGCGTTTCCGCGGCGGCCGCGGCGGGACCTTTCGGGTGTCCGGACATCGCGTGTCAGCCCTCGTTGCGCTCCTCCACGGCATCGACCGTCGCGGCGTCCGCCGCCATGGGCTCGGCTTCGCCAGCGTCATCGCCCTCGAACCAGTGGGCCCGCGCCGCCATAATGATGTCGTTGGCGCGCTCCTCGGTCAACGCACCCTTCGGCGCTATTTCCAACAACTCGTCGCCCGCCAGATCGGCGAGGTCGTCCAGAGTTTTCACGCCTTGCTCGCCCAACGCCACCAGCACCGCCGGCTTCAGACCGGCAATTTCCGTCAACTCGTCGGCGACACCGAGCTCGACGCGCTTGCGTTCGAACTCCTCATCGCGGACGGAGAGGAACGCCCGTGCCCGCTCGCGGAGCTCCTGCGCCACCTCCTCTTCGAAACCCTCGATGGACAGCAGGTCGTCGACCGGCACGAACGCCACTTCCTCGACCGAAGAAAACCCTTCCGTCACCAACAGGTGAGCGATCACGTCGTCGACGTTGAGGGCGTCGATGAAGGTTTGAGACCGGCCGCGGAATTCCTCGTTGCGGCGCTGCAACTCTTCGTCCTCGGTCAGGATGTCGATATCCCACCCGGTCAGCTGCGACGCCAGGCGCACATTCTGCCCGCGCCGGCCGATGGCGAGGCTCAACTGATCGTCCGGCACCACCACCTCGATCCGGTTGGCCTCTTCATCGAGCACCACCTTGGCCACTTCGGCCGGCGCCAGGCCATTGACGATGAACGTCGCCGGATCCGAAGACCATTGGATGATATCGATTTTCTCGCCCTGCAGTTCGCCGACGACGGCCTGCACCCGCGATCCCCGCATGCCGATGCACGGGCCGACGGGATCGATCGCCGAACTCGTTGGAATACACGGCGATCTTGGCTCTCGAGCCCGGATCGCGCGCCACCGAGCGGATCTCGATAATGCCTTCGTATATTTCCGGCACCTCCTGGGCGAACAGCTTGGCCATGAATTGCGGGTGGGTTCGCGACAGGAAGATCTGCGGCCCCCGCGGCTCCTCGCGGACATCCAGGATGTAGGACCGCACCCGGTCGCCGGTGTTGAAATGCTCCCTGGGGATCGTTTCCTCGCGTCGCAGCATCGCTTCGGCGCGGCTGAGATCGACGATGACGTTGCCGAACTCGACACGTTTGACCAGACCATTGACCACTTCGCCGACGCGGTCCTTGAACTCGTCGTACTGACGCTTGCGCTCGGCCTCGCGGACCTTGTGAACGATCACCTGCTTGGCGGTTTGCGCCGCGATCCGTCCGAAATCGATGGGCGGCAGGGGATCCATCAGGAACTCGCCCATTTCGGCGTCGGCCTTGCGGCCGCGCGCCTCGCCAAGACCGATCTGAGTGGCCTCGTTTTCGATCTCCTCGGCAACCTCGAGGTACCGCGCCAAGCTGATTTCGCCGGTCACCCGATCGATATTGGCGCGGATGTCGTGCTCGTGCCCGTACTTGGAGCGGCCCGCCTTCTGGATCGCCTGCTCCATCGCCTCGAGGACTTCATCGCGATCAATGCCCTTGTCGCGCGCCACCGTCTCCGCGACCTGCAGTAATTCCGGCCTCGAGTGAACCGCTTCCGCTTCTTTCACTAACTTCGTCATTGCCTACCCGACTGTAAACCCGACTTTACCGCGGCGTTCTGTTCGTGCGCGGCAAGCAAATCCTCGGTCAGCATGAGTTTTGCCCGCCGGATATCATCGAACGCCAATGCCACTTCCTGATCCTCGACCCGCACGCGGACGCTGCTTTCGTCCGTGCCCAACAGCCGGCCCTGAAACCGCCGACGCCCACCAACGGGAACCGTCATTTCGATTTTCGCCTCGAAACCCGCATACGTATCGAAGTCCTCGAGCCGAACCAGCGGCCGGTCGATCCCGGGCGAACTGACTTCCAGGGTGTAAGCGTCCGGCAGCGGATCCTCGACCTCCAAAATCGGAGCGATCGCCCGGCTGAGTTCGGCACAATCGTCGATGGTCATCGACCCGTCAACGCGTCTTTCAGCCATGATCTGCAATCTGAATCTCTGCTTGCCCAGAAGCTGCACCTTAATCAAATCAAAGCCCAGCGCCTCGGCCGTCGGCCGAATGAGCCTTTCGATACGATCGGCCGCATCCATTCGCCAGTCCTATTCCAGGGCTTTTCTCGAAATCCTTGAGCGCCGCCCCCAATAACCAAAAAAGGCGGGCCTTTAGCCCGCCCCATCGAACTTGCCCGTGCTAGCTCAACGAGACTTGATGGTTGCCGAGCCGACCGCTCGATACCCTGTCTATATAACTCTTGAGCCCCAGGGCACAAGGCTTTTTCGCTCACCCGCCGCCGCCGCCGCCGCCGTCCCGCCCCTGGCGCTCGAACCGGCCGCACCTCTGGCGCGCGAACTTGAGGTATACACACGGCGCGCCTCGGGCCCGCGCCTTGGCTTCGTAGCGTGTGGGAAACCAATCGTCGGGCCGCTGACGCCAGTCGGCCGGTTGCCGGGCCATCCACGAGAACCGGCCATCGCCGCTCAGATGATCGAGGGTCCACCGCACATAGCCCATATGATCGCTGGCAAAGCCCAATTCGCCGCCGTCCTTGAGCACCCGTGCCAGCGCGTCGATGGCGCCGGCGGCGATGAACCGGCGTTCGTTGTGGCGGGTTTTCGGCCAGGGATCCGAAAAGAGAACGAAAACCCTGGCGATGCTCTCGTCGGCCAACGCCCGCAGCAGCAGGCGGGCGTCATCGTCGAATATGCGCACGTTGTCGAGACGCCGTGTCGCGATCTCGGAAAGCGCCGCGGCAACGCCGTTGATGAACGGCTCGCAGCCGATGAACCCGACATCGGGGTGAGCCTCGGCCTGCGCCACCAGATGTTCACCCGCCCCGAAGCCCACTTCCAGCCAGACGTCGCGCACCGGCCGCTCGAACAAAGCGAGCGGCGTCATCGCTGCGTCCTCGCGCGGCAAATCGATCCGCAAACGCGGAAGAAGGGTGCTCAGAAGGGCCTGTCGGCCGGGGCGCAGCCGCCGACCCTTGCGCCGGCCATGGAAGTGCGGCGCATCGACGGACGCGCAAAGCGCCGGCGGTTGCGTCAACGGGCGCCGAAGGCGGACCGGAGATCGCTCGACCAGACCGGTGCGTCTCCCACGAAAACCCGCCGTCGGGATCCGGATGACGGCCGAAATGGCCGTAGGCCGCGGTCCGCGCGTAGATCGGCCGGTTCAGACCGAGATGGGTGCGCATGCCGCGCGGCGAGAGATCCATCAGCTGCTGCAGAACCTTGGCGAGCTCGTCTTCATCGACCTGGCCGGTTCCGTGGGTGTCGACATAAACCGAGATCGGGTGCGACACGCCGATGGCGTAGGAAAGCTGGATCGTGCAGCGCTCGGCCAGTTCGGCCGCGACCACGTTCTTGGCGAGATAGCGGGCGGCATAGGCGCCCGAGCGGTCGACCTTGGTGGGGTCCTTGCCGGAGAACGCGCCGCCGCCGTGCGGTGCCGCGCCGCCGTAGGTGTCGACGATGATCTTGCGGCCGGTCAGGCCGGCATCGCCGTCGGGGCCGCCGACGACGAACCGCCCGGTCGGATTGACATAGAAATGCGGCTCGTCGCACATCCAGCCCTCGGGCAGGACACTGATCACGTGCGGCCGGACAATCTCGCGGACCTCGTCCACCGAAAGTTGCGCCGCGTGCTGCGTCGAGACGACGATCGCGGTGGCGGCGACGGGCTTGCCGTCGACGAACCGCAAGGTGACCTGGGATTTGGCGTCCGGCCCCAATCCCGGCTCGGCGCCCGAATGGCGTGCCGCCGCCAGGGAAGCGAGGATGGCGTGAGCGTAGAAGATGGGCGCGGGCATCAGAACGTCGGTTTCCCGGCACGCATATCCGAACATGATGCCCTGATCGCCGGCGCCTTCGTCCTTGTTGCCGAGGGCGTCCACGCCCTGGGCGATATCGGGCGACTGGGAGTGAATGTGCGACGTGATTTCCGCGTCCTTCCAGTGGAAACCATGCTGCTCGTAACCGATGTCGCGTATCGCCTGGCGGGCGATCTCGCGAAACCGGTCGTGCGTCAACGAGTCCGGCCCCCGGACCTCGCCGGCGAGGGCGACGAAATTGGTTGTGCACAGCGTTTCGCAGGCCACCCGGGACTCCGGATCCTCGGCCAGGAACGCGTCGACGATCGCGTCCGATATGCGATCGCACACTTTGTCCGGATGGCCCTCGGAGACGGATTCACTTGTGAAGACGTAATCGCTTTTCCACACGGTCGATGCCCTTAAACTCTGTTCGAAAGGGGTTGTGGGTGAAGATGTTCCGCCGGAGAACCAGTACTCTCGGGCGCGCTCATCAAACGCGGCGCCCGCGCCGCCCCGAACGCCAATCGCTCGCGCCCGCCACTCGACAAGCGCCGCCACGGCATCGGAAACGGTCTTGTGGCAACCTTTATCATCAAGGTCAAGAAATTTGCAGGCCGCCTCGCGCCCGAAAGCGCGTTTCGCTCAACTTATATTAGCGATCGGAGGTACCCTCGTCATTTCCGGATGCGGAGCGCCGACATCAGCGCTGGTGGTTCTTATCCGTGCTCCGCGTTGCCGAGGGATTTGGCGAGTTCGAACAGCCGCTTGCGCACCTGCGGATCGCCGATGCGGTAATATGCGCGCACCAGTTCGAGCGTTTCGCGGCGGGTCAGGGGGTCGGGCTCGAGCGACGATTGCGATTGATCACCCAGGCCCCAGGCCGATCGCCCCTCCTCGCCAGCCGAGCCGTCGGGCATGTCGTCGAAGAAAAACGAAACCGGAACATCCAAAATTCTGCTGAATTCAAACAGGCGCGACGCGCCAATCCGATTTGCGCCGCGTTCGTATTTTTGAATCTGCTGAAACGTGAGTCCGACGGCCTCCCCGAGCTTTTCCTGGCTCAGACCGAGCAGGGTCCGCCGAAGCCGGACCCGGCTGCCGACGTGGATGTCTACGGGATTCGGTGTCCCCGGAGGCAACCGCTCAACGCGAGCGCCTCGGGCAGAGCCCCTACCTTTCCGTCTCCCAGGATTATGTGTTTCAACCATTGTTTTTCTTTTCGCTCTCTAGGCTTCGACATTTGTATGGTTCTTACGCTCCTCACCGCGACGCCTAACGAGTGCTCCCACAACAAACCTCACCAGACCGCGAGCGATCCGTCATAATATGCAAATTTTAATCGTTTTCGCAACATTTGTTCCCGTATAATACGTTATTTGCTAACTTATTCCCCAAATAGGGGTTATTTGCGGTGCGAAATCAACAAACCCGTGCCGATTGCGGCCACTACCACCAGTAGCACCAGCCAGTTTCCGAACCGTGCATAGGGTGTTTGCGCCGCCAGCGGAGCCGGCAGCGGGCCATCGATAACCCCTTGCTCGCCCAAATCCATGCGCGCCAGGACACGGCCCCATGGATCGATGATCGCGGAGATTCCCGTGTTCGCGACCCTGACGAGGGGCAGACCTTCCTCCACCGACCGCAGCCGCGCCATCGCCAGGTGCTGATACGGGCCCGACGATCGGCCGTACCAGGCGTCATTGGTGATGTTGAGGATCCATTGCGGGCGATCGCGCGCATCGACCACCTGACCGGGAAAAATGACCTCGTAACAGATCAGCGGACTGACCGGCGGCAGCCCCGGCAGTCGCATGCGTTTCAAGGCCCGGACCGCGGGAAAAATCCACGGTCCCCGATGTCACCTTCGCCAGATCGAGCAGGTTGCGGAACGGCACGAATTCGCCGAACGGCACCAAGTGGGATTTGTCGAACGTGGCGACCGGCGTGCCGTCGTGATCCAGCGCCAGCAGACTGTTCCAGATCTGATAGGTTGCCCCCGGCGGCGTTCGCCGCAGCGTGCCGGTGATCGTCAAGCCGCCGGGCGGGGTAAGGCGGCCGATCATCCGCCGCCGCGCCTCGTCCTCGGCCAGGAAAAGGGGCGCCGCCGTTTCGGCCCATATGACGTGGGTGGGAGAATGCGCCGCCGGCTGGGCGCCCATCCTCGCCTGCTTGATGAGATGCCCGTCCAGCAGATCGCGGTTCCACTTGAGCTTCTGATCGATATTCGGCTGCACCAGGCGCAGACGCACGCCGTCGACCGCGTCCGCCGGTTCCGCCAGGGCGAGGCGCAGCGCGCCGCCGCTCCACGTGACGGCGAGGACGGCGAGCGCGCAGATCACGGCGATCGCCGCCGGCCGGCCGCCGGATCCGTCGGCCGCGAGGGTGGCCGGCATGGCCGCCGCCGCCACCGTCAGCAGGCCGAGACCATAGGTGCCGATCAGGGCGGTGATCTGGATCATCGGATCGGAGACCGTCCAGACGCTGCCGATGAGGTTCCACGGAAATCCCGTGAAAGCCCAACTCCGCACCCATTCGAGCGCCATCCAGGCGGCCGCGAAGACCAGCACCGCGCCGATGCCGCGGGCGCGCGAAAGGCGCGTCAGGAGACCGGCGATCCCCGGGTAGACGGCAAACATCGCTGCCAATCCCAGCACCGCGATCGGCGCCAGCCATCCGAATTGCTCCGGTTTGGTGAGCAGCGCGTTGGCGATCCAGTACAGACCCGCGATGAAATACCCGAACCCGAACCACCAGCCGGCGAAGAAACATCCCCAGCGCGAGCGGCTGCTCTCGATCAGCCAGAACAGTCCCATGAAGGCGGGGAACAGCAGCACCCAGATGTGCACCGGCGGCAGGGCGCCAACCGCCAGAACGCCCAATCCGAATGCGAGGCAGACGCGGCGCCAGCCCGACACCCGAAACGTGGCGGCGCGAAGTCCCTGAAGGAAGCGGAGCGCGGACGCGGCGATGCCGTCGCGACGGACGGCGGTTCGGCCGTCGGATTGACCGTCGGATCGGCCGCCGGATCGGCCGTCGCTCATGCCTGGGTGCCGGCTTTTCGCGCGGTCGTCTCGGTGGTGGCGGGGGCGAGAGCGGACTCGGGGCCGCGGATGCGCAGCCGCCGGATCCGGCGGGGATCGGCTTCAAGCACCTCGAACTCGACCCCGGACGGATGAGCGATCAATTCTCCGCGGATCGGAACGCGCCCGGACAGCGACACCACGAGGCCCCCGAGGGTATCGACATATTCCTTTTCCTCGTCGCTCAGCGCGGCCGGGAACTCCTCCTCCATGACCTCGATGGGGGCCCGCGCATCGGCGTCGATCGTGCCGTCGGCGCGCCGCACCAGGTTCGGTTCCGGCGCGCTGTCGTGCTCGTCCTCGATTTCGCCGACGATTTCCTCGACCACGTCCTCGATGGTGATGAGGCCGTCGATGCCGCCGAATTCGTCGACCACCAGCGCCATGTGGGATCGCTTGGCGCGCATCTCCAAAAGCAGTTCCAGGATCTCCATCGACGGCGCCACGAACAGGACCCGCCGGAGAATCTTCGACAGGTTGAACGCCGCGGCCTCGCCTTCCCAAGAGATCACGTCCTTGATGTGGATCATGCCGATGGCGTCATCGAGGGTCTCGCGGAAGACCGGCAGCCGCGAGTGCCCCGTCTTGGTCATCAGCGCGATGACGTCGTCCCGCGACGTGTTGCTCTCCACCGCGACGATGTCGGCGCGTGGCACCATGGCGTCCTCGGCCGCCCGGTCACGAAGCCGCAGAATGTTGGCGACCAGCGTTCGCTCGTCGGCGCCGAGCGGAATTTCGGCGCCTTCGCGCTCCTCCATCAGCTCGTCGAGGGTGTCGCGCGGCGAGGCGTCGCCGTTGCGGCCCTTTCGCAACCCGCGACACAGCCCGCGAAACTTTTCCCACAGGGTCGGATCGCTCTTTCCTCCGCCGCCGCCGGACTGATCGTTTTCGCCCGCTGGCGCGGCCGCGCGGTCCGCCGTCCGCCGGCTCATGGCGGATGCTCGCCGGAAACGGAGGGCTCGACGAAGGGAGCGACGTAGGGGTCCGGCACTCCCAACCCATCCAGTATCCGCGTTTCCAGGCGCTCCATCTCTCTCGCCTCCGCCTCGGCAAGATGATCATAGCCGCAGAGGTGGAGCATACCATGAACCACCAAGTGACTTAAGTGATCCGACAGCGGTTTGGCCCCGGCGGCCGCACCGGCGGCGGACGTTTCGAAGGCGATGACGATGTCGCCGAGCAAGATGGATTGGTCCGGCGCCGGCGAAACCGCCGTCGCGGCGTCGCCGGCACCAGGACCGGAAATCGGAAACGACAGCACGTCGGTGGGCTCGTCGCGCCCGCGATAGGTATCATTGAGCCGCCGGATCCGGGCGTCGTCGGAAAGGACCACGCTGGCCTCGGCCCCATGCGTGTCGGGCCGAACCGATGCGAAGGCGGCGGCGGCGGCCTGCTCGCAGAGCCGTTCCGCGCCGGGCAGGGCCGTTGTCCACTGCGAGGATTCGGCGATCACCTCGATGGCGACCGGGGCGGATCCCGGTGCCGGTTCATTCGGGTTCATACTGCGATCCGGTTCCGTGCTGCTGTTCGGCGATGGTGTAGGCACGAACGATCTTGGCCACCAGCGGGTGGCGGACGACGTCGGCTTCGGTGAAGGTGATGAAGGCGATACTGGAGACATCCGCCAGGACCTCGACGGCGTGACGCAGTCCGGACCGCGTCCCCTTGGGCAGGTCCACCTGAGAGAGATCGCCGGTGATCACCATGCGGGAATTGTCGCCCAGCCGCGTCAGGAACATCTTCATCTGGACGGCGGTGGTGTTCTGGGCCTCGTCCAGAATGACGAAGGCGTTGGCCAGCGTCCGCCCCCGCATGAAGGCCAGCGGCGCCACCTCGATCTCGCCGCTGTCGAGACGCTTGACGACCTGCGGCGCCGGCAGCATGTCGTAAAGCGCGTCGTAGAGCGGCCGAAGATAGGGGTCGACCTTTTCGCGCATGTCGCCCGGCAGAAAGCCGAGCTGCTCGCCGGCTTCGACCGCCGGCCGGGACAGGATAATGCGGTCCACCTCGCCGTTCACCAGCCGTTCCACCGCCTTGGCCACCGCGAGGTACGTCTTTCCGGTGCCGGCCGGTCCGAGCCCGAACACCATGTCGTGCTTGTCGATGGCGTCGATGTAGCTGGCCTGGGTCAAGGACCGCGCCAAGACGGTCCGCTGACGGATCTGAACCGCCGTGTCGCCGTTGGCCAACGGACCGGCCGAGGACGTCATGCGGAGCGCCGCGTCGACATCCTGGCGCCCGACGGACAGGCCGCGCTTGAGGCGATCGTAGAGGACATCGAGCACCTTGCCGGCCGCCTCCACCGCGTCTTCCGGTCCCGACAGCGTGACCTGGTTGCCGCGCGCGTCCATGACGATGTCGAGTTTCTGTTCGATCCGCGCCAGGTGGCTGTGATGGGCGCCGAACAGTTGCAGCACCAGCCGGTTGTCCTCGAATTCCAGACACACCGCCTTTTCCGCCTCGGCGTCGCCGGCTTTCAGGTGCCGGTTCAAGCCACGGCCCGATCGGTGAGCGCCCCGGAAAGGCTATTGGCCGATCCCGCCGTGATGATCACCGGCCGCAGGCCGCCGAGCAGCGAGCGCGGCGCCTGGGCATGAACCGCCTGCATGTACGGGCTGCGGCCGACCAATTGCCCGGGATGGCGGCCCGGGCGGTCGAACAGCACGGTCATCACGCGGCCGGCGCATCGCTCGTTGAACCGCCGCTGTTGGGTCACGAGCAAGGACTGCAGTTCCGTTAGCCGCGCGCTCTTGACGGCGTCGTCCACCTGCGCCTCCAGCGCCGCCGGTGTCCCCGGACGCGGGCTGTACTTGAACGAATAGGCGCCAGCGAACTCAACGTCCTCGACGAGCCGCACCGTGGCGCGGAAGTCTTCGTCGGTCTCGCCCGGAAAACCGACGATAAAATCGGAACTGAGCGCCAGATCCGGACGCGCCCGGCGCAGCCGCTCGACGAGGCGCCGGTAAGCGTCGGCGCCGTGACGGCGGTTCATCGCGGACAGCACCCTGTCCGAGCCCGATTGAACCGGCAGGTGAAGAAAGGGCATCAGCTTGGCGACGTCGCGATGAGCCTCGATCAACGCGTCATCCATGTCGGCCGGATAGGAGGTGGTGTAGCGGATCCGGTCGATCCCCTCGATCTCCGCGACCTCGGCGATCAGCCGCCCCAGCCCCCACTCGCCGCCCGATGGCCCGTCGCCGTGGTAGCAGTTGACGTTCTGGCCGAGCAGCGTGATTTCGCGGACGCCGGCCGCCGCGTAGGCGCGGGCTTCGTTCAGAACGTCCACGACCGGCCTCGAGTACTCCGCGCCGCGCGTATAGGGAACGACGCAAAAGCTGCAGAACTTGTCGCAGCCCTCCTGAACCGTCAGAAAGGCGGTGAAGCCCGCGGCGCCGGCCGCCGGGCCCGGCAGATGGTCGAACTTGGGCTCGGCCGGAAAGTCCGTATCGAGGACGGATCCGGCGGCACGCTCGGCGCGGGCGACCATCTCGGGAAGCCGATGGTAGGTCTGCGGCCCGAGGACGATGTCCACGTACGGCGTCCGCCGGAGGATTTCCTCGCCTTCAGCCTGGGCGACACATCCCGCCACCGCGATCATGACCGGACCCCTTGCCGACGCCGGCCGATCTTTCAGCGGTTTCAGCCGGCCGAGCTCCGAATACACTTTCTCGGCGGCCTTCTCGCGGATGTGACAAGTGTTGAGGATGATCATATCGGCATCGGCCGCGTCATCGCTCAGCCCATAGCCGAGCGGCGCCAGAACGTCCGCGATGCGCGCGGAGTCATAGACGTTCATCTGACAGCCGTAGGTCTTTATGTGAAGTTTCTTATTCAACGCGGAAATGGGAGCACCAGTGGCAGCCGACCAAACCGGAAACCGAACTGTTCATGGAGTTATACCAACGGTCGTTAATCCGTTGACGAGCGCCGATGATTTCAACGTAGCAAGCCCATGATCAGAGTCAAGGGAGCGCGGGACGGGATCGAGCGCTCACTTCCTTTCCTTGCCGCCTTCGAGCGGCACGCCGAACAACTCCAGACGGTGCCCGACCAGCCGGAACCCGTGCTGCTCCGCGATCTTTCGCTGCAGCGCCTCGATCTCCGGATTGCGGAATTCGGTCACCCGTCCGGTCTGGATGTCGATCAAATGATCGTGGTGCTCCTCCGTCGCCTCCTCGTAACGGGATCGACCGTCTCCGAAGTCATGCCGGTCCAGGATGTTGGCTTCCTCGAACAGGCGAACCGTCCGATAGACGGTGGCGATACTGATGCGCGGGTCCAACTGAACCGACCGACGATAGACCTGCTCGACATCCGGGTGATCTCTGGCTTCCGACAGGACGCGGGCAATGATGCGGCGCTGGCCAGTCATCTTCATGCCCCTTTCCATGCACAAGTGCTCGATGCGCGATGGTGGTGCCATTATTTCTCCCCAACAGCCCGATAACCTCGCGAGCACGACGCGACCCGGCTTCGGATCCAGTCGCGTTCCGCCACGGCGTCAAACCCGGCTGCGTCGAGTTCTGGGTCCGACGCGTGGTGCCCAAGCCGATCTCCTTCGCCAGGCGGCTGCGGTGCTTCGCGTAGTTCGGCGCGACCATCGGATAGTCTGCCGGCAATCCCCACCGCTCACGGTATTCTTCCGGCGTTATGTTGTACGAGGTCTTCAGGTGGCGCTTGAGCATTTTCAGCTGCTTGCCATCCTCGAGACAGACGATGTAATCCGGAAAGACCGACTTCTTGACGGGGACGGCGGGCTTGGGCCGCTCGGGGGCCGCCGGCTCCGTGCCCACGGAGACTAACGTTTTATACACGTCTTGGATTAATCCTGGCAAATCAGCAACGGCGACGGAGTTGTTTCCAACATGTGCAGCAACGATTTCGGTAGCTAACTCGAGCATTTCAGTAGTATTAGTTTTGTCGTTCATGCAAATATCTTCCCCGATTTCTTGTATTAGCGATGCTCATATAGATATCATATCCGGTGGAAGCAAGAACGTCGAATGAGAAATATAAGCAAGCAAAAAATGAATGATGAATGCGACTTTTCTCTGGATATCACTAGGGAAGTTTGCCCGCTCACTTTCGTCAGAACTAAACTGCTGCTTGAACGCATGACGCGGGGTCAGACCGCCGAAGTTCGTCTGCAGGGTTCCGAGCCCCTGCAGAACGTCCCGCGATCGGTGAAGGAAGAGGGGCACGTCGTACTGTCTCTCGACCCCGAAGCGTCCGAAACGGACCCCGACGGCGTGCACCGTCTCGTCATCCGCAAGAATTAAACCCGACTTTTACAGTGGCCGCTCGCGCGCGAGGATAAGCGCGTCGGCGGGATCGCCATGCGGGCGGCGGTAATACCGGGCTCGGCGTCCCACCGCCGAGAAGCCGCATCGAGCGTAGAGACCGCGCGCCGCCCCGTTGTCCTCGGCGACTTCCAGGACCATGCGCGTCGCGCCGTGGAGCGCGGCCTGTTCGGCGGCCCGTTCGACCAGACCCCGCGCCAGCCCCTTGCGGCGTCCATCCGGAACCGTGCCCAGGGCCAGCACCTCGCATTCCCCGCCGGCGGCGCGGCACAGGATGAAGGCGTGGGGACTGTCGCGAACCAGCGCGATGAAACCGAACGTGCCCGGCGTCGAAAGAATGCCGCCGACGGCCGCGTCGCTCCAGGCCTCTTCCAGGCACCGCGCGCTCAGGGCTGCGACCACCGCCGCATGGTGAGGGCCGAGCGCAACCATCTCCGGCGGCGTCGCTCTCACGAGGGAACGCGAAGCGCCGTTCGCGGCGCGCCGGTATCCGGCGCCCGCAGATAGAGCGGCGTCGGCGGTTGCCGGGGAATAGAGCCGGCGGCCCAGCGCCGCGCCGCCAGGCGGGCCACGTCCCGGGCGTGGGGGCACCCCGACCCAGCGGCCCGGCTTGCTTCCACCCCGGCGCGGGCGAGAGCCGCCACGGCGGCCGCGGCGGCTGTTCCGGCGACGACGACCAGAGGCCGCGGCGCCACCATGTCCACCAGCCGGTCGCAAGCGACCGCCACGGGTGGACCGAGCGGCGCGCCGCCGGGGTCGAAAAGCTGCGCGAAGATGTCCGCCCTCTTGGAATCGAGCGCTACCAGCAGCGCCCGGCCGGCGCGTTCTCGCGGACCGATCGCCTCGGCAACGGCTTCCAGGCTGGTCACGCCGACGCACGGAAGATCGGCCGCCAGCGCCATGCCGCGCGCCGCCGCCAGGCCAATCCGCAGGCCCGTGAACGCCCCCGGGCCGACGGTTACGGCGAGCGAATCCAGGTCGGTGAAACCGACGGCCGCCTCTTTCATGATGTCGCGCACCATCGGCATCAACGCCTCGGCATGACCGCGCTCCATCGTGACGGAACGCGAAACCTCGGTCCCATCCGCCAGCACCGCGACCGAGCACGCCGAGGCGGTCGTATCCAAAGCGAGGATCCTCATGATCGGAGCGTGCTCTAAACCACCGAGCAGGCTTCGTCGAAGTCGAGGCGCGGCGCGCGCGGATACAGGTTCTCCGGGTTTCCATAACCGAGGTTGCACAAAAAGTTCGACTTGACCGACGTGCCGGCGAAAAACGCCGCGTCCACCCGGTCGTTGTCGAACCCCGACATGGGACCGCAATCGAGCCCCAGGGCGCGCGCGGCGAGGATCAGATATCCGCCCTGCAAGGTGGCGTTGCGAAATGCGGTCGTCTTGATGTACGCGTCGTTGCCGACGAACCACGAGCGCGCGTCGGTATGCGGAAACAGTTCCGGCAAGCGTTCATAAAACTGCATGTCGTGACCGATGATGGCGGTCGCGGGCGCCGTCATGGTCTGCTCGACGTTGCCCTCCATCAGCAAGGGCTTCAGTTTTTCCTTGGCCTCGCGCGACATCACGAAGACGATCCGGGCGGGAGAGCAGTTCGCGCTGGTCGGCCCCATCCGCGCCACATTCCACACCTCGCGAAGCAGATCCGTGCCGACGGGCTTGTCGCGCCACCGGTTGTGGGTGCGCGCGTGCCGGAACAGAACGTCGAGAGCCGTTTCGTCGATCACATTGTTCACCGGTGCCTCCGTGGGCTGAGTTCGGTTCGAATTGTCCGTCAAACATAGGGCGAGGTCGCCCGGGCTTCGAGGGCGCACGAACGCTCGGTCAGGCGTCCGGTTCGCGCGCGCCCGTCGGGTCCCGCAGCCGGGCATCGTCAAGCCGCCGCAATCCGTGGGCCTCGATAATCGCTTGGAGGCTAGCCACGCCACCGCCATCGCGGCCCGCGCCGGGTTTCAGTTGGGAAGCCAGCAGCGGGCCGTCCACTGGAGCGCCGTCGCTCCGCATCTTCGCCCGCGACCGGCGCAAGGGCTCATAAGCCGGATCGACGTTGACCCGGCGGACGTATGCCCGGACGGAATTCAGCAGCGTGTCGTAAGTCGAATTCGACGCTTCGCGGGTCATCCCGACCGTCAGCGCGCTCGAATTCACGCTTTCGCCCCGAGAGGTTGCGTTTTTGGGTTCACCGAACGTCATGTTCCCGGATTTACCGGCCGCGCCGTTATCGGGTTGACCGAACAGAGCGTTTCTCTGACGCACCGGCGCCGACATTCCCCAACTGCTTGCAATGGCGGCCTGAGCCAGCGCCAGCGACGGCGGCACGATATCCATGCGCCGGGCGAGTTCGCCGACGTCGTCGGCGGCCACCCCATACTCCTCGGCCTTGACGATTAGCCACAAACGATCCAGCGAACTCGGTTCGAGGCCCTGGCGGAACTCGTAGCGGATCCGCCACAGGCGCTCCCGGTCGGCGAGGATTTCTTCGTTCGCATACAAGACCAGCGGCAAGACGATCTTCAGAAAAACAACCTTGCGCGACTCTTCCTGGCTCAGCGTTTCGAGATCCATGGGAAGGTTGGCGAGAAACAACCGCGGCACGTCGGCCCTCCCCGAACCGATCTGATCGAGATCGTACCCGATGTCGGCAAAGTCGTCCGACAGCGACGCCGCCGTCAACGGGCGCCCCGGGAGCGAAATGCCAATCATGCGGCCCGGCAGACCGAAGCCGCCCGCGTCCGTCTCGAACGCCGAAGCGAACCGAGCCCCCGCCGCCACGGTCTCCTGCGCCGGCGGATAAACCGCCATCAGCACGAGCAGAGCGCCCACGAGCACCCCCATCATGCCGATCAAACCGTAGTGCACGCGTTTCATCGGCTTCTATCTTGCCAAGAAATACATCAATGGCGCGGCATCCGGCCGCGATCGTTGGCCCTCAACTGTAATTGTAGTCGAATTGAGGGAAATATTCAAAAAAACGTTCGCAGGGGACCCCCGCCGGGCTTGACGGAACGGACGGAACGGACGCTCCGGCGCCGCCGCTCACCACTCGACCGAGCGCACCTCGAGCACTTCGGGAACATAGTACTTCAACATGTTCTCGATGCCGTGCTTCAGGGTCATCGTCGAACTGGGGCAACCCGAACAGGCCCCTTGCATTCGCAGATAGACGATGCCGTCCTCGAAGCTCTCGAACGTGATGTCGCCGCCGTCCTGGGCAACCGCCGGCCGCACGCGTGTCTCCAGCAGCTCCTTGATCTGGGCGTCGATGTCGCCATCCGGCGCGTCGCCGCTCGCGGCCGCCGCCCCGGGAGTATCGGTTATGGCGGCATCACCGGAGGTGAAATGCTCCATGATGGCGCTCAAGATCATGGGTTTCATGACCTCCCAGTCGCGGTCCGCCATTTTGGTCACGGTCACGAAGTCGCTGCCGAGAAAAACTCCGCTGACGCCCTCGATCTCGAAAACGCGAAGCGCCAGCGGCGAACGCGCCGCGTCCTCCGGTCCCGTGAAGTTCGCCGTGCCCTGCGCCATCACGTCGCAACCGGGAATGAACTTCAGTGTCGCTGGATTGGGTGTCGTCTCGGTCTGAATGAACATGGCTCTCTCATTTTTTCTTCATAGGCCCGCTTTATGGATATGGGCGGCAAGCCTCCCGCCGTCAATAGACGCTCGACGCGCCGGACTCTACCCGGTCGCCGCCAGGAATCCGACTGTTTTGTACACCTCTTCGACGACCGGCTCGGCGATTGCCCGGGCACGTTCGGCGCCGCTACGCAAGACGCCGTCGACATAGGTCGGGTCGTCCTTCAGCCGGTTGATTTCGGCGGTGATGGGGCCGAGCTTGGCGACGGCCAGATCGGAGAGCTCGGCCTTGAATTTCGAGAACTGCACGCCGCCGAACTGGGCGCAAACAGTGTCGATGTCCCGATCGGCCAGCGCGGCGTAAATCCCCATGAGATTGGCCGCCTCCGGCCGTCCTTCCAAACCGGCCACCCGTTCCGGGAGGAGTTCGGGATCGGTTTTCGCCTTGCGAATTTTCAGCGCGATGAGATCCGCGTCGTCGGTCATGTTGATCCGCGAATAATCCGAAGGATCGGATTTGCTCATCTTGGCGGTGCCGTCGCGCAGCGACATGACCCGCGTCGCCGGACCGAAGATCAGCGGCTCGACGATGGGAAACAGGTCGGTTTCGAAGTCGTTGTTAAACTTCTGGGCGATGTCGCGGGTCAATTCCAGATGCTGTTTCTGGTCCTCGCCGACGGGAACGTGCGTCGCTTTGTAGAGAAGAATGTCGGCGGCCATCAGATCGGGATAGGCGAACAGCCCCACCGACGCGTTCTCGCGGCTCTTGCCGGCCTTTTCCTTGAACTGGGTCATTCTGTTGAGCCACCCCAGCCGAGCCACGCAGTTGAAAATCCACGCCAGTTGCGCATGGCCGGGAACATGGCTCTGAACGAACAGAACGTTCTTCTCCGGGTCGATCCCGGCCGCCACCACGGCCATCGCCACCTCGCGGGTATTGGCGACGAGCTCGGCCGGGTCCTGCCAGACGGTGATGGCGTGCATATCGACGACGCAGAACAGGCACTCGAACTCGTCTTGCAGGCGCACCCAGTTGCGGATGGCTCCCAGATGGTTGCCGAGATGCAGATGGCCGGTCGGCTGGATGCCTGAGAGGATACGTTTCATGGGGACTTTCGATTGCAACGGACAGGGGAACAACGCGGCGGTTTATGGCGATTTAACGACAGCCGGTCAAGCGGCGTCCTTATACCAAATCTCGCTGACAGGGACTTATTGTGATCGCGTTTCACGCTTCCTCGGCGGGGCCGTCTGGCGATGGATCCATCGTCGAGCGGTTTCCCCACCTTTGGAACCTGGGCCCCGAGGAAGCGTGAAACGCGTCAGGCGGTTCGGGGTTTCCGGACGTCGCGCGGCGCTTATGATGCTCCCGCATCACCGCGCACCACGCTCCTTGCCGGAAACCTCGAAGACCGTCACAATGGGTTCCTATCAACGAGAATTTGTATTATGCCGCATCATCCGGCGCAGGTCGCCGATACCCGCGGCTCCGAACAATTGAGCGAGAACCGCAAAGGTTGCCAGACCGGCGAAAACCAGGGCGGCGAGGGCGCCGGCGCGAAAGATGATGTCCGAGGCGAGCCACGGCGCCAGCGCCCCGTAAGCGAGGACAAGGGCGCCGGCCATGCCGGCGCTCGCCAGCACGATGCGCGGCAACCGGCGCTTCAAGCGGCCGTCGACGGCGAAGTGCCCGCGCCGGTGCAGGATGTAGGCCAGCAGGCCGGCGTTCATCCACGACGAAATGGCGGTGGCGATGGCGATGCCGACGTGGAGAAACGGCCCCATCAGCGCCAGATTGAGCACCAGATTGAGTACCGTCGTGGCCGCCGCGATCTTGACCGGTGTTTTGGTGTCGCCGCGCGCGAAGTAGCCCGGCGTCAGCGCCTTGATGAACACATAGGCGGGCAGCCCGGTGGCATAGGCGGTCAGCGCCGCCGCCGTCGCCCGGGCCTCGGCCGCGCCGAAGGCGCCGCGTTCGAACAGCACCGCAATCAATGGTCCGGCGATGACCACCAGCGCCACGGCGGCCGGTATCGTCAGGAGACAGGCGAACTCCAGCGCCCGGTTCTGACTGTGCAGCGCATCGGTTTCCCGGCCGCTTTTCAGTTGCCGCGACAGCAAAGGCAACAACGCCGTGCCGACGGCGACCCCGACGATGCCCAAGGGCAGCTGGTTCACCCGGTCGGCGTAAAAAAGGTAGGAGACCGACCCCGAGGGTAGAAACGACGCGATCACGGTGTCGATCAGCAGATTGATCTGGTAGATGCCGGCGCCGATGGCGACGGGGACGGCCCTCGCCAGAAGAAGTTTCACCGGTGGCGTCAGGCGCGGCCTGGGCAGCCTGAGCCAGATGCCTTGCCTGCCGCAGTTGAAAAAAAGCCAGAGGAACTGGACGACGCCGCCGATGGCCACGCCCCAGGCCAATGCGTGGCCGGGCGTCGGCGTAAAGGGCGCCAGCGCCAGCGCCGCGACGATGAGGCAGATGTTGAGAAGGATCGGCGTCGCGGCGGCGGCGGCGAATTTGCCGAAGGAATTCAGGACGCCGGCGATGAGCGACACCAGCGAAATGAACAGCAGATAGGGAAACGTGATCCGAGCGAACCGTACCGCGAGGTCGAATTTTTCCGGCACGTCGGCGAACCCGGGCGCCATGCCGTACATGGCGAGCGGCATGGCCATCTGCATGACGGCGACGAAAACCAGCAATGCCACCATCAGCACGCTCATCGCCTGCTCGGCGAAAGCCCGCGCCTTCGCCGGACCATCGGTTTCCAGCAGTCCGGCGAAGATCGGAACGAAAGCCGCCGCGAAGGCGCCCTCCGCGAACAACCGTCGAAACAGATTGGGGAACTTGAAGGCCACGAAAAACGCATCCGCCACCGGCCCCGCGCCCATGACGGCGGCGATCAGGATGTCCCGTGCGAAACCGAATAGTCGGCTGACGAGTGTGAGGCCGCCGATGGTGGCGATGGAGCGCAGCAGCACCATGATGTCTGTCTACCGGCTTTCGATGACGGGTGGAAGGGGACCGTGTACCACCGGGGCACCACCGGGCGCTATTCGGCCGCGGCGGCCTTCTTTTTCGCGCTTGTCGCCCGGTCGTCCGGCGGCGCGATCGCCGCCCGAAGCCGCCGTTCGATGCGCCGCAGCTTCGACGGGTCATCGATCTTCAAACCGAAAACGTCCTTGAGATAGAATACATCCACCGCCCGCTCGCCGTACGTCGACACATGAGCGCTGACAATCTGCAGGTTGAGATCGGTGATCGCCGACGTGACGTCGTGCAGCAATCCTTGCCGGTCGCGCGCGTTGACCTCGATCACCGTATGTCCCGTACTGGCCTTGTTGTCGATGATGACGGCGGGAGAAACCGTGAAAATGCCGGTTCGGCTGGGCAAGGCATTGAGCCTGACGGCCTCGAGTTCCCGCGCCGGCCACAAGCTCCCCTTCACCGCCCGTTCGATCCGTCCGGTCAGCCGGGCGATCCGCTCGGGGCTGTCGAAGGCGGCACCGGAAACATCCTGAATCCAGAACGTGTCGAGCGCCATGCCGTTGGCCAGGGTAAAGACCTTGGCGTCGACGATGGACGCGCCGGTCAGGGCCATCGCCCCGGCAATGTGGGCAAACAGACCCGGATGGTCGGGAGAGTAGATCACGATCTCGGTCACATCGAGGGTCGGGTGGTGGCGGGATTCCACGTGCAGCGGTTCTCCCTTGCGCTCGGATTCCCGCATCATCTCGAAATGGCGGGCCTGATCGTCGGTATCGAACGCCAGCCAGTAGTCCGGATAGCCCCGCGATATCGCATTCTCCAGGGCCGCTTCGTCCCACTCCGACAGACGCTCGCGCAATTTGGCCTTGGCGCGCTCGACGCGAATGGTCCGCCGCTCGACGGGCTGTCCGCCCGTCATCTCCATTTCCTCGAGCGCGCGGTAGTACAACTCGCCCAGAAGCCCGCCTTTCCACGCATTCCAGATGTTCGGCCCGACGGCGCGAATGTCCACTTCCGTCAGCACCAGAAGCATGCGCAAGCGTTCCGGGGACTGAACCTCGGCGTTGAAATCGGTCACCGTCTTGGGATTGTCCACGTCGCGTTTGAACGCCGTCCGGCTCATCAACAGGTGGTAGCGGACGAGCCACGAAACCGTTTCCGTTTCCCAGTCGTCGAGGCCGAACCGCGGGCAGACGTAAAGCGCGATCTGGGCGCCGATCTCCGAGTGATCGCCCCCGCGTCCCTTGGCGATGTCGTGCAGCAGCACCGCCATGTACAGCGCCCGGCGCGACCGCATATCGCCCACCACCGCGCTTGCCGTCGGATGCTGTTCCTTCAGGTCTCCGCGTTCCAGCAGGTGGAGAATGCCGATGGCGCGGATGGTGTGCTCGTCGACGGTGTATACGTGGTACATGTCGTATTGCATCTGCGCGACCACCCGGCCGAAATCCGGCACGAACCGGCCGAAAACACCCGCGTCGTTGAGACGTTTGAGGGTCGTCTCGGGATCGTTCTCGGAGGTCAGCATCTCCATGAACAATCGGTTCGCGTCGGCGTTTTCGCGCAGCGACGCATCCACATACCGCAAATTCTGATGCACCAGGCGAACGGCGTGGGGATGAATGTCCAGCTCCTGGCGCTGGGCTTCGTGAAACAACTGGAGGATCTTCACGGGGTCGCGGGAGAACAGGCCGTCGTCCTCCAGGGCGAGACGGCCGCCATCGAGCTGGAAACCTTCGCGGGCGCGCCGGAACAAAGAGAATATCGGGATGCGGAACCGGATGCTCTTTTTCCTGTGATCTTCCTCCAGCACCGCGCACAGAACCCGGGTCAGGTCGCCGACGGTCTTGGTTATCAGAAAATAATGCCTCATGAACCGCTCGACGCCCCGCCCGCTGGCGCGGTCGTTGTAGCCCAGACGTTTGGCGATGATACTCTGATAGGTGAAGGTCAGGCGCTCTTCGGGACGGTCCGCCGCGTAGTGCAGATGACAGCGTACCGTCCACAGGAAGTTCTGCGCTCGCCGGAAGCCGTGAACGTCCGCGGTCGTGAACACGCCGCGTTCGAACAGCTCCCCCATGTCCTTGACCTGATAGAGATATTTCGCCATCCAGAAGAGGGTCTGCAGATCCCGCAATCCGCCCTTGCCCTCCTTGATATGCGGCTCCAGGACGTAGCGGGAATCGCCCATGCGTTCGTGACGGGCGTCGCGCTCGGTGAGTTTCTGTTCGACGAACTGGCTTCCCGTACCGGCGACCACCTCGTTCATGAATTTGGATTCAAACTGATCATACAGGGCCCGGTCGCCCCACAGCCAGCGGGCTTCCAGAAGGCTGGTCCGGATCGTCAAATCCGATCTGGCCAGCTTGACGCAATCGTCCGCCGTTCGCGTGGCGTGGCCGACCTTCAGGCCCATGTCCCAGAGCATGTACAGGATGAACTCGACGAGCTGCTCGGTCTTCGCCACCGATCGATTGGGAAGCAGGAACATGAGGTCGATATCGGAAAACGGCGACAGCTCGGCGCGGCCATAGCCCCCCGTCGCGGCGATGGCCAGGGGCTCGGCCGCCGCGGGGTCGGCGATCGGGTCGGCGATCGGGCCGGCGGTCGGGCCGGCGGTCGGATAGACGTATTTGATGGCGAAATCGTAGATTCCGCGGACCAGCTGGTCCACCAGATAGGCATCGGCCAGCACCACCTCGGCGCCGTTGATGTTCTCTTCTTCGAAACGGCGACGGATCTCGCCGACGCCGCGGTAGAGCGCGGCGCGGAAAATCTGCAGGAAATTGTTGCGCGTCTCCAGCGAAAAGCCCACCCATGTCGCCTGCTCCTCGAGCTCGCGAACCAGGGATTTTCGATCGATGATCGCGCGGCGGTTATGGACAACGGTCATGACGGGCTCTTCCTTCTCGCCCCTAATATAAACCCGAAACCCGATATCAATCCATGGCCTTGAGCCTGTAGATCAGCTCCAGGGCGTCGCGGGGCGTCAGATGGTCGGCATCGATACTTGCCAGCGTTTGCTCCACCGGCGACGGCGGGTCGGGCGCCGACGGCCTGTCCCTGATCGCCGCGAACAGCGGCAGATCTTCCGCGAGGTGTGTCACCGCCGACGATTGCTCGCCGTTCTCCAGGGTCTCGAGCACCTGTTCGGCCCGTTCGATCACCGCCGCCGGCAACCCGGCCAGTTGGCCCACATGGATGCCATAGGAGCGGTCGGCCGCGCCCGGCGCCACTTCGTGCAGGAAGACGACGTCGCCCTGCCACTCCTTCACGCGCATGGTGTAGCACGCCAGGTTCGCGAGTTTGGCGGCGAGCGCGGTGAGTTCGTGATAGTGCGTGGCGAACAGCGCGCGGCAGCGGTTGACCTCGTGCAGGTGCTCGATCACCGCCCAGGCGATGGACAGGCCGTCGAAGGTGGCGGTGCCCCGGCCGATCTCGTCGAGGATCACCAGGGCCCGCTCGCCGGCCTGGTTCAGGATGGTGGCGGTCTCGACCATTTCCACCATGAACGTGGACCGGCCGCGCGCGAGATCGTCGGCCGCGCCGACGCGCGAGAAAAGCCGGTCGACGACGCCGAGGCGCGCCGTTTCGGCGGGAACGTACGATCCCATCTGGGCGAGGATGGCGATCAACGCATTCTGTCTGAGGAAGGTGCTCTTTCCCGCCATGTTGGGGCCGGTCAGGAGCCACAGGCTCTGGCCCTCGGCGAGATTGCATTCGTTGGCGACGAAGCCGCCCTGTTGTCCGGCGGCCAGCACGGCCTCCACCACCGGATGGCGGCCGCCCCGGATGTCGAACGCGAGGCCGCTGTCGACGGCCGGGCGGCTGTAGCGGGCATCCACCGCCAACTCGGCCAGCGCCGCGACCACGTCGACGCGCGCCAGCGCGCGCGCCGCGCGGCCGATGGCATCGGCCCCGCCGACGACCTCGCCCGCCAGGGTATCGAAAAGCGTCGCCTCCAGGGCGAGCGCCTGGTCCGCCGCCCGGGCGATGCGGCCTTCCAGATCGTTGAGTTCCACCGAGGTGTAGCGGACCGCGTTGGCCATGGTCTGGCGATGGATGAACGGGCCGTCGGCGCCCGCCGGCATGTTGTCGGCCTGCTTGGCGGACACCTCGACGAAATATCCGAGAACGTTGTTGTGGCGGATCTTGAGCCCCTGGACGCCGGTTTCGGCGACGTAGCGCGTCTGCAGCCCGGCGACCAGCCGGCGGCTGTCGTCGCGAAGCTGGCGCAACTCGTCGAGTTCGGGCAGGTATCCCGACGCGATGAAACCGCCGTCGCGCGCATGGACCGGAAGCGCGTCGGCCAGCGCCCGGCTCAGATGATCCACCATCGCCGCGTGATCGCCGAGCGACGCCATGCATCGTTCGATACCCTGCGGAAGGCCGGGCAGCCCGTCGGGACGAAGCCCATCGGGACGAAGAAGGGCGCGCAACGCCGCGGCCAGCTCCAAGGCGTCGCGGACGGCGGCCAGATCGCGCGGTCCGCCGCGCCCGAGGGCGATCCGCGAAAGCGCCCGCTCGAGATCGGGACAGCGCTTCAACAGGGCGCGGACGTCGGGGCGCCGGCGCTCGTCCTCGACGAAGAACTGCACCATGTCGAGACGGTGGCGGATGGCGTCCACATCGGTGAGCGGTGCCGCCAGCCACGCGGCGAGCAGCCGAGCGCCGGAGGCCGCCACCGTCTTGTCGATGATGCTGAGCACGCTGCCCTTGCGCTCGCCCGAGAGAGTCCGCATGAGTTCGAGATTGCGCCGCGTCGCCGCGTCGATCTCCATGACCGCGCCCTTGTCGAGGCGCCGCATGCGCGAGATCCGCGGAACCCGGCCCTTCTGGGTAAGCGCGATATAATCCACCAGCGCGCCGGCGGCCGCGACCTCGCTCGCGCTGAACGCGCCGAAGGCATCCACCGTCTCGACCCCGAACAGCGCCTCCAGCCGCTTGCGGCCATTGACCCCGTCGAACCGGCTGGACGGCAGCGGCGACAGGCGATCGCGCCAGTCGCCGAAGGTTTCGAACAGGTCGGGCTTCTGCAACAGGGTATCGGGAACCAGAAGTTCGCCGGGTTCCAGGCGCGACAGCGCCGCCGCCAGATCGCCGGCGCCGATGGGCTGGGTCTGGAAGTCGCCCGTGGAAATATCGATCCACGCGAGACCGATGCGCCCGCCGGCCTCGGCGCAGGCCGCCAGGTAATTGTGGCGGCGGGATTCAAGGAGACTGTCCTCGGTCAGCGTCCCGGCGGTGATGACCCGGACCACATCGCGGCGGACAACGGACTTGTTGCCGCGCTTTCGTGCCTCGGCCGGATCTTCCTGCTGCTCGCAGACCGCCACCTTGAAGCCCCGCCGGATGAGCCGCGCGAGATAGGCCTCGTGACTGTGGACGGGGACGCCGCACATGGGAATGTCCTCGCCTTGGTGTTTTCCGCGTTTGGTCAGCGCGATGTCCAGCGCCGCCGCCGCCTTGACCGCGTCGTCGAAAAACAGCTCGTAGAAATCGCCCATGCGATAGAACAACAGGCTTTCCGGATGCTGACGCTTGATGTCGAGATACTGGGCCATCATCGGCGTGACGGGGGCGTCGGTCGCGCCCGCCTCGGCGGCGTTCAGGGAAGGCCCGCTTTGTGTCGGTTCCGGTTGATGCACGTTCGGTACGTTATTCGGTTTATGGTGGTTCGACGTAGCTTATACCAGCGGTCGGTGCTTGGGGCTATCAATCCGCCGCCGCTCACGGCAATATGGAGTGGATCATCAATCGGGGGACGCCGTGACGCAAACAGATCAGACATCATCGGCCGGCCGGGAGGTCATCGGCCTGTTCGCCGACCGCGACAGCTTCGAGGCCGCCGTCGCGGCGCTGACGGAGGCTGGTTTCGATCGCGCCGACCTGAGCGTGCTCGCGTCGCACGAGTCGCTCGACGCCGCCGGAGCGCCGGGCAAGCCATGGCCGGACGTGATGACGGCGTTGCTCGGCGAGGTCAAATACGAGGTACCGCTGGTGGCCTCCGGCGCCATTCTGCTGGCCGGCGGCCCGGTGACGGCGACCATCGCCGGCGTCATCGGCGCGGCCGTCGGCGGCGTCGCCATCAAGGAGGTTCTCGAGGAGGTCGCGGCCAAGCCCCACACCGAGGATTTTTCACGCTCGCTGGAAGCCGGCAGCGTCATTCTCTGGGTCCGCGCCGAGGACAACGACCGCGAAGCGGCCGCGGCCCGCATTCTCGAAACGAGCGGCGGCACCAACATTCACGTTCACCAGCGTTCCGCCACGGACTGACGGAGGCGGAGGCGGCCCCGCTGCGAACAGAGGGGCCGGAACATAGGAGAGAGCCCATGACTGGCATTCTCGGCGGAACTCCGCATTGTGGAGGGCTCGGCGTTCGTGGCCCTGCCGCTCGGCGGCATGACGCTGGCTCAACTCGGCGCCGACGTCATCCGCTTCGATCCCATCGGCGGCGGTCTCGACTACGGCCGGTGGCCGGTGACCCTCGACGGCAAGAAGAGCTTGTTCTGGGCCGGATTGAACAAGGGCAAGCGCTCCATCGCCATTGATTTCCGCAATCCGCGCGGCCAGGAGATCCTCACCGAACTGATCTGCGGCCCCGGCGAAAACAACGGCCTGTTCATCACCAATTTTCCGGCGCGCGGCTGGCTCGATTACAAAACCCTGAAGGCGCACCGCGACGACTTGATCATGGTCAATCTCGTCGGCCGGCGCGACGGCGGCTCGGAGGTGGACTACACCGTCAACCCTCAGGTCGGTTTCCCGATGGTGACCGGTCCCACCTCGTGGCCGCGGCCGGTGAACCACCTGTTGCCGGCCTGGGATTGTATCGCCGGTCAGATGGCGCTGGTCGGCCTGCTCGCGGCCGAACGCCACCGGCGGCTCACCGGCGACGGCCAACTGGTGCGCATTGCCCTCAAGGATGTGGCGCTCGCCATGCTCGGCAATCTCGGCAAGGTCGCCGAGGTCATGGTCAACGACGCCGATCGCCCCAAGGACGGAAACTACCTCTACGGCGCCTACGGCCGTGACTTCGGCACCCTCGACGGCAAGCGGCTGATGGTGGTGGCGCTCACCAGCACGCAATGGGCGAGCCTGCGCAAGGCCACCGGGCTCGGCGAGCAATTCGATGCCCTCGGCGAACGGCTCGGCCTCGATCTCGGCGAGGAAGGCAATCGCTACCGCGCCCGCCGGCAGATCTCGAAGATCCTCGAGCCGTGGTTCGAGACCCGCATGAAAGCGGAGATCCGCGAGATCTTCGAGCAGAATCGGGTGACCTGGGCTCCCTATAAGACCGCTCGAAAAGCCATCGAGGACGACCCCGACTGCTCAACTCAGAATCCCCTGTTCTCCATGGTCGACGACCCCGGTATCGGAACATATCTGATGCCGGGATCGCCGCTGGATTTCAGCCGGATCGACCGCCGGCCCGCCACCCGGGCGCCGCGCCTCGGCGAGCACACCGACGAGATCCTGCTGGACATCCTCGGCTTGAGCGAGGGCGAGGTCGGCGGCCTCCATGACGCCGGCATCGTCGCCGGACCGAGCGAGGACGACGCCTGAGCGGGATCAGCGAGCCTCGGTCATCGCCGCTTCGTGGGCTTGCGCGGATGCGGCTCCGAAGCAGCAGAAGATGACCGTCTCCGGCAGCGCGTGGGCCGCCAGGAACGCATCGACCGTTGCCACCGCGATCCGCGCGGCGCGGTCGGCGGGAAACGAGAAAATGCCGGTGCTGATGGCCGGGAAGGCGATGGACCGGAGCCCGTGGGCGTTGGCGATTTCCAGCGACCGGCGGTAGCACGACGCGAGCAGCCGGTCCTCGTCTTGTCCGCCGCCCCGCCACACCGGCCCGACCGCATGGATCACGTGCGTTGCCGGCAACCCGTGGCCCTCGGTGATCTTGGCCTCGCCGGTGGGACAGCCGCCGAGCGTCCGGCACTCCGCCAGCAGGTCCGGTCCGGCGGCCCGATGTATGGCGCCATCGACACCGCCCCCGCCGAGCAGCAACTCGTTGGCCGCATTGACGATGGCATCGACGTCGAGCCGGGTAATGTCGCCCTCGACGATTTCCATGCGCCCGGTCACGACATTGTCTCCCTGCTGTCCTAAGTCTTGTCCTCGCCGGCGCGGTCCATGCCCTGGCGGACGAGATCGAACGCCTCCTGGGCCTCGCCCCAGCGCTTGACCTTGACCCATTTGCCTTCTTCCAGGTCCTTGTAGTGCGCGAAGAAATGCTCAAGCTGATCGCAGAGGATTTTGGGCATTTCCCGGTAGGACGCGACGCTGGCGTAATACGGGTGCAGATCGTCCGTCGGCACGCAGAGGATCTTTTCGTCGATACCGCTTTCGTCCTCCATGAGCAACACGCCGATCGGCCGCGACCGGATGATCACGCCGGGCGATACCGGGGTCTGGGCGAGAACGGCGGCATCGACGGGGTCGCCGTCATCCGACAGCGTGTGCGGGATGAAGCCGTAATTGCACGGATAGTACATGGCGGTGTGGAGGAAACGGTCCACGTACATGGCACCCAACTCCTTGTCCAGTTCGTACTTCACCGGATTGCCGCCCATGGGAATTTCGATCATCACATTGACGTCATAGGGCGGGTTCTGCCCGGCCGGTACCTTCGATATATCCATTGTCCCGCCTTTTTGTTTGGAACTATTCACCTGTTAAGCGGACGGTATAGACCCTATCGGCCCCGCGGCGCCAGACCCGCGAGCGACGAGTTAACGAGCAACGAGTTAAGAGCGACGAGTTAACGAGTTAACGAGCGACAAGCCAGCGCGCCGCTGCGGAAAAGTCAATATCCGTTCCGACCGCGCCCTAACTGTCCGGGTCCATGAGCTTGTGCAGGTGCACGATCACGTATTTGATATTGGCGTGGTCCACATGCCGTTGGCTGACGCCGCGCCAGGCCTTGAGCGCCTCGTCGTAATTGGGGTAGATGCCGACGACATCGAGATTGCCGGCGTCGACGAATTCGACGCCGCCGGGGTCCTTCACCTCTCCGCCGAACACGAGGTGCAGCAATGCGTTGGCCATGTTTTTACTCCGTGCAAAAGTAACCGGACCACTACCGGCCCGCCGAGCCGGCGTCAACCGGCGTCAAATGATCCCCGCCGCCCGCCGCCAAGGTCCGGTGAGCTTGAGACGAAATGGGGTGATGTGCGATCGTAACAATCGTGCGACGGCTTCGAAGACTACCGTGAAACCGGCGGGGGCGCCGCCAAAAAAGCGCGAAATGATGGAACTCCTGGCTCTCTCATGAGTTGAGATCGCTGCAGGGAACGCAGGGTTCGGTCTGGCATACCTCCAGAAGAGAAACCCAACCGGACACGCGTTTCCGTCGGAACCGTTGATCGAAACAGGAAGGAACAGATGATGATCAGGCTGAAGAATACGACCGCCCTGAGCCTCGTGATCGGGCTGGGTCTGGGACTGGCTTCCGTGGGGCCTGGGCTCGCCGCCGATAAGAGCGAGAGCGGCGCCGCCGGCGCGGCGCATCAGGAGACGTTGCCGTCGAGTTCCAATTTGGGTGCGGCGGGAGCCGCGAAAACGCCGAGCGTTGCCGGTGACAAGAGCCAAACCGGGATGGAGCAATCCGCCGAAGCCAATCAGACCGGTGACAAGAGCAGGGCCGAGATGGGCACGATGACTGAAACCGATCAGGCCGCCGGCACCATTCCGGGCGGGTTGACCGCCGAGGAAATCATCGGCCGCGATGTGGTCAACAAGAACGGCGAGGGCGTCGGTCAGGTCGAAGCGCTGGTGATCCAGCCGGACAAGGGCGATGTCCACGCGGTGGTCTCTGTCGGCGGTTTTCTCGGTATCGGTGACCGCGATGTCGCCATTCCGCTGAAGGAGTTGGAATTCGGCGATGACAATGTGACGCTGATGTCGCAGCAGACCAAGGAAGACCTCGAATCCCTGCCGGAGTACGAGGAAAACGCGTGGAGGCCTTACCAGTAAGACGCCACCGCGTGATATGAGTGGCCGTGGCGGCATGGATTTGTGCCGACAGCGATAGCCGAAGCGACGGAGGCGGGCGGCGCCCGCCTCCAGTTGCGTCGCGATCCTTGAACGAATTTTTCAATCGTTAAACGCTTTTTAAGCGCTTATCCCTTTTTCTTGCACGATCCGTCGTGTGAAGAAAGGGATCGAAAGTGTTCAATCGAACCTGCGGAGCGGGCTTTCTCGCCCTGGCGTTGCTGGCGTCCATCGCGCCCGTCCAGGCGCAAGGCCGCGCCCCACTGCCCCCGCTGGAAGCTATGGTCGCGCAATTTTCGCATGTCGCCTTCGGCCACGAGCACGGGGCGTCGCGCGACATTGTCCAGAAATGGTCGGTGCGCCCGTTGATCGCGTTCTTCACTCGGCCGCAATTCGACGTTGGGCCGCACGTCGGCCGCATCCGTGGGCTGCTCGCCGATATCCACGAATTGACCGGCCTGTCGCGGGCGACGGCGACGGAAGAGACGCCGATCACCTTGCGTTTCGGCTTCTATCCGCGATCCGATTTCGCGAAATTGCCATTGGGCGCGCCCACCGCGGAATCGCGCCGGTTCTTCAGTGAAAGCGCCTGCATCGCCGTCGCCGTCAACGAGCCGGGACACCCCGGCGACATTGCCACCGGCGCGATCGTCATCGGTACCGATATTTCGGAACGCTTGCGGCGCCACTGCATCGTCGAAGAGCTGGTCCAGGTGCTGGGTCTGCCCAACGACGCGTGCCGCTACCGCCCGTCGCTGTTCTGCGAGGACGACCTCGTCGACGAAATGACCGCCGCCGATCGCATTCTCCTGGCGACGCTCTACGACAAGCGTCTCGCCGCCGGCATGAGCCGCGTCGACGCCATGCCGGTGATCCGCGAAGTCATCTCCGAACACTACGCCAACGCCAGCGGCTGATCGCCGCCGCCCTCCATGGTGCGCCATTGGCCGCCATTGCCCGTCAATGCCCGTGTGGTGGGGACGGATCCCGAGCAGCGCCACGGCAGCCCAAATGTACTTTGCATGGGGTTGTTTTCGAGAAAAGCAATCGACCCCTCCCCCCTGTACCCTTCCATCGCTCACGGCCCGGTCGCCGGCTCGCCGCCCGGCTTGCTTAATTTCGGGCCTTGGGCTATGCGGGCGGCCCGGGACCGCCAGTCCCCGAAACGTCAACGCAGAGTGATCGGCCGATGCCGCAACTGAAGATGGGTATCCCCAAGGGCAGCCTCGAGGCCGCCACCGTGGAGCTGTTCGGGCACGCCGGATGGGCGATCACGTCCCGGTCGCGGAACTACTTCCCGTCCGTCGACGACCCCGAGATGAGCTGCGCCCTGGTGCGTTCCCAGGAAATGGCGCCGTACGTGGCGGCGGGGGCGCTGGATGCCGGGCTCACCGGCATGGACTGGGTGCTGGAGACCGAGGCCGACGTGGCGGTGGTTTCCGACCTGGTATACTCCCGGGCCACCGACCAGCCGGCCCGCTGGGTCCTGGTGGTGGACCGCGACTCGCCGATCCAGCGGGTGGAAGACCTCCAGGGCAGGACCATCGCCACCGAGTTGGTGGGCTTTACCCGGCGCTATCTCGCCGAGCGCGGCATCGAGGCCAAGGTGGAGTTCTCGTGGGGCGCCACCGAGGCCAAGGTGGTGGAGGGCATGGCCGACGCGGCGGTGGAGATCACCGAAACCGGCAGCACCATCCGCGCCCACGGTCTGCGCATCGTCTGCGACCTGCTGCACACCCACACCGTGCTGATCGCCAACCAACAGGCGCTCGAGGATCCGTGGCGGCGCGAAAAGATCGACCAAATCGCGCTGTTGCTGAACGCCGCGCTGGCGGCGCGCAACAAGGTCCTGATCAAGATGAACGCGCCGGCCGACCGGCTGGCGGACGTGGTGGCGCTATTGCCCAGCCTGCACGCGCCGACGCTCAGCCCGCTCAGCGACGCGCAATGGGTGGCGGTGGAAACCGTGGTGGACCGCCACCGCATCCGAACCCTGATCCCGGCCCTCAAGGCCGCCGGCGCCGAGGGTATTCTCGAGCTCCACCTCAACAAGATGGTGTGAGCGTACCGGGGGGCCCCGTGGTACGGTAACGCGGCTTTCTCGGTCGGCTTGTCAGAGGGGAGTTCATGGTCAAGGTGTTTTCCATCGACGGGGTCACGCCCGTGGTCCATCCGACGGCCTTCGTGCATCCGCGCGCGGTGCTGATCGGCGATGTCACAGTCGGGCCCGGGGCCTACGTCGCGCCGTGCGCGTGCCTGCGCGGCGACATCGGGCGGATCGTCGTCGGCGAGGGCGCCAATGTTCAGGACAATTGCCTGATGCATTGCTTCCCCGCCGCCGAATGCGTCATCGAGGCCTGGGGCCACGTGGGTCACGGCACGGTCATGCACGGCGCCCGGGTGGGCCGTCACGCGCTGGTGGGGATGAACTCGGTGCTGATGGACAACTGCGTCATTGGCGAGGCCGCGTTCGTCGCCGCCATGTCGTTCGTGCCGGCCGGCTTCGAGGTGCCGGCGAGGACGCTGGTGGCGGGCGTGCCGGTAAAGGTACGCCGTGACCTCACCGACGAGGAGATGGCGTGGAAACGCAGCGGCACCGAGGAGTATCACCGGATCGCCGCGCGCTCGCTGGCGACCATGGAGGAGGTGGACGCGCTGAGCGAAGCGGAAGCCGGCCGGCCGGCCCTCCGGGTGTCGCCGCTTCATCCCCTGCATGTCACGCGGCGGCGATGAGCCGCGGCTGGAGCAATATGCGTTCAAGGGGAATCGCTTGATCGGATTTACTTGCTCTAAAAATCAATGGTTGCGAGCGACAGTTTACGGCAAGGCCGGCCGATTGCCGGCGGCAATAGCGGGTCCGCGCGGCAGGGCGAGCTGGCGGCCGGCGCGTAGCAACGCGGTGAATTCGTCCGCCGGCAAGGGTTTCGAGAAATAGTAGCCCTGCATCATCTCGCAGCCGCGCTCGCGCAGGAACCGCAGTTGCGCCTCTTCCTCCACGCCCTCGGCGACGACGTTGAGATTGAGCCGGTGGGCCATGGCGATGATGGTGTCGGCGATGGCGGCGGCGTCGGAGCTGGTGGTGACGTCGGCGACGAACGATCGGTCGATCTTGAGCGTGCTCAACGGCAGGCGCCGCAGGTAGCCGAGCGACGAATAGCCGGTGCCGAAGTCGTCGACGGAAATGGCGATGCCCATGGTGTTGAGCTTGCGGAGCGTCTCCGTGGTATGCGCCAGATCGTCGAGGAAGGCGCTTTCGGTAATCTCGATACCCAGGCTGGACGGCGTCAGACCCGATTCCGACAGCGCCGAGAACACCGCCGGGATCAGCCGTCCGCGCTGTAGCTGGCGGCTTGAGACGTTGACGGCGATCCGCAGGGAATCGAAGCCCTGATCGCGCCAGATCCGGTTCTGGCGGCAGGCGCGGCGCAGTACCCATTCGCCGATGGTCTCGATCAGGCCTCCGTCCTCGGCGAGGCCGATGAATTCGTCCGGCGCCACGAAGCCGCGTTCCGGATGGTTCCAGCGCAGCAGCAACTCCGCCCCCACCACCCGGCCGGATCGCAGATCCACCACCGGCTGGTAATGGAGATCGAATTGGTCGCGCTGCAACGCGTGCCGCAGGTCCTGGGCCAGGCTGATGTACTCGGCCGCCTGGGCGTTCATGCCCGACTCGAAGAACTGATAGGTGTTGCCGCCCAGTTTCTTGGCGCGGACCATGGCCGCGTCGGCGTTCTTGAGAAGCGTGTATTCGTCGCCGCCGTCCTCCGGGAAGACGGCGATGCCGATGCTGGCGTGGACCAGCACTTCGCGGCCGTTTACATCGAAAGGTTCGGCGAGCAGGTGGAGAATTTCGGGAACGACGGCGGTGGCGTGATAGCGGTCGCTGCCTTCGGTGAGCAGGATCGCGAACTCGTCGCTCGCCAGCCGCGCCACCGTATCGGTGGGATCCATCCAGCGTGTCAGGCGGGCCGCCACCTGTCTCAGGATCTCGTCGCCGCCGCCGGGTCCGAGACCGTCGTTGATGTGGCGGAAACCGTCAAGATCGATGAACATCAGGGTCAGCGACCAGCCGTCGCGCTTCGACATCGCCAACGAACGCGTCAACCGGTCGAAGAACAGGGTGCGGTTGGCGAGATCCGTCAACTGGTCGTGATTGGCCTGATGGTGCAATCGTTCCTCGAACGCTCGGCGCGTGGTCACGTCCTCGCTGACCGAGAGGAAATGGGTGATTTCGCCGCCAGGCGCGCGGATCGGCGAAATGGACTGGGCGACCCAGAAGGTGCCGCCGCTCTTTTTGCGGTTACACACCTCTCCCCGCCAGGGTTGACCGGTCCTGACGGCGTTGGCGATGGCGCGGCGGACTTCGTCGCATGTCTGATCGCAATGGTAGGAACGCCGGTGTCCGTCCGAGGACCTCGTGCCGCGCGTAGCCGGTCACGTGCGCGAATTTCGGATTGACGTATTCGATGGTGCCGGCGGTGTCGGTGATCATCACCAGGGCGGGACTTTGCTCCACCGTCTGGGAAAGCTTGCGAATGGTCGCGTCGGCCTGATGGCGCCGCGTCATGTCGCGGATCACCGACAGGACGCAGGGCTCGCCGTTGAGTTCCACCAGCCGGGCCGACAGCGAACCGTACCGGGTGCGCGCCGTCGCGGGTCGGAAAGGCCGACTCGACATCGCGAACTTCGTCGTTTTTAAGCAGCTCGCGCATCACCGTGCGTTCCCAGGTGCGCTCGTTCCAGAGGCCGAGGCTGGTTACCGGCCGGCCGATCGCGTCGAGCCGGTCATGGCCGGTAAGGCGGCTGAACCCGTCATTGACCTCGAGGACGACGCCGTCGTCGACCCGGGTAATGACGATGGCGTCCGGGCTGGTGTGAAAGGCCGTTTCGAAACGGGCCTCGCTGGCCCGCAGGCACCGGGCGCTGTGGCCGCGATGAACGGCCGCGCCGATGATGCCGGCCGCCGCGCGCAGCGCCTCGACTTCCACATCCGCCCAGCCGACCGCGGGATCGAGCCGGTCGAAACGCAAAAACCCCCACCACAGATCGCCGGCGAATACCGGCACCACGAGCACCGAGCGCACGGCCTCGTCCGATAGGAGCACCTGTTGGTCCGCGGACAGCGTCTCCGTCTCCGCCACCACCACGGTGCCTTCGCGCAGACGCTTCTCCCAGCCGCCGAAACCAAAATCGTGAAGCGGCAGGTCGCGATGATGCGATGGCGGGCAGTCTTGCGCCACGCGGGCGTGACACCAGTGGAACCGGTTGATGGCCAAGGCTTCGCCGTCGGCGCCGGTCACCGCCTCGAACAGGTGCAGCCGATCGGTTTCGGAGGCTTCGCCAAGCCGGGCGAGGACCTCGGGCATTTCCTGGCGCCAATCGGCCGATGCGAGAAGCACCGTGGCGGCGCGGCTGATGGCCACCAGCACGGTATTTCGCCGGTGAAGCGCCTGTTCGGCCGCGCGGCGTTCGGTCACGTCTTCCGCAGTGCCCCGGAAACCGAGGAACGCGCCGCTCTCCAGGCAGAAGACCGGAATGCCGCTGAGCAGGAACTGCCGCCGCGCGCCGTCCTGGGCCTGAACTTCGCACGGCACATTGCGGAAGGGCGTGCGGGCCGCCAATTTCCGCACCGTGGCGCGCGCCTTGGTCACCGTCACGACGTCGATCAACGGCCGTCCTTGAAACACACTGGGGTGGTGGCCGAGGACGTCGAGCACCCGGTCCGAGACGAACGTCACTTTCAGATCGGCGTCGGTCTCCCAGATCCAGTCGGAAACCAGGCGGGTCAGGTCGTCCAGCCGTTTGCGGAGATCCACGCTCGGGGAGCGCGGGTCCGTTTCGGAAACGAAGCGGCCGTCTAAAATCGCCGCCGGCGTGGTGACGTCGGCCTTAACCATGGAGCCCGGCTTTGCGTTTAAGATCCGCGACGGCGGGTCCGTAATTGGACGTGCGCCGCCATTTTTTCAGAGCACAGGCGGCGGCCTCGCGAGACGTGGCATCGAACAGCGCTGGCGCCGATTCTCCCTGCGCGGTCATGCGCGTCGTGCCGCTCGGACGCGCACTTCGGCTGAGGTCGAGCAAGGACAGGAAAGCCCGGCGCTCGAGACCGATGCCCTTGCAGGCCACCGCGAACCCATCGCCCTTGGCTTCGAACAACAGGCGCATGACCAGATCCCGAGGAAGTTTGGTCACCCGTCCGAACATCGAGACAAAGAGATTGATTTCTCCCTGGGCCATGGCGTCGACAAGCATGTCAGGGGTGATCTTGCGCTTCTCTTCCAGCGCCTCGGCCAGCTTCTCGGCGCTCGATGCTCTCGGTTCTGAAATTCGACTTTTCGAGCTGATCAGCGGCGGCGCGCCGGAGCAGATCGCCAACGGTGTTCGCATCGAGCGCGAAATGGTCGACGATGAAGTCGCGAAGCGTATCGGAAACCCAGAGAAACATCCGTTTGGCCAGCTCCTGACCAAGCTCCTCTCTCAGCAGCAGCGGCTCGCGAAAGGTATCGACGCGCCGCGATTCTTCCACCAGGTAGGCAATGGTGGCTTGCGACAACTTGGCGTTCTCGTTGCGAAGCAGGGTCTCGATGACGGTGGGCTGGCCGCATTGAACCAGCGCCGCGCTGACGTCCTCACTGACCGCGTAGCGCATGGCGATGGCGAGCTGGTGCTCGAAGGCCCGGTTTTCGACGATGTCAATGAGGTCGATGTCGGCCAGCACCGGACTGCGGGTCAGCACGGGGTACGCCACCTCGATGTCGTCGTCGGCAAGAAGTCTGATCAGCGCGGGAGGGGCGTCGGCGCGCTCGGCAAGGGCTTCGCTCAAGCTCTTGCGGACCGACATCTCTACGTCGACCACGACCTTGTGGAGAATGTCCAGCATCAACGCGCGTTCGCGATCGCTCAGGGCGCCGGCACCATTGTCCGCCAGGTGATCAACGAAGTTCGTTGCCAACACCTTTCGGCTTTCGGCGGTGTTCAGGTGGGCCAGTCCCACCAGATGCTCGCGGACATTTGCAGGCATTAAATCCACAAACCGATCATTCCGGGCCGCCTCGGCCCACGGTTTCAGTTGCTCCCCGCCCCCCGAGGACGCGCACCTCTATTGATGAAGCTAGGCTACATTAAACAAGTTAAGCGTGCATTACCGCCACGGGTGCGGTTGCCGCGCGGCGTCGATAGAATGGATGGTTTCGTGCCGCGCCACGGTCACCACGGCGAGGACACCCTCGGAACATTTGCCCGTCACACGGCAAACTAGCAATTTTATGTAAAATCGGTTAAATTGCGTTGTAGCGACTGTTTCTCTCGGAAAACGAGCAGCCTAAATCAACAAACAGGGAGGATCGAACGGGATGCCCCGGACCGTCGGTGCCGTGCATGACCCCAACCGATCTGGCGACGTCGATTCAAATGTGATCCGTCTTCCGGAGGGTTTCGCGTTGGCGGACGCTGGGTTCACCCAATCCGGCTCCGACCTGTTGGTGAGCGGCGCGGACGGCGTGGACGTTTTGCTGCGGGGGTTTTTTGCAGGCGACACTCCGCCCGATCTGGTCTTTTCGAGCGGCGTTCACCTGGCGGGCCGCCTGGTGGCGGCCGTTGCCGGAGGGGACGCGCCGGCGGGGCTCGCCGAGACCGTCTTCGGCGCCGGCGTCGAAGCAATTGGTCGGGTGGCGACGGTGAATGGAGAGTTGAGCGTCATCCACGCCGATGGAACCCAGCACACACTGGCGGCCGGCGATCCGGTTTATGCCCGCGACATTCTGCAAACGGGTCCGGACAGCACCGCCAGCATCGTACTCGAAGACGAAACGGTGTTCAGCCTGGGGATCGGCGGACGGATGATCCTCGATCCCGGTGGACCGGTCACCGTGGCGGCCGGTCCGGGAGAATACGCCTTCGTGTGCGGCGTGGCGGCCCGAACGATGATTGTCGAGACGTCGGCTGGACAAATCAAGGCCGAGGGCGCGGATCTGGTCGTCTCTTATCTCGAAACCGGCGGGTTGCGGATCGTTCTGATCCCAGGGGCCGACGGCACCATCGGCGACGTCTGGATCGAGAACGCAGTGGGATCCTTTCACTTGGCCCTGGCCTACGAGATGGTGTTGGTGGAAGGCGCGGCAGCGGCGCCGGCGTATCTGGGTCTGATGGACAGCGATGATATTATTGCGGCCTACGGCCGAATTCTAGGAAGTCTGCCGGGTGCGTGCGATTCCAACCCACTCGTGGCGGCGGCGCGAACGGCCGAGCTTGAAATGGCCGATCTCGCGGGCGATTCCGGAGACCTGAGCGAGGAGGATCTTCAAGCACTTGTCGAATTCGAGACCGCGGCCGGTGACGAAACTGCTAGCGACGCCGCGTTTACGGACGCGACGGTGGTGGTCACGCAACACGATGCGCTGGCCGGTGACGGCCCGGCAGCGACGGCCGTGCAGCCCGTTGCCGCTGAACCCTGGACCCGTCCGCCGAGCGACACGGGCGGCAGCGGCGGAGGCGCGGGAAACTCGAACGAAACGGTGATCAACAACCTTCTGACGGGGGGAGAACCGCAGCGGTTCAATTTCGTGGACCCCGCTGATGCCCGTCCACCCGTTATTGCAAATCTATCCATATCCGATTGGGATTCCGGTCTCCGTCAATGGAAGGTCATCGTTGCGCAGGAACCCTCGGAATACGACAAAGAGATCTTTTATGAAATCGTGCCGCAATATAACGAACTGCGGGCGACCGTTTTCAGTTCACAGAATGCCGACGATATCGAGACCCGGTATTTCCCCACCAGCGGCGCCGATATGGTGGTCATATCGGCCGGACCCCTAACCGGTGTGACCCAAACCGGAAGGGGCGCGAGGATAGAGTTCATTGAGCAGCAACTCTTCAATATGCCGCTTGGCACGCTGCCAAAGGACAGCAATTCAAAATTTTTGGTCGATGGCGCGGCCATGAAAGCCAGGGATCCCGTCGCCATCGAGGCCGGTCAAACCAAGACCATTTCCTTCGACTGGGCGTTCGACGCCCGAGATGAAGCCACATTCAACGACTACGCCGTGTTCATTGTTAACGGCGAATGGTTCAAGCTCTCCGACAACCAGAGCACGGGGGCGTTCGGATCGTCTGGATGGCGGCGATCCGAGTTCGAATACACAGCCGCGACCCGAGAGGATCTGACTATCGGGTTCGCCGTTATCAATGACGCCAACAACAGCAATGATCCCCGCCTCCTTATCGACAACGTTCGCTTGAACGAGCCCATCCCGGCTGAATACCAGCTTATCGTAGACGCGCCGGCCTCGACAGGCGGCGCACCGTTGCCAGGCGCTGCCGCTTTGCGAACGTTCGCTCTGCCGCCAACGGCCGAACCCGACATGTTTTCCACATCGGAGGACTTGGCCCAGAGCATCTCTTTCGCCGCGCTGGCGGCCAATGACGACGATCCGCATGCCGTCGACGGGCTCTCCCTTACCGGTCTTAACGATAGCGGCACCCTGGGAACGGTCTCTTTCTTTGGCTTTGATACGGTTGAGTACGATCCCAACGGCATGTTCGAATCGCTGGCGGAGGGTGAACAGGCCACCGACAGCTTCGAATACGAGATCACCAACCTTTCCGGTCTCCGCGATACGGCGACGGTGACGGTGACAATCACGGGCATGAACGATGGGCCGAAGGCCGCGAACGATGCGGCTGAAACCGGTGAAGGCCGAGCAACTCGTCGGCGCCTTCTCACTGCTTGCCAATGATAGCGATCCGGACGACAGCGATGTGGTGACGGTGAGCGCGGTGAATGGCGCGGCGATCGATGTGGGTGCCGAAATCGCCTTGGCGTCGGGCGCGCTGTTGACGGTCACCGCCGATGGCGCGTTCACTTATGATCCGAACGCACGGTTTGAAAGACTGGCGGCGGGCGAGCGGGCTTCCGAAACCTTCACCTACACACTTCAAGACAATTACGGCGAAACCGATACCGCCACGGTCGCGATCACCGTTCTCGGCGCCAATGATGAGCCCACGGCCGCCGATGACAGCATCAGTATCAACGAAGATACCGTGCTGGTGGCATCGGGTTCCTTGTTGAGCAACGACACCGACCCGGACGGCAGCGACGTCCTCACCGTGACCTCCATAGACGGAAATCCGGTTGGAAGCGGCGCTACCATCGCGCTGGCCTCGGGCGCGCTGTTGACGATCGAGGCCGACGGCGGCTTTTCCCTCGACCCTAATGGCCGGTTCGACGGCCTTGCCCTCGGGCAGACCGGTCTCGATGGTTTCACCTACACGGTCAATGACGGTAATGGCGGGACCGATACCGCCAATGTGAGCGGTGGTGATTGTCGGAGCCAACGACGCACCCACCGCCAACGCCGTCACGCGGACCACCGACGAGGACGCGGGCACGTTCAGCGTCGATCTTCTGGATGGGTCCGTCACCTCCGACATCGACCTCGCGGACGAACTGGTCATTACCAGCGTCACGCAGAATACCGGCGCCAGTGACAGCGACCTCGGCGACGCTTTCTCGTTGGATGGCGGCGTGCTGTCGTTCGACACCAGCGAATTCAACGCGCTTGCCGAGGGCAAGAGCGCCACGGTGGTCTTCGACTACACCGTCGACGATCAGCGCGGGCAACCCAACAGCACCGCCGCCAGCACGATCGCGATCACCATCGAAGGCCGGAACGACGCCCCCACCGCGGACAACGACATCTACACGGTGTCGGAGGACGACACCTGGACGGAGGTCGCGGCCAGCGGGCTTCTGGCCGGCGATACCGATCCGGATGTCGGCGACACGCTTCGCATAACGGGGGTGAACGGTCTTGCGGACGTCCTGGGCAGCCGGGTCGAGTTGACGTCGGGCGCGTTCATTACCGTCAATGCCGACGGCAGCTTTACCTACGATCAGAATGGCCGGTTCGACACTCTGCGCAATCAGGAACTCGCCACCAACTCGTTCGACTACACCGTGAGCGATGAACAGGGCGGCGCCGACACGGGGACGGTGACCATAACCATCGTCGGGCAGAACGATGCCCCGCAGGCAACCGACGATGCGCATCACCATCGGCGAGGATGTGATTTTTACGGCGACGGCATCCGAAAGCGTTCTCGCCAACGACAGCGATCCGGAGGGCGAGACCCTCACGGTCGCCCCGTTCGAGGGAACGAGCGTCCTGCGCGCCCGGGTCATCATGGCGGAGGACGGCTCATACGTTTACGACCCGACGGTTTCGGCGGCTATCCAGGCGCTCGGTGACGGGGAAACACTCACCGACAGCTTCGTCTATGACGTGACCGACAGCGGCGGCGCCACCGCCGGCGCGACGGTCACGATCACCGTCGAAGGCGCCAACGACGCGCCCGATGCCTCGGACGTCTCGTTCAGAACGTTCAAGGGTCCGTGCTCCAGGTGGATGCGGCCCGCGGCGTCCTGCTCAACGATTCCGATCTGGATGGAAGCGACGAGTTGACGCTGGCGGCGGTCAATGGGGTGGCGGCGGACGTGGGATCGGAGGTGGTGCTGCCCTCGGGCGCGCTATTGACGGTGAACGCCGGACGGGACGTTCTCCTATCGACCCCAACGGCCGGTTCGACGGGCTCGGCGACGAGGAATCGGCCACCGACTCGTTCAGCTACACGGTGTCGGACGGCGCCGGGTTGACCGATACCGCGACGGTCTCCTTGACCATTACCGGTTTCAAGGAACAACTGGTGGGAAGCTTCGATCGCGACTTGACGGTCTGGAACAGCGCGGGCAACGTCGATCGGGTCGTCCGTCATTTGGACCCAGAAGACGGCGAGAGCCAGTTCGGGGCGACCGACGGACCGGGCATGGCGATCCTTGAGGCGGATGGGGCGTCGGTCTCCCGGATCGAGACAGCCCTCGGTTTGCGGTCGGGCGCGCTGCCGGACGACACGGATCTTACCGGTCCGGTGAACGGCGCCGCCACGTGGACCGACACGGTCGTCAAGACCGGAGATCAGATCTCGTTCGACTGGAACCTCGACTCGGCCGAAACCGCCGCGGATCCCGGACCCAACGATTATGCCGTCTTTACGGTGTCGGACGGGAATGTCTCCAAGGTGTTCAAGCTATCGGACGTCAGGGAGGTGGGCGGCCCTGGGGCCTCCGGCTGGCGCTCCTTCTCCTACGATCCGACCCAGGACTTCGATATCGACACCGCCGGCGTAGCTCTGACCATGGGGTTCGCGGTGGTCAACGATCAGAACGCCGACAATCCTTCCCGCCTGCTCGTGGACAATGTCCGGATCGCCTGGGAACTGCCGGCGCCGGTTAACGACACCTTCACGGTCAGTGCGGATGTTCCTCTTTTCGCCGATCCCGCGCGCACTCTCGTGGCCAACGATCGCGACGCCTCGGATACCGGAACGCTCAGCGTATCGGCCGTGAACCCGACCGAGCTGGATGACGGTGCGTCAAATGTCGGTGCGCCGATTACCTTGGCTTCGGGCGCGATGCTAACCGTCAACGCCGATGGCACCTTCGCTCTCGATCCGTCCGACGCGGCCGGCTTGCGGCGTTTGGCCGAGGGCGAAGTGTTCTTGGACGGCTTCACCTATTCCATCGCCGACGCTAACGATCGGGCTAGCCTGGGCACGGCGGCGGTGGAAATCAGGTTCATCGGCGTCAATGACGCCCCGGTGGCCGCAAACGATGACGCGTTCACGGACGAGCATTCGGTGGTGCGGATTTCCACCGAACATCTGCTCGCCAACGACACCGACCCCGACGGCAGCGATACCCTGACGATCACCGCAGTGGACGGCGGCGGCGCGACGGGAAACGTGACCCTGGGCGCGGATGGCTTCGTTCTGTATGACCCGAGCGGGCAGTTCTCGGATCTTGCGCCCGGCGAAGAGGGCGTGGATGTCTTTCGCTATACCGTTCAAGATGGAAACGGGGGCTCGAGCACGGGAACCGTGAGCGTCCGCGTGGTGGGACAAGCCGATCCCCCGGCGCCCCTGGGACAGATCATGACCAGCTTCGAGAATGTTCCCGCCGGTGGTTGGGACCCGCAATGGGATCGCACAAGACCGCCTGGGTCGGAGCCGGTGTCCATTGAAACCGAGTACAAAGAGACCGACGGCGTCGGCGGCGCCTTCAACCCCACGAGCGGCGGCCACATGGTGGTTTTGGAAGCGTCCGGGGATTTCGGCAACGTCCGTCGCCGATTTCCTCGGCGTCTCCGCGCTCCCCAACGATAGCGACGCAACCCGCGCCGCCGACGGGTCCGCCATGAAGACGACGCTGACGGTCAAGGCGGGCGACGAGATCTCGTTCGATTGGATGTTCGATGCGCGCGATCAATCGGCGGGCGGCAGCGAGGTGTTCAACGACTATGCCGTCCTGTCGGTCTCGGGGCCGGACGGCCAACAGGTGTTCAAACTGTCGGATGTCCGGCAAACCGGAGACTTCGGCGCTTCCGGATGGCGCACCTCTCGATACGTGGCGGCCGGCGACGGCGAATTGACGCTGGGCTTCGCCGTGATGAACGACGCCGTCTCCCATGGTCCGGGCGATCCGCGGAACTCCAGGCTGCTGGTCGACAACGTCCGGCTGGACCGTGAGTTCGGCGATGGCTACCAGCGATTGGACGGCGCGCCCGGCGACGACTTCCAGACATGGGTGCAGCCGCCGACGGCCGCCGGCGACAGCTATGCGACCAGTGAAGACACGCCCCTGACGATTTCCGCCGACGACCTTCTCGCCAACAATTCACCGCCCAACGCAGGGGGCCCGATCGGCATCACCGATGTGGATGCAATCGGCACCCTCGGCGGGGTGACGCGCGACGCGAACGGCGCCATCCGCTACGATCCCGGGGGGGCGTTCGAATACCTGAGCGCGGGAGAAACCGCCACCGATACATTCTTCTACACCGTGACGGGCGAAAACGGCGGCACCGCGCGGGCGCAGGTGTCCATTACGGTTCACGGCGTCAACGACGCGCCGGTGGCGGGGCGCGATACGATAACCACCAACGAGGACACCGCCATCGTCGGCAACGTCCTGGACGATAATGGCGAGGGCGAAGACACCGACGCCGAAGGCGACGCGCTCGCGGTTTCCCGGATAAATGGAGCGGCGGCCAACGTCGGAAGTCAAATCATCCTGGCGTCCGGGGCGCTTTTGCTGGTGAACGCCGACGGCACCTTCTCCTACGATCCAGGTAACCGGTTCGAGTTTCTCGGCGCCGGCGAGCAGTCGACGGACAGCTTCACCTATACGATTGACGACGGACAAGGCGGCACCTCGACGGCGAGCGTATCGGTGCTCGTCACCGGCATCAATGACGCCCCGGTGGCCGCCGACGACGCGTCTTCGACCGACGAAGATACCGCCGTCACCATCGGTCTTATCGCCAACGACGTCGATCCGGACGGGGCGGCACCGGTCGTCAGCGGATTGAACGACAGTGCCACCGTTGGCGCTTTGACACCGAACGGCGACGGATCCGTGCGCTACGACCCGTCCGGGCGGTTCGATTTCCTTGCCGAGGGCGAAGTGGCGACGGATACGTTCGGCTACACCATCGAGGACGGCGATGGCGGCATCGATACCGCCACGGTCTCGGTGGAAGTGGTGGGGGTCAACGACGCGCCGATCGCGGAGAACGACGCGACCTCCACCGCCGAGGACACACCGGTGACCATCGCGGTTCTCGGCAACGACAGCGATGCCGAGGGAGACCCTCGCGCCATAACCGGGCTGGACGACGCCGGCACCCTAGGGCGCGTGACGCTCAATGGCGACGGTACGGTGACCTACGACCCCGATGGCCAATTCGATGCGCTGGCGGACGGCGAAACCGCCACCGACACCTTCGGCTACACGATTTCGGATGGCAACGGCGGAACCGACGTCGCCACCGTGAGCGTAACGATAAACGGTGTCGATGACGGAGGCGCCGGAAGCGGAGAACTGGTGGAGAGTTTCGAGGGGCCGATCGATACCTTCGGTACACGCGGCGCCGTTTCGTCGACGTTTCAATATGACGAACCGGATGGCGCGCAGGGCGCGTTCTCGCCGACGGACGGAAATTCCATGGCTGTTCTGACAGCGTCGGGAGCCTCGCCCCTGACCATGCAGTTTTTCTTGGGGCTTTCGGTTTCGCTTCCGAGGGATTTCGGCGACAGCTCCAAACCAGCGGATGGTTCGGCCTTGCGGCTGACCCTCGACGTGGAGGCGGGCGATCGGATTTCCTTCGACTGGATGTTCGACGCCAATGATTTCGTGCAGCCGCCGATCGGTGATTTCGCCCGGCCCGGGTTCAACGATTTTGCGGTGTTCACCGCCGATGGCGAATGGTTCGACCTGTCCGACGTCAGGCAGGTTTTTGACGAAAGCGGCCAATATGGCGCCAGCGGATGGCGGGCGTCCATTTACACGGCGCAATCCGACGGACCGCTGACTATCGGCTTCGCGGTCGTCAACGACGACACGAGAAACGCCGACTCTCATCTCCTCGTGGACAACGTCCGCGTCAACACGGATTTCGATTCAGACAGTTATACGGTCGTGCGTTCGGACCCCAGCGGCCTCCTCGACACGGTCGTTCAAAACCCGGACGTGTAATATAAACCGGTCGCAGCGACCGCCGCGCACAATTCGACCTTCCTTCCATTGCAAATTCAAGATGGATTCTGCATACGATTTACCCCACATATGCTAATCTGATTGCGGGGCAGGAACGGTTGAATGGCGTCGAAGCAATGGAAAATAAACTAGAAGATCGAATTAGGCAACTCGCGCAACCGATATGGGTCTCCGCGGGCGAACAGTATGGTACCGCGCTCGAGTGCTGGCTGATGGCGGAAAACATGGTACTGGAGACCATGGCGGCCACCGCCAAGATCGTCGGCGCGGCATTCGATACGTCGCTTTCGTCATCCAGGCGGTTCTGGGAGGTCCCAACGGTGGTTCCGACGGAGCGTATCCGTGAACTGGCCCATGTGATGTGGGAGTCGGCTGGGCGCCAACAGGGCGCCGCCCTGGATTTCTGGCTGGCGGCAGAGCGCCACGTCCTGACCGTCATGAGAACGGGCATGAGCGCGCCGCCCAGCGAAAACGACACCCAGAACGAATGGGCCCAGGAGTTGTTGTTCGGATCGCCGGCCGCGTACATGGACCGTGTCCGCGAAGCGGCCCATGACCGGTGGCTTGCCGCCGGCCAGGAGTACGGACGCTCGCTGGATTTCTGGCTGGAGGCCGAACGGCAGGTTCTCAACTCCATGAGCAGCACAGCGGGGTTCGTCGCACCGGCGCCCAGCAAGGAGCTTCCGGTCCCGAAGTCCCCGAAACCATCGCCGAGGACGGCCAAATCGCAGCGACCGCAGACACACGCGGCGGCCGGTTCGCGGCGGTCTGCCAATTGAAATCGCAAAGCGGGCTCATCAAGTGGCTATCGGGGACGTTTACTCAATGTGAATGCCTCGGATTGCCGCGGTCCTCGACGATATTCAGATAAAGCGTAGCGGATTCCAGGCAGGCGCCGGTGGCCAGTTGGCCAACGAACGTCCGGTAGATTTCCTGCCAAGGGGTCTGGTTTTCGAGTTTGGGACGCGGCCGGGACTCCCTGCGCCGCTCCAGGTCCTCTTCCGACAGCAACACGTTCACCTGCCGTTTGTTGAGATCGACACGCACCCTGTCGCCGGTCTCGAGGAAAGCGAGACCGCCGCCGACGGCCGCTTCCGGCGACGCGTTGAGAATGGAGGGGCTGGCCGACGTTCCGCTTTGACGACCATCGCCGATGCAGGGGAGTTCGGTGATGCCGCGTTTGACAAGTTCGTCGGGCGGCAGCATGTTCACCACCTCGGCCGAGCCCGGATAGCCGACCGGCCCGCAATTGCGGATGAACAAAATGCTGTTTTGATCGATGCCGAGAGCCGGCTCGTTGATGCGGCGGTGGTAGTCCTCCGGACCCTCAAAGACGACGGCACGGCCTTCGAACGCGTCCTCGTCGCCGGGTTCGGACAGATACCGCTTGCGGAACTGTGCGCTGATCACCGATGTCTTCATCACCGCCGAGTCGAACAGGTTGCCGCCGAGGACGACGTATCCGGCCCGATCGAGCAGCGGCTTGGACACGGTGTAAATGACGTCCCGATCGCCCGGCTCCGCGGTCGCGCAGTTCTCGCCGATAGTGCGGCCATTGACGGTGAGCGCGTCCGCGTGAATGCGTTCGGCCCGCATCAGTTCGAGGATCACCGCCGGCACGCCGCCGGCGCGATGAAACCCTTCCCCGAGATGCTGGCCGGCCGGTTGCATATTGACGATCAGCGGCACGTCGTGGCCGATCTCCTGCCAGTCTTCGATGCTCAGCGCCACACCCATGTGGCGGGCGATAGCGATGAGGTGGATCGGGCAATTGCTCGACGCGCCGATGGCCGAGGCGACGACGACGGCGTTCTCGAACGCCGCGCGGGTCATGACCCTCGACGGTTTTAGATCCTCGTGGACCATCTCGACGATCCGCCGGCCCGTGGCGTGTGCCATCTGGCCGCGTTCGCGGTAGGGCGCGGGGATGGCGGCGCATCCCGGAAGCGACATCCCGAGCGCCTCGGCCAGCACGTTCATGGAGGACGCCGTGCCCATGGTGTTGCAGTGGCCGACGCTGGGGGCCGAGGCCGCGACCATGTCCATGAAGCCGTCGTAGTCGATCTCGTCGGCGGCGAGCAGCTGTCGGGCGCGCCAAACGACGGTTCCCGAGCCTACGAGCTTTCCGTCATAATAGCCGTCGAGCATGGGGCCGCCGGACAGCACGATCGCCGGGATGTTGACCGCCGCGGCGGCCATCAGGCAGGCCGGCGTGGTCTTGTCGCAACCGGTGGTGAGCACGACCCCGTCGAGCGGATAACCGTGCAGCACCTCGACGAGCCCCAGAAAAGCGAGGTTGCGGTCCAGCGCGGCGGTTGGCCGCTTGCCGGTTTCCTGCAGCGGATGAACCGGGAATTCCATGGGAATGCCGCCCGCCTCGCGGATGCCGTCCTTGACGCGGCAGGCCAACTGCAGGTGATGACGATTGCACGGCACCAGGTCGCTTCCGGTCTGGGCGATGCCGATGATCGGTCTGCCGGACTGCAGCTCGGCGCGTGTCAGGCCGTAGTTGAGGTAGCGCTCCAGATACAACGCCGTCATTCCCGGTTCAGCCGGATCGTCGAACCAAAGCTGGCTTCGCAGTTTGGTGGAACTTTTCTCTGTCATCGGCGTTTTCCTCCCGGAAATATCGTGCGGCCTACCCATTTCGCAACATTCGGCACAGTTTATCTTTTTTATCGATAGCGATCAGGATGTGCACCTCGCTCCCGATGCGATCGTAGATTTAGAGTATATACTGAGATTTTTCAATATTTTTATTGCATTTATCCCGGTTTTGGGTTAGCGTTTTCTTCTAATTAAGTTGCTAATATATAGATATACTTAATAAAATGGAGTGAATACTGTTATTTGCACGTAGCGTCCGTCGCCAATATTTCGGGCCCCGGCCAATCAAGCGTGCGACTGCCCATAAACTCAGCGACAAGGTCGATACCTAAATGCTCGCCGTAACCATTGAGGCTGCCCGTCGGCGCTAGGCGATCAGCGGCAAGCATAGGGTGGAAAAGAAATTGCGAAAGAAACCACGAAGTGGTCGACAAGGAGGAGGAGGAAACCTTGACAGCATTCAGAAAAACAAGCGTCGCCGCGGTCGTCGCGGTGCTGGCCGCGCCCGTTCCAATAGCGCACTTGTCAGCCGCCGAGTACGAGTGGACGATGCAAACGTCCGAAACGGCGGGCGAGCCGCAGTTCGAGGTCAAGAAGGCTTGGGCAAAGAACGTCGAGACGATGAGCGGCGGCAAAGTGAAGATCGAGATCCTGCCGACCGGCGCGGTCGTGCCGCACAGCCAAACCCTCGAAGCCGTCGGTGCTGGCATTCTACAGGGGCATATGACCGACCCGAGTTACTTTTCCGGCCAAGATCCCGCCTTCAGCATGCTCGGCAACCTGGTCGGCGCCTGGGGCGATCCTCTCGAGTTCCTCGAGTACATGAAGTTCGGCGGCGGCGAGGAGCTCTATAACGAACTCGTCGAGCCCTACGGCGTGCACCTGATCTGCGCCGCCGCCACCGGTGTCGAGGCCCTCGTCAGCAAGAAACCTATCCGCACCGTGGACGACCTCAAGGGTCTCAAGATCCGCGCTCCGGAAGGCATGGTCTACGACATCTTCAGCAAGGCCGGCGCGGCACCGGTCAACCTGCCGGGTTCCGAGGTCTACACGGGTCTGGAAAAAGGCGTGATCGATGCCGCCGACTATACCGTGTTCGCCACCAATCACGCCCAGGATCTGCACTCGTTCGCCAAGTACCCCAGCTATCCGGGTTTTCACTCCCTGCCGATGGTCGCCGTCTCCATCAACAAACAGATCTGGGACGGTCTGCCGGACGACATCAAGACCATGCTCAAGGTTTCGTGCGATGCGATGGCCTATGACATGGTCTTCACGCTGAAGGGCCTCGATTTGAAAGCCGTTCAGGAGGCCCGCGACAATCCGGAAATCGAGATCATCGACCTGCCCGAGGAGGAACGCAAAAAGTTCCGCCAAATCGCGCAGCAGGAGTGGGCGAACTGGGCCAAGAAGAACGAGTTGACCCAGAAGACCTACAACTCCGTGGTCAAATTTCTCGAGGAACGCAATCTGATGTAGCCGGCGCCTGACGAGCGAGGGCGGCGGTCGCCGCTCGCGCCCCGCGCACCTGCCACCGCACCACGGGATGACGCTCAGCAAGAAGGGTCAGGCCAATGGCACAGCATGAAAGCTTGCCGGAGTCGGAACTCGCTCCGCAACCAGAGGAAATTGTCCTCCGCACACCCCTTGACCGGCTTATCAACGCGGCCGGATCCGCCATCGCGTGGCTCGCCCTGATCGCCATGGCCATTTCGGTCTTTGAAGTCATGATGCGCTATGTCTTCAACTCTCCGACGTCGTGGGTCCACGAGACGGTCATATTCCTGATTGCATGCATTTTCGCGCTCGGGGGGCCATTCGCCTTGGCGCGTGACAAGCATATCCGGATCCGGATCGTCTACGATATGGCGTCGCCCCGCCTCCGGCAGTTCTTCGACCTTTTCAACAGTGTGGTCACCCTCCTGTTTACCGCCGGCATGTCCTATGCCGCCTATGTCATGTTTTGGCGATCGTCGCACAATCCCGCGGGGGACTGGCAGCTCGAGCGGTCCGGCACGTCTTGGAACCCGCCTTTCCCGGCCATGACCAAGGGGGTCATCCTCCTCGCCGTCGCGATCATGACGGTGCAGGCCGTGTTCCACATCGTTCACGCTGTTCGGGCGCCCGCGGTCACACGGCAGAGAGAGGGGGAACGCTGACATGGGTCTCGGATTGAACGCGCTCGGCATCGAAGCCGGCACTTACATCCTGATCGCCAGCATCTTCATTCTTCTGCTTCCCGGGTCTGCCGCTGGCCTTCAATACCGGTCTCGTTGCCCTCATATTCACATTCGGCTGGTTCGGACCGAATGCCCTGCCGCTGGTTACGTCGCGCGTCTACGGCTTTATCACCGAGTATTCCCTCGTCGCCGTGCCGATGTTCGTCCTGATGGCGTCGCTCCTCGACCGCTCGGGAATTGCCCGCGACCTGTTCAACGCCATGCGCGTATTCGCCGGCCGGCTGCCGGGTGGCGTGGGTATTCAAACCCTGGTCGTTGCTTTCTTTCTGGCGGCGATGTCGGGGATCATCGGCGGCGAAATCGTGCTTCTCGGCATTCTCGCGCTGCCGCAAATGTTGAGACTTGGATACGACCGGAGCATCGCCATCGGCGTCTGTTGCGCCGGCGGCTCGCTCGGCACCATGGTTCCGCCGTCCATCGTGCTGATCATTTACGGTCTGATGGCCAGCGTCAGCATCGCCGATCTTTTTCTCGCGGCGATCACGCCGGCGACCATCTTGATGCTGTCTTACGTCACGTACGTTCTCGGGCGATGCATGATGAACCCGGAGCTCGGCCCGCCGCTGCCGGTGGAAGAAACGCGACGGGCATCCGGCCAGAAAATGAATGCCCTGAAGTCGGTGGTGATGCCGGGATTGATCGCGCTGATGGTGCTGGGCAGCATCTATGGCGGCATCGCCTCGGTGACGGAGGCCGCCTCCATGGGCGCCTTCGGCGTGCTGATCGCGATCGCGATCCGCCGCGAGTTCTCGTTTCGCATCCTGCAAGACAGCGTCACCCAGACCCTCAACACCTGCGGCATGATCATCTGGATCGGTATCGGCGCGGCCGCCCTGGTCGGCGTCTACAATCTGATGGGCGGCAACCGCTTCGTCTCCCAGACCATCCTCGGCATCGACGCCGCGCCCGTTCTCATCATTCTTTTGATGATGGCCATCCTGGCGGTGCTCGGCCTGTTCCTCGACTGGATCGGCATCGCCATGCTGACGTTGCCGATCTTCGTGCCGATCATCAAGCAACTGGGCTACGATCCGATCTGGTTCGGCATCCTGTTCGCGGTCAACATGCAAGTGTCATTCCTCAGTCCGCCGTTCGGTCCCGCCGCGTTCTATCTGAAAGGGGTCGCGCCGGCGGGGATAGAGCTGCCGCACATCTTCAAGGCCGTTCTGCCGTTCATCGCACTTCAGGTCATTGTGCTCATGCTGCTGCTGTTCGTTCCGGATCTGGCGATGTGGATCCTGTAGCGGGGGCGGGTGAATAGGGAAAGAGTGCCCGATGTCCGAGACCATTCGCGATATGCCGGGTGAGCCGGCGATGAACGATGCTTTCGCGCGGTCGTTCACCGAGATGCCGCTGGTTGCCGTCCTCCGCGGCATCGAGCCGGACGAGGTGCCCGCCGTGGCCGACGCATTGGTGAGCGCGGGCTTTCGCCTTCTCGAAGTGCCTCTCAACTCGCCCCGGCCGTTTGACAGCATCGCCAAGCTGGTGGCGTGCTGTCCCGAGGGCGTTGTCGTCGGCGCGGGCACCGTGCTACTCGCGAAGGACGTGGAACGGCTGGCGGGCACGGGCGCCAAGCTGATGGTGACGCCCAACACCGATCCGGCGATCATCGAGGCTGGTATCGGCGCGGATCTCATTCCGCTCATCGGCTGCATGACACCGAGCGAGGCGCTCTCCGCGCTGCGGCACGGCGCTCGGGTGCTGAAGGTGTTTCCCGCCGCTCGCCTGGGCCCAGCCTACCTGAAGGACGTGCGGGCGGTTTTGCCGAAGGATACCCGCGTGGTCACCGTCGGGGGGATCGGCCTCGAGAACATGGAACCGTTCCATGCCGCTGGCGCCGACGGTTTCGGTTTCGGCGCCAACCTTTATGCGCCTGGCCGCGCGGCGGCGGAGGTGGGGGCCATCGCCCGTGGTCTCGCCGCGGAATACCGCCGCCTGGAGGAGCACTGAGGTGATCGGCAACCGGGCCATCGTCGTCGACTGGGGAACGAGCAGCTTCCGCGCCTATCTCGTGGACCCGGAGAGCGGCCGCTGCCTGGAGGAGATCGCCGAAGGACGGGGCATGAGCGCCCTCGCCAAGGCGGATTTCACCTCGTATTGCCGTGAGCAAACGGCGCCCTGGCGGCCCGACGGCACGTCGGTGCCCATCTACATGGCCGGCATGGTGGGAGCGGCGCAGGGCTGGTTGAAGGCGCCCCAACCGCCGGCGCCGGTGGACGCGGATGCCCTGGCGCGCCAGGTGGTGCCGGCCGAGGGCATTGAGGACGCCTGGATCCTTCCCGGCGTCCGATACCACGGCGCCAAAGGCCACGTCGACGTCATGCGCGGCGAGGAAGTTCAGATCTTCGGCGCCCTGGAGGAAACCGGAGCGGTTTCGGGCCATCTCTGCCTGCCCGGGACCCACAGCAAGTGGGCGACCGTTCGCGATGGCACGCTTGAACGTTTCGCCACCGCGATGACCGGAGAGCTCTACCAAGTAATCCTGCGCCATACCGTTGTCGGCCGGCTTGCCGAGACCGATGCGGCCTTCGATGCGGCCGCGTTCAAGAGGGGCCTCTCCCTCGCCGGACAACCCGGTGGCCTTCCCCATCACGTGTTCGGCGCCCGGGGCCGGTGCCTCTATGGCGACCTCGGAGCGGCCGAGATCGCGAGCTTTCTGTCGGGTCTTCTGATCGGCGAAGAATTGGTGCGCATGGCGGAGCTGGAGCCGCTGCCCGGGAGCGTGCTCCTGGTCTGCGGCGAGCGGCTCCGCGAACCTTATGAGATGGCGCTGCGCGTCAAGGGGGTGAACGCCACCTGGATCGCCGCGCGGGTCGCAACCTTGCGCGGTGTGGTTTCCGTCATCCGCCACCACATTGCGGCCAGAGAGCATCAGGGAGCCGACGGATGAAAGTGGCGGCCATCGGAGAATGCATGATGGAGTTTCGCCGTGGCGGCGACGGCCGCTACGACCTCGCTTACGGCGGCGATACCTTCAACACTTCGGTCTATCTGCGGCGACTGGGCATCGCCGTCGACTACATCACGGCGCTCGGCGCCGATCCGTTCAGTGACAATATCGTTGCCCTGTGCCAGAACGAGGGCGTTGGAACCGAACATATCGCCCGCGTGTCCAATCGCCTGCCAGGGCTTTATCTCATCAACATCGACGCGGTGGGCGAACGCTCGTTCCATTACTGGCGGGATCGATCGCCCGCCCGGGAAATCTTCGAACGGGCCGCCAGGTCTCATATTACCGAGGACCTGCAGCGATTTGATTTGATTTACCTCTCCGGGATCACCCTGTCGTTGTACTCGGATCGCGGTTTGTCGACGATGTTTTCCGCTCTCGACCGGGCCCGCGCCCGGGGCGGCCGGGTGGCGTTCGACGGCAACTACCGGCCCGCGGGATGGGCAGACGTTGCGGCGGCGCGGGCGGCCTTCGATGCCATGATCAAGCGGGTGGATATCGTCCTTCCAACCTTCGACGACGAGCGGCTCCTCTACGGAGACGCCGACGGGCCGAGCTGCGCACGGCGTTATCGCGACGCCGGGGTCGGCGAAATCGTCGTCAAGGATGGAAGCCGCGGATGCCTGGTCGGCGTTGCCGACGACACCCACGTGGTCAAGGTCGAGACTGTCGTCAAGCCCATCGACACCACGGCAGCCGGCGATTCGTTCAATGCCGGCTATCTCGCCGCCCGCCTCGCCGGAGTGGGGCCGGAGATCGCGGCCCGGGTCGGCCATCGACTTGCTGGCACGGTGATCCGGCATCCGGGCGCCATCATTCCGCGCGACGCGATACCGGCCATGGACGACCTGATGCCTGGGTCAAATCGAGGGACAGAGCCATGACAGCACCGCACAAGCCGACTGCCCAGTTCGAATCGATCCTGCGCGCGGCCTCGGTGATCCCGGTATTGACCATCCGGCGGATCGAGGACGCCGTGCCGCTCGCCGAGGCGCTGGTCGAGGGTGGACTGACGGTTCTGGAGATCACCCTTCGAACCGAGATCGCCGCGCAAGCAATCCGATTGATCGGGGACAAGGTGCCCGGCGCGATCGCCGGTGCCGGCACCATCCTCGATACGAGTGATCTTGCGAATGCGCGGAACGCCGGCGCCCGGTTCGGCGTCAGTCCCGGACTGACACCGGAGCTGGCCGCGGCGGTGGCTTCGAGCGACATGCCGTTTCTTCCCGGCGTCGCTACCGCCTCCGAGATCATGCAGGCCCGCTCTCACGGCTTCCGTCATTTGAAGTTCTTTCCGGCGGAGGCCGCTGGGGGCCGGGCGGCGCTCAGCGGTTTCGCCGGGCCATTCGGCGATGTCTTTTTCTGTCCGACGGGCGGCATTCGCGAAGACACCCTCGCGGCGTACCTGAAAGTGACCAACGTGATGTGCGTCGGAGGATCATGGTTGGCTTCCGACGCGGACATGGAAAAGGGAGCCTGGAGCGACATTACCGAACGGGCGCGGCGGGTCAGCGATGGACGGCCATCTGAGCGAAACTAAGGTGGAGAGGAAGTCATGAGCGATTTCACAAGACGCGACGTCCTGAAAACGGCGGCCGCCCTGGCGGCGGCGGGCAGCCTCATCCCCCACGGACGGACATGGGCTCAAGGGCTTATCGCCGAGCCGGAGCCCGGGGCATCGATCCACCTCCTGCGTTGGGAGAGCTTTGTCGACGGCGACAGGGAACTCTGGCAGGCCAATACCGAGGCATTCTCCAAGGCCGCCGGGGTGCCCGTGAAGGTGGAGTATGTTCCCTGGCCGGAGGTGAGCAAGAAAGCAGCGGAAGTCGCCGACCGCGGCAGCGGGCCGGACATCGTCTTCGGGTGGTACGACGATCCGCATCTGTTTCCAGACCGACTGGTGCCGGTCTCGGATGTCGCCGCCACGCTTGGGGCGAAATACGGCGACTGGTACCCGGTCTGCAAGCAGTATGGGACGGGGCTTCTCGATGAATGGATCGCGCTTCCTCTCGGCGTCGCCGGTTCGTGCATGGTGTATCGCCAGTCGCACGTGGCGGCCGCCGGCTTCGATGCCTTTCCGACGGACACCGACGGGTTTCTCAAGCTGTGCCAGGCCCTGGCCAAGAACGGCACGCCGCCCGGCTTCGTGCTCGGGCGTTCCATCGGCGACGCCAGCGTCTGGACCCACTGGGTGCTGTGGGCGTTTGGCGGCAAATTGACGGATCGCGCGGGCCTGGTGGTGATCGACAGCGCCCAGACCTTGCAAGCGCTCGAATACGCCCACGAGCTCTATCAGACGTTCGTGCCGGACATCACGTCGTGGCTCGACCCGGACAACAACGACGCCTTCCTCGCGGGCCGCATCAGTCTCACCGCCAACGGCGTTTCGATTTACTATGCCGCCAAGAACTCGGACGATCCGGCGATGAAAGCGATGGCCGAGGATATCCAGCACGCGAACTTCCCCGTCGGTCCGGTGGGTAGACCGACGGAGCTGTTCCTGATCTCACAGGCCATGGTGTTCAATCACACGCCCTACCCGAACGCCGCCAAGGCGTATCTTCGGTTCATGTGGGAGCGCGAGCAGTATGAGCCTTGGCAGAGGGCATCGCTCGGTTACGTAACGCAACCTTTGCAGGCGTACGAGAACAACCCGGTGTGGACCGAGGATCCGAAAATCACGCCCTATCGCGATTGCACCGCCCGGATGCTGTGGAACGGATACGCCGGACCGCTCGGACCCGGTTCGGCGGCGGCGATGTCGGATTCCATCGTCGTCAACATGGTCGCTCAGGCGGCTTCCGGCGCCAAGTCGCCGAGCGAAGCCATCCGCGAGGCCGAACGCCTGGCTCAGCGCTACTATCGCCTGCCTTAGGAAAATCCGCGAAAGTGGTGGTGGGCGCGACAGGGATTGAACCTGTGACCCCTGCCGTGTGAAGGCAGTGCTCTCCCGCTGAGCTACGCGCCCCAAACCCGAATGGAAGGCACATTTAAGGGCGTGGCCGGAACGGTGTCAAGGAAGGTGGTCGAGAGCCGCCGGCAAATCTGAAAATTCGGCAATGATCATGTCCGCCCCGAGGTCGGCGACGGGAGTGCGCGTATATCCGTAGGCGACGACGATCACCGGCACGCCGAGCGCTCGCGCGACGTCCACATCGTTCGCGGCGTCCCCAACCATGACCGAGTCGGTCGCGGCGACACCCATGCTGTCGAGAACACTTTGCAGGGTGCGCGGATCGGGCTTGCGCGCGCCGTCGATGGAATCGCCCCCCAGAACCGCGTCAAACACCTCGTCCATGTTCAAGTCCCGCAAAACCTCTCGTGTCGGCCCTTCCGGTTTATTGGTGCAGATACCGAGCGCCAGACCGCGGGCCTTGAGTCCGGTCAAGGTTTCCCTGACGCCCGGATAGGGTCGCGTCAGGTCCGCGGAATGTCCTTCGTAAAATCCAAGAAACGCCGTGGTCAGGGCGGCCAGTTCGGATGCCGCCGGTTGGTCGCCCGTGGCGGCGAACGCCCGTTCCACCAGCTTGGCGGCGCCGTCGCCCACCATCATTTTCACCTGTTGGAGGCCGACCGGCTTTCGATCGTTTTGCTCCAGCACTTTGTTGAGCGCCAAGCGCAGGTCGGGAGCGCTGTCGATCAGCGTGCCGTCCAAGTCGAACACCGCGGCCCTGAAGGTCCCCATGCAAACCCCTGTTCACTTTTCGTCGGCAATCATCTTTGGCTTGGCGATAATTTCGCCGTGTGGCAGGTTTGTCGCTCTTGCCCACTGCTGTCCTTGTAAACACTGGTTTAATGATGACCAACAGTAAAACCGCGATCGTCGTTCTTGGCGCTGGCCTCGGAACGCGAATGAGATCGGCACTTCCCAAAGTCCTGCATCCGCTGGCCGGCCGGCCGATGATCCGCCACCTGCTGGACACTCTCGAAACGCTTGAACCGGATCGCATGACGATCATCGTCGGCGACGACATGGATGCGGTGGCCAGGCAGGTGGCTCCCTATCCGACGGTTGTGCAGAAAGAACGGCTCGGGACCGGACACGCCGTCATGGCCGCGCGCGAAGCCGTCGCCGATTTCAAGGGTGATGTGCTGGTGGTCTATGGCGATACGCCGCTGCTGTCCGCCGAGACGCTCGGCCGGATGCTCGCCGCCCGGCGATCGGCGGACAACCCGGCCGTCGTGGTGCTCGGATTTCGCCCGCGGGAACCCGGCGCCTACGGTCGCTTGATCGTCGACGGCAACGGACATTTGCAGGCGATCGTCGAGGCCAAGGACGCCACCGCCGACCAGTTGGCGGTGGACCTCTGCAATTCCGGCGTCATGGCGGTGGACGGCGGCAGGTTGTTCGATCTGCTGGACCGGGTCGGCAACGACAACGCCAAAGGCGAGTATTATCTCACCGATATCGTCCATATCGCTTGCGCCGACGGTCTCCGCTGCCGGGCGGTCGAAGGCGGCGAGGCGGAGCTCATCGGCATCAATTCAAGGGCGGATCTCGCTCATGCGGAGACCATGCTCCAGAACGAGCTTCGCACCCGGGCGATGGCCGAGGGGACGACGCTGATCGATCCCGCCACCGTGTTTTTCAGCGCCGACACGACACTCGGCCGCGATACCACCGTCGGCCCCTATGTAGTGTTCGGCACGGGTGTCTCGGTCGGGGCCAACGTGACAATCCAGCCTTTCTGCCATCTGCAGAATGTGACGATTGACGACGGCGCGTCGATCGGCCCGTATGCCCGTCTGCGACCCGGCGCCCGGATCGGTCGCGATGCGCATATCGGAAACTTCGTGGAAATCAAGAACGCAAGCGTCGAGGCGGGCGCCAAGGTCAATCATCTCACATACATTGGCGACGCTCGCATTGGCGCCAAGGCCAATGTCGGCGCCGGCACCATCACCTGCAATTACGATGGTTTCTTCAAGGACCACACCGACATCGGCGCCAACGCGTTCATTGGATCCAACACGTCGCTGGTAGCACCGGTGAAGATCGGCGATGGCGCCATTACCGGCGCCGGCAGCGTCATCGTGCGGGACGTTCCCGCGGACGCCCTGGCGCTCACGCGCGGGCCGCATCGCGAGAACCCCGACTGGGCCCGGCGGTTTCGCGAGCGACGCGGCAAGGAAAAGGCGGCCAAGGCCGGCAAAAAGGAATAGCGGACCATGTGTGGCATCATAGGCATTGTCGGCAAGGCGCCCGTTGCGCCGCTGCTGATCGACGGCCTGAGACGACTGGAGTACCGGGGATATGATTCCGCCGGCATCGCCACCCTCGACAACGGCGATATCGTCCGGCGCCGGGCCGAGGGCAAGATCACCAACCTGGAAGCGGTGCTGGGGCGCGAGCCCGTCGACGGCCGCATCGGCATTGGCCACACGCGGTGGGCGACCCACGGCGCGCCAACCGAGGCCAACGCCCACCCCCATGCCGACGACCGTGTCGTGCTGGTCCACAACGGCATCATAGAGAATTTCCATGACCTCCGGGTGGAGCTGACCGCCAAGGGAAGAACGTTCAGCACCGACACCGACACGGAAGTGGTGGTCCACCTGATCAGCGATTTCCTCACCGACGGAAAGTCACCCGGGGAGGCCGTCCAGGCGGCGCTCGCCCGGTTGGATGGTGCGTTCGCGCTCGCCATCCTGTTCGCCGGCCACGACAACCTGATGATCGGCGCCCGGCGCGGCAGTCCACTCGCCATCGGCTACGGCGACGGCGAAATGTATCTCGGCTCCGACGCCCTGGCGCTGGCGCCGCTGACCCGTCAGATCTGCTACATGGAAGAGGGCGATTGGGTCGAGATCACCGCGGGCGGCGCGGTCGTTCACGACGAAACGGGAACCATCGTCGACCGCGAAATTCGCACGACCGCGACGTCGGGGGCGATGATCGGCAAGGGCAATTTCCCGCACTTCATGCTCAAGGAAATCTACGAGCAGCCGTCGGTCATGGGTGACGCGTTGCACGCGCTTCTCAATCCCTGGAACCAGGTCATCCGCCTGCCGGATCTGTCTCTCGATCTGACGCGGGTCAGCCGTCTCACCCTGATCGGCTGCGGGACGTCCTACCACGCGGCGCTGGTGGCGAAGTACTGGTTCGAGCAGATCGCCCGCGTGCCGACGGACGTCGATATCGCCTCGGAATTCCGTTACCGCAACGCCGACATGCCGCGGGGCGGAATGGCCGTGTTCATCTCGCAGTCGGGAGAAACCGCCGATACGCTCGCCGCCATCAAGTACGCGCGCCAACAGGGTCAGCATGTTGTCAGCGTCGTCAATGTGCCCGAAAGTTCCATGGCGCGGCAGTCCGACGGCCTTCTTCTGACCCATGCCGGGCCGGAAATCGGCGTTGCCTCCACCAAGGCGTTCACCACACAGCTGACCGTACTGGCGGCGCTGGTGATCGCCATGGCCGCCCAGCGCGCAGCCATCGACCGGCCGGAGGAGCAGCGGCTCTGCCAGGCCCTGACCGAGGTGCCTGGGCGGGCCAACGAGGTGCTCAATCACGACGAACGGCTCGCCGAGATCGCCCAGGAGGTGGCGGAAGCCCGCGACGCGCTCTATCTCGGGCGCGGCACCGGCTATCCCATCGCATTGGAAGGCGCGCTGAAACTCAAGGAAATCAGCTATATCCATGCCGAGGGCTACGCCGCCGGCGAGATGAAGCACGGCCCGATCGCGCTGATCGACGAACACATGCCGATCATCGTGATCGCGCCGTCGGATCGCCTGTTCGACAAAACCGCGTCGAACATGCAAGAGGTGATCGCGCGCGGCGGACGCGTGATCTTCCTGTCCGACGCCAAGGGGATCGCGCGTCTCGGCAACATGGCGGCGGCGACGGTGGAACTGCCGGCCGTTGACCCGTTCGTCGCCCCTATCCTCTACACCATCCCGGTTCAGCTCCTTGCCTACCACGTCGCGGTGATCAAGGGCACCGACGTGGATCAGCCGCGCAACCTCGCAAAGAGCGTGACTGTGGAATAGGCCCGTTTAGATCAGGGATCGGCGGCGGCGGTTGGCGGCCGATAAGAGATGCCGTAGCGCGAGAAAATCCCCTCGATGGCACCGCTCGCAATCTCGGCGGCAATGACGTCCTCGACGGCGTAGCCGAGATCACGGGAGTTATGATCGACCGCGACGCCCACCACCCAGGTCGGCTGGCCGAAACCGGTCATGGCGACGGGACCGAGACCGAAACGCTCCGCGTCCCCGCCCAGTCCGGCCTCGATCTCGCTCAGCGGTGCCATGACGCCGGCGACCTCGCCGGCAACGAGCGCCCGCGTAGCCGCGTCGACCGTCCGGTAGTGCACGACGTTTCCCCGCAGTTGCCCGCCATAGGCGCTCGAAAGATAGAAATCCGGAAGGGAATCCAACTCGACACCGACTTTTTCGCGCGTGAACACCATGGGATCCGGGTCGCTTTCGATCCACTCCGGATCATAGGCCAAGGCGAACTCGCGCCTGAAATAGGGAGCGAAAAAAGCAACCAGGTTGTTTCTGAGCGCCAATTGCCGATCGATGGGGACATGAAGCATGAGATCGGCAACTTCGCGACTGATATAATGACCCTTCCAGACGGCATTTCGCAGATCGTCGTCCATGTTCTCGTCGGCGGTGATCGGCATGAAGGACACTTCGACACCCAGCCGTTCCGCGATCAGCCGCCCGAGATCCACATCGACACCCACCAGGGTCCCGTCCCGTTGGTAGGAGAAGGGCGGAAAATCACGGTAAACGGCGATGATGATTGTGCCGCTCTCGACGATCTCATCGAGCGGGCGGGCCTGCGCGTCTTGCGCACTCATCCAAGGAAGCGCGCAAAGTGCCAGAACGCCGGCACCCTTGGCGCTTAATTCGACGAGCGATTTCAGGGCAGTCCGGACAGGGCCCAACATCCCGCTCACCCGCCCGCAACCGGCGGCCAGATGGCAAGAGCGTCCCCCTGGCGGAGAACGCAAGTCTCGCGTTCGCCGGGCGGCACGAAAATCCCGTCTACCAACACCAGATGGCAATGCTCCGCCGGCAAGTCGAGGCGGCGGATGACGTCCATGACGCTACACCCGTCTGCCACCGTTAGTTCAGCGGTGTTATCCTTGCTGTTCGGCGGCAGGTGGCGGCCCAGCACGGCATAGAGCTTGACACTCACGTTCATGATCCACCGTCAGGTTCCGGCGCGCGCCACGTAAGCCTCCGCGATGAGGTGCGGATCGACCATCAATTTCTTTTTCCAGGGGCCCAGCGGGACCTTCGTCTGAATGAGGCCGCGGATCACGCCCACCCAATCCGTGCGCCCGAGGCTGATGGCGCCGATAAGGTGGTCACCGTCAAACTGCAGATTGACATACTTAAACGCGTTCTCGTCGACCCGCTCCGCATGTTCGCCGCCCTCGACGCCCTGCCATCGACCGAACGAGCATGAAACAAGCCCCACCGTGTCGAGCACGTTCATCACCAAAGAGCCCTTGAACGGCGCATTGCCCCCGGCCATGTTGATGGCGGCGATGCGGCCATGATCGGCGGCGGTGGGCTGGACGGCGTGAACCGAAAACCCGCCGGTGGAGAAATCCGGACCCTGCGCCACATCGCCGGCCGCATAGATATTCAGGTGACTGGAGCGCAAGAACCGGTCCACCAGGATACCCTGGTCGGTGTCGATGCCGCTGCCGTCGAGAAACCCCATGTTGGACCGTACGCCCGCCGCGATGACCACCAAGTGCGCCGACAATTGCTGTCCGTCGTCGAGCTCGACGAGAAGACCCTCGCCGCCGGCGGCCGCGCTGTCGGCAGGTTCGATCTTGCTGATGGACGTGGACGTCAAAACCTTCACACCCTTGTTCTCGCACCATCGCTTGAGCATGTTCCCGGCGGTCTCGTTCATCATCCGGGGCACCATGCGGTCGCCCATCTCCACGACGCTCAGCGATACGCCGCGTCCAACCAGCGCTTCGAGCACGATGCAGCCGATGAAGCCGGCGCCGAGCAGGATCACATGCGAGCCCGGCTCCGCCAGACTGACGATGTTGCGGGCGTCCTCAATAGTCCAGCAGGAATGAACGCCCGGCAGGTCCAACCCCTCGATGGGAGGCCGGATCGCGCTGGCGCCGGTGGCGACGAGCAGCTTGTCGAAGGGCACGGTCTGTCCGCCTCTCATATCAAGGCGGCCGGCGTCTGGCGAGATCCCCTCGACCCAGCCATGTCGAACGTTGATGCCCAGATCCTTATAATGGCCGGGTGTCTTGCGCAGCTCGGTCCCCGCTTCGTCGATCATGCTCGAGAGAAAATACGGAATCGCCATGCGCGAGTAAGGCTGGCCGTCCTCGCCGTTAATGAGTAGAATGTTACCGGTCTTATCGGCCTTGCGCAGCGTCTCGGCGGCGATGACACCGGCGGGTCCGGCGCCCAGAATGACGTATCGCGTCCCGCCGTTGGTCGCATTCACCTTCACGTCCTCGCGTTTGGCCTCCGCCGGACCGGCCGGCTGTTCCCCAGCCAACTTTCCATCGGCCGGCTGTGCACTGGCCGGCTGTTCACTTGCCGATTGGGCTTGCGGCGAACCGCCGAACAACTTGCGAAAAAAATCGAGCATGCCTCAATCCTCTCGGGTGCGCCCATCTAACACGACCGCGTGCCTGATCAGCAAAACGGGCGAGGTACGATGGCTTCGTACCTCGCCCTCCAGGTTCAAGGTGGGAGGAAACGTAACCATCCCATCAAAGATTGAGACGGTGCATCGTTTCATTTGTGGGTATGCCTTCGGGGGTCCAGCCGCGGACCTGGTAGTATTCCGGAAGCATCTTGTCGAGGCCGTTGACAAGGCCCTTGGCGGGGCCGGTCTTGGCCGCCTCCTTGAGCAGGCGTTTGGGCAGATTGTCGTCCTTGCCCGTAAACCCGGCGTCGAGGTTGTACTTGCGTTCCATATTCCAGATACGCTCGCCCACTTCGAGAAGCTTTTCCGTGGTCCACGGTCCCTCGCACGCGGCGTCGATCTGCGGCGCGATATCGTCCAGCGTCCAGGCGAAGGTGGTGAACACGCAGATGCCGGCGGAATCCACCGCCGCCGTCGCGTCCTGGAACGCCTTCACCAGGCCGGCCTTGCCGTCGGTGACCAGAGGATCGGTCTTCTCCGGGATCCCGAGGACTTCCGACGCCACCGTATAGCCGCGCAGGTGGCACGCGCCGCGATTGGACGTGGCGTAGGCCAGCCCCATGCCCTGAATACCCCGGGAATCGTAGGCCGGGAACTCCTGGCCCTTGACCTGCATGGAAAGATCGGGATGGCCGTACTTTTCGCACAACAGCTTGGAGCCGAGCCCGATGTCCGCGCCGAAGCCCTCGCCCTTGCCGGTGAGTTCGGCGATGTCGGTCAGCGCCTTGGCGTTTCCGAACTTGAGCTCGATGCCGCCGGTCTCCTTTGTGGTGATGGCGCCGATCTCGAACAGCTCCATGGCCGCGCCGACGGTGGCGCCGAAGGAAATCGGATCGAAGCCCTGCTCGTTGCACATGAAGTTGGCGAAGGTGCAGGCGTCGAGATCGTCCACCCCGGTGGCCGCGCCGAGCGCCCAGGCGGCTTCGTATTCCAGCCCGCCCGAGGCCTTTTGATATTCCGGCCGGTCCACCACTGTGTAGTGCGTGCGCTCGATGGCCGAAACGCGGCCGCAGGCGATGGTGCACGCGAAACACGCCTGGTTGGTGATGAGGTTGGATTTGCCGTCGCTGGCCCGCTTCTCGTGCATGGCTTCGGCGGAAATGCTGTGCGCGCCCTCGAACTGCACGTCCTTGTGGTTGTGGGTCGGAAGCGATCCGGTCTCGTTGATGACGTTCATCAGCACCTGCGTGCCGTAGGTGGGCAAGCCCTGGCCCGTGACCGCATTGTCCGCCAGCACCTTCTTGCCGGCCTCCGTGGCCGCCATGAACGCCGGCCCGTCCTCGACCCGGACCCCCAGCGTGCCGCGGATGGCGACCGCCTTCAGGTTCTTCGAGCCCATCACCGTGCCCACGCCCGAGCGGCCCGCCGCCCGGTGCATGTCGTTGACGATGCACGCATACTTGACGCCCTTCTCGCCGGATATCCCGATGGACGCGATGCGGATCAGCGGATCCTGGTGCTTGGCCTTGATGTGCTCCTCGGTGTCCCACACCGACGTGCCCCAGATCTCGCCCGCATCCAGCAACTGGGCATCGCCGTTCTGCAACAGCAGATAAACGGGCTTCGGTGCCCGGCCCTCGAAGATGATCATGTCATAGCCGGCGTTCTTCATCTCGTTGCCGAAGAAGCCGCCCGAATTCGAGCAGGCGATGGCGCCCGTCAATGCGCCCTTGGTGATCACCGAGTATCGGCCAGCCGTCGACGCGCACGTTCCCGTCAACGGACCCGTCGCCATGATCATCTTGTTGTCCGGCGACAGCGGATCCACCCGGGGGTCGGTCTCCTCCACCAGATATTTGGTGGCGAGGCCGCGCTGGCCCAGGTATTGCCCGGCCCATTCCATGTTGAGAGGCTCGTCCGTGCAGGTCCCGTTGGCCAGGTTCACCCGCAAAATCTTCCTTGCCCATGCCATGTTCCGTCCTCCCCTTAGGCCGTCGCCGCGGCGCCGGAGCCCGCGTCGGTCCTGGCCGCCCACTGGCGCATGCGGTCGAGACCCGTCCAGTTGGCGTCCACATAGGTAATGGCCTCGGTGGGGCAGGCCTTGGCGCACGCCGGATCGCCGTCGCACAGATCGCACTTGATCACCTTGCCCGAGTCCACGTTATAGTTCACCGTCCCGAACGGGCATGCGATGGTGCACACCTTGCAGCCGACGCACAGATCGTCCGACACGACCTTGGCGCCGGTGGCGCGATCCAACGAAATGGCGTCGACCGGACACGCGTGCATGCACCATGCCTCGGCGCACTGCGTACAGGTATAGGGGACGAAGCGGCCCTCGTCGTGAAACGCGAACACCTTGATCCGCGACTTCGCCGGATTGAAAGCGTCTTCCTTCACGTATGAACAGGCCATCTCACACTGAAGGCAGTTCGTACATTTTCCCGGATCAATGTACAGTGATTTCAGCATCTCGGTCTCCTCCCTGAGCAGCGGTGCTCGAGCGCGTTATGCCGGCGAGGAAAGCGACACGGCTTCAATGCACATTGAAGCGCAAAACGAAGACGCGGCGGACGTGCCTCCCCTTCGCTGGTGTATGGGATCGCTTTGTCCCTTATCTGCCTGCCATCGACGGCAGACGAACCGGCCCCATCATTTTTCAATCGTCAATTTACAAGCGGCGGAAAGCCAAAGCAATTAATACAAAGTCGAACGAACGTTTGGCGAACGCAATAATTGAACAAGGCACGGCGAAGGCAAACCAGCGGAATGTTGGCGCCGCAATTGCCGTTGGCAGGAAAATCTTCTATCAGGATTCGCGCGTGGCGTTTTAATTCGCAGCATGCTAGAATCAGCGTACCTCAAAAAATCATACGCTGCAGAGCAAGTGGCCCGCATTTAACTCTGAATAGTGGAGTTATCAATCATGACTGATCCGCTCTCACGATATGCACGGATGATGCTCACGGCGACACCCCTGGTCCTCGGCATAACGCTGCAAGTTTCAGTCGATAGTCGCGCCGATGTAGGCTTCGAACCGTTGATCTCCCATGGACCATCGCTCGATCGCTCGATGACGGCGCTGAATGAGACGATCCAGGATCAATATGCCAAAGATCAGCTGCTGGCTCGGCTCGTTGAACCGGTTTCGGATGAGCACCGGTTCGAGACAGTGGCGGCGGTGGGCAATTTTTCATGGGCAGCAAATCGTTTGTCGGTCACCTCGGATTTCGGCCCCGTCATCGTCGATGATTTGTCGCTTGTATCGAATTTGGCGGCGCTGAACGAAGGCCTCCTTCTTCGTGGTGACGACGTTTTCATGACCGTGGCCAACAATAATTCAAATTCTGGTGCTTCCGTATCCGGAGCGGAATTTGACTATGCCGCCGCTATTCTAAACGGCGTATTGCGGGCGGAGGGAAGACGTGCGGCAAAAAACGGTTCGCAAACTGAGTTTGGAATGTTGGTTCGCGACGATGCCAGTCTCGATAGCACGATTGCATCCCTCAATGATGAAATTCAGCGGCGGGAAAACCAGGAACTCATGCTCGCGGGCAGCGAAACGCCGGAAGTGACCGGAACAAGCTTTACGGTCGCGGCGCATGCTTTGGCCATAGGTTTTCATTAAGTTTCGGTGTCGTCATCGTGTATTGGCTGGCTGTCTAGCCATGTTCGGCGACGCGATCCGGCAACACTGAATTTGTGACGCGCGTTCTCGTGGCCGGTCGCTTGTGCGGCGAACGGGGCGTGAGGCGAGCTATTCGGATCGGCACCGGATCGTGGTGGTTCCGGAGACGACCACCCTCCGATCCCACGGAACGAATAGCTGACAAAGCTCGCGTGGTTTCGGCACCCACCATATCTTGAGGTCGATCCCCACATCCTTGCCGCCTTCGAATGCGATGGTGACGGGTTCGCCCGCCTTGTCGACCCGCCCGTTCCCGCCGTCGCCGGCGATCTTGATGGCGAACCCCGAGCGGTTCTCCACCGTGACGGTTCCTTCGGCCGCGGCCGGCACCGTCAAGGCCGCGACCAAGGCGGCGCTCATCGCTGCTCCAAACAAGCGTCTTGTCACTGGCATGGCGTTGCACGTCTCCGACTTCCGCGGGAAAAGACAGACTACTTCATGACAACCGCGCCAACCATGAGATTTTTGGCCGAACCCCGGCGCCATGCTACCCTGCGCCGATTGAGGAGGAGGCGCCGTTGGATCCGCTCGTGTTCTCGGTCGTCTTGCTGGCGGCGGCGCTGCATGCCGGCTGGAACGCCTTGGTCAAGAACGCCGGCGACAAGTATGTCAGCATGACGGCTATTGTTCTCGGGCACGCGCCTCTTGCAATTGTGGCTCTCCCCTTCGTTCCGTTGCCAGATCCTCAGAGTTGGCTCTATCTCATCGCCAGCGTGGGCTTCCACATTGGTTATCAGCTGTTACTCTTGTTCTCCTACCGAATTGGCGATCTCACACACGTCTATCCCATCGCGCGGGGCGTAGCGCCGATGCTCGTCGCGGGTATCTCGGTCATGGCCCTCGGTGTTCATCTCACGTCCATTGAAACGGTGGCCGTTTCGACGATCGCCATCGGCATCGTCAGTCTCGCTTTCGTTCGGGGAAGCGATGGCATCCGCAATCCAAGAGCGGCGGGCATGGCGCTTGCGACCGGCTGCTGCATCGCGGGCTATTCCCTGGTCGACGGGCTGGGGGCGCGCCAGGCCGGCACGGCATTGGGATACTGGATATGGCTGACATTTATCAACGTCGCCTTGTTCCCGGTCATCATGACCAGACTGAAACCCGGTCTGCTCGGCCGCGTGGAGCGCGAAGCCCGGTCCGCGCTGGTCTTCGGCGGCGGCGCTTCGTTCCTCGCTTATGCCCTCGTCGTATGGGCGTTCACTCAGGCGCCGATCCCGATGGTCACGGCTTTGCGCGAGACCAGCATCATCTTCGCGCTGCTCATCGGTGTCGTGTTCCTCAACGAGCGCCTCAACCTGGTCAAGGTCGCATCCATCGCCCTGACGCTGTTCGGCGCGGTTGTGCTTCGATTTTCCCGATAGATGACTCCGACCGGTTGGAATGGGCCGGCGGCGGACGCTATTCGACTTTCGTCGCAATTGACCGATGCCCGACGTCGATGGTTAAGCTGTCTGAAGAGACACATCCGGAGGGCGTCATGGAACGGAGGCGGGGAACCTGGGCGGTGTGGTTCCGCCGGCAACTTGCTCTCGCCGTCAGCGTTTTGGTAGCGACGGTCGCGGCGCTCGCCGTCGCGGGCGATGAACCCGCCGAGGTTCGGATCGCCTATCTCGCGCAGGAAATCGAGCGGCCGCCGGCCCTTTCCAATCTCGACTGGCTGGCGCCCGCGGACGATGAAGGACTGCGGGGCGCGCGCCTCGGGATCGACGACAACACCACCACCGGGCGGTTCATGAACCAGAAGTTCGTGCTCGACGAAAGGATCGTCCCCGCCGATGGCGACGTGGCGGCGGCGGTTCGTGATGTTCATGCGGGCGGCCACCGCTTCCTTGTGACCAATGTGGGTGCGGCGGCGCTCGACGCGATCCTGGCGATGCCGGAAGCGGAGACCATGCTGATCTTCAACGCCGGTGCCCCCGACGACCGCTTCCGCGTCGACGATTGCCGGGCGTCCATGCTCCACACGCTTCCGAGTCGCGCCATGCTGGCCGATGCGCTGGCCCAGTACCTGGTCAAGAAGAACTGGAAGAGGTGGTTTCTGGTGACCGGCACGCGGCCGGAGGATGCGCTGTTCGCCGCGGCCGTGCGACGCGCGGCCAAACGCTTCGGCGGCAAGATCGTCGCCGAGAAGACGTGGACGCCGGACCATGACATCCGACGGATGGCGCAGGCGGAAATGCCCCGGTTCACTCAGGTCGACGACTACGACGTGCTGATCGTCGCCGACGAAATGAGTTTGTTCGGCGAATATCTGATGTATCGAACGTGGCTTCCGCGGCCGGTCGCGGGGACGCAGGGTCTGGTTCCGGCGGCGTGGGACCGGACCGTGGAGCAATGGGGCGCGGCGCAGCTTCAGAAACGGTTCGCAGCGAGAGCCGGCCGGGGGATGAGCGCCAAGGATTACGCCGCCTGGGCCGCCGTGCGGTCCATCGGCGAGGCCGCGACCCGCACCGGCTCCGCCGACTTCGAGGCGATGCGGCGCTACATTTCCGGCGCCGCGTTCGAACTGGGCGGGTTCAAGGGCCGCAAGCTGTCCTACCGTCCCTGGAGCGGCCAGCTTCGCCAGCCCATCCCGGTGACCACGGCGCGCGCCATCGTCACACTCTCTCCGCAGGAGGGATTTCTCCATCAGCATACGGAGCTGGATACGCTAGGCTATGATGCGCCCGAGACGACGTGCACGATGAACTGAGCCCGACGCCGACAGCGCGTTGGGCTGGGAGGACCGATTGGCTTACCGATACTGGCTGAGCGTGATGCTGACCTTGTGCGGTATTTCCGCCGCCGCCGCAAACCGTTTTCATCTCCAACGAAAAAGACGACACGGTATCCGTCATCGATGTCGAGACGCTCGAGGTGGTGAAGACTTTCGACGTGGGCCAGCGGCCGCGCGGGATCTTGCTGAGCAAGGATTTCTCCAAACTGTATGTCTGCGCCAGCGACGACGATCGCGTCGAGGTGTACGACACGGAAACATTCGAGAAGATCGCGGATCTGCCCTCCGGCGCCGACCCGGAACAGTTCTATCTGCATCCCAATGACCGGCACCTCTACATCGCCAACGAAGACGACAACGTGGTCACGGTGGTGGATACCGAGACCCACGCGGTCATCGCCCAGGTGGACGTGGGCGTCGAGCCCGAGGGCATGGCGGTCAGCCCCGATGGGCGGATCGCGGTCAACACCTCGGAAACCACCAACATGGTCCACTGGATCGACACCGAAACCTACGAACTGGTGGACAACACGCTCGTCGACCAGCGGCCGCGCCATGCCGAATTCACCGACGACGGCGCGCTGTTGTGGGTGTCATCGGAGATCGGCGGCACCGTCGCCATCATCGACGTGGCCAAGCGCGAGATCGTCAAGACGCTTTCGTTCGAGATCCCGGGCATCCACAAGGATCGCGTCCAGCCGGTGGGCATCCAACTGTCCTCCGACGGTCGATCCGCTTTCATCGCGCTCGGACCATCGAACCACATTGCCGTTGTCGACGCCCGGACATACGAGGTGACGGACTATATCCTCGTGGGCCGCCGGGTCTGGCACCTGGCGCTCTCGCCGGACGAGAAAATCCTGTTCACCACCAACGGCGTCAGCGGCGACGTGACCGCCATCGACGTCGAAAGCCTGAAGCCGATCAAGTCCATCAAGGTGGGCCGCTACCCGTGGGGCGCGGCGGTGAAACCTTATACCAAATCTCATTGATAGGCACTCATTATGATCGTGTTTCACGCTTCCTCGGCAGGAGGGACCGTGCTGGCGATGGGGACCCATCGTCAAACGGCCCGGACGCCCCGAGGAAGCGCGAAACACGACCCTCCGGGCGGCCTTTCGAGGTTTCCTGACGGCGTCGCGCGGCGCTTATGATGCTCCCGCATCACCGCGCACCACGCTCCTTGCCGGAAACCTCGAAAGGCCGTCACAATGGGTTCCTATCAACGAGAATTGGTATTAGTGCGATGGCGGACGCGTTGATGTCTCCCGAGCCGGCCCTGGAAATCGACGGCCTCGGTTTCAGCTACGGCGATCGGTTCGCCCTCGAAGACGTCTCGTTCCGCGTCCATCGCGGCGAATTCACGGCGCTTCTCGGGCCCAATGGCGCCGGCAAGACGACGCTTTTCTCGCTGATCACGCATCTGTTCGAGAGCCGCCAGGGCCGCATCCGGGTGGGCGGGTGGGATATCCGCGCGGACCCGGGAAAGGCTCTCGCCACCATGGGCGTGGTGTTTCAACAACCGACGCTGGATCTCGATCTCACCGTCCAGCAGAACCTGCGGTACTTCGCGTCGCTGCACGGCATCGAGCGGCGGACTGGCGGACAGGCGCATCGACGCGGAGCTCGCGCGCCTCGAATTGTCCGATCGCCGGGGCGACAAGGTACGGGTGCTGAGCGGCGGCTATCGCCGGCGCGTGGAGGTGGCGCGGGCGCTGCTCCACAAGCCCTCTCTCCTGCTGCTCGACGAGGCCTCCGCCGGGCTGGATGTGCCCACCCGCCAACGCATCGTCGATCACGTGCACGCGCTGTCCGACACGGATGGGATCGCGGTGCTGTGGGCGACCCACCTCATCGACGAGGTCCGTCCCGGCGATCGCGTCGTGGTCATGGATGGAGGCCGCATCGGTGCCAGCGGAACGGTCGACGAGGTGAACCTCGCCGCCGGATGCGCGACGCTGGGCGAATCCTTCGGCCGCCTTATCGCCACCGGTCGCGAACGGGCGCAGGCATCGTGACCGCGGGCCGGTATCTTCGCTGCTTCAAGGGCATCCTGGTCCGCGAAGTGCTCCGGTTTCTCAAGCAGCGGGAGCGCTTTCTCGCCGCGCTCGTGCGGCCACTGGTCTGGCTTTTGGTGTTCGCCGCCGGGTTCCGCGCGGCGCTCGGGGTGTCCATCATTCCGCCCTACCAGACCTACATCACCTACGAGGTCTACATCGTCCCCGGCCTGATCGGCATGATCTTGCTGTTCAACGGCATGCAAAGCTCGCTCTCCATGGTCTACGACCGCGAGATGGGGAGCATGCGCATTCTGATGATCACGCCGCTGCCCCGCTGGTACCTGCTCACCTGCAAGCTTTTGGCCGGAACGGCCGTTTCCATCCTGCAAGTCTACACGTTTCTGCTCATCGCCTTCCTGTTCGGCATCGAGCTGCCCGTGGTCGGATACGCGGCGGTGTTTCCGGCGCTCGTCGTTGCCGGCCTGATGCTGGGCGCCGTCGGCCTGCTATTGTCTTCCACCATTCGGCAACTGGAAAATTTCGCCGGGATCATGAACTTCGTGATCTTCCCGATGTTCTTTCTGTCGTCGGCCCTCTATCCGCTGTGGAAGATGCAGGAATCCAGCGTCGCGCTCTACAACATCTGCTCCGCGAACCCGTTCACCCACGCCGTGGAACTCGTCCGTTTCGCCCTCTATGGCCAGATCAATTGGCCGGCGCTGGCTTATACGGTGCTGGCGCTGGCGGTCCTGCTCGGGTTGGCCATCTACGGTTACAGCCCCGCCAAGGGCATGATGCGGCGCAAGGCCGGAGCGGGCGGCGGCTGACCCTGGTTTTGTTTACTTTTTGTTAACTTCAGGGGCCTTTTTGTTACCGCCGTTACGGACCCGTGGCACTTAAGCTCGTTGATATTAAACAATACCCGTCCGACGCCAACGTGAACGGTACACAAAAGTACACAAAAGTTAACATTTTTTCAGGCTACGCCTTGATTTTCCTAGAAACGCCTTTTCGAGCCAGGTATACAAAAGTTAGCACGATTTCCGTATAGCGCATTGAAAAAATCGATTTTTTGCCATAACAAGAGTTAACAAAAAGTGCGGAGATCGCCGTCGGCCGGGCACGCCGCCGCGCCTCTCACTGGGCAACTCTCCGGGCCACTTTCCGGGCCGGCGTCGCCGCCGGCGCCCGCCGGCCGCGCGAAAATACCAACTTGCGTTGATAGTGACCCATTGTGATCGTGTTTCGCACTTCCTCGGCAGGAGGGGCCGCGCCGGCGATGGGGACCCATCGTCAAGCGGTTTCCGACGCCCCGAGGATGCGCGAAACACGACCCGGAGGGCGGCCTTTCGAGGTTTTCGGACAGCGTCGCGCGGCGCTTGTGATGCTCCCGCATCATGGCGCGACACGCTCCTTGCCGGAAACCTCGAAAGGCCGTCACAATGGGTCATGTGTGGACGGCCTCTGCGTTGCAAGAAGAAATTGACTTGATTGCCACTTCGGTCGGGTGCGGTCATGTGTCCGGCCTGTTGACGCGGCACCTGGCCGCTGGCCCTGATGAAGTTCGCGGATCGGGTCTCAATCAGAGTCACGTGGTCTGTCCACATGACCCCATTGCGAGGTGTCCCGATCCCCGGCTCGACCGGTTGGCATCAAGTCATTTTCACCCTTGCAAATCTCTGCATGATCTCCCGTGGTTGCTCCTGATCCCTCTACAGCGTTTCCTCAGGCCGCCGCGCCCGGAGCGCGGTAGGTTTCGCCCTTGGCCAGCAAGGCCCAGGCAATACGCGCCGTCTTGTTGGCCATGGCGACGGTGACCAGCCGCGGCGGCCGGCGCTCGAGCAGACCGTTGACCCAATCCGCCCCCGGCGCCCTGCTCGCGCGGGCGGAGCGCAACGTGCTGGTCGCGCCGAGCACCAGAAGGCTCCGGATGTACCGGTTTCCCTGCTTCGATATGCGGCCGAGCCGCTCCTTGCCGCCGCTGGAGTTCTGCCGGGGAACCAGCCCCAGCCAGGCGGCGAACTCGCGCCCGGAGCGGAAGAACGACGGATCGGGCACGTTCGCCGCGATCGCCGACGCGGTGCGGAACCCGACCCCGGGGATCGTCTCCAGGCGCCGGCTGGCCTCGTTGCCCTTGTGCCAGGCCATGATCTCGGCGTCGGCGGCGGCGATCGCTTCCTCGGCCGCGCGAAGCTGCGCCACCAGCGGCTTCAACGCCGCCTTCGCCAGGGCGGGAATGCTCTCGTCCTCGCCATCCTCGATCACCGCGATGAGATCGTCGATCTTCTCTTTGCCTTGCGGAGCGATCATCCCGAGCTCGGCCATGTGCGCCCGCAGCGCGTTGACCAGCATGGTCCGCTGGCGGATCAGCAGTTCGCGGGCCTTGTGCAGCATCAACGCCGACTGCTGGTCCTCGGTCTTGATCGGCACGAAACGCATGGTCGGCCGCGTCACCGCTTCGCAGATGGCCTCGGCATCGACGGCGTCATTCTTGCCCCGCCGCACGTAGGCCTTCACATACGACGGCGGCATGATCCGCACCTCGTGCCCCAGCGCCCTCAGTTCCCGCGCCCAGAAATGCGCCGTGCCGCAGGCCTCCAGGCCGATCAGGCACGGCTCCAGACCGGCGAAGAAATCGCGAACCTTGGCGCGCCGCAAACGGCGGCGGACCACCACCTTTCCCTTGGCGTCGACACCATGCACTTGAAAGACGTTCTTGGCTAAATCCAGGCCCACTGTGGTAATTTGCATCTCGGACGGCTCCTCTCGGTTGTGGCGTTCAATACGACCACCATATGGCACTTCGATGCCGGGGAGCAGGGGCCGTCCACACCATCAGTATCAACGCAGGTTGGTATAGTGCCTTGAATGCGGGCCTGCAGCTCCACGGCGCGGGCGGCGGTGTGGAGCTGGTGGTCGACGATCGCCCGGCGGTAGACGGTTTCCAGCTTGCCGATCAGCACCTCGGGGCCGCGGCTGTGCAGCCGCGCCGTCTCCGCCTCGATCTCGGCGATGCGCCGGGCGATGCGCGGATGACGCAACAACCGGTGGCCGGCCACGTTTGCCCCCTTGGCCGAGTACCCGGCGGCCCGCGCCGCCCCGGCGGCGTTGGCCAATTCAACGAACCGCCGGCAGAACCGCTCCTGGCGGGCTTTCAAAGAGATCATGGCATCTCCTAGGTTTAATGACCGACATATAGGTTATTATGCCTAAACAGCGCTGCTGTCAAGGCCGTCCATACATGACCGCTTGATTGTTGACCCCTTGATCAGTCCGCAGACGCAATAGCGCTGCCATGTCCGTACTGCGTCCCAAAGCCAACATGCAAGCAGCGCGACGGTAGGTCTCCTGGTGACCCGGTGCTGACTCTCCTTATCACTCGATCGTTGAACCAGTTTCCGGCACCAGCATCTATCTGAAACCAGCGCGAAAAACGAAATAATATGATATATTTTTCAATGCAAAGTTGACTTTCGTTTTGAACGGGATGACAATTTTTGGGTCTGATTTTCCGATCGGACGGTGTCGAAACAAGCATGTAATACCGTCGCCAAAGGCGGCGATGACACGGGGGGAAAGCCTGTCATGAATAATCGCGGGTCGAGCGCACTCGCCCTCGCCGGGGCGATCGCCTTCACCTTCCTGGCTCAGGCGGGCGAGCATCCCATGAAAGGAAGACAGCGGGTGGCCGAGAGCTTCTGGCGTGAGGTCTATGGGAAACGAGTGCCGGGTGACCGCGTGTTATTCGGTGTTCGACAGGAACGTTGGTGAGAGGACATTGACGCAAGGGAGTAGGCAGTCATGGCACACATTAAAGGAACGCCGGCAGACGAAACCCTTTTAGGCACGCCAAAAAGCGACGTGATCATCGGAGAGGGAGGGAACGACGTGGTCTTCGGATTGGGGGGGAACAACCATGTTTTAACCTCGAACGGTAACGACGGCATCGTGACCGGTCTCGGCAACGACGTGATCTTCGCCGGCGACGGCGACAACCAGATCAATGCCGACAATAACAGTGACGATCCCACTAATAATCCCTATTCCGGCGAGGACGGCGTCGGCGGCAACGACGTCGTTGTTACCGGCAGCGGTGACGACCTCATCGCCACGTGGGGCGGCAACGACGTGATCTTCGCGGGCGACGGCGACAACGTCGTGGAAGCCGGCGATGGTAACGACGTCATCAGGGCCGGGAGCGGCGACGACGACATCGGCGGCGGCAGAGGTAGAGACGTCATTTTCGCCGGGGCGGGAAACGACGAGGTGAGCGGAGGCGAAGGAAACGACGTGATCTTCGCGGGCGACGGCAACGATCGGATCCGGGGCGGCAGCGGTGATGACGACATCAGGGACGGCGATGGCGGTGATCGCATCGAAGGTCGCGAAGGCGACGACAAGATCTTCCTCGCCGACAACTCGGTCACCGATGATGTCCGTTTTCGGGCGGACGATGACGGCAACCCGGAGGCTGGCTTCGATAGGATCTTCCATTTTGACACCAGCCCCCCGGGTGCCGACCGGGGTGATCCGGGAGGCGACCGCTTGGATCTCACGGATTTCCACCTGGCCAGTGCACAGCAGGTAATCTTGGAGAGCTATCACGGCGGCACGCTTGTTTCGGTCGATCTGACCGGCGGAGATCCTGGCGGCGCGAATCCGCTTGCCTTGCTCGTGGCCGTCGACCCGGATGATGTGCCCGACGATGCCATTCTGATTTGATCGTTCAAACGGCGGCAGTGTAAGTCGGGATGATTTGTGGCGGATACCGTGGGGTGTATCTCCGATAAGAACGGGCTACGCTGAATGATCGGTTCTGGCTAACATGAGCAGTTCGGCAACGTTGCTCTTGAAGACTTGAAGTTCTGATCGCGGTAGGGACGCGGGTTACCCCGCGCCCCCCGCACAGATCCCGGCGTGCGCTGCTAACGCACCGGGCTCCTGCCTTGGGTGTTTGACGAAGAACCGCTGGCTCGGCCAGGGATGGGTGATGCGCACCTTGGGCAGCCAGCGGTCCGCCAGCCGCCCGAATTTCGCCCACGGCGTCCGGTCGTTCTGACTGCGCCGCCTGAGGGCTCGCAGCCAGAGACGTTTGACGTCGTGCCGGAAGGCGGCGAGGGCCGGGGCGTTGGTGGGAACCGCGTGGTAGGCGAAATAACCGCACACCACTTGGCCCAACCATCGGCCCTGCTCCGCGACCGGAGCATGCCATCGCTCGCGGAGGCCATCCTTGACCTCCTTGAGCTTGGCCCTCATCCGCCGTCGTCGCGTTTTCCGACGAAGCTGGAACTTGCCGCTCCGGGTCTTCGCGCAGATGTGCGTGAAGCCCAGGAAGGCGAAGGTTTCCGGCTTGCCAAGGCCCCGCTTCTCGCGGCTCGACGCGGCGAACCGGCCGAACTCGATCAGGCGGGTCTTGTCCGGATGAAGCGACAGGGCGAACGCCTTCAAGCGCCCATCGAGCGCCGCCCGAAACCGCTCGGCATCGTCCCGGTACTGGAACCCGACCACGAAGTCATCGGCGTAACGCACGATGATCACCTCGCCACGGGCGTGGCGACGGCGCCATTGATGCGCCCACAGGTCCAGGACATGGTGGAGGTAGATATTGGCAAGCAGCGGCGATATCACCGCCCCTTGCGGGGTCCCCTCCTCCTGCACCGTGACCCGGCCGTCTTCCAGGATTCCGGCCCTCAGCCATTTGCGGATCAGACGGAGCAGACGCCGATCCCCGATCCGGTGTTCCAGAAAGCGCATCAGCCAGTCGTGGCTGAGGCTGTCGAAGAACCCGGCGATATCGGCGTCCAGGATCCAGCTCACCTTCCGACGGGTGATCCCGACATGCAGCGCGTCCAGCGCATCGTGCTGGCCGCGCCCCGGTCGGAACCCGTAGGAAAACCCGAGGAAATCCTCCTCGTAAATCCGGTTCAGCACCGCCGCCACCGCACGCTGGACGATCTTGTCCTCCAGCGCCGCGATCGCCAGCGGTCGCCGCCCGCCGTCCGCCTTCGGGATGTACTGTCGGCGGCTCGGCAAGGCCCGGTAGGCGCCCCGGTGGACACGGTCGTGCAGGTCCGCGAGGTTGCCCTCGAGGGCGCGGCCGTAGTCCTCCCACGTCGTGCCGTCGACCCCGGGCGCCGCGCCGCGCTTCAGCGCGCGGTACGACTCCCGGAGCAGCTCGACGTCGACGTGGTGGAGGAGCGCGGTGAACTGGAGCTTGCCATCCAGCCTTGCGGCTTCTCGTACGCGGTCCAGTCCAGGTGACACGCTTGCCCGGCCCTGTGTCCGGCGCGTGCTTTGCTGATCCGCGTTCCCCTCGGCCCCCTCCCTTCCCTCCACCGGCTCCGCCGCCGCTAGCGCGGCCTTGTTCGCCGGCTTCCCCGGTACTATGGAGGAGTCTGACTTCTCCCGCCCGTTCATCATCGGCTACGGCCTCTTCGGCCTTCCCGATGCGGACCGCTCCATCCCGGGGAACGGCCAGGCGGGAGATCTCCCGGTTTCCGCGCGGGGAGTTTCCATGCGTGCATGGGGTCTTCGACCACGCGAGGCCGGCCCGGGCGCTCGCCAAAGCGCGCCCGTCCGTGTGGCCTTCCCCATTGTCCCACAGGGTCGGCGCCTCGAATGCGTATCCTTTCGCGGCTCAATACCCAGCCCGCATGTACCCCTGTCAACGCTTCGCCGACACCCTCGCGGGCGACGACGCATGACTCGGGGCCGGTGTGGGCGGCTAACCCTTCACCGTACGGCTCTCTCATCCGCTACTCCTCGCCGGCCTCCCGGCGCACGGGACATGTTATTTAAATGCCATCCGCCCACGCGAGATCGGTGACATGTCCCCAGAACTTCCCCCACAAAAGAAAATGGCGGCCCCGAGTGACCATTTTTACCGGATGTAGATCAGACAACCCGCTCGCGATGTTTGAAACCGATTCGCGTTGAAATGCACCAGCAAGAGAGGCTTTTCGATATCACTCGCGTTTCGTTGCCCATCGTGGCGCAATCCGCGCCCTGCGCGAACGCGACTACAAATGATTTCCCTCCTCAAACCCAAGGAGCTCAAAGGTCATGTTACCATTTACATCGTACTTCTTCACAGAACCGTCCGACTTCAAAACTGTAAGGCAGCGCAGTCGACCCTTGTCCTTGGTTATCGAGAGGCAAACCCGATCATCATCTGTGATGCCGTAGTAGCCGGTATCGGACCAGTCCCCGCCGATTAGCTTACCCGAGAGGACATTATCATCACTGTAATAGAACAAGAACCTCTTTTCTCCGGACTTTGCGGTCACCGTTTTCCCGACGATGAGATTCGCAATTTCGTCGGATGTCAGTTGCGTTGCACCCGCATCAAGTGCTTTTTCTCTGGCCGTTTCCACTGCCGCACCGACTGCTGAACCTGCTAGTACCGCAAACGCCAATGTGCCAATCAAAGCCGCCCTTGTGTTCATCGCACCAATTCCTTCTCGTTTGTCATGGGGCTCACCGGCATCAGGGCTTAGCAGCCAAAATCGCACCCTGATTGAGGCTGATTACCCTGATTTAGACTGATTTTAGGTGGCGTTGAACTGACACTGAAACCAGATGCCGTCACGTTCTTGTGAACAAATGCCGGTTATCCGGCGAGATCGTGAGGCCGCAGTCCACCAAGGGCTTCAAGTGTTGTATTCAATCCACTAGCAGCCTGTCGGACTTGAATGATTGGTTTGGATTTGATTTGCTCGCACTGATTGGTTCTTGCTTGCTTGAGGGATCTGGGATGAGCAATTTTCGCCAAGTTGATCGGGAGACCGATTATCTGCTGCCGCCTTCGGTGGATGATTGGCTTGCGGAGCGTCATCTGGCGCGTTTTGTTGTCGAGGTGATCGATCAGCTGGACCTGTCGTCGATGGTCAAGGCGTATCGCGGCTCGGGCTCGGCATCGTATCATCCATCGGTGCTGCTGGGGCTTATGGTCTATGGCTACGCCACCGGCGTGCATTCGAGCCGCAAGATCGAGCGGGCGACGTACGATTCCGTGGCGTTTCGTTTCATCGCGGCCAACGATCATCCCGACCACGACACGCTCGCCAGCTTCCGGCGGCGCTTTCTCAAGCAGATCGAGGGGCTGTTCGTGCAGGTGCTGGTGTTGGCGCGCGAAAGTGGAGTGCTGAAGATGGGCACGGTTGCCCTGGACGGCACCAAGGTGCACGCCAATGCCAGCCGCCATAGTGCCCTGTCGTACGAGCATGCGAGTAAGATCGAATCGCGGTTGAAGACCGAGGTGGCGGAGCTGATGGCGCTGGCGGAAGCCGCCGATACGGCGGATGTGCCGGACGGGATGTCGGTGCCGGAAGAGCTGGCCCGGCGCGAAGAGCGTCTGCGCCGGATTGCCGAGGCCAAGGCGAAGATCGAGGCGCGGGCCGCGGAACGCCTGGCGCGCGAGGAGGCCGAGTATGAGGCGAAGCTCGAGGCGCGCGAGGAGAAGGCCAAGGCGACGGGCCGCAAGCCCGGCGGCAAGCCACCGCAACCGCCGACGCCGGGGCCCGATCCAAAGGACCAGATCAACCTGACCGATGAGGAGTCGCGCATCATGCCGGTCGCCGGCGGCGGCTTCGAGCAGGCCTACAACGCCCAGGCGGCGGTCGCCATCGGCAGCATGCTGGTGGTCGTCAACGACGTCGTCCAGGCCGCCAACGACAAGCAGCAGATCGCGCCGGCCGTGGAAAGCCTTGGCCGGCTTCCCGAGGCTCTTGGTCGGCCCGAGACCCTTTTGGGGGACAACGGCTACTTCAGCGAAGCCAATGTGACGACCTGCGCCGAGGCCAACATCGCACCGCTGATCGCCCCGGGACGGGATCGTCATCATCCGTCCTGGAAGGACCGGGTTCGCCGGCCTGGGCGTTGTCGCGCAGATCGGCGAAAGCGCGAGCCATGCCGTGCAGCTTGAGATGCTTGAGCTGGTCGAGGGTGGGATGTTGCAGCATGATATCTCCTCAGTGAAAGTATCGGGGACCGCGGATGTTGGGTGATCGATCGCCGGCCCGTCCGTGGCCTGTCGCGGCGCGCGGCGATCGAGGTTGTTCTTGAGGATGGAAGCGACCGAGGAATAGGACGTCGCGCCGATATCCAGAGCCCGAAGCTCTGGGGACATGTTATTTAAATGCCATCCGCCCACGCGAGATCGGTAACATGTCCCCAGAACAACAATGTT
>CAWAYL010000010.1:0-101353 GCA_963786305.1 uncultured Alphaproteobacteria bacterium
TGTAAAGCTTGGAAGTTGTTTGGTCTGCGGGCGACAATTTCTCGACGCCTATCCGAACCGCCTGGGTATCGAGCGCAGCCACCGGAACTTTCCAGGGCGGCGAGTGCATGGCCTGCTCGGCAGGCAGCACGCCGTCTCTTATGCATTTTGTAAACAGAACCAACAGATCCCGAGACGGGTTGCCGTTGCATCGACACTGATCGTGTCCTCGGCGGTATCGGGGTCGAAGGCTGCGATCCCCAAACGTTCGCGGAATTCACGCACGCGCACCATGCATCCACCATTCGCAGTCTTCCGACTTGCAGCGCATCCGGTTCATGGTCACGGCAAGCGGACGGATCCGGCCATTGCCTTCCAAGCTTGCGCATGACCTCGACTGCACTGGGATGGCGATCTTCCGGATAGCGACCAGGATCTGGCCCGCGCAACCCGGAGCTCAGTATGCCGTCCACCGACCGAGTGGATGACAACGACGGCTTCATGGGCGACGTCATCCAGATCGATCACGACTTCATGGATCAGAACATGGACCAGGCGTTGCTTGACCCGGGCATCGGTGGCGTGGTTGCGTTCCAAACAGCCGGCAGATCCTGCGCGAGCTGCATCAAGGCTTCTTGATCGAGTACTCTTCCGGACGTGCTGCGGCCTCTGCCTCCTTGTCGACGAGGCGTCGCTCAAGTTCGATGACACGCTCGAGGGCTACGTTCCACCTCGCCTCCAGTTCACGGGCAACATGTCGGTTGGCCGGGTCGACCAGCTCATAGCGACGTGACGCCAAGGACGCCTGGTCGCGCGCCTCTGGAGAGCTCACGCTCTCGGCTTGCCGCACTTCGGCAGCAGCCTTGGTCACTTGGTCGGCAGCGTGCATCGCCGCGTCGAAGGCGCGATCCGAGACCGCTCCGAGGGTATGCTCTGCTATGGCACGGTCGACACGAACCCACGATGCCGATGCAAAGCCCGGCGCCGACATGGCCGTCTGCCTCTCGGCACTGATGACGATGGGCATGGCCGGAGCGCATGCCGTCGAGGACGCGCATCATGCGGCCGCAGTGCCCGCGACGGACCAGCCCAGTCAGAAGGGCGCGTCCACCGCGCGCTGCTTTTCGGGAGGCCCGCTTTTGCATGTGGGCGTTCTCCTGGATCATGCGCTGGTTTTCCTTGAACGCCTCCCAGGTGATGTCCGACCCTTGGTGATTGTCTTTCAGCAAAGCGCCCCATTCCTTTGAGTGCCTCGGCGATGACCATTGCTCTTGCGCCCGCGGCCATCGACCATGTCGGTTCGATGACTTCTCCTGCCAAAGGCGTAGGCGCCGGCATAGATCGGGCTTTTCGGGACCTACATGACCGTCTGGATCGGCCGCCGGCTTCCACTCGATCTTGTAGCTCGCCGCGTTGCGCCGGACGACCGGAAGCTGGATCTTCGACAGCCGCGCCCCAAAGGAAAACCTGACGGCCACTGCCAAGCTCGCGGAATTTCTTGAACGACGGATGGATCGTGTCGGCCACCCGCTCATCCAGATGCATTCTCGATCTGGCCACCCTCACTCCAGCAGTAACCAGGCGGCAGGAGTTCAAACCGCAGTTGGCCGCGCTGCGCCTTCAGAGTCACAGGCAGCCTGGCCTCGCTGGCGCAGAAGGCTCAGCTCATATTCCGACATCGTTCCCTTCAAACCCAACAACAGCCGATCATTGATCAGCTGCGGGATTGATGACGACACCATCACAGGAGTGGATCACCAGGGTGCCGGCAAGAGCGCGAAAGGTGGAATGTCAGTGATGCCAGTCTCGGCCATTTCGCGCCAACCCTTGAGGCCTCGATGCAATACACGGCGCCTACACCACCACCACAAACGGCAGCAACCAACTTCTGGAAACCTGGTCGCGCGATCTGACCGGAACCCGAGCGGCCAAGATGATCATCAATGGTCGTCACCGACACAAACCCGGCCGCTTTGGCCTTGTCGGCCAATGACTCTGTAGCCGTCGTTGGCTCTCGGTATTGCCGGCAACCTGAGCCATGGTGGATTGGCGAATATGAGACCACAGCGTCGCGTGCGAGGTGATCTGACGTGAACTTCTCGCGGGAGTTCATCGCCGCCCTCCTTCACGCTGAGCTTCAGACCACGCTCCGGTCGAGGGCGCCGAGCAGCAGGTCGGCGAGGGCTTGGGCAGGATTCCTGAAGTCCGACGTCAACGGCGGCTCGGCCGTCGGTCGTTCCAGCCGCAGACGGAGTTGCGTTCGTGGTTGCATCTTCTGCTGGTTCATCGGCATCCTCCTCTTTGATGGGAAGAGGCGAAGATGCGCCGTCAGTCAGTTCCTGCGACAGGGTCCTGAGAACCAACGACGGAATTTCCAAAAGTGTATCGACCGCTACCAGCGGCGGGCCGATCGCCATGCTGACACAGGCAGCGCCATCGCACATCCAGGCGGGAACCTCACGCGTCAGTCCCGGTGGCTCCCTCGACGACTCAGGACTTCGACGCCATCCCCGACAGCGCCGCGGTGGGCAGGAAGCCGCTGTAGATACAGCGGATGCCATGGATATTCGATTGAGACGGATCGCGAAGGGTATGCAGAATGATGGTCAGTTTGGGTGGCGCGGTTATGCATGATAGTGGACGCGGCCTTGCGGAACGCCCACGGCGCACCATCGTCCGCCGCCGCGATGTCCTCGTCTCCCCGCGCATAAAGACCGGCGTGCGGCCGTTCGCCCAGACGGCATGGTAGAGTCGCGGAGCGAGCGGACTGGGCGCACTGGCGCGCTCACGGCCACGTCACCCCCTTGAGCGCGTCCCACGCCGCCTGATCGTCGCCGGCGTCGCGGATCGCCCGCCGTGGTCTCCAGCCGCAGCTTCTTGAGCCCGGCGCCGCGCCGCAGCCAGGCGTCCCGCCTGGCCATCACCACCTGCGCCGCCTCGCGCACGCTGCGCACCGGCTGATCGGTCTCGGGATTGACGGTGTTGCCGACGTCGGCATCGAGGAACGGGAAGTCGCCGGGCTCGATGGGATCGGCGGGCGGCAGGGCGAGCGCCGCCTTCGCCTCGCGCAGAGTCTCCTCCAGCTCGAGCGCCTCGCCGGCGAGGACGGCGACGACGCGGGCCCGCTCCTTCTCGGCGCGGGCGTCGACCTTGTCGAGCATGGCCTGGCGCGCATCGGCGCGGAACGCCAGCCAGTACTCCTCGACCACCTCGGTGGCGGTGACGGTGAAGCGCGGACCGTGGCGCTCGAAGACGTCGGGATCGAACGACCGCTCGAAGCCGACCATTCTGACCGGCCGCAACACCGGCTTACCGCCTTCTCGCTTGATCTCGGACGGATCGAGATCCCGCCTGGCGTGGTAGAAGCGGACGATGGCCTCGTCCCTGATCACCGCATACTTCATGAGGAAGGCCCCCTGACGTCTCCGACATTGATCCAGGTCACAAAGCTGGCGCCGGCGAGGTACTTGCCGGCGGCGCCCGCCGATCCGCCGCCGCCGTTGTCTCCGGCGGAGCCGCTGGCGCCGCCGGCGCCGAGGGCGCCGCCCTTGCCGCCGCCGCCGCTCCAGGCGGAGGCGCAGCCACTGGTGCAGGTGCCGCCGGCACCGCCGTTTCCGGGCGCGGTCTGGCTGCCGCCCTGACCCGGGTGCAGGCCGCCGCCGCCGCCGCCAAGGCCGGCGCCGCCGCCGCCGCCGCCGCCCTTGACCGTGCAGGAGTACGTATTCTCGCCGGAGGAGCAGGAATCGCTCCCCCGGCCGCCGGCGCCGCCGCCACCGCCGCCGCCCGCGATCATCCCCTGGTTGTCGACGGTGGTGGCGACGGTGGTGGAAAGGGCGGTGCCACCGGCCGCGCCGGCGCCGCTGTTGGCGACACCGCCATTGCCGCCCCGGCCGATGATCGAGCCCAGGTTGACCAGCGTCACCTTGCTGCCGGCGGGAAGATCGATGGCGAACGCGGGGATCGCCGTTCGACGAGGAATTGATGATCACCCCGGCGTTGACGCTGACCGTCACGGTGACCGGCGCGACACCATCCCAGCCGTGGTTGCCCTGAAGGTCGGCCGCCAGGTCGTAGTCGGTGGTGTTGGCAGCGAGGACGACGTCGAAGGTCTTGCCGCCGCCGGCGCCGAATCCGGAAAGGACGTTCACCCCCAGCATCAGCCGTCGTCCTTGGCGTCGACGCCGTAGAGGATGCGCAGGCCCTTGAGCACGGCGTCGGCGGGATAGGTGTCGGCGGCAGTTGGCGGCGTTGCGGTAGACGAGGAGGTTGAGGAGATCGCCCTCGGCGGCGCCGGTGATCGATCCCTCGCCCGCGGGCGAGACGCGGGTCGCGCCGGCGGTGCCGTTGGCGCTGTCGGTCAGCGACGCGACATTCATCTCCCACGCCGTGGGCGGGGCGTCGCCGTCGCCCTGAGCGGTGGCATAGACCTCCCAGGCGACGTCGCCGGTCTGGGTATCGGCAGGGCGCCCAGATCACCTGGAAGGCGAGCGTCCCCTCGTCCCAGCTCTTGGGTGCCGCGATCTGCACCATCGCGCCTTCGTTGGCGGCGGCATCGAAGGGAAGGCCGACCCAGTGATCGAAGCCGCCGCCGTAGTCGGCGGGGTCGCCGCAGGGGGCGTCGAGCCACGGCTTCATCGCCAGGGCCGGCACCCAGAGGGTGTGCTTGCCCTGGGCGATGTAGAGGGTGTCGGCATCGCCGACGGTGGGGACGTCGCCGGCGCCGGTGCCGGTATCCTTCACCGCCGCGGAGCCGAGCTCGAGGTTGGCGCGGGCTCCCGCCGGCGTCCGCGGCGCCGGTGCCGCCGTCGGCGACGGCCAAGGGATCGATGCCGGCGATGCTGCCGCCGGTGATGGCGACGGCGCCGGCGTCCTGGCTCGCCATCGAGCCCAGCGGCGCCCCGTCCTTGTAGGGACTGAACGTATTGGTGGCGGGATCGATCGCGCCCTCGACGATCCAGTCGCCGCCGTCATAGCGTATGACCAGCCACGGCGTCGCGGCATCGTCGATCCATACCATCCCGGCCTCGGCGTAGGCCGGCGCCGCCGGCCCCTTGTGGCAGGAGACGACGGCGGCGAAGGCACTGTTGAGGCGCTGCACCAGCTGCGTGCCGCTCTCGGTGTCGACGAAGGCCTTGGGGTTGTATTGGCTCATGCGGGTTCCTCGCGCTGCAGCTGTCAGCCATCAGCTTTCAGCTTGTTGAAGTTCAGCGGTGCGGTTTCAGAGTTCGGCGAAAGACGCGGCGGGACGTGATCGCGCCAACCGTCGTCGATGGCCACGGCAGATAGCTGATCGCTGATTGCTGACAGCTGACCGCTCCTATCCCGCCTCGTAGCCATAGCCGCGGGCGACCCAGTCGAAGGTGCGGGCGACGCCGGCGCCGGCGGCGTCCCGGAAGGTGATGGCGAACGCCGGCGGCGACTGGCCGGTGATCGCGAAGACGTCGCCGGTCGCCATGGCCTGGCCGGAGACGGCGATCGCCGGCGTGGTGCGGAACGCCGGCGCGAAGGTGACGGTGAGGCCCTCGGGCGGACAGAGGACGTCGTTGGCGCCGTCGACCCGGTCGGGCATGTCGACGGTGACCGAGAGCGCCGAGACCAGCGGCGTCACCGAGGGATTGAAGCTCTTGAGCCGCGCCCGCCACTGGAAGGCGCGCGCGGTGGTGTCGCCGATGACGAACGGCCGCCAGTCGCTCCAGGTGGGCGAGGCTTGCGGATCGTCATCGGTGGTGCGGACCTCGAGCCAGGCGTCGTACTGGCCGGGCTCCGCTCCCGACAGCCGCTCGACGGACTTCAGCGCGGTCCAGTTCTTGACCAGGTTGGCGACGTTCTCGGCGGTGACCTCGAGGACGGCGGTGATCCGGCTGGTATAGACGGCGCCGAGATCGAGGGCGCCGGCGAAGGTGTAGGTGCCCTCCGCGGCGATGCCGGCGAGGCCGTAGGCGAGGACGTCGATGTCGGCGAGCGCCGGCCAGTCGGCGAGGGTGTCGGCGCCGGCGAGCTTGAGGCGGCCGTTGACGACGGCGCACGAGTCCTTGGTGCCGGCGAACGTCCGGGTGCTCGGCGACGGTCTCGACGACGTTGCGCCCCAGCACCGCCGTCGCCGTGGTGACGACCAGGGCGGCGGCCCCGCTCTCGCGGCCGCCGAGATCGACGGCCTTGATCAGGTAGGTGCCGACCATCGCCGGCACGGTGATCGGAGGTGGCCGGCTTCGCCACCCGGGCGACCAGGTCGACGGCGCCGTTCCAGGTGGCGCCGGACGAGCACGGGCGCGAACTTGATGCGGTAGTGCGCCAGATCGAGATCGGGGACCGCGTCCCAGGAGAGGTGCGCGGTGTCGCCGAGAACGTTGACGGCGAAGCCGGCGACGTCCGAGGGCGGCTCGGTCTTGCCGACGACCACGTGGGTGGTGGACGCCCAGTCGGAGGTGCGCCCGAGCCCGCTTACCGCCCGCAGCCGGATGTCGTAGGTGACACCGTCGTCGACGGGACCGATGGCGATGACGCGGGTATCGGCCGGCGCCGGCGGCGCCACCGCCCAGGCCTCGTCGGTGCCGGCGCGGCGGTAGCGGGTCTGGATGTGCTCGGCCGGAACCGAGGGGCTCGGCCGCGGCGCCAGGGTGATCAGCATCCGCGACTGCACCTGGCCGTTGGGCCCCAGGGTCAGCGCCTCGGTGCCGCTGTCGACGGTCTCGATCACCGGCTTCGGCCGGCCGCTGGTATTCGATCGACCGGCGGGAAGCTGATCGGCGGGATCGAAGGCGCGGGACCGGGCCGGTATCGGCGTCGTGCACCGCGGGGGCCGCGTCCACCAGGATCAGCGTCGCCCGGAAATCGCCGGCGTGGCGGATCGCCTTGACCAGCAGATCGACGCTCTCGCGCGTCGGCCTCGCCGAACAGGACGAGGTCGCCCGGCCGCGGCGCGCTCGCCGCCGGGATCGGCTGCACGAACGCGATCGTCTTCGTCTCGCCGGGCGCGGTCGCGACCGAGGCGGAGACCGAGCTGCCGTCGGCAAGCCGGAACCGCGCGCGCGTAGGTCTTGCCGGCCTCCATGGCGACCACGTCGTCCAGGGTCGCCGAGACGGCGTCGCCATTGTCGTCCGTTGCCACCGCCTTGACCCGGGCCCAGCCGCCGCCCCACATCGGCACGTCGTGGCTGACCTTGACCAGATCGCCGGCGGTGCACACCAGGTGATCGATGTCGCAGGAGAGCTCGTAGGTCTCGGGGCGCAGCGTTCCGGCGGCGAGGTGATAGCGGCCGTGCTTCCAGGCGAGGTCGGCGTCGGTGCAGCCGAACAGCTCCAGGGTCTCGAACCGGCTGGCGTTGGTCTCGTCGTAGCCGTCGGCATAGACGATGCGCTCGTCCTGCTCCCACTCGCGCTCGGGATTGACGAACCGGACCTTGAGGCCATGGGGCAGCCGGGCGAAGGTCTTGAGCCCGCGAAAGCCGGTGGCGTTGCGCGGGGTGAAGTGCTGGATCGGCACCGTCTGCGGCACGTCGCGGACGACGGAGAATTTGCCGTCGCGCATGCCGAACGCCGCCCGCCCCGAGGCGGCGATGTCGCGGAGCAGCTCGAACACCGTCGTCGGATAGTCGATGACGGCATCGAAGGTATAATCGGGCGTCGCCGCCGCCCACGCCTGGAACGCCTCCAGATCGAGCCGGTCGTCGGCGACCGGCCGCGGGTTGGCGCTGCCCCGGAGCACGTCGCAGATACGCCCAGGCCGGATGGCGGACGGCCTGGGGATAGCTCCATCCGCCGCCGCCCCACAGCACCGGCAGCAAGCGCCTCGGCGATCGCCGAGAACTGGTCGACGACGCCGTTCAGCTGATCGGTGGCCTTGATCCGCATGGCGACCAGGCAGCGGCCGGTGGCCCGGATCGGATCGGTGTATGCGACGGTGCGGACGGCGGAGACATAGCTGTCGTCGCGGATGCGGGGCGAGGTGGTGTCCTCGGTGATGCGGGTGAAGCGCAGCTGGTAGCGGCCCTTCTCCGGCCGGCTTGATGCGGGTGCCCCGCCGGACGATCTGCTCGGTGGCCGCGGTGTAGGTGAAACTGCCGTGGGCGATCCACGGATCCGTTGTGCCGGCCTTGCGGTAGTCGACGGCGATGGTCACCGAGCGCTCGCCGGCGGCCGCCGTCGTCGGCGAACGAGACCAGGCCGTGGAAGGTGATGTCGATGACGATCTCGTCGGCGCCGTCGTGGCTCTCCAGCAGCCTGCGGCCCGCCGGCGTGGGTCACTTTCAGCGAGTACGGATCCTCGCGGATGGTGCTGGAGTAAAGGGTGATCGGCGGATCATCCGCGTAGCCCTGGCGAACCTCGGTCTCGACGCCCTCGAACTGCTCGAGCGGCACGGTGCCGATGCGCATCTCCGAGAGCTGCAACGGACCGTAGCCGAAGTCGAACAGCATGCGCAGATACTGGTCGTTGCCCTCGACCTCGGTATAGGGATGCGCCGCCAGGGTCGGGAACACCCGGTGGCGGCCATAGACCCGTGGCACCGGTCCGTAGCGGTTGGCCCGGTTCTGGGTGCCGGTGACCGCCAGCGTCGGGCTGGTGCGGGTCTGCGGTCCTCCGGCGGAAAGCTCGCCCAGCTTCGGCGTCGGCGGCGGGGCGATGGCGTTGATCGCCAGGGTGCCGACCATGGTGATGAGGCCGCCGGCGATGCCGCCGACGACGGTGGCGGCGCTGACCCCGAGGATGGTCGCTCCCGCCGGCACCAGCGCCGCGCCGATCGCCGGACCCAGCGCCATGGCGGCGGCGATCACGGCGATGGTCAGCACCACCCGGAGCGGGCTCTTGCCGCCGCCGCCGCCGCGGGGCGCCACCCGCACCGTCACCACCGTGCCCGGCTTCGGCCGCACCCGGTGCCAATACTCGCGCGCCAGCGGCACCGGCTCCCGGGTCATGGCCGCGTCGCACAGCCACACGTGGGCCGAGGCGGCCAGCACCGGATCGAGCGCCAGCGACGCCATGATCTCGGCGATCGTGCCGCCCGCCGGCACCACCCGGTCGATGCGCTCGGCCGAGAACGGCCGCGGGCAGGCAAGGAGGCGGACGCTTCCAGATGCCGGAAGACAGGGATCAGGGATCAGATTGGGGTTCGTCGTGCGGCGACGTCATTCCCCTGCTCCCGCCGACGCTGACCTCTGATACCTGATCCCTGTCCTCTGTCATCTGATACCGGTAGATTCCGATGACCCGACGCCGCCACTTCTGGCCGTCGTAGCGTTCGAGGCAGGCGTCGATGCCTTCTTCGATGTGCAGCATCCAGCCGCGGGCGACGACCATGCCGACGTGCATGGGCTGGTTCATCAGGCGCATCAGCACCACGTCGCCTGGGCGCTCGTGGCCGCGGGGCACTTCCCGCCACAGGTCCATCTGGCCGCGGACCAGGCGGCCGATGTCGTCGGCGTCCCGGGTCGAGGCGTAACCGGCGACATAGGAGGGCAGATGGATGCCGAATCGCTCGGCGGCTATGAGGACGACAAGCCCCCAACAATCCGCGCCGTTGCGGTCACGGCCGTGCTCACGGAACGGCAGGCCGATGTAGTCGGCCGTCCAGTCGGGGATCGTGTCGCTCATTGTCGTGCAGGGTCAGTAAGCAAGGTTGGGATTTGCTCGGCGGCTGGCAACTTGGAGGGGCGGTTTATTCACTGTGGAGACTGCTGCAACTCCGCTCAACGAGCTGAGTGATATGGAGCAAATCCAGCTCCGCTGCTGAGGCATGAGCGGATGTCGAAGGAATGTTCCTTAAATGGTAGAACCTGACCCACTGCAGCCATTCATTTGCGATCCTTTGGCTGGATGGTAATATGGTGCGCGAATAAACTGGACTTCCTGAGGGGGAAACTATGAGACTGTCGGAGCAAGGTCGTACGGTCGGGGATCTCGACTTTGGCACAGTTGATGCGGAGGCAGATCGAAAGTTAGGAAATTACTTCATCAACACGCCGCAGGTAGGCCAAGCCCTCAGCTTCCGGAGTGCCCACTTGCTCGGGCGAAAAGGTTCGGGCAAGTCTGCGATATTTACTCAGCTCCCGCGACTGGCCGCCGATCGGTATGGAAACGCGGCGGCAGTCAGCCTAATGACACCAGATCAATATGCCTGGGGCGCTTTGCGAGATTATCAGGAACAGGGTCTATTCCCCGAGCAGGCCCACACTAACGCATGGAAGTTCACTGTAGCAGTCGATGCAGCGGCGGCACTACTAGAGGTGTCGCCCAACAGACTTAACGAAACCGCGCGCAAGGCCTTTGAACAAATTCGTTCGTTTGTTTCAAGCAACTTCGGTGAAAACGTACCAACACCGACAATCACAGCAAGACGCCTACTAGAAGGCTTGGAAGCCTTTAATCTTGAGGCTTTTGGCTTTGGCATTGGATTCGCGCGCGAGAAGCAACAGCAGGTTTTGACCCCTCAGATTATCGATTTGCTCCTCGATGCGAACAAAAGAGGTGTGTAACGACACCGGTGTAATTATTGCGGCCGATCGCCTTGATGATTCATGGGATGGATCAGAAAAAGCAAAGAGCCTTGCTAATTGGACTTCTCAAAGCAACTAAGGAAATAAACGATAAATACTCAGATCCGACAGGCAAAGGCATTCACGTTGTTATTTTCCTTCGATCTGATATTTATCAGGGACTTCAATTTGACGATAAGGATAAGCATCGAGCGATCGAGGAGGAAATTATTTGGACACCCGAACTCTTGCGAGACATGATTAACGCCAGACTACCCGAAGGTGTGAAGATCGACGAGATTTTTGAGGAAGGAGAAATGCGTGGAGGCATTGCTCCATTTAACTACATAGTTAAGCGTACTTTCCTGCGGCCTCGAGAGGTAATTCAGTTTCTCCAGGAGTGTCAGAAGAGATCAGAAGCTACTGCGACGGAGATTTACTAAGGATTCTGATCTAGGGAGGCTGAGGAAACGTTACATTAGCTGGAAAGTCGATGATCTTAAGCAAGAGTACCGTCGGGTGTTTCCTGCTTTTGATCAGCTCATAAAAAATCTTTGAGACAAACTCGGCATCGCTTTAATTCCGTCGACGACTTTCTGGTGTTTCTAAGCGAGAAGGCGAGTAATCTTTGTAAAGAATTCGGTGCGCGTGAATTAATGACGCGCCTGTTCGATGCGTCAATTATCGGTGTACGGCTTGGCAACGCTGGAACGGCCAGATTTCGTTGTGAAGACGCAGATTTACTTGTTCCGGTGACGGGGTCTGTTTACATCCATCAGAGTTCTCTACAAGGGACTCAGTATCAGGGAGACCCGGGCATAGCAAGCTGACTGAACCCAATATGGGCTTGACAGGATACCTTTTTGCGGCCGCTGTTCATGCATGACGAAACCCTGCGGCCATTTTCGAGCCGATCGCGGCATGATTGCTCATGGCTAACAGCAAGGATGCAGCGTAGTCGTTGGAATGGCCGCAGTCGGATGGAAAGCCGGCTCAGTTTCAAGTGCCAACCTCAAAGCAATCCGGGATACTCTGACGGGATGTAGCTGTGGCCGGGGAACGGCTCGTTGAGCACGTCCTCGAAGGCGAGCTCGCCGGTCACCACGAAGGCGTCGTACTCGGCGGAAACGAGCGTCATATTGAAGGGGCCGGCCTCGACGGTGTCGGGGCTCGCGGCCATCACCACCTCGAGGGCGACCGCCAGCGGCGCCTGCACCGCGCGCAGCGACTGGACGATCTGCCGGTCGACGTTGTCGATGCGGAGACTCACCCGCGCGACGCTCTCCGGGTCCTCGCCCGGCAGCGCGATCTCGAACGGATAGGCGGCGTAGAGTTCGCCGCGGCTGGTGATGTCCTCGGTGTTGTTGACGACGCGGATCGGCTCGGCCAGGTCCTCGTGGTCGATGGTGAGCAGGAGCAGAAAGACCTGCTCCGTCGTTTCGGCGTTGATCGCCTGGCGCGCCGGCCTGCGACAAGCGTGCGGCTCACGGGCAGGATCTCCAGCTTGAGCGTTGCCGTCCACAACCGGCCGCGGGCGATCGGCGCGTAGCCGGGCGGCTCGGCGAAGCGGCAGGTCGATGGCGGCGCCGGTGCGCGGGTGGACCCAGTCGAAGGCGAGCGCGCCGCCGTGCAGGGTGGCGTCATGGAAGCCGTCGAGGGTGTCGACCTGCTCGGACGTCAGATGCAGCTGCAGGCCCACGATCCGCGATGCCGGCGGTGAAGCGCCGGCGCACCTTGGGCGGCCCTGCCTCCATCTGGGTGCGGATGACGGTGTCGGGTGCCTGTTCGCTGTAGCCCTGGGCCAGCGGTTTTTGCGGCAGCGACAGCGGCCAGGTGGGATTGCTCATCGCGCGACACCCCGCCGGTTGAGCCCGAAGGCGCTGCCGAGGGACTGGTCCCACCAGCCCTGGGCGATGCCGCGGCCCACCTCCTCGCGGATCAGCACGCGAATGACCTCGCGCCCGCCGGGCCCGCGCTCGCGGCTCACCTCCGGCCGGGTACCCGAGGACCGCTGGTCGATGATCTGGACCACCACATCGGAGCCGAAGGCGCGGCGCAACTGCTCGGGCCAGCCCACCACCTCGCCCCGCTTGGCGACGATCGGCACCTCGCCGGCGCCGACGGCCCCGCCCCCGTGAAACCGCGGCGCATCGGCGAAGGCGGCCATCGGCACCGGTGCTGGCCTCGAAGGCGTTGGGCCCGCCGATCATGCCGCCCTGATGCGCGTGGCCGAGGAGACCGAATGCCGAGTTGTGGGGCGCGCTCGGCGCATAGACCGCGCTTCCGCCGCCACCACCGCCGAACAGATCGAAGTCGAGGTTGCCGATGAGCCCGCCGAGGAAGCCGGACAGCGGCTTCATCACCATCATCTGATAGGCCGCGCGCAGCGCCGCCTCCTCCAGGGTGGCGAAGAAGTCGGTGACCGAGAGCTTGCCGGTTTGCGCCCACTGCGACCCAGGCGTCCTCCGAGGCCCGGAGCGCCGAGGTGGTCACCTCCTCGAACTTGCGGGAGGCGTCGCCGGCCTCGCGGCCATAGTCGCGAAGGGCGCGAACCACGCCGGCCGACCAGTCGCGGCTCGCCGCCAGCATCCGGTCGTAGGCTTCCTCGAGGCGCGGGCATAGGTCTCCTGGTCGATGGCGCCGGCACGCAGAAGCGTGTTGAGCTCGGCGACCTCGGCCGCGTACGCCTCCTCGGCGCGTGCGCAGGCTGTCCTTGATCCGCCGGCCCGCCTCCAGCTGCCGGTCGCGCTCCTCGGCGGCGGCGCGCACCGCCTCTTGGGCCTGCTTCTCGTCGTAGAGGGCGCCGGCCAGCTCCTCGACCCGCCGCCGCTCCTCCTGCGGTCGCCTCCGCCGAGAGACGGCGCAGCGCCTCGCCGACGAAACGCTCGCGATCGGTGAGCGCGAGCGCGCGGCGCTCGGCCTCGAGGCCCTCGATGATCCTGTCGCCGGCGGCGCGCGCGGCGCTCGGCCGCTTCCGTTTCCGCCGCCGCCAACTGGGCCAGCCGGGCATCGCGCACCGCCCCGGCCCGGGCGATCAGTTCCCCGACCTTGTCCGAGGTGTCGGCGGTGGCGAGGTCCCCCAGTTCGCCGACCAGGCGCTCATGCTCGGCCCGGATCCGGTCGGCGCCCTGGTGGCTCAGTCTCAAACAACTGGCGCTGCAGGTCCTTTCTCGATAGCGACCAGGCGTTTCGCCCGGTCGCGGGCGGCCGTGGTGTCGGTTTCGACGGTGTCCGGGGCGGCAATGGGGTCGGCGGGCGCCGGTTGCCCGCCGGTGTCCCGTTTGCAGCCAGGCGAGCTTGGCCTGCCATTGCCGCAGCGCCCGCTCCTTGCGCTCCAGCCGCCACTCGATCCAGCGCCGCTGCACGTCGTCGATAACGTCGTCGCCGAGGGCGTCGCGTTCGGCTCGCAGCGCCTTCACGTCGTCGCGCAACTCGCCGACGATCGCCCGGGTGCTGCGCAAGCTCAGGCCTTCGAAGTTGGTATCGCCCTGGGCGAGGAGTTTCATTTGTTCGTAGGCGACCCCGGCGTCCTTGGCCAGCGCCGCCAGTTGCTCCGGAGGCATCGGCGATCACCGGCGCCAGGTCGAGAACGGCGCGGGTGAGGTTGGCCGAGATCACCTTGCCGAGGGTGTCGAGTTCGTCCCGGGCCCGCTCGGCGTTGCGGACCAGGTCCTCTTCGAGGACGATGCCGAGATCGCGGGCCCGCCGGCGCACGGTCTCCAGGGCATCGGCGCCACTGCTCAGCATGTTGACCATGGCCACACCCTCGGAGTCGAACAGCTTGAAGGCGAGCCGCACCCGCTCGGCCGGATCCTCGATCCCCTTGAACGCCTCGGCGACGTCGCCGAGCAGGTCCTCGGTGGCGCGGATCCGTCCCGACTGGTCGCGAAGGACGATGCCCATCTGGGCGAGAGCGTCCTTGGCCTCGCCGGTGCCCTTGGCCGCCTCGGCGGCGCGGCGGGTGAACCGCTGCAGCGCCATGTCGAGGGTTCGTTCCTCGATGCCGGCGAGCTGGGCGGCATACCTCAGCTCCTGCAACGCCCCGACGCCGATCCCGATCTTGTCGGCGGTCTTGCCGATGGCGTCCGCCGCGCTGATCGAGCGATCGGCGAGCGCGGCGAGGCCGCCGACGGTGGCGACCCCGGCAAGCGGCGCCCCCAAGGGCGCGGATGCCGATGCCCAAGCGCCTTGGTCCGTTCGCCGAGACCACCGAGACCTGCGCGAGGCCTTGCCCGACGAGGTCTCGATCTTCTTGAGCGAGCGGTCGCCGGCCTCGCCCGACCTGGACCAGCTCGGCCTTGACCTTGCCGCCGCCCTCGACGGCGAGGCGGACCGAGTATGTGTGCTTGGCAGTGGCCATTTTCAGAGGTCAGAAAGCAAGGACAGGGATCAGGGATCGGAGGGGTGAAGGGCTTGTGGCCGCTTACGGGGTGTCGGTCCTCGGCGCGGCGATCGAGCAGCGAGGACAGGCCTTCGGCGCAGACCCGGCTGGTGTCGAGGCCGGTGACGTCGGCGACCGCGTCGCGGATCCTGACGCGGATGACGTTGTCGGGCGGAAGCTCGCAGACCACGTTGAACACCGCCTGCGCCGCCGCCCGGGCCAGGTGGGCGTTCTCCGCCAGTTCGCCGGTCTTGCATCCGGCGAGGGCCAGGGCCAGCAGCATCGCCGCCAGGGCGAACCCGCCCGCCATCGGGCCGAACACCGTCGTCAAACGCGCGATCAATCGCTCTTTCATCAGAGATCACTCCTTTGCTTGGGGTGGTGGGGAAAGGGTCGAAACGGATCAGTCGGCGCGGTCGTCGCAGGCGTCGAGGATCCCCGCCTCGGCGGCGGGCAGAAGCTCGCTCAAGACCTCGAGGTCATGGCCGCGGGCGCGGGCGAGCTCCAGGGCGAGCCCGAGATCGAGGCCGAGCACCTGGCCCGTCGGGTCCGACGCGGAGGTGGTTCTGCACGGCCCGGACGATGTCCCAGGCCTGGTGTTCCTCGAGGGTCTGCCGGCGCGTGCTCCCGGTAGGGGCAGCGCTCTTCCGTCAGGCCGACGCCGCCTTCGGCGCAGGCGAGTCCTTGCTCTTCGCAGCCCCGGCAGTACTCGGGCCCTCCGCCCGGCTTGAAGTGCCAGCGGCAGAGGGCCCGGATACGTTTTTTGCGGCGTTGAGCAGCACCTGGCGCGAGGGTGAATTCCTGGAAGAACCGCTCGCCGACGGGATAGAGATCCATCACCGCGGCGACCGCCTCGCGGCTCACCGGCGCATCGCCGTTGCCGTCCTCGGCAAGCACGCCGGACCAGGAGACGATGTGACGGGCGGCCAGCTCGTGGACCAGCAGCCCGTGATAGAGCCCGTCCCGTTCGGCCGCGTCGTCGAGGTCGGGAAGGTCGTCGGTTGGCAAGCCCGCCTCCTTGCGCTCGCGGTACTGGCTCTCCAGGCTCTCCAGCCGCCGTCGCGCCGCCGCCTGCGCCGCGGCCATGCCGGACGAGGTCAGCGGCTTGACCGTGACGGTGATCCCGTAGGGGAGATCGAGGTCGTAAGGGTCCTTCGGTGTGCTCAGGGTGATCACTGGTACACCGTCCCATCCAGGTCGTTGGTGAGTTCCACCTTCAGCATCTCGCCCTCGGTCTCGTTCCAGGCGCCCTGGAAATCGAAGCTGGCCTGCACCCCGCCGGGGCCTTCCACCGCCAGCTTCGGCTTCGGCAGGTAGACCTCATGGGCGGTGAAGACGACGGATGCGGCGGCGGACAAGGTGTAGGCGAACTCCAGATCGACCGGCGTGCCGTTGGCGGCCAGATCGATGAGCGTGGTGTCGGCGAAGCGGACGTCGATGCGGCCAGTGAGCGCCGCGATGGTCGGATCGGCGCCGTCGATCTTGCCGTCGGCGCGGATGGTCTCGATCTTCTCCAGGTTGTTCGAGTAGGTGAGCGAGCCGGCGGTGAGGTTGCCGATGGCGCTCCCGCCCCGCTTGATCGATCCCTGGAACTGGCTGATGCGCGAGAAGGCGAGCGACGTCGGCGTGCCGCCCTGGGACGTGCCGTTGCGGGTCTCTCCCTGGGCGATGGCGTTGATCGTCGCCGCGGCGGCGCCGGAGCGGGCGAACTCGAGGGCGATCGAGTTGAGCTTGACGCCGGTGTGCATGAAGAAGGCCGGCACCTGCGGCGAGACCCACCTCGATCGAGTAGCTGGGCAGATCGACGGCGCCGGAGACGAAGGTGTGGGTCTAGGTGCCGTCCAGGTTATCGACGGTGGCCGGATCGCCGAGCAGCCCGGTCAGCCAGAAACCGAGATAGCGCGGGTCCACCGGGACGACGATGTCGCCCTCGTCGTTGATGACGTCCTGCAGCGGCGCCCGCGGGTCGCGGCCGTAGCCGAGGACGGGATCGTCGATCAGTCCCTGCTCGCTGCCGAGCGAGCAGCGGTTGAACGGCATGCGCACGTAGTTGCCGGTCGGCCTGCGTGCCGTAAGCGGTCTCCCGCTTGAGCAGCAGTGCGGCATTCGCGCCGTAGGCACGGGCCATGGTTCGGATCTCCTTGCTGTGGTGATGATCAGCCGAGGGGCGTGTCGGTCTCGTAGTCGACGACGACGGCCAGGGTTCCGGTCTTGATGGCGGCGGCACCATCGATCGCCTCGACGTCGACCGAGGGGCGGCCGTAGGTCATGCCGAAGGCGAGCCCGCCGAGGGTCGGATCGGCTTCGAGCGCGGTGCCGATCGCCTGGATCAGGGTGTCGAAAGCAGTGTCGCGGGCGGCGGCATCGCCGTCCTGGACGTAGATCTCGATCTCGATGCGGTGGCTGTAGTAGGCGCCGGCAAAGCCGCCGAGCGCCTGCTCGGGCTCGCCGGGATCGCCGTCGCGGAGCACGATCAGCCCGCCGGCCGGGATCTTCTCCGGCAGCGCCGTGTTGCGCTCGACTTTGGCGCCGGGCACGGTTTCGCAGAACGCGCCTTCAGGGCTTCCAGAACCTGCTCGGCTTTGCTCGCTGGCATTGGCTCAACGCGTCCGCATGTGCCGGCCGATCAGCGCCGGCAGCCGGCCGACCACCGCTCCGCCGCGCGGGCCACGTCCAGCCGCTTCGGCATCCGCACCTGCGGGACGAGGAAGAACATCACCACCGTCGTAAGACCGGAGGTCGAGACATATTCGCCCCGGCGCTTCGAGGCCTTGCGCGTCGTTGCCATCCGAAATCCACCGCGCCTGCCGCCCCGAGCCACCATGCCGTCCATGACCAGGAGCGAGGCGCCTCTCGGTCGATAGACAAAGCGCAGCCGGCGGCCGTACATCCGTTCCACCATCCCCGGCGTGATCCGTTTGCCGGCGGGGCCTCGCTTCGGCGCCTCAGGTGAAGGGATCGCGAGCCAGAACCCGTTGCGGCTGCGGATAACCGCGCCCTCGTCGAAGCACGCGAACGATCTGCGGCGCCTTGCTCCACACCAGCGCCGCCGCGTCGTGCCCGCGGTTGGGATAGCTCCGGCTGCGCCAGGTCCTGGCCAGCCGTTGGCCGAGACCGGCAGTGACCACTTGGCGGCGCAGCTCGCCCTTGAGGCCCTCTCCAGCCTCCTTGACCCCGTCGCGACGGCCTGCTCGATCCGGCGCATCTCGGCCTCGAGGCCGGACTTCAGGGAACCGACGATGGTGGCGGCGAGCTTCAAGCCGGACGGCGTGTCCAGCGACCAGATGAGCCCGTCGCGATCGCGCACCGGCTCGCCTTGGATAACGTAGGTCTCGCCACCGACCTCCAACGTGTCGCCCTCCGCCGGCGCCGGAACCTCGCGAGACCCGGACGTCGAACAGCGCCGTCGCCGTGTGGATGCGGGTGTCGCCGAAGCCGACGATCTCGTCGGGTCGCCTGGCGATCACCCGCACCGTCATCGGGTCGCCGCCGGCCGGGGTGTAGACCGCGTCGGCCGCGATGTTCGGGTCGGCGAAGAGGACATCGATTGCGGTGGCGAATGCGGTCATGAAAAAACAACCCCCCTGGATGAGCACGTACTTAACACGTCACTCAAAATGTCTGTTCACTGTTGGGTAACGGTTGACCGGGACAAAAAATTCACAGGTGCGTCCAAGGTTCAGAGCAGCCGTCGATCGACACTTCCATACGACGGTGTTACGACGCTGAATGCTGGTCGATAGGGCAATGCAACCACGCCGAACTGGCCAGCTTCGCGGCGCGAACTATTCATGCGGATCGCTAGAGGACAGCAGCGACGAACTGGGCTGTTAGAAGAGGCTGAGTGACCACCGCTTGCGGAGGAGACGACGAGTGCGAAAAGATGTGAGCTTTGATTCCAAGCAGTTGAAATGCCGCGGTTGGTTCTATTTGCCTGACGACATTGCAGCGAATGACAAGGTGCCCACCATCGTCATGGCTCACGGATTTAGCGCCGTTAAAGAACAGGGCTTGGCGGACTTCGCCGACCGTTTTGTCGACGCGGGTTTCGCGGTTCTGATCTTCGATTACCGATACTTCGGGGACAGCGACGGTGAACCCCGATGTCAGCTGTTTCCGTTGGAGATGGTGGAGGATTACCGCAATGCCATCACCTGGGTCTGCGAACAGTCTCACGTCGATCCGGCTCGGCTCGGAGTATGGGGGACCTCATTCAGTGGCGGTTTGGCCGCCTATGTCGGGACATTCGACAGACGCGTCAAAACCGTCGTCGCGCAGGTCCCGTCGCTTGCCAATGCGCAGTCGCGGCGGGCCATGGATCCTGACCGATGGGAGAGTGCCGGGGCGTTTCTGCTTCAGGACCGGATCGCACGATACAAGACGGGTTCGGTAAACTACATGAAGGTCGTCGCGCCGGAGGGTGAACCCTGTATTTTGCCCGGGAAGGAGACGTACGACGCATTCATGGAACTCAAGGATGCCGCGCCGAACTGGCGCAATCAAATCACTATGGAATCGCTAGAGAAGGTTCGGGAATTCGATCCGGTAAGTCCCATCAACCTGTTGGCCCCCACGGCGCTTCTCGTAATTGCCGCCGAAAAGGACAGTCTGATTCCGTTGTCTTCCGTCAAGTCGGCCTACGAAAAGGCCGCGAATCCGAAAGAGTTGATCGTTTTGCCGATCAAGCACTTCGACATCTATCGGGACCCATGGTTGTCGAGAGCGGCGAGCGATGCAGTTACCTGGTTCAGAAAGTATCTCGTCTAGTTTGGGCGATCCTGTGTCCGAGAGCACTCTCTACCGTGTGCAGATCCATTGAGCACTTTACCCGCGGCGTCGATCCGGGCATGACTGCCGAAACAAACCCCGTGCGGGAGCTGGTACCGATGACCCAAGGGTTCGCATTCGATCAGCCGCTGGCGCTGCAGTTGCGGATCGCCTTGCGCCACATCGAACCGCCGATCTGGCGCCGGCTTCTGGTCCCGGACTATCTGCAATTGTCGCAACTGCACAATGTGTTTCAGGGCGCGATGGGCTGGACGAACAGCCACCTGCATGAATTCGATATCGGCGGGTTGAGCTACGGTCCGATGGATGCGGAGGCGCGCGCCATGGGGTACCCCGCCTTCGACGAGAAACATGTCAGGCTATGGAACTTCAAGCGCCAACCCGGGATCACGTTTACCTACATCTACGATCTCGGTGACAACTGGGAGCATGATGTCGAGATCGAGGACTTTGTCGCTGTTGCCAGCGAGGACCTGCCGAAGGTGCTCGACGGTGCACGCAAGTGTCCGCCGGAAGATGTCGGCTCCGTCGACGGCTACATGGATTTCGTCGAGGCGGTCCTCGATCCGTCTCATGAAGAGCATCAAGCCATGCTGACCTGGTTCGGCGGGCGGTTCGACCGCGAAGAGTTCGATCTTGCCGCCGCAAACGAGGCGGTCAGGCGCGCCATTCGGTCCGCCCGGCCGTCGAAGCGCCGGCAAAGCTGATCGCAGTACCGGCGACCAGGCCCCTACGGATCGAGCCCACCCAGCTGCCGGCGATTACGTTCCGGCCGGCGTGACCGCGCCCAGCTTCATCCTGACCGTAGCTGCTCGGGTTGGCGGCGGCCGACACCGCGACACCGACGCAGACCTGCGCCGTCGCCGTCTTGTTGACCACCTTGTTGGTCCCGTCCCAGAACAGCCGATCGCCGACATCGATCTGCAGCGCCGAGGTCTTGCCGATCTCGACCACGCCCTCGGTGAGGATCTCGACCTCGGCGCCCTCGACGGCGTCGTACTGGGCGATGCCGAACAGGGTGCCGATCAGCACGCCCTCGCCGGAGAGGGCACCGCCTGTGGGCGCGGTGACGGTGACGACCTTGCCCGGCTGAATGAAGTTCGTAGCCATGTACCAATTCCTTTATCAAGCTTGTGTCCCACAGCGACCCGGGCGGCACGCGGCCGCCCCGGATCGGTTCACGGGTCAGGGTTGATGGGTTACAGGGTCACGCCCGGATTCTTGTACAGGCCCCGCCAGTCGATGGCCTTGGCGCCGAAGTCGAGGCGGGCCTTGATCTCGATGCCGTCGACGTCGAAGCCCATGCGGGTCTCGATGGAGACGCCGTCCTGGCCCTCGAGGTAGGCGTACTCGATGGTGTCGATGGCCGACGGGCTGGCGAACAGGTACCAGGGCACCGCGCCCGAGGCCGGATCGAGCCGCGGCTCGGCGATCACCGACAGGCTCCGGATCGAGGTGGGCACCACGTCGGCGCTCTTGCCGGGCACCAGGTTCTGGGCGATCAGCTGCTCGGCGGTGAGCTCGAGGGACGACGGCACCACCAGGAAGGCCGGGCGGATGTTGAGCACCGTCTTGCCGTCGAGCCCGGTCTGCTTGGCCATCGCGCGTCCGGGCCTTGCCGAGGTTGGCGACGTCGAGCGCGGTGCCGGTGCCGGCGAGGTTCTTGTGGCTGGCGTGGAACAGCGCCGTTGCCGTCGGCCATGGTCGGGTTGGCGGTGACGATCCCCCAGACGACGTCGCTCTCCAGCGTCGCCGCCGAGGTGCCGAACAGCGACGGCACCCGGGTGAAGGCGTCGAGGTCGTCGTTGATGATCACCTGGCGGGTGATGCCGATGACCTTGCCGTAGGTCTCGACCCGGTAGCTCTCCTTGGCCTCGCCGATGGTGCCGCGCTTGAACTCGCCGGCTTCGTTGACCTTCTCCAGCTGCGGCGCCTCGCCCAGCTGCAGGCGGTGGATGTCCTTGAAGTCGGCGGCGGTCGCCCGCCGGGCGATCGGCTGGAAGGTCCGCGGCGCCGCCTCGTAGGCATCGCGCAGCGTCTTGTTGGTGACCGCGGCGAGGATCTGCGGGAAGTCCGAGGTGGTGTGCAGCGCCCGCGTCGCGATCTCGTCGCGGGAGAGGCCGCGCACCCGCACGCCCTCGGCCTCGAGGAACGACCGCGCCATCTCGATCAGGCTGTAGCCCCGCCAGTCGCGGGCCGGCTCGGTCAGCTGGTAGCGGTGCGGGATCGAAGCGGTGCAGCAGCGCCGTCTCGACCGCGGCCCGGCGGGTCTCGGTCTCGTCGAGGCGCGCCCATGCGCACGTGCGGCCGGGTCTCGACCGCCGGTCGCGCTCGGCGGCGCGGTCGATGAGCACGCCGCGCGCCTCGTCGAGGGCGACGCCGCGGCGGACGAGATCGTCGGCGACCGGCGCATCGATGCCGAGCTTGCGCGCCGCGTCGTAGATGCCGGCGACGCGCTCGCGCTCCTCGGCGACGACCCGCTCGGCGATCTCCTCGGCGGATGGGGCCGGGGTCGCGCGGTCGCTCGACGCTGTTCGCAGTCGTCGATCGCGTCGGTTCGGAGCCAGCGCTTGTCGGCGCGCTGCTGTCGATCTCGGCCGCTTCGCCGGAGCTCGGGCTTGGCGGCGTCGATCGGTTCTCCGGATCGCTTCTCCGTCTGGTTCTCGGTCATGGTGTCCCGGTCGTCGCCTCCGCGCTGCGATCCTCGGCGGGGTGTTCGACCGCCGTGTCTATCTGTTGATCCATGTCTCGTTCTCCGGCTGATGGGCGGCGCCGCGCCCGATGGATGAGACGGCAGGGAAAGACGCCCTGCCGCTGACGAAAGCCGGCGCCGCCGTCGGCGCCGACGGGCACCGCCGACAGCTCCAGCGGCTGCCAGTCGACGGCGCGCCAGACCGGCACGGCGCCGTCCTCGTCGATGACTCGTAGGCGCGGACGGCGTAGCCGACCGAGACGTTGCGGATGATGCCGGTGCGGACGTCCCGCCAGAGCGGCTCGACGTCGTCGCGCTCCGAGAAGCGGACGACGGCGCGGCCCTCGTACGCGTCCCCGCTGTCTGGCGATCCAGGCCCGCTCGACGACGCCGATGACGTCCTCGAGGTCGAAGGCGCCGTGGGTGTTGAGCAGCGGCGCGCCGTTGTTGAGGCGGGACAGATCGACGTGGGCCGGATCGAGCGACAGCACCTCGTCGTAGCGCTTGCCGGTCCACGGATCCCGCCGCCGCACCGCCGCCCCCGTCGACCAGACCACCTCGACGGTGCGCGCCTCGGCCTCGGCCGTCTCCGGCATCAGCCGGACGTCGCGGGTCTGCAGCGGCAGGTCGAGAGTGTGCCCGTCATGCAGTCGGCTCCTCGATTGCGTTCGCTTTCGCGGCTGCGCGTTTACTCATCCTTGTCCTCCATGAGGGGCTTTGCCTGGCCGGTCTTGGTCGCCTTGCGCGGATCGGTGTCGAGAACGATGCCGAGGGCGTCGAGCTCGGCGTTGGTCTCGCCGATCTCGGCCAGCACCTGCGCCGGGTCGTAGCCCTGCCGGGCGATCGCCTCCTTCAGCGTCATCAGCCCGGCGCGCACCGCCAGGATGTCGGCCTGGACGTCCTTCAGCGGATCGACCGCCTCGAAGCGCGGCGCCGTCCACTCGGCCTCGATGTCGCCCTCCGGCAGCGCGCCGATCGCCTGGCCGGCGGCGACGAACCGCTGCCACACCGGCTGGCACAGGCCGGGCACCAGCAGCTGCCACTGCAGCGCCTCCATCCGCCGGCGGAACTCGATCAGCCCGGCGCGGATCGACGAGTAGTTGACCTGGCTGAGAGATCGCCGGTGAGCAGCTCGTAGGTGAGCCCGACGCCGGCGGCGATGGCGTGCAGCTGCACCCGCATGTACTCGGCGTAGCCGCCGGCATGCGGACGGTGCCGCGAACTTCACGTCCTTGCCCGGCGCCAGGTACTCGATCATCCCCGGCTCGAAGCTCTCGACCCGGCGGCCCTCGGCGTCGGTCGCTGCCGTCCCCAGCGTCTCCTCGTCCTCGGAGCCGGTGACGAAGGCGGCGAAGCAGGCCTCGATCTTCTTGCGCACCAGCTCGGCGTCGTCGTACTCGTCGAGATCGCGGAGCTTGAGGATCACCGGGGCGAACCACGGCACGCCCCGCACCTGGCCGGGCCGCAGCCGCTCGAACAGGTGCAGCACGCCGTCGGCCGGCACCCGCTGGCTCGCCAGCGAGAGCGTGCGGAACGTCGCCACCTCGCCCGGGTGGACCGGATAGAGCCAGTAGGCCCGCCGCCGCCCGAGCGCGTCGAACTCGACCCCCTGGACGACGAAGCCGCCGCCGGCAAGCTCGCCGGTCTTCGCCGGTGTCGAGATGATCCGGCTCCAGCAGCTGCAGCTGCAGCGGCACCGGCAGACCGTCCTCGAGCCGCCGCTCGCGGATCCGGACCAGGCACTCGCCGCTCTCCGCCATGGCGCGGACGACGAGCGCCTGCAGGCCGTAGAAGTCGGTGAGGCCGTCGGCGTCGCACGCCCCGGCGAAGCGGGCCCACAGCTTGTCGGCCGCGTCGTTGACGGCGACGTCAGCCGGCGCGCGCCCGCGGCATGATGCCGGTGCCGACCAGGTTGCTGACCACCGCCTGCACCGCCTTGGCGGCGTAGGGGTTGTTGCGCACCAGATCCCGCGAGCGGTCGCGCAGCCGGGCGATCGCCGGGCCGATCTCGGCATTGGCGCCGGTGCCGGCGGCGACCCAGCCCTCGGTGCGCCGGCCCAGCCGGGCGCCCTCGTAGCTCCGCCGCAACGCCGCCATGGCGGCGCGGTTGCGGGCACGCCGCAGGCCCGCCGCCGGCGCAGACATAGCCGACGGCGCGATCGATCCAGTTCACCGGTGCTCAGCCTTTCCGGAAGCGTCGCGAGGCTGTGCGTCGGCTTCGGCGTACCCGCCTCCGCCGCCATCTCCCGCTCGATCGTCCGGATGCGGCGGAGGAGGTCGGCCTCGGAGCCGTACTCGACCGATCTGCCCTCGTAGGACACGCGCAGCGTGCCCCGGGCGTACGCCGCCTTCAGCGCGTCCAGCTCGGCTTGCGTCCACGCCATCGCTCTCTTCCGATCAGTCCCGGCTCAGCCAGTTCCGTTGCCGCCCGCCGAGCCAGGCGCTCCGCCGGGGTTCGCGCCGCCGCCGGGGCCGCTCGTCTGTCTGCGTCCCGATCCGGAGGCGGATCGTCGGCGCGAGCCGGCGTCCGCTGCGCCGCGTCGACGCCGAGCTCCGTTCGAGCTCCCGCCACTTGCGTTCGCGACCAGCGGTCGAGGCCGGCGATCCAGGCGGCGGCGCGGGCGTAGACCCGGCAGTCGAGCGCCTCGTTGCGCTCGCGCAGCTTCTGCCACTCGCAGCCGGGTGAAGCCGCGGCGGGTCTTGACCGTCACCAGCTGCTCGGCGACCAGCTGCTTCACCCACTCGGCGTCGACGCCACGGGGCAGGTGGACGAAGCCGGCGGGATACGGGGCACCGGCAGCGATCTCCTCGTCCGTCGGCCGCTGCCGAGCCGCAGGAACCGATAGGTCTCGCTCTTGAAGGTGGCGACGGCGACGGTCCACAGCCGCGCGCCACGGCGGATGCGGCGGCCGCCCTCGGTGGCGTCGACGTAGGTCGGGCCCGAGACCGGCGCCGCCCGGTTGAAGCCCTCGACGCCCTTCACCGGCGAGCACCGCGCCGATCCCTGCCGCCGTGCCCAGGCATAGACCGCCGGCGCCTCGTAGCCGGTGTCGATGGCGAGGCGCCGAAGCCCGACTGCGGGCACCGGCGGCGTGCGGCCAGGTCTCGCCGAGCAGCGCGGTGAGCGCGCTCCAGGCGGCGGCCTCGCCGGGCCCGCCCTCGATGACGAGATGGTCGACCAGCCAGCTCTCCAGGCCGCGGCCCCAGGCCCAGACCGAGACCTCGATCCGGTCCTTCTGCACGTCGGCGCCGGCGGTGAGCAACAGCCCGCCCATCGGCACCGTGCCGCGCCGGATAGTCCTCGCGCCGGTCGTAGAGCCGCTGCCAGTCGGGCGCCTCGCCGGTCTCCGACCCAGGTCTCGCCGAGGATGGTGTTGACGAAGCTGCGCTTCGCCTCGTCCGAGCCTTGGCGCCGCCTCCCACTCGCGGGCGATCCGCTCCCACGACAGCCAGCCGACCGGCGAGTAGAGGCTGGAGAGATGGAAGCCGACGGTGAGCGGATCGGCCGAGGTCGCCGTCGGCCGCCATTCGCCCCGTTCCAGCATCCCCGTCTTGTGATGCTCGGCGATCGGCGTCTCGCAGGCCTCGCAGTGGTAGGCCGCCGTCTCCGGCCGTGCCCTTCTCCCAGCGCAGCCGCTCGAACCGCAGCCACTGGCGGTGTTCGCAGTGCGGACACGGCACGAAGAACCGCCGCTGGTCGGAGGCCTCGTATTCGCGCTCGATCACGCGACAGCCCCTTGATCGTCGGCGTCGAGGCCATGAACACCTTGCGCCGCCAGGAGAACGTCCGGGTCCGCGCCTCGGCCAGCGCCACCGGATCGCCCTCGTCGTCGACCGACGGCGGATAGGCGTCGACCTCGTCGAGGAACAGATAGCGCACCGGCATCGAGCGCAGCCCCACCGCCGAGTTGGCGCCGGTCAGCACCAGGATGCCGCCGGGGAACTCCTTCGACAGCACCGTGTTGCCGGAGTTCCGCGACCTGGCCGGCGCCACCTTGTCGCGCAAGGCCGGGCTCTCCTCGATCAGCGGATCGATCCGCTGCTGCGAGAACCGTTTCGCCAGCTCGACGGTCGGCTGCACCGCCAGCATCGGTCCCGGCGCGTGGTGGATGACGTAGCCGATCCAGTTGCAGCCGCTCTCGCTGGCGCCCAGCTGGCTCGCCTTCATGAACACCACCCGCTGGCAGGCAAGGCGCGGGCTCAGCGCGTCCATCAGCTCCTGCAGATACGGCGTCCGCGTCGTCCGCCACGGCCCCGCCTCGTTGGCGCCGCGCGGGCTCAGGATCCGGTGTCTGTCCGCCCACGCCGAGACGGTGAGATCCGGATCCGGCTGAGCCGTCGCGCCAGGCGCGGAGAAGATCGTCGGCGCCGTCAAAGCCGGGATCGATCGGCTCAGCTCGGTCAGCCCAATCCGGCCGAACCTCGGCGAGCTCTCCGAGGTGGGCTCTGACATGGGTCTCCAACACCGTCTGCATGCGATGGGCGTCGACGCCGAGATCGGCGGCGATGATCGCGGCGATGCGCGCCGGCCAGCCGGCCCAGGCGTCCCGCTCCTGGCGCGCCAGGCGGAACACCAGCGACACCGCGCGGGCCCGGTCGATCAGCTCGCCCTTCAGCTGCTGCAGCCGCAGTTTGCGTTCCTGCGCCTTCAGCACCTCGTTGGCGGTGCGCGCCTGCAGATACGTCATGCCGCCGCCCGGCCGCCGGCGGCAGGCCCTGTTCCTTCAGCGTCTCGTTGACGGCGCCGATGGCGGCCTCCGGCACCGGCCGCATCGCCGAGGCCCGACGGCCCCGCTGCTTCGCCGGATCGGTCGCCTGCGCGCGGCGGGCGTCCGAGGCGGCGGCGTCGATCGAGCCGTCGGCATGCAGCACCAGCCGGCCCGATGTCCGCGCCTTCTGCACCGCGCCGCGCGAGATGCCGGCGTGCGCGGCGTAATCGCGCTCGCTCATGCCGACGCGGCCTTGAAGGTCTTGAAGTCCTCGCTCATCGAAATTCTACGCGATCATGACATGATCCAACGGCGCGCCGATAAAGCCATGATGTTGATTGCTTTCCCCTGGATGTCGGCGCCCGCAGCTTCGTCTGGCCGTAAAGACAAGCTGGCTCCGGCATGGACGCTGGTGCGCAAGGGAAAGACGCCGCCAGAGTGGGCGGCGTCTTGTCTGAACGTCTGTTTTCGCGCGCAAAAGACGCGGGTTTTGCGGCCAGTGCGTCTGCTCAGGCGGCCGGCTGACGGTCTCGGGGATAAACTCCAACCCGTAGCGCGCGGCAATGGTGTTGATCTGGTCCATGTCGGGATCTGGCAACGCGGCCACTTCAAGGAAAAAGGTCTCGAACCCGCCCGGCATCACCGTAACCAGCATGCGACCGGGCGTGCCGCCGATGTTCTGGAACCGGTGCGCGACGTCTCTCGGCAGCACGACCGTCGCACCCTCGGTAGCCTCAAAGCTCTCCTCTCCACACAGAATGCGGAACCGGCCCGCAAGGACATGAAACATCTCATCCTCGCGGTGGTGGACGTGCAACGGCGCGCCCGCCTCAGGCTCCACCAGTTCTTCCCCAGATACCGATCGCGCCCCCCGTCTCGAGGCCGGTGATGCGAATGAGGTGGTGGCCGAGCGATCTGCTCTCCCGCAAATCGCCTGCGGCGGAAATCGCCGCGGCGTGAAAATCTTTTGTGATCATGGTCTTCCCCTTGCTGCAGTTCGTTCCCCTTTGCGAGAACTGCAGCGAGGTTACCCGTCGGGCCGATATCCGGTAGTCGGTATGAACTGGACAAATCGTCCGGTCACAGCGAACATTGTCGGATGGCCTTGTTCGACGACATTGAGATCTTTGCCCGGGTCGTGGAAACGGGGAACATCACGCGCGCGGCCGAGAAGCTAGCGCCTCTCGAAGTCTCGTGTCAGTGAATGCGTGATGGCGCTTGAGGCGCGGCTCGGGATGCGGCTTCTGGACCGGACCACCCGCCGTGTCTCGCCGACCGAGGCGGGCCTGATCTTCTATCAGCGCTGCCGCCGCGCGTTGGATGAGGCCGAGGCCGGGGTCGCGGAGATCATGGCCCGACAGGACGAACCCGTGGGCCATCTCCGCATCGGCGCGCCCGAGGGGTTCACCGACAGGTATATCATCCCCGCGCTCGCGGACTTCCTTCACGCCAATCCCCGAATGACAGCCGAGATCATCGAGGACGTGCGCCTCACGGGTCTTGTGGAAAATCGTCTGGACCTGTCGATCCGGATCGTGCGTGATCCCGACGCCTCGTTGATCGTGCGCCGCATCGGCACGTCCGAGGTCATCATCTGCGCGTCGCCGGCGCATCTCGATCGACACGGCGTTCCTCAGCATCCCCAGGATGTGGCAAGTCACCGCTGCATCGGCTTTTCCCTATTATTCTGGGCCCGCGAGTGGCGGTTCCAGTGTTCCGAGGGCGAGACCTTGGTGCCCGTCAGCCCCGTGCTGCTCTGCAACAGTACGGCATCGCTGCGTGCGGCCGCGCTGGCCGACATCGGCCTTGTTGCACTGCCGCGCTGGGCTGTTGCGCGGGAATTATCCGAGGGCGCCCTGCGCAGTGTCCTGTCAGGCTGGGCTCTGCCCGAGAGCGGCATCTATGCCATTTACCCGTCGAACCGTCTGGTTACGACAAAGGTGCGGCGCTTTATCGATCATCTCTTTCCGATCGTGCGGCGGCAGCTGGGGCCAGTCGATACGACGTCCTCTTCCGGGCCACGCGCTAGCCTGTAGTTTTTGCCGAACACCTGATGCCCGAGCCTGTCCGCGCCGCCACTGTGGCGGCGTTCGCTGATTTGCTTGCGTCGGCAACGGCACCGTCGGCAGCTTCGTGCAAGGGGCGCAACGGCGATGCGTGGCGGCCGCATTACACCACCGGATCGGTCGCCTGCGCCGTACCGCGCGAGATGCCGGCGTGGGCGGCGCTCGCCCATTCCGGTGCGGTCTTGGGGTTGGTGCGCGGTCATGGCGCCGTCAGGCGATCCTAAGATGATCCAAAGAGCTGCTGACAAACCCATAATGTTGATCGCTTTTTTCCTGGATGTCCGGGCTCGCTTCCGCCTTCATGGGGTGAGAATGAACCAGGAACGAAGGACCCCGACGATGAGCACCACCCGCCGCAACACCGAGAACAACGAGAACGCCCTCAGTGCCTTCGTCGCGGCCAAGGCCGAGATCGACGAGATGCTCAAGCGGCTCACCGAATTTTCGGACGATCACTTCGGCGTCGCGCCCGATGAGGTCACTTGGGGCCATGTCGGCAACCTCGGCTATCTCCGCGAACGGCTCCGCCAGGCCAGCGACTTCATCTTCCAGGAGGGCGACTGCGCAGATTAGCGCGCCCCTTTCGCCCGGCCCCGACCGGTTTCGCCGGCGGGGCTCGGGGTGGTAGCAGCGCCGCCTTGGTGGCGGCGCGTTCCAACCGAAGGAGACGCCGAACATGACGATCGAAACCCACTACTCCCTGAACCAGCTGGCTACGGTACTGAGCGCCATCGACGGTCAACGCCGCAATCCCAACACCAAGCGCAACGCCCTTGCCGCCATCGGCCGCAGCGCCAAGCCGCTCGACCTCACCGCCGAAGAGGTGCTCGCCGCCGCCGACGGCCTGCTCGACGGCCGCGTCAGTGTCGCCGACTTCCTCAAATCGTTGCAGGACGAAGCATTCGAGGCATCGGTCGAGCCACGGAACGAGACCGAAACCACGGAACCGGCCGAAGCCATCTCGAATGCCGGTCGATCGATGGAGGCGCCGAAGACGCGGCCGAATACTAAAACAGGCGCTGATGATCGAGTTGCTGCGGCGCCCCGAAGGCGCCACCGTCGAGCAGATCGCCAAGGCGACCGACTGGCAAAATCACACGATTCGCGGCTGTATCGCCGGCGCTCTCAAGAAGAAGCTCGGCCTCACGATCACGACCGAGCGCGTCCGGAGCGTCGGGCCCAACAAGGAGGGCGCGCGCGGAAGCTACACCGTGTACCGCATCACGGGCTGATCGCCTCGCCGCGACCTGGCTCCTAAAAAGGTCGATGCCGCCGGGCCAACCGCCCGGCGGTCATCGTCTCGGCGCTTCGAACTCGGATCGTCTCGAACAGCCTGCGGAGCAAGAACGAACGGGCGATCGATGCCGCGGTAAACAGCATGCCGATTGCCAGGTTCTGGATCAGCGAGACCTCGATGCCGAACAGCGGGAATACAAGGATCTGGGTTATCAGCGCCACCAGGTAACCAACGGCGACGTTCGTGATCGCCTCGATCAGCGACATGCGACGGGACTGTCTGCCGCCCGCGGCGCCCGCTTGCGCGCTCATGCCGCCTTAACCAGTCGCTCGCCGGCAATTTCGTCGAACGTCCGACCGTCGCCCTCGAGCGTCGCCTGCTTGCCGGTCGCCGTCTGCCAGCGCTTCACTGCCACGTCGACGTATTGCGGGCTGATCTCGATCGCAAAGACGCGCCTCCCCGTCGTCTCGCCGGCGATGATCTGCGAGCCCGAGCCGGAAAACGGCTCATAGCAGACCTGCGCCCGGCCGCGCGTGCTGGCGCATCGGGATGGCGAACACCTCGATCGGTTTCGACGTCGGGTGATCGGTCTTCTCGCCCACCTTCACCGTCGGGATTGTCCACACCGTGCTCGGATAGTCCTCCGACACCCGCGGCGGCTTGTTGCCCTTGATCCAGCCGAAGAAGCAGGGCTCGTGTTGCCAGAGATAGTACGAGCGGGTCAGGATGCCGCGGTCCTTGGCCCAGACGATCTGTTGGTGGACAAAGGCGCCGAGCTTCTCCCACACCCCTTCGACCATCGCCTGGCGGCGGCTGGCGTGCCAGCAATACCAGGCGGCATTGGGCAGGATGGCGTGGTCGATGGCGGCGCGGATGAAGCCCTCGTAGAGCTCGGGGCCTTGCGAAGAGTCGTCCCAGGTGATGCCGTAGCTGTCGCCCCAGTCCTTGTTCTTGTCCGGCCCGCCCTGTTTGGACGGATGGTTAGTGCCGTCGTAGTCGACGAGATAGGGCGGATCGGTCGCGAACAGGATCGCCCGCTCACCGTTCATCACCCGAATGACATCGTCGGCCCTGGTGCTGTCACCGCACAGGAGCCGATGTTCGCCCAGCAGCCACAGGTCGCCCGGGCGGGAGACCGGGTTCGTCGGCGGCTCGGGGACTTCGTCCTCACCGGCGAGCGCTTCGTCCGCATCATCGAGCGGCGCCAGCAAGCGATCCAGGTCCTCGCCCTCGAAGCCGGTGAGGTCGAGGTCGAAGCCGGCGGCGTTGAGCGCGTGCAGCTCGGCGGCGAGCAGCTCGTCATCCCAGCCCGACAGTTCCGACAACCGGTTGTCGGCGATCCGATAGGCGCGCACCTGCTCCGCGTCAGGTGCGAGAGCCGGATGACCGGCACCTCGTCGAGGCCGAGATTGCGGGCCGCCAACAGCCGGCCGTGGCCGGCGACGATCTCGCCTTCGTCGGACACCATCACCGGCGCCGTCCAGCCGTACTCGACCAGCGACGCCGCGATCTTGGCAACCTGATCGTCCGAGTGCGTCCGCGCGTTCCTGGCATACGGCTTCAGGCGCGCGATCGGCCACTGCTCGATCTGCTCGGGCAGGAAACGAAGGGTCACGATGCGATCCTCGCGGAAAAGAGGAGCCGACGTGGAACTCCACATCTGGATTCCGGATCCATGAGGTGGATCCAAAAGTGGATTCCCGGAGTCCACCGTGGAGTCCAGGTTGGAGTCCAGCTAACGTGCTGAATTCACGAAATTATTTGAGTTGGACGGGTGGACTCCACCGGGGGTGGCTTCCCAAAAATCAAGGCTGACGGTAGCGAGGTTTCGGGCTGCGCCCACCAGCATAGGTTGCAGCCCAGGAAGGACCCAAAGATTTCAATGGGTTGCGATAAAGACTGGCGCTTTGGAGTTGCTGCAGTCGCAATCCGAACGATGACAATAAACTACATGTTGTGACGGATGTCTGTCAAGACACAAAATGATGCGGCTTGAGTCCATGAAGTCATCGTGTATCGGTCGCGCGTAACCGGGAACCTCCGCGCTGCGACATTGTGGCCGATGAATTTTCGCTGTGACAGAGGTCCGCTGTGTGGAGTGGTTCGGGCGCGCCGGAATGGACCGCGAGAATCGCCCTGTTAACCAACAACAGAAATCACGCATCACCGCGAATAACACCGTACGCCTTTTGCTCCGCCGCCGCTCCGCTTCAGTGGTCAGAACTCTAAGATGGGTCCGAACATACCACACGGAAACCGAGGTTGAGGTCCCGGCCTCTCGGGGTGAACCTGATGCGGTCGGTCGCGCGCGCGAGGCCGTGATTGCTGCTCCAGGACCCGCCGCGCAGCACACGGTATTCTTCCTCGACCGAGTGCCTCGAAAGCAAGCGGCTCAACCAGGTTCTCGCAGGGCTTTCCGAGATCTCGAACGGGTCCAGACACCACTCCCAGAGGTTGCCCGCCATGTCGAGAATATCCGCCGGGGAGGCGCCGGACGGATACATGCCGACGGCCGTAGAGCAGGCGAGGCCACTCTCCGAGGTATTACCTCGCCAGGTTTGCCACTCCGGGTCCCAGTCCGGGCCCCAGGGATAAATTCGTCTGGAGTCGCCGCCAGTGGCGGCCCGCTGCCACTCGTGTTCCGTCGGTAGCCGGATTTCATATCCCGACTTGCGCTCAGCCAGTGGCAGAAAGCCATCGAATCGAACCAGTTGACGCTGTCGGCAAGATGGTTGCCATGGCGCGCCCGGTGTTTGGGCGGCGAATCGTCGGCCGGCAACTCGAACCTGAAACCCGGCGGAAGATGCCACCTTCCCTCCCGATGGCACTCCCCAAGGAACGCTCGGAACTGAGCGATGGTAATGGGATAACGCGCCATCCAGAACGAAGCGACAGTGCGCGTCAAGCGGTTGACGACCTTCGAATTTACGTCGTCGGGGTTCGCGCGGATCTCGACCGTGACTTCCCCGCCGTCGACGTGGCGCCAGTAGATGTTTGGAAGGCCGTCGGCGCGCAGCCCGACGCCGTTGCGACGGTCAACGAGCAGAGCAAGCCGCACCCCGACGCTCGCCCGCGCCTCGTGACCCAGCGGCAGCTGCCAGGCGTCGCCGTAGCGGCCGCTGCCCTTGGTCGCGCTTTCGGCGGCATCGAGGGCGGGCAACGCTTCGAGCTCTTTTGGGTCTGTGGGGCCAAGGAAAGCGTCGACGGTCGCTCGATCCTTGACGTCGGTGAGCGAGACGCCGCTGTTCTCAATCACCCGCACCGCGTCGAGCACCCGTTCCTCCGCCCAGGCACGGTTCTCGCCCGGTTCTCGGCCTGCCATTCGGCCGCGGCGTCCTCGATCTGCGCCCGGAGCGCCAACGCCTTGCGGTCCTCCCGCAGCCAGCCGTCGAGAGTGTCCCACACCCGGAACAGCGCCTCGTGGGCGACGGTCAGCGTCCGCTCGTCATTGGTTGTGTCCGACACCAGCAGCCGCTGGTCGACAAAGCGCTCCAGGACGTCGGTGCAGGCATAGTCCTGTACATCGTTCCACCTGGCGGTCCGCCGGGTGAACTGGCCTTCCTCGCCCACCCGCGCCAGTCTGAAGAATGCGCGGCGCAGGTCGCGCATGCGCCTGTATCTCCGGCGGCAGATCCCTATATCCGGTTTGAGCAAGATATATCGTCGGCCACATGCTTGATCGCGGCCGAAACACCGCCGAATACGTCATAGGCCTTGTGCGTCAACCGAGCTTGCGCCCGGCACTTCTCGTAGAGCTTTTCCAGGGTGAAAGCGAGCAACGGCAGCGCGTCGTTGTGGGCGGTCTCCGCCGCCATGCGCACGGCAAGACCCGCATCCAAGTCGAGGTCGAAGCGATCGGTCGGCCCTTCGATCACCTCTGCGAACCGGGATCGCGGCATCGGATCGAGGGTGACCTTCTCGTAGCGAAGCTCGTCGGCAGCCTCGAACAGTTGAAACGCATTGAGAAAATCCGAGCGCATGGTGGCGAGCACGACAAGCGGGCTGCCGCCACTGGTGCTGGCGTCCAGCAGCAACCGCAAAAGGACGTGGGCGTCCGATCCCTCGGACGTGTCGAACACCTCCTCCAACTGGTCGACGACGATCAGAACGGAGCCTTCCGGGGCGTCGTGAGCGGCGAGGAGGTCATCGCCAAGGGCACGCAGATCGCCTGCGGCGCCGAGCCGCCCGCGCACGGCAGCGAGCTCGCGCGCCTGACCTGCATTCTTGAAGGCGGATGCCAGTGCCTGGGCAAGCCCGGGCAAGCCTCTGCCGGCCACGAAGGGAGGCGCGATGATCCAGGCCGCCCGGGCATTGTCGGTCTGTGTTCGAGCGCCGCAGCTGCGGCAAAACGCCCGCCCGCACCAACGAGGACTTGCCGCATCCCGATGCACCGAGGACCAGGACGAAACCTTGGGCATTGCTGCCCCGGCGGCGGTTGAGGATGGCGATGACCTCATCGATCTCGTTGTCCCGACCGAAGTAAACGGCGGCATCCGTTTCCTGAAACGGTTCCAGGCCGGGATAGGGGCGATCGGGCGGAGGAAAATGCTCTTTCTTGAGGATTTCCAGCCGGCTCCAGAGCGGCTGATAGGCACCGTCATCGTCGGGGTCCGCGATGCTGATGAACTGGGTATCCTTGAGAAAATCCGGGATGCGAGCCGCAGGTTCCGCAAAGTCGCCGGTCTTGACTTGACGATCATCGGCGACGCAGGCCGTCGCCAGCAGAAAGACCCGCTTTCCGCGTTCCCGCGCGATCATCGCCTCGGCGACGCACCAGGGCGAGGCAAGCCAGTTCGGGGTACAAAGGACGATGACCGCTCCGCTTTGCCGCAAGCGATGCCAAAGCGTCCTCTCCCATTTGTCGCCCACGGGGATGCCATCGTCAGGATGGGAGTCGAGGAAAAGCTGGGTGTAGCCCAGGTCACAGAGAGCCGCGTGGATTTGTTCGGCCCATGCCTTGTCCTTCGAGCTGTGGCTGATAAAGAGCGTCGTCATCGCGCCTCCGTCCAGAACGAGCCGAGCCCTTTCCGGTGCACCTTGATCGGCCTTTAGGCCCGTCAAGACGTCCACGTCTGCGAGGGCTTCTGGCCGCGATTTGGAGTGTAGGCGGGTGCTTTTCTCATGGGCTCCGCCCAACCAGCCAAAGCTTCAATGTCAGCACAAGAAATGGCGGTGAGCCTCTACTCCATCGCGCTACTTCGGTCGCGTAAAGCAGAAAATTCTGTTTCGAACTTTAACCACACGGTTCGCATAGGTCACGTGCGATTACCGCCATTCGCATCGTCGGCATATCCGAAGTAGGTCAGTTTCGACTGATTCGTCCTGCCTCCGCCAGCTTCCGCCCTCGAAAGTAGAGCCGACGTAACACCGCCACGTCAAACACGTACGCTGCACCGGAGGTCCACAGTCAGCGACGTTTTCGTCGCTTGGTCAGGATCAACGCCCTCCGTATCCATAGAACCCCGCCAACACCCCCAACGCTGCCACCAAAATCCCCTGCGCCTGCTCGATCCGCACCGGCCGGCCACCCCCCCTAGCGCCTCCGCCCCGTGCCTAATCAAAGACGTCGCGCCACGCGTTCGAGAAACCTGCACAAAACCAGAAATCGGGCCAGTACTTTAGTGCCAGTAACCCCAAGTTCGATTCGATGCCCGTCGGGCGGGGCGTCCAGTCCCTCCCAATGCAGTCCCGCATCCAACGGGCCGGTGGCAGGAATTGTGATCGAGTTCATATTTGGTTCCAGTTAGTGGTCGTACGCTCGGGCACAAGCGAGGGACTTTGGGGAACAGCGAGCAGCGAGTGGGAGTGCCGTGGCGCTTTCCAACCGGCATGAGCGAAAGGAGCGGGACAATGGCCTCAAAGAGTTTTGATACACCTCGGTCTTCACCATTCCTCGAAAAGTTCGGGGATGACACATCCGGCCTCGACGCCTTCACGGCAAGTCGAGGCAAGACCGTCGACAACTGGTCTGCGCGGGAGGCCGACCGATACCTTTACAGCTACGTCGGCGGGCCTCGCTACGGGAACACCTGGAGCAGCCAGCCGCCGGCCTTTGAGATCTACGGCACCGACGGCGACGACACGATCACCACGTGGGAAATCTCGGCCGGCGTCAGCGGCACTCCGGACAACTCCGGCAACAGCATTTTCGCGGGCGCAGGTCGTGACCTGGTCAACGGCGGGCTTGGCGACGATTACATCGACGGCGGCAACGGCGACGACACGATCGAGGGGCTTTGGGGCGGCGCCGACGTGATCGAAGGCGGCGCCGGCGGCGACAGCATCACCGGCGACGGCACGGACACCATTTTCGGTGGCGACGGCAACGACGTGATCGAAGTGCTGAGCGGCGCCTGGGTAAACGGCGGCGAAGGCAACGATACGATCACCGGCGGCGTGGACGACGACGAATTCCGGGGCGGCGCGGGACGGGACAGCCTGGTCGGAGGTTCCGTCAACGGTGACGGAGACGACACCCTTCTCGGCGAAGCAGGGCGACGATACACTCGTCGGCCGGGACGGCAACGACAGCCTCGTCGGCGGCGACGACGACGACGTAATTCGAGGAGACGCCGGGGCCGACTCGCTGCGCGGTGGCGGCGGCGAGGACACATTGAACGGCGGCGATGGCGAAGACGATCTTGCAGGTGGCGCCGACGACGACGATCTCTGGGGCGGAGACGAAAACGATGCGCTGCGCGGCGGCGCGGGGGACGACGAGCTCCACGGGCAGTATGGCAACGACGGGCTGTCGGGTGGCGCGGGCCAGGACATCCTCTACGGTGGCCCGGGCAATGACGCGCTCGCCGGTGGCGCGGATGACGACGTGCTGAATGGCGGCAGTGAGTTGGACACCTTCATTTTCGAGGGCGACGTCGGCGCCGATGTCATCCGCGACTTCACCAAGTACAACGGTTTCAACACCGACTACGATACGATAAGGCTTGAGGGCTATGACGGAGTCACGAGCTTCGCGGACCTCAGCATCACGGTCGTGGATGGCGATTCGGTTATCGATCTTGGCACAGATGGAACGATCACGGTCCGGGATGAGTCCAACCTCGAAGCATTCGATTTCATGATCTTCTGAGCTGGGAAACCCGCCCGGGCTTGCCAGTGGTTCTAAAGGACCACAGATACGGTCTCGCCCGACGGCGGTGGAGCGGCGACGTATGCGCGCGGGATTGTCGAAGTTAAAACAAATCGCCAGCGGTCGGATGCCTGCGAATTCGGCTAACGGCTTGAAAACTGACCTCTGCCCCTCGCCGAGGCCGAGAGGGTTCGTTTGAAGCAGCTGGTTTGTCGATCAGGCGCCGGCGACAGAACGAGGGCGGTGTGAGGTGGACCGACCGGAACCGCGGGAAAGCGGCGGACCGCTAGGCCCGATATGAGGCGACGTGATCGATGAAGGTAAACGGGTGTACCCCATACACCTCTTGGAATTGCAGTTCCGCCCATTCCACCAGTTCAAGGCCGAAGTTGTGGACGAGAGCAAACGTCAGAACCGGACCAATTGCGCCCGGACTGTCGCGTAACTCCTCCATCCGCATGCAATTGATGATCATCCGGTGAAGTGACATCTCCGGACGAGATTCCGGAGACGAGCTATGCGACCCGGGCCAAACTCACGATGGGCACGCCTGGTGACAGTGCGGGGTGGCTTCCAGCCAATGACTGCATCCGAAGTCTCAGCACGCGTGAGCATCTCCTCGTCTTCAATACCGGCCCGCAGGACGACGGATATACATACTGTGTCAAGTGCGGCCGAATCGAAGCGAGTTCGACGCCGACGCCAAGCCTCGCGGGTCCACATCGCAAACCCTATCCCGAGGCCGACGACAAACAGATGTGTGACGGGATGAACCCCTCCCGCCACCTCGTTCTCGGCACGGACTTTATTTCTGATATCGCCCTGTTTTCGATGCGGGTTGAAAAGCCAATCGAACTGAAACCCGTCCACTACTCGACACATGTGGCCTTGCGGACCGTCAGTGAAGCGCTGGCAAAGGCCGCATGCCAATTGCTTGAGATCGAACCCGGAGAACTGATGGCAGAGTATCGTCCGGCCCTCACAATAGGCGGAAAATCAGGCAAGGAAGTCGAGATATTTCTTTATGACACCTTACCGGGGGGAGCGGGGTTTGCGACCCAGATTGCCGGACGTGGTCTCGAACTGTTTCAGCGTGCGTTGTACTTGCTGAAGAATTGCCCGGAGGATTGCGACGGCTCCTGCTATCGCTGCTTGAGGAGTTTCAAAAACAAACTTGAGCATCGGCTCCTTGACCGGCATGTCGGCGTCGAACTCCTTGAGTATCTTTTGTCGGGACAACATCCCGGCTTCGACGAGCAACGGCTGCGAAATTCGACTGAATTGCTTCTCAACGATCTTCGGCGTCGTTGCGAAAACTCCGTAGGCATCTCGGCGGGCAGCACGGTTGCCTATGGTTCCGGGAAGACCCTGGACGTTCCCGTCCTTGTTGAAACCGGCGGTAAGAAGTATGTCATTGCACTCTCGGGTCCGCTAACGAGCGGTCATCCGGCGGATGAGCGTGTCGCGGACTTGAGAGATAGCGGCACAGAGTATCGGGTCATCGTCGAGAACGAACTTGAAGTGCGTGGCAATCTTCCGGCTGTCAGCCGGAAGGTGCTTCAGCAGTTAGGATTGTGAGCATACCTTGATCGAACTCGCAGGCGCAAATGAGGGACAGGAATACGAGGCGGCGCTTCATCTTCGCAAGCAACTCCTGGCTGTATGGCCCGACCTGAGCCAGCAGCCGGATGACCATGTCAAAATCTTCGTCAGTCTCAAACTCTACGGTCAGCAATATGAAGACATCGATGTCTTCATAGTCGGACAGTTCTCGGAGCCGCGATCTTTCGACGTCGAGGACAGGTTTCATCCCAAGAATGGCGGCCCCTTCGTCCCGCGCGCTGCCTCGGTCCGGAGTTTTGCGCTCGCCATAGAGGTCAAGTCTCACGATGCGACCGGCGTCAAATTCAATGACAAGGTCGCTTCGGTCAAATACCCGAAAGGTTGGGAATGCGTGACCAAGAGAAAGCGTTCAAGCAAGTCTTTGAACTCAAGTCTTACCTAGAAAGGGCGGGTTTCTCGCCCCCATACATTCAGGACATGATCTTCTTCTCTGGGTTGCGTCAGTCGACCTGCCTAACAGACCGCATAATTGCTTTGGTATCGATGCGAGCTTCGAGAGGGTACTGAACATCATAGGTCAGATATCTCAGCCCCTGGCGAGAGACCGCTATGTCACGATCAGTTTCGGTCCGGAAGACAAGTTCAATGCCATCCTGGCGCCGGATGCACACGTTCTGAAGACACTTGAGCCAACGCCAATTGATCGCCGCCGTATGGACCGGATCGTAAAGGCAGCTTTGCCCGAGGAATGGCTGGACGATCTTGGCGAGAGGCAAATCGTCATTCGCGGTAGGGGTGGCGTCGGCAAAACTGTCATTATGCTCCAAATGGCCTATCGAGCCTATGACAACAGCGGCACGCGCTCGCTTGTGCTCACATACAACAAGGCGCTTGTGGCGGACATGCGGCGTACGATGGCGCTGCTCGGCGTACCGCGGCAACTGGAAAAGGGCGGTATCAGCATCGAAACCGTCCATGCCTTCATTGGTCGCTTGATGCGTGAACTGGGGATCATTGCAAGGGACGACGCCTTCCTTGAAAATTACGAAAAGCACAAGGAGGCGCTTCTGGACTATCTACGAAGCGGCGCAGTCTCCGCCGAAGACCTTGCGGCAATCGTGGAAGAGCAGGCCGAGGCGTTCGCATGGGACGTTGTATTTGTCGACGAGGGGCAGGACTGGCCGTCCAACGAGATCGACGTATTGCGCGCTGTATATCCACCTGAACGGATTGTTGTTGCGGACGGCGTCGACCAGTATGTGCGCGCTTCTGTGGCGGACTCGGATAGGTCTTGCCCGCGAAAAACTCCGTCCCAGGAGGCTACGGCGGTGCCTGCGCATGAAGGCCAATCTCGCGCACTTCGTCGCCGATTGCGCGAGGGGGCTCGACCTCCAGAACTGGGACCTTGAACCAAATCCCGATGCGAATGGGGGGCGCGTACTGATTGTCGAGGGTGACATGGCGAGGGACACGGCAATCTACGAGCGATTGAAAGCGGAAGCGGCGGAACTCGGCGACTAGCCCGTTGACCTCCTGGCTTGTGTGCCGCCGTCTCTAGTGGTCCGCGACGAGGATAGTACCTATTCGGTGCCTGGACGCACCATACAGGCGGAGGGAGGCCTTGTGTGGGACGCCACAGGCAACGATGTCCGGGAGCAGTTCCCGACAGATCGCGATGCGCTGCGGATCGTGCAGATAACTCTGTCGCGACTCGAGGGCTGGACCGTCATCAACTACGCCTTTGATGATTTCTATGAGTACAAGTACCGACAATGGATGGATGCGCCTCAAGAACTGGGCGGACTATTTGATACCCAGGAGGACTTGGCCGCCGCTTTCGCAGCACAATGGACGATGATCCCTTTGACCCGCGCCATGGACACACTTGTCATCAATCTCTCTGCGCGCGCGTCGCCTCTGAAAGATGCGCTAAAAGACGTCTTCGAGCAGCGTCGGGATTTCATGGAATGGGTTAAGGGGCTCGATTGAATGCAGAATGTTGCTTGCTCCAGTGATTGTTGGATCTGCGTTCCGTCTCACCGTGCGCCACCGGCATCGAAGTGCTCAGTTGCGGCGTAAGAAAATTCTTGCAACTCCAGATGGTTGCAAGCTATTCACCAAACCGGCGCAGTCATCAGGTCCGGAGAATATCGGCCCTGAGAGACCGCTTCCGGGCCTCCTGGCGCCGGGGCCAGTGCTCAGCCCCTCCCGCATAACCCTCGAAAACAACGGAAAAATCCGGCCGCAGCCGGATCGGGAGAACGCTTTCGCGAGGGCAAGTGGCGGAGGGAGTGGGATTCGAACCCACGGTACGGTATCCCGTACACACGCTTTCCAAGCGTGCGCCTTAAGCCACTCGGCCATCCCTCCGGCCGGAGAACCCATCGGTATGAACCCATTGCTAGCGTACACCGGCGGCGCTCGCAATGGTTTTACCCCAGTGGTGGCTGTTAACGCGCCCCTTCCGCAAACCGAGTGCTTTCCCTGTTCGCTAGGGGATGGTATTAAGAGGGGCGAAAGGGGGAGAGGAATTCATGACTGTCAGTTCGCAAGGCGTCATTCAAGCCATTGTCAAGGCGCTGGAAGAACCGCCCGTAAAGGGGCGGCGCGTCCGCAAACCCGTTATCACCATGTCGCGTACTTCGGGAAGCGGCGGCGACTATGTTGCCGAAAAGCTGGCGCAGAAACTCGCGCTCGAGGTCTATGACTCGGAAATCATCAACGGTGTCGCCGCCGAGGCCAACGTCAGTACATCGCTGATTCGCGACATGACCGAAAAACTGGATGCCGTGGACGCCTGGGTCTACTCGTCCGTGTTCGGCAAGAACGTGTCGCGCGGCGAGTATGTTCGGTTTCTGTCCACAGTCATCCGTGGCTTGTACCACGCTGGCGGCGTCGTCGTCGGGCGCGGCGGTCACGTGATCCTGGCGGGACGCGACATTCTGCGGGTGCGGATCGTCGGATCCATCGAGGCGTGCGCCACCCGGCTTTCGGAAAAGGAAGCCATGACCTACGCCGAAGCCAAGAAGGAAATTCAGGCCAGCAACCGGCGCAAGGGCAAGTTCATCTGGGACATGTTCCATTCGCGCTACAACGATCCGACCAACTTCGACCTGATCATCAACACCGACTACTACCGCCGTCTCGACGACGTGGTGGAAGTCGTCCTTCAGGCCGCGCACGCGCGCGGGTTCGACCGGCATCTGACGCAATCGCCGGCCTCCGCCAGATAGGACGTGTGAGCGTCTGTTTGCGGGCGCGCGCGCCCGCTTGGGATTGATCCGGCTTTAGCTGTCCTGCATCCTGAGGGCCGAGATGAAGGCCGACTGCGGGATCTCTACCTTGCCGAACTGGCGCATCCGCTTTTTGCCGGCTTTCTGTTTCTCCAGGAGCTTGCGCTTGCGGGTGATGTCGCCGCCATAGCATTTGGCGGTCACGTCCTTGCGCATGGCGCTGATGGTTTCGCGCGCCACCACGGTGCCGCCGATGGCCGCCTGAATGGGAATCTTGAAAAGCTGTCGCGGGATCAAATCCTTGAGACGCTGACAGATCATCCGTCCCCGCTGCTCCGCCTGCCCGCGATCGCAGATGAAGGAGAACGCGTCCACCGGCTCGGCGTTGATCAGAATGCCCACCTTGACCAGGTTGCCGGACTGGAAGCCGTCCATTTCGTAATCGAAGCTGGCGTAGCCCCGGGAGATGGACTTGAGCCGGTCGTAAAAGTCGAAAACCACCTCGTTGAGCGGCAGTCGGTAGGTGACCATGGCGCGGCTGCCGGCATAGGTGAGTTCCAGCTGCTCGCCGCGCCGCTCGGTGCACAACTGCAGAACGGAGCCGAGGTAATCGTCCGGCACCATGATGGTGGCGCGGATCCACGGCTCTTCGGTGTGGTCGATCTTGACGAGGTCCGGCATGTCGGCGGGATTGTGCAGCTCGCTGATCGTGCCGTCGGTCATGTACAGGCGATAGATCACGCTTGGCGCGGTGGCAATGAGGTCGAGGTCGAATTCCCGTTCCAGCCTTTCCTGTATCACCTCCATGTGCAGCAGCCCGAGAAAGCCGCAGCGGAAGCCCGACCCGAGTGCCGCCGAGCTTTCGGGTTCGAAATGGAAGCTGGAGTCGTTGAGCCTGAGCTTGGCGAGCGATTCGCGGAGATCCTCGAAGTCGCCGGCGTCGATGGGAAACAGGCCACAGAACACCACCGGAATGGACGGCTTGAAGCCGGAGAGCGCCGCCGCCGCCGGACGCCGATCCTCGGTGATGGTGTCGCCCACGCTGGCATCGGCCACCGCCTTGATCGCGGCCGTGATGTATCCCATTTCGCCGGGCCCGAGTTGCTCGGCGCGGGTCGGCTTCGGCGTGAAAACGCCCACCTGCTCTACCTGGTGCACCGTCCCGGCCGCCATCATCCGCACCTTCATGCCGCGTCGCAGCACGCCGTCCTTGATCCGAACGAGGATCATTACCCCAAGGTAGGGGTCGTACCAACTGTCCACCAACAGGGCCTTCAGCGGCGCGTCGACGTCGCCGGTCGGGGCCGGCAACCGCGCCACCAACGTCTCCAGAAGCGCCTTCACCCCGTCGCCGGTTTTCGCCGAAATGGAGAGCGACTCGGATGCATCGAGGCCGATCACCTCCTCGATCTGCCGGCGGATGCGCTCAGGCTCGGACGCCGGCAGATCCACCTTGTTGAGAACGGGAATGATCTCGTGATCGTTTTCGATGGCGAGATAGGCGTTGGCCAGCGTCTGCGCCTCTACTCCCTGGGTGGCGTCGACCACCAGGACGGAGCCCTCGCAGGCGGCTAGGCTGCGGCTGACCTCATAGGAGAAATCCACGTGACCGGGCGTATCCATGAGGTTGAGAACATACCCATGGCCGTCACTGGCGGCGTAGAGGAGACGTACGGTCTGCGCCTTGATGGTGATGCCGCGCTCGCGCTCGATCTCCATGGAGTTCGAGCACCTGCTCGCGCATCTCGCGGTCGGTGAGGCCGCCGCACAGTTGGATGATGCGGTCCGCCAACGTGGACTTGCCGTGGTCGATGTGGGCGATGATCGCGAAGTTTCTAATCCGTGCAAGATCGGTCATAGGGGACTTCTAGAGAATTATCCGCGCTTGGTGAAGCACTCTCACGGATGTTGGGCGCCAGCACCGCGGCGAAACGGTTCCAAATTCGCATCAAAAGAAAAAGTTCTAGAAACGAAACAAATATTGCCAACATCTACAAAAAAAGAGAAATGTATACCGGTATTGTAAAGCATAACTATGATGTGCCATAAAGTGCTCCGAGATCGGATACTTCACTCGTGGATAGACATGAACGCGTCAGAACGAAAAAACCTGACCCGCCGCCATATACCAAGCAGCCAACAATCTTCAGTCGATCCGACGCCGATTCTGGTTAGTCCCGAACGATAATCCTGGACACCGTCTTGGCTCATGTCCGGCATTTTTTTATTTTTTTATGTAAGCGTCGGAGCGCAGGCTCCCAGGTCCTACCAGTAAAAAGCAGAGTTCTCCCGCATGAAGCCGGAAACGCAAGACAGCACGATCGAAGGTCCGTTTCCGACGCACTGGCACACCACGCTTTCCGAAAGCATCGTCAGCGGTGTCGTCGGCGTCATGGATGGGCTGATCGTCGCCCTGGTCGGGCTCGCCTATTACTTGGGATATGTCGGTTGGAGCCCCGAAAATAATCAAATTTATCTTGCCTCTATTGCAATTAACGTCGGCTTGACCATCGCCGCGTTCCACTACGCCCGCCTCTACGATTTCGAGACCATCGTCGCCTGGCCGGACCACATGGGCCGCGCGATCGGGTTGTGCGGCGTGGTGTTTCTGATTCTGGTGGCGCTGGCGTTCGCTTTGAAGATCAGCGAAGAGTTTTCGCGGATCTGGTTTTTTGCGTCGCTCCTGGGTGGCGCCTTTCTGATCTGCGTGAGCCGCGGCGTTTTCCGCTATTTCCTCGGATACTCGACGCGCGCGGGCCTGTTGGTGCGCAACGTGGCTCTCATCGGGACCGGCGGCGCGGCGGGGCATCTGGTGGGCCAATTGCGCGAGCGGAAAGCGCCATGGAAACGCGTCATCGGTCTGTTCGACGATCGCGGTACGCGGATCCATCATGAAATCAAGGGGTGTCCGGTTCTGGGCGATCTGGACGACCTGGTGAGGTACGTGCGGCGCGGGCTGGTGCACGACGTGGTGATTACCCTGCCGTGGAACGCCGACGACCGGCTGGTGAGCATCATCGATCGGCTGCGCTGTCTGCCGGTGCACGTCTATCTCGGGTCGGATCTGATCGGCTACCATTTTCCGCGCCACCACCGCCGCCATCTGGAAGGCGTTCCGGTGCTGGAGATCGCGTCGGTGCCGCTGTCCGGCTGGGCCGGTCTGGTCAAGGCGGCGGAGGACAAGATCCTGGCGGTTCTGGCGCTGCTCGTGATGTCGCCGCTTTTGTTGCTGATCGCCTTGGCGATCAAGCTGGACAGCCGGGGGCCGGTGCTGTTCCGCCAGGCGCGCTACGGGTTCAACAACGAGGTGATCATCGTCAACAAGTTCCGCACCATGGTCCATGACCGGCCGCCGGAAGCGGGCGTGCCGCAGGCGTGCCGCGGCGACCCGCGGGTGACCCGGGTGGGCCGGCTGTTGCGCCGCCTGAGTTTCGACGAGTTGCCGCAGGTGCTGAACGTGCTGACGGGCAACATGTCGATGGTGGGCCCGAGGCCGCACGCGGTGGAACACAACGAGCAGTACGCGGCGCTGATCGGCGGCTATCACGGCCGCCACCGGGTGAAGCCGGGGATCACCGGCTGGGCGCAGGTCAACGGTCTGCGGGGCGAGACCGCGACGGTGGACCAGATGCGCCGGCGCGTGGAGTTCGACGTCTCCTACATCGAAAACTGGTCGCCATGGCTCGATCTCCGCATCATCGCCCGCACGGCGGTATTTGGCTGGTACCAGAAAAACGCCTATTGATCGTCACGCCGGCTCCTCGAAAATGACGGGATCGCCACATTTTTACCCAACGCCCCGAATAGATGTCGTCCGTGGAACGCAACAATCGACTGATCTGGTACGCAAACCGGCTTCGCTCCATGTCCGGGGCGGAAGTAATTCACCGCGCCGGGGAGTTCGGGAAGCGCGCCGTTTCGAAACACCGTAGAGCGAATTTCGGCGCCGCCACCGCGGCGGGCGCCGCTCCGCCGTCCATCCCGGGGCTCCTCGACGGCGTTCGAGAGGCCGCCGCCGCTCCGGGGCTGCTCGACGCGTGGCGGGAGATCGCCGACCGCGCCCGGCAGGGGCGTCTCCGCCTCCTCGGGCAATCGTGGCCGGGATTGACCGGCCCGGAAAAATGGCATTTCGATCCGGTCATGGGCAAGTGCTGGCCGGCGGACCGCTATTGCCATGACATTCCCTACCGGCATGCCCCCGGATATGGCGATGTGAAATACGTGTGGGAGCTCAATCGGCTTCAATACCTTCAGCCCATCGCCGCCCTCGCCGTCATGACCGGCAGCGCCGACGACCGGCAATTCTGCGTGCACGAGATCGACAGTTGGATCCGGTTCAATCCGCCGTTTCGCGGCGTTAACTGGGCCAGCGGCATCGAGCTTTCCCTGAGACTGGTGAGCGTTGCGGTGGTTGTCTCCCTTCTCGGCGAGGGGGCGTTCACGCCGGCTCAGAGGCGGCGGATCAACGCCTGTCTCGCCGCTCATGGTTACTGGCTGATGCGCTATCCCTCCCGGTTTTCGTCGGCCAACAATCATCTGATCGCCGAGGCCGGCGGGCTTTTTCTTCTCGGATCGCTGTTCCCCGATCTCCGCGGCGCGAAGCGATACGCCGATTATGGCCGGCGCGTGCTGTGCCGCGAGGCGTCGCTGCAGATTCTCGAAGACGGCGTCGGCGCCGAGCAGTCGCCCACTTATCTCGCGTTTGTCCTCGAATGGCTGGTGCTCTGCCGGGCGGTCGCGGAACGGCTCGGCGACCCGTTGCCGGCGGCCGTCGACCAACGCTTGGCGGCGGCCGGCCGGTTTCTCCGATGGATCACCGATGGTTCGGGCAACCAGCCGAGGATCGGCGATGACGACGAAGGACGGGTCCTCTACGGCGGCGGCGAAACGCGATATGTCACCTCCGTGCTGGGCTGTGTCGCTGGCGCCCTCGGCGATGCCGAACTCGTCCCGCCCGGCGTCGAGCCGCACTTTCGCAATGCCGTGTTGGGACGCCCGCCGCCTGCCGCCGATGCCGAAACCGGTCGGGCATCGCCGATGGGTGTCGGTACGTTCGCTCACGGTGGATACTGCGTTCTCCGGTGGAAGGCCGGAGATACCGAGGGGCTCTGGGTGTTCGACCGGGGTCCGCTCGGATATCTCGCCATCGCCGCCCATGGACATGCCGATACGCTGTCGGTCTGGCTGCACCTGGCGGGACGCCCGGTTCTCGTCGACGCCGGAACGTATCTCTATCACGCCGGCGGCGCCTGGCGCGATCACTTCCGCGGCACCCTCGCCCACAATACCCTGGCCATCGACACCACCAATTCCAGCGAAATCACCGGGGCCTTCAACTGGGGCCGCAAAGCCCAGGTGGCGGTGTGTTCACGGAACGACGATCCACGCTCCTGGCACGTGGAGTTCGAGCACGACGGATACGAGGAAACGTTCGGTGTCCGGCACCGGCGGCGCATGGAGAGAACCGGCGAGAACACCTTCACCATCATCGACAGCCTGCACGGGCCCGATGGGGCCCACCCGGTCGATGTGGGCTTTCTCCTGCACCCGGACCTGACGGTGCGCGAACAGGCAGGCACCTGGTTGGTCGGGATCCATTCGCGCCTGACGCTGCAAATCGCTCACGATGGTCCCTTGCGGGGCGCCATCCGCCGGGGCGGGGAGGCTCCTCTCGGCGGCTGGTATTCGTCCCGGTTCGGAAGCAAGCAGCCGGCGCCGCGGCTGGCGTTCTCGGGAACTCTAGCGACGGGCCACGCCTGCCGGTTCGCGTTTACCGTCGTCACCACGTCCTAACGCGAGCGCAAGATGCTCTCCACGAGGGCCAGGTCCTCGGGTTTGTCGACATCGATACCGGCCTCCGCCAGCGGCATGGGAACGGCCCGGACCTTGGCGCCGATCATCGTCGATGCCCGGATCATGGTCTCGTCCAATGTCAGCCGCCCCAGCATATAGGCCAACAGGCTGCGGTAGCCGAACGCTTTGGCGATCCGCCACGGTCGCTTGCGTTCCCGCTCCACCCGCCGCCAGAATGCGAGCGCCTTGGGCCCGTCATCCGTCAGCACCGCGAACAGATTGCTGCCGGTGTAACGACCATCCCGGAATTTCAGGAAGGTCCGCCTGGCATGGGGATAGGCGGCCATCAGGGCGTCGCCGGGGGTCAAGCCGGCGGTCAGGTCGGCGCCGGCGTTCAGGCTGCCCCTCAGAAAATCATCGATCATGGCGCCGGTCAGAAGCGGATGATCGGCGGTCGTGATCAAAAGCGGGATCGCAGTTCCGAGTTTTTCGACGGCGGCGAGCGCGCTCAGGCTTGGCGTGCCGGCGGCGGTGACGGCCAGCAACCGCCCGCTCGCTATGAGGGCGGACAGCTCCGGGAGCGTTTGGAGCAGGTCCGGAACTTCGATGGAGATCGCGATCCGGTCGACGGCGGCGCTGGCTTCCAGCGCGGTGATGACGCGAACCAGCATGGGCACGCCGGCCACCGGGACCAGGCACTTGTGGGTCAATCCCGCCGCTTCGGCCACCGGTTCACCGCGCGCACGCTGTCCCGCCAGCACCAGCGCGGTAAATCGCCGATCCGACCACCGTTCCACAGCGCCGTTCACACAAGGTCCTTGGCGTACAGGCGATAGGTCTTGTAGGGCCGTCCCCCGAACATTTCGATCAGTTTTCGGACCGGCCGGTTGTCTTCGAGGATCCAGGAGAGCTCTCCCTGCCGGGTGCCATGGTCGCGGTGATACGCCCGGATGAATTCGATGACGCCGAGCATCAGCGCGGTGCTCACCGGCGTCCCGTGAAAGCGCCGCCGCACGCCCATGAGCGGCAGCCGGGCACTGCCGACGCCGCGGACCTTGACGCGCCACAAAAGCTTCGCCCATCCGAACGGCAGCAGCCGGCCGTGGAGATCGCCAATGGCGGCGTTGATGTTCGGCAGGCTCACGGCCATGGCCGCCGCCTCTCCGGAAATCTCGGCGATGGCAACACACTCGGCATTGACCAATGGCTTGAGGTTCTTCGCCAGATAGCGCATTTCCGCCTCGTCGAACGGCAGGAATCCCCAGTTGCCGGCCCAGGCATCGTTGAAGATGTCGACGATCAGCGCCAGTTCCTGGTCATAGCGGGCCCTATTCATCGGGCGGAAGGTCAGGTCGTTTTCGGCCTGCGCCTTGCGGATGAAGGCCTTGAGGGTCTCCGGCGGCTCGGTGACCAGGTCGTAGTCGTAGGCGATCAGGTCCTTTTCCTTGACGTATCCGCGCGCGTTCATCTGTTCGTCGTAGTACGGTTTGGCGTGGCCCATCATCAGGCTCGGCGGCGTATCGAAACCCTCCACCAGGAGGCCGCTCTCGTCGTTGATGGAGAGACTGTAGGGGCCGAGAACGCGGGTGAGGCCACGCTCGCGCAGCCACGCTTCGGCGGTGTCCAGAAGCACCGCGAAGATCTCCGGATCGTCCTCCGCCTCGAGAAAGCCGAAATGGCCCGTGCCGTCGCCATGCCGATCGAGATGCGCGTGATTGACCTGGGCGCTGATCCGCCCCACCGCGCGGCCGTCCTTCCATGCGATCCAGAACGCCGCCTCGGCACGAGCGAAATAGGGGTTCTTGCGGGCATCCAGGTGGTTGAGGCGCTCGAACAGCAGCGGCGCCACCCAGTTCGGATCACCGGCATAAAGCGCCCGCGGCATTTCCAGAAACTGGATCAGGGTCCGGCGGTCGCGCACCTCGGTAACATGAAGCGCCGGGGGATGAGCGACGGGCGTCATCGGGCTCGGTCCGGATGGCGGAGGGGCAGAGAGGCGGCGCGGTCAACCCGCGCCGGCGCGGCGGATACGAGGATTGCCGGTGTCCAGAGGGGTCCTTTCCGCGACCCATGGATACCGCGTCGCGACCTCGTTGACGTATCCGAGATTGTAAACCGTGTCGCTGCGCGGAAAGCCTTTCGGTTGACTATAGTACGTTCCGAAAACCCGGTCCCACAGATAGTTGGTAATGCCGAAGTTACCCTTCTCGCTGTGAAAGTGATGCGCCAGATGCAGCTTCTTGATGCGCTTCAGCCAGCGGTTCCTGGGTGAAAACGGCAGATGCTGGATACAGTGGCAGAACTCGTAATAGCACGTGGTCAACAGACCCCAGGCGACGCCGGCGGTGGCGCCGGCCGGCCCGCCGATGAGCCAGCCGATGGGCAGGATCACGAGCAGAACCGTCGGCAGGGTCGTGGTCAGCGCCCCGAACAGCACACCCAGGTCGTTGGGATCCTGATGGTGATCGAAATGGATGCGCTTCCACAGCGCCGCCGTCAGCGGCGATTTGTAGAGAAAGCTGCCATGCAGGACGAACCGATGCAGCGTGTACCAGACGAGCGGGTAAACGGGAATGACGACGGCGACGGCCAACAGGGGACCCCAGACGGTGTCGGCCCAACGGAACGTCAGCCAGATCATCACCCCGGCCAGGACCAGGTAGCTCATGATGGCGTAGTGCGTCAGATAGGCGACGCACAGGTCGCCCAGGGTCATTTTATCGAGGAAGTATTTTCGTCCCGACCAGGGACCGATCTTTACCGACACAATCCAACCTCTTTGATCAACATACAGGGCAATGAACGCTCAGGCCGCGAGCCGCGGTGTCCGTTCCAGGACCTCGAAGGCATCGTGCCGCACGTGGTTCTCGCGCATCTCGTCACGCAGCATCTCTTCGGATACAATTCCCTTGTCCACGCACTCGCGCAACAGCCCGAAGAAGAACCTTTCCTGGTTCTGGTCGGGATGGCGCCGGTACTTGCCGAGCAGCGCGTGGTCGCCGAGCAGTTGGCGGCGCCAGCGCATGGCCCAGCCGAGCGGCGGAAACAGCCGGAACCGGTCGGCCGGCGTGAAATCCACCGGCAATCCCGTCTTCCAGGGCTGGGTAATCCGACGCGTATTGTGGACCATCTTGGTATTGGGGGTCAGGCGATCCAGATCGTTCCATTCGGCTTCCAGCACGCCGACGCTTCCCCGCGGTTCCAGCTTCAACGAGATCCAGTCCATGTAGTCGCGCTTGCCCTCGAACATCTCATGGAACTGTTCCTCGCACCGCCAGTGGGTCAGCCTGGCGCAATCCATCAGCATCACGCTGGTGGCGAAATACCCCAATTTGCCGGCGGCGATGCCCTTGAGGCCGGAGCGCGTCCGGCACACGATGGCGGTGCCCTCCATGTCCCGCGACAGCAGCTCCATGATGTCGCCGACGGCGAAGATGTCCGGGTCCATCACCACCGCGCGGCCATCGTAGCCCATGAGTTCGGGGGGCATGAAGCGCAGCGGCGTGAAGGACTGAAGGTCGTCGGCGTTCCACGAACGCTTGACGCCGTCTCTCAGAAACTCCTGCCCATGGCGCGCCCGAAAGAACGGATAGTCCTCGGTGTGGATGATCCGGACGTCGAAGGCCCCGGGCGTGCGGGAATTGCGCTTGAGCGCGTACTCGGCGACCAGGGCGCCGACGATCTGCAGATGATTCGTATGAATGAATACGCACGGTTTCATGGTCACGGTCCATGGCGGCCCGCGGAAGTCCCCCGCGGCCGCCTCTTCCTCAATTGTTCACCAATACAAGGCCTTGCGCGCATCAGGCGCTGGCCGCCTTTTCCGTTGCCCCGATGTCCCTCTTCTCGTATCCGAAACCGGCGAGCAGGTAGTTCTCCACATAGGCGTCGATATTGCGCAGTTCTTCCGGCGTGAAGTCTTCCCGGTAGCCGCCCACCTTGGCGCGCCGCACCTTGTAGGTGTTCAGATTGTTGCGGTCCTTGGCCAGCATGCGCCCGCCGCTCAGCCAGAACACCCGCTTCTGTTCGAGACCGCGCATATTTTCCACCGACGCGAACTCGACGGATTCGTGGATCTGTTCCGGCGTTCCCGGCGTTCCCATGAACGCCACGATCCGCGCCAGAGTGGCCTCGGGCTGGGCGCGCATGTCCTCGTAGCGCACGATCAGCACATCCTTGATCTGCCCCAGTTCGCGCGCCCACAGGTTCAGGAAATCGACGGCCTTCGGGAGACCCGCGTCCGGCCGCATGATGAAATCGTACAGCGACACGTCTTCGCCCTCGTCGGGATAGGCGTTGATCTCCTTCTTCGCCTTGCGCATCCGGAACTTCCACTGAAAGTACTGTGACACGGACACGTCCGCCGGATCGCGCACCATCAACACCACTTTCTTGCCGTAGTAGTCCGACTTGTCGCCGGCGTTCCGGGTGTAGTCCTTGAGATAGTTGTCATGGGTGAAAAAAATCTTGGGGATCGCCGCGTTCTTCCGGTGCAGATTGTCGAAACCGATCAGGTGCCGTTCGGACAGATTGTGCTTGATCTGATAGAAGCGCGACAGCATGACCCGCAGCCAGGTTCGGCCGCTCTTTCCGAACGAGACGATGACGCAATCCGCGAGAGCGAGCTTGCGGTTCTCCTCGCGGCCGCGAAGCCACCGTTCGATGCGGATTTTCCTCTCCTTTGGAAGAAAAAAGACGAAGAGCATGATGAGCTCTCTCATTACTCGTCGATACGCTACAAACATCCTGTATTGCCCTGTAAACAACCTTTGGCCGGAACAAATCCTGCATCTATACCTAACAGCGCCCCGGCCTTCGTGCAATCCCACCCCTTTGACTCTTGCGGTCAGCGCAATGCGCGGCAGCGCCGCGGCGTGGATCCCGCTTTGCCGCCGGGGAATGGTCCCGGCAAAACCACTTTAGCACATTTTCGTTACAGCAGAGTGCGTTATTGGACATACTTGAGATTCGCTGATAACCGCGCCTCCCTGACAGCAGCCGAGGTTCGGGACCGACCGGTGGCCGGTTCCCGGGGCCGGCGGGGATCGGCCGCATCGTAGGAATATTGTTTTTTTGCAAAAGGTTATGAGGGGGACGGTGCGGTTGCGACTGAATCGTAACAAACGGTAACAAAGATTGACTTGATGGAAGCAGTCCACGCTGATAGCCGTTAAGAACACGAAATCTAATAAATTCCGAGTTCAAGTATTGAAAAAAGGACGAAATCCCGACCGACGTTGATGCGAAATTTGAGGGGCTGTCAAAACCCCTCGGCAAACACGATAGGACGATTCGATTCTTTTTACAGCTTGGGAGAGTGTTTCTTGCCGGATGTAATGACAGTAACGCAGCAGAGCAGCGACCACCCCCGGGTATGGTTGATGATGGGCAACAAGGCTGGGGACAACTCCCAGGTGATGGCGCTTGCCGAAGCCACCGGGTGGCCGTTCGAGATCAAGCGATTCGTTTTCAAGTCCTACGAACTGCTCACCAATCTCCTGCTCGGCGCCAATCTGCACGGCCTGGTCAAGAGCGAATCCAGCCCGCTGGAAGCGCCGTGGCCGGATCTGATGATCACCGGCGGACGCCGGAACGAACCCATCTGCCTCTGGGTTCAAAAACAGGCACGCAAGGTAGGCAAGCAGGTTCGGATCGTTCACGTGGGGCGCTCGTGGGCGAAGATCGAGCGCTTCGACCTGATCGTCACCACGCCGCAATACCGGCTGCCGGTGCGACCCAACGTGCTGCACAACAAGACGCCGTTGCACAGGGTGACAAACGAGCGCCTGCGGGCCGACGCCGATGCGTGGGCGCCGCGCCTCGACCATCTGCCGAAGCCGCACATCGCGGTCGTCATCGGCGGCAGCAGCGGTCCCTACAGTTTCGACAAGCGGGCCGCCGAACGGCTGGGCAAGCAGGCCAGCAAGCTGGCCGCCGACACCGGCGGATCCTTGTTGATCACCACTAGCGCCCGCACGCCGGCGGATACCATCGACACGCTGGAACAGAACATCACCGCGCCGGCTTATTTCTACAGATGGCAGCGGGGCGCCACCGATAATCCGTACTTCGCGTTTCTCGGCCTCGCCGATTCGATCGTCGTTACCGGCGACAGCATGTCGATGCTCGCCGAAGCCTGCGCCACGCGCAAACGCGTCCACATCTTCGATCTGGGAGAGGGGCGGAACGCCATGCGTCCGTCGACCCGCGAAGACAGCATCAAAGACGCGGCGCCGGGTCCGTTCTGGAAGCACTGGGAATTCAAACACCTCAGGGCCTGGATATTCCGCATGGCGATGCGGCTGGGCCCGGACCGCATGACCCGCGACATCCGCATCGTGCACACCCATCTGGTGGATTTGGGGCGCGCCGTCTGGCTCGGCGATCCCTTCGCGCCGGGATTGCCGTTGCGGTCGCTGGAGTGCGTTCCCCGGGCGGCCGCGCGCGTCCGCGCCATGTTCGATCCGAGCCGCGGCAGGCCCGCCAAGCCGGTTACGCTGGTGCCGGCAGCGGCCAACGAGGAGTGGCGGCGGACGGGTTGATCGACCGCCGTTCTCTCCAAGATTTCTCTACCTCTCCGACATCAGGCTTCTGATCCGTTCGACGACGCGCGGCAGGTCGTCCGGTGCCTGTTGCGTCGTCGATGGAAAGGGCTCGCCAAGGTGGACAGCGAGGCCGCGTTCGATCAGTTTCTCGTGCAGCCGCGAGAAATCCCGCGAATAGTTGACCAGATTGAGGTCGTAGAGCCGGTCTCCCAGCCATCCGAGCGACCCCCGCCGCCCGCCGTTCCCGGGCGATGGATGCAGTATCCCCGCGGCCGCTTCGCGAAAGCGCGTCCATGGATCGGCCCGCACCGGCAGCGGAAAGATCGCGAGCGGTTTTCCGAGCCGCGCCACTTCCACCATCATCGAGATGCTGTCGCCGGTGACGATGAACCGGTCGGCCAGGCCCAGCAGTGCGTGATAGGGGTTCTCGGCGGCGTCGGGCGACCAGCGGAACATCCGCGATCCCTCTGGCAAACCGGCCTCCAGCGCGTCCACCACTTCCGGCAGCGTGCGGCGGCTGGTGGTGACGTAGAGCGTGCCGCCGTCGCGCTGGTTGACCCGGCCCACCGCATCCACCAGATCGCCGGCGACCTTGCCGTCGAACACGAACGGCTTGGTCTGTCCGCCGACGAGCAGGGCGGTAAGCGGGCGTGGAAAGGCGGCGAACCGTGCGCGCCAGGCCGAGCTTTCGGCGGCGATTTGCGCCTCGTCGACCCGCATCAACGGGAGTTCCAACTGAAGCACGTTCGGTCGCTCGGGCAGGCGGTATTGCGGCGTGGCGATGGCGAGCGCGAACCGGTCCATCATCCGTTTCGGCCGGCCGACGATGACCACCTTGGCGCGCCCTTCTGTCTGGTCGCGAACCCACATGGCCGCCATGGAGGGCCGGCGCCCCACGGTCAGGATCAGGTCGGGCCACGGCGGCTCCAGCGGATCCGAGCGCTCCCGGTCGATGTGATAGAGCGACGGCTTGAACCGGGGCTTGCCAAACGCGTAAGGCTCAAGGAAGCGCAGGCGCCGGCGCCCGCCGGCCAGCCGAGCGCGTCGGCGACGATCTCCACCTGGGCGTTGTCGCCGAGCTTGTCGCCAATCACCAGCCAGACGCGGGGAGGCGGTCGGATCGGCGCTGGGCGATGGGGCCGGCTGCTGGGAGTTTTCGAGCATCACACATGCGGCTTTAGACGCAATTCGGGCCGATGACCAGTCGAAACCGTGCGGCGCTTCGGATCTTCAGGCGAGTGTCCGGCCATTGTCGGCGGACAGCGGTCGACCGCGGGCAATTAACCCGCGGCGGGCAATTCGATCTCGGCGCGAACGCCAGCCAAGCGACGACGGATTCAGGGCTCGAGCCTCCTTGATAGTGCTCCGCGATGTCCTGGACGATATCGAGGCCCAGTCCGCTTCCCGGCATCGTCTCGTCGAGCCGGCGACCCCGTTTCAGGACATCTTCTACGCGTTTTTCCGGGATCCCGGGGCCGTCGTCCTCGATGGAGATCAGCAGCCGGGCGCCGGAGCGTTCGCCCGTCACGACGACCGCGCCGCGTGCCCATTTGCAGGCGTTATCCATCAGGTTGCCCATCATTTCTTCGAGGTCCTCGGCGTCGCCTTGAAACCACAGGCCCGCCATTCTGTCGATGCGGATATCGAGCCCGCGGTCTCCGTACAAACGCCGCATGGAAAAGCGGAGATCCTCCGCGGTCGTCTCCACCGAGGTCCGCGCGCCGAGGATAGTACCCGAGCCCGCGATCGTGGCGCGAGAAAGGTGGCGCTCGACCAGCCGGGTCAGGACCGAGATCTGCTCCCGCAATACCTTGCCCCGCCCGCCCGCGATCTCCGCGGCTTCATTGCGAATGACGGTCAGCGGATTGCTTGAGGGCATGCGCCAAATTGCCCGTCTGCGTCCGGCCGCGTTCCAGCACGGCGGCATTGTGATCGAGGAGCGCATTCAATTCGTGAACGACGGGCTGGACCTCCTCCGGAAATTCCAAGCCGGCAGGCGATCGCTCCCGCCGGCGCGGATGTCGCCAAGGACCGTTTGCATCGCCCGCAACGGCCGGAGGCCGAAACGCACCTGGAACAGCATGGCGCCGACCAGGCCGAGGCCAAGAAGAGCCAGGGTGATCGACCACCTTCGAGGTGAACTCCCGAACATCGCCATCGATATCGGTGACCGGCCCCGCGACGACGAAGGTGAACGGGCTTTCGGCGTCGGGAAGGGTGATCGTTCTGCACCAGCGCGCGCAGCGCTTTGCTTATCGGGGCCGGCGAAACCGCTGGATCGCAGGGCTCCAATCGAGGGCGGCTCGGGGATCCGAAGACGGCTGCGCCAAGTCGACGCGGACTCGCCCACCACCTCGTCCCTCGCGCAAGACTTGCCAGTACCAGCCGGAATAGGGCCGATTGAAGCGGGGATCCGACGGAATCCAAGTGAATTCCAGCGTTCCCCGCAGCGATATCTCGCTCGCGGCCACGAGTTCCTCGAGGTGGTCGTAAAGCTGCCCATCGAATCGCCGCTCGATGTGGTCGCGAAAGAGAAGAACAAGCAGAAAGCTGGCCGCCACCAGAGATCCGGCGACCCAGACGATCGAACTCGCGATCAGCCGGAATGAAAGTGTGCTACGAGGCAGCCTGGGGAACAATGAGTTGATATCCCTGTCCTCGGTGGGTCTTAATCAGCTTGGCGCCGAGTTTCTTTCTCAGTCGATTGATCAGCACTTCGATGACGTTGGAATCGCGATCGAAGTCCTGGCCGTAGATGTGCTCCGTCAGCTCCGTCTTGGAGACGACCTTCCCCTGGTGGCGCATCAGGTAGGAGAGCGTTCTGAGCTCGAGGGGGGTCAACTCGACGGCATCGCCTTTTAGCGTGAGCCGGCCGGTGGAGGGATCCAGCGTGACTGGGCCGCACTCGAGAACCGGGCTGGCGTGTCCTGATGCGCGACGGATCATCGCCTCGATGCGCGCCAGCATTTCCTCCATCTCGAACGGCTTGGCCAGATAGTCATCGGCGCCGGCGCGCAGGCCCGTCACTTTTTCCCGCCAGCTTCCGCGCGCCGTCAGGATCAGGACCGGCATCGCTTTCCGGCCTCGCGCCAACGCCCGAGCACGGTGAGACCGTCGACGACGGGAAGCCCAAGGTCCAAGACGACGGCATCGTAAGGCTCTGTTTCGCCGAGGAATTGCCCTTCCTCGCCGTCGTACGCGACATCGGTCACGTAGCCGCTCTTGCGGAGCGTGGCCTCGATCTGACGGGCAACGTGTTGGTCGTCCTCGACGACGAGTATTCTCAAGCCGATCGCCCTCCCTACTGGTCACTCGTCATCGCCGGCGCGGCGGGGCGCCCCCGCCATCCCTTCAACTCCAACAGCTCGAGGCTCTTGGCGTCATATTCGAGTTTTAGCACGTGGCCCTTGGGTGTCAGGAGTTTTGCCTCATAGACCCAGATCCGGCCACCCTGATGCCATTCTTGTTCGATCTCGATTTCCAGAACACGGCCATCGAAGTCCTCGCGGATCGGATCAAGGAGCTTTTCAAGAGCGACAACATCCCCCGCGCGCGGCAGCGCTCATCGTCCCGGCCATGATCGTCCGCTCGCGCCAATGGCGCCGGCGCCAATACGCTCAGGATGAGAGAAAAGACGACAACGGCCCACGCTTTTCGAAAGCCGTCGAATAGGACCGGCGGGCGCGTTGTGTAGCGGCCGATTTCGTACAAAGCAATCCTCCAGTGGAACGAGGCATCTCGCTTTGGATACACCTTATGACTCTATCGGAACGAAGCTGAAGCGAACCTTAAACGCGCTCTCAGCGTGGCTTCAGCTTCGACGCGATATGGTCTCGCTCAAGAGATATACCCTTTCGCAATCAAGAAGACCGCCATGACTGACAATCGGATAAGCGAACGGATGGAACGGACCGTTGCAACACTTGGCGTCGTCACCGCGTTGGGTCTGGTCGCGGGCCTCGCGGGCCCGGTGATGGCTTCGGAACAGAGCCCATACGGCCAGTCGAAAGCAACTGAGGAGATCGCCCGGCCAGGACAGTATTTGTCCATGGAGCAAGTCGTCGCTCAGTTGAAGCAACAGGGCTTCGGAGACGTCTATGAGGTCGAGCGCGAACACGGCGCCTATGAGGTGAAAGCGCGGAACCCTGAAGGTGACATGGTCAAGCTCTACGTCGATCCCCGGACCGGCAAAGTGCTCCGCCACAAGCTCGACGACTGAGACGCTTTTGGGCCGCCGGCCGATGAAGCAGACGGAGAGCATGGTCGGCACGGCGGTCAATGGACCCCCTCGCGGGAAGGAGGAAAAGAAGATGTCTATTCGTCTCTCAATATCAACGGCTTTCGCGTTGGCGCTGCTCGCTCCCGTCGTCGCCGGCGCGCAATCCACCGGCGCCGAGCAACCGGCGATCTACGGCAGCCAGATCATGACCCAGCGGGAGCGCCAGCAGTACCGGCAGCGCATGGGGAATGCCTCCTCCGCGGAGGAACAATCGCAAATCCGCGCCGAGCATCACCACCGCATGCAGGAGCGGGCACAACAAATGGGCCAAACCCTGCCGGACGAACCGCCCGCCGGCGGCATGGGCGCGGGCAAGGTTATGGGTCCCGGCCAAGGGCGAGGAATGGGCGGCATGGGTCAGGGAATGAGTCCCGGTGGCGGAGGCCGCGGCGCCGGCGGATGATTGTCAACGGTATGCGGCGGCGGGAAGCCGCCGCCATTTCGCTCAACCAGGAGAAACTCCATGCATTCCGTCCCCGTTTGGGACTTCCCCACTCGAATATTCCATTGGACGCTCGCCGTCGCCGTCATCACCAGCTACCTGACTGGCGAAGAAGACGGGGTTTGGTTCGTCGTTCACACGGTTTCCGGATACACCGTGGCCTTGCTGCTGGTGTTTCGCCTTGTCTGGGGCTTCGTCGGCAGCGTCCATTCGCGGTTCTCCGACTTCATCTACTCGGGGCGATCGGTCAAGGACTACGCCAGGCAACTCCTGCGGTTCAACCCGCCGCGATTCGTGGGACACAATCCCCTCGGCGGCTTGATGGTGATGCTCATGCTCGTCGTCCTCGCGGGCACCGTCGTGACCGGCCTGTTTTCCGGCGAAGACGATGGCGGCGCCGGCATCCTGCTGCCGTTGATCGCCGCCCCGGGCGGCGAAGGCCTGGCCGAGGTTCATGAGTTTTTCGCCAATTTCATCCTCGTCCTGGCAGCGTTCCACGTCCTCGCCGTGGTGGTGGACTGGTTCCTGACCAAGGAAAACCTAGTCAAGGCGATGATCACCGGTCGCAAGACCATCGACGACAGGCAAGCCCGCGAGCAGGCGCCGCCGGTCAGCGGCTGGCGCGGTGCCGCCGTCGCCCTCGTCGTTGCCGTCCTGGGCGCCATCCTGTTTCAACAAACGGATTTCCGCGCCATGGCCAGCGCTGGCGAAGGCGCCGAATTCGGACACCAATCCGAGAATCACCAAGAGAACGACGACTGATCGAGAGGAGGGAAAAATGAGACGTATCGTTTTGGCGACCGTACCAGTGGTGGGACTGCTTTTGAGCGGGGCGGCCTTGGCCCAGGACGGCCTGATGACGGAGGCACGGGATCTATTCAAGCCGATTCCGACAGCGCCTCCGGAAATCGAGGGCAATCCGGCGACAGCCGAAAAGATTGAGTTGGGTCGAATGCTGTATTTCGATCCCCGGGTGTCCGAAAGTCACACCATAAGTTGCAATTCGTGTCACGTCGTCGGCCTCGGCGGCGTCGACATGTTGGAGACCTCGGTCGGACACCGCTGGCAGCGGGGCGGGCGCAACGCGCCCACCGTGCTCAATTCGGTGTTCAACACCGCACAATTCTGGGACGGCCGGGCCAAGGATCTGGCCGACCAGGCCGGAGGGCCGATGGTCAATCCGGTGGAAATGGCGAGTTCGCGCGAACACGTGGTGGAGCAGCTTAAGGGCATCCCGGGGTACGGAGACGAGTTCGAGCGGGCCTTTGGCGACGCGCCGGAGTCGGTGACCCTCGACAACGCCACCAAGGCCATCGAGGTCTTCGAGGCGACCTTGATCACGCCGAATTCTCCCTTCGACCGCTATCTCAACGGCGCCGCCGACGCTCTTACCGATAAACAGAAGCAGGGTCTTGAGCTGTTCATCGACAGCGGTTGCGCATCGTGTCACAACGGCATCAACGTCGGCGGCGGCATGTATGCGCCCTTCGGCGTCGTCGAGCAGCCGGGCGCCGACTTCCTTCCGCCGGCGGACAAAGGGCGTTTCGAGGTCACCAAGTCGGTGGCCGACGAGTATGTGTACAAAGTGCCGACGCTTCGCAATATCGCTCTCACTCCCCCTTATTTTCACAGCGGAAAGTCATGGGACCTGCGCCAAGCGGTGGCGGTCATGGGCACGACGCAACTGGGTGAACAGCTCAACGACGAGCAGGTGGATCTGATCACCGCGTTCCTGCAGACCCTGACCGGTGACCAGCCCAGGGTCGAGTATCCCATCCTGCCGCCCAGCGTTGCCACGACCCCGCGTCCGAAACCCTAAAAGCCGGAGGGAGAGGGCGAGCGCTTGTCCGTTTCGTGGCAGGTGCCACAGGTTTTGCTGGCCGACGTAGGAGGCGGAGCCCGTCGGTGCCTCCGCTTGGCCCTGAAAGGCGGCGATGGCGACGACCGGACCCGAGGTGATGATGCTCCGGAACGGTACGGCATACCTGCGGCTTCCGCTCGTCTCCGGTCATGTGAGCAGCCGAAAACGTCGGTCGGCGATGGCGCCGAGGCATCCGTTTTCGTTACGACGATCATGATGGGCGTCGCAACCGACGCTTGACGGAGAGCATGCCAAGCCAGAATAGTGTCTGAATAAGGAAGTCGCAAAGGGGGGAAGTGCCGGGTCTGGTGAGCGCGACACCCTGTATGCCGGACGGGGAGATCGGTGGACCAGACAATAGCACTTGTGATATATGACAGAAGTGATATATACTCGTTCATTGGTATTGAGACGGCAGCTTCTGAGGCAGCTCGAAGCGCTCTCGATGCAGGAAGAAAACGAGCGTGTCGCGATTGTTATGCAGTGGAAAAATCAGAGCAATGCCTATGATTCCGACAAGATCGTCGGTTCCTTTCGGCTCGGCACGGACCAAGAGTGCCAACTTCTCGCGGTGTGGTTGCCGATCGCGTTCTCGCAGCGGATCATCGTCGCGATCCGGTGCTTCTGTTATTCCGACAGTTCGGTCCAGTTTGAAATTCTGGGGTTTCCGACAGCTCGATATCAAGAAGAAGGCAGGCGCGCCGCTGAAAAGCTGCTCGCTCGACGTCACCGGCCGCTCGGCGAACTGGATGAATGGTGCTCAACCGGCGCCAGTTGGGCCGGTTAACGCGCTGGCCGGATTGCGTCAAATGGGGAGTGAAGTTCGGTGATGAGATATCGCAATCATCTAATGAAAGACCGCAACCAGATGCAGTATTACCTCGAGCCCGTCCCGTTGGAGGAGGGGCTGAGTGCCGGAGCGTCTCATTTGTGGCCCGGAGGAGGCGGTTTCGCGGTCCTTGAGCGACTGGGGGACGGTGGAGGTAATGGATGAAAGCGGCGGCGACAGCTCCGGTTCGGACTTGGAAGACGAGGAGGTCGCTGCTCCCCGCTCCGGATGAGATCGCGCCGCTCGCGCGGGCGCTTTGGGACAAGTCCATCACGCGGCGTGCCCTGTCCAACATGCTGCGGCGCATGCGTCAGGAACGCGGGTTGTCTCAGGCGGACGTGGCAAAGCGTCTCAGCACGACTCAACCCGTCATCGCCCGCATGGAATCCGCGTCCGGACCGTGGCCCTCGCAAGACCGGATCGCCACCTTTTCCAATGCGTGCGGCTATCTGGTGGGATTGTGCTTCTTCGATGCCGGTGGTGGTTCGGAAACGTCAGCCGAGGACGCTCCGGACGCGGGCGCGGCATCGGACGCCTTGTTCCTTCCGCTCGGTGAGCCGTCCGAGCTTCCGCATTCCGATTTGCTGGGCCGCTTTGGCCTCGCGTTGGGTGACGTCTACGAGATCGTCGCCGAGCCGACGTCCGGTGTCCCGGAAGAGGATGACTTCAACGGTCGTTGATATGATTACCGTGCCGATCGACCAAGGGCCCGCCATGAATGCTAAAGATCCCGCCGGTGGCGCGGCCGCGAACGCGCGACTGAGCCGCATGCTCCGCAGCGTGCCGCTTTACGTTCTCATTTGCTTCGGCGTCGCTCTCTCACTTGGCCTCGCCGCATCTGCTCGACCTATGGTTCGGTTTCTCGAACGCCAAGCTCGGAGAGGCAATCGCGCTTGTCGGGGTGCTGGCCTTCGCCATGCCGGCGCTGCAACTGAATGCCAACCAGCGTCAGCGGGCCGACATTACGGCGCTTATGGATCTGTATCGAAAAAAGAGGTCGGAGGAGATGACCGACCTCGAAAGAGAAGACCTCGAACTCGACATTACCCGGCTGGAAGGAAAGATAGACGCCGCGCGAACCGGATCCCTGGATTGGTCGGCAACGACCGAGATTTGTATGCTGTCGGGATACCTCGCGATATTGACCGCCAGCTTCGGCAAGCTCTTGTTTACTTGACGGGCATCGCACCGTCCGATCAGACCGGATCGAACTGATCGGACGGTCGTTTGTAACAGTGCTACTTCATCGCGCGTTTCAGTGCCTCGAAGGCCGTCGCGTTGGCCTTTTCGAACGACTGGCGAGAGTCCGAAAGCGCCTTCATCATCGCCGACCATGACTCGGTGCCGGCCCGGCTCAGGCTCTCCAGGCGGGCCTTCGCCGAGTTCGGCTTCCCGCTTCATTTTCTCGGTGGCCGATTCCACTTCGGCCTTGCGTTCGCCGCTGAAATCCGTCGCCATGCCCTGCAACTTCGAAACCGTGTCCTGCCACGCCTTCATCTGCGCCTCGGCGCGCGCGTGATATGCCGCGCGGTTCTGTTCGGCGAAATCCGCCGCCGCGCTCATGTAGCTCTTGGCCGCCGCCTCGAAGGCGTTCCAGTTGGCCTGCATCTGGGTTTGCGCGTCGGCCCAAGCGGACTCTCCGGCGTTACGGCTGTCGTCGATCTGGGCGCTGAACGCGTCCCGCCTGGCCTTCATGTCGGCCAGCGCGGTTTCGGCGTTGGCCCGCGCCTGCGCCCGCAGATCCTCTATACTGGCCTCCATGGACGATACCGCCGCGTCCATCTCGTCGAGCCGGCTTTTCGCCCATTCCGTGTAGACGTGTATCCCACTTTTCGACGCCATGACCTGCTCTCCTCTTTTTCTCCTTTAAGCGATGGCGGGCCTTGCCCGCCGCGAACGATACCCGTGCTCGATCGGTTCGTCGAGCACTTGCGGGGCGGTCAATCCACCAGCACCGACAACAGCACGCTTTCGATCATCGAGCCGGTGTGGTCGTTGAAGGTCCCGTCACCGGCCTTTGCCAGATTTTGGAAGAAGTCGCGGCCGCGCTGGCCGTGCTCCAGGGACGTCGGCGTGGTGATCCAAAGCGCGGAGACGCTTCGGAGCTTGCTTTTGCGAACGAAATTGCGCGCCCGCGTGATCACTTCGCCCTGGTATTCGGGGTGCGCCGCCGCGTCGCCGATGACGATGATCGCCTGTCTGGCGTTGGCGCGTATCGGCATCATCAGCGCCGCCTGCATGCCCAGATGCAGGTCCTCTTCGAGTGTCCGGCTGCCGACCGGCGAGGCGCTGATGTTTTCGAGAAAGCTGGTAATCCGGCGCATGTGTCCATCGGTGGGCGTCATCGGCATGACCGTTACCGGCGCCAGTCCGGTATCGCGATCCTTGTAGGCGGCGACGCCGATGCGCACCGACGGCACCAGCCGCTCCAGGATCCTGACGATGCCGCGGAGCGAGTACGCCAGTTCGCGGATCGCCGGGCGCATGCTCGACGTGGTGTCGATGACGAAGATCATGTCGATGGCGCCGATGACCTGGTTCTTCGGGTCGCCCGCCGGCAGCCGTTTGGGCTCCGGCGCGGGATCGGGAACGGGTCGCCGGGTCGCCGCCGCCTGCTGTTCCATGGCGGCCGCGGCCGCCATCAGGCGCGCCGCTTCCGCCTCGGCGGTCTCGGCCTCGTCGCGGTAGAGGGTGCGCGTCGCGCTGAAGGGTTTCGACCTTGGCGATGGTTTCGGCGGTGGCCGCGCGGACGGCCTGTAACTGGGCGTTGGCGTCGAAGTCCTTGCGGTAATAGGGCATCAGCATGACCAGCAGCAAAACGAACACGCCGGTGGACATGGCCAGCACATCGAGGGCCGACAGGGTGAAAATGGAAACGGTCCGGTTGCGCCGTTTCATCGGCTTGGCGACGGTGTCGGCCAGCCGCGACACGGTCAGCGTGGCGCGGCCGAGGACAATGACCTGGCCGGGACGGGCCGGGACGGGTTGAAACTGTGGAACATCCCGGTTGTCCACCAACGTGCCGTTCAGGGAGTTCAGATCCTCGAGGCGAAACGGCCCTCGGAAACGCTGAGCCGCATATGCCGCCGGGAGATACCGGGATCGTCGATCACCCGGTCGCACAGGTCCGCATGGCGGCCGACGGTGATGCCGAGATAGGAGCGCGCAAGCTCGGTTTCGCCAAACACCAGCCGGATCGGGCGGCCGTCGCCGTCCATGCCCTCGAGGACCCAGCCGGCTTCCAGTTCGGCGTCGAGATGATCGTAGGTGGTCACGGTCCGGCTCTCCCTCGTCTCGGATCGGGCAGAATGGAAAGCAGAACGCTTTCGATCATCTGTCCCTTGTGGGCCATGAAATCCCCGCTGCCGGCTTTCGCCAGGTTCTCGAAGAAGACGCGGGCGCGCGGATGCCGGCCGGTGAAAATGGAGGAAACGCTGCGCGGCGCCCCGCTGCTCGCCGAGGTGGCGGTGAAGCGCCTCGGCCATCTGCAAGGTGCGCTGGCGGCTCTCCGCGTGCACCGAGGCGTCGCCGATGACGATGATCCGGCCCTGGGCGCCGGACCGCCAGGACATTTCCAGGGCCCGGCCGAGCGCGCGGTTGACCGGTTCGGGGATGTCGCCGCCGCCCTTCGCGTTCAGTCCCTGGACGAAATCGACGATCCTGCTCGACGTTCCGGCCGGTCCATCGGGCTGAGCGGGAACTCCTGGGTGAGGTAGGCCGCGTCGGTGTCCTTGAAGGCGACGAACCCGACCCGCAGCGACGCCGCCAGACGCGACAGAATACGGATCACTCCGACCAGGTTGGCCTGGAGGTCCTGGAGTTCCTCGCGCATGCTGCCGGTGGTGTCCATGACGAACACCAGATCCAGATCGGATATGGAAAGCGGCGTCTCCTGCACGCCCGGCGCGCTTCTCGACATTGCGCGGCGCCGCCTCCACCGCGCTCGCCGGTTCGGGATCTTTCAGCGCCTGCGCCAGGGCGCTTTCGGCCATGCGCAGGCGATCGCGGGCTTCCGACAGATTCTCGTCGGCGACCTTCTTGCGCTCCTCGGATCTCGGCGACGATCTTTTCCGCCTCGGTGACCGACAGCCCGGCGGCCGCCAGTTCGGCGACGGCGCCCTCGGCCTCGATTTCACGCGCCGGCTGCTTCAGGTAATAGGGAAACAGCATGATCGCCATCAGCACGAAAACGCCCAGCGCCGACGCGAAGATGTCGAGCGCCGAGATGCTCAGGACCTCCATGGATTGGCGCGGCCGGACGAGCACGGCGGATCAATCTCCGTACAGCCGGTTGATCAGGTTGTCGAGGCAGTACTGTCCGGCCTGGTTGACCGCGCGTTCCTCGAAGGCCTGGACGATATGCTGGATCAGCACCAGGAACGCCGACATGACCAGCGCCAGCAAGGTGGTGTTGAACGCCACCGCGAGCCGCTTGGTGAGTTCGGCGAGCAGCGACGGGTCCTGCAGGTCCACCGATCCGGCGAACGCCAGCGCCAGCGAAATGCCGACCACCGTGCCGATGAACCCGAGCGTCGGGATCGCCCACACCACATAGCGGATCATGGTGTAGCGGAGATCGATTTCGTGGAGATACAGCTCCAGGCTGGAATTGAGGATGACGTTGGACTGATCGATGGATCTGGTGGTCTGGAACTGGGTCACGATCCGCTGGATGAGGCGCGGCAGGAAGCGGCCCTCGGAGGGCTGGTTCGGTTGATTGGCCTGGCGCGCCACCGCGTAGATGTGCCGCAGCTCGAGCGATTGCAAGCAGCGTCGTCTCGTCCTCGGGGAGATAGCCCATCCTGAGCTGCGCGCGTTCGGCCGCCGCGTCGCGCGCCCGCACCACGAGCTCGCCGATGCCCAGCGCGAAGACGATCCACATCAGGTTCTGGACGGTAAACGGATAGGTCGAGCGGTCGCGGTCGATGAGGATCACACCGATGGCGTCGGGCAGGAAATGATCGATGAGCATGAATGAGACCGACCGCCGCGGCGAGGCAGAGGCAGAGGATCAGCGGATAGCTGAAAATCCGCCGCACCCGAGGGCGGTGCGGCCGCCGGTCCCAGGGTTCCGTCCTGTGGGCGTTGCGCCATAACTTACGGCCTTCGCCGCACGATTTCGCCGGTGGCGGCATCGCGCTCCACCCGTCCGCGCAACCGCCGGGCCTGGCTCTCGTAACCGTCGTCGCCGCGCGGCCGAACCGCCGCCCTCGTATCCGTTCGAGGCGCGCGACCGGCCGACCAGATCGCCGGCCGTGCACGGATGTTCGCCCAGCCGCAGCGGCTCGTCCGGCCGGACAAACCCCTGGCGCATGGGTTGCCACGGCGGCCGATCCCCGGCGTCGTCGGCGCGGGCCGCTCCGCGCGCGCGCTGGCGCCAGGTGCCCGTTTCCGTGCCGCAGTCGGTCAGGTACAGGCGTCCGTCATCGGTCACGACGAGCTCCACGTGATGCGACGCCACCAACTCGTCGGCGATCACGATGTCGGCGAATGCGCTTCTTCCAACGACCAGAGTTTTCAGTGCCACCTCCCTTGGGATGCCGTTCGAAATCGCTTATTCGGGCAGCTGCTTGGGCGGCCGCGTATCGAGCACCTGCGGATCCGTGTTGCCCTCGAAGATGTTGTCCTTGAGTTCGACGCTCGAAACCGGGCCGATCACCAGGGCGTGGCCCTTGTTGTTCTCGATGGCGTTGCGTTCCATCACGATCTTGGAGCGGTCGAGCACGAGAACGCCGTGCTCTCCGTTTTCGCTAATCGAATTCCCGACCAGGACCGGTCGTTCCGCCGCCCGCGACGACGATGCCGGACAGTTTGCCGGCGACGATGGCGTTGCCTTCGAAACGCCCGGCGCCGTTCGCGTAAACGAACACCCCGGCCTCGGCGGCGTTCTCGATCATGTTGTCGGCCACCAGCGGATCGGCGCCCTCGGCGACCTCGATGGCGTTGGCGCGGGCCGCCAGGATCCGGTTGCCGCGGAAGGTCCCCCCGGCGCCTTCGGTGAACACCACGCCGCCGCTGGCTTCGATGGTATTGTCGATGATATCGGGTTCGGCGCCGCTCCTTTCACGATCAGGCCCTGGTTCTCGATGTTCTTGAGCGTGTTGCCCGTAATCGTACCGGTCGACCCCGAGGCGACGACGATGCCGGCACCGGCGGCCTCCCTCGACGGTATTGCCCTCGATCAGCGGGTTGGCGCCGTCGCTGATCACGATGGCAGGACCCTGTTGGCTGGAGACGCGGCTGTTCTCCAGGGTCATCCGCCCACCGGCCACGACGACACAGGCCACCGGCGACGGCGGCGGCGCGCCGGCCGCCGGCACGGCCAAGCGCAGATTGGTGATCACCGCCGCCGATGCCGAAGAAACCAGGCAGGGTCCGGCCGCCGGCGCGACAAGCGGCGGATCGTCTTTCACGGCGGCCCGCAACTGAACGGGATAGTCGATGACGAGGCTCTCCGGGTAAATTCCGGGAGCGATGGCGATGACGGCGCCCGGGCCGGCGCGCGACAGAGCTTCGGCGATGGTCAGGGCGTCACCGGTGCCGCTCGCGTCCACGGTCCAGGCGTGCTTGAGGTATTTCTCGTAGAGCGGCCATCCGTGCCATGCGGCCGCGGCCAGGGCGGCGGCCAATCCGAGGAGCAGAACGGCGGCGATCATCGGTGCGCGAGAGCGGCCGTGGCCTGACGGCGCGGGCCCGGGTGGCGGCGCGGCCAGGCCGCCACCGCGGCCGCCAGCGGAATGCGGCGAACCGGAACGGTCGGCGGAAGGTCGTCCAGCTGCGGATCGAACGTCGCCACCAGCCGCGATTTCGGGCTCTTCGGCGGGGGCGCGCCACCGAGCGCCTCGCTCCATGCCGCCACCGATTGCGGCCGTTCGGCGGCATCCGGTCGAAGCGCCCACTCGATGCTGCGCCCGAGCGCGACCGGGCAGTCCCCGGGCAGATCGCCCATGACGGAACCGGCTTCGTCGCCGAGGCGTTCAAGCGCCGGCGGCGGCGCCCGGCCGGTCAACGCGCGATAGGCGAGCGCGCCGAGACCGTAGACGTCGGTCCATGCGCCCTCCGGCTTGTCCGTGAGATACTGCTCCGGCGCGCCATACCCCTCGCTAACTAGGCTATGATCCGCGCGGTCCTCCGTTCGATCCCTTCGCCGTGGCGGCGCCGAAATCGACGATGACCGGCCGCGCATCGCCCGCGATGACGATGTTCGCCGGCTTGAGGTCGCGGTGAACAATGCCCTTGGCGTGGAGGCCGCTCACCGTGTCCGTCAATCGTTTCAGCAGGCCGACGACCGTCGCCGCGTCGAGCGAGCCGCCGCGTTCGGCCAGAAAGGCCTCCAGGTCGGGACCCTCGACATGCTCCTGGGCGAGCCATCCGCCATCGGAATCTTCGCCTCGGTCCACAAGGCGCGCGACGCCGGGTCCCGCGGCGGCGGACAGCATCTCGGCCTCGCGGCGAATGACCGACGCCGACGGTTCCCATTTGACGAACACGCGCTCTTCCGTCCGCGTGTCGGTGGCCACGAAACGCATCGGCGGGGCCGTCGAAGGCTGGCCTTCGATACGGTAGTGCTCCGGTAACGCGATGCCGGCGCCCGGCTCCGGCGCGCCGGCATCGCTTTCCTCGATCTCCATACCGTTGCTGTCCGTTGAGATCGCCATGAATGCGTGTCAGATTTCCGTCTTGGACGGCATGGTGAATTTGGGAAGGGCAGGTGCGGGTGGCGGCGGTGGCGCCGTCGGCTTGGCTTTCGCCGTTGGAGAAGATTTAGCCGGTGATTTGGCCGGGCGTTTTGCGGTTTTGGCGGTCGTGGCTTTTTCCGGCGTCGGGGTCCGGGTGCCCGGTTCGGTTCCCACGGGAGACGCCGGCGGCGGCGGCGCGCCGGCCGTCGATCCGCTCGTAGGTCCGCTCTCAATTGCTTTCGGCGCCCGGGACGCCGTCCGTTCTTCCTCGATGCGCCAGCGCGCCGGTCCAGTCCGGCAGCCGGTTCCGCGCGTCATCATCTCGCCCTGTCCCGGTTGGGTGTACGTACGATAATACCGCCGGCACGGCATTTCCGGTGACGGATAGAAGGTTTTCTCGACAATGATCACGCCGCTGTTTCCCGTCGCCGGGTTGTTCCAGCGCACGCGCACGTTGGTTCTCGCGGTCTCGAGAGCATCGTTCACCGAATCGAGCACGAACGGCAGATCACGAATGTCGTCGTTGCCTCGCGCCAACGGGGCAAAACCGAGCACAATCAGGCTGGCGAGAACCAACCCCCGGAAAGTCACCCCTATCCGGGGCTTTCCCCTATTCGTCCTTCGCGCAATGCTTGTGTTTCCTGCCACCATGATCGCCACATTAAGGTCAACGTTCAGATGTAATATCCTACCAGGCTTCGAATTTTTTTGGCATATGGGTGATAATACACCTGTGTGTTAATATATAAGAGTTGGATTTGCCAATCTAACAACAGGCGCGAGAAAATCAGTGAAACCCCTGGTTGGCGTTTTGATAGCGGTGCTGCTTATCGGCGGATGCGCGAGCGCGTCGACGAACACGTACGACGCGGCCGACGTCGGTCGCACCATCGAGACGGCCAGCGGAAAGGTCGTGGCCTCGCGGTCCGTCGATGTCAAGGGCGGAACGTCGGCGGCGGGACCCGTAGCGGGCGGCGCGGTCGGCGGCGCCACCGGCGGATTGGCCTTTGGTTCGGGTTGGGCGGCGATATTGGGCGCGGTCGTCGGCGCCGGCGTCGGCTATGTGGCGGAGCAGCAGTTCAACAATGGCGAAGGAACGGAGTACGTCGTCGAAATGGATGACGGGCGCACCGTGACCATCGTCCAGAACAAGGTAGACGATACGGCGCCCATCGCCGATGGCACGCCCGTGCTGGTTCAATACAGCGGCAAGTACACCCGCGTTCTCGAGGATCCGCGCGCCGACAGGAGCGGTAGCCGAAGCGCAAGCGGCGCGGGTGCCGGGGGTGGCGGCTGGGTCGATCCCGACGTGGTCGGGACGTCGCCGTCGACACCCGAATACGGCGATGTGGCCGCTCCGGGTCCCGACACCTGGGAGCCGGTGGATCCCGTCGACCCACCGCTGACGCAGCAGTAGCGGCTCGCGATCGGCCTCTGGCCAACGCCCTTCCGGTCAACGTCTCTATGAGCGGTTGGGCGGCGGTGGCACGCTTCAGTCCGATCCTTTGGCATACTCTTCGAGCGAGACCTGGATATCGAACCCGTCGCCACGGGGCTCGGGCGTGTCGGGGTTTGTCGTCTCCCGGACACTCGTCCGAAGACCGGAGAAACCGCCGCCGTCATCGGCGATCGTGTGCCAGGAGATCGCGGCCCGGCGCACGGCATTGTCCTTGCGAACGATGCGGAATGGCAGGTTGTTTCCCCGCGGCTGCCCCAGCTCCCGGACGAAACGCTGTCGATCCTCGCGATGGACCAGCGGCAGGGGATAGTTGCGCATTCCCATGCATTCCTCAACCGAGTAACCGGTCATCCGCTCGACCGCGGCGTTGATCCAAAGCGGCTTCTTGCGGGGTCCGATCCAGCTTTCCCAATCGTAGGTATGTTCGGCGATGGAGCGAAACCGGGCTTCGCTTGCGCGGAGTGCCCGCACCGCTTCTATCCGCTCGGTGATGTCGAGGCACGAGCCGATATATCCCGCCAAACGTCCATCCTCGGTCGACCGGGGAACGCCCGTCGACAGGATCCATCGATAGGCGCCGTCGCGGCGCCGGAGACGATACTCCATTCGATATGATCTGCGCTTGTCGACGGCGTCGGAATAGGTGGCAAGGCAACTCTCCCGATCGTCGGCGTGGAGGCTCTCGACCCAGCCGTCGCCGACAACCTGCTCCAGCGAGCACCCGGTGAACGCCAGCCATCCGCTATTCACGTAGACGCAGCGTTTGTCGGCATCGGCCATCCAGATCATCACCGGCGCGGCATCCGCCACCAGACGGAACCGCCCTTCGGCCTCTTGCAACTGCTCGGCGTCGCGCTTGCGTTCGGTCACGTCGTATTGGATGCCGATCCAATGGGTGACGGCGCCGTTGGGCGCCCGCACCGGCGCAATCCGAGCCTCGTTCCAAAACAGCGAGCCGTCCTTTCGGTAATTGCGCAACACCGCGACGGTCGGACGCTCTTCCGCGAGGGCTTGGCGAATCCGCGCCAGATCGTCCTGAGCACGATCATCGGCGCACAAAAACCGCGGGTTGCGGCCAAGCACGTCTCCGGCCGAAAAGCCGGTCAATCGCTCGAACGCCGGATTGACGTAGACGATGGCATAATCGGGGAAATAGTCGAGTTGCTTTCGCCGTCGTCATCAGGATCGAGGCATTCGAGGCCTCGAAGGCGCGGCAAAACAAGTCCTCCGGAAGCTGCTCTTTCATTTTGCCGTTCCTCTTCGAACCATGGTGTATTGCTTCATGATTTTCTCATGTTCAGGTCCATGTTGGAATAAACGTTGCGAACCGGCGCGAGGGACACCAGCGCGCCGGCTACGCGGCTAGCGGCAACTCGTGCCGGCTTTCCCCGGCTGGTGGGAGCCGCTTGACCGGCCGCGCCACGGGTTGGTCGCGGCGACGGAGCATACCGTCAACGGTCGGCACGATGTCGGCGCGCGCCAGACCGATGTCGGCCAACAGCCGATCATCCAGCGCCTGCAACTGAGCGATGGCGATCTTGCGCCGGCGAATGCGGGTATACGGCTCCCAGACCGTTGCGCGGATCGGCCGCGCCAGTCGCGCCATGGCGCGGGCGGTGGCGTTCGCGACCGAGACGGGTTTCTTAACTAAAAAACCAGCCCGACCCGGAAAGCCCGTCAACCGCCTGAACAAGTCCTTGGCATACGCAATGGCATGGTTCGCTTCGGTCCTCGTCCCGTGGCCGAACGGGGCGCCACGATGGCCGTGATCAAGACGATCGCTCGCCGGGTGCACGCGCAGCCGCCTGAACAGATCCTTGGCGTAGGCCAACGCCTGGTCGGCCGCCGTCGCCGCCTTCCGGCCCCATTTGGCGTTAGAATCGCGCTCGCGGCGATCCGCCGCCGGGTACCCCGTCAACCGCCTGAACAGGTTCTTGGCATGGGCCACTGCATAATCGGCTTCCGCAAAGCCCGTGGCTGGAACGTCACCGACCGGCCCCTCGCGGGCGTCGAATGTCGCATTGTTTGTATTGCGATGGTACATCCTACTTCACTCCTCATGCATCGGCGCTCGCGCGCTCGTGGAAAAGCAGCGCGCGCGCGGACTCCGCCATCGGTGGACATGCAGTCCATCCGTGGTGAAAACGTAACGTCTAGATTTTTTGGTGTTTTGAGGATCGGCCCCTGGGCCTGGCGGGAAAGACTATTCCGCGCCAGGCACGCTCGGGGCGAGACCGCCCGTTTTCAGGGTGCCTGAATGCAAAAGGAAGCGTTTCGGGTGACGAATGTTCTTCATAACAACCTAAATATAGAACATTTATCCGGATAAGCAACCAGATTTGCCAATCTTCGAACCTGTGTCTCCCAAATCGATGTTGTTGGCTTCGGGCTGATAAAGAACCTTCACCACCGTTACGGTCCGTAGGCGCCCACAGAGACCGCTCCATGCAAAGGTTTCGCCCTCGCGCATGCCGAGCAACGCGCCGCCGACCGGCGTCAACACCGAGATCCTGCCCAGCAGACTGTCTTCGCGGCCCGGACAGGCGAGGGTAGATTGACGCGACCGGTCTTCGCCGTCCAAGCGATATCGCACGTGCGACTCCAGCGTGACCACACATGGAGAAACGAGCCGCGGCTCGACAAGCGTGGCGCGGCGCAATTCACCTGTCAGAAACCGGGTGAGCGGCGCGTAAGAGGGGTCACGAAACCGCTCGAGCGCGCGCGACAGGCGCGCCGCATCGAAGGTCGTAATGAAGATCTCGGGCGACATTCCCAACTCCTCCTGATCCGGCTCCCAATTTCCAAGCAATGCCTGCACCCAGGGTACCAATCCGCATCGCATTTAACAAACGAAGAATGTTGGCCCTATATATCGATGAGACAAATGTAAAAACCCATCCCATCTTATTCGGAACGAACACCGAGATGAGATTGGCAGAAAATTCCCGCGAGGAACGCCGCGACGATAAGCACGCGGTTCAACCGAGCATGGCTGATCTTTCGGCTTTCCGTCCGCTCACCCGTCCGACGTGGCTTCGCTGGCGGCGATCCGGGCCATGCCGGCGACGGCGGCCTCGATCAAATCGTCTCCTCCGTTCGCCGGGTAAACCACATAGGCGGGATGCGTGAACTCCGGGGCGCCGCGAACGCGATGGAGACGTCCGTTTTCCAGGTAGCCGCGAACCAGGCGGATCGGAAAGTAGCCGGAGCCGCCGTTCTGAACAATGTGCTGCAACCCGAGCCAGCTGATATTGGCCATGAGACCCGGGCTGACGAACTCGGGAAAGCTGGCGCTGTGCCTGGCGAAGAACTCCGGACCCCAGTCGATATAGACGTAGCCTTTCCCGGGCGAGGGTTCGGACGTCGGAGAGCTCGAGACGAAAACCAGCCGCTCCTCGATCAGCAACTCGACCCGCAGCCCGGGGCGGCTTTGCGGCGTGTACATAACGGCGATATCGATGCGGCCTTCGATGAGACGCTGCATGAGATCCTCTTCGAAGCCGATCTCCGCGCGCAAGGATACGTCGGGTGCCATTTCCTGCATCAGCGGCAGCCACCGCGACAGAAGGTCCTCCCACAGGCCAAACCGGCCGCCGACGGCGAGGACGGCGCGATAGCCCACGGGGATCCCGACATCCTGCCTCGCCTGCTCGACCGTCCGGACAAGCGACGTCGCGTGCTTTTGAAACTGCCTTCCGGCGGGTGTGAGCGCGGTCCCTGCTTTGTTTCGCACAAACAACCGGCATCCGAGCTGCTCCTCGAGCGAATGGATGCGCGCGCTGACGGTCGACTGGGTCACGTGCAGCCGATCGGCCGCCGAAATGAAGTTCCCCGCCGCCACCACGGTGAGAAATGTGCGTGCCAGTTCTGTTTCCATCTCACCATTCAAACGTCGTGGCTGAGCATGCCTCCAAAATTACATCGATAATTCCGATACGAAAAGCCAAAAATCTTCGCTTGCCAGTTTTGTCGCCCGACCCCAGTTTCAAGTCCGGCCCCTCACGTATTGTCTGTTTTTTCTGATGGAGACCGGGATGTACGACACGTTGTATCCGCGACCGACCAGGGATTTGGTCGAGCGATGGCGCTCCCTCGCGCCGGAGATCGAGGACGCCTTCCAGCAATTCAGCAAGAAGGTGTTTGAAGACGGTGCGCTATCCGCCAAGACCAAGCAGCTGATCGCCGTCGCGGTCGCCCGTGTCACGCAATGCCCTTATTGCATTCGCGGTCATACCAAGGCGGCGGGTCGGGACGGCGCGACGCCCGAGGAAATCATGGAAGCCATTTGGGTCGCGGCGGAGATGCGCGCCAGCGGCGCCTATGCCCACTCGGCGCTTGCCCTGGAGGCAATCGCGCCCAGGGCCCGGTCCGGCGAAGCGCAATGAACCCCTCTTTCGACGTTTTAGGGGAACTATCTTCCCCCGCGCACGTTCTTTTACAATCGGCCCATTACAAGTAAGGAGAGTTTGATGGCAGGCTTTAAAGTTCTCGTTCCCGTAGCGGCGGCGCTGATGATTGGCATGCCGCATTACGTGATGGCCCAGAACGCCGGAACGCAGACGGGCGGCTTGCAGGTCAAGTCGCTTCAAGAGCTGGACGAGGACAACCAGACGGCACGATGGAACAATCTCACGGTCGATCAACTGGAAGACATGGACATCGTTGATGCCAATGGCGACGAAGTCGGTGACGTGGAGGAGATCCTGGCCGACGGAGAGGGCAATATCGTCGCCATTACCGCTGAAGTGGGCGGCTTTCTAGGCATTGGCGAGAAGGAAGTCATCGTCTCGGTGGATCAACTGGAGGTGCGGGACGACAAGCTGACAACGTCTCTTTCAAAGGAGCAGATGGAAGCTCTGCCGCGCTGGGACGACGATTAGAGCAATATCTGTTCAAGTGGGATCTCTCGATCGGATTAGCCGCGCCGAAAAATCAGTAATTTAGAGCATGACCAGACGACCAGATAGCGTCAATCTGGTCGCGCCGTGCTCTCATCGCCTGACAGCGCTGCATCGCTCTCGCCCTGTTGGATTCGGAAATTCATGGAGTTCAAGGACTACTACAAGATCATGGGCGTCGCCGAAGACGCCTCGGCCGACGAAATCAAGAAGGCGTATCGGACGCTCGCCCGCAAGCACCATCCGGACCTCAACAAGGACGCGGACACCAGCGAGAAATTCAAGGAGCTGGGCGAAGCGAACGAAGTGTTGAAGGATCCGGCGAAGCGCGAGGAATACGATCAGATCCGCAAGTACGGCGCCACCGCCGGCGCAGAGTTCAAACCGCCGCCGGACTGGCGGTCGGGCGCGGATTTCACGGGCGGCGGATACACGACGGCCGACGCGGCGGAATTCAGCGATTTCTTCGAGTCCCTGTTCGGCCGGCGGAAGGCACGATCGGCGGGCGCCGGGGCCGGTGCGGGAATGGGGGGCGCGGCCTTCGCCATGCGCGGCGAGGACATTCACTACCGGATTCCCGTGACGCTGGAAGAGTCGTTCAACGGCGCGACCCGCGGCATTTCGTTGCAAACGCAGCGGGTCGAGGATCACGGCCGGGCCGTGCCCGAGACCAAGAGCCTCAACGTCAAGATCCCCAAGGGCGTCGTCGAGGGCCAGCAGATCCGGTTGCGCGGCCAGGGCGGCGCGGGTTTCGGCGACGCGCCGCGCGGCGATCTCTACATGGAAGTGGCTCTGGAACCCCACCGGATGTTCACCGTCGACGGACGGGACCTGACGCTCGTGTTGCCGGTGGCGCCGTGGGAAGCGGCGCTTGGCGCCAGCGTCAAGGTGCCGACATTGGGCGGCGCCGTCAACCTGACCATCACCGCCAACGCCCGCAGCGGCCAGAAGATGCGGCTCAAGGGGCGGGGCTTGCCGGGACCGCCCGACGGCGACCAGTATGTTGTCCTGCAGATCGTGTTACCGCCCGTCGAGACCGCCGAGGACCGGGCGTTGATGGAGAAGATGCGTGAGCAAATGCCGTTCAATCCCCGGCAAACACTCGGAGTGTGAGATCATGGCGAAAGAGATCGAGGCCGTCACCGGGGAAATTGTCGACGAAACCGTGGAGTACCGGCTGAAGGACGTTTGCGAGGTCTGCGGGGTTCACGCCGAGCACGTCGTCGAAATGGTGGAGGCGGGCATCATCCACGCGCATGGGGATAAGCCGACATCATGGCGGTTTTCCGCCGTTTCCGTCATCCGATCGCGCAAGGCTTTGCGATTGCAACGGGATCTGGAGATCAATATTCCCGGCCTGGCCGTGACGCTGGACCTGCTGGACGAAGTGGAGTCCTTGCGCGATCGGGTCAAGATACTGACGCGGCAGTTGGAAAAGCTGCAGCGATAGACCACGTCTACTCCGCCGGTTTGACCTGATCCTCGGACGAGCCCGGCGCGGCCTTGGTGTTTTCCCGTTTCTTTCCGCGCTCGCTGATACCCTGCATCAGGACATAGAACACCGGCACGAACGGAATGGCGATCAGGGTCGACGCCAGCATACCCCCAAATACCACGGTGCCGATGGCCTGCTGGCTGGCGGCGCCGGCGCCGGACGCGGTGAGCAGCGGGACCACGCCCAGAATGAACGCGAACGAGGTCATGACGATGGCGCGGAATCGCCGCTGAGTCGCCTCGATGGCGGCCTCGGCGATGGACTTGCCCTCGGCCCGCAATTCGCGCGCGAACTCGACGATGAGAATGGCGTTCTTGCTGGCCAGTCCGATCATCAGAACGAGACCGACCTGGGTATACAGGTTGTTGTCGAACTGCCGGACGATCAGCGCCAGCAGCACGCCGACCATGGCCATCGGAACCACCAGGATGACGGCGCCCGGATTGGTCCAGCTTTCGTACTGGGCGGCAAGCACCAAAAACACCAGAACGATGGAGAGCGCGTAGATGAAATAGGCCTGATTGCCGACCTGGTTTTCCTGGTAAGCCGTCGTTGTCCACTCGTAGGCCATGCCGGCGGGCAGATTGGCGTCGGCTACCTGTTCCATGAGATCCAGGGCCTCGCCGGAACTGTGGCCGGGCGCCGGGCCGCCGAGGATGGCCGCCGCGGGGTAGAGGTTGTAGCGGGTGACCAGTTCCGAACCGACCGTGCGCCGCGCGTCGATCACCGTGCCCAGCGGCACCATTTCGCCCTTGCTGTTACGCACGTAGAGATCGGCGATATCTTCCGGCTGCGCGCGATAGGGTGCGTCGGCCTGCATGCGCACCTGGAAACTCTGGCCGAATTTGTTGAACAGATTGATGAAGACGGATCCGACATAGGCCTGAAGGGTCTGAAACACGTCGCCGATCGGAACGTCGAGCGATTCGACCTTGGTCCGATCGATGTCGAGGAATAGTTGAGGGCTGCGGGCATTGAATGTCGTCATGACGCCGCGCAGGGCCGATTGATTGCGGGCCGCGTAAACCGTCTCCATCGCGGCCTTCTGCAACTCCATCAGGCCAAGAGAACCGCGGTCCTCGATCATCATCTGAAAACCGCCGGATTGTCCGAGGCCGGCGATCGGCGGCGGAACGAGGACCGCGATCGCCGCCTCGTCGACGGAAGCCAATTCTTTGCTGCAGGGTGGCGACAATCACATCCTGAGACAGGTCTTTGCCCCGCTTATCCCAGCTTTCGTAGATCACGAAGGTCGAAAAGACGTTGCTGACGTTGGCGCTGTCGACAACCGAGAGCCCGCCGATGGTGACCCAATTGGCGACGCCGGGGGCCTTTTCCAGGATCGGCATTGACTTTGTCCGAAACCGCCTCGACCCGGGGTTGCGCGGCGGCATCGGGAAGGGTCGCGAAGACGATGGCATACCCCTGATCCTCGGTGGGCAGAAAGCCGGTGGGCTGCCGCGCGAACTGCCAGCCCGCCACGCCGATGACCGCCACGAAAACCAGCAACGATATTTTCGGGTTGCCGACCATGCGGCGAACGATGCCCATGTAGACATCCTCGGCGGCCTGATAGCCCTTGTTGAACCCGCCGAAGAACACCCGGGAAAACTTGTTCGGCTTTTTTTCCTTATTGGGCGGACGCAAGAAGACGCGCACCTGGGCCGGGCTCAGCGACAATGCGATCAGGGCGCTGAGGACGGCGGTGGATGCGATGACCAGGGCAAACTGGCGGAACAGTTGTCCGGTGATGCCGGGGATGAACGAGGCCGGCAAAAACACCGATATGAGCACCAGGGTGACGCCGACAATGGGTCCCGTCAGCTCGCCCATCGCCTTGATGGCGGCGTCGCGCGGCGACATCCCCTGTTCCATGTAGTGCGACGAGTTCTCGACGACGATGATGGCGTCGTCGACGACGATGCCAATGGCGAGGATGACGGCGAACAGCGTCATCAGGTTGATGCTGAAGCCGAGGATGGCCATGGCCGCGAACGCGCCGATAATGGTCACCGGGATGGTCACGGCGGGTATCAGGGTCGCCCGTGGATTTTGCAGGAAAACGAAAATGACGATCAGGACGAGGAAGCCGGCCTCGAACAGGGTATGGTAGACGGCTTCAATGGCGTCTTCGACGAAGATCGTCGTGTCGTAGTAGATGGCGTACTTGAGGCCTTCCGGAAACGTCTTGCTCAGTGTCGCCGTCTCCTCGCGGATCTTCTCGGCGACGTCGAGCGCATTGGCGCCGGGCAGCGCATAGACGATGACATGAGCGGCCTTCTTGCCGCTCAGTCCCGAAAAATTCGCAAAGCTCTGCTGGCTCAACTCCACCCGCGCAACGTCCTTGACACGGATAACGCTCGCACTCTGTTCGCGATCGCTCTTGACGATGATGTTTTCGAACTCGGACACATCGGACAGGCGGCCCAGCGCGTTGATCGTGAACTGAAAAACTTGGCTGTCCGGCACCGGCGGCCCGCCAACCTGCCCGGCGGCCACCTGTGCGTTTTGCTGTTGAATGGCCTGCTGTACGTCCAGAACGGTTAAATCGAAGGATCTGAGCTTTTCCGGGTCGAGCCAGATCCGCATGGCGTAGGCCCCGGCGCCGACGACCTTGACCTGACCCACGCCGGGAATGCGGCCGAGGGGATATTGCAGATTGATGACCGCGTAGTTGCTGAGAAAGGTTTCGTCGAACTGACCGTCATCCGCATAGAGGCTGACCACCTGCAGGATGTTTGTCGACACCTTGCGAACGGTGACGCCCTGTGCCTGCACCACCGATGGCAACTGCGCGAGCGCGGCGTTGGCGAAATTCTGCACCAGGGTGAGCGCCGCGTCGAGGTCCGTTCCCACCTCGAACGTCACCGTCAGCGTGTAGCTCCCGTCGCTGCCGCTGGTCGACTGCATGTAGATCGAGCCTTCGACGCCGTTGAGCTGGTTCTCGATGGGAATGCCCACGGTATTGGCGACCACTTCGGCGTTGGCGCCGGGATACGACGTTGTCACCTGGATCGTCGGCGGAACGATATTGGGGTATTGCGATATGGGGAGCTGGAAAATGGCCACCGCCCCGAGAATGACGATGACGATCGCGATGACATTGGCGAAGATCGGACGGTCGATGAAGAATTTCGACATGGGTGCGGCGCGCCCCGGCTACTGTTTTTGCGAGGGCGTTGACGAGCCCTTTGTCGCATCGGCCGTATCGGCTTTGCGCGTTCGCCGCATCCGCCGCTTCCTTGGCGGTTACAGGCGTCACCTTCCGCCCCGGAATGGCCCGCATCAGGCCGGCGACAATAACCTGCTCATCGCCCTTCAGTCCTTTGCTGATGACACGCATGTCGTCCGCGAGCGTTCCTTGCTCGACGGCGCGCCTCTCGACCGTATCGTCCGCACCGACGATCATCACGTACTCGCCCTGCTGATCGTATCCGACGGCCTGTTGAGGAACCAGAATGGCGTCATCTTCCTTGCTGACGGGAGCCTTTATCTTTGCGAACAGGCCCGGCAGGAGCTGGCGATCCGGGTTCTCGAAAACGCCGCGAAGCTGAAGTGTTCCGGTTCCCGCGTCGAGGGTGATGGCCGCGAAGTCGAGAAAACCCTTGTGCGGATAGCCTTCATCGGTTGCGAGCCCGAGGAACAAGGGCTGCGTTTTGCTGCTCGCCTCCGCCCCGGGATCCTCATCCTTCCGCCGCTCCAGGATCGGGAGCAGGGCCCGCTCGTTTATGGTGAAATAAGCGTAGGCGGGCTGGATCTGGTTGATTTCCGCGAGCAGGGTGTCTTCGCCGGCACCCACCAGATTTCCGGGATCCACCAGCCGGCGGCCGATGCGGCCGTCAAACGGCGCGTAGATCTTCGTATAGCCAAGATTGAGTTCGGCCGTTTCCAAGGCCGCCTTCAACGACGCCACCTCGGCCGCCTGGGCATCCGCCTGAGCCAAGGCCTCGTCCACCTGCTGTTTGCTGATGGCGCCGCTGCGTCCGGCCTGGCTTCGGCGATCCGCCGTGAGTTTCGCCTGCTTGAGGGCCGCCTGCGCCCGGGCGACGTTCGCTTTTGCCTGGTTGACCGACGCGATGTAGGGGGCCTGCTCGATCTGGATCAACAGATCGCCTTTCTTGACTAGATCGCCGTCCTTGAAAAACACGTCCTCCAGATAACCCTCCACCCGCGCGCGCAAATCGACCGTCTGAACCGCGGCGATATTGCCGGTGAACTCCAGATAATCGGTAACCGGCTTCTCGACGGGCTGAGCCACGGTCACCTTCGGCGGCGGCGGCGGGACATAGGTGTTCTTTTCCTCGCACCCGCCCGCCAACAGCGCAACGGCAAGCGTACCCCCAAAGAATACCGAGATTTTTCGAGGGGGGCGATGATCGACCGATCGTTGGAGCATTGCTTTCCATCGGATTAGAAATGGCATACGCGGGCGGATCAGAAGGCTTCGACGTTGAATTTCGAATTGCTCGATCGCACCGCAATCTAGCAATCCGCGAATACTTTCACAATAGAACCGATATCCGCTCGGGACCTGATGGCGGCGGAACGGAACGCGACACGGTGTCCGCCTCACTTTTGGGATGATTTAACGGCCCGGGCGGAGTAAGGGAAACTCCCTGCCACGGTTTGTCAGGCTCCAGCCGCGATCGTGGTTCGACAGGAAAAAAACAAATGGGATGGGACGATGACGGAAAAGACATACGAGGTGCTGGATCGCCCCGAGGTTCTAGGGGTGTTGTTCTACCCCAGGCGCGAAGCCGGCGTCCCTCGTCTCATCTCCGGCGTGCACAATGTGCGTATCCCGGTCGACGGAGATCTCTCGGTGGGCGGAAAGATCTATGCCGCGCAGCCCGGAGCGCCCGTCATCGTGTATTTTCACGGCAACGGCGAGATCGCATCCGACTACGACACGATCGCGCCGTTATACACGTCCCTCGGGATCACGCTGTTTGTCATCGACTACCGGGGCTACGGCGCCAGCGACGGCGCGCCGACGTCGAGCGCGCTGATCCATGATGCCCAGACCTCCTTCCGCAGGGTTCGCGACGTGCTCGCCGACAAGGGGGTAACCGCCGGCGATCTGTATGTCATGGGGCGTTCGCTCGGCAGTGCCGCGGCTCTGGCGATCGCCGATACATGCGGTGACGACGTGACCGGACTGATTATCGAGAGCGGTTTCGCCCATACGTTCGCGCTCATCGAACGGATAGGCTTTCTCCAGGTGCCGGGCGCCGACGAGGCCGAAGACGGGTTCGGCAACCTGGAAAAGATCGCGCGGGCGGAGATGCCGACCCTGATCATCCACGGCGAGCGCGACTGGATCATCCCGGTAACCGACGGCATCGACCTCTATGAAGCCTCGCCGGCCGCCGAGAAGACGCTGGTCACGGTTCCCGGCGCCGGCCACAACGACCTGATGATGGCCGGGCGGCGGATGTATTTCGACGCCATCGCCACGCTGTGCGGCCGGAGCGCGAAGGCGGACTGACGCTCCGAATTCGCAATCCGAAGCCGATGCATGCATGGTCGCGCGGCCGCTCGAAGGCTATAGTGACACCCATGACCGGCGTACCCTCTTCCGCCACCCGTTCGGCCGCCCGCGCCCGCCTCCCCGACGCGCCGGCGCTGGTCGTGGGCGTGAACGAAGCCGTTTGGCTGGCGCCGACGGGGGAAGTGGAGGCGTTCGCCGTGGCCGAAGCGGCCCGGCGCATCGCCGGCGGTACGGCGCCGATCGTCTGTCATCGCAAGGCGGTCGCGCATCGGCTGGGCGCGCCGCTGTTCTCCGCGTTCGATCTGTTGGAGCTGTACGCATTCGTCCGCCCGGCGCGGTTCTGCGTGCCGACCATCCGCGGTCTGGCCGACGCGCTGATCCTGTCCGTTCCCGAAACGCCCGAACAGGAAGCCGAAAGCCTGTTTGCGTGCGCCCGCACGCTGCTGGCGGAGTTGACGGCGTCGCCGCGCGACGACGGCGTCGCGGTCGCCCGCTCGCTGGCCGGCGGCCACTGGTCCTGGGGCGACGCGGTGCTGGCGGCTCTCGGCGCGACCGAAGGCGTCGCCGACGGGGGACGTGCTCGGCGGCCTCAAGGTCTGGAACCGCCTGCGCGAGTGGGAAGATCACGCGCCGCCGCCGCCGCCGGACAACTGGCCGGTGGAGCCGGTGGAGGCGCGCGCCAGCCTGGTGCGGTTGCTCGCCGCGGGCAGCGAACCGCGGCCGCAACAAATGGAGTACGCGTCGCACGTGACGACGGCGTTCGCGCCGCGAGACAGGGCGGGAGAACCGAAGGTGGTTCTGGCCGAAGCCGGAACCGGCGTCGGCAAGACGCTGGGTTACATCGCGCCGGCCACGGTGTGGGTCCGGAAAGAACAAGGGCGCCGTATGGATCAGCACCTACACCCGGAATTTGCAGCGGCAACTGGACCGCGAGCTTGACCATGCCTACCCCGATCCGCGCATCAAGGCGCGCAAGGTGGTGGTCCGCAAGGGCCGGGAAAACACTTTCTGTCTTCTCAACTTCGATGAAGCGGTGGCGCGGGCGCGAAGCCGTCCGGGGGCCGATCTGGTGGCGCTCGGACTGGTGGCGCGCTGGGCCGCGGCGAGCCGGGACGGCGACATGGTCGGCGGCGATTTTCCCGGCTGGCTCGCCGATCTGATGGGCCCCGGCACGATCGCGGCGCTGACCGACACCCGCGGCGAATGCATCTACAGCGCCTGCCGGCACTACCGGAAATGCTTCATCGAACGCACCATCCGCAAGGCGCGCCGCGCCGAGATCGTGGTTGCCAATCATGCCCTGGTGATGGTTCAGGCGGCGCTCGGCGGCGAAGATCACGGCGCCGCGCCGCGTTACATCTTCGACGAGGGCCACCATCTGTTCGATGCCGCCGACTCGGCTTTTTCGCTGCATCTGACGGGGCGCGAAGCGGCGGAGCTGCGCCGCTGGCTGCGCGGCGCCGAACAGGGGGGCCGATCACGCCGGCGCGGCCTCGCCGAGCGCATCGAAGACCTCATCGCCGGCGACGCCGAAGCGCTGGAGGCCTTGGGCGACGCCGTGCGGGCCGGTCACGTGCTACCTGGGTCCGGGTGGCGCCAGCGACTGTCGGGCGATGCGCCGGCCGGGCCCGCGGAGACGTTTCTGGCGCTGGTCCGCCGGCAGGTCTATGCCCGCGGCCGCGATACGGTCGCGTCATACAGCCTGGAGACCGGCGTGCGGCCGGCGGTACCGGGGCTTTTGGAGGCGGCGCGCGCTTTCGAGGCGGCATTGGCGCAATTGGACGCGCCGCTCGCCACCTTGAAAAGGGTGCTGGCACGGATCCTCGACGACAAGGCATCGGAACTGGACACCGCGTCGCGCCAGCGCATCGAGCGGACGCGGCGCAGCCTCGAACGCCGGGCCGTCATCCCGGTTACCGGCTGGCGGTCCATGCTTCGCGCGCTCGATAGCGAAACGCCACCGGAGTTCGTCGACTGGTTCGGCGTCGAACGCCTGGGGGGTCGCGACTTCGATGTCGGCCACTACCGGCACTGGATAGACCCCATGCAACCCTTTGCCCAGGTGGTCGCCAAACCGGCGCACGGATTGCTGATGACCTCGGCGACGCTGCGCGACGGCACCGGCGACGACGATGCCGATTGGGCCGCCGCCGAAATTCGCACGGGCGCGCGACACCTTGCCGCGCCGCCGGTGCTGTCGGCGCTCGCGTCGCCCTTCGACTACGCGGCGAACACGCGGGTGCTGGTGGTCAACGACCTGAACCGCGACGATCCGGCCCAGGTGGCGGCCGCCTACCGCGAGCTGTTCGTCGCGGCGGGCGGCGGCGGGTTGGGGCTGTTCACGGCGGTCGCGCGCCTGCGCGCCGTCCACGACCGCATCGCCGGGCCGTTGGAACGGGCCGGGCTGCGTCTGCTCGCTCAGCACATGGACGCCTTCGACACCGGCACCCTGGTCGATATCTTCCGCGCCGAGGAAGACACCTGCCTGCTCGGAACCGACGCGGTGCGCGACGGGGTCGACGTGCCGGGACGGGCCCTCAGGCTCATCGTCTTCGACCGGGTTCCGTGGCCGCGTCCGACGATCCTGCATCGCGTGCGCCGCGAAATGTTCGGCGGGAAATACGACGACATGCTGACCCGGCTCCGGCTGAAGCAGGCCTACGGCCGGCTGGTCCGCCGGGCCAGCGACCGCGGCGTGTTCGTCATGCTCGATCGCGCCCTCCCGTCGCGATTGCTGGGCGCTTTCCCGGAAGGCGTGGAGATCCGCCGCCTCGGGCTCACCGACGCGCTCGACGAAACACGGGCGGTTCTCTCGAGCCGGCATCCCCTCGAACCCTGATGCCCGAGCCCGGCCGGCGGCAGGTCGCACTTGACGCGGCGCGTGCCGCAGACGCAAGATTCATGGGAATACCAACGGTCGTTGGTATAAATTGTTCACCGGGAACGAGACGCGGCCGCCGCCGGTTCCGACGAGAGCCGAGCCATCGCCGACACCGAGAACAATAATAACGGCGTCCGCGGAACGGGCGGGAGCAGGGGAGGACACCATGGCAGGTCAACAATCACCGGCGCCGGCGGCCAACGTTCTGCCTTACGGCGACCGGGTCAATACCGTTTCCATCGAAGACACCTTCAAGTGGCTCGCGGCCGGATGGCGGGACTTCAGACGATCGGGTATCGTCAGTCTCGCCTATGGCGGCGTCTTCGTGCTGGCCGGGTTCGTCCTGACCGTCGGGCTTTACCTCACCGGGTTCGAATACCTGATCGCCCCGCTGACGGCGGGATTTCTGCTGGTCGGACCGGCGTTGACGGTCGGTTTCTACGCCATCAGCCGGGACCTGGAAGCCGGCCGCCAACCGGAACTGGCGAGAGCCTTCAGCGCGTGGCGGGTCAATCCCATCCACTTGCTGGGGATGGGGCTGGGCCTGGTCCTGTTTCTGATCATCTGGGTGCGCCTCGCGGTGATGACCTTCGCGTTGTCGTTTCCGCATACCAACCTGAGCCTCCCGAGTATGGTCAACACCACCCTTTTCACCGCCGATGGCCTGGTGTTCCTGGCGATCGGAACGGTGGTCGGCTGCGTCATGGCCACCGTGGCGTTCGCGGTCAGCGTGTTCTCGCTGCCGCTCATGCTCGATCGCAAGGCGGATATCATCCAGGCGCTGGTCACCAGCGTCGTCGCGGTGATCATGAACTTCCGGGTGATGATGGTGTGGGCCGCGTTGGTGGTGATTTTCACCTTCGCCGGAATGTTCACGCTCTACATCGGACTGGCGGTGTCGCTGCCGCTCATCGGTCATGCCAGTTGGCACGCCTATCGGGCCGTCATCAAACAACCGGACTGACGGCCGGACGGCCGGATGGCCGCCGCGTTCGACGGGCGCCATGTCGCCCGGAAATCGCTCCGCCGTTAACGGCCGTTTAAGCGCACAGTCCCTATCCTTTGTCCCGGTGGTGATCCGGGGTGTCGCGGACACCCGTGCCCGATTGCCATGAACCGCCGACGACAGGGAGCGCCGATAACCGTGACGGCCCAGAGGAACAACAAGCGCCGACGGTTTGGCCGGTGGCTGAGCGGCTTGTTTCCCGACCGTCAGATCCTGTTGCGCACGGAGACCAGCTATCGCTCGCTGACGCTTTCGAGGCGGGCGCAAGTGACGGCGGTATCGTTCGTTGTCATTTTGGGCGCCTGGGCGGCCTTCGCGACGACGCACTACACCCTCCTCGATGAGATCCTCGCGGCGAAGAACCAGCAAGTGGTCAGCGCCGAGGAAGCCTATCAGAACATTCTCGGGCAGTTCGTCCGCCACCGGAGCCGACTGCAGGTGGTCAACCAGGAAGTGCAGCGCCTGAGCGAGATCGATCGCTCGAACCTGCTTGCCGTACGGCGCATGAACGATCGGACGGCCAAACAGGTGGACGCGTCGCGGCGGCTGATCGAACGCACCGGCCTGCGAACCGAGCGGCTGTTGAAGGCCGCGGGAATATCCGGCGAAGCGCAAGGCGGTCCCTACATCGAGGTTGCGACTGGCGCGCCGGCGCGCGACCAGCTCAATTCCGACATCGAGCGCCTGGAGGACCAAGTGCGGCACTGGGCGCGGTTGCAGGGAGTGGTCAGGCGTTTGCCGCTGAATCCGCCGCTGACCACGTTCGCCATCAGCAGCGATTTCGGCAAACGCCGCGATCCCATCAACCGGCGGCGCGCCGTCCACCACGGGCTCGACATGATCGCCCCGCTCAAGTCGCCGGTTTTCGCCACATCGGCCGGCGTGGTGACCTTTTCCGGCGTCAACGGCACCTACGGGCGGTTCATCGAGATCGAGCACGGCGCGGGCCTCAGGACCCGCTTCGGCCATCTCCACGAATTGCTCGTCAAGCGGGGCGCGGTGGTAAAGCCCGGACAAAGGATCGCCTCGCTCGGCAACAGCGGCCGCGGCACCGGCGCTCATCTGCACTACGAAATCCGTTTCAACGACCAGCCGCGCGATCCCATGAAGTTCATTCAGGCAGGCCGCTACGTTTTCCAGGAGTAACGCGAGGGCGGCTAGGCCGAAAGCGCCCTGTTCTTTTCGGACGTGAGCACGGTTTCGACGCAGACCATTTGGCGCAGCGTTTCGGCGATCAGCTCGCGAAGCCGCGGATCCAGATCCGGCACCTGCACGTCGATGTGCAGATCCTGACCCGTCGGACCATGGATGATGCTGTACCACTGGCTCGGCACCAGTCCTCTTTTCGCGAATACCTGGATGACGCGCGGCATGACGCCGGGATCGGCCGTGGCGACCACGGAAAAGCATGAAACGGGAAGCGTACGGGATGGGGCAAAGCCCGGTTGAACCGACATGATGGATCGACTCCTGATTTCGAGTGTTTTCGACGGACGGATATGCGGCCCGGCCCTTAGAGAAGGACCGGGTCGGTAATCGTCCGGCGAGCAAACACCCAAGGAAGTCGATACGTGTCCATCGGCGAAGTATATCGTTTCATCACACACCGTCAATTGTCTCGGCAATCATCCCGGCGGATTCACTCGATCCGCCATCCATTAACAACCGTTTGCCAATGGAGAAGGAGGCAGTGGGGTCTCGACGAGACCGCCACCACCCTCCTCCTCCGAATCCGCCCTCTCGGTTGCCCGCCGCCCTACCAGATGTCCGGTGGCGGCAGGTCGTCGGGCGCCTCCACCGCGTCGTGGATGACCGGCGGGCACGTGTCCGGAAGGGTAATCAGCTCGAAATCGTCGGCGTTCGCGCCCGTGATCAGGGGGTCGCTGAACGTCCAGATGCCCATATCGAATTCGACCTCTAGGGGCGGGCCCCAGTTCGCCACCGCGCCGTCCTCGATGAAAATCTTCTGGCCGTTGCTCAGAAGGATCATCACGTCATCGGGAAGCAGGTTGCCGTCGCCGAAAAAGGTCCCGAACTGGATCTTGACCGGCACGAACTCCGGCTGGCCGCACAGGCGCATGATGTCGCCGTCGCCGCTGGCGCCGCCGAAATCCCAGTCCTTGATCACGTCGTAGGCGTTCTGGAAGCTGTAGAAATCGATGTCGTCTTGATGGAATTCGAAGGTGTCCGAGCCGGCGCCGCCATACATGGTGTCGTTGCCGGATCCGGGGATGATGCGGTCGTCGCCGGCGCCGCCGTAGAGGATATCGTCGCCGCCCGAAAGGGAGCCGGTCAGCTCGTCGCCGACGATCACGTCATCGCCGTCGTCGCCGTGAATTTCGTCGTCGCCGCCGCCGCCGATCAGCGTGTCGCCGCCATCGAAGGCCAGCGCCAGTTCGAACTCCCCGAAGGTGTAGGCGCCGCCGTTCGGTGCCGTCGCCGCCTGCAGGCGGATGCCGAAAGAGCCGTCGTCATCGGCAATCGCGGCGTTGAGCAGAGACGTGACGTCGAAACTCACCATGCCGCCCGGCGATAGTCCGTTCGTCGAGAACTGACCGACGATGCCGGTGGCGGCGATTTCGAAGTCGCCATCCGCGTGTCCGTTGTCGCCCTGGTAGCTCAGAACGTCGATGAGGAAATCGGCGCCGTCCTGGCCGAAAAGCCCGTCCGCCTGGTCCACGGAAAAACGCAGGATGGCCTCGTGGACAGAAGTGCCGAGTTCATCGATGTCGAACTCGGCCAGACCCCGGATGTCTTCGTTGTGGAGGTCTCCGACTTCGGCCAGATCATGAGAATGATAGTGCGTGCCGTGGTCGCCGTTCGCGGACGTGGCAACCGAGAAGACCTCGACCGGCGGCGGGGGTCCGTCGCGATCGACGCCGTCTCCCCAGATGGTGTCGTTGCCCGGACCGCCGTGGATGTCATCGGCGAGGGCACCGCCCCGGATGACATCGCGGCCGGCGCCGCCCTCGATGGTGTCGGCGCCGCCATCGCCATCAAGCACGTCGTTGCCGTCGCGGCCCGCCAGGTTGTCGTCGTTGTCGCCGCCTTCCACGGTGTCGTCGCCATCGCCGCCGTCGATGGTGTCGTCGCCGCCGTCGCCCCGCAGGGAGTCGGTGCCGCCGCCGCCCGCCAGCTGGTCGGCGCCGCCGCCGCCGCGCAGGGTGTCATCTCCCGCGCCGCCGCTCAGGTAATCCTCGCCGCTGCCACCGAAAAGGAAGTCGTTGCCGTCTTCGCCCCACAGATAGTCATCGCCCCCCTGGCCGAACACCGTATCATCGCCGTCGCCGCCGAGAAGGATGTCGTCGCCGTCCTCGCCGGTTTCCGAGAGCTCGTCGTCGCCGGAGATCCAGTCGTTTCCCGCGCCGCCGTCGACTTCGTCCCCATCCGCCCCGGCGACGACCTTGTCGTCGCCATCGTCCGAACAGATATCGTCGGTGCCGCCGCCGGTCTTGATCAGATCACTGGCACTGGTCGCCTCCATGATGCCGAAGACTTCGTTGCCCAAACCGGGGGGCACGATGATATCGGAGCCGTTGGGATTGGTTCGGCGACCGCTTTGTTCGGGTTCGAAGGGGGTGAAGTTGGCCATTCACATCTCCTTGGCCGTGGCGCCGTGGCGGAACGGGGCGCACGTGCTCATCGGGCAATTTACGCAACTTAAAGTAGCATTTTAGGGATTTGCGCCCGTGCCGTTACCCCAATTTGAGTAGGAACATACGCCTACGAAATTGAGGGTGGCGACTGTGCTCTAGGATTTCCGGGGAGACAGCGCCAGCAGCGCGATTCCGGCGGCGAGGGCGGCGATGGCGGCCCAGAAAGATAGCGGCGAATAGGTGGGAATCCGCCCGACCGCGCCGACGACGTCACCGAGCGAGCAGATGTCGGTGGTGTAATAGAAACACGCACTGGCCTTCTTGACGTCTTCACCGAAGACCTGTTCGAAGAACAGATACCACCAGGCGACGGCGCCGGCCAGAAGGCCAACGCCGAGAATAAAAAGCGTCTTTCCTAAATCAGCCATGGGGGTGTCCGGTGAAACGAGCGAGGGGCGTGCGTGAATATGTGACACCGCCGGCGGAAATGAAAGCCCGGCATTGCCGGCATTGAACAAAAACGCCGCGAGGAACCGTGCGATCTCCGGTGTCTATTTTTCGCCGCGAGTTTCCGCTATCCGGTCGGAAACCAGCTTTGCCGCGGCAACGTCCTCGATGGCCGTGCCCAAGGACATGAACACAGCCGTATCGCCGACGGAAATCTATTGTGCCTCCGCCAGAAGATCTTCCAATTCCGCATGAATGGAGGCGCCCGACAAGATGACGTCCTGGGACTCCGCCAAAGCCCCTTCGGCCGAATCGACGATCACGGTGTTGGCCATAACCGCGTCATCGAGCTCGCGCCAATCGGGATGCACCGGCGGCGGGGAGATCGTCGAAGCAGCTTCAACGAGGCCGCGGCCACGGTACACGACTCTTTCACGATGATCGCGGTCTGGGAGCCTGGATTGGCGTCTGTCCGGTGGCGAGGAAGTGAAACGGGTCAATGGCTTGGCGTATGGCGGGGGGATTGACGAGGTGTCGCCTGATCAGGTCGAAGCCATAGCGGAAGATGGATTTTGCCGGCCTTTCGTGGCTCTTGAGGCGGATGGGGTTGGCTTCGTGCAACCAGTCACCGACCTTGTGCGCCCAGCAAAAGGCGATGGCGAGGACGGCGACGAGCTTCGAGACGCGCTCCTGGTTCGTCATATGGGTGTCTTCGAGATTGAAGCCGCGGGTCTTCATGGCGGCGAACAGGGTCTCGATTTCCCAGCGCAAGGCGTAGGTGGCCAGGGCCTCTTTCGGCTCGGCATTGGTGACGACGATCAGCAGCTCGCCGCTTGCCAGGCAGGCGGCGGCGACCCAGACGGGCCGGGCTTTCGGGCGGCCTGATCCGCCGAGGCGCCGTCGCGCGCGGAGCACGCGGCTTTGCCCCGGCCTCAGGTCTCGGAACAGCTCGCCGCCCTTGATCATGCGCCCGCGAGCGTTGGCGATCTTGATGTTGGCGCGAATGCGGATATGGAAGCCGATGGCGCCTTCCTGCAGCCACGCCAGCCAGTCGTCGCCAAGGAACTCGCGGTCGGCCAGCAGGCTGGCGATCTTGTCAGCCCCGAACAGGGCGATGACGCGCTGGACGATCGAGATGCGCTCGCGGGTGTTGGAGTTGCCCCTCTTGTCGAGGAGTTCCCACAGCACGGGAATGGCGATGCCGCGGTGAACGATGCCGATCATCAAGATGTTCACATCGTGGCGGCCGAGCCGCCAGTTGGTCCGATCCATGGTCAGCCGCCAGGGTCCCTCTTTGCGCCCCATCACGGCCACGAGGACCTTGGCCAGGGCGTCGAAATCGAAGCTGACCTGCTCAAAGAAGCGCTGCAAGCGGCGATAGTTCGAGGCGGTCTGGGCGCGCCCCGGAAAATGGCAGGCCAGATGCGACAGGTTCACCGTCCGCGCCACGAAAACCCCGATCACCAGGACGCAAAAGCTCTCCAGCCGGCTCTTGCGCATGGCGAAGCTTGCCCGTAACGTATCCCTCAGGGCGCTGTCTTGTCTGGCACGCATTGTCTCCCCTCCCTCTCCACCAGAGAATCGGGAAACATACAGACTTTTCAGCGCCCTCCGCAAATCCGTCGTGTACCATGGTGACAGCGTAAAAATGCGCATCAACCTCCAAAATTACACAGCTAAAATCGGGCAATCGCGCCAATCGTCAAAACGTTTTCGGTAAAATCAAAGCTACCGGTCGTTGAGTTGCGATCTTGGAAGCCATAGGTTAGTCTGGCTTCAACGGTTTCACTAATCTGATGAATTATGCCAGCTTTCAGGATCCAGCTTATGGGGGATTGCAATAACCGAACGTCTGATCCACACACGTAGGCAGTCCGATGTACGCGCAGTCTATAAAGACTAATGGGAAATAATAACAGCTTGCGAGAGCGTCTAAACTCATAGAAGCCTTGTGCGGTCGTGATGGGATGTGATTCAGCATGGCAAACGACGAGGAGGTTTGTCATGTCCGCTGCGATACCGCTCCGAGATGATTTTGATGGTCCGGCGCTTCGAGCCCTTGCGAAAGCCTTGGAGGATGCCAATCAGACGCGCCGCCTGCTTTGCTTGGCGTTGATTTACGAGGGTGGGCGTCGGGGCGAAGCTGCGGCGCTTGGCGGTGTAGGGCTTCAGATCATTCGTGACTGGGTCATGCGTTTCAACACCGAGGGTCCCGATGGTTTGACCGACCGTAAGCCTCCCGGCGCTCCGCCCAAGCTGACCGATGTCCAACGCCAGGCGCTTTGCGCCATCGTTGAGAATGGGCCGATCCCGGCGTGTCAATTCGCATCCAATCGTGACCCCCTTTTCGCGTCCAATATTGACCCCTCCTGGGGTACAGCTTGCTGATCAGATGGAACAGCAACTGTCCGCCGGCTTGGCTGAACGGGAGATAGCCGAGTTCGTCGATGACAACGAGATCATGGCGCAGCAGTTTTTCGGCCATCCTGCCGCTCTTGCCCGCGGCCTTCTCTTGCTCGAGTTGATTGACGAGATCGACCAGGTTGAAGAACCGCCCTCTGGCGCGGCTGCGGATGACGGCGGACGCGACGGCGATGCAGAGATGCGTTTTGCCCGTGCCGGTTCCGCCGATGAAGATAGCGTTGCGCCTGGCGTCCAGGAAGGCGCCGGTCGCAAGCTCGCGGACCAGGCCCTCGTCGACCGGCGTGTCGGCGAAGACGAACTGTTCCAGGTCCTTGAGCACCGGGAACCTGGCGCCACCGATGCGATAGCTGATCGAGCGGGCCTGGCGGTGGGTCCGCTCCGCCCGGATCAGGCCGGCGATGAGGGGATATATCTCGTCGCGCCGGGCGAGACCCTTGCCGGCGATCTCGTCGAAGCTGGAGCGCATGCCGTAGAGCTTGAGTTCGCCCATGGCGTCGAGAATCTCATGGCGTTCCATCAGGCAACCTTCCTTATGCTGTCGTAGTGGCCACAATCGGCCGTGGGTTCGATCTTCAGGCGCAGCGCATCGGGCGTGGTGATGCTGGGCGGCGGCGGCGGCTGGCGCTGCCGGGCGAGCACCGTGAGGATTACATCGCCGCTGGCGATGCCGGCCTCCAGCGCTTCGGCGCAGGCCGCCTCGACCGCGGCCAATCCATGATCGAGCACCGCGCCGAGCACTTTGACAAACTGGCGATCCCCGTCGGCGTGGCTCTTCAGCCTGGCGCGGACCTGGGCCAGGGCGGGCGGCAGATCCCAGTCCTTGAAGGGGGCGCCGTTGCGCAAAGCGCCGGGCTTCCTCACCAGAACCGGGAGGTAATGCCAGGGATCGTAGATAATCTGATCATGCCGGCAAGCGATCGACGATCGTCGCAACCGCAATCGCCCGTGAACTGTCCGCCTTCATCTGGGCGATCAACCGCGAAGTCGTGGGCAGACCATGACCGCTCCATCCATGGCCCGGGGCTGTGGACCGCCTGCGCTATATGAGGGCTCCGCCGCCCCACAGCCCCTCCATGTGCCATCCGATCCAGGGAGGTTCATGGCGTCGAGTTGATGCGGCGCTCGCCGGCCGGCGGCTCGGCATGACAACCATCGTGCAGCAGTGAGGGCGGGACCACGGCAGGGGAACTCCCGATTGGACTATGTGGCCGGTCACCTGATCGACGCCCGAGTTTAGACAGGGACAGCCCCGGACGAAAAAACGGAAATGCGGACAACAACCCGCGGATCAGAGTTTGATCACCGACGTCTCCAGGCCCCGCTCTCTCCCCTGCACGATCCATCGCCCGATGAACTCCGCCGGCACGGCGTGGAAGCGACATGTCGCGCGCGCAGTGCTTGACAAAGGACATCAGAGTCCAATGAGAAGGGCCTTATGTGCTGCGGAGCGGCGCATAAGGCCTATTGGGCTAAGCCGCCTGGCTCGGTGTTGATGCCTTGGGAATTGAATGGTCATGGTTCGGTCGTGAAGGGACGATCACGGACCGTGGAACCAGCCTTTTTCAGCCGGAATCACTGGTTTCTCACGGCCTACCGTATCTGAAGAAATCACATCGGAATGCCGGAGCGGGATTATGCGGGTTCTATCGGTATTCCCGGCCGAGCGAAAGGTTTGCCGCTTCGCGGAGCGGGCCCGCCATGGAATGATTGACGTCTGTGCACGGACTGTCATGACGGTGGCGCGCGCTGGCGCGGGAGGGTTTCGATGATCCGGAGCCGCCCTTCGCGGCAATGAGGACAGGCCAGAATGTCGCGCCCGGTCAGCCGCTCCATCATGTCCTCGACGCATTCTCTAGCCTGGCGGGCGGGCTCTGGTTGGTCGAGCAGTTCGCGGCAGCAGGCAAGCTTGTCGCGGCGATGACGGTTGGCGAAGATCCCGTAGTGGCGGATGCGCATAAAGCCTGATGGCAGGACATGGAGGAGAAAGCGGCGGATGAATTCCGTTGCCTCTAGGCTCATGACCTTGAGCTTGGCGCCGTCACGGTAGTCCCGCCAGCGGAACGAGACACGCTCGTCATCGAGAGCGACAAGGCGTTCGTTGGAGATGGCGATGCGGTGTGTGTAGCGGCCGAGATAAGCGATGACCTGCCGCGGACCGGCAAACGGCGGTTTGGCGTAGACCACCCAATCGCTCTGTCGCAGGCTGGCGAGAAGTTCCGCGAAGGCCCGGTCGTCGGCGAGCACCTGGGTCGACCCGCCAAAGGCAATCTCGCCGCGTCGGCGGGCGCGCGTCAAAAGATCCAGATATTTGCCGCGAAACACCTTGGACAGGGCGCGGACCGGAAATAGGAAGCGCTTCTTGGCACGGAGCCAGCCCTGTCCATCGGGCGAAAGCCCGCCGGCGGTGACCAAGCCGTGGACATGGACATGCTGGCCGAGGTTCTGGCTCCAAGTGTGGAGCACCAGAGTGAGGCCGATCTCGCCGCCGATCCAACGAGGATCCCGACCGAAAGTCAGGAGCGTGTCGGCGGCGGCTTTGAACAGCAGGCCGTAGAGTTGGCGCGGATTGCCCCGAACGAGCGGGTTCAGGCCATGCGGCAGGGTGAAGACGACATGGTCGTAGCGTGTTGCCAGAAGCTCGCTCTGGCGCGCCTCCACCCATCTTTCCTTGGACAGCGTCTGGCACTTGGGGCAATGGCGGTTGCGGCAAGAATGGTAGTGATGGACCAGGCCGCCGCAACGATCACACGCCTGGAGGTGACCACCCATCGCCGCCGTGCGGCAGGTCTCGATGGCTTGGATGATGCGGATCTGATTGCCGCTTGTCCGGTGACCAGCGCGGTAGGTCGCGCCATGGCGTCGAGAGATTTCCGCAAGCTCGAGCCGCCGCGCCGCCTTGGGCACGGTGCACAAGGCTCAACCGCCATCCAATCCGAGATCATCGAGGGGCGAGGCCGTGGCCATCAGCCGGCGATCGCTCAAGTGGAAATAGCGCAAGGTCGAGCGGATGCTGCCATGGCCGAGAAGCCGCTGAATGCTGTGAAGATCGCTGCCCGCTTCCAGGAGGTGGGTGGCAAAGGCATGGCGCAAGCTGTGCAGCCCGCCGTCCTTGCTGATCCCGGCTTTAGCCTTGGCGGCATGAAAGACGCGGTGTGCCGTGACCCGGGTGATCGGCTGTTCCGGTCTGGCACCCGGAAACAGCCAAGTTTCGGGCCGATAGGCGCGCCAGTAAGCGCGCAGTTCGCCTTGCATACATTCGGACAGCAGCCCATAGCGATCTTTCCGGCGCTTGCCTTGCGCGATGCGCAGACACATGCGCTTGCCGTCGATATCGCTGACCTTGAGGCGGATCACCTCGCTCGCACGCAAACCGGCGCCGTAGGTGGTCGTCAGCAAAGCCCGGTCACGCAAACTCGCGGCCGCCTCGATCAGGGCGCGGACCTCCGCGCGGCTCAAAACCTGGGGCAGGCGTTGCTCTTTCCGGGATCGAGGAATTCTGGAAGCGGGTATCCTCGCGGCCCAAGGTGACGCGAAAGAAAAAACGAAGGCCATGAACGTAGCTGTTGCATGTCCCGTGGGCGAAGCCGCGATCCTCGGTCAAATGGACAAGAAAACGCTGCACCTCTCGGGCGCTCACATTATCCGGGCTCTGGCCATGAAAGCGGGCCAGTTCGGCCACCGCATGCAGATAGCTCTCACGCGTGCCCTTGGCTAAGCCACGCGCGGTCATATCCTCGATCATTCGTTGACGAAGCGGGGTCATTGGTCTCCTCCCTGATCATTCGGTGGTGATCAAGAAAGGAGACAACACCCGTGGCGGAACGCAAACCCCGCTATGCTCTACCCTGAATCAAAGCCAAGCACACTGCCGCGCAGCGGCTTAGTCCAATTGGTAATTCTGTTTCAAGCGATGGCGCATTTTAAGGCTTTTTTGCCCTCCAAGGCAGATGCACGGGCTGCTCCACACCACCGCTCGGACTTGCTGTGAAACGAGAATGCCGAGATCTGTTTCGGAGCGGGGGATCCTAATCTCGCCCACGTTAGCACCCTTTCGCTTGGAACATCTTTCCACGGTCCGCAATGCGATGGGATTCCGGGCATTCCGACGCGACCTGGACATGTCGAGTGTTGGCTAGCAGTTCGCTTGGGACACGGGGCCAGACCACGGCCGCTATAGCTTCAGCAACAAAAGCAGTAGGGTCAGATTCAGTTGAAAAGCAAGTGATTCTGACCTCTTGATTCTATTAACTATTCAAGCTGCCGAACCGCGAGATCGGGCGTCACTTGGGGCGCGATCACTCGACGATCGGTCGGGAATGGCGGCGCCCAGCGGAGCCGTTTTAACTCCTCGTGGATGTCACGGCGGCGCCCGAACGCGGCCAGCAGCACGATCAGTTCCAGATCTTTGATCCGGTAGACGATGCGAAGGTCGCCGACGCAGATGCGGTACACGCCGCCTTGAGCGGCCTTCAGCTTCTTGCAACCGTCTGGTCGAGGATTGTCGGCGAGACTATCGATGTGCGGTGCGAGCCGGCTCCGTTCGGCGGCGGCGAAATTGCGCATTTGACGCGCGGCCGCCGGAGCGAAGCGGATCGAGTAGGGCAAGGCCCGGCACACGGCCAGAAGGCGCGATCAGGTCAGAGGGCGAGTTCGCGCTTGAGATCGTCCCACCACACGGCGCCCTTGTCCTCGGCCTCCTTGAGCGCCGCCAGCGCGGCGCGCAGGTCTATGAGGTCCTCGAGCTCCTCGAGCAGTTCAACGTCCTCGTACGGCACGATGGCGACACGGCTCTTGCCGTGCCGGCCAATGACGACGCGCTCCCGGCCATAGGCGGCGCGATTGCAAATGTCGGCAAAGCCCCGGCGCGCTTCGGTTACGGAGGCGATGGTGGTGGACATGGGCTGGTGCTCCTGAGCATGGCATACACATCGATGATACATATAGCACAAATTGTACAACAATCCAGACCAAGGATGAGCAACGGAAGGGGTATTTTTCCGCTAGCCGCGATCGTACCCGCCGCGCCGTCGACAGGCAGGGTGCGGAAGGTTCCGCAATAGAAGTTCCGAGGGAGCGGACCGTCGACCGTTTCATATCAGGCCCAGGGTCCGGAACGAATTGACGCCGTTGCGGCCGACGATGACGTGATCATGGACGGAGATGCCCAGCTTCTGGGCGGCGTCGCGGACTTCGTGGGTCATGTCGATGTCGGCGCGGCTGGGCGTTGGATCGCCCGACGGGTGATTGTGCACCAGGATCAGCGCCGAGGCGCCCAGTTCCAGCGCGCGCTTGATCACTTCCCTCGGGTAGACCGGCGTGTGATCCACCGTGCCGCGCTGCTGCACCTCGTCGGTGATCAGGATGTTTTTGCGGTTCAGGTAGAGAACGCGGAACTGTTCCGAGCGCTCGTCCACCAGGCAGGCGCGGCAATAGTCCAAGAGCTGGGTCCACGAGGAGAGCACCGGCTTGTCTTCGATTTCGGTCCGGAGGATCCGCCGGGCGGCTTCGCGCACGGCCTTGAACTGGACGATCGTGCGCTCGGTTACGCGGGGGTACTTCTCGAGTTGATGCGGGCTCGCCGCGAGGACGCCGCCGAAGCCGCCGAAATCCTTGAGCAACTGCTTGGCCAAGGGTTTTACGTCCACCCGATCGATGGAGTAGAACAGCAGAAGTTCCAGAAGCTCGTAATCGGGCAGCGGTTCCGCGCCGGAGTCCAGCACGCGGTCGCGCAGGCGTTGCCGATGATTGCGGTAATGGGGGTCGCCCCTGCTCGGCTTGTCTTCCGGCTGGGCGGCTCGTGCGTTGCTGCCCGCGGGATCGTCTCGGTCCATCACTCGTCGTACGGCGGCCGGTCCAGACCGGCGGGCGAGAGGGTGAAGACTTCGAAACCGTCCGCGGTCACGCCGAGCGAATGCTCGAACTGGGCGGACGGGGACTTGTCGCGGGTCACGGCGGTCCAGCCGTCGTTCAGGATCTTGACCTCCCAGCGTCCGGCGTTAACCATCGGCTCGATGGTGAAGAACATCCCCTCGCGCAGAACTGGTCCTTCGTTCGGCTTGCCAAAGTGCGGAATGTTGGGGGCGTCGTGGAACACCCGGCCGAGCCCGTGACCGCAGAAATCGCGAACCACCGAGAACCGGTTGGCCTCGACATACGTCTGGATGGCCTGCCCGATTTCGCCGACCGTGACACCCGGCTTCACCACGTTGATGCCGCGCCACAGGGCTTCGAACGTGACGTCGACCAGAAGCTGCTTCTTGACCGCCACCTTTCCCAGACAAAACATGCGGCTGGTATCGCCGTGCCAACCGTCGAGGATGACGGTGACGTCGACATTGAGGATATCGCCCTCCTCCAGCCGATGCTTGTCGGCGGGAATGCCATGGCAGACGACGCGGTTGACGGAGGTGCAGATGGACTTGGGGAATCCGCGGTAATTCAGCGGCGCGGCAATCGCGCCATGATCGCGAATATACTCGGCGCACAAGCGATCGAGCTCGCCGGTGGTCGCCCCCGGTTGAACGAACGGCGTGATATGGTCGAGGGTCTCGGCCGCCAGCCGTCCGGCCTTTCGCATCCCCTCGAATTCCTCTTCACCATGGATTTTAATGGTGCGGGGTCTGGTCAGAACGCTGTCGTCGGGAGTGTTTTGCATTGTCGAATTCTGTCACAAGTGGAACGGCAAGTCATGCCGCGAAGGGTCAGTTTACATTGATATGGCCACCGGGTGCGTAACTTTGATTGCATCCTCTGAAACATCACACCGGTAACACAGCACTTCCACGCCGGCGGCAATCGCGGGGCCGAGAGCCTCTGAATACTTCGGGTCGATGTCGGCGGCAATGGTGAACACGTTCCCGTCTCCGCGCTGGACAAGAAACAGCATCACCGCCCTCGATCCCTGGCGCGCCGCCTCGGAAAGCTCCACGAGGTGCTTCGCGCCTCTTTGCGTGACCGCGTCGGGGAATTCCACCGCGCCCTCCGGCCCGATCGCCCGTTTCAGCGTTACGTTCTTGATTTCCACCAGGCACTGGGGACGCTCGGGTCCCTCCAACAGGAGATCGATGCGTGAATTCTGGCCGTATTTGACCTCGCGTCGAACGGTTTCGTAGCCGGCCAGCTCGGGAATGACCGCTTCGGCGACGGCCTCGGCGACCAGGGCGTTGGGACGCTGCGTGTTGATGCCCACCAGTGTGTCGCCGATGCGGATGATTTCCCAGGTGTAGCGAAGCTTTCGTTCGGGATTGCTCGCGGGAGAGAGCCAGACCTCGGAACCGGGGGTGTTGACGCTCAGCATCGAGCCCGAGTTCGGGCAATGGGCGATCACCGCTTCGCCGGTGTCGAGCATGACATCGGCCATGAACCGCTTGTAGCGGCGGATCAGCGTGCCGTGGATCAGGGGGTCGGAAAACCGCATGAGATCACGTTTTCCCGAGAGCGTCGGCGAGACGGGTTCGGGCCGAACCTCGCCGCAACGGCCGGGGCTGCGATTCATGCGGCGACCAGCCGCTGAGGTAGACCACCTGGAAGGTCGCCGGCACGGTGCCGTCCGCGTTCCCGAACGCGTCGCGGTAGCGGGCGAGCCCATCGAGCAGCGTCGCGCGCCGGGTGAACGCCTTGCGTCGTTCGATGGTGGCATTGCTTTCGCCCATTGCCCGGAGGTCGGTCATCAGCTTGAGCGGGTCGGGGTAAACCACCGTCAGGGTTTCGGTGTCGACCACCGGAAGGGCAAAACCGGCCCTTTGCAACAGATCCCCCGCATCGCGGACATCGGCGAAGGGCGATACCCGAGGGCTCAGGCCTCCCTCCCCGGCAATTTCGGCCTCCGCCAGCGCTTGGCGGAGCTCCTTGAGGGTTTGCCCGCCCAGCATCGCGCCGAGGAATAAACCGTCCGGCTTGAGCGCGGAACGAATTTGCAGCAGGGCCCCCGGCAGGTCGTTGATCCAGTGGAGACCCAGAAGGCTGAAGATCAGATCGAAGCTGCCGGAGTTGAACGGCAGCGCCTCCTCGTCCGCCGCGA
>CAWAYL010000011.1:0-149016 GCA_963786305.1 uncultured Alphaproteobacteria bacterium
TCGTGGCCGGTGACGAGTTGGGCCGCAGCCAAGGCGGCAACAACAACGCCTACTGCCAGGATAGCGAGATCAGCTGGCTTGACTGGGAGGGGATCGACGACGAAGGCGAGGCGTTTCTCGAATTCACCCGGCCCTGATCCGCTTCCGGCGCGACCACATCGTGTTTCACCGGGCGCGGTTCTTTCATGCGCGGTTCATTCCCGGCACGGACATCCAGGACATCACCTGGCTGAAGCCCGACGGTCTCGAAATGACCGAGGCCGACTGGGGCGATGGGCGCGCGGTCGTTAAGCTTTCTGATCCGCGGCGAGGCCGGCGAGTATCACTTGACCGCCGAAGGCGAGCCGCAGCCGGACGACAGCTTCTTGGTGATTCTCAGCGCTCATACGGACGCCATCGAGTGGACACTGCCGAGCCTGGCGGCGGGGCGTCAATGGACCCTGGCTATCGACACAGACCGTGACGATCCCCTGGGCGGCGCCGATGCGTTCAAGGACGGAAGCGTTTATCCCGTGCAGCCCCGATCCCTTGTGGTTCTCGCGCGCGCCAACGAGGGGTAATGCCAATTTGCGCAGATAGCGACCGGAGGGCGGCCGGAACAACAGCCGCGTTAACCGGATCGTAACCGGAACAGCGGATACTAAAGCCGAGAAATTCATCCCGGCGAAGGTTCCGTCTCATGGTCCAATTTGGCGCTCGACGTTGTGGCATCGTTGGCGTGATGGTCACGGTCCTCGGGGTTGGCTTTTACACGCTCGGACACGGCACCGGCGAGACCGGCGCCATTCTCGCAACGATGTTCGGCGATCAATACACGGTCCGCCTCACCTGCGGCGGCGGACGCGCCTTTTCGCAATACACCCATGGCTTCAACAACGACCATGCCCGCGGCAAGGCGGAAAGAAACCATCCCGGCTGCGAGGCAGCGAGCGTCATGCCCGTTCGCCATCATCGCCGGGCCGGCGCGTACAGCACCGGCGTCCGCCTGTAAACCCAGCGATCGACCGACTGTCGCTTGGGCGTTTGCTCCGACGGCGTTTCGGTGTAATACCAGCATCCATGCGAACACTCTATCACGTGTGGCTGTCGCCGTTCTGCCGCACCATCCGAATCCTTCTCGCCGAGAAAAAGCTGGAGTTCCAGACGGAGTTGGAACCGGTGTGGGAACGCCGACCCGAATTTCTCGCGCTCAACCCCGCCGGCGACGTACCGGTCCTGGTGGAGACCGACGGAACCGCCGTGTGCGACGGCGCCGCCATCGCCGAGTATCTGGAGGAGGTGCATCCCGAGCCGCCGATGATCGGCGGGGCGCCGGCGCCCCGCGCGGAGGTCCGCCGGCTCGTCGCCTGGTTCGATCGCAAGTTCAACGCCGAGGTCACCGAAAACCTCGTGGGCGAAAAGATCATCAAACGGATCGCGGCGACGGGACAGCCCGATTCCTGCGCGATCCGCGCCGGTCATACCAACATTCAGCATCACCTGGAATACATCGCCTATCTCGTGGAACGGCGGACCTGGCTGGCGGGCGAGCGCATGACGCTGGCCGACATTACCGCCGCCGCCCATCTTTCGTGTGTCGATTACCTGGGCGACGTGCCCTGGGACCGGCATGCCGGCGCCAAGGACTGGTACGCGCGGATGAAATCGCGCCCGAGCTTCCGGTCCATCCTCGCCGATCAGGTTCCCCGCATGAGGCCGCCCGCGGCCTACGCCGACCTCGATTTCTAGAGCGTCGGAACGACATCGGAGACATCGAGGTCAGTCGAAATCGATGCCGGCATCCATGCGGTCCAGGTTCGCCTGGGCGATGCGCGCGGCCTCGGTCTGCGGGGCGACGGTGATCAGCGTCAGCCAGTCGCGCCGCGCCGCCACCTTGTCACCCCTGAGCTTGTGGATCATTCCTCGTTCCAGCCGCGCTTCCGGGTGGGTGGTGTCGAGCGAGAGCGCCTTGTCGGCATCGGCCTCGGCCGCGTCGAGATCGTCGAGGCGGCGATGGGCGCTGGCGCGGAACACGTAGGCATCCACCAGATCGGGATCCATCGCCACGGCCGCGTCGAGGTCGGCGACGGCCCCTTGATAGCGCCGCAGGTCGAACTGTGCCTGCGCCCGGTCCACCAGCAGCGCCGCGTCGTCCGGTGCCAGGGTGATCGCGCGCGTCAGGGCGGCGGCGGCCTGATCGGGGTCCCGGCCCATCAGCCACGCCTGCCCCGCGTGGCCCAGCAGCGCGGCGCGGATCCGTGGCCGCGCGGTGGCGTTCTGGGCCAGGGCCTCGAAGCGGGCCGCCGCCTCCGCAAAGCGATCGAGGCCCATGAGCGCGGCGGCGGCGCAATGGCCGGCCGCGTCGCCACCGCCCGCGTCGATCCACGCATTCGCCGTTTCGATCGCTTGTTGCGGATCGCTCTCGGCAAGGGCCATGCATCGAGCATACCGCGAGGCACCGTCCGGCTCGGCCGCGCTTAGCGGAGAGAAAACCAGGAGTGTCGCCAGCACCCAAACCGCCCGTCCCGAGACCGTGACGAGCGGCCGCCGAGGCTCGACGCTCGTCATTCGACCCGTATCCGACGCGGCTCGACGAAGCCCGGGGGGGGGGGGGGGTCCATTGCTTTTTTTGCAAAACAATCCCACGCACAGTAGAATTCGGTTCACTGCGGTGACCTGTATCCATACAGCTATCCATACAGCTATCCATTAGGCAGCCGCGACGGTAAACTCCATCACGGTGGACATCCTGGCAGGGGGCGATAGAGGCGTCAAATGAACGAGCCAATCGGGTCCGGACAGGCGCCGCATCTATTCTGCTTCGGACTGGGTTACAGCGCCCGCGCGCTGGCGAAGCGGTTGATGGCGGAAGGCTGGAGCGTGTCCGGCACCTGCCGCGACGACGAGACGCGGAGAGCCCTGAACGACGCGGGCATGCGGGCTTTTCTGTTCGACCGCGCAAATCCTCTAGCCGATCCGGCTGACATTTTATCGGCGGCAACCGATATTCTCAGCTCGGTCCCTCCCGATGCCGACGGCGACCCGGTCGTGGACTGCCACGGCGCCACCATCGCCGCCCTCAGCCGCATACGCTGGATCGGTTATCTGTCCACCACCGGCGTCTACGGCGACACCGGCGGCGCCCGGGTGAGCGAGACCGCGCCCGTCAATCCCACGTCGGCGCGGAGCCGGCGCCGGGTGGAAGCCGAAAACCGGTGGATGGATCTCTATTCGAAACACGGTTTGCCCGTTCACCTTTTCCGGCTGGCGGGTATTTACGGTCCGGGGCGGAGCACGCTCGATCAGGTCCGGGCCGGCCGGGCGCGCCGCATCGACAGGCCCGGACATCTGTTCTCGCGCATCCATGTGGACGACATCGCGACCATTGCGCGCGCCTCCATGGCCCGGCCCTGGCCGGGAGCGGTCTACAATGTCTGCGACGATCTTCCCGCCGCGCCCAGCGACGTCGTGGCCCACGCATGCGCATTGTTGGGCGTCGAAGCCCCGCCCGTCGCGGCCTACGAAGACGCGGTGGGCGAGATGTCCGCGATGGCGCGAAGCTTCTGGAACGATAACCGCACGGTCGACAACAGCCGCGTCAAGCGGGAGCTGGAAATCAAGCTGCGGTTTCCCGACTACGAGGCCGGCCTGAAGGCGATCGTGGACGCGGAATCCGTTGTTTGATTGGACTTCAACCCGAAGTTGAGAGATCATGCCAACGGAGGCCGCGGCCCCGCGTCGAAACCGCTGACCGGGAGAATGCACGCTTCATGATATCGAAGGTCACGACGTTCGGAGCCTTGCTGTTCGCGTTCGTTCTGGGACTGGGACTACAGTCGCCGGCGCGCGCGGCCGACGTCGCCGTGGTCCTGGAGATCAAGGGACCGATCGGACCGGCGACCAGCGACTACGTGTCGCGCGGCCTCGAGAAGGCGGTGGAACAAGACGCCTCGCTGGTCATTGTGCGAATGGATACGCCCGGCGGCCTCGATACCTCCATGCGGGACATCATCCGGGCCATCCTGGCGTCGCCGATACCCGTGGTCAGCTACGTGGCGCCGAGCGGCGCGCGCGCGGCCAGCGCCGGCACCTATATCAGTTACGCCAGCCATGTGGCGGCGATGGCGCCGGGAACCAATCTCGGCGCCGCCACGCCCGTGCGCATCGGCGGCCCGTCCTCGCCGCCGCAGTCGCCGGATCCATCGCCGGCGCAAGACGGGCCGGACACGGAGAAAGGCGGGAAAGAATCGCCGCCCCAAGGGAGAACACCGTCGGCGGCCGAGCGGAAAATGGAAAACGATGCGCGGGCCTACATTCGCGGCCTCGCGCAAATGCGGGGCCGCAACGTCGCGTGGGCGGAAAAGGCGGTGAGCGAGGCCGCCAGCCTGTCGGCGGACGAAGCGCTCAAGGAAAACGTGATCGATCTCGTCGCCGACGATGTTCCCGGCCTGTTGGTCAAGCTGGACGGCCGCGAGGTGATGGTCCAAGGCACGGCGAGGCGCCTGGAAACATCCGGTCTCGCCGTCCAGCCGCTGAAACCCGATTGGCGGACCGAATTCCTGGCGCTCGTCACCAATCCCAATGTGGCCTACATTCTCATGCTGATCGGGATCTACGGGCTGCTGTTCGAGTTCTACAGCCCCGGTCTGGTCGGGCCCGGGGTGATCGGCGGCATTTGCCTGTTGCTGGCGCTCTACGCATTTCATGTTCTGCCCGTCAATTATACGGGTTTGGCCTTGACCGCGCTCGGCGTGGCGCTGATGGCGGCGGAAGTGTTCCTGCCCAGTTTCGGCATTCTGGGAATTGGCGGCATCGCCGCCTTCGTCATCGGCTCGATCATGCTGATGGACACCGACGTGCCGGGGTTCGCCATCGCCTGGCAACTGATCGGCGGCATTGCCTTGATCGCCGGCAGCGCGCTCATGGCGGTGCTGGCCCTGCTGGCGCGCTCGCGGCGCCGGGTCGTGGTCTCGGGGCCGGAGGACATGATCGACGACGTCGGACCGGTTCTCGACTGGGCGGGACACCAGGGCAGGGTGCGCATTCACGGCGAGATTTGGCGGGCGCGGGCCGAGCGAGCGGTTTCGCCCGGTCAGAACGTTCGCGTTGTCGGCATCGATGGGCTCACCCTGAAGGTCGAGCCCGAACAACCATCGGAGGTAACGGAGCTCATGGTCGTTCATTCTCGGTCAGGCCTGGATCGTCGTCGTGGTCGTGTTGCTTATTCTTCTCGCCGTGTCGCTGAAGGTGATGCGCGAATACGAACGCGGCGTTGTGTTCCTGTTGGGCCGGTTCTGGAAGGTGAAGGGGCCGGGCCTGGTCATCGTCATCCCGGTGATCCAGCAGATGGTGCGGGTCGACATGCGGACCCGCGTGCTGGACGTGCCCGAACAGGACGTGATCTCGCGGGACAACGTCTCGGTGAAGGTGAACGCGGTCGTTTACTACCGGGTGATGAACGCCCAGCACTCGATCATCCAGGTAGAGAATTTCAACGCGGCGACCAGCCAGCTCGCCCAGACGACCTTGCGCTCGGTGCTTGGCCAGCACGAACTGGACGAGATGCTGGCCGAGCGGGAGAAGCTGAACACCGATATCCAGGCCATCCTCGACGAGCAGACCGAGGCCTGGGGCATCAAGGTGTCCAACGTGGAGATCAAACGCGTCGATCTCGACGAGAGCATGATCCGGGCCATCGCCAAGCAGGCCGAGGCCGAGCGGACGCGGCGCGCCAAGATCATCGACGCCGAGGGCGAACTGCAGGCGGCCGAGCGGTTCTACGAGGCGGCCAAGATCCTCGCGGTTGAACCGCAGGCCCTGCAGCTTCGCTACCTGACCACCATGAGCGGCCTGGCGGCCGACCGAAGCTCGATGATCATCTTTCCGTTCCCCCTGGAAATGCTGAAGGCGTTCACGTCCAGCGGAAAACGGGACAAGGACCCGGAGGGAAAAGCCGGCTGATCCCGTCGCCGGAATTGGTCGGAGGGGCCATCGCTCTTGCCGAAATCAACCCCGCGCATACCGGCTGAGCGTGATCGGCAGAGTGCTGGCGATGTGCAATCCACATTCCGTGCCGACCCGGTTAAGGCAAACACCCACGTCACATAGGGTTGCCGCACACGTCCTTTTTACGGCAGCAATAAGCCAGAAGGGAAAGCTCGGGAGGGTAAATACGCCGCTTTTGCCTTCAAGAAATGCAAGCGGATAATTATACGCTCATAATTCGTAATATGTTATCATGTAGAGACAGGAGATAGTTCGAATATGGCAACCGAAGAAAAGCGCAATGAGCTTGACGAACTAACCACCCCGCAGCCGGATTCCGATGATCCGGCATACCTTGCTCATGTCCAAAAGAAAATCGAGCAGGGCAGGGCGGATTTTGAGAACGGCAGGACTCTAAGCGAAAAAGAGGTCTGGAAAGAGCTAGGCGTTGAACCTTGAATACAGCGCGACGGCGAAAAATGACCTTGCCGCCATTCGTGACTACATCATGCAGGACAGCCATTCCGCCGCAAACCGGACGCTGATCCGCATCCAACAATCCATTCGCTATCTGATCACGTATCCAGAACTCGGACGCCCTTGGCGCGACCCGGGTGAAAGAGCGCTCAGCATTCCCGGTTTTCCCTACCGCGTTCATTACGAGATCAAAGGCGACAACTTGCGCATTCTCACGGTCCTGCATACGCGCAGGCTTTTCCCGAAGAGGCAGGCCGGGACGGCCGGACTCCTCATAATCGTGTTTTATGTACCAGAAGCAGTGGGTTCAGAATCAATTGAAAAGCAAATCATTCTGACCCCTTGATTTCCGTCGTATCCGAAGGCAAACAGCCACTACATATAGGGTGGCCGCACACGTCCTTTTTACGGCAGCAATTTAGCCAACATGCGACATTCATCCGCTATGCGTTAACCGCAGGAAGAGGGTCGTGTCCCGCGGCGTGGTGTAAGAGCGGCGTGTTGTCGCCGGTCTCGACCGGTTTGGGTTCACCGGTTCATTGAGCCGCGATCTGGATCGGGCTTTGATCAGGATGGCTGATCTGGGCCAGTGTTTCCAGCGTCATGTATCTGCGGCAGACGGCCCACTCGTCGTTTTGCTCGAGCAAGATGGCGCCGACCAGGCGGGTAATGGCGTCATCGTTGGGAAAGATGCCGACGACGTGGGTGCGCCGCTTGACCTCCTTGTTGAGGCGCTCCAGGGGGTTGGTTGAATGGATTTTGGTTCTGTGGTCCTTGGGAAAGGTCATGAAGGCCAGCACATCGTGCTCGGCTTGGTCCATCAGCTCGGCGAGCTTTTCGAACCTGAGCCGGAGAGAATCGGCGACTTGGCGCCATTGGGTGACGGCGGCCGCGTAGTTTTCCTGGACGAAGGCGGTGCGCATCGCGGCGGCGACCATCTCGCGTTGGCCCTTGGCGACGTGGGCGAGCGCGTTTCTCATGAAATGAACGCGGCAGCGTTGCCAGGTGGCGTTGAGGACCTTGGCGACCGCCGCCTTTAGGGAGGCTGTCAGAATATCTGTGTAAGTTTTAGCCGACATTCCTATTGCTTCGGGAATTGATCGGCGAAGAGGATGGCGAATTGGTTCAGACCCTGGCGGCTGACCATGGATCGGACCAACTGGCGGCTCGGCCGCCACGATGTGAACATCTTGATGATCGGCATCGTTCACCGCGGCATCGCCATTCCCGTGCTGTGGGAACTCCTCGACAAGAGGGGCAACTCCAACACCCGCGAGCGCATCTCGATCGTCCAGCGCGTCATCGCCCTGTTCGGGGCTAACAAGATCGCCAGCCTGCTGGCCGACCGCGAGTTCCTTGGCGACGACTGGCTGGCGTGGCTGCAGGAAGGCGCCATAAGCTTCCATATCCGCATTCGCGCCAACATCAAGATCGCCAACGCTCGGCGGGCGCATGATCAAGGGCGGCGAGCTGTTCCGAGACCTGAGGCCGGGGCAAAGCCGCGTGCTCCGCGCGCGACGGCGCCTCGGCGGATCAGGCCGCCCGAAAGCCCGGCCCGTCTGGGTCGCCGCCGCCTGCCTGGCAAGCGGCGAGCTGCTGATCGTCGTCACCAATGCCGAGCCGAAAGAGGCCCTGGCCACCTACGCCTTGCACTGGGAAATCGAGACCCTGTTCGCCGCCATGAAGACCCGCGGCTTCAATCTCGAAGACACCCATATGACGAACCAGGAGCGCGTTTCGAAGCTCGTCGCCGTCCTCGCCATCGCTTTTTGCTGGGCGCACAAGGTCGGTGACTGGTTGCACGAAGCCAACCCCATCCGCCTCAAGAGCCACGAAAGGCCGGCAAAATCCATCTTCCGCTACGGCTTCGACCAGATCCGGCGATACCTCGTCAATCCCCCCGCCATACGCCAAGCCATTGACCCGATTCACTTCCTCGCCACCGGACAGACGCCAATCCAGGCTCCCAGACTGCGGCCATCGTGAAAGAGTCGTGTACCGTGCACCTCGACAACAAAACGCGCCAGATGACGCTCCGCAAGCCAATCATCCACCGAAGGCGGCAGCAGATAATCGGTCTCCCGATCAACTTGGCGAAAATTGCTCATCCCAGATCCCTCAAGCAAGCTAGAACCAATCAGTGCGAGTGAATCAAATCCAAACCATTCATTCAAGTCCGACAGGCTGCTAGCATTAGTCCTACTGAGTTCGCAAAATTTGGGATTCGCTATGGTTGTTGATCTGGTAGGAGTTCCGATTCTTCGATTTTCTATGGTGGTGGGAATGGATCAAGAACTTATCGCGAGCGAAGAGCGCTTTGGGGCTTACGTTGAAGCCTTGAGCGAGGTGATCGGGCACGCGGACCGGGTTGAGCCGCTCGGGGATTACTGCAGCGGTCTGTTGCTGCCGCTCGAGCGCAAGAGCGTTGAGCCTCTGGCCGCGGCGGTGGCTCCGGATCGGGTTTCGGCCAAGCACCAGTCGTTGCTGCACTTTGTGGCGCAATCGCCGTGGTCGGATGATCAGGTTCTGGGCAAGGTGCAGGAGCTGGTCTTGCCATCGATCGAGCGAGGCGGGCCGATCAAGGCGTGGATCGTGGACGACACCGGCCTGCCCAAGAAGGGCAAGCACTCGGTGGGCGTGGCGCGGCAATATTGCGGTCAGCTGGGCAAGCAGGACAACTGCCAGGTCGCGGTGAGCTTGTCGGTTGCGAACGACGTGGCGAGCCTGCCGATGGCCTATCGGCTTTATCTGCCCAAGACCTGGGCAGATGATGCGGAGCGGCGCCGCAAGGCCGGTATTCCCGAGGACGTGATTTTCAAGACCAAGCCGGAGATCGCGCTCGAGCAGATCACGGCGGCCCATGATGGCGGTGTTGCGCGCGGTGTGGTGCTGGCCGACGCCGGCTATGGCAACGACACCAAGTTCCGAACCGCCGTCAGCGCGCTCGGCCTTGACTATGTGATGGGCGTGCTGGGCTCCATCAGCGTCTGGCCGCCGGGCCAAGAGCCTGTTGCGGGCGAAGGCCGAAGCCGCCGAAGCCGCCGAAGCCCACGAGCGGGCGCGGCCGGCCGGGCTCGCGCTTGCGTCGCGATCAGGAGCATCAGCCGGTTTCGGCCAAGGCGCTGGCGATGAGCTTGAAGCCGCGGGCCTGGAAAAACATCACCTGGCGGGAAGGAACCAACGCACCGCTGGCTGGGCGCTTTGCGGCGATCCGCGTGCGCCCGGCACATCGCGACCAGAAACTCTCCGAGCCGCGTGCGCACGAATGGTTGCTCATCGAATGGCCGAAAGATGAAGCCGAGCCGACCAAGTATTGGCTCGGCACCATGCCCAAGACCACCAAGCTTGCCGATCTGGTCGCCATGACCAAGCAGCGCTGGCGGATCGAGCGGGACTACCAGGACCTCAAGCAGGAGATCGGGCTCGGGCATTACGAGGGCCGGGGCTGGCGAGGCTTTCATCACCATGCCACGCTGTGCATTGCCGCATACGGATTTCTGATCTCCGAAAGGGAGACGATTCCCCCCTCGGGACCCGGCTGGCTCGCCAAACGCAAAGCGCTTGGCATTCCCAAAGATTACCGACCCAGAGGCTCTGCCGATCCGTCCGGAACGTCACGTCGCAAATTCAATTCCGACGGTGAGACGACGCCTCGCCGTCCTGCTGGCGCAAGCACAACAGAGATGTCCATGTTGTCGAAGGGGCCGGTCCAGCCCGGAGAACAAGAAACTCTTATGACACAGTAGGATTAGATAACGTGGTGCCCGTTGGCGCATTCGCGAGGACGGCTTTCCCCCCGGCTGTCCCCACGTTTTCCTCTCAAGGACGGCGGGCACGCGATGAAGGATAAAACCGGCCTGAGAACGGCTGACTTCTGGACCAGCCTTGCTCTCTTCGCCCTCGGCGTTGCGATGATCGGCGGCGCCGCCACGTTCCCGATGACCGACAGCTATGGCGGTGTGCGGAATGTCTGGTACGTCTCCCCCGCCCTGTTTCCCCTGCTCGTCGCCGCCACCCTCGTCGTGCTTTCCGCAGTTCTGTTGGTCAATTCGATTGTCACGGGCGGCGCCCGCCGGGCGCTCGCGGGTTTCGGAAAGGCCATCGGCGGCCTCTCGGCGCGCGATCGCCGGCTTGATCGCCATCATCGCGCTGATTTCGGCCTACGTGTATGGACTGATCCCGCGAATGGACTTCTTCGTCGCGACGGTCCTGTTTCTGCAAGCGTTCGTCGTCGCGTTCTATGTCGATCGTCCGACGCTCGCAAAGGTGCATGTCGGGCGTTTTGCGGGATTTCGGTGGTCGTGGGCGCGCTGGCGGCCTTGGGCGTGCCGCGTACCCGGGGTTCGGACGCGGCGCTCCTCATCGATGTCGCCGGCGTGGCGGTGTTCGCCGCTCTCGCGGCTTATGCGTATGCGTGCGTCGTCATCGGCCGGGAACGGATGGAGGATCGCCGGCGGCTGCGGATCGCGCTGGCGGTCAGCGTGGGCGTGCCCTGGTTCTGTGCCCGATGTTCAAGTATCTCCTGCTCGTTCCGCTACCGACCGAAGGGCTGGCGGTCGAGGCCATGGACACTCGTGCACTATGCGCTCCGCGGGCTCTAGAGCCGTGGTGGGGTTCGCCGTGAGCCTGTTCGAGCAGTTTTCCACCTTCTTCTCGGCGATGGCCGGACTGCTCGGCGATCCGGCAAATATCGTCGTTCTGATGCTCGCCAGTTTCATGGGCATCGTCTTCGGCGCCCTGCCGGGACTGACCGCCACGCTCGGGGTCGCGCTGCTGACGACGCTGACCTACGGCATGCCGCTGGGCACGGCGCTGATCGCGCTCCTCGCCATGTACGTGGGCGCGATTTACGGCGGGTCGTACCCGGCGATCCTGATCAATATTCCCGGCACGGCCGCGTCCGCCGCCACGGCGATGGACGGCTATCCCATCGCCCAGAGGGGCGAGGGCGGACGCGCGCTGGGCCTGACCACGACGGCTTCGTTCCTCGGCACCATCATCGGCATGCTGTGCCTGGTGGCGTTCGCGCCGCTGATCGCCGAACTGGCGCTGCAGTTCACCTCCTACGAGTTCTTCCTGCTGGCATTCTTCGGCATCGTCATCAGCGGCACGCTGACCAGCACCGATCTCGTCTACAAGGGATGGATCGCCGGCCTGCTCGGTCTCGCGCTGTCGACCGTCGGCCGCGATCATCTGCAGTTCTATCCGCGCTACACCTTCGACATTCCGGCGCTCGACGGCGGCATCGAAGTGGTGCCGGTGCTGATCGGCGCCTTCGGCATTCCGCAGATCATCAAGGTCCTGCGCGATCGCCTGTCCATGGGCAAGCCCGCCGAGGTCGGCCGCGATCCTGCCCGAGTTCCGCACCATCGCGCGGAACGCCAAGCACATCGTTCGTTCCTCGCTGATCGGCGTCGGCATCGGCGCGGTGCCCGGCGTCGGCGAGGATATCGCCGGCTGGGTGTCCTACGGCACCGCGCAAGAACACCTCCAAGCATCCCGAAACCTTCGGCACGGGCGAACCGGCGGGGCTGGTGTCGTCGGAAACCGCCAACAACGCGTGCATCGGCGGCGCGCTGATCCCGCTGTTGACGCTCGGCATTCCGGGGAGCCCGCCGGCGGTGATGCTGCTGGGCGCGCTGATGCTCCATGGCGTCAATCCGGGACCGATGATCACCTTCGAGCGGCCCGGCTTTCTCGTGGAGGTCACCGCGGTCATGCTGCTGGCGTCGCTCGCCATGTGGATCAACGGCATGCTGCTGGCCCGTCAGGTGGTCAAGATCCTGCGCGTGCCCACCACCATCTTCCTGCCGGTGGTCGGCGGTGCTGTGCGTCATCGGCTCGTATTCCCTGGGTCTCAACATCGTCAATCTCTACCTGATGGTGCCGGTCGGTATCGCGGCCTATTTTCTGACCGAGATGGAGTATCCCATCTCGCCGCTGGTCATCGGCGTCATCCTCGGGCCGATGGCCGACGAAAACCTGCGCCGCGCGTTGATGGTGTCGGAAGGCGACCTTGGGGGCTTCTTCACGCGGCCGGTTTCATTGCTGCTGATCGGCGTCATCGTGTTCACCGTGTTGTCGCAGATCCCAGCCTACAAGCGCTGGCGCGCCCAGGCCTGGCGACGGCTGAGGCGACGCAGCGGCGACGCGGGTCCAACGTCCTGAAATGGCTCTATCGTGGCCGTCCGGCGCGCCGACCGGTCGCCGATGGCGGGGGCGACGACCACGCGACGGTGTCGTCATCGTCGGTGAACAGGGTTTCGAGGTTCTTCATGACCGTTCCGCCCAGCTCCTCGGCGTCGATCAGGGTCACGGCGCGGCGATAATACCGGGTGACGTCGTGGCCGATGCCGATGGCCGTCAGCTCCACCGGAGACTGGTTTTCGATCCAGTCGATGACCTGACGCAAGATGACGTTCGAGATAGTTGCCGGGGTTGGCGGACAGGGTCGCGTCATCGACCGGCGCCCCGTCCGATATGACCATGAGGATGCGGCGCTGCTCGGTCCGTGCCATGAGGCGCGAGTGCGCCCACAGCAGGGCCTCGCCATCGATGTTTTCCTTGAGAAGGCCTTCGCGCAGCATCAGTCCGAGGTTGCGCCGCGCCCGTCGCCACGGCTGATCGGCGGCCTTGAACACGATGTGACGCAGGTCGTTGAGCCGGCCCGGGCTCTTGGGGCGGCCCTCCGCGACCCAGCGTTCGCGGCAAAAGCCACCCTTCCAGGCCCGGGTGGTGAAGCCGAGGATCTCCACCTTGACGCCGCATCGCTCCAACGTGCGCGCCAGAATGTCGGCGCTCATGGCGGCCACCGAGATCGGCCTGCCGCGCATGGAACCGGAATTGTCGATGAGCAGAGTGACGATCGTATCGCGGAAATCGGTTTCCTTCTCGCGCTTGAAACTGAGCGGATGGAGCGGATCGACAACGACCCGCGACAGCCGGCCGGCATCGAGAAGGCCCTCTTCCAGATCAAACTCCCATGCCCGGGTCTGTCGGGCGAGAAGCCGGCGCTGCAGCCGGTTGGCGAGCCGGGCGACCACGCTCTCCATATTGGCGAGCTGCTGATCGAGAAGGGCCCGCAGCCGGGTGAGTTCGTCCGCGTCGCACAGCGTGTACGCTTCCACAACTTCGTCGAATTCGGTGGTGTACGGCCGGTAGAGCGGCCCATCCAGTTCCGGCGGATCGCCGCGCCGGTTGCGCCGCGATGTCGGGCCCGCCGGGCTCATTCCGCCTTCGCCGGACATGAAATCCTCGCCGGCGGTCTCTTCCGGATGCTCTCCGAACTCGTCGCCGTCGGTTTCGCTCAGCGAAGCCGACGTACTCTCCGAAGCGCCGTCGGCGCCTTCCGACGACGCCTCGTCGGATTGCGGTTGCTGGTCGTCGCTTTCGCTGTCGTTATCCGTATTGTCCTCGTTCGACGACGGGTCGGTGTCGTCAATGAGCCCCAACGATCGGATCATTTGCGACAACACGTCGGCAAACAGCGCTTGGTCGTCGAGATTTTCGCTCAATCGACCGAGAGCGGGTCCGCAATGGGTGTTGAAGTGTCCCCGCCAGGCATCGGTCAACGCCGCCGCCGCTGGCGGCACCCGGGTTCCGGTGAGCCGTTCACGGATCAGCAAGGTCATGGTCTCGGCCATCAGCGCCGGGTCGTCCGTCGGGGCCGACGCATAGCCGCGAGCGTCACACGCTTGATCGAGAACCGCGGCGAGATTATGGGCGACACCGTGAAAGCGCCTCATGCCCAAGGTTTGAACCCGGATCTGCTCGACCGTATCGAACAGCGTTCGGGCCTCCGGACCCGTCGGTCTCCGCCGCTGATGCGCGCCGGCATCATGATAGCGCAGGTTAAGCGCCATCGCATCGGCGACACCGCGCAGGTGCGAAATTTCGGTGCCTTGCGCCTGCGCGCCCGGCGCCGGTAGACGAACCTTGTTGCCGCGTTCATCGATCTTGCCATCGGATCCGGCAAAGGTCACGCCGATCTCGTCGCGCCCCGACATCGCCCGCACGGAGGCGGCGGTTACGCGTTTAAGGAGAGCCGAGCGGTCGTCGCGGTGTCTCAAGGCTTGTCAACTCAGGACCGCGTGAAGCGCGGACTCCGGAAGATCCTCGGCGAAGCAGCGCTGATAATATTCCGCCACGGTCGGCCTTTCGAGTTCGTCGCACTTGTTGAGGAAGGTAAGGCGGAACGCCACGCCGATACTTTTGAAGATTTGTGCGTTCTCCGCCCAGGTGATCACCGTTCGCGGCGACATCACCGTCGAGATATCGCCGTTCATGAAACCGGCGCGGGTCAGGTCGGCCAACTCCACCATCGCCGCGACCTTGAGCTTGCCTTCGGGGTTGTTGTAGGACGGCGCCTTGGCGATGACGATTTCCTGCTCCGCTTCGCTGGGGAGATAGTTGAGGGTCGCCACGATATTCCAGCGGTCCATCTGGCCCTGATTGATCTGCTGGGTGCCGTGATAGAGCCCGGTGGTGTCGCCGAGCCCGACGGTGTTGGTGGTGGCGAACAGGCGAAAATACGGATGGGGCCGCATCACCCGGTTCTGGTCGAGCAGCGTCAGTTTGCCCTCGACCTCGAGGATGCGCTGGATGACGAACATGACGTCCGGCCGGCCGGCGTCGTATTCGTCGAACACGAGAGCGGTGGGGCGCTGCAGCGCCCATGGCAGGATCCCCTCGCGGAATTCCGTGACCTGCGCGCCGTCGCGAAGAACGATCGCGTCGCGTCCCACCAGATCGATACGGCTGATGTGGCTGTCCAGATTGACCCGCACGCACGGCCAGTTGAGCCGCGCCGCCACCTGTTCGATGTGCGTCGATTTGCCGGTGCCGTGATACCCTTGGATCATCAGCCGGCGGTTATGGGCGAACCCCGCGAGAATCGCCAGGGTGGTGTCGTGGTCGAAGCGATAGGCCTCGTCCACGTCGGGGACGTGATCGTCGCCGGCGCTGAACGCCGGCACATCCACATCGGTGTCGAGGCCGAAGGTTTGCCGCACCGACAAGGTGATGTCGGGTGCATTGAGCATGCATCCGGGCGAAGGGCTGTCGGTCGGGTTGTGAGGTATCATTATCGGCTCATCCGGTGGCGAGTGTCATCAACGTGGTCTGGCATGCGGCAACGGTCTCGTCCCGCTTCTGTCTAAGAAATAGGCTCATGACGCCGCACAAACCATGCAATTCGTCTCAGATCTTAAAGGTGTTCAACACGGTTTGGTAGGCCTCGTTGATTTCCTTGAATTTTTCCTCCGCCGCCTTGTCGCCGCCGTTGGCGTCGGGATGGTGACGCTTGACCAGTTCCTTGTACCGCGCCTTGAGGGTGGCGACCGTCACCGGAGGGTTCAGGTCGAGGATCACCAGGGCCCGCCCTTCCGGTGTTTCGGGGCGGGTCGGCACGTGTGTCTCGCCCTCGCCGAACAGGCCGAAATCATCGCGCAGATGCTCGCTGTTGAAGGAGAACGACTTCGGCGGCGAGCCAAAGGGCCACGATGGCCGATGCCACACGGTGTCCTTTCGGACATCCGCTTCGACCTCCTCGTCGGTCATTCCGGAGTAGTAGTTCCATGTCCGATTGTACTGACGGATATGCTCCATGCAGTACCACCAGTACTCGCGAAGTTCATTGCGCGACCTGGGCGCCCGGAACGCGCCCTCTTCGGTGCATCCCGGCCAGTCGCAGGCCCGGCCCGTGGGTTGCGGCTCGGTATCCCGACGCCGGCCCCGGCGCCCAATGCTCTTTCCGAAGAACCGTGTCATGGGGCTACTATGGTTTGTCGGTTTGCACGACGCAAGCGAGCGTCGCCGGTCCCCGGTGGTTATTTCGCGGACCGGCGCGGAAGGCTGAGCAACGCGATGGCCGCCGCGATGAGCGCGAGGCCGCCGAGCCGGGTGAACGACAGCGTTTCGCCCAGCACCAGGGCCGAAGACAACACCCCGATCACCGGCACGCCGAGCGACGCGAGCGCGGTGGTGATCGCCGGCAGGGAGCGCGCGACGGTGACATAGGCCCAAAAGCAGAAAGCGGACGCCACCGGTCCATTGTACGCCATGACCCAGACAAGATCCCTCGACCAGCGAATATCCGAAACCGGCTCGACCGCCATCGCGCCGACCGCCAGCGCGGCGCCGCCGATCAGCATCTGCCAGGGCATCAGTTGCAGCGGCGTCATGTGCCAGGTGTGCCGGCGAATGTGAACGATGCACACGGCCCACGACAGGGCGGCGGCGAGCAGCATGGCGTTTCCCGCCACGGCTCGGGGATCGGCGAAATCGAACCCTCGGGGATTGAACAGCACCCCGATGCCCGCCAATCCCAAAAGCAGCGCCCAGCCTTCGTGGCGCCGCGGCCGCTCGCCGAGGACGATCCTGGCGATCGGCGCCACCCAAAGCGGCGTGGTGTAGGCGAGGATCGCCGCGCGGCCCGCATCGACGTTCTGCAGGCCTGTGTTGACGAGCGCCAGAAACAGCGCGATCTGCAATCCGGCGACCGACACGACAACCGGCAGATCGGCGCGCCCGGGAAAACGAATGCGGCCGATGGCGGCGACAACGGCGAACAGACAGATCGATCCCAGAAGCACGCGCGCCGCCGCGAACCACAACGGCGGAAGATAGACCAGCCCCACCTTCATGACCGGCCAGTTGGTGCCCCACAGAACGATAACTGCGGCCAGCAGGAGAGCGGCCTGGCGCGGCGTCGTGCCGGTCACGTTCCGGTCACGTTCGCCACCGATCGTCGGCATGGGGCTTGATCATCGGTCCATACCCTATCATACCAACGACCGTTGGTATCATCTATCCGAAGCAAACAGGTTTCCCCATGAGCACGTCCGAAGCCATCCACAGCAAATTGACGGCGGCGTTGTCGCCGGCGCGCCTCAGCGTCGTCGACGAGTCCCACCATCATGTGGGGCACGCCGGACACCGGCCCGAAGGCGAAACCCATTTCCGGGTGGAAGTCGTGTCCGCGGCCTTCGAGGGAAAATCGCGGGTGGAGCGCCAGCGCGTGGTCTATGACGTTTTGGCCGATGAGCTCTCGGCCGGCCTGCACGCGTTGGCGCTCAAAACCATGACACCCGGCGAGGATGTCGCCCCGAGCGACAGGGGTGCCGGCCGCCGGTAAAGTCGGTATCACTCGTCGCCGGTGTAGTGTTCCGGCCATTCCCTTTTGACCACCGGGCTATCGCTGGCGAAGGCGTGGCAACTGTCGAGCAGGGCCGGCTTGCCGCCGCTCGGCGATGCGCTCTGACGCCGGGATCGCGCCGGGCCCACCGTCTGCATTACCGTCGTCGTCACGGGCCCGAGCAGCAGATCGGTGAGGTGGGTGCATCCGCTTGCGCCGCTCATCCGCTTGCTGACCGAGCGCCGCCAGCCGGGGCCGACGCGAAGTCCCACCAGCGCTTCGAACACCGGGTTCATGCCCGGGCAAACGGTAAACGGCGAGGCTTCGGTGCTGGCTTCCGCCGCCCGCACGACGAGATCGTCGTCGACCGTCAATCGAATATGCATGCGGTGGATGGGCTCGCCGCTGTTGATCCCGCCGCGGTCGTGATTGGCGAAGGAATAGGTCTTGGTGTCCTCAAGCGTCGCTTCCACATCCCACAGGCCGTCCGCTCGCCGGAAGCCCCGGCAACGGATGTCCCGGGTATGGATATGATCGCGGGCTTCTGGTCGGGTCAATGCCATGACGGTCTCACCCCTCTATGTCTTCGGACTGTCTTCCTTGGCCTCGCGCGGCGGCGTGATCCGGATGGCGGTGATCTGGTTGCGCAGGCGCCGCAGGATCTCGAACCTCAGCCCATGGAAAATGAAGGCTTGCCCGACCTCGGGAATGCGGCGCGCCTCGTGCAGCACAAGCCCGGCGGCCGTGGCCGCCTCCTCGTCGGGGAGACCCCATTCGAAGCGGCGATTGAGATCGCGAATGGTGACCGTCCCCTGAACCACGTAGTTGCCGTCGGGCTGTCGAATGACGCCGGGGACGTCGACATCGTGCTCGTCGGTGATGTCGCCGACGATTTCTTCCAAGATGTCCTCGAGCGTAACGATGCCCATGAGGCTTCCGTACTCGTCGACGACCAGGGCGAAATGCTCGCGCCGTCGCCGGAACGCCTGGAGTTGATCCAGCAGGGTTGTCGATTCCGGAACGAACCATGGATTGGCCGCCAGTTCCACCACGTCGAGATCCTGGAGCTTTCCTTCCAGCGCGCTGACCGAGCGGAGCAGGGCCTTGGCGTGAATGACGCCGAGAATGTTGTCGGATTCTCCGCGCCACAACGGTATACGCGTGAACGGCGCTCCCAGCACTTGCGCGACCACGGCCTCGGGCGGCTCATCGGCGTCGATCATGGTGACATTCTTGCGATGGGTCATGATCTCGCCCACCTCCACCTCGGCGAGGTCCAGAATGCTCCTCAGCATGGCGCGTTCGTGGCTCACCTCGGAGCCCTCGCCGCGATGCAACTCGATCGCGCCCCTCAGTTCTTCCGAACTGGGACCCAGTCCCTCCTTGAAATTCGGATCGGCTCCGAACATCCGAAGCGTCACCTGGACGACGATCTGTATGGTGTGCGTGACCGGCGAGAACACAATGACGAGAACGTTGATCACCGGAGCGATCCATAGCGCGACCTTGTTGGCGTTTCTGTAGGCGAAGGTCTTCGGCAGGATTTCGGCGAAGATCAGAACGAGCAGGGTCATCCCCAACGTCGCGTAGACGACGCCCGCCTCGCCGAACAGGGTGATCAGCGCGCTGGTCGCCAGCGCCGAGGCGAAGATGTTCACCAGGTTGTTGCCAAGCAGAATCGAGCCGATCAGGCGGTCGGTGTTGCTTAAGAGGCGGTTGACGATCGCGGCTTTCTGGTCGCCGTTCTGTTCCGCCTGATGCATCCGTGGCCGCGAGGCGGCCGTCAATGCCGTTTCCGATCCGGAAAAAAAGGCCGACAGAAGGAGCAGGACGAAGATAGCGCCGAGCACGATCAAAAAGGGTGTCATGTTAGCATGTTCCGAAATCGGTCGATGGCGACATCGCTACGCCGAGACGGCGTCGGACAACAGCCGGTGAACGTCCGGCGCGTCGATGTCCCGGCTGATGAAGGATTGGCCGATACCACGCGCCAGGACAAAAGTCATCCGGCCGTCGCGAACCTTCTTGTCGCGGGCCATGTGATCCATCAGCGCGTCGGCGGTCCATGCGACGCCGTGTATTCTCGGCAAGCCGGTGGGCAGGCCGACGGCCCTGAGGTGCCGGCGCAGCCTGTCGGCGTCACCGGCGGGGCACAGGCCGAGACGGACCGAGAAATCGAACGCCAGGGTCATGCCGATCGCCACCGCTTCGCCATGAAGCATGGCGTCGCTGTAGCCGGTTTCCGCCTCGAGTGCATGCCCGAAGGTGTGACCCAGATTGAGCAGCGCTCGTTGCCCGGACTCGCGTTCGTCGGCGGCGACGATCGCCGCCTTGGCCTTGCAGCTTGTGACGACCGCGTGCCTCTGAGCCGCGTGGTCGCGGCCGCATACCCGGCCGCCGTTGTCCTCCAGCCAGGAGAAAAAATCCGGATCGTTGATCAGGCCGTATTTCACCACTTCCGCATACCCGGCGCGCAGTTGGCGCGGCTCCAGGGTATCGAGGCTTCGCACATCGCAGAGAACCAAACGCGGCTGGTGGAACAGTCCCACCAGGTTTTTTCCCCGGCGGGTGTTGATGCCGGTTTTTCCACCGACCGAGCTGTCCACCTGCGCCAGCAACGTCGTCGGGATCTGGACGAAGTCGAGGCCCCTGAGCACAATGCCGGCGGCGAAACCGGTGATGTCGCCGATCACGCCGCCGCCGAGGGCCACCAGCGTCGTCGTCCGCTCCACGGATTGCGCAAGAAGCCGATCGGCAAGGTCGCTCAGGTGATCGAAACTCTTGGTCTGTTCGCCGGCCGGCAAGATGACGTGACCGCAGGCGATTCCCGCGCGTTCCAGGGAAGCGTGCAGGTCCGCCAGATAGAGCGGCGCGACGGTGCTATCGGTGATCACGACGACCCGGGGCCGCGCAAGCAATGACCGAAGGTAGCCGCCGGCGTCCGACAGGATGTTCACGCCGACTTGGATGTCGTATGAGCGGTCGCCCAGTTCGACCTGAATCCGGTCGGTGCGCGCGACCGTGTTGTCAACATTCGTCTTCATCAGCCATTGCCGCCGGACGTCGGCGTCGGTTCCCGCGCCATTCCAAGTGTTTCCACGATTCTTTCCACCACGTCGTCGGGCGGCCCGTCGCCGGTGTCGATGATGATATCGGCACCGGCATAGACCGGATACCTCTGTTCCATGAGGCCTTTCAAGATGTCCGTCGGATCCCGGTCCTTCAGCAACGGCCGCCCGGTGCGGCCGATGGTGCGGCCGACCAGCGTATCCAGATCCGCCCGCAGCCAGATGGAACGCCCGTGTTCGACGATCGCTTGCCGGGTTTCGCCGTTCATGAACGCTCCGCCGCCCGTGGCCAGCACGCACGGCTTTGCTTCCAGCAAACGGGCGATGACGCGTCGCTCGCCGTCTCGGAAGGCCTGCTCGCCGTACGTCTCGAAAATCTCCTGGACCGAGCAGCCCGCGGCCTTGACGATTTCGTCGTCGGCATCGACGAACGCGCACCCGAGCCGATTGGCCAGGCGGCGCCCGACGGTGGTCTTGCCGGCGCCCATCAGCCCGACGAGGACGATGGATTTATCGAACGCAAAAATCGGAATAAGAGGTCACCATCCGCATCGCGACCCCGCCGCCCGGTCGAAGGGCCGTTGTAAGCTCATCCCCAGGCGGGTAAGGTGTCGCGGAACCGTATCATGGCCTGAACTTAGCCCCATGGGTCAGCCTTAGTATAGAGTTGTTTGGCCGTCGCCGTGCGACGGGCGCCCTTTCGTGAAGGAAGTTGCCGGCCGTCGCCAGCGCGAGCGGCTTTCGAAATTCTTGATTCTGCGTCGTTCACGTCTCCAGGTGGTCCTATGAAATTTCTCTTCCGGCTTTTGCTGATCGTTCTGTTGCTGCTGGTCGCGGGCGGCGCCGTCCTTGTCGCGACCTCGGACTTTCCGGCACCGGTCGCCCGCGTCGAAAAAGTCATTCCCAATGACCGTTTCACGAAGTAGGCGAAAGACGTAAGGTCTAACGGGCTTCCACCACTCATTGGTGGAAGAAAGGTGGACCGGCACATCGCCGATGGGCAAACCAGGAAGACCGCGAAAACCAGCCGAACCGCTCTCGCGCCACATGGAGGCATTTTTCGAGATGCTTGTCGCGGAGCGCGGCGTGGCGCGCAATACGCTTGACGCGTACCGCCGCGACCTCGTCGATTTCGCCGCCCATGCCCGTGCCCGCGGCGAGCGGGCCGAAAGCGCCGGCCCGGCGACGCTCCGGAAATATCTGCAAACCCTAGTGACGCAGGGCATGTCGCCGCGCACCAGTGCGCGGCGGTTATCGGCCCTCCGGCAGTTCTTCGGTTTCCTGTTTCTGGAAGGGGTTCGCGCCGACGACCCTTCCACCGCGATCGATCGGCCGAGGCAGGGGCGATCCCTGCCCAAATACCTGCACGAAGAGGAGGTCAGCCGTCTTCTCGACGCCGCGAGACGGCGGTCCGGGCCCGAAGGCCTTCGCATGAACGCTCTCATGGAGGTGCTTTACGCCTCGGGGCTTCGGGTTTCGGAACTGGTGACGCTGCCGGTGTCGGCGCTATCGCGGCAAGACGGCATGATCATCGTGCGGGGCAAGGGGGACAAGGAGCGCATGGTTCCCCTCACCGAGCCGGCGATGGAGGCATTGGCCGCGTATGGGTCGGTTCGCGAGGTTTTCTTGCCGAAGGGGCGCGGAGCGGGCGGGCATTCCGTTTCACCGTGGCTGTTTCCGTCCCGGTCGGCGGGTGGGCATCTGACGCGGACCCGCTTCGCCCAGAAACTCAAGGACCTGGCGCTGGAAGCGGGAATTGAGCCGAGCCGGGTGTCGCCGCATGTTCTGCGCCATTCGTTCGCCAGTCATCTGCTCGCCCACGGCGCCGACCTGCGCAGCCTGCAGCAGATGCTTGGCCACGCGGATATCGGCACGACCCAGATCTATACCCATGTTCTCGACCAGCGTCTGAAGGATTTGGTCACGAAACACCATCCCCTGGCCCGTCTCAAGATAAAAACCGGACACTGATCCGTTCTTTTGCAATTCGTGCGTTGCGTGCGTTGACTGGACGACGCCTCTCGAAGCTTGTAAACTAGTTTGAAAACTGGTTGGATAATCATGCGCACCATCGGATCGTTTGAGGCCAAAACCCATTTCGCCGATCTCCTGCAACGCGCCGAGAGCGGCGAGGAAATTACCATTACCCGGCGTGGCAAGCCCGTCGCGCGGCTGGTGCCAGTGCAACACGGCCATGACACTGCGGCGGCTAGAGCGGCCGTGGACCGCATTAGGACCCTCGCCCAGACAATGAACGTCGGTCCCTTCGACTGGGACGAGTGGAAGCGCTACCGTGACGAGGGGCGACCCTGATCGATGGCCGCGTTGGTGCTCGACTGCTCGGTGACCCTGGCCTGGTTTGTCCGGGACGAGCGATCGACTTTGGCCACGGACGCCCTCGATCGTGTCGCGGAGGCGGGCGCGATCGTGCCTGGTCTGTGGCCACTGGAGGTCGGCACCGCACTTCTCGTCGCGGAGCGGCGCGGCCGTCTTACCGGCGAACATCTCGCGCGCGTCTTGCGTCACCTGGCCGAACTGCCGATCACGCTCGATGACGAGACGGCCGAGCGGGCTTGGCGCGAAACAATCGCGCTTGCCGAAAGCCAAGGCTTGACCCTCTACGATGCCACCTATCTTGAGCTCTCGCTGCGCCGCTCCCTTCCCCTCGCCACCCTCGATGGGGCGCTATGCGCCGCCGCCCGGCGGACCGGAGTGATCCTCCTCGCCGAATGATTCGGATTGAGAGGCAAAACGTGCCGCCGCCGTCGCCGGATCGATGGGGAACAACGGATAATCCAAGCCTGAAGCGTTTGGGCATGGAGCGTTTGGCCGCTAATCGGGTATAAGCATCCGCGAACCTGTATTTTGCCGCAAACATGAAAAAAACCGCGAGGGTGCCGTGAGTTTCACTATCGTCCAACCGTGCCGAGCGCGCGTGAACCGTTCCCAACTGGCCGTTCCCGGCTCCAGTCTCCGTTTTCTCGAAAAGGCGACGAAGGCTCCGGCCGATGTGATCTTGTTCGATCTCGAGGATGCGGTGGCGCCCGACGAGAAGGCCCAGGCGCGAAAGAACGTCATCGCCGCCATCAACGACATGGACTGGGGCGGGCGGACGCTCTCGGTCCGCATCAACGGTCTCGATACTCCTTATATGTATCGCGACGTCGTCGAAGTGGCGGAAGGCGCGGGCGAGCGGCTCGATCTGATGATGATCCCGAAAGTCGGCACCGCCTCGGACGTCTATACCGTCGATGTCCTGCTCACCCAGATCGAGGCGGCGAAAGGCCGCGACCGGCGCATCGGCATCGAGATGCTCGTCGAATCGGCGCTCGGCATGCAGAACATTCACGAAATTGCCCGGGCCAGCACCCGCAACGAATCGCTGCACCTGGGGTCCGGCGACTACGCCGCGTCGACGAGCATGCGGACCATGACCATCGGCGGCCCGCATCCCGACTATCATGTTCTGACCGACGCGAACGACGGTGGTGAACGGGTCGAGCACTGGAATGACATGTGGCACTATGCGCTGTCGCGCCTGGTGGTGGCGGCGCGCGCCAACGGGTTGCGGCCGATCGACGGTCCGTACGCCAATTTCAAGGACGAAGCCGGCTTTCGCGCGGCGGCGGGACGGGTGGCGGTTCTCGGGTTCGAGGGCAAGTGGGCGATTCATCCGAGCCAGCTCGAACTGGCCAACGAGATCTTCAGTCCGTCGGAGGAGGAAGTCATCAAGGCGAAGCGGATCCTCGACGCCATGGCCGAGGCGCAGAACGCCGGCAGCGGGGCGGTCACCCTGGACGGCCGAATGATCGACATCGCTTCGCTCCGCCAGGCCGAAACCCTGGTCCGCAAGGCCGACGCCATCGCGGCGCGCGAAAGCGAATAGGTTTCGCTGGACATGAGCACCTTTCTCGATTTCGAAAAGTCCATCGCCGAGATGGAAGGCAAGATCGCCGAGCTGCGGCACCTGAGCAGCGGCAGCGAGATCAACATCGCCGAGGAGGTGGCGCGGCTCCAGTCCAAGCTGGAGGCGACGTTGCGCCAGACCTACAGCAAGCTGACGCCGTGGCAGAAGGCTCAGGTGGCGCGTCACGCCGATCGTCCCCACACGCTCGACTATATCGCTCGCCTCGTCGATGACTACATGCCGCTGGCCGGTGACCGGGCGTTCGCCGACGATGCCGCCATGGTCGGCGGCATCGGCCGGTTTCGCGGCCATTCGGTGGTGATGATCGGTCAGGAAAAGGGGTCGGATACCGACGGCCGCGTCCGCCACAATTTCGGCATGGCGCGACCCGAAGGCTATCGCAAGGCGCAGCGGCTCATGGGCCTGGCCGAGCGTTTCGGCCTGCCGGTGATCACGCTCGTGGATACGCCCGGTGCCTATCCCGGCATCGACGCCGAGGCGCGCGGCCAGGCCGAGGCCATCGCCCGGTCCATCGAGACCTGTCTCGCGCTGCGGGTCCCGTTGATCAGCGTGGTGATCGGCGAAGGCGGGTCCGGCGGCGCCATCGCGCTGGCCGCCGCCGATCGCATCTTGATGCTGGAGCATTCCATCTACTCGGTCATTTCGCCGGAAGGATGCGCGTCCATCCTGTGGCGCGATGGCGAACAGGCGCAGGTGGCGGCGCAGGCGCTGAAACTGACGGCCGGCGATCTGAAGGACCTGGGTGTCATCGACGACGTGATCGCGGAGCCGTTGGGCGGTGCCCACCGAACGCCGGAAGAGGCCATCGACGCCGTCGGAGCCGCCTTGGAGAGATACCTCGGGGAGCTCGTCGACGTGGATGGCGAAACACTGCGCCGCCAGCGCCGGGAGAAATTTCTCAAGATGGGGCAGCCTCCAGGGAATTGAGCGCGCGCGATATCGCTAGTCCACCGAATTCGGAATCGAAGACGCCCCAGAATTCGCCACGCCGCAGCCAGCCCTTGAAGCCTTCGATCTCCACCCGGCACCAGCCGCTGCTGTCGGGGCATTCCAGCAACCGGCCGATGACGCCGGCCTCCACATTGGCCACCGTCGGAGCGCGGAGGTCGGGCTCGACTCTGAGCGACCGCACGTCGCCGCTGACGACCATGGCGCGCCGGCCGCTCAGCATGCTGGTGTGAATCCAGCCTTCGGTGCCGCGCCAATCGCGCACTCGGCGCCACGTGTAATATTCAGCCACCACTTCCATGGGCATGCCGGCGCGCTGATAGACCCAATCGATGGGGTACTGCTCGCCCGGTCCGATCCGCATGTTGACCTCGCCGGAGCGCAAGCTGACGAATCGGGGCAGCGGCTGGCCGCTCCCGTCCGGCGCCGCCGCCGCGCAAGCGGTGCCGAGCACAATAGGGATCAGAAGGGCGAAAATAGGAAGTAAGGTCGGAAACATGAAGGGTTCGTGTTTACCTGTCGCTCACGAATGTCGTCGGCGATTATAGGCGCGCGCCGACGGCCCCGGTCAAGTTTCGGCGTCCTTTGCGCGGCGGTCCTGCCGGGCCCGCCGAGCCGCCGTGACCGTGACCGCGCCGTCGGAGCGTGATGTCAAGCCGGCCGCGACGGCGGCGGCTGTGAACAAAGCCGGGCGATTTGCCCGAAATGCGAAGGCAATGCCGGTTGGAGGTCGGTCTTGATTTCCGCTGGTGGGCCTTCGTCCATGAACCGGATGATCGAGCCGGTCCAGGGCCCGGCGGACGCGTTCGACGGTAACCGATCGTATCGATTCGCGCCTCGCTCGTCGCGCCGACAAGCGTTACGGCCCGGCCGTTGGGACCAAGAAAAATTCGTCCATTCGCGAAGCATACCGGTCGAGCGTCGCCGTCTCGGAGCAGCCGAGCATCTTGTTGGTTTTGCCGATCAGGCAATCGGCGAAGTCCGCGCGTCCTTGCCGGTAGGCGTTGAGAGCGGCCCACGCCTCCGCGGCGTTCTCGACCATGAATGCCTCGGCGCGCAGTATTCTCTCGATCACATCGGCAATCAACGCCCTGGGGTAGCGGTAGCCGCGATCGAGCATCCACACCAGCTCGCACAGCACGATACGGTTGATGAGGCAGGGGTGATCGGGCGCGCATTCGGTCTCGAGGCAGGCGTCGGCGGCGATCGCCTGTGCTTCGTCGTCCCGCACGATAAACCGGATGAGAACATTCGTATCCAGGCCCTTCATTTTATACCAAATCCCGCTGCGTGCGGCCGACGACCGCTTGGCCAACCACCTCGTCCAATTCGGCCAGGGTAAGCGCTTTCTCGGGCGGCGGCAGGCATCCCCTCAGGTTTTCGAGCGTCAGCTTGGCCGGCACCATCAGCGCCGTGCCATCTTCCTGAACCAGGAATTCAACCCGGTCGCCGGGCGCGAGATTAAGCTTGTTTCGAACGTACTTGGGGATTGTCGTCTGTCCCTTGGAGGTGATGGTTGCCAGCGGCATGCAGGGATTCCTTACCAAATATTTCTCTCCTTACATTACCACCTTTCGCGCCGCGAGTCACGTCCGGCCGCGGATGGTGGTTCCGTTACCGTCGGCGGTTCGGTTTCGGATCGGCGCCATCAAACAAACAGCGTGGCGCCGTCCTGTGACGCGTCGTTGAGGAAGGTGACGACGCCACCATCTTGCATGGGAACGTCATCGCGGAGCGCGGCCCGGTCCAGGCCCAAGGCGCGCATCCCCATTTCGCAGACCATGAACCGCACGCCCATCTCCACGCAGGCCATGAGCAGTTCCTCGAACGTCGCGACGCCGGCGGCCGCGTACCCGTCGTCGACGTCGCCTCCTTCGCCGGCGCCGGTGTCCCGCGGCAGGTGCCTCCACGCCGGCATGCCGTCGGGACCGGCTTCGAGCAGCGCCCGGCAGCCCTCCATGGTAAAGAACAAGGTGGCGGGCCGGCCGATGGCCGCGGCGGACGCGGCCAGCACCAGCGCGTAGTGCACCTTTTCGAACGTCCCCGAAAAGACGATTACCGACAGCTTGTCCGGTCCGGGCATGGTTCGTCCTCCAAATTCCCGGACGCGTGAAGGGAGAGATCGGTGATGGTGGGTTGGGTGCCGCACAGCGGGCAGCCGGGATCGGCCGGTACTCTGATCTTGCGGAACGTGGCGGTGAGCGCGTCGCAGATCAGCAGCCAGCCCGACATGCTCTCGCCGATGCCGAGCACCTCCTTGATCACTTCGGTGGCCTGCAGCGATCCCACGGTCCCGCAGAACGCTCCGAGCACGCCGGCCTCGGCGCACGTGGGGATCTGGCCCGGAGGCGGCGGTTCGCGGAACAGGCAGCGGTAGCATGGACCGTGCTCACCGGTTTCGCCGTCCGTCTCGAACGCCTTGAAGGTGGCGAGCTGGCCGTCGAAGCGGAGGATCGCCCCGGAGACCAGCGGTTTTCGCGCCAGGTGGCAGGCGTCGTTGACCAGGAAACGGGTGGCGAAATTGTCGCAGCCGTCGGCGACCACGTCGTATTGCGCGATCAGCTCCAGGGCGTTGGCGGCGTTAATGCGCTGGTCATAGGTGATGACGTCGATGTCGGGATTGACGGAGGCGAGGGCCTGGCGGGCGCTCTCCACCTTGGCCATGCCGACCCGGTCGGTGGCGTGGACCACCTGACGCTGGAGATTGCTGAGATCGACCACATCGTCATCGATGACGCCGATGGTTCCGACGCCGGCGGCGGCGAGATAGAGCAGCAGCGGTGAACCGAGGCCGCCGGCGCCCACCACCAGCACGCGCGACGCCAGCAGCCGGGCCTGCCCCTGGCCGCCGATATCGCTCAGCAGAATATGCCGGGCGTACCGATGGATCTGCGCGTCGGTGAAATCCACCGTTCGGGCCGGGGCTTGCGATGATGGTCTCTCGTCAATCAACACCGATGCCTTCGAACAGCGCCGTCGACAGATAGCGCTCGGCGAACGACGGAAGAATGACGACGATGGTCTTGCCCTCCATGTTCGGCCGGCGGCCGACTTCGATGGCCGCCGCCAATGCGCCGCCGGACGAAATTCCAACGGGCACGCCTTCGAGCCGTGCCACCTTGCGGGCCATCTCGAAAGCGGTTTCGTTGCCGATCTTGATGACTTCGTCGATGGCGTCGAGATCGAGGATCGCCGGCACGAACCCGGCGCCGATCCCCTGAATCTTGTGCGGGCCGGGGATGCCGCCGGACAGAACCGGGCTGTCTTCGGGCTCCACGGCGATCATCCGGAAACCGGGCTTGCGGGCCTTCAGGACGCCGGCGACGCCGGTCAGCGTACCGCCCGTGCCGACGCCGCTGATCACCACGTCGACCGCGCCGTCGGTGTCGCGCCAGATCTCTTCGGCGGTGGTCATCCTGTGAACTTCCGGATTGGCCGGATTGGAGAACTGCTGCAACATGATGGCGCCCGGTGTCTGCCCGACGATCTCCTCGGCCCGCCCGACCGCGCCCGGCATACCCTTGGCCGCCGGCGTCAAGTCGATCTCGGCGCCCAGCAACGCCAGCATCTTCCGGCGCTCGATCGACATGCTGTCGGGCATGGTCAGGATCAGCTTGTAACCCCGGGCGGCGCAGACGAACGCGAGCGCGATACCGGTATTGCCCGACGTCGGCTCCACCAGCGTTGCTCCCGGCTTGATGCGGCCCGCTTTCTCGGCGGCATCGATCATCGCTAACCCGATCCGGTCCTTGACCGACGAGAGCGGATTGAAGAACTCGCACTTGCCGAGGAGGTCCGCCTTGCAACCCGACTGCTCGGCCAGTTTCCGGAGACGGATCAGCGGCGTGTTGCCGATGGTATCGACGATGCTGTCATAGACGCGACCGCGCCCAATCGGGTCGTTGTTGGCTGTAATTGTCGACTGCTCGTTCATCTTGGCACACCCCTCGGCGTTTAGTGGTTTGGATCCCGCGGGAAACGAGCCGAACGCGCCGGGCGCCCGGGCATCGCCCCTCGAGGGCGATCAGATGGAGAAATCCAGCTTGTTGCGGCCCTCGCTTTCGATTCCCGCGTCGTTGGCGCGGGTGCACAAATCGTCGACCGTCACGCCGTCCAGCCGGACCATGACCTCTTGCTGCAGTTCGCCCCAGAGAGGCCGAACCACTTTGTGTCCCAAGGGCGAGCCGGTGGGATCGTGAAGCGGATCCTCGGACGTTTCCGACGTGCGCACCACACGGACGATTTCGCCCACCGATATCCGCCGGCGCTCCCGCGCCAGGCGATAGCCTCCCCGCGGGCCCCGCACGCCGACGAGAATGCCGTGACGCACCAGGTTCTGCAGGGCCTGTTCGAGATAGCGGCGCGGGATCCCCTGGCGCCGCGTGATTTCGCGGCTTTGCACCGGCTCGCTTCCCGAATGAAAGGCAATATCCACAACCGCCTCGATGGCGAACAAGGTTTTCCGTGACAGCCGCAGCATAGCTCAATCTCTTTCGGACTTGGTGTTCAAAACAGTCGTGCCGGTGGAGCCCAGGCCCCCGTCGGAACGGACGCTGCCAGGCAACGTCTCGGTTTGCGCCCACCGGACGCGGTTCACCGGCGCCACCACCATCTGGGCTATTCTCATGCCGCGTTCGACGCGAAAGGGGGCGTCGCCCAGGTTCATCACGATGACGACAATCTCGCCCCGATAGTCCGCGTCGATGGTCCCCGGACTGTTCAATACGGTGATGCCGTGTTTGGCCGCAAGGCCCGAGCGCGGCCGCACCTGGGCTTCGTGACCGTCCGGCAACGCGATGGCGATGCCGGACGGGATCAGGCACCGGGTTCCAGGGCCGATGAGCACCGTTTCCGGCACCGCGGCCAACAGATCCATGCCGGCGCTCATCGCCGTGGCGTAGGCGGGCAGGGGCAGGTCGGCGCCGTGCGGAAGCTGGCGCACGGTCACCGGAAGCGCGCTCACGTCAAGGCCTCCAGTGCATCGGCGATGCGCGCGGTCAATTGTTCGGCGACCGCGCGTTTGGTCATGGAAGGCCAGCTCTCGACGCCGTGCTCCGAGATCAGGTGCACGGTATTGCTGTCGCCGCCGAACGTCCGGGTTGGCGCCGACACGTCGTTGGCCACCATCCAGTCGCACCCCTTGCGGATCCGCTTCCGGGTGGCGTTGTCCAGCACGTTCTTGGTTTCGGCCGCGAAGCCGACGACGAGGGTGGGGCGCTGATCGTTACGCCCGCCGAGGGTGGCGAGAATATCGGGATTCTCGATGAATTCGATCAGCGGCGGCTGCTTTCCGCCCTGCTTCTTGATCTTGTGCTCCGCCGGCGCCGTCACCCGCCAGTCACAGACCGCTGCGGCGCACACGGCCACATCCGCCGGCAAGGCCCGCTCGCACGCCGCCAGCATGTCGCGGGCGCTTTCCACCCGCACGATGTCGACGCCGGGCGGATCCGGCTCCGTGCTCGGGCCCGAAATCAAGGTCGTTGCCGCTCCCCACTCGGCCAGCGCCCGGGCGATGGCGTGTCCCTGCTTGCCCGAGGAGCGGTTGGAGATATAGCGCACCGGATCGATGGGCTCATGGGTGGGGCCGCTGGTCACCAGGGCCCGGCGCCCCCTCAGCCGCGCGCCGACCGAGAAGAACGTCCCGATGGCCGCGAGAATGTCATCGGGTTCGGACATCCGTCCCAAGCCCCACTCGCCGCACGCCATGTCTCCCTCCGCCGGGCCGACGAAGCGAACGCCGCGGCGCCTCAGGGTTTCCAGGTTGTATTGCGTGGCCGCGTGTTCCCACATGCGCACGTTCATCGCCGGCGCCACCATAACCGGCTTGTCGGTGGCGAGGATCGCCGTCGTCGCCAGATCGTTCGCCAACCCCGCCGCCATCTTCGCCAGAAGATCGGCCGTGGCCGGCGCGACCACCACCAGGTCCGCCTCGCGGGACAACCGGATATGGCCCATTTCGCTCTCGTCGGTGAGCGAGAAAAGGTCCGCGTACACCTTGTGTTCGGAAAGAGCGGACAACGAAAGCGGCGTGACGAATTGAGCGCCGGCATCGGTCAGGACACAGCGAACGCCGGCGCCGCGCTCCTTGAGCCGCCGGATCAACTCCAAGCACTTGTAGGCGGCGACCCCCCCGCCGACCACAAGCAAGACGTTCCTGCCCTCGATCACCATCCGCTCATTTTTTTACGTAAAATAAGTGTTGTTACACTAGACATTTACCAAACTCGTAGCAAGGGCCGATTTCGCCTTTGCGGGTCAAACTTAATGATTTTAGAAGCGCGCTCTATTTTAGAATCAGGATGACCGTCAGAACGGCGACGATCAGCCACGGGATCCACGAAGACAGCCCACCGCCTCGGACGCCCAGAAGCAGTTCGATGGATTCGGGATGAAGCCGTATCCGTCCCTCGCTCAACGCATGCGCCGTTCTTTCCGCCGCCGCGACCACGCCGGGAAGCTTGACCATCGTCTGGGAAATTTCCGCGATGGTATCGCGCATGCGCGCTTGCGGTCCCAGGTTGTCGACCACCCACTCCTGAATGAGGGGTCTGGCCAGCACCCACATGTTCACGTCCGGACAGAGCTTGCGGCCGCTGCCCTCGGCGACCAGCATGGTCTTTTGCAGCAACAGGAGCTGCGGCTGCGTTTCCATGCCGAATGTTTCGGTCACCTTGAACAGATGCCCCAGCAGGCCGGCGACGGAAATTTCGTTCTGCGGCTTGTCCATGATGGGTTCGGCGATGGAGCGGCAGGCCTGGGTGAAGGTGTCGATGGATCGATCTTCCGGGATCCACCCCGCCTCGAAGTGAATTTCGGCGACGCGGCGGTAGTCCCGGCTGAGGAACGCCAGCAGCATCTCGCCGAGAAAATTCCGGGTCTTGCGGTCGATCCGTCCCATGATCCCGAAATCCACCACGGCGATGCTGCCGTCGGCGCGCACGAACAGGTTGCCGGGATGGAGATCGCCGTGAAACAGTCCATCGCGAAAGATCTGCCGGAAGAACAACTCGGCCGCCCGCGTCAGGATAACGTGCGGATCGTGCCCGGCGTCGATGATGGCCTGGCGTTCATCGATGGGAATGCCGGAGACCCTCTCGGTGGTCAGCACCCGGCGCGCGGTCCGCGACCAATCGACGGCGGGAACCTTGAAAGCGGGATCGCCGATGAAGTTTTCCGAAAGCTCGGCCGCCGCCGCGGCCTCGAACCGCAGATCCATCTCCATCTGGACCGTCTCCACGATGGTCTCCAGCAACTCCACCGGCCGGAAACGGCGCCATTCGGGTATATTCGCCTCGATCAGTTCCGCGCCCCACAGAAACAGCTCGAGGTCGCGCTCGAACGCCTCTTCGATGCCGGGCCTGAGGATCTTCACCGCCACCTCCCGGCCGTCGTTGCCGATGGCGAAGTGCACCTGGGCGATGGAGGCGGCGGCGACCGCGCGGTCCTCGAACGATTGGAAGATGTCGGTGACCGGCGCCCCCAGTTCCTCTTCGATGATGGCGCGGGCCTCGGCGCCCGAGAACGGCGGCAGCCTGTCCTGGAGCTTCGACAGGTCGGCGGTCAGGTCCTCGCCGAGCAGGTCCGACCGCGTGGAAAGCGCCTGGCCGAGCTTGATGAACGACGGCCCGGCCTCGTGAAGGGCGCTCGCCAGCCGCTCGCCGGGCCGGCCGGGCGCGCGCCGGCGCGAAACCAGCTTCGCGAACATGACGATCACCGGCGCGACGCCAAAGGTTTCCAGGGGGAACAGCGCGTCGTGATGGGCCAGGATCCGGGCGATCGCGAGCAGGCGCGCCATGCTGCGAACGCTGCGGATAGCGGCGTGGGCGCGCCGCGCCGGCCGGCTCTCCAGCCCCTTCACATCGAGCGGAATCACGTGCGCCAGGCCGAATGCAAGGCGGCAATGCCGCCCGAAAGGTTGCGATACTTGACCAGACCGAAGCCCGCCGAGCCGATCATTCCGGCGAACGCGGTCTGCGCCGGGAACCGGCGGATACTCTCCGCCAGATATTGATAGGCCTCGCGATCTCCCGCGACCCTCTCACCGAGCGCGGGCAGGACCTTGAACGAATAGGCGTCATAGGCGCGGTCGAGCAGGGGAAGCACCACTTCGCTGAATTCGAGACACAGAAACCGTCCGCCGGGCTTCAGCACCCGCCGTGCTTCGGTGAGCGCGGCCGGGACGCGGGTTACGTTGCGGATGCAAAACGCGATGGTGTAGGCGTCGACCGAACAATCGGCGACGGGAAGCCGTTCGGCATCGCCACAGATCCAGTTCACGTCCGCCATGCGCCCGGTTTCCGCGGCTCGACCGCGGCCGACTTCGAGCATTTCCTCGTTGATGTCCACCACCGTGACCGGGCCGCCGCCGCGGTCGAGGAACCGGAACGCGATATCGCCGGTGCCGCCCCCCACGTCCAGAAGCCGCATGTCGGGTCTCGGTTTCAGCCAGTCGAGCATCGCGCTTTTCCACAGGCGATGGACGCCGATGCTCATGAGATCGTTCATGAGGTCATAGCGAAACGCGACGCTGTCGAACACGCCCTTGACCAGCCCGGCCTTTTCGTCGGTATCGACGTCCCGGAAGCCGAAATGCGTGGTACCGTCGGCGCTCCGCTCCGCCCTGTGTTCTTTGCTTTCATCGATTGACTTGACCATGGGACAGAAACATAGCCGAAGCGAAACGTCCGCGCTACCTTCAGCCCATGCCTGAGCTTCCCGAAGTCGAAACGGTGCGCCGAGGCCTGGCCGACGTGCTGACGGGCCAGCGGCTGGTGGACGTCGTCGCGCGCCGGCCGGATCTTCGATTTGTCATTCCGCCGGACCTCCAGACCCGATTGACGGGCCGCCGCGTCGCTTCGGTCGACCGGCGGGCGAAGTTCCTGCTGATCCGGATGGAGGGCGATCTGGTCTTGCTGTGTCACCTGGGCATGTCCGGCAGCTTTCGGATTTCGTCCGGCCAACCGCCGCCGCCGCGACCCCACGACCACATCGAGCTTCAAACGGGTTCCGGCGTGACCGTGACATATCATGACCCCCGGCGATTCGGCTTCGTCGACCTGTTGACGGCCGACGCTCTCGCCGCCTATCCGATGCTGGTCAGGCTTGGTCCCGAGCCCCTGGAACGGCATTTCACGGAGTTCCTATTTGGCGGCTCGGCTCGCCGGACGCAACACACCCATAAAATCGGCGATCCTCGACCAGCGCGTGGTCGCGGGCATGGGAAACATCTACGCGTGCGAGAGCCTGTTTCGCGCCGGCCTGTCGCCGAAGAGAGCGGCGGCGACAGTTGTCGGAAAACGCGCGGACAGGCTGGTATCTGCGATCCGCGACGTGCTCGTCGAGGCCATCGCGGCGGGCGGCTCGTCGTTGCGCGATCATCGCCGGCCGTCGGGCGAACTCGGCTGTTTCCAGCATCGTTTTTCCGTTTACGGGAACGCCGGGATGCCGTGCCCGGGCTGCACGTGCGACGTGGCGAGAGGCGGCGGCGTCCGCCGCATCGTCCAGGCCGGGCGATCCACATTCTATTGTGCGAAACGACAGCGCTGATGGTATAGCGATGATCATGACCTATCCGTTCCGACGAACGATGATTTGCGCCTTGGTGTGTGTCCTCGCGACGCCGTGGGGCGTCGCGGCCGCCGCCGAGCGTTTCGTCGGCGGCATGGAGCACGTGCCCTTGATGACGGGCCTTGCCGAAATCGCCGAGGAACGTCTTGAAATCGACAGTCCGGCGGGGCCTATCGTCCAGGTCACGACGACCGGTTCGCCGACGAAGGCCGAGGTCCTGGCGTTCTACACCGAAACCCTGCCGCGGCTCGGCTGGCGGTCCGAGGGCGCCGGTGTCTTCTGCCGCGAAGGCAAGACACTGGCGATCGAGATGGAAGAGAGCGTGTCGCCGTGGATCACCGTGCGGTTCGCGCTGTTCCCCGAGGACGCGACGAAATCCCCATAAGAAACACGTCCCCAAAAGAAACCTGAAATGAGCGGTTGAGGAGATAAGGCGATGGCATACGAAAACATCCTGGTCGAAGCCCGGGGCGCGGTCGGATTGGTGACGTTGAACCGACCCAAGGCGATGAATGCGCTTAATGCGGCGCTGATGGCGGAACTGGCTTCGGCGATCGAGGCGCTTGATGGCGACGAGGGCATTGGCGCGATCGTCATCACCGGCAACGAAAAGGCGTTCGCCGCCGGCGCCGACATCAAGGAGATGAAGGATAAAACCTTCATGAGCGCCTATCTTGAAGATTTTCTGACCACGAAGTGGGAACGCGTCGCCACCTGTCGCAAGCCGGTAATCGCGGCCGTCGGCGGCTTCGCCCTCGGCGGCGGCTGCGAACTGGCGATGATGTGCGACATCATCTACGCCGCGGATACCGCCAAGTTCGGTCAGCCGGAAATTACCATCGGTGCGATCCCCGGGCTTGGCGGCACGCAGCGCCTGACCCGCGCCGTCGGCAAGGCGAAAGCGATGGAGCTTTGTCTCACCGGACGGATGATGGACGCCGAGGAGGCGGAGCGCTGCGGATTGGTCAGCCGCGTGGTTCCGGCCGCCGATCTCGTCGACGAGGCCATAAAGACCGCCGGCAAGATCGCCGGGCTGTCGCGGCCGTTGGCGATGATCACCAAGGAAGCGGTCAACCGCGCGTTCGAGACGACGCTGGCGGAGGGGTTGTATTTCGAGCGGCGCATGTTCCACGCCATCTTTGCGACGGAGGATCAGAAAGAAGGCATGTCGGCGTTCGCCGACAAGCGCAAGCCCGCGTTCCGCAACCGGTAATTTGCGGGTTCGAGGTTGTTTTCGGCCGCGTCGGACCGCATGGGTGGTTGACGCGGCCGAATGCTATGGCATATGAGTGTGTGCTCATGCAGAAGATCGTGCACGGCACGTTTAGTTGAGTGGAAAGATGGCGCATCATCAATCGGCGAAAAAACGCATTCGGCAAATCACGCGACGCACCGAGGTCAATCGGGGCAGGATCGGACGTGTCCGCACCTCGCTGAGGAAAGTGGAAGACGCCATTGCGTCGGGAAACAGGGAAGACGCGTTGACCGCGTTTCGCGCCGCCGAGCCGCAAATGATGCGGGGCGCGCGAAAGGGCGTGATGCATCGGAACACGGTCTCAAGAAAACTCTCGAGGCTGTCGGCCCGTATCAAGGCTATGTCCGCCTGATCCAGCCCTTCTTCAAAATACTCATTGAATGTCGATGAGGGGCGTGGCCTAGGTCCGCCCCTTTTTGGTGTTGTCTACAAGTCCCGGCTACCCAGCCGGGATTTTTTGTCATGCGGCTTCTACCGCCGCTATTTTTCTTCACTCTATAGACATTGCGTTTCGAGTGCATCCTGTGGTTGTTTTCATGGATATTCGTTCGCAATCCTGTCAAGACAAATTTTTCTTTCGTTCCCCTTTCGATCTCGTTGCATGAGAACAACCGGGGCAGTAAAGTTTGGGTCATCGCGTCATGGTCTGACGCGGGTAAAAAGAAGATTGATGGGGCGGCGGGTAAAGCGAAGTCAAGCGTATACTAAAAAGTGCTAATTGCTACTGTAAACGTTTGGTTGCGTGGATAGTTAAAAGAGCAACCTTTATTTTTACAACAACTGCTGCAAGTTACACGGCATATTAAGTAAAAATTGCTGGGGTGGATGGGCCGTAAGCGCCGGGGTCTGTTTGGCGAAAGGGGCAAGTCATTCCAATTTTGGGGGTTGTTTCGACACTGAAATCGATGTGGATCGGTCGACACCAGGGGATTGCACGACGATTTGTACCTTCCGACGGTCGGCGGGAAACACGGCGCGGCGCGGCGACGGCCATTGCGCGGCTAGCGACGCCGTCGAGCCGGGTTCGCGATGGGCGTGATGGTGTCGATAATCCTTGTATCGCGGGCGGGCCATTGGCGGCCATCTCATTGCGGCATCGAACACTACCGAGGAAAGGGCGACTAGATGGTGACAAAGGGTGAGCTGGTTCCCTCTATCGACATGCAATGGCAAAGGGTCAGCGGTCTTTTGCGTGCCGAGATCGGCGAGGCGGCCTATCGGAGTTGGCTGAAGCCGATAACGCTCGAGGGCGAGTCCGGCGGGACGATTACCATGTCCGTGCCCTCCCGGTTCATGCGTGACTGGGTGGTCGCGCACTATGTGGATCGCCTGCGCACGCTGTGGGGCGGCGAGAACCCGGCGGTGCGCGGCGTCGATGTCGTGATCCAGCCCCAACGCACGCCGGCCGACACGATCCAGTTATTCCGCAAACCGAGCGCGGCGAACGACACGCCGTATTGCGGTTTCCGGGATGCCGAGCGGCCCCGCGGGTTCGACGTCAACGAAATCGGCGCTCCCCTCGATCCCCGGTTCACCTTCGATCAATTCGTCGTGGGCAAGCCGAACGAGTTCGCCTACGCCGCCGCCCGCCGAGTGTCGGAGGCCAAGCACGTGCCGTTCAATCCGCTGTTCCTGTATGGCGGCGTCGGCCTCGGCAAGACCCACCTCATGCACGCCATCGCCTGGCACATCCGGGAACGCGAGCCCCGCCGCACCGTCATCTATCTGTCCGCCGAGAAGTTCATGTATCGGTTCATCCGGGCGCTTCGCGAGCAGAACACCGTCGATTTCAAGGAACAGTTCCGTTCGGCCGACGTGCTGTTGATCGACGATGTGCAGTTCATCAGCGGCAAGGAGTTCCACCCAGGAAGAATTTTTCCACACCTTCAACACGCTGGTCGATCAAGGGCGGCAGATCGTGCTTTCCGCCGACAAGTCGCCCAGCGATCTGGACGGCATCCAGGAACGCCTGAAATCGAGGCTCAATTGCGGTCTGGTCGCCGATCTCCACGCCACGACCTACGAATTGCGGCTCGGCATTCTGCAGGCCAAGGCGGAGCGCCTGGAGACGGATATTCCCAGCAAGGTCCTGGAATTCCTCGCCCACAAGATCACCGCCAACGTGCGCGAATTGGAAGGTGCTCTCAATCGGGTCGTGGCCCATGCCCAGCTGGTGGGACGCGACATCACCCTGGAGACCACCCCGGAGGTTCTCCACGACCTGATTCGCGCCAATGACCGGCGGGTTACCATCGACGACATTCAAAAACAGGTTGCCTCGCATTTCAACGTTCGCATCGCCGACATGCATTCGGCGCGCCGCGCGCGATCGGTGGCGCGTCCGCGGCAGGTGGCCATGTATCTGGCCAAGCAGCTGACCACGCGGTCCCTGCCCGAAATCGGCCGCAAATTCGGTGGCCGGGACCACACCACGGTGATGCACGCCGTCAGAAAGATCGACGAATTGCGCGAGATCGATCCCGCGTTCGCCGAGGACGTGGAACTGCTGCGCCGCATGCTCGAAGGCTGAGCGCACCGACGGCCGCCGCTCTCCCGCGGCGTTGACGAATTCGCTGCGAAAGTCATAGGCCTCTGCTATACTAAGCGATGCTGGGCGAGGGTTCCTCGCCTTAATTTATCAACGCGCCGGGGGGCTTCGGAGGTATTTACCGGATATCCGGCGCGCCGCCGCCCCTGGCCGGCGCAGCTCGGAAAGACGGATAACACCGCGGATCGTAACAACGCAATGAAACTCACCATAGAACGCAGTGCTTTGCTGAAGTCGCTCGGACACGTTCAGAGTGTCGTGGAGCGGCGCAACACCATCCCCATCCTGTCCAACGTCAAGATGGAGGCCGAGGGGGAGGCGTTGAACCTGAATGCCACCGATATGGATCTGGCCGTCGCCGAAAGCGTCGCGGCCGACGTGGCGACGTCCGGGGTGACCACCGTGCCGGCCCATACGCTGTACGAGATCGTTCGCAAGCTGCCCGAGGGCGGACAGGTGGAGTTCGACGCCACGGGCGGCGGCGACCGGTTGACGCTGCGCTGCGGCCGGTCGCGGTTTACGCTGTCGTGCCTGCCGATCGACGACTTTCCGGTCATGGGCGGCGAGGCGTTGCCGTTCACCTTTCAACTGGCGGCGCGGGATCTCCGCGGCCTGATCGACCGGACGCGTTTCGCCATCTCCACCGAGGAGACGCGCTACTACCTGAACGGCATCTACCTGCACGCCGCCGAGCGCGCCGGCGTCGCCGTGCTTCGCGCCGTCGCCACCGACGGTCACCGTCTGGCGAGCGTCGAGGTGCCGTTGCCCGACGGCGCCACCGACATGCCGGGCGTGATCGTGCCGCGCAAGACCGTCGCCGAGCTCCGCAAGCTGATCGACGAAAGCGCCGAAGATGTGGACGTGGCGCTTTCCGAGAGCAAAATTCAATTCACCATCAACCGGGCGGTGCTCACGTCCAAGCTCATCGACGGGACGTTCCCGGATTACGAACGGGTGATCCCGGCGGGCAACAACAAGCAGCTCGACGTCGATTGCAAGCTGTTCGCCGAGGCCGTCGACCGGGTGTCGGCGATCTCCAGCGAGCGGTCGAAGGCGGTCAAGCTCTCGCTCGCCAACGGCACGCTCGTTCTGTCGGCGAGCAGCCCGGAACACGGCAACGCCGCCGAGGAACTGGAAGTCCATTACGAGGGAGACGCGCTCGAGATCGGCTTCAACTCCCGCTATCTGCTCGATATTACGCAGCAGATCGAGGGTGACAGCGCCCGGTTCTCCATGGCGGACGCCGCCGCGCCGATGATTCTGCAAGAAGTAGGCGACGCCAGCGCCATCTACGTGCTGATGCCGATGCGCGTGTGAATGGATCGGCCGCTGTCAGACATACGGGGTTCCGAGACGCTTCACGAATTGCCGCGAATGCCGACTGATCGCGAGGGCCCCGTTGGTGCGCCCGCCGATGGCGCGCCCGCCAACCGTGTCTCCGGAGGACCGCGGCTGTCCGTGGCCCGTCTGACGCTGAGCGATTTCCGGTGCTACCGGTTCCAGCGCTTGGAGACCGGACCGGCCCCGGTCGTGCTGACGGGATCCAACGGCGCCGGCAAGACCAGCATTCTCGAGGCTCTGTCCTTGCTGGCGCCGGGTCGCGGGCTGCGCCGGGCGCGGTTGGACGAACTGCCGCGCTGGCGGCCCGATGCGCGGACCGCCGCCACCGGCTGGGCCGTGGCGGCGCGTCTGAAGTCGCCCGGCGACGAGACCGACGTCGGCACCGGATGCGAGCCCGTTGGCGCGGCGGGCCCGCGGGAGCGCCGCCAGGTGCGCATCGACGGCCGGCCGGCGAAGAGCCAGGCGGCCCTCGCCGACGTCCTCGGCGTGGCGTGGCTGACGCCGGAGATGGACCGCCTGTTCCTCGATGGCGCGTCGTCGCGGCGCCGCTTTCTCGACCGGCTGGTTTACGGCCTGGATCCGGCCCACGCCGGCCGCGTCGCCGCTTACGAACGCGCCCTGCAGCAGCGGGCCCGGTTGTTGCGCCAGGGGCCGGCCGACCCCATCTGGCTGGCGGCCCTGGAGGACACCATGGCGACCAAGGGCGTCGCCGTGGCGGCGGCCCGGCGCGACGCGACGCGGCGGCTGACCACGGCCAGTGCCCGCGGTCCGGATCCTTTCCCCGCCGCGACCCTCGCCTCGGCGGGACAGGTGGAGGATTGGCTGGACCAGGAGCCGGCGCTGTCGGTGGAGGATCGGCTGCGCGAAACGCTGCAAGCGGCGCGACATAAGGACGCGGAGACCGGCGGCGCCGCCATCGGCCCCCACAAGGGCGACCTGATGGTCTGCCATGCCGCAACCACCCGTCCCGCCGCCCAGTGTTCGACGGGCGAGCAGAAGGCGCTGCTGGTGGCCATCGTTCTGGCCAGCGCCCGCGTTCAGTCCGAGGACCGGGGTGTCACGCCGATCGTTTTGCTGGACGAGGTGGCGGCCCACCTCGACGCCCGTCACCGCGCCGCCCTGTTCGACGCCGTGGCGGCGCTCGACGTCCAGGCGTGGTACGCTGGCACCGACCGTGCCATCTTCGAGCCCCTGCGGGGGCGCGCTCAGTTTTTCGCCGTCGAGAGCGCGACGGCAACGGCCGTCCCATGGAACGGATGAACACGATGAGATGGATGCCCCAAACAGCGCCCGAGGCCCAAGCCGATGACTGAACCGACAGCTCCTGGCACTCCCGAAAACGCCGCCGAGGTCGATCCGGAAATCTACGACGCCGGATCCATCAAGGTGCTGCGGGGTCTCGAGGCGGTGCGCAAGCGGCCCGGCATGTACATCGGCGATACCGACGACGGCACCGGCCTGCATCACATGGTCTACGAAGCGGTGGACAACGCCATCGACGAGGCTCTCGGCGGCTACTGCGATTTCGTCACGGTCACGCTCAACGGCGACGGCTCGGTTACCGTCACCGACAATGGCCGCGGCATCCCCGTCGACATCCACCATGAGGAGGGAGTCTCGGCGGCCGAGGTGATCATGACCCAGCTCCACGCCGGCGGCAAATTCGACCAGAACTCCTACAAGGTGTCCGGCGGTCTGCACGGGGTCGGTATTTCCGTGGTCAACGCGCTATCGGATGTCATGACGCTGCGTATCTGGCGCGATGGCAAGGAGCACCTGATCCGGTTCAACGACGGTGCCGCCGAGGTCCCGCTGGCGGTGGTGGGGGACGCGCCGATGACCGAGAAAGGGTCCCCGAAGACCGGTACCGAAATCACCTTCCTGCCGTCGACCGGCACCTTCACCATGACCGAGTTCGACTTCGCCACGCTCGAGCACCGGCTGCGCGAGCTGGCGTTCCTCAACTCCGGCGTCTGGCTGCGGCTCACCGACGCCCGTCCCGTCGACCCGGTGGTCGTCGACCTGCACTACGAAGGCGGGCTCAAGGCCTTCGCCGCCTATCTCGACCGCTCCAAGTCGGTTTTTCTCGGCGAACCCATCAGCGCAACCGGCGAGCGCGATGGCCTGGTGGTCGAGCTCGCCATGCAGTGGAACGACAGCTACCACGAGACCATGCTGTGCTTTACCAACAACATTCCGCAGAAGGACGGCGGCACCCATCTGGCCGGCTTCCGGGGCGCGCTGACCCGCACCATCAACGCCTACGCCACGGCCGCCGGCATCGCCAAGAAGGAGAAGGTCTCCATCACCGGCGACGATGCGCGCGAAGGTTTGACGTGCGTGCTGTCGGTCAAGGTTCCCGATCCCAAGTTCTCGTCGCAGACCAAGGACAAGCTGGTGTCGTCCGAGGTCCGTCCGGTGGTGGAGAACATCGTCGGCGACCAGTTGCAGCAGTGGTTCGAGGAGCACCCCGCCGACGCCAAGAAGGTCATCGGCAAGATCGTCGAGGCCGCCGCCGCCCGCGAGGCCGCCCGCAAGGCGCGCGAGCTGACCCGGCGCAAGGGCGCGCTCGACATCACCTCGCTGCCCGGCAAGCTCGCCGACTGTCAGGAGCGCGACCCGGCCAAGAGCGAGCTGTTCCTGGTGGAGGGCGATTCCGCCGGCGGCTCCGCCAAGCAGGCCCGCAACCGCTCCAACCAGGCGATCCTGCCGCTGCGCGGCAAGATCCTCAACGTCGAGCGCGCCCGGTTCGACAAGATGCTGGGCTCGGCCGAGATCGGCACCCTGATCGCGGCGCTCGGCACCGGGATCGGCCGCGAGGACTTCGATGTCGACAAGTGCCGCTACCACAAGATCATCATCATGACCGACGCCGACGTGGACGGCAGCCACATCCGCACCCTGCTGCTCACCTTCTTCTTCCGCCAGATGGGCGAGCTTATCGAGCGGGGTTACCTCTACATCGCCCAGCCGCCGTTGTACCGCGCGAAACGGGGCCAGTCCGAGGTCTACCTCAAGGACGATCCGGCCCTGGAGAACTATCTGTTCTCGTCCGCCATCGACGAAGGCACGGTGTTCGTCACCCACGAAGGCGAGCAGATCGCCGGCGCCGACCTGCGGTCGCTGGTGGAGGAGGCGCGCGAGGTCAAGATCCGCATCGGCCGGCTGGCCAAGCATGTGCCCATGGCGATGCTCGAGCAGGCCTCCATCTCCGCCGCGCTCGATCCCGAGATCCTGTCGGACCGCGAGCGCGCCGAGGAAGCCGCCGCCTACATCGCCAAGCGCCTCGACGCCGTCGAGCCGCCCGAGAGCCGGGGTTGGCACGGCCAGCCGCTGCCCGACGGCGGCCTCGAGTTCAGCCGAACGGTGCGCGGCGTCACCGAGCGCTACGTCATCGACGGCGCGCTGATCGAGAGCGCCGAGGCGCGCCGCCTCAACAAGAACGCCGCCAATTTGCAGAAGGAATACGCCGGCCACGGCACGCTCACCATCAAGGGCAAGGAGTATCCCATCACCGGCCCGGTGTCGCTGGTGGACCTGGTGATGGAGGTGGCCCGCAAGGGCATCGCCATCCAGCGCTACAAGGGCCTCGGCGAGATGAACCCCGATCAGCTTTGGGAGACGACGCTGGATCCCAACGTCCGCACCTTGTTGCAGGTGAAGGTCAACCACATGGACGACGCCGAGGACCTGTTCTCGACGCTGATGGGCGACACCGTGGAAACCCGGCGCGAGTTCATCGAGACCAACGCCCTCAAGGTGGTGAACCTGGACGTCTGATGCCGACGGGGGCGAATACCCTGTGATGAATTGTAGATTGTGCATATGAACGCGGGATCGCGTGGATGGTTGGACGCTTGAACTCCGTGCGGTGGCTCCACGGCGCGGCCGCCGTTCTGCTCGGCGCCGGGGTGCTTGCCGGCTGCGCGACCGGACAGCGGGCGGAGCGGTGCGGCGGCATCGAGGGGGAGTGGGCGACCTGGAGCGGCTTTCTCCAGACCGAGGGCAAGATGCGGGTGATCCGGCTCGCCAGCGCCGACGTGCCGCCCTTCGTCAGCCAGTTCAACAAGGCCTACGACACCGCGTTTCGCGCCGAGAACGTGTATTTCGCCTACAAGCCGAGTGACCGCACCTGGCTCATCACCTTCGTCAACGGTCCGTGCGTGCAGATGTCGGCGCGGCTTCCCAGCGGCGAGGCCAAGCGCCTGATGGGCGTATCGAAGTCCGCCATTTGATCCGGTCCATGACGAAAGCCAGGATCCGCACCGTGGCGGGCGCGGTATTCACCCTTGGGGCCGTCTGCGTGGCGGTGCTGTCGCTGCTGCCGCAGACGGTCCTGCCGTCCGTGGAGCTCAGCGACAAGCTGCAGCACCTGATCGCCTATCTCTGCTTGGCGCTGGCCGGCGGGATCGCCTTCCCGCAACGGCGCTCGCTGATCGCCCTGGGTCTGGGACTGATCGCGCTCGGCGTCGGTCTCGAGGTTGCCCAGGGGTTCGTGCCGGGGCGCTTAGTCAGTGCCGCCGATGCCATCGCCAACACCGCCGGCGTCGCGCTGGGCCTTATCGTTGCCCGGATTGCCGGCTCGTGGGCCGGGCTTTCCCCATAATATACCAACGCTCGCTGTCGCCGAATTGAAACGGCCCCGCCGGTGGCGGGGCCGTCAGATGGAGAGCCGGGGCGGTTGTTGCCCTAGAAGCTCCACGGGTCTCTCGGGGCCAGAACGGGCACGTCCGTCTCGTCCCGCCAGCTTCCGGCGACCACGTGGCGCGGCCGTGTGGTTCCGCTCTTGGCGTCCCGATTCATGAAGGAATCCGGGACTACAGCGTAAAATACGGTCTCGACAGAGTCCCTATCCATGCTATAGGTATTCATTGTCACACTCCTTTCGTTAGTCCGATATTCGAGTGGTTAGACGAGGGCCGGGGTGGTTGCGACACCCCGGCCGATCGACCCTCATCTGGCAACATTATATCCCCAGGTCAAGTAACGTTATCGAGACGCGGCAAATCGGTTTGCCGGGGCGCCGCTGTTTTCGATGAAGGGCGCCGCCAGATCAATGTTGTATTTCAATTAGTTATGCGTACAAATGCCCCATTCTGGTAGCTCGAACTTCGCGGTCTCCGACGCTCATTCCCATCGGGTGGGTGTTGCCGTAAGGCCACGGGATTTTTGGGGTCTATGAGTCGGATGCGATCCCACAGGGTGAATTTCTCGTGCGGTTCGACGCCAAATCAGATAAGCGCGGCACGCCATCCGGGATTGGTTACCGCGGGTCGTCGGACACGGGGTGCGCGGCGCCGGTGGCCGCCTTGGCGGCGTCCGACTCGTAGGGGATCGGCGGGCCCAACTCGTCGAAGCTGAACAGCTTGAAGGCGCGGTTGCCGTTGTAGTCGAGAATGCTGAGGCCGTCGGTCTGCCGAAGATCGTGCTCGACCCGCGTGAACCGGGCGCCGTAGCGGGCACGCGACAGATCCAGCGGGATCTCCTGGGCGGTGAACTTGTCGATCCCCTTGCTTTCCAGTTCGCTCAGCAGCCCCGGGTCGGTGACGGAATCGAAGGACGTCAGGATGACCAATGGCCCTCCCCCCGTCATCAGCATGATGGTTTTCATGGTCCTTTCCCCCATCCGCTTCCTGGATCGCGCCGTCGACATTGATAGCACGCCCATCCCGTCGAAACCAACGGCGTCGATGGCGGTTCAACCGGTTTTCGGGTCATCGGCGCGGCGGTGCCGGACATCCAGACCGGCGCGGCGGTGCCGGCCGTCCAAACCGGCGCGGCGGCGCCAGCGCCAGCGATGCCAGCCGGCGCCATCGTCGACGTCGTCGAGCGTTTCCAGCAGGGCGACGCGGCCCGCGCCGAGGTTGGCCCGGGTGTCGGCGAGGGCGAATTCGGTGGACCACCGCACGCCGCGAAAGACGCCGGGGATGCGCGGGCTCCGCCGCAGTCCCACCAGCCAGTAACCGCCGTCGGCCGCCGGTCCGAACACGGCATCGTGATCGCCGAGGGCGCGGAACGCCCGTTCCACGTGCAGCGGGCGGATGTCCGGGATATCGCTGCCGACGATGACGACGGGACCGTTTGGCAGACCGCGCATGATCCGGTCCATGCGCTCGCCCAGCCCGCCCGGTCCCTGGCCGATCCGCCGCCAGCCGGCCGGCCAGACCCGCCGGGCGGTGACGGCGGTCGCGGCGGCGTCGGGGGTGATGGCGAGCCAGGGACGCCAGCGGCCGGCCCCTCGAAGCGTCCGGAGGATGCGCGTGGTCGTCCGCCAATAGAACGCGCGCGCGGCCACCGGTCCGATATCGTTCGCCAACCGGGTTTTCACCCGGCCGAGACGCGGATCCTTGACGAAGACAACAAGGTGCTTGGCGGGAACCATGGCGGACGGCGCGGCGGTTTCGCGCGATCGGCGCTCAGCGATAGAGCGGATTGATGTACTTCGGTGGAACGCCGGCGGCGTACAGGCCGAGGCAGAAGGCGTTACGCATCGGCCGCCACAGGTAACCGTCGCGGCGGTACCGGTCGGCCGAGGTCACCGCGATCGCGTCGAGCGCGGCGAGGCGGCGACGGCCGATCCGCCGCACCAGATCCACGTCCTCCATCAACGGCACCGGGTTGAAGCCTCCAAGGTCCTCATAGAACACGCGGCTCATGAGCATCCCCTGATCGCCGTAGGGCAGTCCCATCAACCGGCTGCGATAGGCGACGGTGCGCTCCAGCCACCGCGCGCCGGCCGCGTCGTCGTCGAGAGCGAACCGGAAATAGCCGGCGCGGCGGCGATTGGCCGGCTCCGCCATGAACGCCAAAACGGTCGGCGCCCAGCCCGCGCCGGGAACGGTGTCGGCGTGCAGAAACAACAGCCAGTCGCCGGCGGCGGCCTTGGCGCCTTCGCCGAGCTGCCAGCCTCGACCGCGCCGCGTCTCCAGGAAGATGGCGCCACCCTCGGCGGCGATGAAATGGGTATCGTCCACCGATCCGCCGTCGGCGACGATCACCTCGCACGGCAGGTCATCGCTCACGGCGGCGATGCTGTCGAGCGTCTGCCGCAAGCCGTGACCCGCGTTGAGAGCTGGAATGACAATGCTGAGCACGATGACCCGATTGCTTGTTTCGACCTGTTCTAAATATCGGTCACGACATCCCGGCGCGCCAACGGAAAAACGGTTGCCGCGGAAAATTACGGCACGTGTGACCCCTATGCCACGCCCATATACCATGGCCATATACCACGCTATCGGTGGCCCGGCGGCTGCCCGGCGGCCGCCGGGCCGCCCTGGCCCTCGACACCCGCCGGTTCCGTCCGCCGCCGCAAGCCGGCCAGAGACTTTCGCTCCTTTGAGCCGGCCGTTGGGCAAGGCTCTCGCCGGGTGGCGCGGCTCGCGCTATAAAGCCGCATGCCTGATTTCACGCATGAACGATTGGCGGGCGGCGTCGTGGCCGGCGTCGACGAAGCGGGGCGGGGGCCATGGGCAGGGCCGGTGGTGGCCGGGGCGGTTATCCTCGATGCCCGGTCGCTGCCGCCGGATCTACCGGCGTGCATCGACGACTCCAAGAAGCTGAGCGCGGTCCGGCGCGCCTCGGTGTTCGAGCGGTTGCGCGTCTCGGCCGTCGTCGGCGTCGGCATGGCCGACGTGGACGAAATCGACGCGGTCAACATTCTCGGCGCGACCCATCTGGCGATGGCGCGCGCCGTTGCCGCGCTGGCGACCAAGCCCGACATCGCCCTCGTGGATGGCAACCGGCCACCCCAACTTGCCTGCCGCGCGCAATGCGTGATCGGCGGCGACGGCCTCAGCCTCTCCATCGCCGCCGCGTCCATCGTCGCCAAGGTGACGCGCGACCGGATCATGGCCGATCTCGCCAACAGTTTTCCGGGCTACGGCTGGGAGCGCAACGCCGGATACGGGACGGTGGAGCACCGGGCCGCGCTGCAGCGGCTCGGCGTGACACCGCATCATCGCCGCAGCTTCCGCCCCATCGCCTATATTTTGAGTCTGCATAGCGAGTAGAACTCGATATGTTGTGCCACCCAATTCCCTAAGCCTTTGAATCCATTTAAGTCTTGACGGCGAATCGCGTCTGAACTCATGCTTCGGTCATGACCGATGTGCAAAGCGCCGACGGCGCCAACCGAATTATCCTCGGCAATTGCGTCGAGGCGATGAACACTCTGCCGGACGCGTCGGTGGATATGGTGTTCGCCGATCCGCCGTACAATCTGCAATTGGAAGGCGAGCTTTTCAGGCCCAACAACACCCGGGTCGACGGCGTCGAGGAGGCGTGGGACCGGTTCGACGATTTCGCGGGGTACGACCGGTTCACCAAGGGGTGGCTGACGGCGGCGCGGCGGACGCTCAAGCCCAATGGAACGCTGTGGGTGATCGGATCGTATCACAACATCTTCCGGGTGGGGTCCATCCTCCAGGATCTCGGGTACTGGATTCTCAACGACGTCATCTGGCGCAAGTCCAACCCGATGCCCAATTTTCGCGGCCGCCGGTTCACCAATGCCCACGAGACGCTGATCTGGTGCGGCCGCGACAAGAACACCCGCCACCGCTTCAATCATCAGGCCATGAAGAACCTCAACGACGATCTGCAGATGCGCTCCGACTGGCTGTTGCCGGTATGCACCGGCGCGGAGCGGCTGAAGGTGGACGGCCGCAAGGCCCATCCCACGCAAAAACCGGAGTCGCTTCTGCACCGGGTCATTCTCGCCTCCACCGGGGCCGGCGACGTGGTCCTCGATCCGTTCTTTGGCAGCGGCACCACCGGCGCCGTCGCCCGCAAACTCGGCCGCGCCTACATCGGCATCGAACGCGACCCGGACTATGTCGAGATCGCCCGACAGCGCCTTGCCGCCATACCGGCGCCGGTGGATGGCGAGCTGATCAACACCGTCGGAAAGCGCGAGGAGCCGCGCATCCCGTTCGGCCGGGTGGTGGAAAGCGGTCTGCTGGCGCCGGGCGCGATGCTGCGCGATCAACGCGGCCGTCACACCGCCAAGGTCGCCGCCGATGGAACCATCGTCAGCGCCGAACACCGCGGATCCATTCACCAGGTGGGGGCGCGGGTGCAGAACGCTCCGGCGTGCAACGGCTGGCAGTTCTGGTATGCCGAGAACAAGGGCGACTGGGTCCCCATAGACGTCTACCGCCAGATGCTGCGCGCCGAGTTACACTGAGCCCGCGCGCGGCTGAGCGGCGTCCACGTCAACGTCGATGTCCACCGGTCCGTTGGATGCCGCCACCCCGGCCTCGACGGCGGCCTGGGCGCGCCGCGACAACGCCTTGCGGTCGGGCGCCGGTCCGAGCGCGATCGGTTGGTGAAAGCGCACCTCGACCTCCGCGCCCTTGAGCCCGAACACGCGAAACAGGTGCGGCAACAGCGTCGCGTCGCCGAACCAGCAGTAAAGCGCGCGCAAAGGTCCCTCGAGGCGGGTTCCGTCGCGATATCGCGGATAGGCCACCGATACCGGCGCAAGGACGAGGCCGGCGTCCGGGGGCAGCCCCTGGACGATGCCGAAAAGAGACGATTTGAACGGCGCGACCGCGCTGCCGTCGGTGCTGGTTCCTTCCGGAAACAGGATCAGGCTTTCGCCCGCGAGCAGGCGCGATTGCATCTCGGCGCGCTGCGCGCCCACGTCCCGGCCGTCGCGCTTGACGAGGATGGCGCGCGTCAGCTTGGCGATCCAGCCGAACAGCGGCCAGCCGCCGACCTCGCTCTTGGCGACGTAGGTGGCATCGATCAACGCCGAAAAGACGGGGATATCGAGATAGGAAACGTGGTTGGCCACGAACAGCGCCGTCGGTCCCGCCGGCGGCGCGCCGATGGCCCGGACCTCGAGACCGGCGAGCCGGCAGGCGATGCGAGACCAGCTGATCTGGATCGGCCGTTTCCAGACCGATAGCGGCCCCAGACAGAGCGCGTAGGCGGGGATGGTCACCGCGTTCATCGCGAGAAAGAGCAGAAGGCGGACCGTGGCCCGCGCCGGGGATGCGTTCATGCTTGCCGCGACCAGAGCACTGATACCAATTCTCGTTGATAGGAACCCATTGTGACGGCCTTTCGAGGTTTCCGGCAAGGAGCGTGGTGCGCGGTGATGCGGGAGCATCATAAGCGCCGCGCGACGTCTCCGGAAACCCCGAAAGGCCGCCCGGAGGGTCGCGTTTTGCGCTTCCTCGGGGCGTCCGGACCGCTTGACGATGGGTCCCCATCGCCGGCGCGGCCCCTCCTGCCGAGGAAGCGTGAAACACGATCACAATGTGTCCCTATCAGCGCGATCTGGCATAAGCGCCCGATCACGAAGACCGTTTGTAATGCCGGTCGTATTTGTGCGCCAACTGGTCCGTCTGGACGATCACACAGACGTCCGTGGTGTTGAACTGGCGGTCGACTACGGCGCCGTCGCCGACGAAACCGCCGAGCCGCATGTATCCCTTGATCAGCGGCGGCAGGTCGGCCACCACCGCCTGCGCGTCCAGATCCGACGGCGGCATCATCTCCATGTTCACGTAATGGTGCGCCAGCGCCCGCGGCCGTAGCTGTTCGGGAGCCAGGTGGTGGTGATGCAGATAAGAGAGCGCCGCGCTCATGTCTTCCGGGTGGGTACCGGGGAAGCTGGCGCAGCCGAAGAACATGCGGATGTCGTTTTGCATGACGCAGGCGGCCAGACCCCGCCACATGATCGGCATGACGCCGCGGCTGCGATAGGACGAGTCGACACAGGAGCGGCCGACCTCGACGATCTCGTGCGGATAGTTCAACAGCGCCGAGCAATCGTATTCCTGCTCGGTGTAGAAGCCGCCGTGTTGCAGGGCGACGGAACGCCGGAGCATGCGGTAGGTGCCGACCACCCCCGGACTGCCGTTGGCGCAGTTGCGGTCGATGACCAGAAGGTGGTCGCAGTAGTCGTCGAAGGCGTCGAAATCCTGGCGCTTCGCGCGCATTTCGGGCGTCGGCGTCGCCGCCAATTCTTCGTAGAAAACGCGGTAGCGCAAAGCCTTGGCGGCGTCCACCTGCTCCGGAGTTTCGGCGAGGCGCACCTCATAATTGCTGAACCTTATGGGCTCCACGTGTCGATCCTGTCCCGCGTTTCACGAAGCGCTCTCGGACCCAATCCAGGCGTCCATCCGCGACATATGACAAACCCCATGACCAGCGGCAAGCGAAATTGTCGCGTCATTGCTGCAGCCGCACACTGTGCGCTCTTTCAGGGTGTTTTCGCCGCGGCGCACCGCCGAGGGCCGTGCACTCGTTGCATGATCGCGCCCGCCCACGCGTCAAGCGGGCATCGCGGATCGGCGGGCGGGACTACTTCTCCAGTTCCGCCACCAACTCCGGCAGCGCCTGGAACAGGTCGGCGACCAGGCCGTAGTCCGCGATCTGGAAGATCGGCGCCTCTTCGTCCTTGTTGATGGCGACAATCACCTTGCTGTCCTTCATGCCGGCGAGATGCTGAATGGCGCCCGATATGCCGACGGCGATGTAGAGCTGCGGCGCGACAACCTTGCCGGTCTGGCCCACCTGGTAATCGTTGGGCACGTAGCCGGCATCCACCGCGGCGCGCGACGCGCCCACGGCCGCGCCGAGTTTGTCCGCCAGCGCTTCCACCAGATGGAAGTTTTCGCCGCTTCCCATGCCGCGGCCGCCGGAGACGATGACGCTGGCGCTGGTCAGCTCGGGCCGTTCGCTCTTGGTCAATTCGTGGCCGACGAAGCTCGAGAGGCCGGGATCCTCGGCGGCGTCGATTTCCTCGATGGTGCCGCTGCCGCCGTCCTCGGCCGCCGCTTCGAAGGCCGTGCCCCGAACGGTGATGACCTTGACCGCGTCGCTGCTTTCCACCGTCGCCATGGCGTTGCCGGCATAGACCGGGCGGATGAAGGTGGTCTCGTTCTCGATACCGCTGATATCCGACAGCATCGCCACGTCGAGCAGCGCCGCCACCCGGGGCATCAGGTTCTTGCCCGCCGTCATCGCCGACGCCAGGAGGTGCGTGTAATCGCCCGCCAATCCCACCACCAGCGGCGTCAGGTTTTCCGCCAACGGATGGGCATAGAGCGGCGAGTCCGCCAGCAGAACCTTGGAAACGCCCGCCACCTTGGCGGCGGCCTCGGCCACCGCGCGGCATCCTTCGCCGGCGACGAGCACGACGACGTCACCGAGCTCGGCGGCCGCCGTGACGGTGTTGTGGGTTGCGGGCTTCAGTGTTTCGTTATCGTGATCGGCGACGACAAGAACGCTCATCAGATGACCTTTGCCTCATTCCGGAGTTTATCGACAAGTTCCGCGACGCTTTCCACCATGATGCCGGCGGCCCGGGTCGGCGGTTCGCTCACCTGGACCGTCTTCAGCCGGGGCGCGGTATCGACGCCGAGATCCGCCACCGCGATGGTCTCGATGGGCTTCTTCTTGGCTTTCATGATGTTGGGCAGCGAGGCGTAACGCGGCGTGTTCAGCCGCAGGTCGGTGGTGATCACCGCCGGCGCGCTCAGCGACAGCGTCTCCAGTCCGCCGTCGATTTCCCGGGTGACTTCCACCTTGCCGTCGGCCAGGGTGAGCTTCGAGGCGAAAGTGCCCTGGGCCCAGCCGAGCAGCGCCGCCAGCATCTGGCCGGTCTGGTTGGAGTTGTCGTCGATGGCCTGCTTGCCGAGGATGACGAGGTCCGGCTGCTCCTTCTCAACCAGCGCCTTGAGCAGCTTGGCGACGGCCAGCGGCTGCAATGCATCGTCGCTCTGCACCAGGATACCGCGATCGGCCCCCATCGCCAGGGCCGTTCGGATGGTTTCCTGGCATTGTGCCACGCCCATGGATACGACGACGATCTCCGTGGCGGTACCGGCTTCCTTCAGCCGAACCGCTTCCTCGACGGCGATTTCGTCGAACGGGTTCATGGACATCTTGACGTTGGCGGTCTCGACCCCCGAGTTGTCCGATTTGACCCGGATTTTGACGTTGTAGTCGATGACGCGTTTTACGGCGACGAGTATTTTCATGGATGACCCGCGATTGCTTGTGTCGTTACATCACCGCGAGGCTGCCCGGTCGACCGGAAATCACGCGTCAAGCGCTTGATAACCATGGACTTCCCCCAGCCCCGTTCGGACTTGTTTCTTGCACCTGCACAGTAAGGTCATGGGGCCGCGAGGTCAAGGCGCCGCGACCGCAATATAACCATTTCCGGAATGGTTTTGCGCGCCGCAAGCCGGGGCATGGACGTGGGGTTAGCGACTGCCGCCGGGGACCCAGAGGACGTCGTGGCGGCCATTGTCGTTCAAATGGCGGGCGAGCACGAAGAAATGATCGGAAAGACGGTTGATGTAGCGGATGGCGGCCTCGTTCACCGGCTCGCGTGCGGCCAACTCGCAGACCAGCCGTTCGGCGCGCCGCGATACCGTGCGCGCCAGGTGCAGGTACGCCGCCGCCGCCGTCCCCCCCGGCAGGATGAAGGATTTGAGCGGCTGCAGATCGGCGTTCATCGCGTCGATTTCGCGCTCCAGGCGATCCACCTGGGCGTCGACGATGCGCAGCGCCCCCTCGGCCTTGCGGCCGTCGTCGGGGGTGCACAGATCGGCTCCGAGGTCGAACAGGTCGTTCTGGATGCGGGCCAGCATGTCGTCCACCGGCCCCTCGGCATGAAGCCTCGCGAGACCGACGATGGAGTTGGTTTCGTCCACCGTGCCGTACGCCTCGACGCGCGGATCGTGCTTGGCGACGCGCCGGCCGTCGCCGAGCGAGGTCTCGCCCTTGTCGCCGCCGCGGGTATAGATTTTCGTCAGAGTAACCATGCCTTGGTGCCTTGCTGCGTGTAGGGCCGGGCTGGCGCGCCGCTCACCAGATCTGGCTGAGTACCGTTAGTGCGAACAACGCCACCGCCACCCCCTGTAGGATAACCCGGGCCGCCATCAGGCGGGTCGCGTACTTGGCGTTCGCCTCGGTGTTGAAGGCGAAGGAAATGATCCCCGCGAACAACACCAAAACGGTTGCCAGCATCGCGGCTCCGAGCAGAAATGGAAGAATTCCGGTCATCATATTAATATAAGCGCCGGCGGCCTCGAGTTCATGAAAAAAATCCCGCCGCCGGCCGCCTCCTTACATGTGTCGCCAAACCCGCGCTTAAATCCGATCAAGAGATTCCCCTTGATCGGATATTGCGCTAGTTGCGCGCCGCCAGCAGGCCGCGGCCGATCACCTGCGCCTGAATTTCGGCCGCGCCCTCGAACACGCTGAGAATGCGCGCGTCGCACAGCACCCGCGAAACGGGATACTCGATGGCGTAGCCGTTGCCGCCGTGGATCTGAACGGCGTTGTCGGCGTTGCTCCAGGCAACCCGCGCGGCCAGCAGCTTGGCCATGCCGGCCTCGATATCGCAGCGCCGGTCGGAGTCCTTCTCGCGGGCCGAATCGTAGGTGAGCTGGCGGACGACCATGGTTTCCACCGCCATCCAGGCGAGCTTGCCGGCGACCCGGGGAAACTCGAAGATGGGTTTGCCGAACTGGTTGCGTTCCTGGGCATACTGAAGACCCAGCTCCATGGCGCACTGCGCCACGCCGACGGCGCGCGCCGCGGTCTGGATCCGCGCGCTCTCGAAGGTCGCCATCAGTTGCTTGAAGCCGTTGCCCTCGGCGCGGCCGAGAAGATTGTCGGCCTTGACCTCGAAGCCGTCGAAGCCAAGCTCGTACTCCTTCATGCCGCGGTACCCCAGCACCTCGATCTCGCCGCCGGTCATGTTGTCGGCCGGGAACGGCTCGTCGTCGGTGCCGCGCGGCTTCTCCGCGAGGAACATGCTGAGGCCCTTGTAGTCGTCGGTCTTCGGATCGGTGCGGGCCAGCAGCGTCATCATGTCGGTGCGCGCCGCGTGGGTGATCCAGGTCTTGTTGCCGGTGATCTTGTAGACGTCGCCCTCGAGCACCGCGCGCGTCCTCAGCGCCCCCAGGTCGGAGCCGGTGTTGGGTTCGGTGAACACCGCCGTCGGCAGCAGTTCGCCGCTGGCCAGCATCGGCAGATAATGGTGCTTCTGATCCTCGGTGCCGCCCAGCCGGATGAGTTCGGCGGCGATCTCCGAGCGCGTCCCGAGCGATCCGACGCCGATGTAGGCGCGGCTCAACTCCTCGGTGACGACGCACATGGCGGTCTTGCCCATGCCGAGGCCGCCATATTCCTCGGGGATGGTCAGGCCGAACACGCCGAGCTCGGCCATTTCGTCGAGGATCTCCATGGGAATAAGCTCGTCGCGCTCGTGCCAGCCCTGCGCGAACGGCACCACTTTTTCCTCGCTCCACCGGCGGAACTGGTCCTGGATCATCGTCGAGGTCTTCGTCCAGGCCGAGGTTGCCGAAGTGGCCGTCGGCCATGTGCTTGGCGATCCGCATCCGCACGGCATCGGTGTTGCCGTTGGCGACGAGCGCCGACACCTCGGGCGTATAGAACGCGTGAACGGCCTCGCTGGACACGCCCATGTCCCTGGGCCGGACCACCTCAACCTGCGACATGGCAATGCCGCCCGCCATCTGCGACAGGTACTCGCCGAAGCACGCCTGCAAAAGCAGGCTCTCCATTTCCGTCAGCTCGCCGGTGTCTTCGAGCCGTTCGGCCCATGCCAGCATCTGCTCCAGACCGGCCACGTAGGTCGCCAGCCATGCATAGCCGTGAACCGCGAACTGATGCTGGTCCACAAGGGCGTTGTCCATCCGGCCACCGTGAATGACCATGTCGGCGACCCCTTTTCGCACCTCCACCCGGAGGTGTTCGGCGCTCTTCACCGCTTCCAGGCAGGTGGGGATCAGATCCGGCATGACCAGGTCCTGGGTTTCGTTCGCGGCATCCATGGCGTTGTTCCCTTCTCTACGGCAAGGGGCCGGATTGCTCCGGCCCCTCTGTTCATCGCTCACTGTCGGCGGCCAGGCCGCCCGGGTGCGCAGGGGCCGGCCGTTCCCTCACCTAAATGGATGCCGGGAACGGCGCTGGCAAGCTGCGAAAGTCGATCAGCTTCCGCCCATCATCCTCCGCACGATATCGGTCATCGACAACACGCCCACCGGCTTGTCGTTTTCGGTGACCAACAGCCGGTGAATGCGGAGTTTCATCATCCGAGTGATGGCTTCGGACATGGGCGTATCCAAGTCGCAGGTGGCGCAGCCCTCCGTCATGACTTCTCCGACCGCCAACTTGCCGGCATCGTCCCCCGTCCGTCCCTGGCGGGCGATCACCAGGTCGGTTTGAGACAGCACGCCGACCACGCTCTCGCCCTCGGTCACCACCAGGGCGTGAATATCGTTGTCGATCATCGTCTTCGCCGCCGTCTGGAGATTGGCATCCTTGGTGCAGGAGATGAACCCGGGGTGCATGCGGTCGCGCACCTTGGTGCCATCGTCGACGAGATTGAGCTCGGGCGCATCCGCCACGTCCGCCAGCGGCACCGACAGCGGATACGGATGCGGCGTGTCGTGCACGTCGTCGTCGGGCAGCGTCGCGCGCTCGCGCGCGATGGGCTCGTCGGCGGTCTTGCCGAGGCCGAAGTCCGGCGCGCCGATGAGAACCGACATGTTGCCGTGGGGATGCTGGTTGTCGTGCATCAACTGGTGGGCCAGCGGCAGCTCCTCATAAGGGAAGATCCGCGACGCGCAGGCTTGCAGCTTGCCCTCGAGCGCGAGCTCGTTCATCGCATAAGCATTGCTCGTCATTGGCGAAGTGCGAGCCCTGAACGCGTTTCTGGCGCATCCACAGATAGCGCAGGTCGACGGTGGCGTTGTAGCCGGTCGTGCCGGCGCAGATCACCACCATGCCGCCGGTCTCGCAGATGAACATGGACGTCGGGATCGTCGACTCGCCGGGATGCTCGAACACGACGGTGGGCTGGCGCTTTTCGCCAAGAACGTCCCAGAACGTTTTACCGAAGGCGCGTACGCCCTTCATCCATTCGCCGTAGCCCACCGAGTCCTTCCAGTGCGGCAGCATGCCCCAATGATCGAATTCCTTGCGGTTGATGCAGCCCTTGGCGCCAAGCTTCATGCAGTAGTCGATCTTGTCCTCGCCGGAAATCACGGCGATGGGAATGGCGCCCGCCGCCTTGACGATCTGGATGGCCATGGAGCCGAGGCCGCCGGCGCCGCCCCAGATCAGCACGGGATCGCCCGCCTTCATGGTGTGTTCGGGCCAGCCGTGCAGCATCCGCCACGCGGTGGCGCCCACCAGCACGTACGCGGCGGCGTCTTCCCAGGTCATGTGCGCCGGTTTCGGCATGCACTGGTGCGCCTGCACCTTGGTGAACTGGGCGAAGCTGCCGTAATTGGTTTCGTAACCCCAAATCTTGTAGGTCGGCGAATACATCGGGTCGTTGCCGGCCGTGACCCACGGGCAATTGCGGTCCCAGGAGCCGCAGTGAACGACCACTTCGTCGCCGACCTTGACGTTGGTCACGTCCTTGCCGACCTTGTAGACGATGCCGGATGCGTCACTGCCGCCGATGTGGAACTCTTCGGGCTCGCCGGCCTTGTTGCGCGCCTTGATGACGTTGACCGGAATGCCCAGCCCGGCCCAGACGTTGTTGTAGTTGACGCCAGCGGCCATCACGTAAACGATGACTTCGTCGTCCTTGATGGCGGGCACGTCGACGACTTCTTTCTGAAACGCCTGCATGGGTTCGCCGAACCGCTCTCCACGGATCAACCAGGCATTCATTTTCGCCGGAACTTCGCCGACCGGCGGCGCATCGGCGATATCGTACAATTCTTTTGTCATTGAGCTCCCTCCGCAATTATTTGAGCATCCACCCCGTTTCATTTCGAAGCGGCCAAACCGCTTTCTCTCACCCGCATCGCGGCGTACACTATTCGTTTGGTTGCCGCCGCGTAACGGTAAAAAATCAAAACGGATCATCGAAAACACGAAGGGACTTTTTAGCCCTTTGAGGCTTTTTTTGCAACGCACAATTTGTTACGCTGTCTGCTCGTTGGTGGCTGAACATCAGCATTTCGCGTCCCTCGCACGGACCGGTGCCGGACGCGCGGGAGGAATTCATGGCCGAAAAATTAGCACCTGCAACAGAAGCGCCGGCGGTTAAGCGCGACAAACCCTGGCTCATCCGAACCTATTCGGGATACGCGTCGGCCAAGGAGTTGAACGCGCTCTATCGCAAGAACCTGGCGCGCGGCCAGACGGGCCTGTCCATCGCCTTCGATCTGCCCACCCAGACCGGCTACGACTCCGATCATGTGCTCGCCCGCGGCGAGGTCGGCAAGGTCGGCGTGCCGGTATGCCACCTCGGCGACATGAAGGAGCTGGTGGACGGTATTCCGCTGGATCGCATGAACACGTCCATGACCATCAACGCGCCCGCGCCATGGCTGTTGTCGCTGTATATCGCGGCGGCCGAGGCGCAGGGCGTCGAGCGCTCGAAGCTGCAGGGCACCATCCAGAACGACATCATCAAGGAATACCTGTCCCGCGGCACCTACATCTTCCCGCCGGCGCCATCCATGCGGCTGACCTCGGACGTGATTGCGTTCACCTACAAGGAAGTTCCCAAGTGGAACCCGATGAACGTCTGCTCCTACCATCTGCAGGAAGCGGGCGCGACGCCGGTGCAGGAACTGGCGTTCGCGCTGGCCACCTCCATGGCGGTGCTCGATACGGTCAAGGCCTCCGGCCAGGTCCCCGACGAAGACATGCCCGACGTGGTCGGCCGCATCAGCTTCTTCGTCAACGCCGGCATCCGGTTCGTTACCGAGCTGTGCAAGATGCGGGCGTTCTGCGATCTCTGGGACGCGATGGCGAAGGACCGCTACGGCGTCGAGGACGAGAAGTTCCGCCGCTTCCGCTATGGCGTTCAGGTCAACTCGCTGGGCCTGACCGAGCAGCAGCCGGAAAACAACGTCTACCGCATCCTGCTGGAGATGCTGGCGGTGGTGCTGTCGAAGAGCGCCCGCGCCCGCGCGGTGCAGCTTCCGGCGTGGAACGAGGCGCTCGGTCTGCCGCGTCCATGGGACCAGCAGTGGTCGCTGCGGCTGCAGCAGATCGTCGCCTACGAGACCGACCTGCTGGAATACGCCGACATCTTCGACGGCATCCCGGGTGATCGCCGAGAAGGTGGAACAACTCAAGTACGAGGCGCGCGAGGAACTGGCCCGCATCGAGGAGATGGGCGGCGCCATCGCCGCGGTGGAATCCAGCTACATGAAGCAACGGCTGGTGGAATCCAACGCCAAGCGCCTCGCCGCCATCGAGGCCGGCGAGCAGGTGGTGATCGGCGTCAACAAGTTCGTCGAGGCCGAACCGTCGCCGCTGAGCGCCGGCGAGGGCAGCATCATGACGGTGGATCCGAAAGCGGAAGCGGCGCAGGTGGACAGCCTCGAAGCAATGGCGCGAAAGCCGCGACGACGCCAAGGCCAAGGCCGCGATCGCCGAGCTCGCCGCCGCCGCCAAGGAAAACCGCAACATCATGGAGCCGTCCATCGCCTGCGCCCATGCCGGCGTCACCACCGGCGAGTGGGCGGGCGCGCTGCGCGAGATCTTCGGCGAATACCGCGCGCCGACGGGCGTGGGCGGCGCGGTCGGCAACACAGATGTCGCCAGCCTGACGGAGGTGCGCGCCCGTCTGCAGGGCCTCACCGACAAGCTCGGGCGGCGCATCAAGATGCTGGTGGGCAAGCCGGGCCTCGACGGCCACTCCAACGGCGCCGAACAGATCGCGCTCCGCGCCCGCGACGCCGGCTTCGAGGTGGTCTACGAGGGGATCCGCCTGACGCCCGAGCAGATCGTCTCGGCGGCGCTGGACGAAGGCGTGCACGTGGTCGGGCCTTTCCATCCTGTCCGGATCGCACGTGCCGCTGGTCACCGAGATCATGGAGCGGATGAAGGAAGCGGACCTCGAGGACGTGCCGGTGGTCGTCGGCGGCATCATCCCGCCCGAGGACGCCAGGAAACTCAAGGAGGCCGGCGTCTCGCAGGTCTACACGCCGAAGGATTTCGACCTCAACGCCATCATGGCCGACATCCTCGACATCGTCGAGCGCCAAGAAGCCGCCTGAGCCGAACCCGATCCGCGCAGAGCAGCCGGCCGATGAAGCAATCTTCATCGGCCGGTATGGCGCCCGTGCCCGCGCGTCCTTGTCCTCGCGAGACCGGTAACGACAAGGCGATCCAGGGGGGTATCGGTGAGAGAAACAAGGTTCTTGACCTGCCGGGCGTCCGGATGTATGTTCTCTATTTGTTCCGAACCCATGCGGGTTAACGCGGACACCCACGACATATGGAGTGAACGGCGCGCCATGCCGCCACCGCCCGATAGGCCGGTTATGACCCTAACCGGTCATCAAATGTTCGCGGAACCACTCAACTGCCGCACCGCTGGCTCTGTCAAACTGTTCCACATAAGGTACGAAGTGGCCGCCTGAGAGCAGCAGGAGTTTCTTCGGATGACGGGCGCGCTCGAAAGCATCAAGCGCGAGATCCGTTGGCGTTACCGTATCCTTATCAGCAACGATCATAAGCAATGGCGTTGGACTTATCCGGTGGACCCAGCTACCCGGTTCGTACTCCCGGGCCATTTCACCGGACCGAAGCGTGATTTCGTTACGATACGAGGGTGCCCGCGCCATGCTAGTGCTGAAGAAACCCCAGCTTTCCCTCCCTGGAAGCATGCAGGGCGTTGTCTCGTCTTCCGCAACTACCGGAATGGTTCTGGGCAAATTGCCGAAGAACCGGGCCTCGCGATCGGCGTCGAATGCTGCCAATATGTTCGGTACAAGATCAGGCCGGACGCGTCGCGCTGCGGCTTCGGGACCGCTGATCGTCGGGACTTGAGAGACGACGCATTTTACCCGATGATCGATGGCACCGATCATAAGAACATGGCCGCCACTGAAGCTTGTGCCCCAGACACCGATGCGATCCCCATCGACTTCGGGCAACGTCTGAGCAAAGGTAATCGCGTGCCGATAGTCCCGAACCTGAAAAATCGGGTCAATTTCCTGACGCGGCTCACCATCACTGGCGCCGAAGTTGCGATTGTCGTACACCAGCGCAGCAAAGCCCGATGATGCAAAAGTCTCAGCAAAGTCATCGAGGTACTGCTCTTTTACCGCCGAGAATCCGTGCGCCATAACAATTGCCGGAACCGGTGCCTTGGTACCCTCGGGTACATAGAGCCAACCCCGTAACGTTACGCCATCGGCATTGAATTCGACATCCTTGCGCATCAAGTGCCCCTGCCTCCCTCGCTGTCACGGACCCTGCAACCTAAAGCAATCTTGAACTTTGTCGAAGAACAATGACCCCGTCGAGGTCAACCAACAGGACGGAGATCGACGAAGGTCGGCAGTTGGCTAATTGCTGCCGTAAAGGGTGTGTGCGGCAACCCTATATGTAGTGGATGTCAGCCTCAACCGGAGGGGCACGCTTTATTCTATTTGGGGCGACGGAAGAGATTTATATCGGTTATAGACGGTTTGCGTCGTTCCGGTGCCCGGTCGCATCGAGACGGCAAGGGTGGCGTTTTTTGTGTACTTTTGTTTCGGATAAAACGTTTTTGTTATCAATGGGTAATGGGAAGACCGTGTATACTTTTGTATACCGGGTGAAGAAGGCTTTTGTCGGGGAATCAAGGCGTTGGCGTGAAAAGGTGTATACTTTTGTATACTTCTATTGACCCCTCACATCCACAACGAGTGGGTTTTGTTGGGAATCAGCGGCTTAACCGCCACGGGAGCGCAACGGTGGTATACAGAAACGCGACCGAGGTAGACAAAAGGGATACAAAACCGCGCGGCATGGGCGCCGTCAGACGCGCCGCCATGGGGGATCGGGACGAAGGCCCGCGCACGGGGCGCGATCCATATCCGGCCGAGGGGGGTCCGCTGCTCCGTCCGGCCCTACGCCAACGGGCGGGTGTCGTCGATGATCTTGCCGTCGTTGGGCAGCGTGTCGGGGGCGGCGAGTTCGACGCGGCCCTTGAGCTTGCAGACCGCCTGCAGTGTCTCCGCCACGGCGGCCGCGTCGGCGCCGCGGCTCTCGCAATGGAGCGTCATCACGTCGCGGCCGCTGCTCCTGGCTGACCACCAGGCGCGAGCGGATGATCTCGGGGTGGCGCTTCGCCACCTCGGCGATCTGGGCGGGGTGGACGAACATGCCCTTGACCTTGGTGGTCTGGTCGGCGCGGCCCATCCAGCCCTTGAGCCGCATGTTGGTGCGCCCGCACGGGCTCGGACCCCGGCAGCACCGCCGACAGGTCGCCGGTGGCGAAGCGGATCAGCGGGTATTCGCCGGTTGAAGGTGGTGACCACCACCTCGCCGACCTCGCCGTCGGGCACGCCGTCGCCGGTGCCGGGGCGGACGATCTCGACGATCACGCATTCGTCGACGATCAGCCCCTCCATGGCCGGCGTCTCATAGGCGATGAGGCCGAGGTCGGCGGTGCCGTACCACTGGTAGGCGTCGACGCCGAGCGCCTTGATGTCGGCCCGCAAGCCGGGCGACAGGCCCTCGCCGGCGACCGAGGCGATCTTCACGCTGGAGACGTCGGCGTCCATCTCCCGCGCGGTCTCCAGCAGGATCTTCAGGAACGACGGCGTGCCGGCGTAGTACCGCGGACGGACGTCCCGGATCGCCTGGATCTGCAATTCGGTGTTGCCGACGCCGGCCGGGAACACGGCGCAGCCGATGGCGCGGGCGCCGCTGTCCACCATGGCGCCGGCCGGGGTGAAGTGATAGGAAAAGGTGTTGTGGATGACGTGGCAGGGGCGAAAGCCGGCGGCGAAAAAGGCGCGCCCCGTTCGCCAGTAATCGGTGCTCATGACCCTCGAGGTCGTAGATCGGCCCGGGCGACTGATAGATGCGCACCAGGCTGCCGCGGATGACCGTCGACAGTCCGCCGAACGGCAGGTCTCTTTTCTGCAGGTCGATGAGATCCGACTTGCGGGTCACCGGCAGGGTCGCCAGGGCGGCGCGGTCGACGATGTCCGTGGGCTCCACATCGGCCAGCAGGGCGCGATAATGCGGAGCGTTGTCCTTGGCGTTGGCGATTTGGTAGGGAAGCTCGTCGAACAGCCTGGCGTCGCGCGCCTCGGGATCGCGAGTCTCCAGCTTGTCGTAATGCTCGGTCATGAAAGCGGTCCACCCCAGCCCCCTGGCGTTTCCGGATGCCCCTGTCGATCAGATCCAGCGCTTGCGGCGCTTGTACGATTTCAGGTTCTTGAAAGACTTGCGCTCCTCGCCGCCGCCGCCGAGGTAGAACTCCTTGACGTCCTCGTTCTCGGCCAGTTCCTGGGCGGTGCCGTCGAGCACGATCTTGCCGGACTCCATGATATAGCCATAGTCGGCGGCCTTCAGCGCCATCCGGGCGTTCTGCTCCACCAGCAGCATGGTGATGCCGAGATCGCGGTTGAGACGGCGGATGATCTCGAACACCTCGCCGACCAGCAGCGGCGACAGGCCCATCGACGGCTCGTCCAGCAGCATCATCACCGGCCGCGCCATCAGCGCCCGGCCGATGGCCAGCATCTGCTGCTCGCCGCCCGAGAGGTAACCGGCCAGCCCGGTGCGTTCCTTGAGCCGGGGAAAGTAGGTGAACACCACCTCGATGTCGTCCTTGACCCCTTTGTCCTTGCGGGTGTAGGCGCCGAGCCGCAGGTTCTCGATCACCGTCATGTCCTCGACGATGCGCCGGCCCTCCATCACCTGGAACACGCCGCGCCGGACGATGGCCTCGGGCGCGAGATGATTGATCTTGTTGCCCTGGAACACCACGTCGCCGCGGGTGACCTCGCCGTCCTCGGTTTTCAGCAGCCCCGATATGGCCTTCAACGTCGTGGTCTTGCCGGCGCCGTTGGCGCCGAGCAGGGTCACCAGCTTGCCGGCGGGCACGTCGAGACTGACGCCGCGCAGCACCAAGATGACATCGTCGTAGACCACCTCGATGTTGTTGACGGCCAACAGGTTGTCGGCGGCATCGGTGTCGGCGGGAGACTTTGTCGCGACCGCGGTCTCGGTCATGATTGTTTCCTTGCTCTGTGCAACGGAAAGCGGTGGCCCCGCCGCGACGGGGCCACGCCTTTCGTTCGGCCGACGACTACCAGCCCAGCCACTCGGGTTTGCGCGGGATATCGGCTTCGTAGACCTTGGTCATGCCGATGGTGCCGTCTTCCATCAACGCCGCGACATCGGCGTTGGCCGGCGCGTCGGACTTGACGTTGGCCTGGTAGACGAACACCTCGGTGAAGCCGCGGTGGTCTTCGGCGGTCCAGGTCGCCGGCGGGCAGACGCCCTCCATTCCCTCCGGTACCCAGTCTGTCTTCTGGTACATACCCTGCTTGATATTCTCGCCGGTGATGCCGCCGTTCTTGTCGGCCCACTCCATGGCCTCCTTCATGTAGAAAAACGAACACATGCCGCGGATGTAATGGACGGGCCAGTAGGTGACGTCGGGGTTGGATTCATTGGCGATCTTGTGCACCAGGTCCATGCCCGGCGCATCGGCGTTCCACGGCGCCGCGCCCATCACCCAGACGACGCCATCGGCGGCCTTGCCGGCGGCCTTCATGGCGTTCTCGTCCATGCCCCAGATGTTGGCCATGAACTGAACGTCGACGCCGACGGTCGAGCAGGCCTTCAGGAGCGAGATGTTGGAACCGGCGGTGTTGGCGAGAAAGGCGTAGTCGGCCCCCGACTCCTTGAGGCTCAGGCACTGGGCCTTGAAGTCGCCCGGCTTGAGGCTGTACTGGATCGCCGGCGCCACCTCGAAGCCCATCTCCTCGGCGTAGACCTCGCCAGCCTTCTTCGGCGCGTTGGGATAGGGATGGTTATCGCCCATGTGCACGTATTTGGGCTTGCCCTCGCCGCCCTTGGCCTTCCAGTCCTCGTCGGCCCATTGGATCAGCGCCCGCGCGCCATCGGAATACGAGGGCGCCATGATGAAGTTGTAGGGGGTCGGCTTCTTGGTTTCCGGTCCCTTGCCGGTGGGATCGGTCAGGTGGGCCGAGTACGACGCCGAGAAATACGGAATTTGATCGGCCGCGACGAACCCGACCATCGCTTCGGTATCGCCGGTGCCCCAGCCCTGGATGGCCGCCGCGTCGCCCTGCTTCCAACCCTTATAGGTGGCGATGGCGCGCGGCACCTCGTACGAATAGTCGACGGTGTCGAGGTTCAAGGTCTTGCCGTTGATGCCGCCGTTGGCGTTGAGCCACTTGGCGGCGTCGACCTTGGCTTGACCGTATGGCTTGCCGACGGTGGCGGTGGCGCCGGTGAAGTCGACGAGATTGCCGACCAGGATGTCGTCGGCGGTCGCCCCCGCCGCCAGCGCGACGGTCGCGATTCCCGCGAGCGCCGCGAACGTTCCGTGTCTCTTTTTCATTGAACAAACTCCCATTCTTTTAGTTTGGTTGGTTTCTTGGTCTCCGATACGGTGGCCGTCGCTTGTCAGGTCATCGCACCCCCTCTCAATAGGAAAACGGATAGAGCTTCCAATACGCCTTGATCATCCGCCAGCGGTGAGCAAGACCGTCGGGCTCGAAGATCAGGAACAGAACGATGGCGAGGCCGATGGACGCCTGTTTGATCCAGGTCAGTCCGTCGGTGATCGCCGGGACGTTGCCCCACTCGGTGGTCCTGAGAATGCCGACGAGCCCCTGCATCACCTCCGGCAGCAGCACCATGAAGATGGTTCCCAGCAGCGCCCCCATCACCGAACCCAGGCCGCCGATGATCACCATGGCGAGAAACTGGATCGACAACAGGATGTTGAAGCCCTCCACCGACACGTACTGCAGGTAATGTCCGTAAAGGGCGCCGCCGATGCCGGCATAGAACGACGAGATGCCGAAAGACAGGATGCGGTATTTGGTCAGGTTGACGCCCATGACCTCGGCCGAAAGGTAATGGTCGCGGACCGCCACGAAGGCCCGTCCGTCGCGCGAGCGCAACAGGTTGGCGGCCAGCAGATACATCACCACCATGTAGGCCAAGACGACGTAGAAATACTGCCGGTCGCCCTGGATCTCAAAGCCGAACAGCGAGAACGGCGCGGCCAGCGAGCCGGCCGAGCCGCCGGTGAACCAGTTGGCGCGGGCGAAGAAATCCTCGAGAATGAACTGCGACGCCAACGTGGCGATGGCGAGATACAGCCCCTTGATGCGGCCCGCCGGAATGCCGACGATCATGCCCACGGCCGTGGTCCAAAGGGCGGCCAGCGGAATGCTGAAGAATACCGGTATCCCGAGCGCACTGTTGAGCCATGCCGAAGCGAAGGCGCCGAAGCCGAAGAACGCCGCGTGACCGAGCGAGATCTGCCCGGTGAAGCCGACCAGGATGTTGAGCCCGAGCGCGGCGATGCCGAGATAGCCGATCTGGATCATCAACGTGATCACGTAGTCGCTGACGAATTCGAACGGTCCGATCCGAAGCGGCGCCACGATCAGCAAAATCACGCCCAGGATCGCGAAGTTGCGCGACCACGGCGTCGGAAAGATGGTGGTGTCGGCGCGGTACGAGGTCTTGAACTCGCCGCACCGCATCATCGAATGACCTGCCACGGCTCAGACCCTCTCGATCTCTTCGGTGCCGAACAGCCCGTAGGGCTTGATCATCAGGATGATGACCAGCACATAGAACGGCGCGATGCTGTAGAGGTTGCCGACGTGCAGCCACTGGCCGTCCACGTACTCCGCCACGTTCTCGAGGACACCGATGATCAGGCCGCCGACCACGGCGCCGATGATGGAATCGAGCCCGCCGAGGATCACCGCCGGGAAGACCTTGATACCGAAGAACGACAGCGCCGACGACACGCCGCTGACGATGCCGACGACCACGCCGGCGAGCGCCGAGACCATGGCCGAGATCGCCCACGACATGGCGAACATCTGCTTGATGGAGATGCCGAGACTCTGCGCCACCTGCTGGTCGAACGCGGTGGCGCGCATCGCCAGACCCATCCGGGAATATTTGAAGAACCAGGCGAAGCCGCCCATGATGAATATGGAAATGACCAGACTCATCAGATACGCGGGCTGCACGTTCAGACCGAGGATGTCCACCGAGCGGATTTCAAAAATGCGGGGAAAAGGCTGGACGAACACGCCGAACATCCAGTTCATGATGGCCTGGAAGAAAATCGACAGCCCGATGGTGACCATGATTACCGAAATGATGGGTTCGCCGATCATCGGTCTCAGAACCAGCACCTGCAGCAGGATCCCGAACACCATCATGAACGCGAGCGTGATCAGGAATCCGGCGTAGAACGGAAGATTGAACTCCGTCAGCATCCACCAGCACACCCACGCGCCGATCAGCAGGAACTCGCCCTGGGCGAAGTTGACGATTTGGGAGGCCTTGTAGATCAGCACGAAACACATGCCGACGACGCCATAAAGCGTGCCGATGATCAGGCCGTTGACGATCAGTTGCAAAAGCAGTTCGAAATTCATCGGGCTTTGCCCTTTCCCTCCCGTAAAAGTCCCGCCGTTTCCGCCGGCGGGTTTTTGCTCATTCGGCCGCCTGTTTCGATGCCGTTTGATCCTCCTTGATGACGGTCACGACCTTCAGGTCGGTGACGATGCGCGACTGGGTCCCGTCCTGGAAGGTGATCATGGTGTCCACGTGAACCGCCTCGCGGTCGCCGTAAATGGTGTCGATGATGTCCGCGTATTTTTCGTTGATGACGCCGCGGCGCACCTTGCGGGTGCGCGTCAACTCGCCGTCGTCGGGGTCCAGCTCCTTGTAGAGCAGCAGGAACTTGCGAATGCGATGGGCCTCCGGAAGGGTGGCATTGACCTCTTCCACCTCCTTGTGGATGAGGTCGTAGACCTGGGGCTGACCCGAGAGATTGGCGTAATTGGTGAACGAGATGCGGCGCTGCTCGGCCCACTTGGACAGAATCCCGAAGCGGATGCAGATGATGGCGGCGAGGTACGGCCGCTCGTGGCCGAGGATCACCGACTCGGCGACGAACGGCGAGAATTTCAGCTTGTTCTCGATGAACATGGGCGAGAACCGCGCGCCGCCCGACGTGGTGGCGATGTCCTTGATGCGGTCGATCACCACGAGGTGGCCGTTCTCCTTCTTGAAATAGCCGGCGTCGCCGGTGTACATCCAGCCGCCCCGCACGTCTTCCTTGGTGGCGTCTTCGTTCTTGTAGTAACCCAGGAACATGCCTGTGTTGCGCGCGACGATCTCGCCGACGCCGATTTCGTCGGGATTGTCGATGCGCACCTCGGCGTTGTCGAACGGCTTGCCGACGCTGTCGAAATCCACGTCGTCCTCGGCGTGAATGGTGTAGGCGCCGGCCAATTCCGTCTGGCCGTAGAGCTGGCGCAGCGGCACCCCCATGGCGAGAAAGAAGCGGAAGGTTTCGGGTCCGAGGGCGGCGCCGCCGGTGGCCGCAGACTTGAGATAGGTGAAGCCCAGCCGGTCCTTTAGCGCCCGGAACAGGATCCAGTGCGCCAGCTTGGACGGCTCGCCCCGCTCCAGCGCTTCCATGCCCTTCTTCATGCCGAAATCGAATAGCCGCTGCTTGAGGCGGGTGGCGTCCATCATCCGCGAGCGTACATCGGCGGCGATGCTCTCCCAGGCGCGCGGTCCGAGCAGCAGGAAAGTCGGTCCGATCTCCCGCATATCCGCCATCATCGTCTCCTGCTCCTCGACGAAGTTGACGGTGATGCGGCTGATCAGCGACTCGGCGACGGCGTACACCTGCTCCATGATCCACGGCAGCGGCAGCACCGAAACGTAGTTGTCGTCCGGCGACTTCGGGTCGGCGCGGAGATAGGCGACGCAATGGTCGAGGAACTGTCCGCCCTGCATCATCGAAAGCTTCGGCTTGGCCGTGGTGCCGGACGTGGTGCAGAGGATCGCCACGTCGTCGCCGCGGCCCGCCGACACCTCGCGTTCGAAGAGCTCGGGATCCTCCGCATGCGCCTCCTCGCCCAACCGGTAGAGGTCGGCGACGTCGATCAGCCGCTCGTCGTCGTATTTGCGCATGCCGCGGGCATCGCAATAGACGATATGGCGCACGCACGGCGTGTCGTCGATCAGGTCGAGCAGCTTGTCCACCTGCTCCTCGTCCTCGGCGATGATGATTTTGGCCTCGGCGTAGTTGATCAGATAGCTGACCTCCTCGCCCATGGAGTCCTGGTAGATGCCGAGCGACATGGCGCCGAGCGCATGGGCCGCCACTTCGCCCCATACCCACTCGGGGCGATTGTCGCCGATCAAACCCACCGCGTCGCCGCGGACCAGACCCAGCCGCTTCATGCCGAGCGCCATGAGCCGGACGCGATCGTGATAGTCGGCCCAGGTGAAGGCGTTCCAGATGCCGAATTCCTTCTCGCGCATCGCCACTTCGTCGGGCCAATTGCGGGCGTTATGGGCGAGCACCTTGGGAAACGTGTCGTGAACCGCGACGTCCGCGTACTCGGGCGGCCGTTTTCCGGGCGCCGCCATCACGCCACCTTCTCGTCGCCGGCACCGGCACCGGCACCGGGCGGGGCGGCGCTGACGGACTCGTCTTCGTCGCCGAGATAGGCCTTCTTGACCTCGGGGTTGTCCATGATCTCGTCGGGAACGCCGTCGGCGATCTTGCGCCCGAAATCGAGCACGATCACCCGGTGCGAAATGTCCATGACCACGCCCATGTCGTGTTCGATCATGATCACCGTCATGCCCCATTCCTCGTTGAGATCGATGATGTAGCGGGCCATGTCCTCCTTTTCCTCGAGGTTCATGCCCGCCATCGGCTCGTCGAGCAGGATCAGATCCGGCTTCAGGGCAATGGCGCGGGCCAGTTCCACCCGCTTGCGCAAGCCATAGGGCAGCGTCCCGGTGGTCGCCTTGCGGATGGCCGAGATCTCGAGAAAGTCGATGATGTCCTCGACCTCGCGGCGGTGCGCCAGTTCCTCCTTCTGGGCGCCGCCGATCCAGTAGAGCGCGCCGGTCAAAAAGTTGTTCTTGAGCAGGTGGTGGCGGCCCACCATGATGTTGTTGAGCACCGACATGTGATTGAACAGAGCCAGGTTCTGGAACGTCCGGCCGAGGCCGAGGTGGGCTCGGGCATTCGGCTTCAGCTTGGTGACGTCCTGCCCCCGCAGGATGATTTGTCCTTCGGTGGGAGAGTAGCGGCCCGAGATGCAGTTGAGCATGGACGTCTTGCCGGCGCCGTTGGGGCCGATGATCGAAAACAGTTCGCCCTGTCTGACGGCGAAGTCCACGTGGCTCAGGGCTCGGACGCCGCCGAAACTCAAAGAGATGTCGCGCGCTTCCAAAATCAGGCCGTCGCCCGTCATTGGCTCAGTTCCTCCCGGTACGCCGCGCCGTTTCGGCGCTTGGTCTTTTTTCGTGACCGGCCCTAAATTGAGAACCGGTCGGTCGATTTAGCAACCTTGGTTCATAAAATACACTGCGCCACGCAAATTTGCCACTTCCGAAATGATGCGCGAGATTACGCGGTCGGCGAACGCTTAATCCAGGTCAGTTGATCCGGGCGCGCACCATGGCGGAGACAAATTCGCTGACGATAACGACCCCGAACACGGCGATCAGCATAACCGCGACCTCGCGCCACGCGAACTGATTGATCGACGCGTAAAGCTCAATGCCGATGCCGCCGGCGCCGACGATGCCGACAACGGTCGAATGCCGGACATTGGCGTCGAGGCGATAGATGCAGACGCCGAGATGACGCGGCAGGATCTGCGGACGATGGCGTAGATCAGCAAGGCGGGAAAACTGGCGCCGGTGGCGCGCACCGCCTCCACCTGGCCGATGCTCATGTTCTCGATGTCCTCGGCCAGCATCTTGGCGATGAAACTCATGCTGGCGACGATCAGGGTAAGAACGCCGGCCAGCGGCCCGAAGCCGAAGATCTTCACGAAGAAAATGGCGATGACCACTTCGTGGAACGTGCGGGTGAGCGCGATGATGGACCTCGAGCAGGGCCTCGGCGAGCTCGGCGAAACCGGCGCCGGCATCCCGCGCGGTGACATAGGCGGGCGCGGCCGTCAACTGATCTACGAAATTTCGGACATTGGCGACGCCAACCGCGTTCGCGAAATAGGCGAACAGGGGGGCGTCATTGGGCGAGTCCCCGATGAAGACGTAGCGATCCCCGTCGGTGTCGAGATCCACGCCGAACGCCTCCGCCAGCAAGTTCCGCGTCATCGCCAGCTTGTCGTACTCTCCGTACCAGCCGTTGACGTGGATGGAGCTGATCCGGGCCTGAGCGCCTTCGGAATGGAAAGCCTCGACGATCCGCTCGACCTCGTTTGGCGACAGCCGGGGAACGTCCTCGCAGAAATCGATGGCGAGATCGGCCGCGCGGTAGCCCTGGTCGGCGGAGACCGCGGCTCCCGGAACATCGGCGAGGATGCGCGCGCGGAGCCGCTCGAGCCGGCGCCGATGATCGGCCCGCCGCTCCGCGTCGACGAAAAAGCGCCGCTCCATCGTCCGTTCCTCCGCGAGGTATCTGAAATAAAAGGCGCCGTTCTCGCCGACGACGGCGTCGATGGGCCACATGCGGGCGATGTGATCGCACCAGCCGGCGGGCCGACCGGTGATGGGAACGCACAGGAACCCCGCCCGCGACAACCGCTCAAGCGCCGAATAGGCCTCGGCCGTCAGTTTGCCGGCGGTGGTCAGGGTGTCGTCGATATCAAAGAAAACGCCGCGAATGCGCCGGCGTTCCTTCAAGGAAAACTCAGTGATGGGCCGCACCGTATCCTCCCCTACATGCGGATAGGATAAACCCGGGACCGGGAACGGGAAGTGTTTTCCTCCATCCTCCCGAACGACCTTCGACGAGGATGCCATTGAGGTCACGAATTGTTAATCAAATCCCTATTGACGAGGGGGGCATCGCGGCTCTACGAGTGCGCAAAATCCAACCTCGAAACGCTTCCGCCCCAGGAGGGGATAGCCAAGTCTGTTCGCTGACTCTCGCAACGGAAAAGGTTTTATCATGCCCGACACAATCGAAACGGATTTCGCGCCCGTGCCGGCCGAGGCCGCGGGGACGCCTCCCCAGACAATCCCTTGCAACCCGGACGACGATGGGGCAACGGTTCGCCGGCTCACCATTCCCGATTTAACGCCGCTGATGGACGCGGCAGAGGGGCGTATTAATTTTATGATGGACGCCTGCGAAAAAACGCTCCGCTCCGCCATGCTCGTTTCCGCCGCCGGGTTCGAGTGCGGTACCATCTGGACAAGCGGCTGGCGGGACATTCGCGCCCACGCCGCCAACAGCATCTGGCGTACCAGTCAGATATCGGTGGGGGTTTCCAGCGATCTCGTGGACCGCTGGATGGATGTTCAGGTGCGTTCCCTGGACGCCACCGCCGCCCGACTGGCGGACGCGGACCACTAGCGGCGGACAAGCGGCGCCCGCCGGGTTCGCCGTCGACGCGTTAACAATCACCGAAATTTTGTTGCAATTGGGCGTTACCATCGAAACGGAGGGCGCCGGCGAGGAATATCATCTGGTCGGCGTCGGCGCCTTGATCGGCACGTGTACCTTCGCGGTGGGTGCGCGTCGGCGAAAAAGAAAAAGGGTTCCCATGCCGAATTGATCAGTATAGTCCCGTTCGTGGCGCACCACCATCCGATCCGCTCGAAACCACTCAACCCTTGATGCGCGGCAATGTCATGGACAGATTGACATGATTCCGAAAATCATATCGGTTTGCAATCTGAAGGGCGGAGCCGGCAAGAGCACCATCGCCGTCAATATCGCCTGCGCGATCCAGCATCAACTCGATGGCGCTTGCGTATTGGTGGATGCCGACAAGCAGGCGACGACGTCGATCTGGGCACAATCGGGAAAGCTCACCGTCCGGGTTCTCGGCAAGGTGCTGCAGGAAGCGAAACCGGAGGACCGCTACCCCGGCATGCTTTGGATCACCCAGATCAAGGGATTGGCGGAGAAGAACGATTCCATCGTCATTGATCTGCCGCCGGGTCTTCGGTTTTCGCTGGCGGCGGTGACGGCGGTTTCCGATCTCGTGCTGATCCCGGTGAACCCCAGCGGCATCGATTTTCACGCTACTGGCAGCTTCATCGATCTTGTGCAGAAATCCCGGGAGGTTCGCGGAAGCACCAAGCCTGAGTGCCTGATCGTCCCCAACCGGCTGGACCGGCGGACCACGATCGCTCAAAAGCTCTCCTTATACGAACAATTCGGGGAACCCATCGCGCCGGCCATCGGCATGCGCACGTCCTTCGCCTATGCCTTCGATCACGGCCAATGGATCGGCGACTTCGCGCCGGGTTCCGTTGCCCATCGCGAGATCGAGCAGCTTCTCAAGCACATCGCCAACGGCGCCGACGCACCCGCGCCGGCAGAGGTCATCGCCCCGCATTCACAATCCGGACGTTGATGCCGGTTACCGTTTCGATCACTCCCGTGGCTCGCGGATTGTCCGGCGTTCGCCGTGGTCATCAAAAATCCACATTTCCGCAACGCGGTCGAAATCTTCCATTCATGCAAAGTACCCCTTTCCGTCATGGGAGCTTCACGGCCTCCGGCTAAAAGCACGGCCGAGGGTCCGGGGGATTGCTGAAATAGTCCAATGACCTTTCGCGGGACCCGGTGTTCCGCCTTGCCCGCAAGGATTTCTTTGCTCACCCCCGGTTCGTGCGTCGATGGCGCCAACAACCGAGGAGAACTCTTTTCCATGGGTATCACGCTCAATCCAATCGGCAGCTATCGCACCGGCGTCTTCGATGAGGGCGGCGCCGAAATCGTGGCGCATGACCCGGTGACGCAGCGTCTTTTCATCACCAATGGCAACGACGAGACCGTTGACGTGATCGGCATCGCCGATCCCGCAAGTCCCGCCAAGCTGTTCACGCTGGTTTTCCCGGCGCCGTTCCAGAACCTCGCGCCCACCAGCGTCGCCGTCAAAGACGGCATCATCGCGGTCGCCGTGCCGGCCGATCCGCAAACCGATCCCGGCCATGTGCTTTTCTTCGACACCGCCGGCACCTTTCAAAACAGCATCGAGGTCGGCGCGCTCCCCGACATGCTGATCTTCACGCCCGATGGTCAGAAGGTCTTGGTGGCAAACGAGGGCGAGCCCGGTGATGGTATCGACCCCGATGGATCCGTCAGCATCATCGATATCTCATCCGGCGTTGGCTCGGCGACGCTGGAAACCGCCACGTTCACCGAGTTCAACGGCCGCGAGGCCGAATTGCAGGCCCGCGGCGTCCGCCTGTTTCCCGGCAAGCAGACGGCCGAAGACGTCGAGCCCGAATATATCGCCGTGTCGCCGGACGGCGCCACCGCGTTCGTGACCCTGCAGGAAAACAATGCATTCGGCGTCATCGACATCGCCGCCGCCGCCGTCGAGGACATCGTTCCCCTTGGCGTCAAGGATCACGCCGCGGGCCCGCCGCACCTCGAGACCATCGATCTGACCGACATGCTCCCGGATCTAGGCACCACCGCCGCCGGCCAGACGCTCAAGCTGGGTGGACTGTCGGGCCTCTGGTACGACGGCACCACCGCCGACGGCACCAGGCAGTTCTGGACGGTTCCCGACCGGGGTCCCAATCCGGACACCATCGACGGCGAGCGGCCTTTCGCGCTCCCCGATTATCAGGCCCGCCTCCACAAGATCGAGGTGGCGGCCGATGGCAGCACCCGATTTACCGACACCCTCTTGCTGACCCGCGAAGAGGGCGGCGTTCGGGTGCCGATCACCGGGATTTCCAACAATGCCAGCGATGAGCCGCCCGTCGACATTTTCGGAAACACCGTGGACTTCGACACGTTCGGCGGTGACCTGGAGGGCGTGGCCCGGGATGGCACCGGCAATTTCTGGCTTGTGGATGAATATCGCCCGGCCATTTACAAAGTCGCTCCGGACGGTGTCCTGATTGATCGCTATGTGCCCGATGGCACCGCGGCACTGGTGGGCGCCGACGCCGGCGATTACGGATCCGAGACGCTTCCCGAGGACTACGCCAGCCGCCGGCCCAATCGCGGTTTCGAGGCGGTGGCCGTCGACCCGGACGAAGACATCGTTTACGCCTTCATTCAGACACCGCTCGCCAATCCCGATCGCGAAACGTCCGACAACTCCGATGTCGTCCGCATCCTCGGCATCGATGGCGCGACGGGCCAGCCGGTGTCCGAATATGTCTACCTCCTTGAGGGCTCGGACTTCCGGGACAGCATCGTCGACAAGATCGGGGACGCCGTCTACGCCGGTGACGGAACGTTCTTCGTGATCGAACGCGATTCCTCGACCGAGACTTTCGGCAAGAAGTTCATCTTCAAGGTGGACCTCAAGGGCGCGACCAACCTGCTGGATGCGGGCGCGCGGTCGCTGCCCAGTGGTGAAATCCTCGAGCAGCAGACCGCCGACGATCTCGCCGACCTTGGCATCCACGCGGTCAACAAGGTCAAGGTGCTCAACCTTCCCTCCATCGGCTATCTCGCCGGCGACAAGCCCGAGGGCCTCGCGCTGCTCGAAGACGGCACGCTCGCGGTGCTCAATGACAACGACTTCTCATTGACGGGCGAACTGGACACAACCACCGGCGCGGTCGGCGTGGTCGAGCCGACGTCGCCGACCGTGCTCGGGTTCATCACCTTCGATGACACCAACGGCCTCGACGCCAGCGACGAAGACGGCGCGATCAACATCCAGAACTGGCCGGTCTACGGCATGTACATGCCGGACGCCGTTGCCAGCTTCGAAGTCGATGGCGAAACCTTCTACGTTACCGCCAACGAGGGCGACGCCCGTGACGAAGACGCCCGCGTCGACGATCTCGACCTCGATCCGGAGGCCTTCCCGAATGCCGCGGAACTGCAGGCGGACGAAACCCTCGGCCGGCTGGAGGTGTCGACCATCGACGGCGATATTGACGGTGATGGTGACTACGATCAGTTGTTCGCCTACGGATCGCGGTCCTTTTCTATTTGGGACCGCTACGGCAACCTCGTGTACGACAGCGGCGACGATTTCGAGAAGACGATCGCCGAACGAATTCCCGACTATTTCAACTCCGACAACGACGAAAGCACGTTCGACACCCGCAGCGACGCCAAGGGGCCCGAGCCGGAAGGCGTTACCGTCGGGGTCATCGACGGCACGCCCTACGCCTTCATCGGTCTGGAGCGGGTCGGTGGCGCCGCAACGTACGACGTCAGCGATCCGGCGAACCCCCGGTTCGTCGGTTATGACAATAACCGCGATTTCACCGCCGACCCGGAAACGCCCAAGGCCGGTGACCTAGGCCCGGAGGGACTGGCCTTCATCGCGCCGGACGATTCGCCCAACGGCGAACCGCTTCTGGTAGTCGCCAACGAAGTCAGCGGTTCCACAACTCTTTTCAGGCCCGAGGTCCATGGCGCCGAAAAGACCGGAACCGAGGGCGACGACACCCTGGAGGGGACAATCGGCAACGACACCCTGGACGGGCTCGGCGGCAATGACTCGCTGGATGGCGGCGACGGAAACAACTCGCTGGTCGGCGGCGAGGGCGACGACACGCTGTCCGGCGGAAAGGGCGCCGACGATCTCGCCGGCGACGCCGGCGACGACCTACTCATGCCGGGCCTTAATTCTGGAATCGATACAGTCAATGGTGGAGAAGGAGACGATACAGTGGATTACACGGACGCAGGCGAAGCGGGATTCGCGGTAACGGTCGACCTCGACGAAGGCGACGCGGAAATCGCCACGCCGTCGATGATATCCGGCCGCAACGGCTACACCGTCAAGGAACTGTTCACCATCGGAGAAACAATCAACGGATACACTCCCCCGGGTATTCCCGACGGCATCGGCGCCTACGCGTACGACGCCGACACCATCAGGATTCTCGTCAATCATGAACTCTCGATCGACCAGAGCGGCTATGCCTACGAGGTATCGGACGGATCTGGCGGCACTTTCGAACTCATCGGCGCCCGGGTGAGCTACTTCGACATCAACAAGGAACGATTTGTACATCGAGGGCGCCGGGGCGGCCTTTGAGCGGATCTATGATCGCAATGGCGAGCTGATGACCGATCCGTCGCAGTTCGAGATCGCCGGCGCCGATGAGATCAATTTCAATGCCGACGCCGGACTGTGGGGTTTCAACCGCTTTTGCTCCAGTGGCCTGTTCGAGCCGGAAGTCCTTCGGCGGCGGCCAGGGCCTCGCGGACCGCATCTACTTCACCGGCGAGGAAACCGCCGGCGGCACCGAATGGGCGGTGGACGTGGAAAACGGCGACATCTGGGCGGTGCCGATGATGGGCCGCGGCAACTGGGAAAACATCACCCTCATCGATACCGGGGTGACCGACAAGGTCGCCTTCATCATGGGCGACGATGCCCAGGAACGGCCGCTTTACCTCTACGTCGGCGAGAAGGATACGTCCGCCGGCGCCGCGTTTCTTGCGCGCAACGGCCTTGCCGACGGCAAGCTTTACATGTGGAAATCATCGACGGGCGAAGCCGCGCCGTCCGAGTTCCTCGGCGACGGCAACACCCTCGACGGCGAATGGATCGAGGTTCCGAATTACGATCCCGCCCTCGGCCGGAACCGGAAGGGTACGACGCCGTCGGCTATCTGACGCCAGGACGGCCTGCTCGAATTCCAGGAGCAGAACGGCGCGTTCAGGTTCTCCCGTCCGGAGGATGTCTCCACCAATCCCACCGACGGCATGCAGGTGGTGCTGGCGTCGACCGGCCGCCCGGCGTCGACGACGGCGCCGATACCTGGGGAACCATCTACATCATCGACGCGGCGTTCGATGCGGGCCGGCGAGCCGACCGGGGCGAAAGTTGTCCATCCTCTATGATGGCGACGGCGACCCGAGCCGGGCGCTTCGCAGCCCCGATAACCTGGACTGGTCCGGCGACGGGTATATCTACGTTCAGGAAGACCGGGCCAATGGTTCGATCTTTGCCGAGGGCGAGAACACCAACGAAGCCTCCATCGTTCGCCTCGATCCGAACGTTTCCGGCGGCGATCCCCTTCGGGTTGCCGAGATCGATCGTACATCCGTCGTGCCGCTGGGCGTTACCGACGGCGATCCGGGCGACGTGGGCGCCTGGGAAAGCTCCGGCATTCTCGACGTCTCGACGCTGTTCGATAAGGAACCGGGCGAGGTTTTCGTGTTCGACGTGGAAGCGCATTCCATTGGCGGCGGCGTCATCGAGACCGAGGATCTGGTTCAGGGCGGACAGCTCAACATCCTCTACGGTCCCGACGCCGAGCCGTTCGGTCCGCCGCCGGCGGGCATGGACGAGCTCGACGGCGTCGAAGACGTCACCGGCACACGGTTCAGCGACGTTATTTACGGCGACGACAACGACAACATGCTCGAGGGCGCCGGCGGCGAGGACACCTTGGACGGCCGCGGCGGCGACGATACGCTGGAAGGCGGCGCCGACGACAACTCGCTCATCGGCGGCGAAGGCGACGACATGCTCTCGGGCGGCGAGGACGACGATGTCCTCGAAGGCGGCGCGGACGACGATCGATCTCGCCGGCGGCAATGGCGACGATACCCTGGAAGGGTGGCGAGGACGACGACGAATTGTCGGGGAGATCGCGGCGCCGACCTGCTCAGGGGCGGGACGGGAGACGACAACCTCGACGGCGGTCGCGACGATGACCGGCTCGAGGGCGGCGAGGGCGACGACGATCTCGAGGGCGGCCGCGACGACGACGTTCTCGATGGCGGCGAGGGTGACGACAATCTCTCCGGCGGTCGCGGCGACGATACCCTCGACGGCGGCGAGGGCGACGACGATCTGACGGGAGGGCGAGACGCAGACACGTTCGTGCTCGACCTCATGACCGGGGTCGACGTGATCACCGATTTCGAGATCGGCGAAGACATGATCGACGTGTCCGGTTTCGCGTTCGCCGATTTCGCCGGCCTGCTCGACCGCGCGGAACAGGACGGCGATGACGTCTACATCGAGCTTGACGGCGACAACGGCGACGCGCTCGTTCTGCTCGACATCGCCAAGGGCGATCTCGAAGAGGGTGACTTCATCTTCGCGTAGCTCGATCCAGGCTTAATTCCGGCCTATCCGGGTCACGAGACTTGCCCCCGGGGATTGCAACCAATCCCCGGGGGCATTGTTCTCTCGCGTGCTCGCGATCTCTAGGAACAGGATGAAGTCGTCCTCGGCGAGGGTGGAGGCTCCGGTGACGTAGATCTCCATGTCGGCCACGCCGTCGCCGTCGACGTCGGCCTGCACGACGCCCTTGTCGAAGCGAAGCTCGCCGGCCGTTCCACTGAACGCGCCGTCGCCGATGTAGTCGAACGCCTGGTGACCGGCCAGATCGTGCATTCGGCGTCGATCAGGTGCAGGTCGATCCGGTCGCCGTCGGCCGTCTTGAAAGCCGACGATCTTGTCGCGGAGTGTTGCCGGCCCGGCTGTCGTCGAGGCTGTCGAACACGAACTTGTCGGCGCCCCTGCCGCCGATCAGGATGTCGCGGCCGAGGCCGCCGTCGAGAACGTCGTCGTCGTTGCCGCCGTTCAGGGTGTCGTCTACCGCCCCTAGGGTGTCCGTTGCCCCCGATCAGAGTCCCTGGCCGCCGTCGAGAACGTCGTCGTCGTTGCCGCCGTTCAGGGTGTCGTTGCCGAGGCCGCCGTCGAGCGTGTCCGCGCCGTTGCCGCCGACGAGGACGTTCTTGCCGTCGTTGCCGGTGATGGCGTTGTCCTCGTTGTTGCCGATGCCCCTGAGGTTGGCGGCGCCGGTGAGGGTCAGGTGCTCGACGTTGGCCGTAAGTCTGTAAGTCGCGGAACTTTCGACGGTGTCGGTGCCTTCGCCGTCCTCTTCGAAGACGCGATCCCTGGACGAATTCACCTTGAACAGATCGTCGCCGGCGCCGCCGAACAGCCTGTCGTTGCCGAGACCGCCGTCGAGGGTGTCGTTGCCGGCGCCGCCTTCCAGGGTGTTGGCGCGATCATCGCCGGTGAGCGCGTCGGCGAAGTCGCCGCCGGTCAAGCCCTCGATGCCGCTCAGAACATCGGTGCCGGCGGCGCCCGTGACCTGTTCGCCAATTACCGATAGATCGACGCTCACCGCTCCACCGGCGTCGGCATAGGACGCCATGTCGAAACCCTTGCCGCCTTCGAGGGTGTCGTTGCCGGTCCCGCCGCTGAGCGTGTCGTTGCCGCGTTCGCCGTCGATGGCGTCGTCGCCCGCGCCGCCGCCGAGCACGTTGCTCCTGGTGTTGCCGGTCAGGACGTTGTCCTCGCCGTCGCCGGTCGCCGCGACGGCCCTGCCGGTGAGCGTCAGGTTCTCGACGTTGGCGCCGCCGAGCGAGAGGTCGAAGTCGACGGAACTGACGATGGTATCCGTGCCCTCGTCGTCGTTCTCGGTCACGACGTCGGCGGCGTCGTCGACCGTGTAGGTATCGTCGCCGGCGCCGCCGGCCATGGTGTCGATGCCCCTGCCGCCGTCGAGCGAGTCGTTGCCGGCGCCGCCGTCGAGCGAGTCGTTGTCGTAGCTTCCGAGCAGGGTGTCGTCGCCGCCGCCGCCGATGAGCGTGTCGTCGCCCTTGTGGCCGTCGAGCTTGTTGGCGCTGGCGTTGCCGGTGAGCACGTTGGCGTCGGTGTTGCCCTTGGCGCCGGCGTCGCCGGCGCTGTCGGCCATCGTCAGGTTTTCGACGTACCGCGCGAGGTTGTAGCTGTTGTAGGCCGCCTTCCAGTGCAGGGCGTCGACCACGTGGACCGTATCCATGCCCTGGTCTTTCTTCTCGATGGCCCTGTCGCCCCGGCTGTCGACGATATAGAGATCGTCGCCGCCGGCGCCGGCCATGATGTCCCGGCCGGTGTGGCCGTCGAGCACGTTGGCGGCGTCGTCGCCGTAGAGCCTGTCGTTGCTCTCGCCGCCGATAAGGTCCTCGAAGCCGTCGAGGATGTCCCTGCCGATTTCCTGCCGCTGGCCGTGCCCTTGGCGAGGTTGACGTTCACGCTCCTGGTGGCGCTGGTGAAGACGAGCGTGTCCGCCCCATCGCCGCCGTGGTAGGTGTCGTTGCCGGCGCCATCGCCGGCGATGACCTGGTCGTCGCCGTCGCCGGCCATGATCTCGTCATCGCCGGATCCCGCCGCCAGGGTATCGTTGCCGTCCATGGCCCATGAGCATGTCGTCGTTTTCGGTGCCGACATGGTTTTCGTCGCCGGCGGTGCCTTGCCAGTATTCGCCCGATACGACGCCGTCGAAGTCGTCGGCGTCGAGCGCCGCCGTCTGGATGCCCAGCAAGATCACCTTGTCGCCGCCGGGCAGCGTGATCTCGGCGTTGTCGCCATTGTCGGCGATCATCGGCTCGAGGGTCCCCAGTCGCCGATGTCGATACCGAAGGACGAGAGATCGATGACGTCCTGGCCCGGGGTGAAGTCGGTGATGGTGTCCATATCGGTTCCGGACCCGGCCTCAATGGCAAAGGTATCCTTGCCCTTGCCGCCGTCTAGCGTGTCGTCGCCGAGGCCGCCGTCCAGCCGGTTGGCACCGGCGTTACCGGTGAGCGTGTTGGCCTGGGCGCTTCCGGTGCCGTCGATGGCCGCTCTGCCGGTCAGGACCAGCGCTTCGACATGATCGGAAAGGGTGTGGTCGGCGGAACTGAACACCGTGTCGGTGCCCCCATCGTCGTTCTCGGTCACGACGTCGGCGGTGTCGTCCACCGTGTAGGTATCGTCGCCGGCGCCGCCGGCCATGGTGTCGATGCCCTTGCCGCCGTCGAGCGAGTCGTTGCCGGCGCCGCCGTCGAGCGAGTCGTTGTCGTAGCTGCCGAACAGGGTATCGTCGCCGCCGCCACCGATCAGCGTGTCGTCGCCCTTGTAGCCATCGAGCTTGTTGGCGCTGGCGTTGCCGGTAAGCGTGTTGGCGTCGGTGTTGCCCCTGGCGCCGGCGTCGCCGGCGCTGTCGGCCATCGTCAGGTTTTCGACGTACCGCGCGAGGTTGTAGCTGTTGAAGGCCGCCTTCCAGTGCAGGGCGTCGACCACGTGGACCGTATCCATGCCCTGGTCTTTCTTCTCGATGGCCCTGTCGCCCCGGCTGTCGACGATATAGAGATCGTCGCCGCCGGCGCCGGCCATGATGTCCCGGCCGGTGTGGCCGTCGAGCACGTTGGCGGCGTCGTCGCCGTAGAGCCTGTCGTTGCTCTCGCCGCCGATAAGGTCCTCGAAGCCGTCGAGGATGTCCCTGCCGATTTCCCTGCCGCTGGCCGTGCCCTTGGCGAGGTTGACGTTCACGCTCCTGGTGGCGCTGGTGAAGACGAGCGTGTCCGCCCCATCGCCGCCGTGGTAGGTGTCGTTGCCGGCGCCATCGCCGGCGATGACCCGGTCGTCGCCGTCGCCGGCGATGATCTCGTCATCGCCGGATCCCGCCGCCAGGGTATCGTTGCCGTCCCGGCCCAAGAGCATGTCGTCGTTTTCGGTGCCGACATGGTTTTCGTCGCCGGCGGTGCCTTGCCAGTATTCGCCCGATACGACGCCGTCGAAGTCGTCGGCGTCGAGCGCCGCCGTCTGGATGCCCAGCAAAACCACCTTGTCGCCGCCGGGCAGCGTGATCTCGGCGTTGTCGCCATTGTTGGCGATCATCGGCTCGAGGGTGCCCCAGTCGCCGATGTCGATACCGAACGACGAGAGATCGATGACGTCCTGGCCCGGGGTGAAGTCGGTGATGGTGTCCGTATCGGTTCCGGACCCGGCCTCAATGGCAAAGGTATCCTTGCCCTTGCCACCCTCTAGCGTATCGTCGCCGAGGCCGCCGTCCAGCCGGTTGGCATTGGCGTTACCCGTAAGCGTGTTGGCCTGGGCGCTTCCGGTGCCGTCGATGGCCGCCCTGCCGGTCAGGACCAGCGCTTCGACATGATCGGAAAGGGTGTGGTCGGCGGAACTGTAGACCGTGTCCGTGCCCTCGTCGTCGTTCTCGGTCACGACGTCGTCGGCATCGTCGACGGTGTAGGTATCGTCGCCGGCGCCGCCGGCCATGGTGTCGATGCCCTTGCCGCCGTCGAGCGAGTCGTTGCCGGCGCCGCCGTCGAGCGAGTCGTTGTCGTAGCTGCCGAACAGGGTATCGTCGCCGCCGCCACCGATCAGCGTGTCGTCGCCCTTGAAGCCATCGAGCTTGTTGGCGCTGGCGTTGCCGGTGAGCACGTTCGCGTCGATGCTCCCCTTGGCGCTCGCGGCGCCCGCCGCGTCGCTCAGGGTCAGGTTCTCGACGTTTTTGCGGAGCGTGTAGGTGTTGTATTTCGCCTTGTTCGACAGCGTTTCCTCGACGATGACGGTATCGATGCCTTCGCCGTCCTTTTCGATGGCGTTGTCGCCCCTGTGATCGACCGAATAGGTGTCGTCGCCGAGGCCGCCGAAGAGCACGTCCTTGCCCTGGCCGCCGTCGAGCACGTTGGCGTTGTCGTCGCCGTAGATCCTGTCGTTGCTCTGGCCGCCGAGCACGTTCTCGAAGCCGCTCAGCGTATCGCTGCCGATCCTCTTGCCCTTGGCCGTGCCGTCGGCCAGTTTCACCGTCACACCCGACGTGGAGCCGGCGAACGACACGAAGTCGATACCGTCGCCGCCGTCCAGGGTGTCGTTGCCGCGCCCGCCTTCGATGGTGTCGTCGCCGAGACCGCCGGTGAGGACGTTGTCGCCGTCGTTGCCGATGACAAGGTTGTCGTCGTCGTTGCCGGCGCCGTCGATATCGGCGTCGCCGGTCAGAACCAGCGCCTCGACGTTGTCGCCGAGCGTATAGCCGATGGACGCTTCCACCGTGTCGGTCCCGGCGGCGGCGTCCTCGGTCACGGTGTCGCCGGCGTTGTCGACGATATACCGGTCGTCGCCGACCCCGCCCGCCATGGCGTCCGCGCCCTCCCCGCCGTCGAGCAGGTCGTGTCCGGCAAAACTCCGTCCCCAGAGATCGCCATAGACTACGTACGCCGCGCCGGCTTCGTCGCCACCTTCGCTGTGCCAGCGGGCGCCCACTAACAGGTCGTCGATGCCGTCGCCGTTCATGTCGCCAGCCGAAGAAACCGAGGCGCCGGTACCGTCGCCGTCTTGTTCGCCAAAGATTTCGAACCCGATGGAGTCGATGTCGCCGAGATCAATGGTCGAAGCCAGAGATTCGCCTCCAAATATGACGTAGGCACTGCCGGGATGAGTAATTCTATCCTCGTCCCAGGCGAAGTCGGCTCCGATCATCAGGTCGGCAAAACCGTCTTGATTAATATCGCCGATGCCGCTGACGGACCAGCCGAGGTCGGCGGCGTCGCCGTCGGGCGTAAACCTTACGCCCGCCGCACCCAGCGATGACAGGTCGAGGGAAGCGGCCGGGGTCTCGCTACCATAAACGAGAAACGCGGTTCCGCCGGGGAAGTTGAAAGGCGCACCGACAAGCACGTCGTCGTAGCCATCGCCATTGACATCGCCAACGCCCGAGACCGAGCGACCGGTCCAGTCACTATTGTCGATGCCGTTGAGGTGCATCCCGCCGCTGCCCAGCGCGCCAAGGTCAACATCTCCGGGCGTTTCGGAGCCAAACACCACGGAAGCGAAACCCGGGTTCAATTGCTCGCTGTCGCGCGAGCCGATGATCAGGTCGTTGATGTTGTCGCCGTTGAAGTCGCCGGCGCTCGAGACTGAATAACCGGACCAGTCCTTCGAGCCGGCGCCGGTGATCTTATATCCGCCCGCGCCCAGGGCGCCGACATCAAGTGTGGTTGCAAACGGCGCGTTTTGGCCGTAGATCACATAGGTTGTTCCAACCCTGTCTTGGCCATTCACCTCCGTAAAAATGGCGCCGACCGCAATATCGTCGATGCCGTCGCCGTTCATGTCGCCCAGGCTCGCGACTGAAACGCCGAGGGCGTCACCGGCGTTCTCACCGGTGATCCTGACCCCGTCCGTACCGAGGGCACCGAGGTCGATGGTGTTGGAAAAGGGCGTGTCCTTGCCGAATACGACGTAGGCGCTGTTGTCGCCGCCGGTGCCGGGCGCGCCAATCACGAAGTCGTCAATACCGTCGTTGTTGAAATCGCCCGCGCTCGAAACCGAGCCCCCAGCTTGATGACCGGCGGCCTGGCCAATGAGCTTAAAACCCCCGGTTCCCAGTTCCGCGAGGTTGATGGAGGACGCAGGCGCATCGGATCCAAAGACGACATAGGCGGCGCCGGCAGTCTGTCCGCCGGCGTCGTTGTCGAACGCCCCGATCACAACATCATCGAAACCGTCCGCGTTGATATCGCCGATACCGGCCACCGAAAAGCCGGCGTTGTCGCGTGCGGCCTCGCCCACAAGCTTGAAGCCGCCATTGCCGGCGGCCACTTCTGAGAGATCGATACCCAGCGGTATGGGCGCACCATTTCCGAGGGGGCCGGCCAATTCGGTAACCGCGCCATCGCCGCTGAGGGTATCGTCGCCGTCGCCGCCCAGAAGGATGTCGTCGCCGGCGCCGCCGTCGAGGCTGTCGGCGCCGCCGTCGCCCGTGAGAACGTCGTCGCCGGCGTCGCCGGCCAGGGTGTCGGCGCCGTCGTAACCGTGGAGGCCGTCGCCGTATTGACTGCCGGAGAGACTGTCGTCGCCGGCCAGAACGAATTGCATCAGGCCCTCGGCATCGTTGGCGTTGACGAAGCCGACGATGGTGGGGACATCTATATTGATGTCGGCCATGGCCAGGGCGGCGTGATCGTCCTGCATCACGACCAGACCGGTGACGGTGCCCGCCTCAGGATCGCCATTGGCATCCGCCGTGAACCCGCTTCCCGTCAATTCGACATAGGTGTCGCCGCTATCGAAGAATTTGATCAGCGTATCGCTGACCGACACGTTGTCGTAGTCGAACAGATCCTCGATGTTCCAGGTGCCGAAATTAGCAGGTGCGTGGGTCCCCAACGTAAATGTTGCCATCGTTTCCTCGGTGCTGCTGTTGCTGTGTCAAAGGCGCTATCGGTGGTGTTGTCGTTCTCCGCGCGCACCGCGAGCATGCGTTTCGGTGAATTGGGTGTCAGGCGGCCGCCCCGTCCCGACGCGGGGAACGGGTGCGGTGTGGAACCGCGCGCTTCATGCTCCTGTGTGCCATCGCTGTTTCGTGTGGAGCCTTGCGCGCGGTCCCAATCCCGCGTTCGAATCAGGCGCTGCGGCAGTAATCGACCGCCGCCGCCGGGTGCACCGTTCATCCCCTCGCCCTGTCGCCAGGGAGGAGAATGAGGGTGTGGTGCGTGGTGTCTTATGCATCGATTGCCTGACCAGTTGTTCGCGTATAAATAGAACAAAATTTGAGGCAACTTGGTAAGCCCCAAACGGGGCGTAACAAAAATATTTATGCAACTTTTAAGTGTTTTTGCTGTTAACCCTCCGGTATTTTGTCATTTCCTGCGGTCGCATGGGTGTGTCCACTTCGAAAAATCCAGGAGCCCGCTTCTCAGAGCCGGCGGGCGCAGGGACCTCGGCGCGACGCCTCTATGCTCGCATAGGAGGTGCCGTGCGGTGCTGATAGGCCCCCGGGACGGGGGCGGCGGCCATCGGCGATTGGTTGCGTTCGCGCGTCACTGCTGGCAGTGTCTTTCAGAGCATGTCGGAAATGACGGGAGGGACCCATGCCGTCAGCGGCGTTCGAGGCATCGCTGCCTTTTGTCCTTCGCTGGGAGGGGGGATATGTCAACAATCCCAACGATCCCGGCGGGGCGACCAATAAGGGCGTGACCCAGAAGGTCTTCGATGATTGGCGCCGGAAGCAGGGATTGCCGAACTCACTGCGTCAAGGCAATCAGCGAAATCCGAGATGCGGGCGATCTACGAGACCGGCTATTGGCTGCCGCCGCGCTGCAACGATCTGCAGTCGCACCTCGATCTGGTTCAATTCGACACCGCCGTGAACATGGGCCCCGGGCGCGCCGTGCGGTTCTTGCAAAAGGCGGTGGGCTGCACGGTGGACGGCGGCTTCGGGCCGAGAACGCGCAGGGCGGTCGATTGCTGCGACCTGGGGTTCACGATCGTTGCGTACTGCAATGAGCGCGAGGCTTATTATCGCCGGCTGGCGGAGCGCAATCCAAAACTGAAGATTTTCCTCAAGGGATGGCTCAACCGGCTCGCCGCACTGCGCACGGAGGTCGGGCTGCCGGGATTCGAGGCGGTCACGCTGCTCGACTTCGGCGAGGCCGACCACATCGCCAAGGTGCCGGACCTCGGCGTTGACCCAGATTATGATATCTAGGCAGCCAGTGACGCAATCGAAGGAGAATCCGTCATGCCTCATGTGACCTTCATCCACGGCATCGCCAACAAACCGCCGGCCGACGATCTTCTGCGCATTTACCGCGACGCCGTGGCCGGTGGGGTCGAACCGTTGCCCCTCGGCGATCTCGGCGTATCGAGTTCGCTGGTGTACTGGGCCGACCTGCTCTACGAAAAACCGGAAGACGACCTCTCGGCCTACGAAACGATCGATGGCGCCACCCCCGAGGCCATCGACGGTGGCGGCGACGCGTCGCCGCCGGTGGCGCGAACGGCGGAGGAGGCGGCATTCATCGAGGCGCTGCGCGGCACCCTGACGGGCTTCTCCGACGCCGAGTTGGAGACGGTGGAACCGCCGCCGGTGCCCGAACACCCGCAAGGCAAGCTGGAGCGCATACCGCTTCCGTGGTTCATCAAGAAGCGGTTTCTCAATGCCTACCTGCGCGACGTCCACCACTATCTGTTCGACGTCGAATTCGCGCCCCCTGGACGGCCGGCGGTGCTCATTCAGCAGACCATCCGCCGGCGCTTCATCGACGCTCTCGACGATCCCATGGTCACCCGGCCGCACGTGGTCGTGGCCCACAGCATGGGAACGGTAGTCGCCTACGACTGCCTCAAGCGGGTTGCCGAGTGCGCGCCGGTGGACGGCCTGATCACAATGGGCAGTCCCCTTGGCGTCGACGAGGTTCAGGACAAGCTGCAACCGGGATGGAGCCGCGATGACGGCTATTGCGGCGAGAAAGTCGATCTCGCCTGGGTCAATGTCTATGACCACCTGGATCCGGTCTGCGGCCTTGATCCCGTCCTCGCCAACGATTTCCGCCGCGACGGACAATCGAAGATTGAAGACATCGAGGTCAACAACGGCGGCCTGTGGCGCCATTCCATTCAAAAGTACCTGCGACAATCCAGTGTGGGCCGGGCCCTCAAGGGATTGCTCGACGTATAAGGGGACTCGCCGTGAGCGATGCGCCGACGCTGGATGAACTGAAAACCAGGGCGGATGAATCGGCGCGAAGGCTGGCGGGCCTCTGCACCGATACCGACGTTGCCGCTGCCAAGGATCTCGTGGAGGCGTTGCGGAACGTCCGCGCCTACGATGCCATGGGAACGCTCGCGGAGGCCGTCAGCCGGCACGACCCGAAGGATCCGAGAAACCGTCGGCTGTATGCCCAATACCTCATCGACACCGGCAAGGCGACGGCGGCCATCGACCTTTTACGTCCGCTTGCCCGTCGCCTGCCCAGGACGGATCCTGAATTCGGCGAAGCCACCGGGCTGCTCGGGCGGGCCCACAAGCAGGTCTTTCTCGACGCCGGCGACAAGACCGGCAAGCCGGCGCGCGCGGCGCTGAAACAGGCCGTTGCCGCCTATCGCAAGCCGTTCGAGGCGGATCCGGCCAATACTTGGCATGGCGTCAATCTGCTGGCCATGCTCGGCCGTGCCCGCAACCTTGGCCTTCGGGTCGCGCGCGATCTTGAGCCCGCCGACGTGGCCCGATCGGTTGTGGCCACTTTGCGGGCGACGCCGGAGAACCAGCGCGACGTCTGGTTCCTGCCGACCCTGGCCGAGGCGTCACTCGGGCTCGGCGACTGGGATGCGGTAGAGGGTACGGTCCGATCCTACGCGGCGGCCCGGGACGCCAAGGCGTTCCAGATCTACAGCACGCTCCGCCAGTTCACCGAGGTCTGGGACCTCGAGAGCGCCGACGTCCGCGGTCGCGATCTCGTCAACATCTTGAGGGCGCGATTGACCGAACTGCCTGGAGGCGGCGTGGAACTGAACGCCGATGACGTGCGGCGGTTGCGCGGCCAGCCATCGCCGGAGACGGGCCAACTGGAGGCGGTGCTCGGGGACAGCGGTTCGCAGACATTCACGTGGTGGAAGACCGGGCTCGACCGGGCGGCGTCGGTGGCGGCAATTTGTCAGCGGCTCGGCGGCCGCATTGGCTCCGGATTTCTGGTGCGGGCCGGCGATCTTGGCCTGGACCCGGCGGACGAACGGGTGGTGCTGACCAATTTCCACGTGGTCAACGCGCATGGAGCGAGCCCGGGCATTCGACCCGATGAGGTCGAGGTCGCATTCGAGGCCAGCGACGCCGGCCAGAAGTTCGCGGTGGAGTCGATCCTGTGGAGTTCGCCGCCCGATCGCCACGACGCCAGCGTGCTGCGGCTCCAGACACCGGTGGCGGATGTCAATCCCATCCCCGTCGCCAGGGTTCTGCCGATCGTCGAGAGGACCGCGCGGGTTTACATCGTCGGTCATCCCGGCGGCCGTGATCTCGCCTTCTCGTTCCAGGATAACGAGTTGCTCGACCACGAAGGCCCCCCCGTCGGGGTGCCGCAGATCCCCGACGTCTGCCGCGTCCACTACCGTGCGCCCACCGAGGGAGGCAGTTCCGGAAGCCCGGTCTTTAATTCTCGGCTATGGGAAGTTGTTGCGTTGCATCACAAGGGCGGCAAGCTCGGCATGCCCCGGCTCAACGGCACCGCCGGCACGTACGCCGCCAACGAGGGAATCGCCATCCACTGCATCCGAGACGCCATCGCCGAAGCGTAGCGAATGGCGCCGCGATGGGCCGGCAATGGCGTTCGATTCGGGCTCCCGGCGGGTGCCGCGAAATAACCACAGTTCCTGTGGGTAACCCTGTGGGCATTGCGCAATGGCCGGCGCTTCCCTTACGGAGACTCAACGGACTCCGTCTCTTTGCACAATTAATAGGCAGTCTTTAATCCTTTGAATTCTCGATTGCATTCTTCGGATTTGCCCCAAACAGGTTAACTCGTGATGGCGACCAGAATTCAAAACCGTGATCCGCCAAGCACCCGTAATGGGTGTGGAAAATTCCGCCCATCGCTGTAAGAATTCCGCAACATACACGCATCAATGGATAGTTTTTTGTGCCGAAGCCATAACTTTTGCGTGTCCGGTACTTTATGATGCCGCGCGTCGTTGAGGTGAGAGTGAGCAACGACCGTCCATACGGATTTCGTGTCGAACCCGCCGGTTCTTGGTTAGCGGCGTCGAATTTGACGGAGTGGGCATGGTATGGGCAGCGGTATGGTCTATCTGTAATTTGTTGCTACCGGGCATGACCATGGGGAAGGCCGAATCACATGTATCGTTTTTATCTCATCGCCGTCCTTTCGGTCCTTGTGTCGTCGACGGTTCCGGCGGCGGCACGGGACAAGGTGATCGACACGGAGGCGGGGCAAATACGCATCGAGACGTTCGCCGACGGTCTGTCTCATCCCTGGGGCCTCGCGTTCCTGCCTGAAGGCGGCATGCTGGTAACGGAGAGGCCGGGACGGCTGCGGCTGGTTTCGGCGGCGGGCGAGGTATCGGAGCCGCTTGACGGTCTTCCGGAAATCTATGCGCGCGGTCAGGGCGGGCTCCTCGACGTGGCGCTCGATCCGGATTTTGCGTCCAATCGCCTCGTCTATATCACGTACTCGGAGGCGGGAGACGGCGGAGCGTCAACGGCGGTGGCGCGCGGGCGGCTCGCCGAGGGCGCGCTCGAGGACATGCAGGTGATTTTTCGTCAGCAACCGAAGGTCGGCGGTTCGAACCACTTCGGTTCGCGGCTGGCGTTTGCGCCCGACGGCAAGCTGTTCGTCACCCTGGGCGAGCGGTTCAAGTTCGATCCCGCTCAGGACAACACCAACCACCTCGGTACCGTGGTGCGCATCAATCCGGACGGATCGGTGCCGCCGGACAATCCATTTGTCGGCCGTTCCGATGCCCTGCCGGAAATCTGGTCCTACGGCCATCGCAATGTGCAGGGCGCCGACATTCAGCCCGGGACCGGCACGCTTTGGACGATCGAATTCGGGCCGCGCGGCGGCGACGAACTGAACAGGCCCGAACCGGGCCGCAACTACGGCTGGCCGCTCGTCAGCTGGGGCGAACACTATGACGGCGAGGACATTGCCGATCCGCCCGCCCGGCCCGACCTGGCGGACGCGGTGGTCCACTGGGTGCCCGCCATTTCGCCGTCCGGCATGAGCTTTTATGAGGGCACCCTGTTTCCGGCCTGGCGGAACGACCTCCTGATCGCCGGTCTCTCCTCTCGAGCCCTTGTCCGGCTGAGCATGGAGGACGGCGCGGTCACCGGCGAGGAACGCATCGACATGAACGAGCGTATCCGCCACGTCCGACCGGGACCCGACGGAGCGGTCTATCTGCTCGTCGACAGTTCCGACGGAGAGATCCTGCGTCTCGTGCCCGCCAGCGTCGTCAACCCTTAAGCGCCGAACAGGCGGCGGTGACAATGATGCCGGGTGGGAGGCCGGGCGCCGGTGGATAGGCTTTGCCCCCGACATTTCCCGGCCTTCGCCGGCCGAGGGCGCAACGATGTCGTCGGTATCATCCATTCATGGCCAGTGACCGCCAGCGAAAACCGGACCTACCCGTGTGGCGTGTCCGGATCCGCCACCCATCCGCGATAGGCACCTTGCGGATCACCGTCCGCTATCTCATGATGGCGCATGAATGAGAACACCTCGAGCCTGTATCGTGAAGGGAGCCCGAGGTTGCGAGGGGAACTGCGATGCATAGTGCGAAACCACTGCGGAGATTGAGCGCTCTCCTCTCGGCGGCGGTCGTGTGTCTAATGGTTACGGCCTGCGCAAGCAGCGAACGGCAGGTCGACCGTGGAGCCGCGGCATTCGAACAAAAGAACTATCCTGTTGCCTTCGATCAATGGCAGACGGCGGCCCAGAATGACAACGCGGATGCCCAGTATGGACTCGGTACGCTCTATGCCGGCGGCTGGGGGGTTCCGAAGGACTACCAAGCCGCCATTAAATGGTATCGGAAAGCCGCGGCGCAGAACCATGCCGGCGCTCAGTTCAAGCTGGGCCTGCATTACTATTATGGTGTCGGTGTTACGCGCGACTATTCAGCGGCGGCGGAACATTTCCGCCAGTCCGCCATCCTTGGATATCCGCCGGCGCAAAATAGCCTCGGCCGCATGTACAAAGCGGGATTGGGCGTCGAGAGGAACCAGAGCTTGGCCGCCGGATTGCTGCAGCAGGCGGCCGAACGCGGTTATCCTCCGGCTCAAAACAGCCTCGGGCTCATGTATTTGCGCGGAGATGGCGTTCCGAAAAACTTGGAAGAGTCCCTGTTCTGGCTCGAGTTGGCCATGAGATACGGGGTGCCGGGGGCGGAACACAACCGTGACTTCGTCGCGTCGTTCCTGGACAGAGGCAAGATAGAATGGACGCAGACTCGGATCGATAATTGGCAGCCACGGCTTCAATAAACTCTGATGAGGAACCCACCACACAATTCGACCCTCATCATCGGGCTTAGATTTTCTGCAATTCACTTCTCTGCTTGGGCCTTCGCAAGCATCCGGGACCTCGGTCGGTGTTCCGGTGTCTGGAGAAAAGCGCGGGCTGAAAGAAGGCCATTGTGAACCTACCGACATATGCCAGTCAGCCAACCCGAATTGCTGATGCTCATCCAAACCTACTTGCCACCACCGCCGCCGCCGCCTGACCCGCCGCCGCCAGCACCGCCGCCGCCGTCCGCCGCCGCCGCCGCCGCCGCCAGAACCACCGCCGCCGCCAGCACCGCCGCCGCCGCCCGCCGCCGCATCGCCGCCGCCGCCAGAACCACCGCCGCCGCCTCCGACCTCCGCCGCCATCGCCGCCGCCGCCGGATCCACCGCCGTCCCGCCGCCTGAACCTCCGCCGCCGCCGATCCGCCGCCGCCGCCACCACCACCGCCGCCGCCGCCTGACCCGCCGCCGCCACCGCCGCCGCCGCCACCGCCGCCGCCGCCGCCGAACCACCGCCGCCGCCGACCCGCCATCGCCGCCGCCATCGCCGCCGCCGCCGGATCCGCCGCCACCGCCGCCGCCGCCACCGACCGCCGCCGCCGGACCCGCCGCCATCGCCGCCGCCGCCGGAACCGCCGCCGCCACCGCCGCCGCCGCCCGACCGCCGCCATCGCCGCCGCCGCCAGAACCACCGCCGCCGCCGACCCGCCATCGCCGCCGCCATCGCCGCCGCCGCCGGATCCACCGCCGCCGCCGCCGCCGCCAGAACCGCCGCCGCCGCCTGACCGCCACCGCCGCCGCCATCGCCGCCGCCGCCGGATCCGCCGCCACCCGACCGCCGCCATCGCCGCCGCCGCCGAACCGCCGCCGCCGCCCGATCCACCGCCATCGCCGCCGCCGCCGGATCCACCGCCGTCGCCGCCGCCGCCAGAACCGCCGCCGCCGCCTGACCCGCCATCGCCGCCGCCATCGCCGCCGCCGCCGGATCCGCCGCCACCCGCTCCGCCGCCATCGCCGCCGCCGCCGGATCCACCGCCGCCGTCCGCCGCCGCCGGAACCGCTGCCGTCGCCGCCGCCGCCCGATCCGCCGCCGCCCGATCCACCGCCACCGCCGCCGCCTGACCCGCCATCGCCGCTGCCGCCACCGGCCCGCCGGATCCACCGCCGCCGCCTGATCCACCGCCGCCTGCCGCTGACCGCCAGCACCGCCGCCGCCGGATCCACCGCCGCCGCCGCCGCCGCTCGATCCGCCGCCGCCAGGTCCACCGTCGCCATCACCACCGCTGCCGCCGCCGCCGCCATCGCCACCGCCGCCAGCACCTCCGGCCCCCGCGGCGGTTTCGAATTCTTCCAATTCCAGGATCTCAGGCTCAATAGCCGTGTCCGATATCTCGATCGCTCGAGGGTCGTCAGTCCGGACTGAGGCTGTCTCTCCAGCAGACACAGTTGCTTCTGTTGTCGAACCCGAGGCCTTGACCCTGGCTCTACCGTCACTGACGCGCACGGAAACGGCGTTCGGATCGACCGTTACCCCAACCGTGGCCACGCCGCTGTCGACCACAAGCATCGGCGTCCTGACCTCGATGTTACGATGGGAGGCGGTCGACTTGATGATTACGGTGCCGCGAGCAAGATCGACCCCGGTTATCGCGGGTCCTTTCGGCAGCGGGATGGAGATGTCGGTGTTCGCTCCAATGACAATCGTGGCGTGTCGTTGGCCAATTCGAGACCAACCTTTCAAACCGCTCCGGATGTGACTCGGAGGCTTGAGCACCGTGCCGGATTGCAACGGCGATTTAGCCGATTGGTCCGTGGCCGACCACTGGACATCTCCAGTGGTCGTAACGACCGCCCAATTATTGCCGGCCAGCGATCTGGCAAGCGCCTGGGAAGCGTCCGTTTCCCGACTATCAAATATCGTCTCTACGGAAGATCGAGGGTCCGAAACTGCTGGCGTGATATGAATGAAAACAGAAAAAACGAATATAAAAATCGAATAAAAAACGCCAATAGCGGAAATTAATATAACGCTATTTGCTTTTGTGTTTGGGTGTGACATTCAGTATCTGCCATTTATTATTGTACATAAACATGTCTAATCTATCCATTGGGTGGATTGGCGCGTCGGCGGCTAAAGAAGGGTTTCCCGATTGCACATGAACGCAAGAAGCTATGTGTGTGTGTGTGTGTGTGTGTGTGTGTGTGTGTGTGTATTACGATCCCTCACCGCCTGATCTCCGCGTCGAACGAGAATTCTTCGCACAGCACGAAGCCGCTCTCGGTCTTTATATACTCCCGTTGGTTGCCGGATAATGCGCAAGCTTCGAAAGGGTTGGGGACTTTTTCCTCAATTCTCTCGGTTCGCGCCTGCAACCGAACTTGTTGAAGGGGGCGCGCTTCTTCCGGCGTCCCGATCCGCATCGCGGGCTTTTCCGCTCGTGCTCCCGATTTTGGTGCCTCCGATGTTGATATTTGCGATTGCGTTTGCCTGGCCGGGGAGCGTGCGTTGTAGATCGTCACGCTATTTTCGGGCTTTCGAGTGCCCGAAGGTGGACTTTCCGCTTTTACTGGCGGTTGTCTTGTCGGACTTATTCCTGGGCTAGCGGGTTCCTGGCGGAGTGACCTTTCAAGATGGTGCCGAAAAGATTCGAATAATTTGTTTTCCAGGGCAGCGGTAGGTTGATCATCAATTTCCCTGGTTATCTCGCGGCCATGTTCTTTCTGAAACCACACAATGGCATCCAGGGTCATGGGCCCGATCACGCCGTCGATCGGACCGGGATCAAACCCTAGTCGATCCAACAATCGCTCAATGTGAATTGCGGTATCGTGGGAAACAGCCGGTGGCAGTATCGGCATGCGCGGTTTCGCGCACTTTCTCAGGCTCAGAGGCAACCGATCCCCCCGTGGGCGTCGTCCCAATGCTGAAATCAAAGGCCTTGGAGGCAAGCTGGTTGTCAGGCTTCTTTTCGTGTCCTTCAGTCGCAGCAACCGAGTGAGAGCTTCGGGATTCGGGGATCCCGTCTTCATCGAGAGCTAACCGAGGCTGAAGCTGTTCGTTTGCAGGGACGACCTGATCTGCGCTTCCAGTCGATGTTGCGCCATCATCCTCGGGCGCCTCGCCGGCATCGGAGCCGCTGGCCTCAAGGGTGGTTTCAGCGGACCGCTGCAGGCCGTTTCCTGCTTCTTCCGAGAGGCTCGAAACGCTGTTCGTCCTATCAGCATTGTGCTGGGAGGGCGGCACCGGAATGGGAGCCACTTTCGTTTCAAACCCGGCCAGTTGAGGGGGGAGCGGACGCTGGCGCAGACCTTCGGCCTCACGGGAACCGAATGCGAATGGAACGATACCAGTGCCATGTCGAGGGGCCTCAATGGCAAGCGCCGCCAGGGATGCTTTGGCAACGTCTCGGGGGGCCTCCATGGCAGGCTCCAACAGCGATGCGCTGACAGTGGTCGATTGTTTTTCTATCCGAAGCCCCTGCTTGACAGCGGCAACCAATGGGCCGGGCGGCTGCGGCTGGACCGCCTGAAAACTCGGGGGAGGTTCCGTGAGGGCGCCGCCCATCAGTGCGGTCGAGAGGTTTTTCATAACGTCGTGACGCGCCGCGGGAGGCGGAAAATACGCAGTACCTTTATCGGTGGACGGCCCACCCGAAACATCAACGGCTTCGCCCGCGATTGCCCGCGAGGCGGTGTTTTGTTTCCAAAACACCGTTCCGGCCACAAGGAGCGCGCCGAGGACCGCCAAACCCAATAAGCGAGAATTCTTGCTCATCTCAAACATCCACCTCTCGAAATGAGTATAGCCGTCGATGCGTCCGTCCGCAAATGAGCAGCCAATCGAGTGTCGCTAACAGGACTGTTAAAAATGGCCCGTTTAGCGACTCTGAACGATCGGACGAAGAATTCGCCGCAGGGCACCGGCTACTGACCACCGACATCGAGCCGTCAATGTTAAATGAGCGCCGTTGAATGAGCGCCGGTGATGATGATCTTCACCCTGACGCCTAAATTAGCCACTTTGGCCTTCTCCTTGAGAAAAAGACGCTCACAGGTCGATTAGGTATTGGAAAACTCGCGAACAGGGTTTGTTTTTCGGTTGCTTGAGATAACCCGAATGGGGTATTGGAGCGACAACGGCTGATCGAACAGCCTACACAATCACAGCAATAGTGGCGGAGCCGGAGAGAGCACTTGCGGGCGCGGATGCGGCCGCGAATTCGTTGGCAATTTCCCCAGGGAGAACGGACCGATGGCTCTCGAAAACGAATCAACCCTTACGATGCCGAACAACGTCTTCTCGACGAAGAGCGTTTTTGACAATGACACCGATGTGGTCCTCGGGTCCTTGGATGCCGCGCAATATCCCAACGCAGCCCATCCGTATACGACCGAGCCCGTGTTTCTTCCCGACGATCCATGGCACGAATGGACCGTCAGCGATCAACTCGCCGGTCAGTTCTTCAGGGTCGAGGCGGAAGCGCCGCAGGACCTGGTCGTGCAGCAACGCGATGCCGAGGGCAATTGGATCGGCGAGGCCGGTTTGTCGCCATTCGAGGGCTCGGTCAACGGTGATGGTCCGGGAGACTATGCCAATGCCATCAGCGTCAGGGTCGGGGTCGCCGGCGACGGATTTCAGGGCGCGCACGGCCTTGGGTTCGGTTACAGTCTCTTCGCCGAGGTGCCGGATGCCGATTATCTCACCTTCGTCGGCCAGGTGCCTGGCAGTTCGTTCTTCGCGGAAATTTCCACTGCCGACTTCGATCCGTTTCTCGGCTGGTTCGACGACGGTGGCGAACTCGTCAATGGCGACGATGACGGCGGCAACGGGAACCTGGCGCGCATCGTCGGCATCGTGCCCGATGACGGCGAGGTCAATCTCGCCGTTACCGGAACCGGCGATGCCGCCTTCAACGGGAATCACGGAGAAACCGGCGCGTATGAATTGAGTTTCGCAACCACCTCCGCCTTCTTTCCCATCGTCCTCGAGAACGCCGCGACCGGCACCTTTGTCGTTGTCGCCGGCGGCGTGTCGCGCCGCCCGGTCGAGTACACTCTGAGCGACGACGCGGATGGCCGCTTCGACATCGATCCGCTGACCGGGCTCGTCACCGTCGAGGACGGATCGAAGATCGACTACGAGGCCGCCGCCGCGCACCAGGTGGAGGTCACGACGACCTTCCTGGACGGCGCGACGTCTCCCATCGTCGACACCCTCACCATTTTCGTTCGTGACATCAACGAGGCACCCAGCGCCATCGCCTTGGACAACCTTGGTGTCGATGAAAACGCCACCGTCGCCATCATCGGAGTGCTGACCACCGAGGATCAGGACATCGGCGACAGCCATGTCTACCAGTCCTCCGACCTTCGCTTCGAGGTGGTGGATGGCCAGCTCAAACTCAGGGACAGCGTCGGTCTTGACCACGAGAGCGAGCCCAGCGTGGCGCTCACGATCACCGCCATCGACGAGGGCGGTCTCAGCGTCGAGCAGCCCTTCACTATTGCCGTCGGCGATGTCAACGAGGCGCCCGACGCGGTGGACGACGCGGGCGGTACAACGGAAAACGCCGCCGTGACCATCGACGTGCTGGCCAATGACATCGACGCGGATGCTGCTGACGGCCCCGCCAATTTCTCTCTGGACAGCGTCTCCATCGCCTCGGTGAGCGGACTTGTCGGCAGCGGCACCGGGACCGTGTCCATCGACGGCAATCATTTGCGGTTCGATCCGGGCAGCGACTTCGACGAATTGGACGAAGGCGGTACCGCCACGGTCGTAGTTGACTACACCATGTCCGATGACGACGGCGCGAGCGGTGCGGCGCAGGCGACCATTACCGTCACCGGCGTCAACGATGCGCCGGTGGTCGCGGATGTGTTCGTCGCGGCGCTCGAGGACGGTCCCGCCGTGGCCAGCACCTTTCTCGGTGATGACGTGGATGCAGGCGAAGACGGCACGACACTGACCTATACCATCACTTCGGTGCCGAGCGAAGGCCGCGTGGTCGGCATCGAGAACGAGAATTTCAGTTTCGATCCGGGAGCCGATTTCCAGGATTTGGGCGAAGGCGAGACCCGGGATGTCTCGTTCCGCTATATCGCCACCGACAGCGCCGGCGCCGTGTCGAATAGCGCCACGGTGACCGTTACCGTCACCGGCGTCAACGATGCCCCGATGCTGGATGTGAATGCGGGCAAGACGGTGGACGAGGGCAGTGTTGGGCTTTTGAAGGTCTCCGAGTTGAGCGCTTCGGATGCCGACGATACCGATGCCGAAATTGTGTATACCGTCACCACGGCGCCGGCGCATGGCCGGCTGGCCCTCGCCGCCAATCAAGGGATGGCCATCACCCAATTTACCCAGGAAGATCTCGCCGCGGCTCGAGTTGTCTATATCCATGACGGCGGCGAGACTGTCTTCGACAGCTTCCTCTTCGATGTAAACGATCCGAACGGCACCGGCCCCGAAAGCCAACTGTTCGCCATTACGGTAAGGCCGGTCAATGATCCGCCGGTCCTCGACGTGAATGCGCTGGTCATCCAAGAGGACGAGACCAAACTCATCGGGCCGGAAACGCTGCGGGCCATCGACCCCGACACCGATCCGCAAGGCCTCACGTTCGCCATCGGCGAACTGTCCGGCGGTCACTTCGAGCGGGTCATCCAGCCTGGGATCGCCATAGCCCAGTTCACTCAGGCGGATGTAGACAGCGCCTACATCCAGTTCGTCCACGATGGCGGCGAACAACCGCCCGCCTATACCGTCACTCTCAGCGACGGACCGGAGACGGTCGGGCCGTTTGCCGCCGACATTACCTTCGAGGGCGTCAACGATGCCCCGATCCTGGAGGTGAATGCGGGCAAGACGGTGGACGAGGGCAGCGCCGGGCTTCTGAGGGTCTCCGAGTTGAGCGCTTCGGATGCCGACGATACCGATGCCGAAATTGTGTACACGGTCACGACGGCGCCGGCGCATGGCCGGCTGGCGCTTGCCGCCAATCAAGAGGTGGCCATCACCCAATTCACCCAGGAAGATCTGGCCGCGGCCCGAGTTGTCTATATCCATGACGGCGGCGAAACTGTCTTCGATAGCTTCCTCTTCGATGTGGACGATCCGGACGGCACCGGCCCCGAAAGCCAGCTGTTCGCCATTACGGTGCGGCCGGTCAATGATCCGCCGGCCCTCGACGTGAATGCGCTGGTCATCCAAGAGGGCGAAACGAAACTTATCGGGCCGGAAACGCTGCGGGCCATCGACCCCGACACAGATCCGGACGACCTCACGTTCACCATCGGCGATTTGACCGGCGGTCAGTTCGAACGGGTCTTCGAGCCCGGGGTCGCCATTGACCAGTTCACTCAGGCGGACATAGACAGCGCCTACATCCAGTTCGTCCACGATGGCGGCGAACTACCGCCCGCCTACACCGTCACTCTCAGCGACGGACCGGAGACCGTCGGGCCGTTTGCCGCCGACATTACCTTCGAGGGCGTTAACGATGCGCCCATCGATCTGTCGCTGTCCAACAACCGGGTCGGCGAAAACGCGTCGGACGGGACCATCGTCGGAACCCTGTGGGCCACGGATCCGGATACCGAAGACGGCTTCCTCTACGGACTGACCGACGATGGCGGCGGCGCGTTCGCCGTCGACCCCATTACCGGCCGGCTTACCGTCGATAATCCGCTTGTCCTCGATTTCGAGAACCCTGCGTTTGAAGGGGAGTATTCCATAGAGGTGTCGGTTAGCGATCCGGGCGGTGAGAACTACTCGGAGCGGATGGACATCGTGCTGACCGATTTCAACGAAGCGCCGACCGCCATCGAGCCCGTGGGCGGCGATGTTCTCCCCAATCCCGGCAACGGAACGATCGTGGCGACCCTGACCACCATCGATCCGGACACGACGGCCTGGAGTCCCGTGCCCGAGAGCTTCACGTATGCGCTGCTGGACAATGCACGAGGACGCTTTTCGCTCGACGGCGATGAAATCGTTGTAGCGGATGGCACACGCATTGAACAGGGACAGGACTACGAGCTGTTGGTCCGAAGCACCGACAAGGGCGGCTTGAGCATTGATCAGGTGGTGATCATCTCCGCCGATGCGCCGCCACTTCCGTCTGCCACCTTTATGACCCAGGGCGCGGTCAGCCTGCTCGCCGAAGATGACATGGCACTGGACGAACTGAACGCCGAAGATTCTTTGATCTATGCGTGAGGATCATGCCGCCCCCTCGCCAGCCATGGCGATTGGCCCGAAGACGGAAGACCGATGGTGACGCAACGCGGCGCGGGTGGCCGGTGGGGCATCGGACGACGGGGGTGTTCGCATTCGAGGCGCAATGGAGAGCCCGAGCGACAGAGAGCCGCCAGGGGAATGGCTTGAACCTCATGTGTGGGGTGTAGTGAGAGCGGCGTGGAGGTAAGCATCGTCCCAGCCGAGCGTTTTTCGTCTGACCTTGAGGCTTGCGTTGTCGTTGATGTTGCGGATGAGGTTGAGGCTCATACGGCGGATGGCGGCCATGTTGGCGGGGCCATTGTTGGTCCTGAGGCGCATGAGATCGTCGTGGAAGACGACGTCCATGACCCAGTGGAGGCGGTTCTCGACGTGCCAGTGGGCGCGCACGGCCTGGGCGAACTGCTTGGCGGAGAGCCTGGCCGAGGAGGGGTAGTAGCGTCCGTTCCCGGCATACTTTCTCGCCGCGTTCGACCTCGGCCTCGACCATGGCGATCATGGCGAGGTCCTTGAAGCGCCACTCGCCGGGGAACCGCTGATCGCAGCCCCAGGCCGAGACCATGTGCAGGGCCGATCGGCCGCTCGCCTTGTCGAACGATCGCCGCACCACCTTGCCGTCGATCGCAATAACCCCTTGGCAGTTCTCGGCGAAGCGCGCCAAAAACCGCTGAAAGCACGCGCCGAACTGCTCCGGATCGAGCAGCCGGAACACCCGGCTGAAGGTGTCGTGGCTCGGTGGGCCATGCTCCAGCTTGAGAAAATCCCGCAGGAACGGCTCTTTCTCGCGCCCAAAGATCGCCATGTCGACCGCCGTCTGACCGCCTGACAGAACCGTGCACAGGGCGATCATCAGGATCTCCAGAAGATCGTGACGTCCGGCATTGCCGGTTCGCGGATCCTCCAGATCATCAAAGCACTCCGCAAAGTCTTCCACCGTCGCCTCCACCCGTGACATCAAACCTGAAACGGGTAGAACCAATTCGCCTCAAAACCACAAGCCCTGGCTTACAGGTCAAGCAAAATCCAAGTGCGATTCCCCTGGACCAGCCGCCGCTACCTGTCGACACGGATCGAATGGAAGCCCGCCAACTTGCCCCGAAGCTTCGAGGGCGTGCACCACCCCGTGGGTCAATTCGCAAGAATTGATCTGGCACCGAGATACCGACCGCGCCGGGCGCTCTCGACGGACGGGGCCGTCAGGGCGACGCGATGTAGGAGCGGGCGGCGCGGTATTCGCTCAGGCCGTGGATGGCGGCGCGGCCCATGGCCAGGATGGCTTCGGCGGCGCTGCCGCCGATGTGGGGGGTGACGATCAGGTTGGGAAGCTGGAACAGCGCGGTATCCGCCGGCGGCTCGATCGCCAGGACGTCGAGGGCGGCGCCGGCGAGGTGGCCGGTCGCGAGGCAATCCTTGAGCGCCCCTTCGTCGAGGATGCCGCCCCGGGCCGCGTTGATCAGGATGCCGCCGGGCTTCATCATGGCCATCCGCTCGCGGCTCAGCATGTTGAAGGTGCTGGCGTCCCGCGGCACGTGCAGGGTCACAACGTCGGCGCGGCCGAGCAGATCTTCGAGCGCGACCGCTTCGATGCCGTGTTCGCGGTAGAATTCGGTGTACTCGACGATGTCGTTGACCAGCAGCGTACAGCCGAAGGGCTTGAGCAGCGTGACCAGGTCCTTGCCGATGTTGCCGCAGCCGACGATCCCCACCGTCTGGTCGGAGAGCTGGCGGCCGACGATCTGGCGCCAGGTGCCGGAGCGGACTTCGTCGGTGGCCTGGGGCAGCAGGCGGAGGCACGATATCGCCATGGCGATCACCAGTTCGGCGACGGAACGGCGGTTGACCCCGGCGGTCCACCCCACCTCGATGCCGGCGGCGTCCAGCGCCTCGAAGTCCAGGGTGTCCGTGCCGACGCCATACTTGCTGATCACTTTCAGGTTGGGCAGGCGGGAGATCACGTCCGCGCCGACCCGCTCCAGCGCGGTGACGCAGCGCTCGGCCGGCTCGAGAAACGCCACCAGCGACTCCCCCGCGAGGTTGGCGCCGTCGTCGTTGAAATACGCGCCGGGGAACACCGCCAGCAGCTCCGCGCGGAGTTGCGGATGCCGCGAAAAGGACCGTGAACAGACCGCCACTTTCATCGCTCGAACCTCTCTTGCCAGGAACAATCCGCAACCCGCCGCGACCGCCGCCGGTTCGTGGTGACGTACAGCAGCGCATTCGGTTTTGCAATTGCGTCGCGCGCCGCCCCGATCGCCGGCGGACGGCCAGGCCGGCGGCGAGACACGATTGACTCGCGCGGGCATGCGGCCCAAAAGGCTCGATACAGAATCAACCTGCCCCTCCCAAGCAAAGAGGATCGTCGTTCGATGCCCGCCGTCCAACCCGTCAAGGCGCTGATTTCCATGAAAGGCCATTCGTCGCGCGTTCCCCGCAAGAACGTCAAGCTGCTCGCCGGCAAGCCGCTGTTCTTCTGGATCGTCGACGCGCTTCTCAAGGCCCGCCATGTTTCGGACGTGAGCATCGAGACCGACGACGACGAAATCGAGGCCATCGCCAACGACCTGTTTCCACACCTGCGTGTCTTGCGCCGGCCCGACGCGCTGCTCGGAGACTTCGTGTCGATGAACCCGCTCATCGCGCACCATCTGGAGAACCTGGAAGGGGAGTTTTTCCTGCAGACGCATTCCACCAATCCGCTGATCGGCGCGGCGACCATCGACGGAGCGGTGGAAGCCTTTTTCGACGATGAGGACCACGACAGTTTGCTGAGCGTCACCGCCCTGCACACGCGGCTCTACTGGCCGGACGGCGGAGCGGTCAATCACGATCCCTCGGAACTCATGCCGACGCAGCACCTGCCGCCGATCTACGAGGAGAATTCGTGTCTGTACATATTCAGCCGCGCGTCTTTCGCGGCCACCGGGCTGCGCCTGGGCAGGGCACCGATGCTGTATCCGACACCGTCGATCGAGAGCGTCGATATCGATGAAGAGCATGACTTTGCCATGGCCGAGGCGCTCATGCGTCAGCGGCTGGGCATTTAGCCAACAACCAAGTTGAACGCACCACCATGACCGACCTCAAGCAGAAAATCCGAACCCGCCAACTGTCCATCGGTTCCTGGCTCAGTTTCGCCGATCTGCAACTCGCGGAGATGATGGCGACGGCGGGGTTCGAATGGCTGGTGATCGATATGGAGCACACCAGCACGTCGGTGTCGGAGATGCGGGCCTTGATCCAGGTGGTGTCGCTGGCCGGGGCGGCGCCGTTCGTTCGCGTCGGCGCCAACGATCCGCTTCTGATCAAACGCGCCCTGGATGCCGGGGCCCTCGGTATCGTCGTGCCCATGGTCAATTCGCCGGACGAGGCGCGGGCCGCCGTCGAAGCGATGTACTATCCGCCGCGGGGACTGCGCGGCGTCGGGCTGGCGCGCGCCCAGAAGTACGGAGCGGGGTTCGAGGACTACCGGTCCGGGCAGGACCGGTTTTTGTCGCTGTTCGTCCAGATCGAACACTACCGCGCCGTCGAACAGCTCGACGCGATCATGGCCGTCGACGGGGTCGACGGGTTCATCGTCGGTCCGTACGACCTGTCCGGCTCGCTCGGCGTTCCCGGCCGGTTCGACCACCCGAAGGTGGTCGAGGCGCTGGCCGAGGTGGAGCGCTACGCGGCCGCCGGCGGTAAACCCGCCGGCATGCATGTGGTGCACAGCGATCCGGAGCGGCTGAACGGCTGCATCGAGGCCGGATACCGGTTCATCGCCTATGGAACCGAGATGATCTTTCTTTCGGAAAAACTTCGGGAAACCCGCGCTACCCTCGACGCCATCGACCGGGACGCTCTGTGATCCGGTTGTCGGCGACCACGGCGTTCAAGGGTTGGCGTTCATCCGCTTTTGCAGCATCGCGATGATCATGTTGGTCACCTGCTCGATGGACCGGTCGGTGACGTCGATGATCGGCCATCCGTGGCGAAGAAAGATCCGCCGCGCGTCGCGCACTTCTTCGCGCAGGCTGTCGAGATCGTCGTAGTCGGTGGTGGCCGTCTGCTTCAACGCCTTGAGGCGGGCGGCGCGGATGGTGGCAAGCCGGGTCGGGTTGATGGTCAGGCCGACGACGAACGGGTGATCGGCGGACAACAGACCGCTCGGCAACGGAACACCCGGAACCAGGGGTACATTCGCCGCCTTGATGCCGCGCGACGCCAGATACATGCAGGTGGGCGTCTTGGTCGCCCGCGATACGCCCACGAGCACCACATCGGCGTTGTCGAGCTCGTTGGTCAACTGCCCGTCATCGTGACTGAGCGTGTATTTCATCGCCTCGACCCGCTGGTAGTAGTCGTCGTCGATGGTATCGAGGGCGCTGGAGCGAAACCGCACCGGAACGTCGAAGTGTTCCGACAATTGGGAAATCAGCGGCTCCAGCGCGAACAGGCAGGGCACATGCAGCCGGTCGCAGCCTTTTTCGAGACCCTCGCGAACGTCCGTGGCGGCGACACTGTGAACGACGAACCCCGGCGTCTCCCCGATCGCCGCGAGGATCTCCGGCACCTGGCCCAGATGCCGCACCATCTTCCAGATCCGCCGCTCCACGTCGACGCCGTCCAATTGCGCCACCGCATTGCGGGCAAGCATCTCGATCAGTTCGCCGGACGCGTGGGAGACGAGATGGAGGTGGACGGTTTTGATCATGGGCGGTGCCGTTGTGGACGCGTTCGAGCGGGATCGCTAGTGATGGAAGCCGCCATCGAGACGAAGGACGGTGCCGTTGATCATCACGTTCTTGATGACGTGCTTGACCAGCATGGCGAACTCGGACGGATCGCCGAAGCGATGCGGGAACGGGATGGAACGCGCCAGGCGTGAGTCCAGGTTCCGTTCCATCGCGAACAACGTCGGCGTCCCGAACAGCCCGGGGGCGATGCCGACGACGCGGATGCCGAGCGGTCCCAGCTCGCGGGCGGCGGGGAGGATCATGCTGACCACGCCGCCCTTCGACGCCGAGTAGGCGGCCTCGCCGCTCTGTCCTTCGTAGGCGGCCACCGAGGCGGTGGAAATGATGACGCCGCGCTCGCCCTGGGCCTGTTTGTCCAGCCGCGCCATGTCCGCCGCCGCCAGCCGCATCATGTTGAAGGTCGAGATCAGATTGACCTCCACCAGTTGGCGAAAACCCTCAAGCGACATCGGCGTGTCGTTACTCAGAATTTTCTGCGAGTGCCCGCGCCCGACGCAGTGCACGAGAACCCGGGCGGCGCCATTGGTCTCCCGCGCCTGCTTGAAGGCGGCCTCGGCCGCGTCGGAGTTCGACATGTCGCAGGGGATGGCCAGCGCGTCGATTTCCTTGGCGACGACCGCGAGGCGAATCGCGTCGATGTCGATCACCGTGACCTTGGCACCGGCTTCCGCCAAAAACCGCGCCGTTTCCGCACCCAATCCAGACGCCGCGCCGGTGACGACGGCGGCACTCTGCCACAAATCCATTGATCTTTATCCCTGTCGCGCTTTTGTTTCGGTTTTTTTACAGCACCACTCTATACCAACGCCATCGATAGTAACCCGTCATAACCATTGGAATCATTTCCAAATCGGCCGTCCCGATCCCGGAAGGCCATAGCGGTTCCACTTGCGGGTGACCTCGTCGATGGTGGCGTCGGTCATGCGGATCTGTCGCCCCCACGGCCGGTGGGTCTCGGGCGGGATCTTCGCCGTCGCATCGATGCCCATCTTGCTTCCGAGCCCCGACTTGGGCGACGCGAAATCCAGATAGTCGATGGGCGTATGTTCGATGACCGTGGTGTCCCGCGCCGCGTCGACGTTGGTCGACAGGGCCCAGATGACGTCGTTCCAGTCGCGTGGATTGATCTCGGCGTCCACGACGATGACGAACTTGGTGTACATGAATTGGCGGAGAAACGACCATACCCCCATCATGATGCGCTTGGCGTGCCCGGGATATTGCTTGTTCATGGAGACCACGGCGACGCGATAGGAGCACCCCTCCGGCGGCAGCCAGAAATCCACGATCTCGGGGAACTGCTGAATGAGCAGCGGGATGAACACCTCGTTCAACGCCTCGCCCAGCACCGAAGGCTCGTCGGGCGGCCGGCCGGTGAAGGTGGAGAGATAGATCGGTTGGCGGCGCATGGTGATGGCGCTGACCGTGAAAACGGGAAACGGCTCCACCGCGTTGTAGTATCCGGTATGGTCGCCGTACGGGCCCTCGTCGCCATAGTCCTCCAGCGACACGGTCCCCTCGATGACGATCTCGGCCTGCGCCGGAACCTTCAGGGGAACGGTCTTGCAGTCCACCAGCTCCACCTTCTTGCCGCGCAGCAGGCCGGCGAACTGATACTCGGACAGTGTGTCGGGAACGGGCGTCACGGCGGCGAGGATGGTGCCCGGATCGGCGCCGATGACGGCCGCCGCCGGCAACGGTTCCCGTTTGGTTTGTTTCCACCGGGCATGATGCTGGGCGCCGCCGCGGTGCTTGAGCCATCGCATCAGCGTGGTGTTGCGTCCGGTGACCTGCATCCGGTAGATGCCGAGGTTGAAGACATCCCGCCGGTCGCCATCGGACCCGCCCGCCGAGGGGCCCTTGGTCACCACCAGCGGCCAGGTGATCAGCGGCGCCGGTTCTCCCGGCCAGCAGGTCTGGATGGGCAAGCGCGCGAGGTCGATCTGGTCGCCCTTGAGGACCACTTCGTGACACGGCGCCGAGCTCACCGATTTCGGCCGCATGTTCAGCGCCTGCTTGAGCAGCGGCAGCATTTCCAGGGAATCGCGAAATCCGGCCGGCGGTTGCGGTTGTTTCAGAAAGGCCAGCATGTCGCCGATCCCGCGCAACTGGGACGGCTCCCGGTTCATGCCCCAGGCGACCCGCTCGACGGTGCCGAACAGGTTGGCGAGCAGCGGCATGTCGTATTTTTCGCCGTCGCTTCCCACCACGTTCTCGAACAGGACCGCCGGTCCGCCCTCGGCGAGCAGCCGGGTTTGAATCTCGGTGATTTCCAGCACCGGCGACACCGGCTCGGTGACCCGAACCAGCCGGCCCTTGGCCTCCAGGGATCGAATGAAATCTCGCAGCGAACTGAAACTCATGGTGCGAACTTTCTTGGACAGTGTTCTGTTCACTACCAAGGAGCCATGCCCCACCACAAGCGCGCTGATCCGAGCGCGCCCGCGATCGCGGGGCGCCGCGCCGGAAAAAACCCCCGGGATATCGGCCCCGGGGGTGCTCGAGTCGTTACCGAGACGAACGTAAAGCTCTGATCAGAGAATGAAATCGTTGCTGGTGAGATCGAAGATCAGAACGTCTTCGAGGAACACGTCGCCGCCGCCCGCCTCGCTCAACCGGATCCAGGTTCCGTCGGGCGCGCCTTCGGTCAGAAGCCCCAGTTCGAACAGGTTGGTGAAGCCGAATGGGGAGACGTCGATTTTGTCGGACGGTGGCGGCGGCGCGCTGGAACAGCCGCAAGCGGCGGTCGCGAAGTCGCTGATGGTGTCGGTGCCGGTCCAAAGATCGAAATAGAAGGTGTCGGCGCCCGCGCCGCCGGTGAGCAGATCGTCACCGTCGCCGGACGAGGATCAGGTCGCCGCCGTCGCCACCTTCCAAGGTGTCGTTGCCGGCGGCGCCTTCGATGGTGTCGTCGCCGGCGTTGCCGACGAGCCGGTTGGCGACGCTGGACCCGGTCAGGCTGTCGTCGCCGGCGCCGCCGAGGGCGTTTTCGATGCCGGCGAGGGTGTCGGTGTCGATTTCGGGGCCGGTGGCCATGCCGGCTCCGAGATCCACGACAACGCCGGCGGTGGTGGTCTCGTAGCTGACCGTATCGTTGCCGTCGTTGCCGTCGAGAGTGTCGTTGCCGCCCGATCCGCCCAGCAGATCGTCGCCGTCGTTGCCGGTCAACCGGTTGGCGTCGGCCGAACCGATCAAGGTATCGTCGCCGGACCCGCCGACGGCGTTCTCGATGGCGTCGACGAGGTCGTCGCCGATGCCGTCGCCGGCGGCCATGCCGGCGCCGAGGTCCACCAGCACGTTGTCGGTTTCGTCCTCGTAATTGATGGTGTCGTTGCCGCCGCCGCCGTAGTACGCGTCGTCATCGGCACTGCCGCTCCCGAGGATCAGGTCGTCGCCGTCGTTGCCGTAGACGGTGTCGGAGCCGCTGCCGCCTTCGAGGATGTCGTCGCCGGCGTTGCCGATCAGCGAATCGTCACCGTGCCGCCCTGGAGCGTGTCGCGTTCTTCGTTGCCGAAGAGGGTGTCGTCGCCGGCGCCGCCGATGAGCAGATCGCTGCCGGGCAGACCGAGGCCGCAGGACAGGGTCAGATAAAAAATGGTGTCGTCGAAGTCGCGGTCGCCCAGGTTCGGCAAGTCTTCCCAGGCCTGGAATTCCTGCCCGCCGGTGGTGAGACCGCCGGTGATCGCCGTGTGATCCAAACCGCCCGGGTTCAGGGCGGGGTCGGTGAAATAGGTTTCGTCTCTGCTGCCGGAGAATACGTAACCGTTGTCGGCGTCGCGGATATCCCACACGCCGTCGTCGTCGACCACCTGTAGATTAAGGTCACCGGGATCGCCGCCGTCCAGTTCCCCGCGATTGAGGTCGTAACCGTTGGGAATGAGAAAGAACCCGAGATTGTCGAATTCGTCGGCGGTGAGCGGGAGCGCGGTCACCATGTAGACGAGGGCGGGGTTGGTTTCCACGTCGACGTTGGCGACGATGACCCGCGCGTGTCGTGTACTCGTATTATAGACACCATAGGTGCTTCGAAATCCGCCAACTCGCCGGCGAAGCGGATGGTGACGCTCACGTCTCCGATACCGGCGGCGCTGTCGCCGTAGATCACATCGTTTCCGTCGCCGCCGAAAAGGGTGTCGTCGCCGCCGCCGCCGATCAGCGTGTCGTCGCCGGCCGAGCCGTCGATGCTGTCGCTCCCGTCATTGCCGCAGAGAACGTTGTCCTCGGCATCGCCGATGATCGTGTCGTCCCCCCATCCACCGAACACGTTTTCCATATCCGTGACGGTATCGTCACCGATCTGGCCGCCGGTGGCGCTTTCGGCGCCGAGGTCGACGGTCACGCTGTCGACGATATCCTCGAAGCTGATGGTATCGTTGCCGGCGCCGCCGTCGTATGAATCGTCGCCGTCGGTACCTTCGTCGCCATCGACCGTCCCGGCAAGGATGCTGTCATCGCCGTCGCCGCCGAGCACGGTATCGTCGCCGCCGTCGCCCGAGAGCACGTCGCCGCCGCCCTGGCCGTCGATGAAGCTCTCCATTCTCGCCGCCGAAAACGGTATCGTCACCCTGGGTGGCGATGACGTTTTCGATGCCGGTCAGTTGATCGGTGGTGCCATCGGGCAGCACCGCGATGCCCGTTCCCAGATCGATCGCCGCGCCGGTGCCGGTGCCGCTGTAATCCGCGGTGTCGTCTCCGGGGCCGCCGTCCAGGGTGTCGTCGCCGGGATTGCCAAGCCAGAAGTATCGTCGCCGTCGCCGCCCGACACGGAATCCGCGCCCGGTCCGCCGTCCAGGCGGTTGGCCCCGCCGGTGCCGATCAGCGTGTCGCCGCCGGCGCCGCCAATGGCGTTTTCGAAGTTGAAGATGAATTCGTTGTCCGCGGCGTCGGCGAAGGTGGCGCGCTCGTTTTCGAGATCGATCTCCACGTCGAGCACGGTTTCGCTGTAATCCACGGTGTCATTGCCGGTTCCGCCATCGAGGCGATCCCTGCCGGCACCGCCACTCGCAAAGTCGTCACCGCCGCTGGCGAGGATCGTATCGTCGCCGTCGCCGCCCCGAATGGTATCGTTGTCGCGATTTCCGGACAGTTCGTCGTTGCCACCGCGCCCGTCGATGGTATCGTCGCCGTCCCTTCCGATGATCGTGTCGCTGCCGTCGCCGCCGGTCAGGTCGTCGTTGCCGTCCGTGCCGATGATGTACTGGTCGGCGAGCAGCGCTGCTGCTGCAAGGTTGTCGAAACTGGTACTCATATGTGTCGTTTCCTATGGCATCGAGCGACGCATGAAAAAGTTGAGGGATGCGGCATTTCCGGAAAATCCATTGCTCGACAATCGCGGTTGCGACCGAAGTCGGTACACGATGCATCCATCGCGGACCGGTTGATTTGTACGAAGCGCCTTTATGGTTATTTTATGGCCTGTTTGGGGGTAAACGTCTACCATTATATGGGCAGAAAAGAACCCATTTGGGTTGTTTTATCGCGGTATGCCGCACGGTGCCCGCGCCCGCCTCCAACTTTTTGTATGCCATTGGACACGCCATCCAGATGGCCGGGGGGCGCGTATGCAAAGAGTAGTCATTCAGCTGGAAAATAACGGATTTAGCATGAAATCTGCCGTCATCGTTTGGTTTCGGGACGATCTTCGATTGTCCGATCATCCCGCCCTGGACGCGGCGGCGTCCGAGGGACGCCCCGTTGTGCCCGTGTACGTTCTGGACGATGCAGCGCCCGGCGAGTGGCGCATGGGCGGCGCCAGCAGGTGGTGGCTGCACCACGGCCTCCGCGATCTTGCGGGCGCCTTGAAGGAGCGCGGCGCTTCCCTGGTTCTGCGTCGCGGCGACGCCGTCGAGGTGCTGATCGCGATCGCCGGCGAAACCGGCGCCGAGGCGATTTACTGGAACCGGCACATCGAACCCCACTGGCAGAACGCCGAACGCCGGTTGCAAGCGGCGCTGGCGCGCGGCGGTTTGGAGGCACGGAACTTCGCCGCGGATCTTCTGTTCCAGCCGGATGCCATCATCAGCCGGAAGGGAGAACCGTTTCGCGTGTTTTCGCCGTTCTGGAAAACCTGCCTGAGGTCTCCGCCGCCCGCCGACCCGCTCCCCGCTCCGGACCGGCTGGTCGGATTGTCCCCGCCGCCCGCCAGCGATCAATTGGATGCGCTGGGCCCTGCTTCCCATGAGGCCGGACTGGGCGGGTGGTCTGAGAGAAACATGGCGGCCCGGGTGAAAGGCACGGGCGGGAGCGTCTCGAGGCGTTTGTCGCGGATGGCGTTTCCGGTTATGGAAAGCTTCGCAACCGCCCCGAACCGGTCGCGACATCCATGTTGTCACCGCATCTGCACTTCGGAGAAATCTCTCCCCGTCAGGCGTGGCACGCGACCCGCATGGAAATGGACGCCAATCCCGCTTGCTACGGCGGCGGACAGGCGTTTCTGCGCGAACTGGGATGGCGCGATTTTTGCGCCCACCTGCTTGCCCGCACGCCCACGTTGACGGACGAGCCCCTGCGGGCGCAATTCGGCGCGTTCCCCTGGGCCGACAACCCGCAAGCATTGGCCGCGTGGCAACGGGGCCGAACCGGTTACCCCATCGTCGATGCCGGCATGCGGCAACTATGGCACACCGGATGGATGCACAATCGGGTCCGAATGATCGCGGCCTCGTTTCTGGTCAAGGACCTGTTGCTTTCGTGGCGGAGCGGCGAGGCCTGGTTCTGGGATACCCTGGTGGACGCGGACATGGGCAACAACGCCGGCGGATGGCAGTGGGTGGCCGGCTGCGGCGCCGACGCCGCACCGTACTTCCGGGTGTTCAACCCGGTCCTGCAGGGTGAGAAATTCGACCCTCGCGGCGACTATGTGCGCCGCTGGGTGCCGGAGCTGTCGGACCTGACCGAGCGCTGGATCCACCGTCCTTGGGAAGCGCCGCCGCTCGAGTTGGAGGCCGCCGGCATCCGTCTGGGCGCCACCTATCCGCCGCCCATCGTCGATCATCGCTCGGCGCGGCTCCGCGCCCTCGCCGCGTTCGAGAAAATCAAGTCGAACGCGTAACAAAAAACGAACACCTCGCAAAACAATTACAATCGTACATAAAAATTGACCCGAATGCAGGTTGTAAGCAGGCCCCGTTAATACTTACACTCTACACTACACGTCGCCTCGATGGTATTGAGAAGTACGTGAATACGGCGCGGCAAACTGGCCGCGCGATGTGCTTGAGGGATGGAGGCTGTTTCATGTCTGTGTAGGGGCAATCGGTATGCGTTGGGCGTCACGGGGTCAAATCACTGCATGCTTGGGCCTCGTGCTCGTGGCCGCGGCGGGAGCGTGGGGGTTGCGCTCCGAGGCCGAAACATCTCGCCTTCAGGCGGAAATCATTGCTCCGTTCGCCCAGGACCTGACCTACGCGGTGGAGCCGGGAATCGATCCGGACGGTCTTTTCCCCATCGCCGGACCCTACAACGAGAGATTGGGATACGCGGACATTCCGTCCTATCTCGCGTCCCTTGACCGCCAGGGCTTCCGTGTCGCGGAGCAGGCCCGTCTATCCGACAGCTTAAAAAAATTCATCCGGTACGGCGGTTTCGCCGTTTATCGCGAGAAGCCGCAGTCCGGCCTGACGATCCGCGACCGCGACGGCGATGTGATCTATCAGTCGCGGCATCCGGAACGGGTGTTCGCCGATTTTACCGCCGTTCCGCCGCTGATCGTCGACAGTCTTCTGTTCATCGAGAACCGCGAACTTCTGACCCATGCCCATCCGACCCAAAACCCGGCGGTGGAGTGGGACCGGTTCGCGGCCGCGGCCTGGACGCTGCTGGCGCAGATCGTCGATCCGTCGCAGCAGCGCTTCGGCGGCAGCACGCTGGCCATCCAGATGGAGAAGTATCGGCACTCGCCCGAAGGCCGAACGACCAACGTGCTGGAAAAGCTGCGTCAGATCGCGACGGCGAGCGTGCGGGCCTACCGCCATGGCCCCGACACGGGGCAGGCCCGGCGGCAGATCGTCGTCGACTACGTGAATTCGACGCCCTTGGCCGGCAGCCGCGGGTTCGGCGAAATCATCGGGATCGGCGATGGTTTGTGGAGTTGGTATGGCACCAATTTTCGCGCCGCCACCCGGATCCTGCAAACGCCGCCCGACCACCGAAATCGGAAAAACGCTCCGCGGAACCATCTACAAGCAGGTCGTCAGTCTGCTGTTGGCGCAACGCCGGCCGTCGTATTACCTCGCGGACGGCCGCAAGGACCTGGAGGCGTTGACCGACACGTACCTGCGCCTGATGGCCAAGGCCGGCGCCATCGACGCGGAGTTGCGCGACGCCGCGCTGGCCGCCGATCTGGTGTTTCGGACCGAACCGCCCTCCGCCGCCGAGATCTCGTTCGTCGATCGCAAGGCAATGAACGCCATTCGGACGCGTTTGCTCTCGCTGATCGGCGCGGCGAGCTTCTATCAGCTGGACCGCCTGGATCTCGAGGTCGAGACGTCGCTCGATGCCGCCACCCAGCGCCGTGTCACCGAAACCCTGAGCCGGTTGACGGATCCCGCCGAGGCCCGCCGGCTCGGCTTGACGGGCCGCGGGCTGCTCGGCGCCGGCGACGCGAGCGAGCTGATCTACAGCGTGACGCTATACGAGCGCGGCAAGCACATGAATTATCTGCGGGTCCAGGCGGACAATCTCGATCGGCCCCTGGACATCAACGACGGCGGCAAGCTGGACCTGGGATCGACCGCCAAGCTGCGCACGCTGGCATCCTATCTGTCGGTGATCGCCGAAATTCACGGGCGGTATCGGGATCTGCCGCGCGAAGAGCTCGACGCGGCGGCCGGCGACGCCGAGGATCCATTGACCCGCTGGACGATCGACTATCTGCGCGAAACGTCCGACCATGATCCGCGGGGCGTCATGGACGCGGCGATGAACCGCCGGTACTCGGCCAGTCCGTATCAACAGTTCTTTACCGGCGGCGGCATGCACACTTTCCACAATTTCAGTCGCGACGACAACGGACGCACCATGCCGGTCGCCGAGGCGTTTCGCCGGTCCACCAACCTGGTGTTCGTCCGGATGATGCGCGATATCGTCTCGTATCATCGCGCGCGAGGTCCGGTCTCGCCGCGAGAGGTTCTGGACGACGGCAAGCATCCGGCGCGTCTTCGCTACCTCCGGAGGTTCGCCGACGGCGAGGGCAAACAGTTCCTCGACCGCTTCCTCGCGCGCTATGGCGCGCTTTCGCCCGAGGCGGCCCTGGACCGCCTGTCGCGGCGCGTCCGCGCCAACCGCCATCGCCAGGCGACGGTGTTCCGCTCGGTTCGCCCCGGCGCCGACGCGGCGGCATTGCGAAGCTTTCTGGAGCGGCGGCTACCCGACGCCGAACTGAGCGACGGCGATGTCGCCAGATTGTACGACGAATACGCGCCGGAGCGGTTCTCGCTCGCCGACCGGGGCTATCTGGCGCGCATCCACCCGCTCGAGCTGTGGCTGGTGGGATATCTGATGGAGCACCCGAAGGCGAGCCGGGCCGAGGTCATGGCGGCGAGCACCCAGGCGCGCCAGGACGCCTACACATGGCTTTTCCGGAAAGCCGATCGGCGCGCCGTCAACAACCGCATTCTCACCGTTCTCGAAGAGGACGCGTTCAAGCGCATTCATCGCTCGTGGGCGGAGGTCGGGTATCCTTTCGCCACCCTGGTCCCCTCGCTCGCGACGGCGCTGGGAAGCTCCGCCGACCGGCCGCAGGCGCTGGCGACGTTGATGGGAATCATCCTCAATGACGGCATGCGGCTTCCCGACACCCGCCTCACGCGCCTTCATTTCGCCGAGTCGACGCCTTACGAGACGGTGGTCACCCCCGAAGCGGACCGGGCCGAACGGGTGCTGCCGAGCGAAGTCGCCGCGACCCTGCGCGCGGCCCTGAGGGACGTCGTGGAACACGGTACCGCCCGGCGGCTCGCCGGCACCTATGTGGGCCGCGACGGCACGAAGCTGACGGTGGGCGGAAAGACCGGCACCGGGGACGACATGCTCGAGCGTGGCAACGGTCCCGGCGGCAAGGTTATTTCGGGAAAAGCCGCGGCCCGCAGCGCGGCGTTCGCGTTCTACATCGACGATCGCTTCTTCGGAACCATCACCGCCCACGTTCCGGCGGAACACGCCCGCGAAGCACCAGTTCACCAGCGCCCTTCCCGTGCAGGTCCTCAAGGAGCTGGCGCCGGCGCTGCAACCGCTGATCGACAGCCCGATGCGGCCCCGCCGCCGGAATTATCCCGAAAATGCCGTCGTCGAGGCTGGCAAATCCGGAGGTTAGCCGTTAAATAAAGGCGCTGTACTCCTAAATCGTTACCCAATGACGGTGTTGTTCGCATGACTGCCATTCTTTCTCGATGCGCCCGCCTCTTGCTCGGGTATCTGGTTGGTTGCCGCCGCGAGCGCGGCCGCCGCGCAGGAAACCGGGACGGCCGCGGCGGATCAGCCGCCCAGCGATATCATCGGCGAGATCGTCGAGAGCTACACCTGGACCGATGATACCTTGCTCGATATCGCCCGGGCCGACGGCCTGGGGCTGCTGGAGGTGATGGCCGCCAATCCCGGCGTCGATCGCTGGCTTCCCGGCAAGGCCACCTTTATCGTTCTGCCCAACGCCCATATTCTGCCGGACGCCCCGCGCAACGGAATCGTGATCAACCTGGCGGAACTCAGGATCTATTTCTTCGACGGCGAGGGAGAGGTTCATACGTTCCCCATCGGCGTCGGGCGCGGCGGCTTCACGACGCCGACGGGCTCGACGCGCATCGTCCGCAAACGCGCCCATCCCGACTGGTATCCGACGAAGAATGCCCGCGACGAGGATCCCGAGCTTCCGGCGCGCGTTGCCGGCCGGGCCGGACAATCCGCTCGGCGAATACGCCATGTATCTCGGCTGGCCGACGTATTTGGTCCACGGAACCAGCAAGCCCTGGGGCGTCGGCCGGCGGGTCTAGCCGCGGCTGTATCCGTCTTTACCCCGAAGACATCGAATGGCTGTTCGGCAATGTAAAGGTGGGAACGCCGGTGACCGTGGTGGACCAATCCGTGAAATTCGGCCGCAAGGAAGGCGACCTCTACGTCGAGGTTCATCCGACTCACGCGCAATTGGACGAGATCGAGGCCTCCGGTACAATGACGATGGAGCAAACCCCCGATCAGACGGATCGGGTGTTGACGGTCGCGTCGCCGGACGAGATCCCGCGTATCGACTGGATCGCCGTGGATCGTGCCTTCAGCGAGCGGCGCGGTTTGCCGGTGCGCATTACCCGACCGGCGCCGGCGGTCCATTCGGGCCCCTATGAGCCGCGGCATCTGGGCTCACCGGATCTTGGCACCGGCACCATGGCGCCGCTCGAGAAGAGCGGCCCGGCGACCGGCCCCCTGACGCCGGCGGACGAACCGCACCGGAGCATGGGGCCGCCCCCGTCCCGAGGCTGACCATCGGAACCGTTCCGGCTTTCAGCTCAAAATCATATCCTTAGTCCGTCGCCGAACACGGTCATCAGGCGTTTCCAGAAACCAGGGCTGTCGGCGCTCGCCGGTTGGGCCTGGGCGGTCGGTCGTGCGGACGGCCGTGCCTGGGGCTGAGACGCGGCCATCACCCGTGGCCGCGGCGGCGCCTCGCGGAATCAGGCTGGGAAGCGGCTTCGCGGGAATTCCCGCATGCGCCGTGTGCATGAATTGCCGCCAGAGCTGGGCCGGCAGGCTGCCGCCGGTGACGCGCTTCATCGGCCGGCCGTCGTCGTTGCCCATCCACACCCCGGTGACGAGGTCGGCGGTGAAGCCGACGAACCAGGCGTCGCGGTAGTTCTGGCTGGTGCCGGTCTTGCCGGCCGCGGGCCGCGATAGCCGGGCCGCCCGGCCGGTGCCCTGCTCGACGGCACCGACGAGCATGTCGGTCAGGGCCGAGATATGGCGGGGCGAGGCAACCCGACCCGGCCCCGAGCCCGCGCCGCGAATACAGCAGCTCGGCCATCGGCGTCGTGGATCGTGTCGATGCCGTAGGGCCATACGCCGATGCCGCCGTTGGCGAACACCGCATAGACCGACGTCAGTTCGATCAGGCTGACGTCGCCGGTGCCGAGCGCGAGGCTGCGGATTGGGCTGGAGGTCCGCGGTGATCCCGAAGCGGCGCGCCGCGTCCATCACCTTTCGGCGCCCGGCGCGTTCGCTGACCCGGACCGCGACGGTGTTGATGGATTGGGACAGGGCCTGGCGCAGCGTCACTTCGCCGGTGTAGCGGCCGTCGAAGTTGCGGGGGCGCCACCCGTTCACTGCACCGGCGCATCGACGAGGCGGCTGTCGGGCAGCAGGCCGGCCTCGAGACCGGCAAGATAGACCAGCGGCTTGAAAGCGGATCCGGGTTGGCGATAGGCCTGCGCCGCGCGATTGAACTTGCTGGCGGTATAGTCGCGGCCACCGACCATGGCTCGCACGGCGCCGTCCAGGGTCATCGAAACGATCGCCGCCTGCGAGACGTCTTTCTCCGCGCCCGGGCCCGCCAACATGGTCGGCGATCTCGGCCTCGGCCACTTGTTGCAGGCGAGGATCCAGGGTGGTCCTGACGACGACATCGCGATCGTGGGTGGAGACGAAGTCGCGACACCTGGGCCAGCACCCAGTCGACGAAATAGCGGCTGCCGCGCCGATCGCAGATGGTGGCGACGACCGCTCCTTGCTGCCGTTCCGCGACGCGGGCCTCCTCGGGGGACAGGTAGCCGGCGTCGACCATGCGCGCGAGCACCTGCCGCGTTCGCTCGGCGGCGTTGGCTCGGGCTGGCGAGCGGGTTGTAGCGCGACGGGGCCTTCAACAGCCCGGCGAGCATGGCGGCCTGATAGGTCGAGATCCGCGACGCCGGCTGGCCGAAGAACTTTCGCGCGGCGGCGTCGACGCCGTAGGCGCCGGCGCCGAAATAGGCGCGGTTGAGATAGATCGCGAGGATCTCGTCCTTGGTGAATTCATGCTCCAGCCACAGCGCCAGCGCCAGCTCCTGCACCTTGCGCTTGAGGGTGCGCTCGGGCGACAGGAACAGGTTCTTGGCAGCCTGCTGGGTGATCGTGCTGCCGCCCTGGACGACCGCTCCGGCGCGGAGGTTGGCGATCATGGCCCGCGTCAGGCCGAAGACATCCAGGCCGAAATGATCGTAGAACCGGCGATCCTCGGTCGCCAGCACCGCCAACGGCAGGGCGGGCGGCAGGTCGGCGATGCGCAACGTCGCGCCGTACAGATCGCCGGAGGTGGCGAGAACCGAACCGTCGGCCGGCCTTGACCGTCACCGACGGGCGGCGGGCGGCGGCCAGCGCCTCCTCCACGTCGGGCAGGTCCGCCAGATACCACGCGGTCACGCCGGCCGTGATCACACCCAGCCAGATGGCGGCCACCGCCGCCCATTTGAACGCCACCCATGCCCACCGCTTGCGCGGCTGGCGCCGGGGCGCCCGCGCGCGGTTGGATCGGCGTCGGCGCGCGACCGCGACGCGGCGCGTGGAGTCTTCGGCGCCCGCGCACCCTGGGGCCTTCGGGCGGTGGGTTTCGGTAGTTCGCGGTGTCTTTGCCATGGCGAAGCCATCCTATGACGAAACGCGGCCGGCTCGTTAGTCAGTGCAATACCGAGCGATAACCGACGAAAACATAGGCATAAATCGTGACGGCGGCAGGGGGCCTAGGGGACATTGTGAGCCAAGGGAGCCGGAAAGGACGCGAATCATCGCTCGCGCCTCGGTCCATCCCGGCTCGGGCGCCGGCGCCCCGGGCCGTCCAGTGTCCGGACCGCGACTGCCTGCCCATCTCCCGGAAGGCGCCGAGCGAGTTCCGGAATTTTATTCCATTGGTTCGGCTGCATTGTTCAGTTACAATATTTGCGTTTGAGGTTTAATGTAGTAATCACTACGATGCCCTAATAACCATTGAGAAATCAAGTGGCGCGAGTGAGGTTGCTCGGAGGGATTGTCTCGCCATCGACTGGTCGATTTGCGCCATGGTCTTTCGCGATTGGCCGGTTGACGGCGGCCGGATCGGTGAGCAAAAAGGTAATGGCGAGCGATGCGTTCGGGGCTGGACTGGAGCCCTTTGGAATTTCTCCGGACCCCCGGTTCATTTATTTCGACCCGAAAGCTGCGCCGGGAGCATCAGGTACTGCTCGACGGATTGCGCAAGGGGTCCGGTCTCACCGTCATTACGGGTGAACACGGCGTTGGCAAGACCATGCTGTTGCACTGTCTTGCGGCGGAACTGGACGTCGCCGATCATCTCGTCGTCTATATTTCCTGTCTGGGAGGGCCGTCCATCGACGACATCCTGGGTGCCTTCGCGGTTCAGATCGGCTTCCCGGATCCGTTCGAGAAGACAGCGGCGATCAACAGACCCGTACCAGCCTTGCCGCGATGCTGGGCTCCGTCGGCGTCGGCGGCACCACGGCGATCCTGCTTCTTGACGATGCCGATCGATTGAGCGCGGAGACGCTGTCGGCGCTTTCCGCCATGACCAGGGGCGATGCGAAACAGGGCGCGGCGATCGCCATCGTTCTGGCGGGGTCGCCGAGCCTCGCTTCGCGGTTAGACGAAGACCGCGATCCGCTTCCCAGGCGGAAGACCGGACCTGCATGTCTCGCTGACCCCGCTCGAGCCGCGCGATGCGGAATCCTACGTCTATCATCGGCTGCATATGGCCGGTTACGGGGGAACCCAGATCTTCACGCCCGAGGCCATCGCCCGGGTTGCCCACCATGCCCAGGGAAATCCGCAAGCGATCAACCGGATCTGCCGGGCCGCCATGGTTGTCGCGGCCGGACAATCCGGAAATCCGTATCCGTCGGACATGGTCGACCAGGTGGCCCCGGCGGTGGCCGGCGGGCGCCCGCCGAGACCGCTGAGAGCCACGCCGCAAGAGCGCTCCTGCCGCGGCGAGCGAGGGACTGGAGACCATCCGCGGATCGTCGTGTCCGCCGATGCGCGGGCGCCGGGGGATCCCCTCGGGCCTGGATGGCGGCCGCCGCCGCGTTCACGCCGGCGGACAGCGGGGAGCACCCTGACCGGCAGACGGTCGGACGACACGGCGTCGACGGCGGTTTCGAGGCGACGACTTCGATGGGTCGAGAGCCGCGTATCATTCCGCCGTGCCGTCGGGACGAGATCTGACGGCAGCAGGTGGCGGCGGAGACGGCGGGCGCCCCTCGCAGCCGCGCGCGCCGTCCATGGGGAAGACGATGGGCTGCCTTGGGCGTGTTGTCGGCGGTCGGCGGCCGTGGTCCTTTACATTTTCGCGAGCGGCGACATCGACGACGGCCTTGGCGTAAATACGGCCGGTCCGGCGAGCACCGGCGCGCAAAGTGGCGAGGAAAATCCGTCTTCGGCGAATTCCCTTGAAGCCTTGGCGCCGGCGCGCGAGGGGCCGCCCGCGACTGCGTCCGACCGACTGTCGGCGCTCCAGCCGGCGACGCCGACGCGGCCCAAGTCGTGGGGTTCGCCACTGGAAAAGGCCGTGTTTCTCGGCGATATCGAAACCGTTGCGGCCCTCCTCGACGAGGGCGCCGACATCAATGCGCCGGCCGCGGGGGGCGGAACGCTCCTCGTGCTCGCCGCGCAGAACGGCGACGAGGCCATGGTCAGCTATCTCATCGCTCGGGGCGCCAATCCGTCCTTCGGAACCATCGACGCGACGGATCCGGGTTCCGACGGCCTGTTCCCGAATGACGGATCGACGGGCGGACGCGGGCATCTGCCGAACCCGGAAGACCGGAGAGCGCGTTTCCACGGCGGCGGTAAACCGAGGATCGCCGGGCCCGACGCCGGTCCGGACGAAACGTCGCGCGGCAAGCTGGGGCGCGAATTGTTGCTGTCGACGGCCGGAGATGGCGGTACAGGCACCGACAGAGACACCAATCGCTCGGCATCGGCATCGGCATCGAGCGAAGGATCGGCCACGGAGACCGATCCGGCGGTATCGCCTAATCTGGGCGTGACGCCGCTGATCGCCGCCGCGCGATCAGGGCACGCCGATGTGGTGGGCGTTCTTCTCGCCTCTGGCGCCAAGGTGAATGTCGCGGACACGCGCGGCCAAACCCCGCTGATGGCCGCCGTCAACGCGGGCGACGCGGAGAGCGCCCGGCTGTTGCTGGCGCGAGACGCGGACGTCCGCGCCGTGGACGACACGGGACGCTCGGCCCTGGACATGGCGCGACAGAACAGTCGATGGGACCTGGTTGAGCGTGATTTCCGCCCGCGCCGAGCCGACCGCGACGGAAACGACCGAAACGACCGAACCGGCGGAAACAGCGGCAACGGCCGGAAACGACGGCAACGACCGCGACCCGTCTTTCGCCGGCCGCCTGACCGGCCACGACGGACGCCAGGAAAACCCCCGAGAGCGAGCAGCAGCCGCCCGAGACGAGCCGCCCCGGCGACACCATCGACGCCCGAGGAACCGTGCATGATCGCGCCCGCGTCACCCGGGCTCAAGCGTATTTGGGCCGGCTTGGCTATGATCCGGGCCCGGTGGACGGGGTTCCCGGGTTCGAAGACGAGCGTCCGCGATCGTCGCCTTTCAAAGGGACGCCGGAGTCCCGGTCGATGGCAAGATCACGCGAACGTTTGGTGACGTCGCTGGCGGCTGAAGCCAACGCCCGGCGAAGCGAAACGGTCGGCGGCCGAAACCCCGGCACAAGGGGCACCGCCCCGGAAGGAGGGTTTTTTCGATTCCATCTTGAGCGGCATTCAGGACCTGCGCGGTCTCGATTTCAACAGCGCCGAAAATCCGGGGCCTCATCGGCGAATACTGCAATAAAAACCGAGACACGTGGATTTACGACAAGGGAACGGGTCGCAGGATCTTCTGCGCCGAATATGTGAGACAGAGCAACCTATAATAACGCCGATAACCTCGCTGAAACGGCCGCTTCACAATGGGTGCCCGGCCAACGGGTACTCGGCCAGCGGCTCGTAATGCGGGCCCTGGTTGCCGAGGTGACTGCGAAACAAGGTGAAACACTCGACGCGAAAGGGTCCCGAACGAAATCGATTGTGGTTCTCGATAAAGGTGCCGATGCGGCTTCCCGACCCCTTGCGAAACCGCGCCAGGGTCACATGCGCCTTGAATTTGCGCCGTTCCGGCTCCATGCCGAGGCGGACCAGGCGGCTTCCACCTTTTCGCGCAGCCGCCAGAGCACTTCGTGTTTCTCCACGCTGGCCCACAGCGTGTGAATCTTGCGCCCGATTCGAAACACCCGACGCCCGACACCACGAGCTCGAAAGCGGGCAGGTGAATGCGGCTGAGCGCCTGATGGATGTCGTCGGCATCGCCGCGCCCGACCTCGCCGATGAACCGCAGTGTCAAATGCATATTCTCCGCGGCCACCCACCGTGCGTCGGGCACGCCTGAACAAAGCCCGGCAAGATCGGCACGGACGTTTTCGGGAAGCGGAACGGCAACGAACAGACGGAGCATGACGGGTCTCTGGCCATTAGAGCAATATCCGTTCAAGTGGAATCACTTGATCGGATTTCTTGCTCTAGAAATCAATAGATTAGAGCACGGTGGGATCGGATCGATCCGATCCGATCCCACCGTGCTCTACGGCGCCGGATCGGGGTTGCTCTCATGGACCGTCTCGATGGCATTGATCACGGACGGATCCAGAACGATGCTCGCGGCTTCCAGGTTTGTCTCGAGCTGTTGCTCCGTTCGCGCGCCGATGATGGCGCTCGTGAGGAACCGCCGGGAATACACATACGCCAACGCCATTTGCGCCGGATCCAGGCCATGGCGTTCGGCAATGGAAACATAGGCCTCGGTCGCGGCGACGGCGTTCGGCTTGGTGTATCGGGTGTACTCCGGAAACCGCGACAGGCGCGCCTCCGGCGGATGTTGACCGCCCAGATACTTGCCGCTCAGCGTGCCGAACGCCAGCGGCGAGTAGGCCAGCAACCCGCAGTCCTCGCGGATCGACACCTCCGCCAGGCCGATCTCGAACAGGCGATTGAGAAGGCTGTAGGGGTTCTGCACGCTCGCGACACGGGGCAGGCCGTGTTCGTCGGCCAGCGCCAGACATCGCATGACCCCCCATGGCGTCTCGTTCGAGAGGCCGACGGCGCGGATCTTGCCGGCCTTGATCTGTGCCGCCAATGCGTCGAGGACGTCGCGGAACGCCGTCTCGTCATCGGCGTTCTCGTCATCGGCGGCGTCGTCATGCGCGTAGCCGCGCTTCCCGAACAGGTTGGTGGTGCGCTCCGGCCAGTGCAATTGATAGAGGTCGATGGTGTCGGTCCGGAGCCTCCGCAGACTCCCGTCGATGGCCTGTTCGATCAGCGGCGTTCGAAAGCTCGGCCGTCCCGCGCGAATGTGATCGAGACCCGGGCCGGTGACCTTCGTCGCCAACACGATCTTGCTTCGGCAATTCCGGCTTGCAATCCAATCGCCGAGGATTTCCTCGGTCCGTCCCGCTGTCTCGGCGCTCGCGGGGATCGGGTACATCTCGGCCGCGTCGATAAAATTGACGCCCGCGTCCCGGCCGTGGTCGAGTTGCCAGTAAGCGTCCGAAGCGTTGTTCTGTTCGCCAAACGTCATGGTGCCGAGACACGCTCGGCTCACGGAGATGCCGGTTCGGCCCAGCTCGGAATATTTCATCGGGATAAGGATCTCTATGTGAAAAGCGCCAGGACGCCGGTATAGCCGTAGATGCGGTCGTTGGAAATCTCTCCGCCACAATAGAACCCAACCACCGGAATGTCGCCCAATCCATCCTGGAGAAGCGCCATCTCGTTGCCCGGCGCCCCGAACATGGCGGGTCCCCGAGCAACGCACGAGAAATACACGCCGCCGCGCGGCGGCCCGCCCAGCCTTTTCTTCAGTTTCTCCAGCATCACTTTAAGATCGTGCTCGGCGGTCCTCGGGTCGCGGCGCACGAACATGACGCGATCGCCCACTGAAAGCGGATCGCCGATGGCCAGCCAACCGCGCTCGGGATCGATGGCGATCAGGTTCCGAACCATGTAGTCGCCGGTGTCCGAGCCGGGCAGCGGGATCGCCGCGTGGATATAGCCGGTGACGCGGTTGAGGTCGCGGGCGAGAAGCTCGCCGATGTCCTCCTTGAACACGTCCAGCGCCGGCCGGCCATCAAGTCCGATCAGCACGTTGTCGAGACAGTCGGAAATGACATGGTTGCCGCCGACGGGCGCGCACCCCTGGCTCAGCGCCGTCTGCACCGCCACGTCCGGACCGAACAGCACGCCGGAGAGGCCGCCGCCGGTAATCCGTTCCGCCACCTGGTGGCACGCCGCCCGCGACGATGTCAGTCCGCCCGCGAGAAACAGGGCGTTCCGCCCGGCAAGGTCGTCAATTAGTTGCGGCGTCCTCGGGTTCGCGGGATCGGCGTGAACGATACCGAAGCGGGGGGCTGTTTCGGCGATCCACGAGCGGTTTGCCGCCGACAGCTGATCCACGTCCTCGCTGATGGCGGGAAAGATGCGAAACGACTCCTCGGGAAGCTGGCAAGCCATGACCGCGACCGCGCGGCGGTCGAAGTATTCCGAGCGCTCGGCGCAAATCCCGACGCCGACGCTGCCCACCCAATGCGCGATACCGGTTTTCCGCCGCAGGTAGTTCAGGATGTGGCTGAAGTCCTCGGCCAGCAGGTCGGTGACATAGACGAAGGCGAAATTGGCCTCTTCCGCGACACCGGCCAGGCCGTCGGCGCATGCCTGCGCGGCGTGCGCCCAATCCTCGCCAGCGGCGTGAACGACCTTGAACCGGTTCATCTGGAGGTCTCCGTTCGTTCGAGCAATTGCTTCACGGCGGGTTTGATGCGGCTGACGATTTCGGCGACGCCTTCGCGGTTGGGGTGGATGCCGTCGGCCTGATTGAGATCGGGATCCGCGGCGACTCCATCCAGAAAGAACGGGTAGAGCGGCACCTCGTGGCGGTCGGCCAGCCGGGGAAAGATGGCGTCGAACGCGTCGACGTACTCGCGGCCCAGATTGGGCGGCGCCCGCATTCCCGCGACCAGGATCGGCACGTCGCTCTCGCGCAGGCGGCTCAGAATTCGATCGAGATTGCCATACGTCACTTCGGGGTCGAACCCTCTCAGCCCATCGTTGGCACCGAGCTCGACGATGACCGCGTCCGGACCACCGGCGCCGGCCGAGCGCAATACCCAATCGAGACGCGCCAGTCCGCCGGCGGTGGTATCGCCGGAGACGCCGGCGTCGATCACCGTGACGTCGAGGCCGTCGGCGCGCAACGAACGCTCGAGTTGCGCCGTGAACCCGTCCTGTTTGGGTAGTCCATAACCGGCGGTGAGGCTGTCGCCCAGCACCAGAAGACGCACGGGTTCGGCGGCCCCGGCCGCCGCCGGCGCGGCGACGAGGCCGTTGAGGCCGACGAGAACGGCGAGGAGCAGACACGCCCATGCGTTGACAAAGGATCGGACCGAGCCATATCGGGTAGGAACGTCACCGCCACCGTCACCATCACGATCACCGCCTGCCGCGTTTGAGGTCCATATCGATGCCAGGGTCATTGCCACCTCACACTGTTGAAACGGACGGCGCCGCCGTCGCCCTCGAAGACGTTCATCTGCAACTGACGTCGGCGGCCGGCGTTGTCAATGTCCTGCGCGGTATCGATGTCGCCATCGAGCCCGGAGAAACGGTCGGTGTGGTCGGGCCGTCCGGGTCCGGCAAGACCAGCATGCTGATGGTGATCGCCGGGCTCGAGAGGCCCACCAGCGGGTCGGTTCGCGTCGCCGGCACCGCGTTCGACGGCCTCGACGAAGATGCGCTCGCGGTGTTCCGGCGTGATCATGTGGGCATCGTATTTCAAAATTTCCATCTTGTCCCCACCATGAGCGCGCTGGAGAACGTCGCCCTGCCGCTCGAGTTCGCCGGCGCGGCCGACGCCATGGAGCGCGCGCGGGCGCAATTGGCCAGTGTCGGCCTCGCCCATCGCGTTCAGCATTATCCCGGTCAGATGTCCGGCGGCGAACAGCAGCGGGTCGCCCTCGCCCGGGCTTTCGTCACCGAGCCCGAGATTCTGTTGGCCGACGAGCCCACCGGCAACCTCGACGGCGCCACCGGCGAGGCGGTCATGGAGGTCCTGTTCGATCTTCAGGAACGGCGCGGCACGACGCTCGTGCTCATCACCCATGAGCAAACCTTGGCGGCGCGCTGCGGGCGCATCGTCCATCTCGCGGACGGATCGATCGTCGAGGACGAACACCGCCAGTCCGCCGCCCCTGCCGCTCGCGGCGGCGACCGGCGGCGCCGCGTGAGCTCTTCAGGATCCTCCTGGCGGCTCGCCGGGCGGCTCGCCCGGCGCGAGCTCCGCTCGGGGCTTTCCGGCTTCCGCGTTCTCCTGATCAGTCTCGCCATCGGCGTCGCGGCCATCGCCGCCGTCGGCACGGTGAACCAGTCGGTGATCACCGGTCTTCGTTCCGACGCCCGCACCCTGCTTGGCGGCGACGTCGATCTGCGGCTTTTGCATCGCGCGCCGACGGTCGAACAGGATGCCTACCTGCAAGAGCATTCGGCCGCCCTGTCGCGCGTTACGGAGATGCGGGCGATGGCGCGCCCGGCGGCCGGGCGCGATGCCCGCGCCATGGTGGAGCTGAAAGCGGTGGACCCGGTGTATCCCCTCGTCGGCACCACCGAACTGACCCCGGCGATGCCTCTCGCCGACGCCCTGGCGCGCCGCGATGGCGCCTGGGGCGCCGTCGCCGAGCAGAACCTGCTCGATCGCCTGGGAGCGGCCGTGGGCGACCGGCTCAAGGTCGGCGATGCCGTGTTCGACGTTCGCGCCCGCCTGGACCGCGAGCCCGACCGCGTCGCCACCGTCTTCAACTTCGGGCCGCGCCTGATGATCGCCGCCGAGGCCCTGGCGGAAACCGGCCTGGTCCGGCCGGGCAGCATGATCCGCTATCACACCCGCGCGACGCTGCCCGCCGACACCGACGTCAAGACCTGGACCGAGGCGCTCAACGCCGCGTTTCCCACCGCCGGCTGGCGGGTGCAGAACACCTCGGAAGCGGCTCCCGGCGTTCGCCGGTTCGTCGAGCGGATGACGCTGTTTCTGACCTTTGCCGGTCTGACCGCGCTGCTGGTGGGCGGCATCGGGGTCGGCAACGCGGTGAAGAACTACATGGACGGCCGGGTCTCCACCATCGCCACCTTCAAGTGCATCGGCGCGCCCGGTACGCTGGTGTTCCGGGTCTATCTGCTGCAGATCCTGTTGCTGGCGACGGCCGGAATCGTCGTCGGCCTCGTCGGCGGCGTGGCCTTGACCGCCCTCGCCCTGGAGGCCGCCGCCGGCATTCTTCCGGTCCGCGCCGAGACCTCGGTCTACCCCATGCCCATCGTCCAGGCCGCCGCGCTCGGCCTGTTGACGGCGTTGACCTTCGCCTTGTGGCCGCTGGCGCGGGCGCGGGACATCCCGGCCGCCAACCTGTTCCGCCAGAACGTGGCGCCGACCGCCGGCCGGCCGCGCCCCATTTACCTGGCGGCCATCGCGCTGTGCGCCCTGGCGCTCGCGGTGCTGGTCATCGCCACCGCGCTGGACCGCAACCTGGCCTATTGGTTCGTCGGCGGCGCCGCATTGACGCTCCTGACGTTCAAGGGTGCCGGATCGCTGATCGTCGCCCTGGTGAAACGCGTGCCCCGGCCGCGCAACGCCGAGTTCCGACTGGCGCTCAGCAACCTGTCGCGGCCGGGGACGCCGACGCCGAGCGTCGTGCTGTCGCTCGGCATGGGCCTCGCGGTGCTGGTGGCGCTGGTGCTGATCGAGGGCAATCTCCGCGCCCAGATCGGCGAACGCCTGCCCGAGGCCGCGCCGAGCCTGTTCTTCATCGATATCCAGGACGATCAGGTCGCAACTTTCGATGCCACGGTGCAGCAGGCCGCGGGCGTTCAGGACATGCGCCGGGTGCCGTCGCTGCGCGGCCGCATCGTGGAAATCGCTGGCGTGCCGGTGGAGCAGGCCACCGTCGCCCCGGAGTTCCGCCTGGGCAATCCGCGGCGACCGCGCCCTCACCTACGCCGCGACGGTGCCGGAAGATACCAAGATCGTCGCCGGCTCGTGGTGGTCGGAGGACTATGCCGGCGAACCCATCATGTCGTTCGATGCCAAGCTGGCCGAGGGCTTCGGGGTGGGCGTCGGCGACACCTTGACGCTCAACGTGCTCGGCCGTGAGATCGATGTGCGGATCGCTTCGCTCCGCGAGATCGACTGGCGGGCGGTGCCATTCGATTTCGCGCTGATCCTCGCGCCCGGAACCCTGGATGGCGCGCCCCACACCCACATCGCCGCCGTCTACACCGGCGCCGACGACGAATCGGCCGTGGAAAAGGCGGTTTCCGACCGGTTCGACAACGTCACCGCCATTCGCGTCCGGGAAGCCCTCGAAGCGGTCAACTCGATGATCGAAGGCATCGGACAGGGCATCCGCGCCGCCGCTTCGGTGGCGGTGATCGTCGGCGCCCTGGTGGTGGCGGGCGCCATCGCCGCCGGCCGCCAGCGCCGCCAGTACGACGCCGTGATCTTCAAGGTCCTGGGCGCCACCCGCCGCCGCGTCGCCGCGAGTTTTCTTATGGAATACGGCATGCTGGGCCTGGCGACCGGCGTCGCCGCCGCGGTCGTCGGCAGCGTCGTGGCGTGGGCGGTGACGGTCTTTCTGATGCGCATGCCCTGGGTGTTCCTGCCGGGCACGGTGACCGCCACCATCGTCGCCTGCGTGATCTTGACGCTGGTCATGGGGTTCGCCGGAACCTGGCGGGTGCTGGGCCAGAAAAGCAGCCCCTATCTCCGCAATGAATAGTGATAGCCTGGTGCTATCAAAGACGGGGTCAAGTTGCGATCATCGAAAGATGGTCCTGTGTCGGAACGCACTTGCACGTTTCCCGGCCTGTGCCATATTAGCGAATAGGAAAGTCAGTTTCTGGAAAGAGGTTTCAAATGGCTATAGGACCAGGCAGACGCTTTAATCTGCGCACCGACACGATGACCCGGTCGCAGGCGGAGGACGCTCAGATCGATGTCGGCCTGCGCCAGTACATGCTGCGGGTCTACAACTACATGGCTCTCGGCGTCGCCTTCACCGGCATCATTTCCATGGTCGTGGCGATGAACCCGACGGTGATGCAGGCGATCGTCGGCGGGCCGTTCATCTGGGTGCTGTTCATCGGCATTCTCGGCATGGGTTTCGTCGCGCCGAAGATCATGATGAGCAAGAGCATCGTCGCCGCCCAGGCCTGCTTCTGGATATACGCGGCCATGTGGGGCGCGCTGATCGCGCCCTACTTCTACATGTACACCAGCGAAAGCATCGCCCGGGTGTTCTTCATCACCGCGGGCGCGTTCGCCGCGTCGAGCTTGTACGGATACACCACCAAGAGGGATCTCACCGCCATGGGCCGGTTCCTGGTCATGGCCACCTTCGGTATCCTGATCGCGCTGGTGGTGAACATCTTCCTGCAGTCCAGCGGCCTGCACTTGGCGATGTCGATCATCGTGCCGATCATCTTCGCCGGTCTCACCGCCTACGAGACCCAGCAGATCAAGGGCTGGTACTACGAGGGCGACCTCGGCGACGTGGTCCACCGCAAGGCGATCTTCGGCGCCTTCCTGCTGTACGGCAGCTTCGTGACCATGTTCGTGTGGCTGATGCAGCTGTTCGGCGTCGCGCGCGAGTAGCGGCCAGGACGATACAGCGACGAGCTGGAAGCCCCCGGGAGCCTCTCCCGGGGGTTTTTCGTTGTGCCGAACGCCAGCTTTACGCGTCGCAGCTTCTCGGCGAACTGGTCGTAGGCCTCCAGCGCATAGGCGCCGTACACGGTGGCCGGTCCGCCGTTCATCATGATGGCGACGGCGATGGTGTCCATCATCTCCTGGCGGCTGGCGCCATGCCTGACCGCGCCGCGAATGTGAAACCCGAGACATCCGTCGCAGCGAAGCGCGATGGAAATGGCGGTGGCCATCAGCTCCTTGGTCTTTTCGTCCAGCGCGCCGGCCGCCTTGGCCTGGTCGGCGCAGGCGGCGAAACCCTTCATCGTGCCGGGAATGCCCTTGTGCATGTCCCCCATGACCTTGGACAGATGGGAAACGATTTCGGGATAGTTCTTGTCGCTCACGGCGGGTTCTCCTCGACAGCTTCTCGTTTATTAGATAGAACTAATTTATTGTGCCAAGCTATCCGCTCGGCGGTGTGCGTGCAACCGGGGATTGGACGAGCTCCGCCCCGAGCGCTTATCTACTCGAAGGCGCCGGCGGAGGGGTGGGTCGCCGACCGGGGTTTGCCGAAAAAGTCCCGGGTGATGGCCATGCGCGGATCCCGGGTCAGCGCGAACACCGGGCTGCCGGCCGCCGCCGCCGGCGACCGCCCGCTCAGGCGGAAGTCGTCACCGGCATAATCCACGAACCCGTCCGGCGACGCCACGCCGAGGATGCTGTGGCGGTCGTTGCCGGTATCGCGCTTCCAGTCCTCGAAGCTCCGGAAGGTGGGGCCCTCGCTGTCGCCGTCGGACACCAGCCAGCCGGTGCGCGTCGGCGCGCCGGTGAGATAGACGGTGTGGTCGGTGAACAGGTTGCGGTATTTGTCGGGCCGTCCGCCGCTCTGATAGTACACCCAGAACGGACCGGGCACGTCGACGGACAGCAGATTGTTGCGGCCGTAGGAGGGATAGTCCATGTCCGTCCACAGCTTGTAGAACGCATCGAGGGCGAAGTCGTCCTCCAGCAGCAGCGGCAGTTTGTCCGGGTCCCAGACGTAGGTGTTGTGGACGGCGTGGTTGCTCCAGCCCTCGTGATAGTCGCCGTGGAAGACGTTGATCATCAGGTTGTTGGCCCACAGCACCGCGCTGCGTTCCGTCGCCGAACTCGCCGGGCGTCTTGGTCCGGTTGGCGTTGCGGACGATGTTGCGCTCGATCCGGAGGAACCGCCCGGGGGCGCCTTCGCGCCGGTATCCCACGTCGATGGCGGCGTCGCCGTAGCGGTCCAGCCAGTTCTCGACGACGTTGTTGAAGATCACGCCGTCGGCGGGCGTATGGACGAGGATGGCGTCGTGATTGCGCCGGGTCCCGTCGCTTCCCGTCAGGTCGTGGATGTAGCAGTTCTGGATGACCAGCCATTCCAGATCCCGCCAGCCGGGCCCGCCGAAACTGCCCTTGCGGTGCGCATTGCCGTTCTCGATGAAGATGCCCCCGCCCGAGCGGTGCCGGCCGGACTTGCCGTAGTCGATGCCGGCGATCTCCACATTGTCGATCAGCACGTCGCGGCACCCCTTGATCTTGATATGCGAATGCTCCACCGCGCCGGCGAACGAACTGTCGCGGATCACGGCGGTGTCGCAGTTCTCGATCAGCACCGAATGATAGCCGCGATAGTCCGGATCCCGGTGCACCACGGCGACGTCCTCGATGATCACGTGTCTTGACGTCGCGGATGCGATAGACCTGGTTGTCGTAATCCCGCCCCGGCCAGCTCACCTCCAGCGACTCGCCGGAGATATGGACGCGGTCTTGATCGGAAATCCACCGCTTCGCGCTCGTCGCCGGTGAGCGACTCGAAGGACCGGTCGAGCCTGGTCCTCGCGCGCCCAGTCCTTGCCGGTGGGCAGCGTCGACCAGTCGCCGAGGTAGGCCTCGCTATACTGGCCATGCTGCTTGATGATGCCGGAGTAGGGGTCGGCGTGGGGGGAGCCGACGGGCCAAGATAGCAGGCAGGGGAGTGCAGCAAGCATCAACAGCATGGAGCGGGCTGCCAGCAATCGAAGGTCTCCGATCTTTATCAGTCTCTCAGTTCGAGGATATGCACCGCAGGCTTTTGCTCCCAGGCGACGATCAGGTTGTTACCGTAGGCGGTAACATCGCTAATGGAGGAATCGCCAAAGAACAGGGCAACCTGGATCCAGGTATCCACGTCCCACACCCGAACCGATTTATCGAAACCGCAGGACACCACTCTTCTATCCGTCAGCTGTAAAATCTCGTTCACGCGGCCTCTATGCATGTCGCGTATTTGGTTTGCACGGTACCCCACATTACTCCCCTCCGAAGACACGACCTTCTCCGGTCGGCCCATCCCTGACCTGCATCATTCCGTCAAAGAGTGTAACTTGCCGCCCGTCCGCGAAGATCAAGGATCGCCGGCCCCGATCTCTCCCATGCAGCTGCTTTTTAAGCAGCCGGCTTTTGCCGCTCTTCACTTCGCGCACCTCGACTGCGCCGGAATTGAGGGAAATATCTTGCCGTCTACGGTCAACGTTAACGTGTTAAAAACGGATGATGGAGGTACATTAGGATAGTCATCAAGCAACGAAGTCGTTTGGTGGATCAGAGACGGCGTTAGCGGGCAAAGCCAAACTTTTCCCGGTCCATGAAGAGCTTTTTCCACCAGTGCTTGAACGCCTGTCTCGCGGTCAAAGCGGCGTAAACGGCCAATCAGTTGGCCCGGAAGTAGGTTTGAATCAATGAAAGGGGTTCTTCTCGAGAGTCTAAAGCGCCCTTAACCAAGTCTACCTCTGCATCGTCGGTGACGAGTCCGTAGTCAGCCAGAAGCGACTGAAAGTTGGTACCATTCAGCTTGGCCTGGATCCAGTCGTAGTCCAGCAGCAGGGCTCGAAGCTGCTCGTCCTCGCCAGCCTCAACCAAGTGATGGGCAAGATTGTGAAAGAAATACCCGTCATTCGGCCCGCTGGCCCAGCCGTCGGGGCACTTCAAGCGATAGGCTTCGACCAATTGCCGGTGCAACGCCGGCAGATCTTCGATCTGCTTGCGGACGTAATCGCGCTGCAGGTCATGGAGGGTGATCCGGCCAGCGTCATCCCGCCGGGCCAACGACAGGTCGACCAGCGCGTCCACCACGTCCTGGCTGTCGTATGCGTCGAGACCTTCGCGGCTCCCAGAAGGTCGCGAGCGCCGCCTCCGGTATCGGTGTGTCCTCGGGAAAGACCGCCAAGTCCAGATAGCGGGCGCGCACATTGGGCTCCAGGGCGTTCACGCTGGCTTCGATGGCCTTCAGAAGGTCGGGATAGGGGTAATTGGGAAACTGTTGTTTGATTTTCTCCAGATCGGCGGTTCGCAGCCGGTGCAGGACATTTTGCCATCGGTCGGGCTTGCCGCGCACCATGGCGCCCGCCATGGCCAAGGCGAGTGGCAGATTTCCGCATTCCTTGGCGACGGATCCGGCTTCAATGGGCAGATCGGCTACGTCTTGGTCTGACCATTCGGACAGCAACCGCAAGGACGCCTCGTCGCTCAGCACGTTCAGATAATAAAGCTCCGCCCCCAGAGCTTCCGCCAGACCGCCGTCCCGCGTGGTCACCAGTCACTTGCCGTTGGGGCCGAGGGCATCGCGGAAGGGGGCGGCATCGGCAACGTTCCACACATCGTCGAGCACGATGAGGCAGGTCTTGTCCGCTAGCACCTTGGAGAGCCTCGCCCGGGCGGTTTCTTCCTGAGCGTAAGGCACCGGATCGTCGCCAGGGCCGTGCCCAGGGTCGCATAGGCCGAAAATAGACTTCGGTCCTGGCCGATGGTGAGCCAGATCACGCCGTCGGTGAACGCGCGGCGGGTGTCGGCCATCCGCGCGAACGCCGCCGCCAGCACCGACTTGCCGACACCGCCCATGCCCACCAGCGCCGACGTCTGTCTGCGCCGAAGTGATGACCACCGGACGGCGCACGTCCGCCAGAACCGTCTCGGCTACCGGGTCCATGTCCTCGGAGCGCGGCAGATAGTGGGGCGGAAGGGACGGAACGAGCGTCAACGGGCCGAGCGGGGGCACCGGCTCCGCAAGTTTATCAAGGAGCTCGTCCAGCGCCGCATCGTAGGGGCGTATCTCTCGAACGTCGACGCAATGCAATTTGGCGATGTCTTGCGGAACCAAATCGTAATCGCCATCGCGCAGGATCGGCAGCACCCCCTTGCAGAAGTTCCGCGCATGGTCCCACTCGACCCGAACATACTCGGATGTGACCGCATTGGGTCCAATCACCGCAACCACACGTTCTGAGCGCTCGATGGCATCACGGATTTCCTGCAGGAAGGTGCGGCCCCGGCTTGACATTGATTTGCGGTCCCACCAAACCGGCTGGCCGCTCGCGATCAGGTCGTCCCGCAGCCGCTTGACGAACGGCTCGTCATCCGCCCGCGCATAGGACAGAAACACATGTCCGCGTTCGGGTATGACTTCCGGTTCCGCCATAAGATCCCCCTTATTGGGGTTCATTCTGCCGCCATTCAAAAAAAGCACCAAGAAGTTCCTGCGTTTTCATAGCGTCCCGCAGCATGCTCAATTCCTGTTTGTGTAAAAAGTTTGGTCACTGGTAAGCATTATCCTCCGACCTCGTTGCGAGGCGCATAGCAACGATGCCATCCAGGAACGGATATACGCAGTCGGTTCTTTTGGGTGGATTCAAGGCATCCGCAATGACGACGGCGGGCTGGTGAAAATCGACTCAGGGTTGTGGATTCGGACCCAGTCCACGCGTTTTTCTTTTCGGACGCAGGGACAGTCAGGCGGTTCGCCGCCAAGCCGAAATACTTTACCAAAATAGTCACTTAGGAGAAATGAATTAAATCCTCATTGCGTGCAGCGCTAGACTTATCGGTAGCGTCACAAGCGTTGGCTTCGGGCGCCGACCCTGGCTGACGGTGGTGGCGAATACGCTGCGTGAGTGCGCGGGAGCACGTGCACCCCGTAGCGAACAACCCAAGTCGGAACGGAGGAATGTCATGAGCGTTTACAAGATCATCCGCGTCGTCGGGAGCAGCCCGACCTCATGGGAAGAAGCGGCGAAAAATGCTGTCGAAGAGGCCGCCAAACACGTTCGAGACTTGAGGGTGGCCGAGGTCGAGAAGTGCGACATGAAGGTCGAGGACGGCAAGGTCACCGAGTATCGGACCCGGGTCCACATATCGTTCCGCTACGAAGGCTCATAGCACGTAGAGCTGCGATCGACGCATGCATATGTCTCACGGTGCGCGTCTGGAGCGCTTCACGGCGCTCCAGATGACGGCGGGCTGGTTGGTATGAGCCCCAGTTCGCGCTGCTTTTTCTTGCTGAGGCCGAGCGAGACGATGCGGTGGGAGTGGCGGAGGTAGGCTTTCAGCTCGTCGTCGGAAAGGCCGGTCGGGGCATGGTGCTGGATCCATTTCATGCCCCGCGAGGCGAGATACGGCGCCGGGCGGAGGCCGGGCAGGTCCTTGAGCATCTCGTAGGCCATCTCGCCGGCCTTGAAGGTGAAACGCGGCTCGCCGCCGCCGCCGCCGATGGCGAACACTTTGCCGCCCACCTTCCAGACGTCCGCGCCGCCCCACTGAACCACGTGGGTCGTCGCGGGAAGGGAACCGCAGAAGGCGTTGAACTCGTCGTGGGTCATGTGGCGGTCCTGCCGTGGGTTCGCGGCGGTCGCGCCGTTCCCACGCTGGTCTGGTATTCTGCCCGACGGGAAGTGAAACTATTCACGGAGCCTCGCCTTCAGTTGACCGGGCCGTCCGTTGCCGTCGGCAGCGGCGGCTTGGCGGCGCGTTGCGCCAGCACAATGGCGATGCCGCCCAGCGTCGCGGCGAGGGCCAGCATCAGGCGGAGCGTCACCGGCTCGGACAGCAGGACCACCCCGCCCAAGGCGGCGATCACCGGCACCGAAAGCTGGACGGTCGCCGCGCGTGCGGCCGTCAGACCGGAGAGCGCCGCATACCAGATGACGTAGCCGCAGCCCGACGTGACCGCTCCCGACGCCACCGCCAGGGCGAGGCCGTGGCCGGAGATGGCGAACTCGTCAATGGCGATCAACTGGACAACCAGCACGAAGGGAACCGTATAGGCAAAATTTCTCGCGGTGGCTCCGAGCGGATCCTTGGCGCCCCGGCCGAGCAGCGAATACGCTCCCCACGCGATCCCCGCCACCGCCATGAGCACGGCGCCCAACGGATCGGGCGCGGTTACGCCGGGCAACACCAGGTAAACCATTCCCAATATAGCCAAGGCGAGACCGCACCACGACAACAAGGCGAAGTGCTCGCCTTGCCGCAGAGCGAACACGAACATGGTCAACTGAACGGCGCCAAACAGGATCAGCGCGCCCGTCCCCGTGGTGAGCGAGAGGTAGGCGAAGGAAAAGAACACCATGTAGGTGCACAGCATGGCGCCGGCCCGCCAGTCGCCTTTGCCGCGATCGCCCGTCCGTCGCCTAAGCAGAACGATCAGCCCCAGCGTCAGCGCGCCGGCGATTACCCTGACGGTGGTAAACGATGCCGCGTCGATGAGGTTGGTTCCCAACGCCAGCCGGCACAGCAACGAGTTGGCCGCGAACGCAACCATGGCGACGACCGTCAGCATCACGGTGCGCCCGGCGATCGTGTGGGACCCAGCGGACAACATCCGATCATCCTATCCCAATGCTCGCCACAAAGCATGCCCGCAGGTTCAAAGGTGATTGGGCGTTCGCTGGCGCGCGCGATGAACCCGGTGCCGGCGAAGCAGGATTACCGGCCCCCATTCGGTCCGGAAACGAAGCGGGATGACTGTGAGGGAATAAGAGCTGTTCTAATGGAAGACCCCCGCTCAATGCCGTTTCAAGGCAGGCGGGGGTCTATAAATCGGAGCTTTCAATACTCCGCGCTCGACTGTGTCGAGTGAATTCTTGGCCTTTAGTGTCGGATGCCGATGCCAAGGGGTCGGCATCCCGCTTCCAGTCCGGTGGATTCATGCGATCCGCGCACCTCCATCTAATGGAATACTTAACATTATCACGCAACTTGCCGACAAATGTCAAGACAGTCTCGATCACGTTTTTGCTTGAAATTTTATTGCGCGCGCGCTTGTTTTCAGCCATGCCCATCGTCTCCGACCGAGGAGCCAAATCGCATGACACCCGCCGACGTCGATGCCTTTTATGGCCGGCTCGCCGCGCTCGACCCGGAGCCCCGGAGCGAACTCCGGTTCGAAAATCCCTATACTCTGCTGGTGGCGGTGGTGCTGTCGGCGCAGGCGACCGACGTGGGCGTCAACAAGGCCACCGAGCCGCTGTTCAAGACCGTCGACACGCCCGAGGCCATGCTGGCACTCGGCGAAGACGGGCTCCGCCACGCCATCAAGACCATCGGCCTTTTCAATACCAAGGCCAAGAACGTCATTGCGTTGAGCAAGATCCTCGTGGAGCGGCACGCGGGCCAGGTGCCCAGTGACCGCGAAGCGTTGGAGGCCCTGCCGGGCGTCGGGCGCAAGACCGCCAATGTGGTGCTCAACGTTGCGTTCGGCGCGCCCACCATCGCCGTCGACACCCATATTTTCCGGGTGGCCAATCGCACCGGCCTGGCGCCCGGCAAGACGCCGCTGGCGGTGGAGAGCGCGCTGGAGACGGTGACGCCGGCACGCTGGCGCCGCAATGCCCATCACTGGCTAATTTTGCACGGCCGCTATATCTGCAGGGCGCGCCGGCCGCGGTGTCCGGATTGCGTGGTGCGGAATTTCTGCGCCTACCCCGACAAGACCCTGGCGTAGGGTCGTGCTCTAAAATACCGCTTTAGCCCCGGACGACGCTTTTCAGGCACATGTCCTCGGAGACCGCATCCATGTTGGCGTCGCGCGCTTCCACGTGGGTGACCCGTGTTTCGCCGCCCGAGCCCTGGTCATGGAGGAACACGTCGAGGGTGCAGGTGCCGTTACGGTATTGCATGAGTTCGGCGGGACCGTCGATGCGAGTGAAGTCGGCGGGGCCGAGAAGGCCGATCAGTTGCGATCGGCCCAGGCTCGCCAGTTCGCCCGAACCCGGCGTGCGGCCGGCGGCTCCGAGATCGGGAGAACGGCCCGACGAGGAACACCCGGCGACCGCCAGCGCGGCGGCCGCCAGGGCGGCAAAACGAAACCCGGAACCTTGCCTCATGCTCACTCCCGCCGGGAAGGGATCTCCAACTCCGGCTCTGTCTTTTTCGCGGACGCCGCGCCGCCGGGGCCACCAGGCGCCGCCGGCTTCTGGTCCGGGGTGTTCGGCGCGCCTGCCACGGCGAACTTGCCGCTGTTCGCGCCGGTCATGGCCTCCACCGACCCAACGATCTCGCCGCCGGCCTCGATGACGATGCGGCCGTAGCGGATCGTGCCGGTGATGTGACCCGTGGATCGGACGACGAGTCGCTCATGCGCCGTCAGCTCGCCGTCGAAGTGGCCGGAGATGTCGGCCTCCTGGACCTCGGCCCGACCGGTGAACACGCCGCTCGTGCCGATCTCAATTTGCCTGCCATTGGTTAAGGAAATCTCAACATGACCCTCGATGACCAATTTATCGCACGACGTGATTTCGCCTTTGAGCCGGATATCCTCGCCGACGATGAGTGTATTCTTGTCAACCGAGTTCGCCATGGATTTTCCTTCACTGGCCGGGGGCTTGACTTCGGGCCGCCGGGGCGCGCCTGAGCTCTCCGCCGACCGCTGGGGGATGTCCGGGTGGAAACCGGCGCCTCCGGACGGGCGCGCCGGGATCTGCGGTCCTCTCGGTGCCGACGCCCGTGGCGGCGCGGGCCCCGTGTCGGTGAAAGCCGTGTCGCTCGCCGGGCCCTTCGGCCCATCCTCGCCCCCATCGCTCTTTTTGCGAAACATAGCTATTGCCTTTCTTTTTCACGTGTGACGGCCGGTTTCGATCCCGGCGTCGTCGATATGCGCACCTCCCGCGCCCGCCAGCCTTCGAGCAGGTGAACCATCGCGGCGGTGGCGATGATGGGCGCCAGCAGATTGACGATGGGCACGGTCAGCACCAGGGCCGCGGCGACGCCCGCCGCGAACAGCGTGCCCTGATGGCGCTTTCTCAAGGCCTTGGCTTCCGTCGGCTGAAGCCGGCGGAGGGCCACCAGTTCGAAGTATTCTCGGCCCAGAAGATATCCGTTGACGCCGTAGAACACAAAAGGGAAAACCGGCGGAAACAGAAGGAAAATCAGGATCACCAGGTTGAGGCCCACCATGATGGCGAGAAAGCGCAACGTGGTGGAAATGATTTCGCCCATGGGCGTCTCGCGCACCTCGGGCAGGTGCGGATAGTGCCGTTCCTCGACGGCGTCCGCGACCCGGTCCAGCAGAAACCCGACCGTGGCGCTCACCACCGCCGGAAACAGCAGCCAGGTGATTACCAGCGTGGCGAGACCGCCGAGAACGTCCACCGCCGTTTCCAGCCAGCCGATGTCGAAAAACGACGTGTCGGTGAGGAGAAAGCCGACGCCCAGCCACAGCAGCGTGAAGATGGCGGCGGACGCGCCGACGCTGATCCAGACGACGCGCCGGATGTTCGGATCGCCGAACTGAGCAATGGCCTTGGAAAATGCTTTGATCACTATTCTCGCTCCGGGAATAAGAGGTCGCGTGTTGCTCCGCACCTGTTTAGCTTTCGCGCGACCACGGCGCAAGGGAGCGGGCCGCGGTTCGGCGGCGGGGCTTGTCCGCACCCGGCTCGCCGGTATACTGCCGCCACCAACCAGCGATGAGAGGACGCAAACATGGCGGAAGCAAGGCATGACGTGGTCGGAATTGGCAATGCCATCGTCGACGTACTGGCCCATGCCGACGACGCGTTCATCGCCGCGACCGGCCTCAACAAGGGCACCATGACCCTGATCGACGCCGCAACGGCCGAATCGCTTTACGCGAAAATGGGCCCGGCGGTGGAAGTTTCCGGCGGATCGGCGGCCAACACCATCGCCGCGCTGGCGTCTCTGGGCGGCCGGGGCGGGTTCATCGGCAAGGTACGCGACGATCAGCTCGGCGCCATCTTCCGTCACGACATCGTCTCGCTCGGCATCACCTTCAACACGCCGCCCGCCACGGACGGCCCGTCGACGGCGCGGTGCCTGATCCTGGTCACGCCCGACGCCCACCGCACCATGCAGACGTTCCTCGGCGTCAGTTCCGAACTGGGCCCGGACGATATCGACGAGCCGCTCATCGCGTCCGCCAAGGTGACCTACCTGGAAGGCTATCTGTGGGACCGCCCGAAGGCCAAGCAGGCGTTCGTCAAGGCCGCCCGTCTTGCCCACGACGCCGGTCGCCAGGTGGCGTTGAGCCTCTCCGATCCGTTTTGCGTCGATCGTCACCGCGACGATTTCCTCGATCTGGTGAGCAATCACGTGGATGTCTTGTTCGCCAACGAGGACGAAGTGGTGTCGCTCTACCAGGAGCATTCGTTCGACGCCGCGCTGCAAAAGGTCAAGGGGCACTGTTCGGTGGCCGTGCTGACCCGCTCGGACAAGGGCTCGGTGGTGATATCCGAAGACGAGGTGCACGGGGTCGACGCCGAGCCGGTGGACGCGGTGGTGGACACGACCGGTGCCGGCGACGCGTTCGCGGCCGGCTTCCTCCACGGTCTGACGCATGACCAGCCGTTGAGCCGCTGCGCCCGGATGGGGAGCATCACCGCCGCCGAGGTCATCTCTCACGTGGGCGCGCGCGCCGAGGTGCCGCTGTCCCAGCTCATTCAGGCCAGGCTTGGCTGAAGGGCCCGGGCGGCGATCCTCCCGGTCGCTCGACGGGTGGCGGCGGCGGCGCGGGTCTACCTCGATCGCCGCGTCCTTTCCATGTGGTTTCTCGGGTTTGCCAGCGGCCTGCCGTTCGGGGTGCTGGCGGAGCCGCTGACCGCGTGGCTCGCCGAATCGGGCGTCTCGAAGACCGAAATCGGTCTGTTCGCCCTGGTCAGCCTGCCGTATTCGCTGAAGTTTCTGACCGCGCCGTGGATCGACCGCATGCCGCTGCCGCTGTTGACCCGGTGGCTCGGCCGGCGCCGCGGCTGGGCGCTGTTGTCGCAGGTGGTGCTGCTCGGCGCCATCGCCGCCATGGGCTTCACCGATCCGGTCGCCGGCATCGCCGCCACGGCGGCGTTCGCGCTCGCCGTGGCCTTCGCGTCGGCCAGCCAGGACGTGGTCATCGACGCCTACCGCGTCGAGATCCTGGAGGAACGCAAGCTGGCGGCCGGCGCCGCCACCGCCGTATTCGGCTGGCGCATCGGCCAGGTCGGCGCGGCGGCGGTGGGATTGATCCTGGCCGAGGCGCTGTCGTGGCCGGTGGTGTTCTGCATCATGGCGGCGATGGTGGCGGTGGGCATGGTCACGATCCTGGTCAACCCGGAACCCGAGCGCCACATCACCCGCGAATCCGTCGAGTTGCAGGAGCGCGCCGAAGCTTTCCTCGAAACCAAGAAGCACCTGCCCCGGGCCTTGGCCGAGGCGGCGGCGTGGATCTACGCGGCGGCCATCTGCCCGTTCATCGAGTTCATGAGCCGCCGCGGCTGGCTGATGATCCTGTTGTTCATCATGCTCTACAAGTTCGGCGACGCGGTGCTGGCGGTGATGAAGGTGCCGTTCTTTCTGGAGATCGGTTTCACCAAGACAGAGATCGCCGAGGTGGTCAAACTGTTCGGCGTCGCCGCCACCATCGGCGGCGGTCTGCTCGGCGGCGTGGTGCTGGCGCGCATGGGTATTCTCTGGGGCCTGATGGTCTGCGGCGTGCTGATGGCGGCGTCCAACCTGATCTTCGTCGCGCAGGCCGCCGTCGGTCCCGAGGTGTGGATGCTGGCGGTCACCATCGCGCTCGAGAACATCACGACCGGCATGGGCACCACCGCGTTCGTCGCCTACCTGTCCAGCCTCTGCAACGTCGCCTACACGGCCACCCAGTACGCGCTGCTGACCTCGCTGATGGCGTTGTCGCGCACGGTACTGTCGTCCGGCGCCGGCTGGCTCGCCGACCAGGTGGACTGGTCGACCTTTTTCGTCCTGTCGTTCGTCGCGGCGCTGCCGGGCTTGCTCCTGCTTTTGTGGATGATCCGATCCTTCCCGCCGGAGCGGACCGGGGATCAAGATTAGAGCGGAATAAGTTTCAGTCTCGGCCATATCCGGCCTTTGTGTTGGCCCCTTTGTCGACCACATCGCCCGCGCCGACTGCGAGCAGTAGGGGGGGGTAAAACGCAAAATGTCGAAAACGACCCCACGCAGAGTAGACGCCCGCTGATGAAACCTGACCGAAATATCAAAAAAATCAGCTGTCCGGAACTCCGATCGGCCCGCGCTCATGACATCTCGCCGTGGGCAGGGGTGTTTCACCTTCCTCAGCGTTTCTCGCGCCCCCGCGATCACGGCAAGCCGGGCTTACCCGCTTGCCACCGGTTGAGTTGCGTTGTCGGAAGGTCGGCATGCTTGCGCTCTTCGGCGACCGGTTCCTAATACAGCCGAAGTTCCATAGGCGTGGCGATGCAGCACTTATCTCACTACCACCGGCAAGGCAAAACCATGGCCCCGGATGACCGCCGCCCATGTCACCAGCGCATACAGCTACCAACAGATCGCGAAGGTGTTCGGCGTGCAGTTCACTACCGTCGGCCGCACCATCGCAGCCCGTATGCAGCGCAGCGGAATACGGGAATTGCCTTCGGTTCCCTAAACCCCAGGCCATCCAAAACTCCCTACAGGCCGGGATCGTCATCGCGAACGAAGCGCGGCGATCCAGAGCCGCAGGTTGTCTCGGCACGTGACCGTCCGGTGAACCCGCTCTGGCGAGGTGAAGGGTTCGTCAGTTACGCTGCGGATGCAGCGTAACGCCAGGGGAGAAGATCGTCGATACGGTTGATCTTGTGGTCAGCAATCCGAGCAAGGGTATCGGTGAGCCATGCTTGCGGATCGACACCATTCAGTTTTGCGGTTTCGATCAGGGTGTAGGCGATGGCGGCTGATTTGCCGCCACCTTCGGATCCCATGAAGAGATAATTTTTACGGCCTAAAGCCACGCAACGCATGGATCGCTCGGCACAATTGTTATCCAGTTCCAGAATGCCGTTGTCGAGATAGGGCCGCAGTTTCTTTATGCGGGTCAGGGCATAGCGGATGGCCTTGGCAAGTTCGGATTTGCCGGAGATTTTGGGCAGTTGGTCGCTGAGCCATGCTGCCAACACGTCGAGCAGCGGCTGGGCTTTCTCCTGCCGGATGCTGGCGCGGTCTTCGGGCGATTGCCCCCGCGCCTCTTTCTCGATGCCGTAGAGCGCAGCGATGCGCTTGATGGCTTCCTCGGCAATGACGGAACCTTGGGCTTTATGGACATCGACGAACTTGCGCCGGATATGCGCCATGCACGCGATCTCGCTGACACGACCTGACTGATAGTGATGGTGTGGACGGCCCCTGCTCCCCGGCATCGAAGTGCCATATGGTGGTCGTATTGACCACCACAACCGAGAGGAGCCGTCCGAGATGCAAATTACCACAGTGGGCCTGGATTTGGCCAAGAACGTGTTTCAAGTACATGCCATCGACGCCAAGGGAGAGGTCGTGGTCCGCCGCTGTTTGCGGCGCGCCCGGGTTCGCGATTTCTTTGCCGGCCTGGAACCGTGCCTGATCGGCCTGGAGGCGTGTGGCACGGCGCATTTTTGGTCGCGGGAACTGAGGGCGCTGGGGCACGATGTCCGGATGATGCCGCCGTCTTATGTAAAGTCCTATGTGCGCCGCGGTAAGAACGATGCCGTCGATGCCGCGGCCATCTGCGAAGCGGTGATGCGGCCGAGCATGCGGTTCGTGCCGATCAAGACCGAAGACCAGCAATCGGCGTTGATGCTGCACAAGGCCCGCGAACTGCTGATCCGCCAGCAGACCATGCTGGTCAACGCGCTGCGGGGGCACATGGCCGAGCTCGGGATGATCGCCCCCCAGGGCCGGAGAAGGTCAACGATCTCATCGCGGTGATCGAGGATGGCGAGGACGAAAGCGTTCCCGCCCTGGCGAAGGCGGCGTTGAAGCCGCTGGTGGCGCAGCTTCGCGCGGCTGAGCAAGCGATTGCCGACGCCGACGCCGAGATCATGGCCTGGCACAAAGGCAACGAGGCCAGCCGGCGCCTGGAGACGATCCCCGGGGTCGGGTTTCGCATCGCGTCGGCGATCGTGGCGACCGTCCCCGATCCGTCGTTCTTCCGCTCCGGGCGCGAGTTCGCCGCCTGGCTGGGCTGGTTCCCCGGCAGAACTCCAGCGGCGGAAAGGAGCGGCTCGGTCGCATATCGAAGCAGGGAAACCGCTACATCCGCAAACTTCTGGTGCTTGGCGCGACCGGCACGTTGCGCTCCGCCCGGGCGGGCAAGGCGCCGGGGGCGGACTGGGTCAATGGTCTGCTCGAGCGCCGGCCGCCGCGGCTGGTCACCGTCGCCATGGCCAACAAGACGGCGCGTATCGCCTGGGCCTTGCTGGCCAAGGGCGAAACCTACCGCGCTCCAGGCGCCGCCGCCTGACGAAAAGCGGACGACTGATTAAGCGAAACCGAGGAGAGAGTGTGCAGAGATTTGCAAGGGTGAAAAAATGACATGATGCCAACCGGGTCGAGCCGGGGATCGGGACACCTCGCCAATGAGTATGCGGACAGACCGCGTGATAGAGTATGCGGACAGACCGCGTGATAGTGATTGAGACCCGATCCGCGAACTTCATCAGGGCCAGCGGCCAGGTGCCGCGTCAACAGGCCGGACACATGACCGCACCCGACCGAGGTGGCAAATACGGCAATTTTTCCTTGCAATGCAGAGGCCGTCCACACAAGTTCATTGAACCCGGAATATCCGTCCGCATGCATCCAGCCGGTATAATCCTTGAGATGCTCAGCCGGCTGTTCGCCCTTGCGGTCACGCGAAAAGCGATAGAATGCCGCCGGGGGCACTTCACTCGCCCATGGCCGTTCATCCCGGACATAAGCCCAGAGCCGCGCGGTCTTGGTTTTACCCGCACCGGGGAAAGCAGCTTGAGGGGCGTATCATCCGCGAAAATGGCCTGACCGCCGAGCACATGGCGCTCAACGGCCTTGGCCAGCGGCTCCAGCAGGGCGGCGGATTTGCCGATCCAATCGGCGAGGGTCGAGCGGTCGAGGTCGATGCCCTCACGCTCGAATATTTGCGACTGGCGGTACAAGGGCAAGTGATCCGCATATTTGTTGACCAGCACATGCGCGAGCAGGCCTGGCCCCGGCCGCCCCTTCTCGATGGGGCGTGAGGGCAGCGACGACTGACAGATGGCGTCACAGCACGAACACGCCATGCGGGGCCGGATGATCCGGTTCACCACGAACCGTCCCGGCACGTATTCCAGTTCCTCGGTGACATCCTCGCCGAGTGTCCTCAACGATCCGCCGCACTCACTGCATTCTGAACCTGGTGAGAGTATCTCATCGTTGCGGTGCAGATGATCCGGCAAGGGCTTGCGGCGGGGTTTGCGCTTGGGTTCACCGACCGGTTCAGAAGCAGCATCCTCGTCATCGGATTGTGGCGCCGCTGCCCGCGCGATCTCTTCCTCTTCGAGCGCCAGCTCAAGCTGATCGAGGGCTTCGGATCGTTGTCCAAACCGGTGGCGGCGCAAGCCCGCCAGCTGATGCTTGAGCTTCTCATCCGGTAATCGCGCGCTCTGATCTCGGTCTCGAAGATCGACAATTTCTCGTTCTGCAAGGCGATATATCGCCTGCAACGCGGCAACGTCATCGGGCAAATCGGCAGGGGTGTCGCGCATCCGGATTGATAGCAAATTCAGGTGTTGAAGGAACCGCAAACCCGCAGAATTGCTATGTTTTTGACGGAGAATATTGACTATCCGGCACGCAACGGACGCCATGTTCTCTCCGGCGCGCGCCAGTCGATCCCCTCCAGCAACATCGACAATTGCGCCGGTGTCAGCGTCACCTTGCCCCGCGCCGCCGACGGCCATACGAACCGGCCTTTCTCCAAGCGCTTGGAAAACAGACACGCGCCCTGACCGTCAAACCAGATCATCTTCGAACAGGTCGCCCCGGCGTCCGCGAAAAACGAACAGATGGCCGCAAAACGGATCCTGCTCCAATACCTGCTCGGCCAGCGCCGACAGACCGTTAAAACCCTTGCGCATATCCGTGACGCCCGCCGCCAGCCACACTCTCGTGCTCGCTGGAACCGGGATCATGCCGACAGGCCACGGATCAACCGCACAAGAGCATCGCCATCGTATGGCCCCTTGAGCCGCAGCCGATGGCCGCCCGCCAGATCGATCTCCAGTGTGCCGGGTTCGGTATTGTCACTTGGGACAATGACATCCCGCGCTTGGGTTATCTCGATGGGTAAAAAAACCGCTTCAGGCTCGGGAGGCTCCGCAGCCGCAAAACGCGGCTCCTTGAGCCAGTTGAACACCTGGTTCGCATTCACCTCATACCGACGCGCCACCTGCGAAACCGAGACTCCTAGGCACCCGCGTCTGCGCGCAGATCATCCGCTTCTCGTCATCACTCCAGCTTCGACGCTTGCGACGCTTCGCCACAAACCGCTCCGATAATGTCCATTTAATCGCTAATGGACACTATCTCTCACTACCGATCAAAGGCAGAGCGGGTTCACCGGGCGCTTACTCGGGCACATGCCTGGACACCTTCGTTGCGAAGCGCCTCGTAATGACAAGGGAGACAGCGAAAAAAGGAAACGGGGAAATGGGTCAGGGGGTTATGGGGTCACCCATTCGCCTCCAATGCGAGACTTCAGCCTATTCTTTCCCGGAATTCGAGCGGCCGTCCCTCTGATGCCTGGAATTGGACGACACGTTGCCGGAACTCCGTGCCGCACATTTAGATAATATGTCCCCGGAACCCGAGTTCCCCGGAACCCCAAAAGGACATCAGAGTTCGATGACCCAAGGCGAAAATCCAAACGAGCGGAATTTTCACTGCAAGCGGGCAATCCTACTCAAGGTCGGAACGGAAGGTTTTCTGAGTTAGCGGTAATACCGAAAGCCAAGGCATCTATGAAGGCGAAAAACCTTCCCAAAGAAATTAAAAGAGATCCGTTTTGGGGAGGTAGATCGGAGTCGTCATCAGCGGACGGCTGCGCAAAAGCTGCGCATCATTGATGAGAGGGGTCAACTGGAAGAAGGCACTTCGGCGTAAACAGATCGGCCGAAGTGCCTCCGCTTTCCTGCCGCTTTCTACGCCCAGAACCAATTGGCTTCACTCACAATCTGAGACGCAGGATCGCCGACAAGGTCACCAATACTGGCAATGGTCCCGGTTCCGATACCCTCGAAAAGGATCCTGGTGCCACTATCCAATTCGAGAATGACGTCCCCGTGCAGGCCCTCATCAGTCAGTGTCGAACCGCAGTCGATATCATCAACCAATCCTGGTGAACGCTCATCGGAAACCACACCGAAAAGATTGGTAAAGTTTAACCGGTCTTCGGTCGAATCCAAAGTCTGTAATCCGATCCAGGCCCGCATTGAGAGAGATATCATAAGCGAACGTGTCGGCGCCGGTATTACCTTTTAGCTGATCATCACCGGCACCGCCCAAAAGAAAATCCTCACCCCGCACCGCCATACAGGGAATTATTAGTGCCTCCGGAAACCTGAAGCGCGTCATCCCCTCGTCCACCATAAAGAATATTTTCAACGATTGTGTCTTCATTCGCAGAGACGTTCGTCGTTATCTCTCCATAGAGTTCATCGTTACCGTCACCACCCTTCAAAATATTTCGCGCTATGGCCGAATATTCGGCAAGGGCGGTTATGTACCCTTTCAAGTTGTCGTCGCCCCCCCCCCGTAGAGCTCATTCGTGACATCGGTAGTCCAATTTTCGCCATCCGTGAGGTGGGTGGCCGTCAGCATATCGTCTCCGGCACGGCCAAACATGACGTTAAGCCCAGTCGGCGATCCGGTGTTCGAGTCTGTAAACGTTTCAGCGTAGAGTTCGTCATCTCCGTTTCCCCCATCGACGGTATTGCGCGCCTCTTCGCTGGAATTTGACTGAACGATTGCCTTGACTTCGACGAAATCATCGCCGCGGCCTCCTTTGACGACGTTACTTGCATTGCTGACCAGGCCATCGAAGTCACCGTCGGCGAGGGCAGTGATGTGGTCATCGCCACCGCCGCCGAAAATCTGGTTCATTGCAACGCTTGAGTCGGGTGCAGAATTTTGCTCGATTTCCGCAACGGCGTGTATGGTATCCGCGTCGCGGCCGCCGTGGATATAATTCAGGGCTTTGGCTGTACCCAATACGGAATTGGCATAGGCGTATATGGGCTTGGTCTCAGTGCCAATATCATCCTCACCGCTCCCCCCGAAAATGCAGTTGGACGCTGTTGACATTTTGCCCGTATTCACTGTAAACAGCGTGTACCTTGCTGAAGAACTTATCGTTCCCATGCCCACCATCCTGTTTGGTCATCGCTTCAGCCGGACCGGTGGGACCGGTGGGTAGTTCGACAGATCCTACCTCCGTTATAAGCGTATCATTGTCTTTGCCGCCGTGAAGCCAAACGTCACTAAAATAACTAAGAAGCTCATCTTCACCAGAATGCCCGCGTATCAGGCCTCCC
>CAWAYL010000012.1:0-122499 GCA_963786305.1 uncultured Alphaproteobacteria bacterium
CGTCGAGCACGCCGGCGGCACGGCGCAAGGTCTCGACGGCCAACTCCTGGGCCGCGAGCAGGTCGGCGCCGGTATCGACGCCGACGGTGAAGTCGAAACGCCGCTCGGGCTTCTGGGTGTAGTTGACGATAATGCCCTTGAAGACGGTGGCGTTGGGAATGCGGACGTGATTGCCGTTGAGGGTCAGGATGACCGTGGCGCGCGAGGTCAAACGGATGATTCGGCCCTCATGGCCCTCGATCATGACCTCGTCATTGGGCTGGAACGGCTGTCGGAGGCTGAGCAGAATGCTGGCAATGTAGTTCTCGACCGTATCGCGAAGCGCAAAGCTCAGCGCGAGACCGAGGAGACCGGCGGCGCCGAGCACCGTCTGGACCAGTCCCGACGCGTCCAGCACCGACAGCGCCAGGACGATGCCGAGCAACAGGATGGCGCCCTGGACGACCTGGCGCAACAGCTTGGCGATGAACGCATTGGGAGTGACGCGGTCGTAAATCCCGGCGAGACGGCCGACGAACCGCGCCACCAGCCAGAACACGCCGATGGTCAGAAGCGCGACCAGGAAAACCGGAATGTTGACGACCAGGTCGCGCATCCAGCCGGTGACGCGCTTGACGGTCGGCGCGAGGCGGCGCTCCAGTTGGCGCTCCGACGTGGTGTTGTCGACAACCTCGACGACGCCCTCGACCTTCTGCGCGAGTGAAAGCGCCCGATCCCGGGCTTCCTTCGATCCGACGTCGCCGCTGATCTTGACGACGCCGGCGGCAACGTCGATGGTCACTTGATCGAGACCGTCCAGGTTGGCGAAGATTTCGCGCAGGCGGTTCTCGATGGCACGGTCGGCGGTGGGCGTGGTGCCGAGTGAGATCGTCCCCCGTGGCGGGTCCTCGGTCCGTTCGCTTGCCGGCGGATCCGGAATTTCGGTTTGGGCCGCGACAGAGGAGGTCTCCGCGAGGACAAGCAGCGGAACCGCAAGCAGCACGAGGAGGCGCGAGAACCGGTGATGGAGCAGCGGCGAACGTTCCTTCCGTGTCGGTCGATGCGCTCATCGCCGGCGACCAGGGATCGCGGCCGTCGGCATCGGCGCCGGGATCAGGAAATGTAGGGGCTTTTGAAGCTGCTCAGGACCTTGATGTAGTTGGCGCGTTCGAAGGCCGCCGGGTCGGCGACGTTCTGCTGGCTCATGGAACCCTTCATCTGTTCGACCGACTCGTAGCCGCGCCGATCCATCCATTCGCTCATGCCGTCCACCAGCGTCTTGATGTGACCCGTGCCGTTTCTGCAGCAGCGCCGAAGCCGTCATCACCGCGTCGGCGCCGGCCATGGTGTATTTGATGATCTCGGTGGCCGACTGAACGCCGCGTGTCGCGGCGATGGACGCCTTGATCCGGCCATGGAGAACGGCGATCCACAACAGCGGCAGGCGGATCTCGCTCGGCGAGCTGAGTTCCAGGTCGGGAACGACCTCCAGCTCCTCAAGATCGAAGTCCGGCTGATAGAACCGGTTGAACAGCACCAGGCCGTCGGCGCCGGCGTCGACGAACCGCGTGGCCATCTCGCCCATGGCGCTGAAGAACGGGCTGAGCTTGACGGCGACGGGGACATCGACCGCGCCCTTCACCGCCGTGACGATGTCGACGTAGCGCTGCTCCACCTCGCGGCCGGTGATGTCGAGATTGGCCGGGATGTAGTAGATATTCAGCTCGATGGCGCTGGCGCCGGCCTCGGCCATTTCCTTGGCGTACTCGGTCCAGCCTTCATTGGTGACGCCGTTGAGACTGGCGATGATCGGAATGTCGGACGCGCTGGCGGCCTGGCGGATCAGATTGAGATAGGCGTCGGGCCCGACCTTGTACTCTTCGACCTCGGGGAAGTAGCTGAGCGACTCGGCAAAGCTCTCCGTTCCGGATTCCATCAGGTGGTTGAAGGATTCGTTTTCCTGGCGGAGTTGTTCCTCGAACAACGAGAACAGGACAACCGCCGAGGCGCCGGCGTCTTCCAACCGCTTGATGCCGTCCAGGGTCTTTGACAGCGGCGAGGCGGATGCGACGACCGGGTGCTTCAGGTCCAGCCCCAAGTATTGTGTTCGAAGATCCATTTTTTCTCATCCTTTCGGTCTTGGCGACCAGAGTTCTTGAAATCGCTCCATTTCCCCCGCCGTTGGAGACATCGGCGGGGCTCCCAAAATGTGCCGGTCCGCCTCCGCTCCTTCGAAAACCGCGAAGCCTCCGAAACGGCGGAGGGCGGGCTCGGCCGGTGTTAGTCGTTCAATGCCGCCATGTCTTCGTAGAGCTTCCATTTCCAGTCGATGGCCTCCTGAGCCGCCGACATCAACTGTTCAGCGGCCTTGGGGTTGGTGCGCGAGAGCATCCGATAGCGAAGCTCGTTTTCGGCGTAGTCCTTCAGCTTGATGGTGGACGCGGCGAGTTGAGAACGAACGGGTTTTCGCCGCTGTCGCGGATTCCGGGATTGTAGCGGATCAGCGGCCAGTGACCGCATTGCACCGCCAGATCCTGCTGCTTCAGTCCGTTCTGCATGTTGATGCCGTGAGCGATGCAGTGGCTGTAGGCGAGGATCAGCGACGGCCCGGGATAGGCTTCCGCCTCGCGCATGGCCAGCAGCGCCTGCTGCGGATTGGCGCCCATGGCGACCCGGCGCGACGTAGACGTTGCCGTAGGAGATCGCCTGGAGAGCGATGTCTTTTTTGCCCACCTGTCTTGCCGGCGTTGGCGAACTTGGCCACCGCGCCCATCGGCGTCGACTTGGAGGCCTGGCCGCCGGTGTTGGAGTACACCTCCGTATCCAGCACCAGAATATTGACGTCGCGTCCGGTGGACAGCACGTGGTCCACGCCGGACGAGCCGATGTCGTAGGCCCAGCCGTCGCCGCCGATGATCCAGACGCTGCGGCGGACCAGATGATCGGCCACCGACAACAGTTGCTTGGCGGTGTCGGAGTTCGATGGACTGGAGCTTCTCCTTGAGCGCCGCCACCCGTTGCGCTGCATGCGGATTTCCGACTCGGCCCGCTGCGGCGCCGAGATCAGCTCATCGAACAGGTCGCCGCCAATTTCCGGTCGCAATTCCAGCAGCAGCTGGTGCGCGAGCTGCAGGTGGTTGTCGGCGGCCAGCCGCATTCCGAGACCGAACTCGGCGTTGTCCTCGAACAGCGAGTTCGACCACGACGGTCCGCGGCCCTCGCTGTTGACGGTCCACGGCGTCGTCGGCAGGTTGCCGCCGTAGATGGATGAGCACCCGGTCGCGTTGGCCACCATCATCCGGTCGCCGAACAACTGCGACACCAGCTTGACGTAGGGCGTTTCGCCGCATCCGGCGCAGGCACCCGAAAACTCGAACAGCGGCTCGAGGAACTGGGTGCCGCGAATGGTCGAGAAGTCGACCCGCGAGCGGTCGTTCACCGGCAGCGTCTCGAAGAACTTCATATTGGCGTTGGTGGCCTCGAGGACGTCGTCCTTCCAGACCATGTTGATGGCCTTCTTGCCGGCCTCTTCCTTGCTTTTCGCCGGGCAGACCTCGACGCAGAGCGCGCAACCGGTGCAGTCCTCCGGCGTAAATCTGCAAGCGTGTACCGCGTTTCCGGGAAAACCGCGGGCGTCGATCGGCGCGGCCTTGAAGCTCTCCGGCGCGTCTGTCCAGCAGGTCCTGGTGATAGAGCTTGGAGCGGATGACGCCGTGCGGGCAGACGAAGGCGCAGTTGCCGCACTGGATGCAGATCTCCTCCTCCCACACCGGCACGAACTGCGGCGATGTTGCGCTTTTCCCACTTGGTGGTGCCGCTGGGATAGGTGCCGTCGATGGGCATGGCGCTGACCGGCAGCTCGTCGCCGCGTCCCGCCATCATCATCGCCGTGACCTTCTGCACGAATTCGGGCGCCTCGGCGGGCACCACCGCCTGCATCTCGATGGTGCTGGTGACCGCGTCCGGGATCTTGACCTCGTGCAGGTTGGCGAGCGGTGTGGTCCACCGCCTCGAAGTTCTTCTGGACGATCTCGTCGCCCTTCTTGCCGTAGGTTTTCTTGATCGACGCCTTGATCCGGGTGATCGCCTCGTCGCTGGGCAAGCACGCCGGAGATGGCGAAGAAGCAGGTCTGCATGATGGTGTTGATGCGCGTGCCCATGCCGGTGTCGCGCGCGACCTTGGCGGCATCGATGACGTGAACCTTCAGCTTCTTCTCGATCATCTGCTGCTGGACGTTCCGCGGCAGCTTGTCCCAGGTATCGTCGAGGCCGTACGGGCTGTTGAGCAGGAAGGTCGCGCCGGGCGCCACGTTGGAGAGCAGGTCGATCTTCTCGACGAAGTTGAACTGGTGGCAGCCGACGAAGTTGGCGGCGCCGATCAGGTAGGCCGAGCGGATCGGGTTGCGGCCGAAGCGCACGTGCGAGACGGTCTGCGAGCCGGACTTCTTGGAGTCGTAGACGAAGTAGCCCTGGGCGTAAAAGTCGGGATCCTCGCCGATGATCTTGATGGTGTTCTTGTTGGCGCCCACCGTGCCGTCGGCGCCGAGGCCGTAGAACATCGCCCGGAAGACGTCGTCCGGACTCGGTGGTGAAGGAGGGGTCGTAGTCGATGCTGGTGTTGGAGACGTCGTCGACGATGCCGACGGTGAAGTGGTTCTTCGGCGTCTCCTTGCTGAGGTCGTCGAACACGCCCTTGATCATCGCCGGCGTGAATTCCTTGGAGGACAGGCCATAGCGCCCGCCGATGATCTTCGGCATTCCGTCCGTCGGCACGTGCCGGCCGCCATGGCTTCGGCGAACACGGTGAGCACGTTGGTATACGAGCGGCTCGCCGAGGCTGCCGGGCTCCTTGGTGCGGTCGAGCACAGCGATGGCCTTGGTGGTCTTCGGAATGGCCGCCAGGAAATGCTCCGCCGAGAACGGGAAGAACAGGTGGACCTGAACGACGCCCGCCTTTTCGCCGTGCTTTTCGAGAAACTCGACGGTCTCGCGCGCGTTGTCGGCGCCCGACCCCATGAGGATCAGGATGTTCTCGGCGTCTTCGGGGCCGAAGTAATCGAACAGATTGTAGCGGCGACCCGCGACCTTCTGCGAACTTGTCCATGGCCGCCTGAACGATGTCAGGGATCGCGTGCGTAGAACGGATTGACCGTCTCGCGCGCCTGGAAATAGACGTCGGGGTTCTGCGCGGTGCCGCGGATGAACGGGTTGTCGGGGCTGAGGGCGCGGCGGCGGTGCGCGAGAACCAGACTGTCGTCGATCATGTCGCGCATCTGGTCGTCGCTCAGCAACGTGATCTTGTTGACCTCGTGGGAGGTGCGGAAGCCGTCGAAGAAATGGATGAACGGGATACGCGACTCGAGCGTCGCCGCCTGCGCGATCAGCGCCATGTCATGGGCTTCCTGCACCGAGCTCGACGCCAGTTGGCGCGAAGCCGGTGGGGCGAACGGCCATCACATCCTGGTGGTCGCCGAAGATGGACAGTCCCTGGGCCGCCAGCGAACGCGCCGCCACGTGAAACACGGCGCAGGTCAGTTCGCCGGCGATCTTGTACATGTTGGGGATCATCAGCATGAGCCCCTGCGATGCGGTAAAGGTCGTCGTCAGCGCGCCCGCCTGGAGCGAGCCGTGCACCGTGCCCGCGGCACCGGCTTCGCTCTGCATTTCGACCACATCCGGAACGCTGCCCCAGATGTTCTTCTTGCCCTCGCTCGACCACTGGTCGGCGAATTCCGCCATGGTCGACGACGGCGTGATGGGGTAGATCGCGCAGACTTCGTTGACCCGGTAGGCCACGTAGGCCGCGGCCTCGTTCCCGTCGAGAGTTGTTACTTCCGCTTCGGCCATTGATTTCCTCCACTGCCGGTTCGAGTAGCGGCGCCCGGGCTTACCGCCCGGTCCCGCTTCTTCCGGGTACTGCGTTGCGTCTGTTTCATATCCATGGGGCTCGGCGATCGCCGGCTTATCGTCTGACCGCTGGGCTCCGGGATCATCTCGATGGCGTGGCACGGACACTGCTCGAAGCAGATGGCGCACCCCGTGCAACGGGCATAGTTGTACTCGTAACGCTTCCCCGGGCCGAGCTTGATGATGGCGTCTTCGGGGCACGCGCCATAGCATCCGTCGCACTCGAAGCAGTTGCCGCACGCCAGGCAGCGCTTGGCCTCGTAGACGGCTTCCTTTTGCGAGAGACCCTTGACCACCTCCTCGAACGAGGTCTGACGGATCGACAGATCGACGTGACCCTGCGGCCGTTGGGCGGCATCGGTATAGAACCACAAGTGCAGCTTGTCGAAGGTCGCCAACGGACCCTTGGGAGGCTTGTCGTAGGTCTCGCCCCGCAGATAGGCGTCGATGTTGCGGGCCGCCTTCTTGCCGTGTCCGACACCGATGGTGACGGTGCGATCCGAGGGCACCATGTCGCCGCCGGCGAACAGCCCGTCGTATCCCGTCATCATGTTTTCCGTGACCTCGACGGTGCCGTCCCACTGGAACTCGACGCCCGGTGCCTTGCGCAGAAACTCCGTGTCCGTGTCCTGCCCCAGCGCCATGATCAGATCGTCGGCCTCGATGGTTTCGATTTCGCCGGTGGGCCGCGGTTTGCCGTTTTCGTCCACCTCCATGACTTCCACCTGGAAATTCGTTTCCTCGATGGACTTGATCGTCCTCAGCCAGTGGATCTTGACACCTTCCTCCATCGCCTCGTCAGCCTCGAAGGTGTGGGCCGGCATGTGTTCGTAATCGCGGCGGTAAATGATCATCGGGTCGTGCCCGAGGCGCTTGGCGACGCGGGCCGCGTCCATGGCGGTGTTGCCGCCGCCGTAAATGGCGACCCGCCGGCCCAGTTTGGGCGGGGTGCCGGATTCCACGCCCTTGAGAAAACTGACGGCGTCGAGCATGGTGCCGGCGTCGCGGCCGGGGATCTCGGTCCGCTTCGACAGGTGGGCGCCGACGGCGACGAATACCGCGTCGAACTTGCCCTCTTCCTTCTCGGCGACGACATCCTCGACCTTGTGGTTGAGGACGAATTTGACGCCCATGTCCTCGATGCGCTTGATTTCGCCGTCGAGGATGTCGCGGGGCAGGCGGTAGGCGGGAATGCCGAAATGCATCATGCCGCCGGCCACCGGACCGGCGTCGTGAACCTCGACGCTGTGGCCCATGAGTGTCAGGTGGTGGGCGGCGGACAGGCCGCTGGGGCCGGCGCCGACGACCAGGATCCGCTTGCCCGTCGGCTCGGCGTTGACGCGTCGGCGTCCAGCCCTCTGTCGATCGCCATGTCGCCCAGAAAGCGCTCGACGGCGTGGATGCTGATGGTGCCGTCGAGGTTCTTGCGGTTGCAGCTGTCTTCGCACGGATGATAGCACACGCGCCCATGGACGGCGGGCAGGGGATTGTCCTGCAGGATGGTTTCCCAGGCTTCGCGGAAACGTCCCTCCTGCGCGTGGGCCAGCCATGCCTGGATGTTCTCTCCCGCCGGGCACGCATTGTTGCACGGAGGGAGGATGTCCTCGTAAATCGGACGCCGCGTCCTGGTGGGGCCACGCCATGCGGTGGGATTTGAATCTGCTGAACGGGTAAGGTCGGCCGGCTGACTCATCGAGTTTCTCCTCCTCCTCTGTTGCTCCGAAAGCCGCGATCTGCCGTCGCTTCGCCTCGGCCCAGTCCGACGCGTATCACGACGCCGACTGCATTTTGATTATTACCGCGTTGCGCGGCCTTGTGGCCGAAGCCACGTCGCGGCTCGACCGAGTGACTGAATGCCAAGCGCACGACAAAAAATCAACAAAACCTTGTGCCGGGGCCGCAACGAAAACCGCTTCGGGCTCAAACAGCGGTCGCCGGTCGGACCATGTCACGGACCAATGGTTTGGATCAACGCACGCCAACATACCAAAAGACCACGACCCGCTACTTTTTAATGTCCGCCCCCAGTGTTTCCGAACCATACTCCTGTTCCGCGGACCAAACAAGGCTGACGGCGCGGTGTGCGGCGATATGCTAAGGCCCTATAAAGCACACTTAAAATAGGACTTTGGCGATCAACCGCCGGTCACGCATGGCAGCGTTGAGCAAGGAACGTGACATTGACCGGAACTGTCGGGCTTCTCGCCCTCTCGATGGCCGTGTTCGTCGCCAGCCATTTCCTCTTGTCGGCGCCGCCGGTTCGCGGACCGCTGGTTCGCATATCTGGGCGAACGGCCGTTTTTGGTTCTGTATTCGGTGGTTTCGTGATGTTGTTTGCGTGGGTCTTGCTCGCTTACGCCGGCGCCCCGGTTGTCGCCGTCTGGACGCCGCCGACGGGGTCTGCGCCATGTGTCGCTGACGGTCATGGTGTTGGCCTGCATTCTCGTGGTCGCCGGCCTGACCACGTCCAACCCTTCACTCGCGGGCGTGGACAGCGAGGCGATCGCCGGACGCGGTGCGCTCGGCATTCTCAAGGTGACGCGCCATCCGACGTCATGTGGGGGATCGGTCTGTGGGGCATTTCGCATCTGCTTGCCAACGGGGATGCGGGTGGCATGATCTTGTTCGGCGGCATGACGGTTCTTGCGCTGGGCGGCGCGTGGCCATCGACCACAAGAAACGCAGGCTCCTGTGGGCGGCGTGGGAGGACTACTGCGCCAAGACGTCGTCCGTTCCGTTCGGCGCTATCGTGACGGGCCGCGCCCGCGTCGGCCTCGGCGAGATCGGTTATTGGCGGCTTGCTCTCGGCGTCGGGCTATACGTCGTCTTGCTCGCCGCCCACGGCCACCTGTTCGGGGTCGATCCGTGGCCGTTCTAGCGGTCCGGGCGCGGCCACAAGCTGGACGTCGCCGGGGCTGCCGTTATCCTGCCTTTAAGTGAGGTCAAACTCGTTGTGTTATAAGTGTGTTCAGGATTTCAGCTGGTCGGGAGAATCGGATCGTGCCGGTGATCAAGCCCATCGCGCTCTTCCACGAACAGATGACCGATTGGCGCCGGCATTTGCACGCCCATCCGGAGATCGCGTTCGAGGAACACGCCACCGCCGCATTTGTCGCCGCCCGGCTTGAGGAGTTGGGACTCGAGGTTCGCCGCGGCATGGCGGGCACCGGCGTCGTCGGCACCTTGAGAAACGGCGACGGGCCGGGCATCGGTCTTCGCGCCGACATGGATGCGCTGACCATGCACGAAACCAATGCCTTCGCCCATCGCTCCACCCATCCCGGCTGCATGCATGCGTGCGGACACGACGGGCACATGGCGATGCTGCTGGGCGCGGCGCGCTATCTGAGTGAAAACAGAAGGTTCCGAGGCACCGTTCACTTCATCTTTCAGCCGGCGGAGGAAAACGAGGGCGGTGGACGGGTCATGGTGGAGCAGGGCCTGTTCGAGGAGTTTCCGATGATCGCGGTCTACGGCATGCACAATTGGCCGGGACTGCCGGCCGGGCGGTTCGCCCTGCGTTCGGGTTCGATGATGGCCGCTTTCGATATTTTCGAGATCACCATCGTCGGCAAGGGGACGCATGCGGCGATGCCGCACCGCGGCATCGATCCCGTGGTGGCGGCATCCGCCATCGTCACGGCGCTGCAGACCATCGCCAGCCGAACGACGGACCCGCTCGAGGCCCTGGTGGTGTCGGTCACGCAGTTCCATGCCGGCGATACCTGGAATGTCATTCCGGAAAGGGCCGTTCTTCGCGGCACCGTGCGCGCGCTGTCGCCGGACGTCCAGGACAGGGCGGAAATGACGCTTTGTCGTTTGGTTGAATCGGTGGCCGCGGCGCACGGCGCCGGCGCCCGGATTCACTACGAACGGCGGTACCCGCCGACCATCAACGATGGCGCCGAAACCGAAACCGCGGCGAATGCCGCCGCCGTGGTGGTGGGCCCGGACAATGTCGAGCGAAACCCGCAACCCAGCATGGGGTCCGAGGATTTTTCCTTCATGCTGGAAAAAACACCAGGCAGTTACGTCTGGATCGGCAACGGAGCGGGAGCGGGCGGGTGCACGCTGCACAATCCGCGCTACGATTTCAACGACGAGATTTTGCCCGTGGGGGCGAGCTACTGGGCGACGCTGGTGGAAACCAAACTCGCGTGAAATGCCGCCCGCCGGATCCGGATGAGGACCGCATCGGACCTTTTCTCACGGAATGCTCATCATCACCAAGACGATGAGTGCGACGAAGGCGGCGGCGATGAACAGTGCGGAAAGGCGACGTTTCCACGGTGAGATGTCGGGTCCCCATTCCTTTTCCCACTGCTCTTGAAGGCGTTTCAGCTGTGGGTCGTCGCCTGTGTTTTCCGGATGATCGGTCATTGGGGTCCGTGGCCGCGCTGAGATGACCTTTGCGGGACTTCAATGTCAACGATCACAATCCACGATCACAACAAGTCCCTGTCACTGTCCGTTGGTATAGAAGGCGGCGCGGCCGATAACAAGTGTGGACCTTGCCAGAACGCCGGCGCAAGGCTGCCGTGCGTCCCCGCGGGGCCAATGGTCTTGTTGCGCGTGACGGTGGCGCGTATATTCGAAACAACGACGCCACCAAACTTCTTGCAACAGAGCCGGCGTGCATTTTTCACTTGGAAGGTTGTTTAGTCTTTGCGTGTTATACCATCAACTAAGGCCAAAAACGGCCATCCCCATGCCGCGTCCGGTTTGTCTTCCTTGAAGTTCCAGGAACTTCGCGATTTCACGATCCAAAACGTTCAGGCGGCGTTGAAGTCGGCGGATATTCTGTCTCGCGGACTTAGAGTTCTGAACGTTAATGTCCGTGGAGCCACCAGCATGACGGTGGACGATGGCATGGCGGCTGGCCGCGCGCTGATGGGCTGCACGACGGTCCCGCATTGGATCGAGCTGCAGAGCGATCTGGTCAAGCTCAACACCGGGCGCTTTACGATTCGGGCGCTGCTTTTGTCGGTGATGAGCGTGCAAATGACCGAAGACGCCCTGTGTCCACTGATCAATCGGGCAAACGCCACCTATGGTCTCTACGCCAGAACACTAGGCGCCTGAAACGCTTTGCCCGGAACTGGCCGCCGCCAGGCGGCCGCATTCGGTCTTCTTTTAGCGCCACCTTCCCGTGTCTCCCCTTTTTTAACGAAAAAAATCGAATATATTCGGTAGAGTGTTCGAGGGTCGCCGCGAGGCCCGATGAATAGTCACCCGGTGTCATGGACGACGCCCGGAATCCACGGGCAGGGAATCCACGGCGCGGGGAATCGAACGGCAGGAGAGAAATTTGGGATGAGCGATCCCGACAAGCGCGACGACCAGGGCTCCCCCAACACGACCGTTGTCACGAAAGCGCGGCCGAAGACCAAGAAACCGTCCATGTACAGGGTGTTGATGTTGAATGACGACTACACGCCCATGGAATTCGTGGTGCACGTGCTTGAACGGTTCTTCGGCAAGAACCACGAGGACGCCGTGCAGATCATGCTGAACGTCCACCAGCGTGGCGTCGGCGTCTGCGGTGTGTTTACGTACGAGATCGCGGAAACCAAGGTCAATCAGGTGATGGAGCTGGCACGCCGGCATCAGCATCCGCTTCAGTGCACAATCGAGAAAGATGGAAGCGAGTAGGGACGTCCCATGCTGTCACGCAATCTGGAACAGACACTCCACCGGGCGCTGGCCCTGGCCACCGAGCGCCGGCACGAATACGCGACCCTAGAGCACCTGTTGCTGGCGCTGGTGGAGGATCAGGACGCGGTGCCGGTATTCCGGGCCTGCGGCGTGGACGTGGACCGGCTGCGTCAAGACGTGGTCGAATTCGTCGATACCGAGCTCGACAGCCTCAAGAGCGGAGCGGGGGCCGACCCCAAGCCCACCGCCGGTTTTCAGCGGGTGGTGCAACGCTCGGTCATTCACGTGCAGTCCTCGGGCCGCGAGGAGGTCACCGGCGCCAACGTCATGGTGGCCCTGTTCTCGGAGCGTCGAGTCGCACGCCGTGTATTTCCTCCAGTCGCACGAAATGACCCGGCTGGACGCCGTCAACTACATTTCACACGGCATCGCCAAGGTGCCGGGCGAGGGCCGCCAGCGCACGGTGCATGGCGCCGAGGAGGACGCGGCTTCGGAGAAGACTTCGAGCAAGGGCCGCGAGGCGCTGGAATCCTATTGCGTCGATCTCAAGCGCAAGGCCCAGGAGGGGCGGATCGACCCGCTGATCGGCCGTGACATGGAGATCGAACGGACCATTCAGATCCTGTGTCGGCGCAACAAGAACAATCCGCTGTTCGTCGGCGACCCGGGCGTCGGCAAGACCGCCATCGCCGAGGGTCTGGCGTGGCGCATCCATCGCGGCGAGGTGCCGGAGGTGCTTAACGACGCCGTCATCTTCGCCCTCGACATGGGCTCGCTGCTGGCCGGCACGCGCTACCGAGGCGATTTCGAGGAACGGCTCAAGGCCGTGATCTCGGAAATCGAGGACATGCCCGGCGCGATCATGTTCATCGACGAAATCCACACCGTCGTCGGGGCCGGCGCCACCAGCGGCGGTTCCATGGATGCGTCCAACATCCTCAAGCCGGCCCTGGCGGCCGGCAACCTGCGGTGCATGGGTTCGACCACCTACAAGGAATTCCGCAACCATTTCGAGAAGGATCGGGCGCTGGTCCGCCGGTTCCAGAAGATCGACGTCTACGAGCCGTCGGTGGAAGACACCGTCAAGATCCTGCGCGGCCTCAAACCCTATTTCGAGAAGCATCACCAAGTGCGCTATACCGCCGAGGCGCTGCGCACGGCGGTGGAACTGGCCGCGCGCTACATCAACGACCGCAAGCTGCCGGACAAGGCCATCGATGTCATCGACGAGGTCGGGCGCGGCGCGCATGCTGCTGCCGCCGCATCGCCGCCGCACCATGGTGACGGTCAAGGACGTGGAAGCGGTCGTCGCCAAGATTGCCCGCATCCCGCCGAAAAGCGTCTCCAGCGACGACCGCAAGGCGCTGCAGACCCTCGAGCGCGACCTCAAGACGGTGGTGTTCGGTCAGGATACGGCGATTTCGGCGCTGTCCAGCGCCATCAAGTTGTCGCGCGCCGGTCTTCGCGAGCCGGAAAAACCCATTGGCTGCTACCTGTTCTCCGGTCCCACGGGCGTCGGCAAGACCGAGGTCGCGCGGCAGCTGTCGCTCATCCTCGGGGTCGAGCTCGTTCGCTTCGACATGTCCGAGTACATGGAGCGCCACAGCGTCTCGCGCCTGATCGGAGCGCCGCCCGGTTACGTCGGCTTCGACCAGGGCGGACTGCTCACCGACGCCGTCGACAAGCAGCCGCACGCGGTGCTGCTGCTCGACGAGGTGGAGAAGGCCCATCCCGATTTGTTCAACATCTTGCTGCAGATCATGGATCACGGCAAACTTACCGATCACAACGGCAAGAGCGTCGATTTCCGCAATATCATCCTGATCATGACCACCAACGCCGGCGCCGCCGATATGGCCAAGCCGGCCATCGGCTTCGAGCGCGAAGAGCGCATCGGCGACGACATGGAGGCGATCGAGCGGATGTTCACGCCCGAGTTCCGCAACCGCCTCGACTCGATCATCCAGTTCGGCGGCCTGCCGCCCGAGGTGGTCGGCATGGTGGTGGACAAATTCGTCATCCAGCTGGAGGTTCAGCTCGCCGACCGCCAGGTCACCATCGAGCTGACCGACGAGGCTCGCCAATGGCTGGCGGAAAAGGGTTACGATCAGCGGTTCGGCGCCCGTCCCCTGTCGCGCGTCATCCAAGAGCACATCAAGAAACCGCTCGCCGAGGAGTTGCTGTTCGGCAAGCTGGAAAAAGGCGGAGTGGTGCGCGTGGCGCTCAAGGACCGCAAGCTGGCGTTCGAGTACCTGGAACCGCCCCGGCCCGAAAGCGGAGCCGCGCAAGCGGCAAACCAAGCAGCCGGCCGCCGACCCGCTGACGGTTTCGCGGTTCGCTTGACATCTCCCGTGGTGAAGAGCTGCCAAGAGAGCGGAAGGCCCGGGCCTGCCGGTGCCAACAGGGGAATGTCATGCTGAGCGATTTTCTCGACGGGAACCCGTGTGCTCGACCTGAGCCAGTACCTGCCCGGTCCGTTCGCGACCCGGCTGCTGTCGGACATGGGAGCGACGGTGGTCAAGGTCGAGCCGCCGGCCGGCGATCCGCTGAAGCATCTGGACACGGAGGGAAAGTCCGGAAAATCGCCGTTCTACGAGATGATCAACGCGGGGAAGTCCGTCATCACCCTCGATCTCAAATCGGATGCCGGCCATGAGGCCATGGACGCGCTGGTGTCGCGCGCCGACGTGCTTCTCGAATCCTACCGCCCGGGCGTTCTCGAGCGGCTGGGCTTCGGCCTGGACCGTCTCAAGTCGCTGAACCCGGCGCTGATCCACTGCGCGCTGTCGGGCTATGGCCAGACCGGACCCTATCGTCTGGCCGCCGGCCACGACATCGGCTACGTCTCCATGACCGGCGGCCTCAGCGTGTCCGGCACCGCCGAAACCCCTACCATCACCTATCCGCCCATGGCCGATCACGCCGGCGCCCTGCAGGCGGTGATCACCATCCTCGGCGCGCTGATCGCCCGCAACGCCGGCGGCGGCGGCGCGTTCCTCGACGTCAGCCTCAGCGAGTCGCTGTTGTCGTGGCAGGGAGCGGGCCTGACCGTGCCGCCGCCGCGGGGCGAGGGCGTCATCAACGGCGGTGCCGCGTTCTATCAGATCTACCGCACCGCCGACGGCCGGTTCGTCTCGCTGAGCCCGCTGGAGCCCAAATTCTGGATGAATTTCTGCACCGCCGTCGAGCGTCCGGATTGGGTGGCGCGCCAGTTCGAGCCGGTGCCGCAGACGGGCGCTGATCGCCGAGGTGGCGTCGCTGTTCGCCGGTCAGCCCCTGAGCCATTGGGAGGCGCTGCTGGGCGGTGTCGAATGCTGCTATCAGGCGGTGCTGGACTATACCGAGGTGCCTGGCCATCCCCATACCCGGGCGCGTCGGCCTGGTCCGCGAAAGCGGCGCCATCATCGACGTGCTGTTTCCGGCCTACGTGGACGGACAGCCGCCGGCGGAGCGCGCGCCGTTGAGGGAGAGCGATGCCGCGACGGTGATCGCCGAGTGGACAACCACTTGAAAGCTGATACGTCAGCCGCAGGGCGCGTCCGTCAGGATCCGCGCCTTGGCCAGTCCGGCGGCGGGAAAGCTCAGCGGTGAGCGGGGGCCGATGGCGAAGGCTCGGTGGGTCCGGTTTCCGGCGGTGTCGACGAATTCCACCTTAACCGCGCGGCACACCTGGCAGGGATTGATCAGCGCGGCGCCGCCCGTCCGGTTCTTGACGAACCGAACGCATTTTTGCTCGGGAGCTGTCGCCGCGGCCGGAGCGGTTGCGGCGCGGTGCCGGGGCAGGGACGCTCGGCGGTGATCCGGGTATGCCCGGGACCGAGGAACGGTAGCGGCTGGCGTGATATGCTCGGGCACGGTCAGGGTCTGGGACGTGGGCTTGCCGGCGCCCGGCCGGGTTCGTTGGACGCTCACCAGGCGGCAGCCCGCGCAGCCGTTCTCCAGCATGTCGCCGCCGGCGTGGCGGACCACCCGCACGCATTGGCTCGCTTGGTTGGACGGCGGATTCGGCCTCGGCCACGGCGGGCCCGGCGAGAGAGAGAATGGCGAGGGCTGCGAGAACGATACGGGCCATGGTGCGGACTTCCTGCTTGAATGACCTCAACAGGTTAGACCGCAGACGCGTTAACACGCGGGTAAGGACCGCGGCGCTCAGCCGGGTTTCCGAAAGGGCGTCTCGGCGGAAAGCAGCCGTATTTCATGATCCACCGCCGCTCCGCTCGCTGGCGAGAAATCGCTCCACCGCCTCGCGCAACCGACGGTCGGCGATCCAATGGGCGCTGTACGTGGGGGTGGGCAGGTAGCCGCGCTGGATCTTGTGCTCGCCCTGGGCGCCGGCTTCCACCCGCGTGAGGCCGTGGGCGATGGCGAAGTCCATGGCCCGGTAGTAACAGGCCTCGAAGTGCAGGAACCGATAGTGCTTCCGGCACCCCCAATAGCGGCCGAACAGCGCGCCGCCGCCCATCAGGTTGAGGGCGCCGCCAAGCGGTCGTCCCTGGCCGTCCTCGGCCATGATCAGCACCACCTGATCAGCCATGACCTCGCCGAGACGCAGGAAAAAAGCCCGGTTAAGATAGGCATTGCCCCACTTCCGTTCGCTGGTGTTGCGATAGAAGCTGGTAGAACGCGTCCCAATGACGTTCCTCGATGTCCGGTCCGGAGAGCGTCCGCAGGACAACGTCCTCGGCGGTTACCGCCAAGCGCTCCTTGCGGATGGCCTTGCGTTTGCGCGACGATAGTTGCGCCAGGAAGTCGTCGAAACACGTATATCCCGCATTTTGCCAGTGATACTGGCGAGCCGGTGCGGGTCAGCATGCCGAGCCGTCCGAGCTCTCCGCCATTCGCCCTCGGTCGGGAAGGTGACGTGTAGCGAGGACACTTCGAGCTGCTGTGCCAATTGGATCATGGCGCCGGCCAGGAGGTCGGCGGTTTCCGCGCGGTGCGCCGGGCGCGAGCAGCAGTCTTCGGCCGGTCACCGGGGTAAAGGGAACGGCGGCCTGGAGTTTGGGATAATACCGTCCGCCGGCCCGCTCAAAGGCGTCGGCCCATCCCCAGTCGAACACGAACTCGCCGTAGGAATGGCTCTTCAGATAAAGCGGCGCGCACCCGATGACGGTTTCCCCGTCGTCGCCCATGACCGCCAGGTGACGCGGCATCCAACCGGTTTCCGGCGCCACGGAGCCGCTATCTTCCAGCGCCGCCAGGAAGGCGTGGGACACGAACGGATCCTCCCCGCCAGCGCAGGCGTCCCAGGCCACGGCGGGTACGTCATGGATGGAATCCAGCACCTTGACCGTGCGAGCTTCGGATTTTTCGGGTTCGCGTCCGTCGGGCATGGCCGTCTTGAAATCGGATAAATGATTTGTCCCCTCCGGGATATAGGGCTCCCGCGCGTCTGCACCAAGCGCCCGTTTTGGCCCCGCTCGCGGCCGAGGACCGCGATGATGGATCATTTGCTTCACGTCCCGCATCTCCGGGGCCGAACAATTCCCAAGGGGTTGCGCGGCGGACAAAAACACACCACATTACCCATATGGGGGTTGTCTCTGGAATTGTCCATCATACGCTCCTGGAGGTCTGGGGTCGTGGGTGACATAGGGCCGCGAACGCCTGGCGGGCACGCGCTGTTGCGATCGCTGAAGCCGAGCTTCGAGCGGATGACCGGCGCCGTTGTGGCGATGACCGCGGATCTGGACGATCTCGACCCGGCGGGCGGGGGGCCGTGGGTTGTCTTCGTCAATCAGGCGTTGACGCGGCTGACTGGCTGTCGGGCGTCCGACACCGTGGGCAAATCGCTCGGCATGCTCGACGGTCTGGGATCCAGCGTCGAAACCCGGTCCGGCCTGTTTGAAGATCTGGAGCGGCAGATCCGCGCCCAGGCCGCTCTCGGGCGGACGCCAAAAACCGATCGCCGGGACCATGAGATCACGGGAATGGCCAGCCAGTGGCAGGTCATGCCGCTGGTCGATGAAGCCGGGCAGGTACTGCACTGGCTGGGATTTCATCCGGAACGGATCCAGGCGTGACGGCGGAAGCCACGGGCGGCGGCGCGAGGAGAATGGATTCCGACAGGTGGTGGAGCACCAGCGCGATCCCATGTGCCGATTTCGGCCGGACACGGAATTGACCTACGTCAACGCCGCCTACGCGGCGCTGTTCCGCCGGAGCTCCGAGGATTTGGTCGGCCGGAGGATCGTGGACTTCTTGTCGGACCAGGACGCCGCGGCGGTGCGGGCGCACCTGGGTTTCCTGTCGCTGGATCAGCCCGCCGGTCGATACGAGCATTGCATCGACGACCCCGACCCGAACGGAACCGCCGAGGCACGATGGTATCAATGGAATACGCTCGCATTTTTTGCCGACGACGGAACGGTTGCAGGCTTTCAAGCCGTGGGCTTGGACGTTACCGAAAGCATACGTATCAACTCGGAGTTGCGGAAACTCGCCAATGTCGTCGAACACAGTCCCAGCACCATCATCATCACCGATGCCGAGGGAATCATCGAATACGTCAATCCCGCGTTCACCGCGGTATCCGGCTACACCTTGGCCGAAGTCCTGGGCCAGACGCCGCGCATCGTAAAATCGGAACTGGCCAAGGACGAGATCTTTAGCGACCTGTGGCGCACCATCAGCAACGGCCAAACCTGGCACGGCGAACTGCCCAACAAAGCCAAGGACGGGACGATCTATTGGGACTTGCTGGCCATCGCGCCGGTCAAGGACCCGGACGGTTTCATTACCCACTACGTCGGCATCCAGCACGATATCACCCAGCAGAAGTTGCTGGAGCGGCAAATGGCTTATGACGCCACCCACGACGCGCTGACCGATCTCGTCAACCGCCGTGAGTTCGAACGTCGCCTGAACAACGCGGTGGCGATCGCCCGGCAACATCGCTGTCATCACGTTCTTGCGTTCATCGATCTCGATCAATTCAAGTTGGTTAATGATACCGCCGGTCACGCGGCCGGTGATGAACTGCTTAAGCAGATCAGGGGTTTGCTGAAATCGATGTTCAAGGGGCGCGATACGTTGGCCCGGCTCGGCGGCGATGAATTCGCGCTCCTATTGGACGATTGCTGGCTCGAGCGGGCCCGGAAGATCTGCGAAAAACTCATCGCCAATCTTCAGGATATCCGGTTCTGCTGGGGCGGTCACACCTTCCAGATCGGCGCCAGCATCGGTCTGGTAGCCGATAACGGCGGAGACCGAGAACGCCACGCCTGGCCATGTCGCAGGCCGACGTGGCGTGTTACGCCGCCAAGGAGCGCGGCCGCAACCGGGTTCGCGTGTATCATCCGAAAGCCACCGAGTCCGCCCACCATCACAGCGAAATCCTGCGGGCGGCGGCGCTTCGCAGCGCCGTCGAGGAAGACCGCCTCTGTCTCTATTGCCAGCCCATCATGTCGCTGTCGGAGGGCGGTTCGGCGCCTGGGCATTATGAGCTTCTGGTGCGAATGATCGATCCGGATGGGCGGCTGGTGATGCCCGGCGCATTCATACCCGCGGCCGAGCGTTACGGCCTGGTGGTCGAGATCGATCGCTGGGTGATCAAGACGGCGTTTGGCCAGTTCGCCAGGCGGTTCGGACAGTCGTCCGGTCCTGGTATCTCCATCAATGTCTCGGGCCAATCGCTTAACGACGAGTTGTTCCTGGAGTTCATCCACGATCAGTTCCGCCGGTATTCCGTCCCGCCCGAACGGGTCTGTTTCGAAATCACCGAGACCGCCGCCGTCCATAGTATCGAAAATGCCAGGGAGTTCTTCGCCGAGATCAGACGCAAAGGCGGATTCCTGGCGCTTGACGATTTCGGCAGCGGGCTGTCGTCCTTCGGCTACCTGAAGACGCTGCCGGTGGACTACCTCAAGATCGACGGACGGTTTGTCAGCGACATGATCGAGAACTCGATCGATCACGCCATGGTCGCGGCCATCAACGGGATCGGCCGGGTGATGGGTATCCGGACGGTCGCCGAGTACGCCCACAGTGCCGCCATCATCGAGCGGCTGTCAGAGTTGGGCGTGGACTACGCGCAGGGCAACGCCATCGGCGCTCCAGTGCCGCTGGAACTCATCGCACCGCAGACGCGCTGATATCAACCGCCGTCGGGCACGAACCCGACTTCCCGGTAAAAGCGCATGGCGGCGGGATGAAGCGGTATGGCAATGCCATCCAACGCCTTATGAAGCTCGATCCGTTTGCCAAGCGGGTGGCTGGTGTCGAGCAGCTTGCGGGTATTTTCATGCCACAGGGCGCGCGTGATCCCATAGATCAACGCGTCGCTCGCCGATTCCGACACGACCAGCAACGCGCCGACCTTCAGCGTCACGGTGTCGCCCACGCCGCGGTAGGTTTCGCCCGGCACCACGTCGGCGCCGAAATAGGGATACCTCTTGCGAATTGCATCGACCTCGCGACCCATGATTTGGATCAGCCGGACGGGCAGGCTCTCGGCCGTCTGGGCGATGGCGTTCATCGGATAGCCGCTGACCATGAAATAGGCGTCAAGTTCATCGGCCACCAGCATATCGCCGGCGGTCCCGACCTGTTCGAAGAAGGGTAAGAGATCCGTCTCCTCGAGGCCAAAGGCGGCAAGGACGATGTCCGCCACGACCCGGGTTCCAGACTTGCGCTCGCCGAGCGAGACGCGTTTTCCCTTGAGATCGCGAACGCTCTCGATGCTGGAGTTGTCCCGCACCACCAGGTGCACGGCTTCCGGGAACAGGTGTGCCACGGCGCGGAGGTTGGACAACGGGGCCTGCCCGGCGAATGAGCCGGTGCCGAGGTACGCTTCGTAGGCCACGTTGGCTTGGGTCAGGGCCATGTCCAAATCGCCTTTGGAGACGGCCCTGACATTGTCCACCGAACCGTGCGTCGCTACCGCGGTGGCGATTAGTCCCGGAACGCCGCAACTGCCGCCCATGTCGCAGTCCAGGGAGCCGGGTGGGTCTGCTGATGGCGTTGGCGATGAGGCCGCCGACCGGGAAATAGACGCCGCCGGTGGCGCCCGTGCCGATGCGGAAGAAGCGCACGTCCTCGTCCGCCCTGGCGTTCCGCCCCGCCGACAGCGGCATGACGACGATGAGCAACAGGACAACCATCCCGGCCCGCCACCGTTGGGTCATTCGCCGTTGCCTCCTCGCAATGGAAGTGCTTGCATCATGCCCTCGAGACATCGCGCATGAATTATCGCTTGTCAATCATGGCGGCGAGCGACGTCTCGACAGTTACGAGACGCCATTTCACATCGGCGGTCAAATGATTTATGGAAGGTCCCACTCATGGATACGAGGGGACCCGGAATATGAAATTGCTGATGGCGATCATCAAACCGATGCAATTGGATCCGGTGCGCGAGGCGTTGACCGATTTGGGCGTCAAAGGCCTGACGGTAACCGAGGTCCATGGGTTCGGTCGCCAGGGCGGGCATACGGAATTGTACCGCGGATCGGAATACAAGACGGAGTTCGTGGCGAAACTCCCCATCGATGTCGCCATCGACGACGACCAGGTGGAGCCGGTGATGGAAGCCATCGCCGGCGCTGCCCGCACCGGCCGCATCGGCGACGGCAAGATCTTCGTCGTGGACCTGGGTGCGGCCATGCGTATCCGCACCGGCGAAACCGGGTCCGACGCGCTTTGAGCCCCGGACCCCCTGATGAGAACGAGCGATCCGACGCATGGACGACGATAATCGCGATTTTCATCGGCAAGGCCGAGGCGGCGGTCGCGCTTGATCTGAAGTACGCCAATCGGCACGGCCTGGTGGCCGGCGCCACGGGAACGGGCAAGACAGTGACCCTCCAGGTGTCTCGCCGAGGGCTTCTCGGCGCACGGCGTTCCGGTGTTCCTGGCCGACGTCAAGGGTGATCTTTCGGGGCTTTGCGAGGCTGGCGACACCGGCGGCAAGCTCGCGGATCGGGCACGCGCCATCGGGCTCGATCCCTATACCGCCCGGGCATTTCCCGTCGTCTTGTGGGATCTGCTGGGCGAGCAGGGGCACCCCGTCCGCACCACGGTCTCGGAGATGGGACCGCTGTTGCTGGCGCGCCTTCTGGAGTTGAACGACACCCAGGAGGGCGTGCTGCACGTGGCCTTCGCCGTCGCCGACGACCAGGGCCTGCTGCTCCTGGATCTCAAGGACCTGCGGGCGATCCTGAGTTTCGTCGCCAGCGACACCCAGGAGCTGTCCAACACCTATGGCCGGGTCACTTCCGCCTCGGTGGGGGCGATCCAGCGCCGCCTTCTGGTTCTCGAGCGCGAGGGCGCGGCCGAGTTCTTCGGCGAACCGACCCTGGACGTACGCGATCTCATGCGCACCCGCTCCGATGGGCTCGGCTACGTCAATATCCTGGCGGCGGACCAGCTCATCCAAAGGCCACGGCTCTATTCCACCTTCCTTCTTTGGCTGCTGTCGGAGTTGTTCGAGGATCTGCCGGAAGTGGGCGACGTCGACAAACCGAAGCTGGTGTTCTTCTTCGACGAGGCGCACCTGCTGTTCGACCGGGCGCCCCGGGCGCTGGTGGACAAGGTGGAGCAGGTTGTTCGTTTGATCCGCTCCAAGGGCGTCGGCGTGTTCTTCGTCACGCAAAGTCCGACGGATCTGCCCGACGGCGTACTCGGCCAGCTCGGCAACCGCGTTCAACACGCGCTCCGCGCCTTCACGGCCCGCGATCAAAAAGCCGTGCGCGCGGCGGCCGAGACCTTCCGTTCGAATCCGGCCTTCGACACCAGAGACGCCATTACCGAAATGGGGGTCGGCGAGGCCCTGGTGTCGACGCTGGAGGCCGGCGGCACGCCCGGCGTGGTGGAGCGCACACGGATCCGGCCACCCGCGTCGAAGCTCGGGCCCGCGAGCGCGGCGGCATACGCCGTGGCCGTGGCCGAAAGCCCCTTCGCCGGACGATACGACATGGCCATCGATCGCCATTCCGCCTACGAGATCTTGGCGGAGCGGGCCGAGGCGGCGGCCCGCGAGGCCGAACGGGTGGCCCGGGAAACGGCGCGCCAGCCGCCGCCGCGAACGGTCGGCCGTGGACGCCCCCGCCAGAGTACGGCGGAGAGGCTAGCCAGCAGCGTCTTGTCCAGCGCCGGCCGTCAGATCGGCCGCGAAATCGTGCGCGGGCTCCTGGGTTCCCTATTCCGCGGCCGCTAGTCCCGGCCAGTGTAGACCTTACTCAACGTGCCCGCGCGCGCGCCGTCTTCGCGTTCGTAGGTCCAGATTTCCCTGTCGGGAAAACGGTCGATGAGCGTTTTGTTTTCCTGTCCGCGATCAACGGCATAGATGACGTCTCCGGACGTTGCCAAGCCGTTTCGAAGCAGATCTCCCGGCTCCATCGGACTGACAACGCCGGTAGCGTGCTTTACCACCACCAGCGCGTTCTCGAGACCGGCGGTTGCCACCTGGCGGAAAAGATCGGTGCGTTCGGTGATGATGGTGTGCTGAAGCCACGCGATGAACGGCACCGTGGCCATGGCAACGAGGATCTGACTGGCAAGAAGATGGCCCGCGAGCCTGCCGGCGACGCGATGGCGCGGTGATCGCGCCAACGCAAGCACGGCGGAGCAAATCGTCAGGATGGCGAATGGAAACGCCTCGAAATAGTACCGAGGCCCGTAGCGGTTGCCGGCGTCCGCCGCGAACGCCATGAAACCGACGACGAACAAAAGAGGATACCAGTCATAGAAACGCGCCGTGCCCGTTCGCGCTTTGTAAACGAGCGCGCCACCGTACATGATCGAGAAGAGTGGCCACACGTACTCGCCCGCCTCGAAAACATAGGACAACGTATTCTTGATGCCGCCCTGGATACCGCCCTCGGTCCATAGGCTGACCACCGGATACAGCGCCGGATCCGGAAACCCCCAGCTTTTCACGGGAACCAGCGGATGACCCGTCACCGCCTCGTTGTAGACCATCAGCGCGGCGACGAACGGCAATCCTCCCATCGCAAACCAGACACCCCGCCGCACGACCGACTTCCAGCCGCCCCGGCAGACAACGAACACGATGGGCAGCGCGATCAGGATGGCGCTGTACATTCTTGTCGCACCGAGGACGCCGAGGCACACCCCGGCGAGCAGCGCGGTTTTGGACGATCCCGTCTCGGCGTGCCGGACGGTAAGGTAGACCACCAGCAATGCAAACAGCCCGGCCAATCCGTGGCTGAAATACGAGGCGGTGTTGAACAGCAAAAAGGGGGTCGCGGCGCACGCGGCGGCCGCGATCCCGGCGGTCGCGTCGTCCTCCACATGGCGAGCGAGCACGATGAAGACCGTTAACGACAACACGCCCACCAGCGGCCCCGCCGACCAGGCCGGCAGACCGGCGGTCATGACGAGAGCCAGGACGGAGGGCCAGCCGGGCTCGTACTGTGTCGTCCACTTGCCGTCCTTGATGATCATCCACGGCACCTTGAAGAATTCCGCCGCCATCGGCGGTTCGTTCCACAGCCGCCCGGCGGAAAACGTCATTCCGTGGAATACGTAATCGTACTCGTCGCCCGAATTCGGAAAGGCCTGGAGCACGAGGGACGCAATTACCATCGCGATGAGAAAATACGTGGAAAGGAGGGCCGCGAAGATCACCGTGGGCCGCCGGAGAACGCGGCCGAACGCGAAGTCGGCCGGTTGCCGCTTCACATACAGACAATAGAGACATGTCAGTGATAGCGTGATCAGCGCAAGCGAGCCCTGGCACACCAGGCGTCGGATGTGATCGCCCTTGTAGTCCGGCGTGATGACGGCGCCCGCGTGGTACAGCGCGAGGACGCAAACGATAACGCCGAGAAGAACCAGGTAGTGCGTTCGAACCGAGTATGACATGGCCGCTCGTTACTAGTGGTTCGATAGCGATACACAGGGAGAGCCCGTTTCCCCGCCCGCGCCGTGACCCCGATCAGGCTACGAACGGTTGCGATGGCCCGGCGAGTGCGGTTTTTCTCGCGACAGCGTGATCGCTATTTCTCGCGGAAGTTCGGAAAGGGACGTCCAACGCGGTTGCCGAACGAATACCACGAACTGTCTTCCCGCGAAGTTCACGATAAAGGCCGCCGCCGTCCCGGCAATCTTTGACGCCATGACATCGACGTCCATGAACTCATGGAGCATCGCCAGAACCAACAGGTCGACGCCGAGACCCAGGGCGCTCACGAGGTATACACCGAGGAGCTGCCGGAACCTGGATCGCTCCCTGCTCAGAAAACCGACTTTTTCGGAGAGAAAGTAGTTTACCGCCGTCGCACCCGTGAAGGCGGCGACCGCGGCCAATGCATAGTGCCAGTACAGAAACGCCGAAAAAACATAGAAGACAGCCCAATTTATCAGGGCACTCAGGCCGCCTATCCAGAGGTATACGAAAATAGATGCACGATATTTGAGCATCGCACGTATAAAATTGGCACTAGTCACGGAACGAATACCGCAGGATGCAGAAAACGGCTCTCAGGGCATCCTTGAACCCGATTTTCTTTCCTTCGGCGTAGGTGCGGCCATAATAGGAAATGCCCACTTCGTAAAAGATATACTTTCTGCGCGCGAGTTTGGCGGTGATTTCGGGTTCGACGCCGAAACGCGGCTCTTTGATGTCGATGGATTGAATTGCGGCTCGCCGGAACGTTTTGTAGCAAGTTTCCATGTCGCTTAAATTCAGATCGATCAGGGCATTGATGCCCAGTGTCAGAAGTTTGTTCGCGAGCATGTGCCAGAAATAGACAACGCGATGCGCGTCTCCGCCTTTGAAGCGTGAGCCGTAGACCACGTCGGCATGGCGTTCGAGTATGGGCTGGACAAGTTTCGGAAACTGTCGCGGGTCGTATTCGAGATCCGCGTCCTGGACGATGATGATGTCCCCGGAAGCGGCGGCAAAGCCGCAACGGAGCGCGGCGCCCTTGCCCCGATTCTTGTCGTGATACAGTATCTTGTCGATACAGGGAGCCAGTTCGTCCTGGAGGATCTGGCGCGTACCGTCGGTCGAGCCGTCGTCAATGACGATAATTTCCTTGCGGGCGATGGGCGCGCTTCTGACGGCGGCGATAATTGTCCGAATGGTCGCGGCTTCGTTGTAGACGGGGATAATGATCGAAAGTGTGTAGTTGTCAGGATCGATTGGCATCTTCGTTTCCGTCCCTGTGGACCCGGGCCGAACCAGTGCCGGCCGGCCGCTTCGGATGAACGCGCCAGAAGCAAGATCCGACGATTCGGTCGGCGCCCTTGGAATCGTGTTCGACCAAGGATTGCAAAATTCGGTCAACAAACGGTAAAGGATCGGTCCAACACGTGTTGCGGCGGGGGCATCGCGGGGGGCTTCGCGCGGCCATCGCGCCGTTTGCGCCGCGCGGACCGACGGTCTATACCGGCCTGCGTCGATAGCGACCCATCGGAACGCGGGGCGGTATCAGCGTCGCATGATCGGGATGACAATCGCTTCCCGCCGCGGACCACGAGCCACGCGTGGAGCTTTCATGAGCCAGGGTTACGCCGAGGATTTTGGACCCTTCGACGGCAAGGTGTGGCTGAATTGCGCGCATCAGGGCGCCATCCCACGGGTGGCGGCGCGGGCGGCGGAGGAAGCGATCCGGTGGAAAATCGCCCCCTTTCCCCTCACCACCGAGCGGTTCAGCGAAGTGCCGCGGCGCTTGCGCGCGGCGCTCGGCCGGTTGATCGGAGCGCCGGCGGACGATGTGATCCTCGCCAACAGCGCGTCTTACGGCTTGCATCTGCTGGCCAACGGCCTGCCATGGCGCGATGGCGACGAGGTACTCTTGATGAAGGGCGACTTTCCGTCATGCATCCTTCCGTGGCTGGGGCTCGGGGGTCGCGGGGTCAAGGTGCGGTTTATCGAGCCGCGCGATCGGGTGATCCAGGCGGACGAACTGGAGGCCGCTATCGGTCCGGCAACGCGGCTGCTGTGTACAACCTGGGTTCATTCCCTCTCCGGTCATGCCGCCGACCTCGATGCGCTCGGCGCCGTATGCCGGGCGAACGACGTGATGTTCGTCGCCAATGGCTCGCAGGCCATCGGGGCGAGGCCGCTGAACGTGAGCGACGCGCCGGTGGACGCCATGACCTGCGTCGGCTTCAAATGGCTATGCGGTCCCTACGGCACCGGGTTTTGCTGGATCCGACCCGATATCCGCGAAACCCTCGAGTACAACAAGGCGTATTGGCTCTCCATGCAGACCGCCGACGATCTCGGCAAGGAAAACCAGGAGCCGGAGCTTCGCTCGGACCTCGGCGCGCGCAAGTACGATGTGTTCGGCACCGCCAACTTCTTCAACTACAAGCCATGGACGGCGTCCATCGAATACCTGCTGGCAAAGGGTCCCGCGAGCGCATCTCGATCGTCCAGCGCGTCATCGCCCTGTTCGGGGCTGACAAGATCGCCAGCCTGCTGGCCGACCGCGAGTTCCTTGGCGACGACTGGCTGGCGTGGCTGCAGGAAGGCGCCATAAGCTTCCATATCCGCATTCGCGCCAACATCAAGATCGCCAACGCTCGCGGGCGCATGATCAAGGGCGGCGAGCTGTTCCGAGACCTGAGGCCGGGGCAAAGCCGCGTGCTCCGCGCGCGACGGCGCCTCGGCGGATCAGGCCGCCCGAAAGCCCGGCCCGTCTGGGTCGCCGCCGCCTGCCTGGCAAGCGGTGAGCTGCTGATCGTCGTCACCAATGCCGAGCCGAAAGAGGCCCTGGCCACCTACGCCTTGCGCTGGGAAATCGAGACCCTGTTCGCCGCCATGAAGACCCGCGGCTTCAATCTCGAAGACACCCATATGACGAACGAGGAGCGCGTTTCGAAGCTCGTCGCCGTCCTCGCCATCGCCTTTTGCTGGGCGCACAAGGTCGGTGACTGGTTGCACGAAGCCAACCCCATCCGCCTCAAGAGCCACGAAAGGCCGGCAAAATCCATCTTCCGCTACGGCTTCGACCTGATCAGGCGACACCTCGTCAATCCCCCCGCCATACGCCAAGCCATTGACCCGATTCACTTCCTCGCCACCGGACAGACGCCAATCCAGGCTCCCAGACTGCGATCATCGTGAAAGAGTCGGTACGTGGTCGACGCCATTCGCGAATACGACCAGGCGCTGGTCTCGCGGTTTATCGCCGGCATCGATCGCGACACGTTCGCGTTGCTGAGCCCGGAGGAAGAGGGCGAGCGCCGGTCGACCCTGGTGTTCATTTCTCACCGGCGGCGCGACCGCAATCCGGAGGTCTACGAGGGTTTGCGTGACCGCGGCGTCTATGTGGCCTACCGCGCCGGCAGTTTGCGCATCGCGCCCCACCTCTTCAACACCGAAAGCGATATTGACCGGGCGCTCGCGGCGCTGAACGCCGTCAGGCCAAGGCGCTGAGTGCCGTCACGCCCCGGCGCTGAATGCTGTCAGGCAAGGATAGTCTCGTCATCCGCGATGGTGCCGCGCGGCGGCGAGATCTCGAAGATGCCATCCACCTCCACGGAAACGTCGAGTGGCAGCGATATGGTGCCGACGGCGGCCCGGGCGTGACGCCCGGCGTCACCGAAAACTTCCACCATCAGGTCGGAGGCGCCGTTGATGACCTTCGGCTGGTCGATGAAGTTGGCGGTGGACTGGACAAAACCACCGAGCCGAACCACCCGGGTCACGCGATCGAGGTTGCCGCCGCACGCTTCGCGGACCTGGGCGATCAGATTGAGGCCGCACAGCCGGGCCGCGGCATAGCCGTCATCCACCGACACGTCGTCGCCGAGCCGGCCCTTGTAGCGCACTTCTCCGTTCCACAGCGTGATCTGACCGGCGACGAACACCAGGCTGCCAATCTTCACATAGGGCACGTAGGCGCCGGCGGGAGCGGCCGCGGTCGGCAGTTCGATGCCGAGTTCGGCAAGACGGGCGTCGATGTTGGCGGGCATGATGTCGTCCTTGCGATCGTGGGCCTCCCCTCACATAACCGTCATCGGCGTACCCCGCAAGAAAACGTCACGGCCTCCGGCGTCTTCGGATACCGCCTGTCGCCGAACGCGTCCGGCGACGGGAAGGCGAGGGGCGGTGGGCGGCGGCGATGAACACCTTCGCGTCAATCCGGCTCCATGGCTTCCAGCAGGGCCCGCTCCATGACCGCGAGGTCGGGGGCGACGCCGGTGTAGAGCTCGAACTGGCACGCGGCCTGATGAAGCTGCATGCGCACGCCGGGGATGGTGGCACAGCCGAGGGCGGCGGCTTCGCGCAGCAACCGCGTTTCCACCGGCACGGGAACGGCGTCGAACACCACCATGTCCGGCCGTAGCGCATCGCCCGGCACCAGCATGGTGCTCGGATCATGAAATCCCACCGGCGTGGCGTGCGCCAGGATGTCGAAGGGACCGCCGCCGGCGAGAACCTCCGGCGCGCCGCCAAAGGGCACGCCCATGGTGTCGGCCAGCGCCCGGCCGCGCTCGGCGGAGCGGTTGTACAGCGTCACCCCGCAATCCGCGTCAAGCAGGCCGTGGACGATGGATCGGGCGCCGCCGCCGGCGCCCACCACGGCGGCGCGCTTGCCGGCGAGCGGGGTTCGTTCCTCAAGGGCGCGGACGGCGCCGATCCAATCCACGTTGTGGCCGGTGAGCGCACCGTCTTCGTTCACCACCGTGTTGACGGCGCCGATCCGGCGCGCCGTGTCGTCGATGTCGTCGAGGAATTCCATGATGCGGATCTTGTGGGGCATGGTGACGCCGAGACCGCGAATGCCGAGGGCGCGCATGGCCGCCACCGCGCCGGCGGTGTCGTCGGTGCCGAAGGCGACGTAGACATAGTTCAGCCCCAGTGCCCGGTAGGCCGCGCCATGCATGGCGACGCCGAACCGACCGGGCTCGCCGGCAATGGAGCCGCAGAGGACAGGATTGGTTCCGGCCATGGCGTTATCCGGTACTACGTCCCCCGCCCGAGTGCCAATTTCAGGATGGCGGCACGGTCGGCGTCGAGTTCCGGCGCCGCCGGCCGCTCATGCGGATCATCGAAACCGGACAGCTTGATGGGGTTGCCGGCCATCCGGACCTCGCCGGCCGTCGGATCGTGCGATCGAATGATCATGTTGCGGGCCTTGACGTGCGCGTCGTCGACGACCTGGGCGACGTTGTTGATGGGCCCGCACGGCACGCCGGCGTCGCCGATGATCCCGAGCCATGCGGCGGAATCCCGGGTGGCGAGGGTCTTTTCAATCTCGTCCTTGAGCCGGGCGTTGTTTTGCGTGCGCAGATGGTTTGTCTCGAACTCCGGATCGGCGGCCAGATCGGGCCGGCCGAGCGCGCCGCAGAGCTTGACCCAAAGCGTCTGATTGCCGGCGGCGACGATGATGTAACCATCGTTCGCCCGGAACGCTTCGAACGGCGTGATTGAGGGGTGCCGGGCGCCCAGCGGCCCGGGAATCTCGCCGTCGGCGAGATAGCGCCCGATGGCGTTCTCGAGAATGGCGACCTGGCAATCCAGCATGCCGACGTCCACCATCATGCCCTCTCCGGTCCGCTGACGGTCGATCACGGCGGCGAGGATGCCGCCGAGGCCGAACAGACCGGCGGTGATGTCGCCGACGGACGTGCCGACCCGCGTCGGCCCGGCATCGGGATAGCCGGTGACGCTCATGATGCCGCCCATGCCCTGGACCACCATGTCGTAGGCGGCGCGCTGGCTGTAGGGCCCCGAGTGGCCAAATCCGGAGACGGCGGCGTAGATCAGACGCGGATTGAGGGCGCGAAGCGCGTCCCAGCCGTAGCCGAGCTTGTCCATGGTGCCCGGGCGGTAGTTCTCCACCAGGACGTCGGCCTTCTCGACCAGTGCTTCGAAGATCTTGCGGTCCTCGGCATCCTTGAGGTCGAGCGCGATGCTCTCCTTGCCCCTGTTCAGCGACATGAAATAGGCCGATTTGCCATTGGAGAACGGGCCGAAATGGCGGGCGTCGTCGCCGGTGATCGGGAACTTCCACCTTGATCACCCGCGCCCCGAGATCGGCGAGCACCATGGTGCAATAGGGACCGGCGAGGACCCGGCTGAGATCGACCACCAGGAGGCCGTCGAGGGGACCGGTTTTCGTCATCGTCTCACTCCGTGGAAGCTCATTGCTCCGGCCCCATCAGGGTGTCCGGCAGCCACAGCGCAATCTCCGGGAAGATGCAGAGGATGACAATGCCCAGAATCATGCAGCCCACGTACGGCATCGCGCCGCGCAGGATCGAGGGCAGGGGAAGGTCCGGCAGGATCGCGTTGATGACGAACAGATTGAGCCCGACGGGCGGCGTGATCAGGCCGATTTCCATGTTGATGGTGAAGATGACCGCGAACCAGTACGGATCGAAGCCGGCCTGCGTGATGATCGGCAGCAGGATCGACGCGGTCATGAGGATGACGGCCACCGGCGGCAGGAAGAAGCCGGCGATCAGCAGAAACACGTTGATGATGCCCATCAGCACCCAGCGGTTGACGTCCAGCGCGGCGATCCACTCGGCGATGGACTGGGTGATGAACAGCGAAGACAGAGTGAAGGAGAACAGCTCGGCGGCGCCGATGATCATCATGATCATGACGCTTTCCTTGATGGTGTCGCGGAAAACGGCGCTGTAGGAATCGAAATTCCACATCTGATAGATCAGCACCACCAGGACGATCACCACCAGGGCGCCCACCCCGGCCGCTTCCGACGGCGTGGCGACGCCGCCATAAAGAACGATACAGGATGCCGGCGATGACGGCCAGGAACGGCAGCACATGCGGCAGCATCTCGAGCTTCTGCTTCCAGCTGAAGCGCTGCGCCAGGGTGCTAAGGCCGACACCCTTGAGCCGGCAGTAGAGGATCGTCCAGGCCATGAACAGGGCGGTCAGAAGAACACCGGGCAGCAGTCCGGCGAGGAACAGGCGGCCGATGGATGTCTCGGTGGAAATGCCGTAGACGATCATGGTGATGCTCGGCGGGATCAGGATGCCGAGCGTGCCGCCGGCGGCGATGGAACCGGCGGCGATTTCATCGGGATAGCCGCGCTTGGTCATCTCGGGGATGCCCATCTTGCCGATGGCCGCGCAGGTCGCCGGCGACGAACCGGAGAGCGCCGCGAAGATGGAACAGGCGCCGAGATTGGCGAGAACGAGCCCGCCGGGCACGCGGTTGAGCCAGCGGTCCAACCCTTCGTACAGATCCCGGCCGGCCGGCGACGCGGATACGGCGCCGCCCATCAGGATGAACATCGGGATCGAGACAAGGGCAAAGCTCGAAAGCCCGCCGAAGAACGTTTCGCCGATGATGTCGATGCTGAACCAGCCTTCGGCGAGGATCAGGGCGGCGACGGATACGAAACCGAGTGCGAACGCGATGGGCATGCCGATGGCGAGAAGGGCTAGCAGAACGACCACGACCAGCAAGCCGGCGACGAGCGGTGTCATTGAAGCTCCTCCTCCAGCCTAAGGAAATCGGCGATGAACTGCAGGCACAGAAGCGCAAAGCCAACCGGCATCGGCAGCAGGGGGATCCACAGCGGCAGCGCCCAGACGGTGTCGGTGGTCCAATTTTCCATCCATGCCTCGTGGAAATAAATCCAGCCGGCCCACGCCAGCAGCCCGCAGAAAATCAGGCTCAAGACATCCGATAGGAGACGCAACGCGATTTTGCCGTTTTCTCCGACGGCGTTTTCGATCAAATCGACTTTCACGTGGCCCTTGAGGAGGAGAACGTAAGGGCTTCCCAGGAAGGTCGCCGCGACGATGGAAAACGTGACGAACTCCGTCTGCCAAATCGTCGATCCGTTGAGCACATAACGGACGAAAACCATCTGATTGACGACCAGCACGGCCGCAACCAGCAACAGGACGGAAAAGAGTCCGAAGAACTTCGACAGTGCCTCCACAACGCGTTTGAACGCACGCATGTCGTAGCCTCCCCGCAGCCTCTCCCCGAGTATAAGGGAGAGGCGTTGTTTTCTTTAGGCTTGGCTGACGCTCACTCGACGGCGAGGGCTTTGTCGATCAGTTCCTGACCATTTGGGACTTTTTCGGCGAACGACTTATAGGAAGTCTCCTTGGCGATCGCGAGCCAGGCCTGGTAGTCCTCGGGAGACATGGAAACGACCTCGACGCCGGCTTTCTCGAACTCTTCGATTAACCGCTCATCGAGTTTCTTTGCCTCGCCCAGGAAATACTCTTCGGCTTTCTTGCCCGCGGCCATCAACGCTTCTTGCTGTTCCTTGTTCAGCTTGTCCCAGCTTCGCTCGGACATCAGGATCGGCTCGTACATGAACCACAGCGCATTCTCGCCGGGCGCCGTGAGACATTTGGCCTGCTCGTACAGGCGGTAGGAGACGAAACTTCCGGAACTGGTATTGGCGGCGTCGAGGACGCCGGTTTGCATTGCTGTATAGATCTCCGAACTTGGCATGGAGGACAACGAAGCGCCCGCTCCGGCCAGCATTTCCTCGAAGGCGGGACCCGCCGCCCGCGTAACCTGTCCCTTGACCGAATCCGGGCTGGTGATGCAGTTCTGCTTGGAGGCAAAGGCGCCGGCGAGCCATGCGTCCGCCAACACCACGACACCCGCGTCATTGATGCTCTTCTTGATGTCCTCCATGAACTCCGAATTGTTGAGCCGGTTTGCCCGCTCATGATTGCGCACGAGCCCGGGCATCAGTGTCGCGGAGAATTCCGGATGCCGGCCGGAGGCATAGTCAAGCGGGAACGCCGCGATATCGAGCGCGCCCTTAGTGAGCGCGCCCCACTGCTCCTTGGGCTTGAACAGCGAACCGCTTGGATAAATCCGGATTTCGAGGTCGACGTTGGCCTTTTCGACCTCCTTCGCCATGATCTGGACCATTTCGTCGCGTGGATCTCCCTTGTCACTGGGCCACTGGTGCGAGGCCTTGAGCGTTTCGGCCTGGGCCGATCCGGCGGCGACGAGCATGGCGGCGGCGGCAATCGATGTGCGGAGTTGGACCATTGAGTTCCTCCCGGTTTCTACGGCGATGGGTGCATCGGCCCCTTTTCAGGGCTCGGACCTATTAGTATACAACAGAACAGCCTGATTAATGCACGTCAAGGATGTTTTGCATACAATGATGTGGGGAGTTGCACAGTGGCAGAGCGAATTGCCGATCGGCTTCGCAAGGTGATGGAAGACGAGATCGTGACCGGGCGTCTCGCTCCCGGAACCCGGCTCGACGAGGTGTCGCTTGCGTCACGCTTCGCGGTTTCGCGCACGCCCATTCGCGAAGCGCTGAACCAGCTCTCGACGTCGGGCCTGATCGAAGTGAGACCGCGCCGCGGCGCGATCGTGACGCCGGTGACGACCGAGGATCTTGTCGAGATGTTCGAGACGATGGCCGAAATGGAGGCGGTGTGCGGCCGCCTAGCGACCCGGCGCATGAGTGACGATGAACGCCGCGGCCTGCTGGCCGCTCATGCCGCGTGCCGCCAGGCGGTCGAGACAGAGGACACCGAGCTTTATTACGAGCAGAATGTCCAGTTCCACAGGGTGATCTATATGGGATGTCACAATCATTTCCTCGCCAACGAAGTCCGCCAGCTTCGCCGACGCCTGCGGGCCTACCGGCGACTGCAGCTCCGTGTCCGCGGCCGTATCGCCGGATCGTACGGCGAGCACGAGGCGATCGTCGAGGCGATCGTAGCCGGCGACGAGGCGAGAGCGGAAGAAGCCCTCCGCGCCCACATCATGATCCAGGGAGAGCGCTTCAACGACCTGCTCATGTCGGTGAATTCGTTGCAGAAAGCGGGCGAACATCGCTCATGAACGAGATTAATACCAAATCTCGCTGATAGGGACCCACTGTGATCGTGTTCCACGCTTCCTCGCAGGAGGGGCCGTGCTGGCGATGGGGATCCATCGTCAAGCGGTCCGGACGCCCCGAGGAAGCGCGAAACACGACCGTCCGGCGGCCTTTCAGGTTTCCGGACGGCGTCGCGCGGCGCTTATGATGCTCCCGCATCACCGCGCACCACGCTCCTTGCCGGAAACCTCGAAAGGCCGTCACAATGGGTTCCTATCAACGAGAATTGGTATAAGAACGCGAAAAGGAGACCTTGAGGTCATGGCGAAGACGGCCCTGGTGATCGTCCAGCAAGAAACATCCAATCCCGGACGGGTGGGGGGGCGCCTGCGCGATTTGGGCTTCGGGCTGGATGTCCGCTGTCCCAACCTGGGCGAGCGTCTGCCGGGAAGCCTGGATGGGTTCGACGCGGTGGTCATCTTCGGTGGTCCGATGAGCGCCAACGACGACGCCTCCGTCCCCGGTGTCCGCGCGCAATTGGATTTTCTGCCCACCATATTCGAAACCGAAACGCCCACGCTCGGGATCTGCCTCGGCGCGCAACTGCTGGCGCGATCGCTCGGATCCACCGTCAAACGGCATGCGCTCGGCTTTGTCGAGGTCGGCTATCATCCCATCGTCCCCACCGCGGAGGGAGCGGAGCATTTCCAGGGCCCGATGATGGCTTATCAATGGCATCGGGAGGGCTTCGACCTGCCCCACGGAGCCACCTGTCTCGCCACCGGCGAGCTGTTCAAGAACCAGGCGTACCGGTATGGCGACCGCGTCTACGGAATCCAGTTCCACCCCGAGGTGATCCGCGACACCATCGATCTGTGGACCACCAAGGGAACGGAAGACCTGGACCTTCCCGGAGCGCAGCCCAGGGACGAGCAACTTCGCGATTTTGACCGCTATGATCCGGCGATCGATCGCTGGCTCGACAGCTTTCTCGGCCGGGTCTTCACGTAGGGGGCTGGCCGAGTCCAGTGCCATGCGCTGAACCAATGTGACAATTCGTGAGCATTTCGCAGCCCAGAAAGCCAATGAACGCCGAAAGCACCAAACCCTCGCTACAGACGCGCTTCGACCAGCCGCCCGGTTGGACGTGGGACACCTTCGAGAACGCGGCCGGCGCGCGCCTGCGTTACGGCTATACGGAGCCCGCCGGGCGAAACCGCGCCCGCATTGTCCTGCTCACCGGCTTTCGCGAATTCGGGGAAAAATACTTCGAAACCATCAACGACTTGCTGGCCCGTGAGTACGCGGTCTGGCAGCTGGACTGGTATGGCCAGGGCGGTTCCGATCGTCACTTCGCCAACCACCAGAAGATCGGCGCGGCCAGTGTGGCGGGCGCCGCCGCCGACCTCCGGGGGTTTGTGCAATCGGTGCTCCCCGACGATCCCGCAACGCCCCTGGTCATGGTGGCGCATTCCACCGGCGGGCTCATCGTTCTCAGGTATCTGCATGACCATCCGGCTGTCGTGGAGGCGGCCGTGATGTCGGCGCCCCTGTTCGCGCCCCATACCGGCGCCTTGCCCGGGTGGCTGGTTCGCGGTGTTTCCCGTCTGGGCGTCATCGCCGGTTGCGGCTCGTCCTACATTCCGGGCGCCAGGGATTGGCGCCAAGGGACATTCGGCATCGTCGGCAGTTCGCGAACCAGCCATGATCCCGAGCGTGGAGCGCTTCAAGATCTGTGGATGGAGGCCAATCCGAAGCTGCGCATGGGAGGCTTGACGGTTGGTTGGCTCGACATGGCGTTCCGACTGACGGCGGAGAGCATGCGGCCGTCCTACCTGGGCGAAGTGTCGACCCCCATCCTCATCGGCTCGGCCGGCAGGGACAGGTTGGTGCGATCGGATGCGCACCGCCGCGCCGCCGGATTGCTGCCTCGCGCCGAGTTCGTCTGGTTTCCGGAGGCCAAGCACGAACTGTTCATGGAAACCGACGTTATTCGCGATCGCTGGCTCGCGGAAATCGATCGGTTTCTCGATATGTCGATGAGTTGTCATTCGGCGGCGCTGCGGCGCTGATCACTTGGTTGCGTCCCCGCGCCTTGGCGTCGTAAAGAGCCTTGTCGGCCCGCGAAAGCGCGTCGCCGGGGGTTTCGGCGCCGATGCGCAAAGGCGTGACACCGACGCTGATGGTGAACGATATTTCCATATCCTCGATGATGACGCGATGGTCGCTCACCAGAGCGCGCAGGCGATCCGCGATGGACATGGCCTGATGCAGGCCGGTATGCGGCATCAGAATGGCGAATTCCTCTCCGCCATATCGGCATACGATGTCGTGGCTGCGTATCGTCTCGCCGCACAGCTTGGACAAAGCCTCGAGCACGGCATCGCCGGCGTCGTGACCGTGTTCGTCGTTGATGCGCTTGAAATGGTCGACGTCGAACAGGGCGATGGAAACGGCATGACCGTAACGGCCCGCCCGGCGGTGTTCAACCTCGCACAAATCCATGAAATACCGTCGGTTGGGCAGGCCGGTGAGCGGGTCGAAGGAGGCGAGGCGGCGAAGGTGCATCTCGTCCATGACGATGGAGGCGAGACTTTCGAGCATGGCTTCCTGCTCGGCATCAAGTTCACGGGGGGTCGTGTCCAGTACGCACAGAGTGCCGAGCGTGTGTCCGTCGCTGTCCTGGATGGGGGCGCCGGCATAGAAGCGGACTTTGGGGTCTTCCGCGACCAGCGGGTTGTCGGCGAACCTCTGATCGCGTGACGCATCGGGAACCACCATCACGTCGTCTTCGCATATGGTGTGGGCACAGAAGGCGACGTTGCGTGGAACCTCCTCGGCATCCAAACCCTGCCGGGATTTGACCCACTGGCGTTTCTTGTCCACCAGCGAAACGAGGGCGATCGGGGTTTTCAGCATGCGGCTGGCGAGGCGGGTTATTCGATCGAAGGACGCGTCGGGAGGCGTGTCCAGCACCTGATGATTGTCGAGCGCATCCAGTCTTTCGGACTCGTTGCTGGGCTTGGGCGGGCATTCCATCGGCAGCACCAAGCTGGGATGCATCAAAAACAAGCGGGCGTTAGCAGCCAACTTTACCTATTATAAGAATAATTACATATAAGAACAAGCCGACAAGACAATAATACCTAATATTCTTGCTGCATAATTAGCGGCCGGATTTGCCGTGCACTCGCCGAACCGGAGGGCAGTCCGGTTGGTTTGGGGTCCGCTGAATTTGCGCGCCGCGCCCCCTCTACGGGATGGTATATTTGAGGGCGGGCCAGAACAAGATGCCCGTGGCGGTGCGCTCGATCGCCTCGCCCGAAGCCTCGGCCGCGATGGTTCCCATTTCGCTTCTCAGCACCATGGGGCCGCCGCCGGTCACTCCTTCGAAACGGCCGGTTCCGCCGGTCAGGGTATAGTCACCCTTGCAACCGATCAGGTGGCGGCCCTTGCAGGTCCATTCCGCGAACACCCGGTCGCCGTCGTTGGCGGTCCAGGCGCATCGGCCGTTGCCGGTCTGTGCCCCATCGGCCAGCGAGACTTCCGCGACGGCGGGACAGATGATGGTGCCAGCGCGTTGCGGTCCATGTTCGGTCTGGATGTAGACAACGCCCCGCAGCGCCGCCACCATGACCGCCAAGTTCGATCCCATGGGAACCAGCGTGCCCTGACCCTGCCAACTGGCGAAGGCTTGGATGGTGTTTTCTTCGGCGGCATCGGCGGCCACCACGAGCCCGAGGGCCATTGTCGCGCCCAATACGGCGGCGAGAAACAGCGAAGCGGGTGTCTGCTTCATAATGGGTCTCCTTGACAATCGCCTTGCGGAGCGGGCGTCTATTTAAAATCGATGTAGATGGCGTCGGCGCCCAGCGACACAGCCAGTCCTTCGCGCTTGGTATCGAGCTTCATGTACACGCCCGCCTGGTTCTCCAGCCACAGGGTGCCGCCCCCTATATCGGTTGCGGCGAATCCGGCGCGTGCCTGGCCGTAGGCGCCTTCGAACGCCGCGAGATCCTTCAGGTTGTAGACGGCGCCGTTGGCGGTAATCTTGGATGCTCCGAACCCGCCGATGCCGAGGCCGCCGATGGTGAAATCGTAGGTCTTGCCCTGATAGGTCAAGGTGCCGCCGCCGAGATTGCCGCTGCCGATGAAGGCGATCTGGTATTGCTCGATCCGGACCGTTCCGGATTTCTCCAGATCGCCGGCCAGTGCGCCGGCTGCCAGCCCGGCCGCCGTTAGGGCGATGGCAATTGCCGCGAGGGCGCCATGAAGCCTGTTCCACGGGGTGTCGTGGTCATTCGCGCTCACCCATGTTGGAGCCGGACGATCCATCATTGTCTACCTTCTTTTTTCCATGGCGACTTTGGTTTTGCAAGCGGCCCGAGGAACCGATCGTCGGATGGTGAAAGATCGGGCATCGCACTCACGAAAGCAAGGATTGTATTCGGGACCGCCGGGTTGTGATCATGGGGGCTTGCGCCCTGGTATCGCGCCGGCGTTCTTCTTATTCTGCCAATCTTGAGCCGCTGAAGGAGGGATGAAGATGGAGGTTTGGGAACTCAAGGACGCCTTCGGGCCCGAACATCTGAAAAAGGGAGACCGGCCGGACCCCGTGCCAGCAACGAACCAGGTGCTGGTGGCGATGCGCGCCGCGTCGCTCAACTATCGCGACACCCTGATGATCCGCGGCGGATACGGGCCGCGGATCAAGGTGCCGCTGATCCCCGTTTCCGACGGCATGGGTGAGGTTGTTGCGGTGGGCGTGGGCGTCAGCCGTGTCGGCATCGGCGATCGGGTAGCGCCGACCTTTTTCCAGAGCTGGATCGGCGGCGACGCGGCGCCGGACAAATTTACCTCGCAGTTGGGCGGACCGCTCGATGGCGTGCTCGCCCGGTTCATGTGCCTGAACGAGCAGGGCGTCAGCCGTGTTCCCGATCATCTGAGCGACGCGGAGGCGGCATGCCTGCCGTGTGCCGGATTGACGGCGTGGAGCGCGGTTGTCACCGAAGGACGCGTGGGGCCGGGCGACACGGTGCTGGTGCAGGGAACCGGTGGCGTGGCGCTGTTCGCCCTGCAATTCGCCAAGATGGCCGGCGCCCGGGTGATCTTGACGTCGTCGCGTGACGACAAGCTGGCCCGCGGCCGCCAACTCGGCGCGGATCATGTGATCAATTACAACGCGACGCCGGATTGGGATCGGGTGGTCAAGGAACTGACGGCCGGGGAGGGTTGCGACCTTGTGGTGGAAGTGGGCGGCGGCGGGACGCTGGAACGGTCGGTCCGCGCCGCCCGCGTCGGCGGCACGCTCAGCATGATCGGCGTTCTGTCGGGCGCCAAGGCGGAGATACCCCTGCCGCTGGTGGTCATGCGGAACCTTCGTCTCCAGGGCGTGACGGTGGGCTCGCGCGACGGCTTCGAGGCCATGTGCCGGGCGATCGGCCGCCACCGTATGCGCCCGGTCGTCGACAGGGTCTACGACTTTGACGACGTGGCGTCGGCCTTCGCCCATCTGGAAGGCGGCCATCACATGGGCAAGGTTTGCATCCGCATTTGACATGATGAACCTTCGAGCGAAATCCTCGAAACGAATGGCGGCGGGGGACATTGGAGAATGGACGCCAATTTTAGCAGAGGAGGCACCATGAAAATCATCGACCAGGGTACCTTGTCCCGTCTGTCCGCCGACGCCGCCGGGCGGCCACGCCGCCGCGCCAACTGGAATCTTCATCCGACCCTGGACGACCCGATCCAGCGTTTCTTCAACGCCATGGAGCCGGGCACGTATGTGCGTCCGCACCGCCATGACGGAGCAAATCGCTGGGAGGGTTTCTTCGCCATCCGGGGATCGGCGGCGATCGTCACGTTTTCGGACGAGGGAGCGTTGCTGGACCGCGTCGTCATTGCCGCCGACGGCGACAACCTGGGTTTGGAAATTCCGCCGCGCACCTGGCACGCGCTGGCGAGCTTGCAACCGGGCACCATCCTGTTGGAACTCAAGCCCGGCCCCTACGAGCCGATGACCGACAAGGATTTTGCGTCCTGGGCACCGGAAGAGGGCGACCCCGGCGCCGCGGCGTTCGAGCACTGGTACCGCGAAGGAGCGTTGGGCAGCCTTGCGGCTGGCCCGAGCGGGTAGACGTTGTCCGAGTATCTGCTCCATGAGATCAAGCACGCCGCCGAAAGAGCGACGGTCTCTGAGAATTCGCGCGAGGCTTAAAACCCGCGCCCCCGTGACACTGGTGTGTTGCCGACCGATTTGATTCGAATGGAACGTGACAGCTGATGATGGTGGTTGATGCCTCGGCAATGGTCGAGGTTCTCCGGTGCACGACCGTAGATTCCTCAATCGAGTAGATTCCAGTTTCCCGTTTGCCTCACATCCGCGGCTGCCGTTACCCCGTCAGCGGGAGAGTTTGCCAGGGGATGAGGCGGCAGCTCGCTGCGGGTGGCGGCGGCGGGCGGTTCTGGCCGCCGAAGGCGAGGCCGAAGATCTCCCGCCAGCGGACCAGCGCCTCGTCATTGCGGTTGTCGCGCTCCAGATCGGAGGCCTTGGAGGCGGCGGCGTGGGCCGCCTCCGCGCTGGCCAGCCAGGCGTCGCCGAGCACCACGCCCTCGTGGCTTCCCGGAACGTAGAGGGTCCGGCCGGCCTGAGCCGTCAGCCAGAAAAAGAAATCCCGCACCATCCAGTCGTAGAACAACGCGCTCCGGCGCTGATAAATCCAGACGCGGAGGAACTCGCATGCCAACCTTTCCAGGGCGAGCGACGCGATCGGCGCGCCGGCGGTCCGCCGCCACGCCTTGAGCATGCGGATCAGGTGGCGCGCCTTGCCGGCGGTGGCGATATCGATACGGTCGAGGTTCCGGGCCTCGGCGTGCGGGTTGAAGTTGCTCCAGTAGTCCTGGTGACGCGCCCGCCCGCGCGCCGCGACGAAATAGCTTCCGTCATGAAAGAAACAGGGAAGGATCCGGATCGTGATCTTCGCCCCGTCGACGGCAATGTCGGTCAGTGACCGTGAGCGCGCCGTCGGGCGAGGTTCCGACGGCTCCATAACGGTTCTCGAGCAGCGCCATCATGTCGCGCAGCAAAGGCGGAAGGCGCGCTTCCGTCTCGCCGGCACCTTCCGGGTCGCCGCCGCCGCCACACACACCGCCAAACATGTGCGATTGAAAGCGATCGGGCACCACGAACATGGCGTCGGCCGTCCGCGATCCGCGCAACGCCGTCCTCTTGCCGTGGCTGCCGATGACCACGAGGTCGCCGGCCTCTGGACTTGGATCGAACGCCGGGCGGCGAAAACGCCGACCGAGGAGCGCGCCCGCATCCGTCAAGGCCCTCCACGTTGAGTAGCGCTCCTGGGGTGACGGTTCGAGCATGGAGATGAAAGTGTGGAAGCGGGCCGCGACGTTCCGCCATTCCGCCGTCAAATCCGGTGTCTCCGGCGAAACTCGGAAGGCCGTCGTATGGGTACCATGTGTTGGATCCAAACCACTAGGAACATCCGGTGGTCCCGCCGCAGGTCATGCACTTCAGGCATGTCCCGTTGCGAACCAGGGTAAAGTGTCCACACTCGTCGCAGGCGTCGCCTTCGTAGCCTTTGATTCGCGCTTGCTGGGAATGGTCCAGACGAACGCTGGTGGCCTGAATAAGGCCGGTTTCCAGTTGCGAGGATTGACCCGGTTCGGCGGCGGCCAGCATATAGGCTTCCTCGCGATTGTCCCGGGCATGCGCCTGGGCGTCGATATCGGCTCCGAGGGCGTCGGCTTGGGCGGGGGCGGTCTGTTGGCCGCGCGCCGCTCGCTTGCCCGTTGCCGCCGTTAAGCCCACCCTTGAGGACGGTAAAGCGGTTGCGGACGTAGCCGTTGCTGGTCAGCCGCTTGACCACCGGCATCGGATCGTCGTCCGATTCCAGCTTGCCCTGTTCGTCGCCCTTGCCGGTGGTATCGGGTAGAAGATCCGCCGGCTCCACGTGAGCGAGGTCGTTGCGACCGAGGTAGGACACCGCCAGTTCACGGAATATGTAGTCGAGGATGGAGGTGGCCATTTTGATGGTCTCGTTGCCTTCCACGATGCCCGCGGGCTCGAAGCGGGTGAATGTGAAGGCCTCGGTGAACTCCTCCAGCGGCACGCCGTACTGGAGGCCTATGGAAATGGCGATGGCGAAATTGTTCATCAGGCTGCGGAAGGCGGCGCCCTCCTTGTGCATGTCGAGGAAGATCTCGCCCAGTCCGCCGTCCTCGTATTCGCCGGTCCGAAGATATACCTTATGGCCGCCCACCATGGCTTTCTGGGTGTAGCCCTTGCGCCGATTGGGCAGGCTGCGGCGTTCGATGCTGGGCACCGACACCAGCCGCTCGACGATCCGTTCGGTGACGATCTCGGCGCGCGCGGCGGCGGGTTGATCCGCCAGCTCCTCGGCCAGCTGGGCGGCGTCCTCGGGGTCCAGCAAGGATGCCGACAGCGGCTGCGACAGTTTCGAGCCGTCGCGGTACAGCGCGGTGGCTTTCAGTCCGAGATGCCACGACAGCATATAGGCCTGCTTGCATTCCTCGATGGTCGCCGAATGGGCCATGTTGATGGTCTTCGAGATGGCGCCGCTGATGAACGGCTGAGCCGCCGCCATCATCCGGATGTGGCTTTCGACCGATAGCGATCGGGTGCCGGTGCGGCCGCAGGCACTGGCGCAATCGAACACCGGAAGGTGCTTCGCCTTGAGAAACGGTGCGCCCTCCAGCGTCATCGCGCCGCAGACGTGGATGTTGGCCGCGTCGATCTCGTCCCGGCTGAAACCCAGCGCCGACAACAGACAGAACGAGACGTCGTTCAAGGACTGCTCGGCGATCCCGAGGTCCTCGGTGCAGAAGGCTTCGCCGAGTGTCCATTTGTTAAACGCGAAGCGGATGTCGAAGGCGTCGGTGATGGCGGTCTCGACGGCCGCGATGGCGGTGTCGGTGAAGCCGCGCGCCCGCAGCGTTTCGTGATTGACGCCGGGTGCGGCCCGCAGGCTGCCGTGTCCCACCGCGTAGCGCACCATGTCCTCGATTTCGGCCTCGTCGTAGCCGAGCCGGCACAACGCCTGAGGAACAACTCGATTGATGATCTTGAAGTAGCCGCCGCCGGCGAGCTTCTTGAATTTCACCAGCGCATAGTCGGGCTCGATGCCGGTGGTGTCGCAATCCATCACCAGCCCGATGGTTCCGGTGGGCGCGACCACCGTGGTCTGGGCATTGCGATAGCCGTGGTCCCGACCCAGCTCCAGCGCCCGGTCCCAGGCGGCGCCGGCGGCGACGGCAAGGGGCGCGTCCGTCGCATCGGCCGCGTCCAGCGGCACCGGTGCCACCGACAATCCTTCGTATCCCTTGGGATGGCCGTGGGCGGCGCGGCGGTGGTTGCGGATGACCCGCAACATGGCGTCGCGGTTCTTGGCGAAGCCGGGGAAGGGGCCGAGTTCCGAGGCCATTTCCGCCGACGTTGCATAGGACACGCCCGCCATCAGTGCACTGATCGCGCCGCAGGTGTTTCGTGCCGCGTCGGAATCATAGGGCACGCCGATGGCCATGAGGTAGCCGCCAATGTTGGCGAAGCCGAGCCCGAGGGTGCGGAACTCATAGGACAGTTCGGCGATGCGCCGCGCCGGAAACTGCGCCATCATCACCGAGATTTCCAGGACCACCGTCCACAGCCGAACGGCGTGCTCGAAACCGGCGACGTCGAAGCTGCTATCGGCCCGCTGGAAGGTCATGAGGTTCAGCGAGGCGAGATTGCACGCGGTGTCGTCGAGGAACATGTACTCGGAGCACGGATTGGAGGCGTTGATCCGCCCGCTTTCGGGGCAGGTGTGCCATTCGTTGATGGTGGTGTCGTATTGCAGGCCGGGGTCGGCGCAACTCCAGGCGGCATGGCCGATCTGATCCCACAATTCGCTCGCCCGGACGCGCTTGGCGACACCGCCGTCCGTGCGGCGCATCAGTTCCCAGTCGCCGTCCTGCAGGACCTTCTCGAGGAAGGCGTTGGTAATCCGAACGCTGTTGTTTGCGTTCTGTCCGGAAACGGTCAGGTAGGCTTCCGAATCCCAGTCTGTATCGAGAACCGGGAACGAAACCTCGGTAAAGCCCTGGCGGGCAAATTCGATGATTCGCTGGATATAGGCCTCGGGAACCATCGCCCGGCGCGCCGCGATCACCGCCTTCTTCAGCTCGGCGTTGCGCTTGGGGTCGTGCCGCGCCTCGACGTCTCCGTTGCCGCCGTCGCGGCAGGCGGCCATCACCAGGTTCAGGTGCTTGTTGGCGAGTTGAGATCCGGCGACCAGAGCCGCCACTTTCTGTTCCTCGAACGTCTTCCAGTTGATGAAGGCTTCGATATCCGGGTGGTCGATGTCCACCACCACCATCTTGGCGGCGCGCCGGGTGGTGCCGCCGGATTTAATGGCGCCCGCCGCCCGGTCGCCGATCTTCAGAAAGCTCATCAGCCCCGAAGAGCGGCCGCCGCCGGACAGCGGCTCGTCGGCGGCGCGCAGCCGCGAGAAATTGGTGCCGGTGCCGGATCCGTACTTGAACAGCCGGGCCTCGCGCACCCAGAGGTCCATGATGCCGCCCTCGTTCACCAGGTCATCGGAAATGCCCTGGATGAAGCAGGCATGCGGTTGCGGATGTTCGTAGGCGGACTCCGATTGCCTGACCTCGCCGGTGCGATGGTCGGCGTAGAAGTGCCCCTGGGCAGGCCCGTCGATGCCGTAAGCCCAGTGCAGGCCGGTATTGAACCACTGCGGCGAATTCGGCGCGCACATCTGCTTGGCCAGCATGTAGCGAAGCTCGTCGAAAAAGGCGCGGGCGTCGGACTCCGCGGTCGAAGTAGCCGCCCTTCCAGCCCCAATACGTCCATGTGCCGGCAAGCCGATCGAACACCTGTTTGGCGCTCGCCTCTCCGACATAGCGCTGATCATCGGGAACGTCCTGCAGCGCCTTGATGTCGGCCGTCCGGCGCCAGAGAAACTCGGGAACCTTGCTTTCCTTGACCGGCTTGAGGCGGGCCGGGACGCCCGCCTTGCGAAAGTATTTCTGAGCGAGCACGTCGCACGCCACCTGCGACCATTCGGACGGAACTTCGATGCTGTCCTGGTGGAACACCACGGACCCGTCCGGATTGCGGATTTCGCTGGTGGTCGTGCGGAATTCGATGGACTCGTAAGGAGACGTCTCTGGTTCGGTAAACAGCTTGGCTATGCGCATGACGTTTGTGTCTCGCCTTTCATTATGACTAGCGGTTACCAAGGGCTATGGATCGAATGCCTTCCCAAGCGCGGGTTTGCCCGTCAGCCCCAAATTTTTTGGTTATTCGCGCCAAGCCGGTGTGCCCCTGTGAAACACGATATAGCGTGACGCGCCCAGTGAGAACTACCATATCTCGGTCGAATTAATCGCGCAACCACATTTCGTCATATTGAGTACGTGGATCACATCATGTTGTGTTTTTGCGACGACGTTGCGGTTCATGGTTCGTTGAGGTTTCGTGGCTGATCATCGTCGTCGGGCCGAATTGGGCCGCCGCGAGGTCGATGCGGCACCGGCAACGACGCGGCGCGCTCGGCGATGCGATCGCGACCCTCGTATCGGCTGATGATCAGCTCGCGCCGTGAGCGCCGCTATGGACGCCGACCTTGAGCGATGCCATAGTGCGCCCGCGGATCCGCGGAATGCTTTACGACAGGGATTTCGGTGGATTGTGCGACGTTGAGGAGCGAGTTCAAAAGAGGATCGGGTGGCGATGCATATTGGGACAATGCTGATGACGTCCTTGTTCGGTGAGCGCGTGGGGACCGATGTGTTCGGAAACCGCTATTACCGCAGCCGCAAGAAGCACATGGGGCGCTACGGGCGCGAACGGCGCTGGGTGGTTTTCAAGGGCAAGACCGAGGCGACGAAGGTGCCGCCGGAATGGCATGCGTGGTTGCATCACATGAGCGAAGAACCGCTCACCGACGATGTGGCCGTCCGCCGCCCGTGGCAGCGCGAACATCTGCCCAATCTTACGGGTACACAATATGCCTACTGGCCGGAAGGTTATGACCTGAGCGGCGGCAAGCGGGCCCAGGCGACGGGCGATTACGAGGCCTGGACGCCGGAGTGATCGGGCGGCGTGACCCGCGGAACGGGAGAGTTCATTGGCGAAATCGGGTGAAAAAAAAGAGGTCGTTTATGGTGGCTTGGCCATCCTGTTTTTCATGGCGGTCTTCGGTATTTTCTATAGCGGCCAGCATAAGAAGGCGACGGCGGGACTCACCGAATACACCATTTTCGCAACGTTCAACCGTATCGACGGTCTCGATGTCGGCACCGAGGTCCGTTTGAGCGGCATTCCCATCGGCACCGTGGAAAAACTGGCGCTTACTGGCAACTACCGGGCGCGGGTCACGATGCGTCTCCGCGAAGGGGTCGAGTTGCCCGCCGATACGTCAGCGGCGATTTATACCGACGGATTGTTCGGGTCGAAGTTCGTGACCCTCGATCCGGGCGGCAACGAGGTCATCTTGAAGAACGGCGACACCATCACCTTTACCCAGGATGCCGTGGTGGTCAGCGACCTTCTCGATCTGATCATCGCCGAGGGCAAGTCGCGGCGAACCGCCTCCGGGGCGGAAGACAATAAAGCAGGAGGCAATTGATGCGCAGGAACGCCGTTGAAACCGTGCTGGGCGCCGTGGTGCTGATGGTCGCGGGTCTGTTCGTGTACTTTGCCTACTCGACGGCGGAGGTCGGGGCCAAGCCGGGATACCGGGTCACGGCGTCGTTTCTGAATCTCGGCGGCTTGTCCAATGGCAGCGACGTGCGCATCAGCGGCGTCAAGATCGGCACGGTAACCAGCCTCGATCTCGATCCGGAAACCTTCGATGCGGTGATCACCATGAACGTGGGCAACGAGGTGCGGCTTCCGGCGGATACGGTGGCTTCCATTTCGAGTTCGAGCCCGCTTGGGGGAAAATACGTCCGGTTGGCTCCTGGGACGTCCTCGGAAATGATCGAGCCCGGCGGGGCCGTCACGCAGACGCGCGCCTTTACCTCGCTCGAGGACCAGGTTGGCGAAATCATCTTCCTGGCCACCAGCAAGCCGAACGCGCAACAGTAAATTTCCATGACGTCGGCGCGGCGTTGGCCCTCGACCGATACGCGCAGCATGCGCTCTTCGGTTCGCCGGCCCTAAGTCGAGACTCCGGATGTGAAAATTGACTGCTTCACGCCAAACAAGGTGGTCCCGTGCGCGAGGAATGCTAAAAACGCCTGCATGACCAGACTTCTTCTCCCATCCTTGATGATGTCCGTCCTGCTCGGCGTCCCGGCGCTGGCCGATCCGTATCCCATCGCCGTCCTGCGCGGCCTCGATAAGGTCACCGCGCGGGTCACCACATTGGAAGCGCCGGTGGGCGTATCGATTCCCTTTGGCGCCCTCGAGATCGTCGTTCGCACCTGCGACAAGCGTCCCCCAGAGGAACCGCCGGAATCCGCCGCTTTTCTGGAGATCCGCGAGGCTCGCGAGGGCGAGGCGCGGGTCAACGTCTTTCAGGGTTGGATGTTCGCCTCGAGTCCGGCCCTGTCGGCGATGGATCATGCCGTTTACGATGTCTGGGTGCTCGACTGCGTCAAAACCGCTGCAACCGAAGATTCCAGCTCGGCCTCCAACAAGTTGGAGTAGAAGGCCGACCGCTGGCCAAGCGCGTCGTGAAGCTGGCGCAGGTAGACGGCACCCGAAATCTCTTTTGCGCCGAATTGGCGAAGGTGGTCGGTGACGAATTGCGTATCGAGCAGGTCGAATTTGCCCCTGTTGAGCAGTGCCACCAGATAGACCAGGGCGATCTTGCTCGCGTCTTTGTCCGCCGAGAACATGCTTTCGCCAAAGAACACCCCGCCGAGCGCCATGCCATACAAGCCGCCCACCAGCGCGTCGTCGCGCCAGGTCTCCACACTGTGGGCGTAACCCAGCCGATGGAGCTGGCAGAAGACGCGGATAATCTGGTTGTTGATCCATGTATCCGAACGGCCCGCCCGGGGGCGGGCGCACGCGTGGATCACGCCTTCGAAATCCGCGTCGACGCGAATGCGGTACGGGCGCCGCCGGATGGTCTTCTTCAGCCGCGCCGGGCACATGGAATTGGTCAAGCGGCAGGACGCCTCGTATCATCGGCGATATCCACTGGACATCGACGGCGTCGCGGTGCCGCGCCATTGGGAAGACGCCTAGGGAATAGCCCTGGATGACCAGTTCCGGCGTCAGCCTGTGCCTGGGAACCGATGGCCTGATCTCACCCTCCCCTTATCTCACCCTCCGACGAATCGTTCGAGCCAGTGGACGTCGTAGTCGCCCTTTCTGAACTCAGGTGCCTCCAATAGACGTTGGTGTAGGGGAATGGTGGTTTCAATGCCGTCGATGACGAATTCTCGAAGCGCGCGCCGCAAACGCATGAGACAGGCCTCGCGGGTGGTGCCGCCGATGATCAGTTTCGCGATCATGCTGTCGTAGTAGCTCGGCACCGTGTAGCCGGTGTAGAGCGCGGAATCGATCCGAACACCCAGCCCGCCGGGCGCGTGGTAGTCCCTGACCCGACCCGGCGACGGCGCGAAGGTTTCGGGGTTTTCGGCATTGATCCGGCATTCGATGGCGTGGCCGGACATGCGGATGTCGTCCTGGCCGTATCCCAGGGGCGCGCCGGCGGCCACGCGAATCATCTCGCGCACGAGGTCCAGGCCGCAGATGCTCTCGGTCACCGGGTGTTCGACCTGCAGGCGGGTGTTCATCTCGATGAAATAAAACTGTCCATCCTCGAACAGAAATTCGAAGGTTCCGACACTGCGATAGCCGAGTTCCGCCGTCGCCTCGGCGGCGCGCCGGCCGATGAAGTCCCGCTGCTCCGCGCTCAGCGCCGGTGAAGGCGCTTCCTCGATCACTTTCTGATGGCGGCGCTGCATGGAGCAATCGCGCTCGCCCAGGTGAACGACGTTGCCGTGCAGGTCGGCCAGCACCTGCACCTCGATGTGGCGGGGGCGCGCCAGGTACTTCTCCAGGTAAACCTCGCCGTTGCCGAAGGCGGCCTGCGCTTCCGACCGCGCCGCCGACAGGGCCTCGGACAGGCCGGCGGGATCATGGACGACCTTCATGCCGCGCCCGCCGCCGCCGGCCGTCGCCTTGACCAGCACCGGATATCCGATCTTCTCGGCGATCGGGCGGGCCTGATCCTCCGAGTTCACCGCGCCGCCGGATCCCGGCACCACGGGGATGCCGGCGCGCTGGCAAAACCGGATCGCCTCGACCTTGTCGCCCATCAGCCGGATGTGCTCGGGCGACGGGCCGATGAAGGTGATGCCGTGTTCTTCCACCATCGCCGCGAAGTCGGCGTTTTCCGACAGAAACCCATAGCCTGGATGGATCGCGTCGGCGTTGCTGATGGTGGCGGCGGAGAGGATGGAGGCGGCGTTGAGATAGCTCTCCGAGGCCTGCGGCGGACCGATACAGATGGACTCGTCGGCCAGCCGCACGTGCATGGCATCGGCGTCGGCGGTGGAGTGCACCGCCACCGATCGCACGCCCATCTCCCGGCAGGCGCGGAGGATCCTGAGCGCGATTTCGCCGCGGTTGGCGATCAGGACCTTGTGAAAAACGGGGGGGTGGTCCACGGCCGGCGCCCCCTATTCGACGATGATCAGGGGTTCGCCGTATTCCACCGGCATTCCGCCACTGACGAAGATGCGGCTGACCTTGCCGGGGTGCTGCGCCTTGATCGGATTGAACACCTTCATGGCTTCGATCAATAGCAACGTATCGCCGGTGGCGACGGTGTCGCCGACCTTGACGAACTCGGGCGTGCCGGGCTCCGCCGCCGTGTAGACGACGCCGACCATGGGCGATGCGATCAAGCCCGGATGGTCGAGGTCGGGGTCCGCGAGGGCCGCGCCGGCGGGCCCTTCGGCAAGGCCGAGAGCGGCCGGCGGGGCATAGGCGGGCGCCGGGGCGGCGTTCTTGGCCACGCGCACCCGCCACTCACCGTTTCCATACTCGATCTCGGTCAGGCCGGTTTCATGGAGCAGGTCGGCGAGGGCGCGCACGGCCTCGGCGTCAACCTTCGGTTTCTCACTGGATTCGGTCATTGATTCACTATCCGTCTAGTCGTCGTGCCAAGGCTTCGATGGCCATCTCGTAGCCGAAACCGCCGCAGCCGCAAATCACGCCGACCGCCGCCCGGGAAATGAACGACGTGTGGCGGAACGGCTCGCGCCGGAAGATGTTGGACAGGTGCACCTCGTACACCGGGAGGTCAAGCGCCAGCAACGCGTCGAGGATCGCCACCGATGTGTGGGTGTACGCCCCGGCATTGATGATCAGCCCGCGATGAACGCCACGGGCCTCCTGGATCCAATCCACCAGCCGGCCCTCGGAATTGCTCTGGCGGAAGTCCACCTCGAGGCCGAGGGTTCCGGCGCGGCGGATACACGCGGTCTCGATGTCGGCGAGGGTCTCGGCGCCGTACACGTCGGGCTCGCGGGTGCCGAGCAGGTTCAAATTCGGTCCGTTGAGGATGAGGATCTTGGACGGCATCGCAATCCGCGCGTGGTTTCGCAAGCGGTCGCTTATAGCACGGAGGCGGTCTTGTGTAACTCCGCGTTTGGATTATGTTAGCCGTTACGCGACCCTACCGAAAGACACGCAGAGCCGGGACCGATGCATATTACCTTGAATGGCGAGAACAAGAACCTCGACGCTCCGATGACGGTGGAGCAACTGATTGCCGACATCGGCCTGGATGCGCGCAAGGTGGCGGTGGAGCGGAACCGGGAGATCGTGCCGAAGTCAGGCTACGCCAGCGCCGGTCTGGCCGACGGCGACCAGATCGAGATCGTTCATTTCATCGGCGGCGGCGCGCCCAACTCGCCGCAATCCGGCCCGGACGGAACCGACGGCGGACGACGATGTCCTGACCGTCGCCGGCCGCCGGTTCCATTCCCGGCTGCTGGTCGGCACCGGCAAGTACAAGGACTTCGACGAGACCGCGCGGGCCATCGAGGCCGCCGGCGCCGAGATCGTCACCGTCGCCGTGCGCCGGGTCAACGTCACCGATCCCAACCAGCCCATGCTGGTGGATTACGTGGACCCCAAGCGCTACACCTACCTGCCCAACACGGCCGGCTGCTTCACCGCGCTCGACGCCGTCCGCACGCTTCGCCTCGCCCGCGAGGCCGGCGGCTGGGATCTGGTGAAGCTCGAGGTGCTGGGCGACCAGAAGACGCTCTATCCCAACATGATCGAGACCCTCGAGGCGGCCGAGACGCTGATCAAGGAAGATTTCAAGGTCATGGTCTACTGCAGCGACGATCCCATCCTCGCCAAGCGCCTCGAGGACATGGGCTGCTTCGCCATCATGCCGCTGGCCGCGCCCATCGGCTCCGGCCTCGGCATCCAGAACCCGGTCCACATCCGCCTGATCGTCGAGCAGTCGTCGGTGCCGGTGCTGGTGGACGCCGGCGTCGGCACCGCGTCGGACGCGGCGGAAGCGATGGAGCTCGGCTGCGACGGCGTGCTCATGAACACCGCCATCGCCGACGCCAAGGACCCCATCCGCATGGCCCGGGCGATGAAGCTCGCGGTCGAGGCGGGCCGTCTCGCCTACCGCGCCGGCCGCATGCCCAAGAAGCTCTACGCCGACCCGTCCTCGCCGCTGGCGGGGCTGATCTAGCGGCGTTCGCTTTGTCCGCCGGCATTCACCGGCCGCGGGTTATTCGATATCGGTCAAACGGCCCTGGAGGGGGGAGGGGTCATTGTCTTTTTCGAAAACAACCCCATGCACAGTAGATTTTCGTTCGAAATGCGCGGAACGCGGCGGCCCCCGATTTGGCCGAGGGCCGCCCCGATTTCGACGTTGAATGACAGAAACTATGCCAGCAACACGTCCGTGACGGTCAGTTCCACGTCGTTGCCGTCGCCGCCCTGGTAATCGATCTCCATGGTAACGGTATCGGCGTCAAAGGCGACATCGAACTCGGCCCCCTGCGCCTTGCCCTCGAACAGGCCGACGATCCCGTCGGCGCCGTCGTTCTCGACGATCACGAAGGAATCCGACACGCTCGGCAGGAACCCGAGAAGCACATCCAGGTCCCGCCGGCGCCGCCGTCGGCGTTGAAGTCCACTTCGCCGTTGACAACAAGCTGTTCAACTTGGCCATCGGCGGATGGGCCTGACAATTCGATCTCCAGAGTGCCAGCCGAGGCAAGCTCGTAGTCGCCATTGATCGTCGTATCATTGTCCGAAGCTCCCTTTGCAACGTCCGGCGCAAGTGTACCTCCGTCCTGGGCTAGGGTGCCGTTGAAGGTGCCAACAGTGAGCCGCCCACCGGAAAAGTTAAACGCACCCGTTTCGAGCGTGATTGTGGCGGTGTCCAGGGTGCCGTCCGGCATATTGAAAGTGCCGGTTGCCGTGCTCCCAAGGCCGATGCCGACTGAGTTTGCCGCGACATCGCTGCCGGCGCCCATGGTAAACGTCCCGCTCGCCACGCCCGTACCGAGGGCGCGACCAACGAAAATGTCATCAATGTCCAGAATTAGAGTTCCTTGCGTCAGCATTCAACTCGCCGCTGGCGGTGCCCGAGTTGGTGCGGTTGGTGCCGATGAACACGTCGCCGCCGGCGCTGACCACGTCGAGGGTCGAGTTGCTGCCCAGGGTCAGGGTCGCCTCGGCATCGCCGCCGGTGCCGACGGCTCTTCTCGGCGATCGCCAGGTAGCGGCCGATCAATGCCTCGAAGGTCGGATTGGTGACCGTAAAGTCGAGGTCGGCGACCACCGTTCCCGCCGCCGCCGTATCGTTGTAGGCAAGCGACAGAAAGTCGACGCGGTCGGCGTCCTCACCCAGCCGCAGGGTGCCGCCGGCCGGCACGTCGAGGCCGGTGACGGCGTTGGAACCCCACCCGAAGTACACCTCGTTGGCGTGGATCGCCTCCTCCTGGTTCCAGCGCAGCGTGCCCTCGGCAATCCCTGCGCCACGGGCAGTAGCCGACGACGAACCGGTCGACGTCGATGTTGACGCTGGCCGCACTCTCCAGCGCATTCAGCTCGCCCGTCGCCGAGCCGCTGTCGCTCTCATTCGTACCGATGTAGACGCCGTGGCCGCCGACGTTCGTGACCAAGTCGAGGGTCGAGTTGCTGCCCAGCGTCAGCGTCGCCTCGGCATCGCCGCCGGCGCCGGCGCGCTTGGTCGGCAATCGCCAGGTAGCGGCCGATCAAAGCCTCAAAGGTCGGATTGGTGACCGTAAAGTCGAGGTCGGCGACCACCGTTCCCGCCGCCGCGGTATCGTTTGTAGGCAAGCGACAGAAATTGCCGATGCGGTCGGCTCGGTACCCAGCCGCAGGGTGCCGCCGGCCGGAACGTCGAGGACCGGTGACCGCGTTGGAGCCCCAGCCCGAAGTACACCTCGTTGGCGTGGATCGCCTCCTCCTGGTTCCAGCGCAGCGTGCCCTCGGCCATCACCTGTGCCACGGGCGGCCAACGACGAAGCCGTCGACGTCGATGTTGACCTCGCCGCGCTCTCCAGCGCATTCAGCTCGCCGCTCGCCGTGCCCAGTCGGTGCGGTTCGTGCCGATGTAACACGTCGCCGCCGGCGTCTGACCAAGTCGAGGGTCGAGTTGCTGCCCAGGGTCAGGCGTCGCCTCGGCATCGCCGCCGGCGCCGACGGGCTTCTCGGCGATCGACAAGCGGCCGCCGATCAGCGCCTCGAAGGTGGGATTGGTGACCGTAAAGTCGAGGTCGGCGACCACCGTTCCCGCCGCAGCGGTATCGTTGTAGGCCAGCCATAGGTTGCCGATGCGGTCGGCTCGGTACCCAGGCGCAGGGTGCCGCCGGCGGGAACGTCGAGGATCGGTACCGCGTTGGAGCCCCAGACCGAAATACACCTCGTTGGCGTGGATCGCCTCCTCCTGGTTCCAGCGCAACGTGCCCTCGGCCATACCCGTGCCCGGGCGGGCCAACGACGAAGTCGTCCACGTCGATGTTGACCGTCGCCGCGCTCTCCAGGGCATTCAGCTCGCCGCTGGCGGTGCCCGAGTTGGTGCGGTTGTGCCGATGAACACGTCGCCGGTGGCGCTGATGACGTCGAGGGTCGAGTTGCTGCCCAGGGTCAGGGTTGCCTCGGCATCGCCGCCGGTGCCGGCGGCCTTCTCGGCGATGACAAGAATTGCCAATCAGCGCCTCGAAGGTGGGATTGGTGACCGTGAAGTCCAGGTCGGCGATCACCGTTCCCGCCGCACCGGTATCGTTGTACGCCAGCCAGAGGTTGCCGATGCGGTCGAGTCTCGGTGCCCAGGCGCAGCGTGCCGCCGGCGGGAACGTCGAGGATCGGACCGCGTTGGAGCCCAGACCGAAATACACCTCGTTGGCGTGGATCGCCTCCTGCTGGTTCCAGCGCAACGTGCCCTCGGCCACACCGGTGCCGAAGGCGCGGGCAACAACGAAAGTCGTCCACGTCGATGTTGACCGTCGCCGCGCTCTCCAGGGCATTCAACTCGCCGCTGGCGGTGCCCGAGTTGGTGCGGTTCGTGCCCATGAACACGTCGCCGGTGGCGCTGGTCACGTCGAGGGTCGAGTTGCTGCCCAGGGTCAGGGTCGCCTCGGCATCGCCGCCGGTGCCGGCGGTCTTCTCGGCGATCGACAAGGTGTTGCCAATCAGCGCCTCGAAGGTGGGATTGGTGACCGTGAAGTCAGGTCGGTGATCACCGTTCCCGCCGCACCGGTATCGTTGTAGGCCAGCCAAAGGTTGCCGATGCGGTCGAGCTCGGTGCCCAGGCGCAGCGTGCCGCCGGCGGGAACGTCGAGGATCGGCACCGCGTTGGAGCCGCGACCGAAATAGACGTCGTTGGCGTCGATCGCCTCCTGCTGGTTCCAGCGCAACGTGCCCTGGCCGATACCCGTGCCGAGGGCGCGGCCAACGACGAAAGTCGTCCACATCGATGTTGACCGTCGCCGCGCTCTCCAGGGCATTCAACTCGCCGCTGGCGGTGCCCGAGTTGGTGCGGTTGCGTGCCCATAAACACGTCGCCGGCTGGCGCTGACGACGTCGAGGGTCGAGTTGCTGCCCAGGGTCAGGGTTGCCTCGGCATCGCCGCCGGTGCCGGCGGTCTTCTCGGCGATCGACAAGGAACTGCCAATCAGCGCCTCGAAGGTGGGATTGGTGACCGTGAAGTCGAGGTCGGCGACCACCGTTCCCGCCGCACCGGTTATCGTTGTACGCCAGCCAGAGGTTGCCGATACGGTCAAGTCTCGGTACCCAAGGCGCAGCGTGCCGCCGGCGGGAACGTCGAGGATCGGCACCGCGTTGGAGCCCCAGACCGAAATACACGTCGTTGGCGTGGATCGCCTCCTGCTGGTTCCAGCGCAACGTGCCCTCGGCCACACCGGTGCCGAACGGCGCGGGCAACAACGAAAGTCGTCCACGTCGATGTTGACCGTCGCCGCGCTCTCCAGGGCATTCAACTCGCCGCTGGCGGTGCCCGAGTTGGTGCGGTTCGTGCCGATAAACACGTCGCCGGTGGTGCTGGCGATCGTCGACAGTCGACTGCCCGGCAACGGTCAAGCACACCCCTGACGGAGTCGCACTGGTGCTCAAGTTCTTGGCGCCAATCGATAGTTCGCTAACAGGTGCGTCGACCCTGGCGTCCTGGATTCTCAGCGAGCCCGTGTTCTGGGATTATCAATGCCGATCCGCGTTGGGCCAGCGACCTGCAGCAAGCTCCCTTCGTCTGCGTCTGTATTCAGATCATCGTTGAGGTCGGTGACGTGCGCGCCCGCAGCCGTGTAGTGCAGAGATGCAATCGCAAAATTCTCGTCGACCAGATTAGTGCCGCCCGCGCCGAGATCGGTGAAGATCGCCGGATCAACATCTGTCGGCGGCGATGAGTCCTGCCAATTGTCGGGATCGCTCCAGGCGTCCGTGCCGCCTCCTGCCGACCAGACATCGCCTGACGGGACGCTCGCGTCGGTGCCAATCGTGATGCTTGTTTGAGCTGTCCGGCGTGCCGATCTCCACCCCGCTCGTCGGACCAAGACCGTTTTGCCAGACAATAATGTCTTCGCTACCGTCGTCATTATCGACGATCGTGCCGGTTCCCACCGTCTTATCGCCGAGGATGGCGCCGCCGCCGGAGACGGACGTCAGCGTCACCTCGAAGGTTTCGTTGCCGTCGATTTCGTCGTCATCGACGGCGCTGTAATCGCCGGGGTCGAGCCGCGCCTCGGTATCGCCGGCCGCGATCGTCGTCTGGCCCGACGATGGAACGGGTGGCGCACCGGTGTAGTCGTCGCCGAAGGCGGCGGTGGCGTCGGCCACGCTCCACTGGACGATGACATCCTCCGTGGATGCCTCCGACACCGTCAGCGTGAATTGGTCCGAGGTTCCGCCTGCCTCCATCAGCGTGATGTCGTCGATGGACACGTTAATGGCGGGTGGCGCCTCGAACAACCCGGCGTCGATGGTGGCGTTCGTTTCGCCGGCGGCGAGCGTCACCACGTCCGAGACAAGCCCGTCGGAGTCGACGGCGGGGTCGGCACCGGCTTGGCGCGGGCTCGCCTGGAACCTCTCCGGCGCCATGAACTCGATCCGGTAGTCGCCCGCCGCGAGGCCGGTGAATTCATAGAGACCGGTGGCGCCGGTGGTGGTGGTCGCCAGCGCCGCTCCTGAATTGTCCTGCAATTCGACGGTCACGCCCGCGACACCCGGCTCGTCGGCATCTTGGATGCCGTCGTTGTTGAGATCATTCCAGACAAAGTCGCCGACGGTGGCCACCTCGACCGGGATTCGTTGATAGCCGAAATCGGCGGTGATGACGGTCTCACCCCCGCTACGCTGACGGGACGGGGTTCCGGCGGGGTGGTAAGCCCGAAGCCCGCCGGCGCGTCGACGTCGACGATATAGGCGCCGGCCGCCAGATCGGCGAACCCGTACTTGCCCTCGTCATCGGTGGTCGCGGTTCCGACCACGCTATCACCGTCGTCGATCACGCCGTTACCGTCGGCGTCGGCGACCAGATCGACGGTGACGCCGGCGATGCCAGCCTCTCCTTCGTCCCGCGCGCCATTGCCGTTGACGTCTTCAAATACGTCGTCGCCGATAAACGCCGGCTCGATCGGAATGTCATCGTTGCGGATGACGCCGTCGGCACTGGCATTGTCCGTGTCGATGGCGGCGTCGGTGGTGTTCTGCAGGGTCAGACTGAAGGTCTCGTCCGGTTCCACGTCGAGGTCGCCGGAGACCGGGATGATTACTGTCTTCTCCGTCTCGTCGGCGGCGAAGGTTACCGTCTGCGTCGCCGGAAGACCGCCGACGAAATCAGCGGCGTCGGTATCGCCGGCGCCAAACGCCACCTCCACCGAACTGGTCCCGGACAGATCCTCGCTGGATCGGGTGACGGTGAAGCTGAACTCCGTGGTGCCCTCGTCGCCCTCGTTCTGATCGGCGTTGGTGGCCGCGATGGACACCAACGGATCCGGCGCAAAGTCGTCGTTGCGGATGACGCTGTCGGCGCTGGCATTGTCCATGTCGACGGTGGCGCCGGTGGCGGCGGACAGCCCAACCTTGAATGCCTCGTCGTCCTCTGGAACGTTGTCGGCGTCGACGGGTACGGTGATGGTCTCGACGTCATGGTTGGCGGCGAAGGTAACGGTGTCCGAAGGGAACCCCTCGCCGATGAAATCGTCGGCGTCTGCGTAGGAGCCGTCCGGAACCTGGGACAACGAGCCCACAGCCGTCCACCTCACCGTGCTCTCACCGCTCAGATCGCCCGTCCGGGTGATGGTGAAGGTGAACGGTGTGGACGTGTCGGTGCCCTCGTCCTTGTCGGCGTCCACGGTGGCGATCGACAGGACCGGCAGCTCTTTCTCCGGTATGATTTCGACCTGGATGATCGCGTCGTTGTAGTCCTTGTCGCCGCCGCCCGGCAGGTCCTCCCAGCGGAGCTCGAAGTCGTCCGCGTCGCCGATCCGCCGAGCGTGGAGGGTGGCGTCGGGATTTCCGTCCTTTTCGGGCACATAGAGCGGATTGACAAATCCCTCCAGCACCGTGTCCGTGGTCAGATCGCGAGCCTGCAGCACACCATTCACCTCCTCGACGACCAGATCGATGGCATTGAGGTCTGAGAACAGGGCGGCGTTCTTCGTCGCTCCGTCGGGAACGAGAAAGAACGTCAAAGCCCCGTATTGCTCGGCCGTCAGATCGAAAGCCTCCATGGTGCCCGGAGCGAGGGAAGTCTCATCGACGTCGGCGAAGATGATCTCCGCCTGTCCGGTGTCTTCGCGAAAGTAACCGAATGTGTTGCGGAAGGCGGCGCTCTCGCTCTCGAAGGTGACTTTAACGGAGACCGGACCGGTGCCGTCGTCAATTTCGACCACGGCGTCTCCCGCTACCTCAGGCGCGAGCGTGCCTTCGTCCAGGAGATCCTTGCCGTCGATGCTGTCGGTAGTGTCGGAATGAAAGTTGGTCTCGGCCATGACGTTTCCCCTCCTGGGTGACGCACGGTCGCGATTTCGCGCGGCTTCGAAGTCAATGTCCCGCCCGTGCCCGAACCGCATGACCGCACATACATAAGAAACCGTATTCGTTCATGGGAGGCTGGATCCACAGGATGGGTTATGATCCCCCCTCCGAAGGGAAAATGCTAATCTCAGTTGCTCATAAATGAAAGTCGTTTCTTTCATTAGGTTTATATAATGCTTGTGAGTATTAATAATCATTATTAAAAACGTGGAAAGCGCCTGCTCGTTACTTGAGCGGTACGTTCGAGCATGCGGACGCCGCCATGGCCATGGAACTGGGCGGGTCGGCGTGCTGATTGATACCAAACCTCATTGATAGGGACGCATTGTGATCGTGTTTCACGCTTCATCGGCAGGAGGGGCCGCGCCGGCGATGGGGACCCATCGTCAAGCGGTTCCCCACCTTTGGAACCTGGGCCCCGAGGAAGCGCGAAACACGACCCATTGTGACGGCGTTTCGAGGTTTCCGGGCAGCGTCGCGCGGCGCTTATGATGCTCCCGCATCGCCGCGCACCACGCTCCTTGCCACAAACCTCGAGAGGTCGTCACAATGGGTTCCTATCAACGAGAATTGGTATAACGCTGCCATCACCAAAGCCCCACCCAAAATGCTTTACACCGAATCGCCGGGCGTCGAGATCAGGTCGTCTAGCTCACGGTGGATGTCCTCGATGATGGCGAGGCGGTCGCGGGCGTTGGCGCCGAGGTCGGCCGCGACGCGCGCGCACAGAAAATTCAGTACGCTCATGGCCGCGGCGTAGGAATCGAAGATCGACGATCCCCAGGTGTGACACCGCAGCACGACGGTGGCATGGCGCGCCGCCGTCGATGCCGTCGGATCGGTGACCATGACGATGGGCACGCCGCGTCCGTGCATCACGGCGAGCAGGCGGCGGAACAGATGCGGCCGGCGGCGCAGGCCGATGGCCAGAACGACATCGCGATCGGTGACGCCGGCCAGGTCCTCGGCGACATCGAGGGCCGGGCCGGGTGTGAGCCGGACGTCCGGTTTCAGCGTGGCGAGCACGGTGCGGGCGTAGTGCGCCAGGGCGTGGCTGTTGCGGAAGCCGACAACCCAGATGCGCCGCGCGTCGACCAGCAGCCGGACGGCCGCGTCGAGCGCGTCCGGCGAGAGCGATGCGAATGTCCGGCTGAGGTTCTGCACGTCGCGCGCCACGTGCAGCGAAAGCCGGTCGCGCGGGTCGGCCGGGCTCGCGCCGTCGGTTTCGACCGACAGCGGCGAGCCCCAGGGCGAGAGGCCGCGGGCCGCGCGGCGAGCGTCGCTGAAACGCTCGTAGCCGAGCCGGCGGAACAGGCGCGACGTGGTCGCCTTGGACACCCCGGCCTTTTCCGCCAACTCCGAGGCCGAATAACTCGCCAGGTCGCCCTGACACTCGAGCACGATATCGGCGAGACGTTTCTCGGAGGCCGGGAGGCGGTCGTAGACGTCGAGGATGCGGCCGTCGACAGGGTTCGCGGTGTTCGTGACAGTGTTCTCGGTCATGGCCTCGACCCGATGGTTGCGGTCAGCTTAACGAGATCAAAATCTAGCCGCAAGGAAAGTGAAACGGTTTTTTCATTGCACTTGACCAACAACGCCAAATGTGGTTCGCTTTATCGGGATAGAGGAGGCTAGTAAAAATAAAACAAGATGTTAAACAACTTTCGGAAAAGAAAAAAGCGTTTCATTAGATTGGGAAACGTCTCATGGTTGCTCGCCTTGCGACCCTTGCCGACAACCTTGGCCGGCGCCTGAACTGGTTGGTCGAGCGGCTCTGCGCGGTGCTGGTGGCGGTCATGGTGGCGATCGTCTGGTTCGGCGTCGTGTCGCGTTACATGATCGATCTGGGTGCCACCTGGACCGAGGAACTCGCGCGTTACGTCATGATCTGGGCGGCGCTTCTGGCCGTGTCCTGCGGCGCCTACAGGCGCGAGCACATCGGCCTCGATTTTTTCTATCGCTGGCTTTCGCCGCGCGCCCGTCTGGCCTTGTCGACGGTTCTCGATCTGGTGGGGATCGCGTTTTTCGTGTTCCTTTTGGTCTACGGTCTGGGGATGGCATCCGCGGGTGCCGGCCAGTACGCGACGATTTTCGGCATGACCATGCTGGTGCCGTTCGCGTCGGTGCCGGTGGCGGCGGGTCTGACGGCGTTCCAGATCGCGGTCACGGCGCTGCGGCGGCTGGCCGGTCACGACCAGCCGCCGTCTCATTATGAACCGAGCGTGATCCAGTGATTATCGTCGCCATCGCCTTTTTCGGGTTGCTGTTGGTCGGCCTGCCGATCGGCTACGTGCTCGGCATCGCCGGCGTGATCGGGCTGGTGCAGATCGGCGGCGAGAACTTCCTCGCGATGGCGCCGAAACGGTTCTTCGAGGGACTGGACCTGTTCACCTTCATGGCCATGCCGTTCTTTATTCTCGCCGGCGAGATCATGAACCGCTCGGGCATTACCGAGCGGCTGATCGGGTTCGCCAATGCGCTGGTCGGGTATCTGCGCGGCGGCCTCGCCCATTCCAACATGGTGGCTTCCGTCCTGTTCGCGGGCATGACCGGAGCGGCCGTGTCGGACGCGGCGGCGTTCGGCAACACGCTGGTGCCCGCCATGGTCAAACAGGGCTACTCGCGGCCGTTCGCCTGCGCGGTCACCGCCGCCGGATCGATCATCGGCCCGACCATTCCGCCGTCCAACCTGATGGTGATCTACGGCTCGCTCATGGGTGTTTCCATCGCCGGGCTGTTCGCCGCCGGCATTCTGCCCGGGTTGATGATCTGCCTCCTGTGCATGGCGGTGATCGCGGCGCTCGGGCGGCGGCTCAACCTGCCGAAGGGCGAGGGCGGTCCCAGCCTGACGGTCATCCTGCGTAGTTTTCGATCAAGCCTGCTGGCCATTCTCATGCCGGTGATCATCCTCGGCGGCATCCTCGCCGGTATCGTCACCCCCACCGAGGCGGCGGCGATCGCCGTGTTCTACGCGCTGGTGGTCGGCGTCGGGGTCTACCGGGCGATCACCATGGACGACATGGTGCAGATGCTGGTGCGCACCGCCATCATTACCGGCGTGGTGTTCCTGATCATCGCCTCGGCGTCGATCCTGAGCTGGTGGATGACGTTTCTGCAGATCCCGCAGTCCATCGCGGCGCTGTTCCTGACGGTCTCGGACAACCCCACGGTGATCCTCGGCATGATCTTGATGCTTCTGGTGGTGGTCGGCATGTTCATGGATATCAACGCCGCGCTGATCATCCTCGCGCCGGTCCTCGTGCCGCTGACGGCGGCCATCGGCATGAACCCCATTCACGCCGGCATCATGATCATATCTGACATTGAACATCTCGTTGATGACGCCGCCGGTCGGCGCCTGTCTGTTCGTGCTCTCGTCGGTGACGGGGGAGCGCATCGAGCGGATCAGCGTGTCCCTGATTCCCTTCCTCGTCGCGGAACTGGGCATTCTGGTCCTCATTACCTTCTGGCCCGATTTGACCTTGTTCGTTCCCCGGCTTCTCGGGTTGTGAAGCCGGGTATTTCCATCATCTTGAGAGGAGACTCGTCGATGAATTTCACAAAGCGCATGGCGCGGACCGCCGCGGCGGCTTCGGTGGCGATGATGACGGCCACGGGCATCGCCCAGGCCGAGACGGTCATCAAGCTTCATCACCTCAACAACGACGACCCGTTCGACAATGCCACCGGCGCCATGGCGACCGTGTTCAAGTCGCTGGTCGAGTTGGGGACCAACGGGTCGGTCACGGTCCAGACCTTTCCCAACGGCCAGCTCGGCAAGGACGCCGAAGTGCTGCAGCAGGTCAAGGCGGGCGTCATCGATTCCGGCATTCATTCGGTCGGCGGGTTCGCGTCGGTCTACCCGATGATCGGCGTGCTCGACGTTCCCTTCGCCTTTCCGAACATCAGCACGACCTACGAAGTGTTCGACGGTCCGTTCGGCGACAAGCTGGCCGGCGATATCGAAAGCAAGACCGACCTGCACGTGCTCGGCTTCGGCGACTCCGGCGGCTTCTACAACTTCACCAACTCGAAGCAGCAGATCAAATCCATCGCCGACATGGACGGCCTGAAGATCCGCACCCAGGGCCTGGATACCCACAAGACCCTGGTCAGCTCCCTCGGCGGTCAGCCCGTCGCCATCGCCTGGGCGGAGGTGTACACGGCCCTGCAGACCGGCGTCGCCGACGGCCAGATGAACCCGTTGCCGATCATCGCCTTCGCCAAGTTCAACGAGGTCCAGAAATACCTGACCCTCAGCGAGCATCTGTTCTCGCCTTACGTCTGGGTGATGAACAAGGAAACCTACGACGGCCTGACCGACGAGGAGAAAGCGGTGGTCGATTACGCCGCGCGCTCCGCGATCGTCGCCGGGCGGGGGATCGGCCGCGTCATCGAGGCCTCCGACCGGGGTCTGTCCGGGCTCTCCGAGAGCATGGAGGTCTACGCCCTGACCCCCGAGCAGAAAGCCGAATTCCGCGACAAGTCCGCGCCCGCCGTCAAGGAGGTGATCGTCAACACCTTCGGCGCCGAGGGCGAAGAGATGATGAACGCGTTTCTGTCGGCCATCGACGAAGCCAGCAAATAGGACAGGCGGAGGAGGGCGGGCCCGGCGCGGCCCGCCCGCGATCCCGGTTGATCGGCGGTAAGCATGCCACTTTCCACCCAAAACTATGACTTGCGGCATGTCCACAACGAGCGCGCCGGGCGCGCGCGCGCCTATGGCGAGCGCCAGCGCAAGGTCTTGAACCACGAAGCCTTCGCGGCCGCGCGCCAGGAGATCCAGTCTTGGCCCGGCTACCGGCCGTCGCCGCTGGTCGCTTTGCCGGCGCTCTCGTCCGCCGCCGGCCTCGATGCCATCTGGTACAAGGACGAATTGGAACGCTTCGGGCTGAAGAGCTTCAAGGCGCTTGGCGGAGCCTATGCCGTGCTCCGTCTGCTGATCGCCGAAGTCGAGACGCGCACGGGCAGGACCGGTGTCACCTCCAAGGATCTGATGGCCGGTACATTCCGCGCAATCACGGACAATATCACGGTAACCTGCGCCACCGACGGCAATCACGGCCGTTCGGTCGCGTGGGGCGCCCAGACCTTCGGGTGTCGATGCGTCATCTATATTCATGCCACCGTCAGCAAGGCGCGAAAGAAGGCGATCAAGCGGTTCGGCGCCACCGTCGTGCGCACGCCCGGAAACTACGACGACGCGATTCGCGAGGCGGCAGAAGAAGCGGCCAGGCACGGTCGCTTCGTCGTATCCGACACCTCTTATGAAGGCTACATGGACGTGCCGCGCGACGTCATGCAGGGATATGCGGTGATGGTCGACGAGGCCATGCGGCAGCTTCCCGATGGCGGGCGCCCCACCCACGTGTTCGTTCAGGGCGGCGTCGGCGGTCTTGCCGCCGCCGTCTGCGGTCATCTTTGGGAATGCTGGGGCATGGACCGGCCGAGGTTCGTCGTCGTCGAGCCGGAAAAGGCGGCTTGTCTGTACGAGAGCGCGCGCGCCGGACATCCGGTTTCCGTCCACGGCGAGCTGGACACCATCATGGCGGGGCTCGCTTGCGGCGAGGTCTCCCTGCTGGCCTGGGAAATCCTTGACGAAGGCGCCGACGATTTCCTGACCGTTCCCGATGACGCCGCGCTCGAGTGCATGCGCCTGATGGCGCGCGGCGCCGGCAGCGATCCCCGCGTCGTCGCCGGCGAGTTGGCGGTCGCCGGCCTGGCCGGGGTTCTGCTGGCGATCGGTCGTCCGGATACGGCCGCCGCGCTGGGGCTTTCGTCCGACAGCCGCGTGCTTCTCATCGGCAGCGAGGGAGACACCGATCCGGAGTTCTATCGCTCAGTCGTTGGCCGATCGGCCGAAGAAGTAAGGACCGCCGTCTAATGCCTACAAATCTGCGAGTGAACATGGACCGTCTGCTGGGACGCCTCGAGGCGCTGGCCGAGATCGGCGCGATCGAGGGTGGGGGCGTCTGCCGTCTGGCGTTGAGCGACGAGGATAGGGCCGGGCGCAATCTCGTCGTCGGGTGGATGCGCGACGCGGGGCTGAACGTCAGCGTCGATCAAATCGGCAACGTGGTCGGCGTTCGGCCGGGGCGCGTCGACGGCCCGCCGGTGATGACCGGCTCGCACATCGACACCGTTCGCACCGGCGGGCGCTACGACGGCAACCTCGGCGTTCTCGCCGGCCTCGAAGTGGCGGAAACCCTTAACGATGCGGCAGTCACCACCGAACATCCATTGGCCGTCGCGTTCTTCACCAACGAGGAGGGCGCGCGGTTCGCGCCCGACATGATGGGCAGCCTCGTCTTCGTCGGCGGCCTTTCCGCCGGCGAAGCGTTGTCGACCATCGGAATTGACGGGGCATCGGTCCGCGACTGCCTTCGCGACATCGGCTATGCCGGGACCAAACCGTGCGGCAACTCCTCGGTCCGCGCGTTTGTCGAGTTGCACGTCGAGCAGGGGCCGGTTCTGGAAGCCGAAGGCGCCGATATCGGCGCGGTGGAGGGCGTGCAGGGCATCTCATGGGCCGAGTACACCATCGAGGGCGTGTCCAATCACGCCGGCACGACGCCGATGCGGATGCGCCACGACGCCGGTTACGCGGCGGCGGCCATGGCGAACGAAGTGCGCAACATTGCCCGCGACATGGGCGGCGATCAGGTGGGAACGGTCGGCGCCCTCGATCTCCGCCCGAACCTGGTCAACGTGGTCGCCAATCACGCGGTCATGACCGTCGATCTCCGCAACACCGACGAAGAGCGTCTCAAACAGGCCGAGCACCGTTTGTCGTCGTTCGTGTCCCAACTCGCCGCCGCCGAAGGCGTTACCATCACCAGCCGCCGCCTCGCCCGGTTCGAGCCGGTCAGCTTCGATACGCGTCTGGTCGGTCGCATCGAACGGTTGGCGCGCGATCATGGCCATCGTGTCAAACGCATGCCGAGCGGCGCCGGCCACGACGCCCAGATGCTGGCCCGGGTGTGTCCGACGGCGATGATCTTCGTTCCCAGCGTCGGCGGCATTTCCCACAACGTGAAGGAATACACCCGCGACGCGGACATCGAAGCCGGGGCCAATCTGCTTTTGTCCGTGCTCGGCGAGCTTGCCGACGAGAAGGCGGCGGCGGATGGTCGGGGCCATGCGCCAACTCATTCGTAATGTCCTGATCGTGACGGGTGACGGCATCACCGAGCCCCATGCCGGCGATGTCCTGATCGACGACGATCGGATCGTCCATCTCGGCGTGGTCCCGGACTTCGGACGTCCGCGGCGCCGATCGGGTCCTCGAGGGAAACGGACACGCCCTGGCACCTGGTTTCGTCGACACCCACAATCATGGCGCGCTCGGCGGCACCCGGATCGGCGAACGCGGCGTGCCGGTGTCCTGCGAGCTCGCTCTGCGGGGCGGCGTGACAAAACGGATCTGCGGCGTCGACGGACTTTCGCCGGCGCCGGTGACGCCCCAACAGCGTTCGGAATACGCCATCCAGTTGAAGCCGCTGGACGGAGACATCGAAAGCCCGTGGCCCTGGTCGTCGGTGGCCGAGTTCTACGACTGGCATCGCGGCCGGTCGATCACCGATCTCGGGATGTATCTGGGGCACGGCGCCGTGCGCCGCGTCGTCATGGCCAATCTGGCGCGGGCGGCCACCGATGCCCAGATCGAAGAGATGTGCACGGTCGTCCGGCGCGAGGCGCCCTGGACCCTCGGACTATCCACCGGCCTCGTCTACAACCCCGCGGTCTATTCCGATCAGCGCGAAATAACGGCGCTGGTCCGCGGCTTCAACGAGGTCAAGCCGGGCGCATTGTTTCCCCACCTGCGATCGGAAAGCGACCAGATCGTGAATTCGTTGAAGGAGGTGGTCGAAGCGTCGGTCGACGGCGGCGGCGCCTATTGCAATGAGCACAGCAAGATCGCCGGCAGCCGCAACTACGAAAAGATCGGCGCGGTGGAGGACATTCTGACCGACGCGGCGTCCAGCATCCCGATCATGGAGAACATGTACCCCTACACCGCCGGTAGCACCACCGGCGACGCCATTTTTCCCCCGGAGGTACGCGCCGGAGCGCGCGAGCAGTTCCTCGCCGCTCTCGGCGACCCGGCGACGCGAAGCGAGATCTACCAACGCATTCGGGGCGACACCTCCACCTGGGACAATTTCGTCGGTTTCTGCGGCGGTCTCGACGGGGTGCAGATCGCCGGGGTGCGACAGGGCGTGGGTGACGCCTTTCTCGGCAAGCGTCTTGCCGACGTGGCGCGCGCCGCCGGTCAATCCGACCTGGACTCCTTCGCCGCCTTCGAGGCCGTGTTCGACTTCTACCGCGACAATGATGGGGAAGTCGGCATCATCACGCACTACGGCAACGAGGCGACGGTGGAACGCTTTTTCCGCCGGCCGACCATGGCGCTCTGTACCGACGGGCTGATGCCGGGGCCGGGCCAGAAGCCGCATCCGCGCGCCGTCGGCGCCTTTCCGAAGGCGCTCCGGATGGCGAGGGAGATGGGCATTCCATTGCAGCAGATCGTCTATCGCATGAGCACGCTGCCGTGCCGGTTTCTGCGGCTTCCAGACCCGGTCCTGGCGCCGGGGGCGGACGCGTCGATGGTCCTGTTCGATTGGGACACGGTCACCGAGCGCAACGACTATATCGATCCGTTGGTGGCTCCGCTCGGGATCGACGCGGTGTGGGTCCACGGACACCTGGTTCTCGAGCAAGGCGCATTCCATCCGCCGACGCGGTTGCCAGGGCAAATCCTCATGTCACCCCCAGGAGCACGGCTCAGACCAGCACGTCGTCCCGCGCCGTGATTTCGACGCTTATCACGGCGTCGTCGTAGTCGTTGTCGCCGTTGTCCGGCAGGTCTTCCCAACCGAGTTGGTAGTCGTCCACATCGCCTGTCTTCAGCGCATACCGGGTGGCTTCGGGATTGTCCGGTGTCGCCGGCGCATAGACCGGATTGACGGATCCCTCCAGCACCGTGTCCGTGGCTTGGTCGCGGGCGCGCAGGGCGCCGTCCTGTTCCTCGACGATCAGATCGATGGCATCCAGGTCCGAAAACAGGGCGGCGTTCTTGGCCGCGCCGTCGGCAATGAGGAAGAATTCCAGCTTCTCGTATTGTTCGGCGCTCACGTCGAAGCTTTCCATGGCGCCCGGAGCGAGCGTGGCGTCATCGAGATCGGCGAAGATGATTTCCGCCTCGCCGGTGCCGTCGATGAAGGTGCCGAACGTGTTGTGGAAGCCGGCGGACTCGCTTTCGAAGCTCACGGTAACCTCGGCGCCGGTCGCCGGCAGGCCGGTCTCGACCAGAAACCGGGCGTCGTCGAAATCCAGATCGCCGCCGCCGACGAAGTCCTCCACCGACACGGAATAGCTCGCCGGCGTGCCGTCCTCGACGAAGTGATCGAGGCCGCCGGGGTTCAGCGACGGATCGGAGAAGAAGGCCGGCGCGCCCGCGCCCGATAACGGCGTGCCATCGGCGCTCACGGCGTACCCGTCGGCGGTATTCGCCACCATCAGGTTCTCGCCGACCAGGCTTGCCAGATCGGCGTTCTCGCCGCCGCCGTCGGGCACCAGGAAAAAGCCGAGATCGCCGATCTGCTGGCGGGTCAAGTCCGCCTCGTACAGCAGCGCGCCCTCGGCCGTCTCATTGAGATCGGCAACCAGCAACTCCGCCGCGAGGGTCGATGTATCATAGATGCCGAACGCGTTGGCGAAGCCGGCCCCTTCGCTCTCGAAGCTGATCCGGACCGGGTAGAGATCGATTGGCGGCTCGTCGCCTTCCAGACTTATCAATCTGTCGGTAAAGCGGGCTTTCTCGAGTTCGAAAAGGGTATCCGTGCCGTCGCGGTCAGCGATACCATCGGTGATCGTGGCGCTTCCGTCGAGCAGGAGGTCGACCGTGTATTCGCTGAAGGCGCCGCGATAGACGGAGGTATCGTCGCCGTCGCCGCCCTCGATCCGATCGTTTCCTCCGCCGCCCTCGATGACATCGGCTCCCGCCGCCCCCGCGATACGATCGTCGGCGATACCCGTCCGGATGAAATCGTCGCCGTTTGTTCCGCCGTTGTCACCGGTGAGATCGAGCGGAATGGGCGCGTCGGATGAACCAATGGGGCCCGTTTTGGCTCCGAGCAGAACGTTGGTTTCGGCGCCGGGGAACTGCTTCACGTCCTCCGGTTCGACGGCTTCAATAAAGTCATCGAGGTCGATACCCACCGTATAGAGAGCGGAGCGGACGTACGAGTTGCTGTTCTGATCGATATCGTAATCGATATCCGCGCCGGATGCCGCCATGGCCGCGTGCACGCCGCCAAGCACCTGCCAGACATTCGCGGCGTCTTGATATGGTTTCAAGGAGAGTTCGACCGAGCCATAGCGGTCCGCGTCTTCCACTACGTCCGCGTCCGAAATGTAGTCGGTCGGCGCGCCATGGGGTTTGCCGAACGGCTCATAGATCCAATCGCCCGCAACAAGCAGCGCCGGCGCGTTTACCTCGGCCTCGATCAGACGCGTCGTTGGATCGCCGTCGTCGAACACGATCTGGAGGTGTCCCGAATTGCGCAGGCCGGGCGGAAGAAAGATCGTGTCCGTCTCGGTAATATAATTCGCTGCCAGCTTGAGTGTCGCCATCGTCTGTTCCTCCAGTTCGCGTTCTTTCCGTTCGATATGAGTTGACACCGTTGCAATGGCAAACGGGCGGTACCGCTCAAGGCTGAAGACCGTCCTCATGCTCCATTGTCGCAATCGTTTTAGCGGTTCCGCATCTCGCCGTTCCCGCATACCTTCGCTTCAATGCCCGAGCGGATATCTCTCGTGCTCACCTCATGGTTCCAAAAAGTGAACAAAAGGTCGAAATTCGACGTGGTCATCGTGCTCGGCGCCGCGGTCTGGGCCGGCGGTAAGCCAAGCCCGACGCTCGAGCGGCGCGCCCGGCACGGCGCGGACCGGGTACTGGCGGGCGCCGCGCCGGTGCTCATGGTCACCGGCGGCGTCGGAGTCCATCCGCCGGCCGAGGCCGCGGTCATGCGGGACATTGCCCTGGAGGCGGGGCTCTCGGCGGACGTCATCGTCGTCGAGGAAACGGCGTCCGATACGTTGGCAAGCGGGCGCGCCTGTGCCGCCATCATGCGGTCGCGGGGCTGGTCGCGGGCGCTGATCGTGAGCGACGATTTCCATTTACCGCGCGCGCTGAGGATCTTTCGTTGGTTTGGGATCGAGGTCGGAGGAAGCGCCGTCCCCGGAACCCGACGCGGTCTCGGGTGGCGGCTTTGGCTGTACTATTGGCTCCGTGACCTGGCGGCCTATCCGTGGACGGTCCTGCGTCTCATGGTCGGCGGAAAAGGGGAGCGATGACGCCGATGGCCTCATGGCAACTCTCGCTGATAGGTCGCGGCCGGGGGTGAAACGCCACGGGCCGAAAAATTGTCCTTTAACACGGGTGCGGCTATCGCGTATAAACCTCGTCCCCGCGCGTGCCGTGCCGCTTGCGCAATGAGCGATACGCGGCTTGGGGCATTCTCTTGGAACCGGCCGACGGCTCGGTCATGCCGAGTGTCGACGGAAGGCCGGCGGTTTTGGGGGAGGAAGGATGATCGCGGTCACGGAAAATACCAGCGGTTTGCGCAGAACCTACATGAGCCTGCTCGGCAGGATCAATCCCCACTGCAGTCTGCTCGCGGCCTAAGCACGCGATGCCGCCGAAACACGACGCGACGCCCGGTACGCCGGCGCGCGGGCCTTCACCCTTTGCAAATCGTCAATCCCGAGAGCGGGAGATGGGATGACCCCAAAAATTCAGCAGTTCCTGACCGAGACGAGACCCGAGACGCCGTTTCTCGTCGTCGACCTCGATCGAGTGACCGCCAACTACCAGGCATTGCGAGCCGCCTTGCCGGTGGCCGACATCTACTATGCCGTGAAAGCCAATCCGGCGCCGCCGCTTCTGCGCACCTTGGTGGCGTTGGGTTCGAGCTTCGACGCGGCCAGTGTCCCGGAAGTGGACGACTGTCTCGCCGCCGGCGCCGAGCCCTCGAGCATCTCGTTCGGCAACACGGTGAAACGCCAACGCGATATCGGCCGCGCCCACGATCTGGGTGTCCGCCTGTTCGCCTTCGACAGCATGGAGGAACTGCGCAAGCTGGCGGCGGAGGCACCGGGTGCGAGAGTGTACTGCCGGATCCTCGTCTCCAACGGCGGCGCGCAATGGCCGCTCTCGGGCAAATTTGGCTGCGAGCTGGACATGGCGCGCGATCTCATGCTGGCCGCCGCCGATCTCGGGCTTGAGCCGCATGGCCTGTCGTTTCACGTCGGTTCGCAGCAGATGGACCCGTCGCGCTGGGAGATGGCAATCGGCCGCACCGCCATGGTGTTTTCCGACCTGCGCGAAGCCGGCCTCGAGCTGAAGATGATCGATCTCGGCGGCGGGTTTCCGGCGCGCTACCGGGGCGACGACGCGCTGCCGGTGGATGATTTCGCCGGTGCCATCATGCGTGCCATGACCCGGCACTTCGGCAACGACCTGCCGGATATGATCATCGAGCCGGGACGGTGCATAGCCGCCGACGCGGGCGTGATCCAGACCGAGGTGCTTTTGGTGTCGCGCAAGACCTACGACGATCCCACGCGCTGGGTCTATTTCGACGTCGGCAAGTTCGGCGGCCTGGCCGAGACCATGGACGAAGCCATCCGCTATCCCATCGCCACCCCCCACGACGGAACCGCCGAGGGGCCGGTGATCATCGCCGGGCCCACCTGCGACGGCGCCGACGTGCTCTATGAGAAATACCGCTATACCCTGCCGCTGACGCTCAGCAGCGGCGACCGGGTCAATCTGCTCAGTGCCGGGGCCTATACGTCGGTGTACGCGTCGCAGCGCTTCAACGGTTTCCAGCCCATGGCCGAGTACTACATCTGAGCGGCCCGCCGCCGCATTTATGTCGCGAATGAGATCCGAAACAGGAGAACCGCAGAATGAACAGAACGATCCACACGGTGGCCGCCATCGCATTTGTGGCGGCGCTGTTACCGGTTTCCGGCGCGCTTGCCGGCGACATCGACATCCAGAACCCCTGGGCACGGGCGTCCGCCGGCCCGGCCAAGGCCGGTGCCGCTTTCATGGACATCAAGAGTGGCGGCGCCGCCGACCGCGTCGTCGGCGCCTCGGCCGACGTCGCCGAGGCCGTGGAACTGCACACCCACATCCGCGACGGCGACGTGATGAAGATGCGCCGCGTGGAGGCCATCGACGTTCCGGCGGGCGGCATGACGCGGCTCGAGCCGGGCGGCCTGCACGTGATGTTCATGGGCCTGACCGCGCCGCTGGAGGAAGGCCAGAGTTTTCCTCTGACGCTGAGCTTCGAAAACGCCGGCGACATCACCGTCGACGTCGAGGTCAAGGCGGCGGGTGCCATGGGGGGCATGCACGGCGACGGCCAAGGCCAAGGCCGGATGAAGACACAATAACCGCACTCCCAAGGACATCGAGGACGCCGCGATGAGTGCGTCGGGCTCCGGCGGCTCGTCCGGGGCCCGGGCTCCGTGCAGCGCCATGACAAACCTGCAAAACCTGACGCACGTAACGTAGGCGCGGCGATGGCGGTGTCGCGGATTGGATAGCGGCGGGCAATTCAGGAACACTGGACTCCGCGCAAAATCAGGCACCCTGGGTTCTCCCTGCGCGCCGTCCTCGGTGTTTGCATTTGCACGCCGGAGCATCCCTAATGGAAGCGCAGGGAGTCAAGGGATCCCGGTCGTCGGCCCCGTTGCGGGAGAAGATCAATGGCAGAGTTTCCGGAAAGAGCGAACGTCGTCATCATTGGCCTGGGCGGTATCGTCGGAGCGTCCGTTGCCCACCACCTGATCGAGCGGGGCTGGGACGATATCGTCGGCATCGACAAATCGGCGATCCCGACCGACATCGGCTCGACCTCGCACGCCTCCGATTTCTGTTACGGGACCAGCCATGATTTCCTGTCGTGCTGGACGACCCGCTACTCCATCGATTTCTTCGAAAGGATGGGGCACTACGTCAAGGTGGGCGGGCTCGAGGTCGCCCGGGTCGGCGATGATGCCCGGATGGACGAGATCAAGCGCAAGGTCGCTTCCGGCAAGGCCTTCGGGACCGATGTGCGGCTGGTCACCCCGGCCGAGATCAAGGAAAAGTTTCCGCTGATCGAGGAGGACAGGGTGCGAGGCGGCCTGTGGGATCCCCATGCCGGGCTTGTCGTGCCGCGCTCCCAGACGGTCTCCGGCATTCTGGTCGAGAACGCGGAGAACAGCGGCAAGCTCAAGGCGTTCGCCAACACGCCCGCCACCGGCCTGATCATCGAGGATGGGCGGATCAAGGGCGTCGAAACGCCGCGCGGTGCAATTCGGGCCGAGCGCGTCATCGTCTGCGCCGGGCTGTGGGGCCGTCTCGTCGCCGCCATGGCCGGCGAGGACCTGCCCATCATGCCGGTCGACCATCCGCTTTTGTGGTTCGGCCCCTACGACGCATTCGCCGGTACCGGCAAGGAGATCGGCTGGCCGCTTCTCCGCGATCAGGGCAACTCCGCCTACATGCGCGACACCGGCGATCCCAAGACCACCGAGGGCGGCATGATCGAATGGGGGTACTACGAGGAAAAGGAACCGCGCCTCTGCCACCCGCAAGATATTCTGGAGGCGGCCGACGCCCGCCTTTCTCCCTCGCAGCGCGACCTGGACATCGACCAGGTGATGGAACCGCTGGCGCGCGCAATGGAACTGACGCCGATCCTCGAGGAATTGGGCTACGACGAAAAACGATCGTTCAACGGTCTGCTCCAGGTGACCACCGACGGCGGTTCTTCGATCGGCGAAAGCCAGAAGGTCCGCGGTCTCTGGTATGGCGTCGCGGTCTGGGTCAAGGACGGCCCCGGCATGGCCAAGCTGCTGGTCGACTGGATGACCGACGGACGCACCGAGATCGATCATCACGCGATCGACTATGCGCGCTTCTATCCCTTCCAGACCGACGCGGATTTCATCCATGCGCGGTGCAGCGAAACCGCGATGAAGATCTACAATCCGGCGGTCCATCCGCGCGAGCCCTTCGCCGGCGGCCGAGGCGTGCGCCGCAGTCCGTTCTACGAGCGCGAGACGGCGCTCGGCGGCTATTTCATGGAGCTCGGCGGGTGGGAGCGGGCCCACGGCTATGCCAGCAACGAACACCTGCTGGAGAAGTACGCCAATCAGGTGCCGGTCCGCGAGAACGAATGGGACAACCGCCATTTCTGGCGCGTCTCGAACGCCGAGCACCTGGAAATGAGCGCCGACGTCGGCATGGTCAATCTGTCGCACTTCGCCATGTACGAGGTGACCGGCCCGGACCACGTCGCGTTCATGGAATACCTCTGCGCCGCCAAGGTCGGCGGAGACAACCAGGTCGGCAAGGGCATCTACACCCACTTCCTCGACGAACAAAGGCATGGTCAAGGCCGATTTCACCGTCTTTCGCATGGAGGACCGTTTCCGCCTGGTCGACGGCGCGGATGCCGGAAACCGCGACTTCGTCTACATGAAGCGCATGGCCGAGGATCTCGGCTACGACGTCGAGATCACCGACGTCTCGACCGACTTCACCACCATCGGCCTCTGGGGGCCAAATGCCCGGGCCACGCTGCAGAAACTGGTCGACGACCCGGACGGCCTCGCCCACGAGAACTTCCCCTTCGCGTCGTTCAGGCGGATTGCCATCGCGGGCAAGGAGGTCACCGCCTTCCGCATTTCCTATGTCGGCGAGCAGGGCTGGGAGCTGCACATGCGCTACGAAGACGGCCTTGCCGTTTGGGATGCCATCCGCGCCGAGGGCGTCATGCCGTTCGGTGTGGAGACCTATGCCAACTCGCGCAGAATGGAAAAGAGCCTGCGCCTGCAGAACGCCGACCTCCTGACCGAGTACAATCTTCTCGAGGCCGACCTTGCGCGTCCCAAGGTCAAGGAAGCCGACTTCGTCGGCAAGGCCGCCACTCTCGCGCATCGCGCCCGCGACCACCAGCCGGCCATGCTGTGCACCCTGGTGATGACCGACAACAGGGATTCAACGGGCGTGGCCCGTTATCCCGTCGGGACGCTGCCGATCATGGATCCCGGACACAGGCGAGACCCTGGTCGATTCCGAGGGGCGCCGTTCCTTCACCACATCCATCGCCTACGGCCCGACCATCGGCAGGAACATCGCGCTCGGCTATCTGCCGCACGAGCACGCCGTCAAGGGCAAGCGGTTTCAGGTGGAATACTTCGGCGAAACCTACCCGGTCGAGGTCGCCGGCGTCGGCTACGAGCCGCTCTACGATCCGGAAAACCTGAAACCGCGGACATAAGCCGGCATTGTTAATCCCAGCGCGCTTCCTCCTCGCGTCGGCGGAACGTCACGAAACCACCGTCGGCGAGGGCCTGGCCAATGCGGTTGGGCGCGCCCCGTCCGTCGAATTCGACAATCCCGATGCCCGCCGCGTTCAACAGGCGCCTGCCACGCGGCGTCCCTTCGGGTTTTCTCGGGATGACCCGCATCCGCCGCCGCTTGGTGAACAGATTGAGGATCGAGCCCGGGCCATAGAGCACGCGGTTCAATCGGTCCAACGTGTCGAGAAGCCTGGCGGGGAACTCGTTCTTGAGGCCGGACGAACAAATCTGCCAGATATCCGGCCCCCGCTCGCGGCCCCGGATTTCCACATCGAAGACGAACGAGTAGTGCACGTCGCCGCTCAGGATGGTGAAGAGCTCCGGGGTCTTGCGATGGCGAAAGACATTCAGGATTCCGTTCGCCGTTCCGGATGCGCCAGCCAGTACTCCGCATCCACCAGCAACGGTTTGCCGATCATGGTCATGAGGCGCTGGATGGTCTCGATCAGTTTCACCCCGTAGATCGGCGCGGCCGAAACCAGCAGCACGGACTTCCTGTCGCGCAAGGTGCGCTGCAGGTCCGTGATCGCTTCCCAGTCGAGCAGGCCGGATGGCTTGCGGCCCGAGGTCTCGGATTGCCAGCGCCGCGTCCGCGTGTCGAGCACCACCAGGGCAGGGTCGCTGGCCCACTCGAAATCCCAGCCTTCGAAGTCGAGAAGGCGGTCTATGGTGCGGTCGTGTTCCGCGCTTCCCGGATCGGCGAGGGCCGAGCGGACGGCATCGACGAGGTCATGCGGAAAGGCCTCCGGCTTGTTGCCCCAACCCTGGTTGAGGAAATAGCCGAGCAGCGCGTTGCCGATGATCCGCCGCGAGAAGGGATGACCGTAGGCCGTCTCCTCCCAGTCGCGGTGCAGGTTCCAGTCGTCGGTCACGTCATGGTCGTCGAAGATCATCGCGACCGGCAGATGCGCAAATAACCGGCGGACCCGGGGAAGGCCCAGGACGAAATCCTCGATCACCGGTCGTTCCGTCTGGTAGCGCGCCTGTTCTTCGTCGGTCAGGCCGTCCGGCGCCTCCAGCGAAAGACCCTCCCAGCCGGCGGGTGACCAGCAGAGGAGGTACATCGCCAATACTTCGCCCGCCGTGACGAGGTGGTTGTGCGCGGTGTCGGTGGTGAACACCGGTTTGCGCGCACCGCCGAACACCATGTCCCAGACAGCGGGTTCCGCGCCGGTTCGGGAAGAAGATGCTGCCGGCGGTAGTAGGTATCGTTGTCCCGGTAAAGCGCTGTCGCCGTCGTCAATTCCGGCGTCGCCATCGAGCCCAGCTTCTCGTCGGGCAGCGCGAGTGTGCCGAGGAGCTGATGGATCGCCCGGAGCATGGGGCCGCGCGACATCATCGACATAGACCTGGTCGCCGCTCATCACCAGGAACGAAGGCCAGCACGAAAGCCCGTTCTTGGGATCGGGGCCGTCCTCGAGCAAGCGCGCAAGCAACTCGTCGCCGGCGACAAGACCGTCGCCGCAAGGGTGATGGGGTTTGCGGCAGGAGCCGTGGACGAGCGATCCGACCCGCGACGGCAGAACGAACCCCGGCATGTCCTTTCCGGGAAAACAGAGGTCCGGCGCCCAGCGCGTATGATCCTGCCAGTCGGAGTCCGTCTGGTCCGACATCAGCAGCGACACCCGGTAGCCGATCCATCGGTCTTCGGGGAGCGGCGTTTCCGGTTCGAAATCGAGGAGGAGGTAATGAAGGTTCCGCCCGGCCGCAACGTGATTGTGGCCTTCGCCGCCGGGTTCCAGGACCACGACGCTTTGCTCGCCGTCCTTTGGGAACAGCTCGACCCGGATTGTGGCCGGCGCCCTCAGCGCGAGCCAAAGTGTCAATCGGTTCGAGGTGGCGCGGCGCACGATCGGCCCCGCGAGGACGGCGGGAAGCATCCCGGCATTCTCTTCGAAAGTCGACATGGGAGTAAACGATCACGCGCGCGTTTGTAAGTCAGTGCGAGCATATGGGCAAGACATGCCTTGACGATAACCGGCGGATCGCGGGCGTCTCTGCGAGCGAAGCGCGGCAAACCAAAATCGCCGGGCGCACTATGAAACAGGGCGCGAGGTGCGATGACCGGACCCAGGCGAGAAGCGTATTTTGCCCACGGATCGTTAAAAGACGGGCTAAACGGCTTCAGAGATAACCGCGCCATGATTCGCGCCATGACCCGTGATGACGTGATCGGAACGTTGAAGGACCATGCGTTCGCTTCTCTCGAGAGATGATAGTGTGTCTGCCACGTCGGTTCCGCTCCCTTTGCCGTTTCTATGGATATTCGATTGGCCGCCCGCGGGGAAACCGGTCGTTGCGTCGCAAGGCCAATAGCCCCGTGAAAGCGATAAACTTAGCACCATGGGCGGGTGCCACGTCTTCTTGCTTGCCAAGGTAGCGGGAACCGTATCTTCCATTCTCCCCATTAACCGTTCATTGAGCCGGCGCGTGTACGCTGCTCTCCATGCGTGCCATCCTCGATACCGCGTTTACCGTCGCGTTCTGGTTTGCCGACAGGGCTTCGAACCGGAACGAGTACCTTCAACCGCAGAAACTGCAGCGGCTGTTGTTCCTGGCGCAGGCCTGCCATGCCGCGCTTTATCCCGGACGGACGCTCATGCCCGCCGTGTTCGTGGCCAATGACGCCGGCCCCATGGAGCCCAATCTCTATCTCGCCTTCTCGCAAGGACGGCCCGACATCGGAATCGAGGCGCCGATACCCGAAGAAGCGGAACTGGTGCTCGAGGAGATGTGGCGGCGGTTCGGTCATCTGTCGAGTGACTGTCTCGGGCGATTGACCCGTGAGATGCCGGCCTACGTCCAGGCGCACCGGCGCGGCGAGCGAAGCGAAATCAGCCTCGAGTTCATGCGTCAGTCCATCGTTGCAGACGGCGTTCCCGGCGCCGGCGGCCTCATCGGGCCCGCGAAGATGGCGCGGACACAGAGCGGCAAACACGTGCGCGTGCGCTCGTGGATGCCGGGCGCTCCCGCGGAGGGCGCTATACCAACGAGCTCGACCGAGCTTATGGACGAGGGCCCGGTGCCCGGTTGGCTCGACGGTAACTCACGATAAGCACCGTCGTGGCGGCGGCGAACGCCGCCAGACACACCGGTGGCGTGACGTTGCTGTCCTGCGACAGCCAGAAGATGATCATGTGCGCCGACAATTAATACCAAATCTCGCTGATAGGGACCCATTGTGATCGCGTTTCGCGCTTCCTCGGCAGGAGGGGCCGCGCTGGCGCCGACAGGGTTCCGAGCACGATGTAGGCCGCCGTCACCGTCGGGCCCATGCCGAGAACCAGCGACGCTAGCGCAACGAGCACAATGCTGATGATCAGGCTACCCTGGGCCCAGCCCTTGACCATCAGCGAACCTGGCCGATCGGCGACGTGTCTTCGCCAAGCCCGGCGCCGATGGCGTGGCGTTTGGCCTCGATGCGGACCCAGAACGCGACCGACAGGACGTACATGGATCAGGTAGGCGACGCGGACCAGCGCCAGGACCCCGAGAACCACGTCGATGGCGCGGATGAGCCATTGGCTCCGGTGACCGCGCGAGCTGGCCAGCGGAAACGCCAGGGCGCACCGGAAGCCGAACGTGGCGAAATGGATGGCCGACGTCCACAGCTCGGAAAACGTTCCGATGGTGTTGAAATATAAGGTGGATGAGAGAAACCGCGACGCCGGCATGGAACACCACCCGCCCGGCGATGGACCGGGGTGATCGAACTCTGGCCTCCGATTCTCCGAGCTCAATGTCGGGCAGGGCGGGGTTCTTTTCCCCCACTGCGGTCAAGGGGCGCCTCTCGGATTGGAAATCTCGACAGTCATCGGCGAGGTCCCGCGGTGCGAGGGGACGGCGCTGCCGCTCCTCCCGGGCATCGTGACATCTTGGTGTCAGGTCACCTCGGGGGCTCGAGCTTTTCGGGAATGGTCACGCCCATTTCCCGGTAGTAGCGCGCCGCCCCGGCGTGCAGCGGGAAGGGCAGGCCGTTGATGGCGTTCTGCAGGGACATGGCCCCGGTGGCCTTGTGTATCCCTTGAAGGAACGGCAGGTTCTCAAAAATCGTCTTGGTGATGAGATAGACCGCCTCGTCATCGACGTCATCTCGAACCGCCAGGAAATTCGGTTGCGCCATGGTCCGGACTTCTTTTTCCTGCCCGGGATAGGCGCCGGGCGGAATGATATAGCGCGTCCACAGGTCGAGCCCGGCGGCCTTGTTGGCCTCGGCCATCTGCTTGTCGGTGAAATCGAGGATACGGATCTTGCCGTCCAGCGCGGCGGCAACGCGCGTGATGGCGGCGACCGGTGGTCCGGCGGGGATGTTCATGCCACTGATGGTTCCGTTCTGAAGCGCGTCGGCACTCGGATTGTAACCCATGTATACGAGATCGAAAAAGGTGTCGGGCTCGATACCGAGACCGGTGAGAATGGTGCGGCCGGACCCTTCCGTGCCGGAATTGCGCTTTCCGATGGAGAATTTCTTGCCCTTGAGGTTTTCCAGGTCGTCGGCATTGCCGGATTTGACGGCGTCGGAGTTGACGACGAAGTGTTCGACGTTGTGCCACAGCGTGGTGACCGAGCGGAGTTCCTTTTGCGGCCCGTCGGTGGCCAGCTTGCCGGTGCCATTCCATGCCCAGGCGCCATACAGGCCCTGGAGAATGGCGAATTGCGCCTCATCGTCGCGCAACAGCTTTATATTCTCTCCGGAGCCCGCCGACGTTATCGCCGACAGGGAGATCTTGTCCTTGGGCTGTAGCTTGACCTTGGTAAGGGTCGCCAGCGCCACTCCCACCGGATAGTACGTGCCACCGGTCGTGGCTGTCGCCAGGAGATAGGAGCGCTCCCGGATATCCTGGCCATGGACGCCCGCCGGTACCGCCAGAACGGCGGCGGCCGCCATTGCCAGAACCGTGCGCCTCGTCACTGTTCGCAACATTCAAAAACACTCCCTCAAGTTATGGCGTTTTTTCCTGGCTGGTCACGCAAGGCTTGCTTCGTTGGACCTTAACCACCCTGTGAATATGGCAGGTTCGTCACAAGTAAGGCGTTTTCGTCAAAAATAAGGCATCGTCGCCTTATGCAGTGGGAATGTAGATCCGGGTTTGTGCAGAGGCAAGGTCGATAGCGGGAATGCCGCCCGTGCTATATAACGCACCGTAGTGGAATTCGGTGAGCCGCGGAGCGGGGACAGAATTCAGTCCATAAAATAGGCACATCCATTTCCAGTGATTAAGAATGTTGCATTTGTCGCGGCCCCGTGTATCGATCATCGGGAGGGTTGATACCGTTTCGCGAAACAAAAATTACGCCGGGGCAATGAATTCGGTGAGTTTGGTGCGATTCCGGTGAGGTTGGCACGGGGTTTGCCAAATAGATTTGCACCATTTGAGTAAGATTAGTCAAGAAAACGGGCACGACGTAATGGCGCTTGAAGAAGCCTTCGATGAAATGCGAGGCCTTGGTGACGGTATCCGTGAGGCTTATCGCTCGTACAATGAGTGGCTGGACGAGACGCCCATCGCCCGACTGACCGAGCGGCACCAGCAGGCGGATCTCATCTTTCGGCGGCTGGGCATCACGTTTTCGATGTACGGCAGCGACGAGGGCGTTGAACGGCTGATCCCCTTTGACGTGGTGCCGACGGATTCTCGACGCCCAGGAGTGGGATACTCTCGCCGCCGGTGTCATTCAGCGCGTTCGCGCCCTCAATGCTTTCCTCAACGATATCTACCACGAGCAGAGCATCATCAAGGCCGGCCGAATTCCGTCGCAACTGGTGCTCAACAACCCGGCTTTCCGCCCCGAGGTGCTCGGCCTGGACTTGCCGAGAAACGTGTACGTTCACGTCGCCGGCATCGACATCGTCCGGGTATCCGCCGACGAGTTCTACGTGCTGGAGGACAATGCCCGCGTGCCGTCCGGCGTGTCGTACATGCTCGAGAACCGCGAGACGATGATGCGACTGTTTCCGGATCTGTTCGGGTCCCAGTCCGTGGCGCCCATCAACCATTATCCTGAAACGCTGTTACGTAGTCTCCGCGCGGTGGCGCCGCGCGGCGTGTACGATCCCACCGTGGCGGTCATGACTCCTGGTCATTTCAACAGCGCATATTTCGAGCATGCCTTCCTTGCCCAGCAGATGGGTGTCGAATTGGTGGAAGGCTCCGATCTGTTCGTCGAGAACGACACGGTTTTCATGCGTACCACCGAGGGGCCGCGCCGCGTCGACGTGATCTATCGCCGCATCGACGACGACTTCATCGACCCGCTCGCCTTCGCCCCGACTTCGATGCTGGGCGTGCCGGGCCTGCTGTCGGTGGTGCGCAACGGCCGCGTCACCCTCGCCAACGCCATCGGCACCGGGATCGCCGACGACAAGGCGATCTATTGCTACGTGCCCGACATGATTGAATTCTACTTGGGCGAGAAGCCGATCCTCAAGAACGTGCCGACGTACCAGCTCGGCGAAGCCGACGACAGGGCCTACGTCCTCGACCATCTGGAGGAACTGGTGGTCAAGGAGGTGGCGGGCTCGGGCGGGTACGGCATGCTGATCGGACCCGCCAGCACCGCCGAGCAGCGGTACGAGTTCAAGAACAAGATTCTCGCTCATCCGACCATGTTCATCGCCCAGCCCACCTTGAGCCTGTCCACCTGTCCCACCCTCGTCGATGGCGGCATTGCGCCCCGCCACGTGGACCTGCGGCCGTTCGTGCTGACCGGCGAGTCGACCACCGTGGTGCCCGGCGGGCTGACACGGGTCGCCATGCGCGAGGGCTCGCTTGTGGTGAATTCGTCACAGGGCGGTGGAACCAAGGATACCTGGGTGCTGGAGAACTGACGATGCTCGGACGCACCGCCAACAACGTCTACTGGATGGCCCGTTACGTTGAGCGGGCCGAGAACATGGCGCGCCTGCTCGCCAGCGTCTATCACATGTCATTGCTGCCCGCCTCGAACGGCTCCGCCTTGCGCCAATGGGAAGCGCCGTTGCAACTCGGCGGCAACCGCGCCCAGTTCGATGCACGATACGGAGCGGTCTCGGCCGGCAATGTGCTCGCCCACATGGCGCTTGACGCCGACAATCCCGGCAGCATCCTCAGCAACGTGCGCGAGGCGCGCGAGAACGCCCGGGAGACGCGGACCAACCTGACCACCGAAGTCTGGGAGGGCATCAACCAGACCTATCTCGAGTTGGAGGGGATTACGTACGCCAAACTGGTGGATCAGGGCTTTCAGGAATTCTTCGACTGGGTCAAGGAGCGCTCGCACCTGTTTCGCGGCGCCATCTACGGAACCATGCGCCGGGGCGAGGCTTTCACCTTCAGCCGGTTGGGGACGTTTGTCGAGCGGGCCGACAACACCGCGCGGTTTCTGTCCATCGGCTGGGAGACGCTGAGCACCGGCGGCAAGGGCACGCTGGCGGCCGAGGACTATTACCGGTGGGGTGCGCTTCTGCGTGCGTTCAGCGCCTTCAAGGCCTACCGCGAGGTCTATTCGGGGATCATCGAGCCGAAGCGGGTCGCCGAGCTTCTCGTGCTGCGCCGCGACATGCCCCGTTCGCTGCATGCCTGCACCGCCGAGGTCACCGACATCCTGCGCTCGACGCGGAGCGCGGCTTCGTGCACCCGGGTTGCCGAGGAGGTCCATCGCACCTTGCAACGCAGCCGCATAGACGGCATCCTGCGGACGGGTCTTCCGCAATTTCTCAACGGTTACATCAACCGCAACAACGAACTGCACACCCTGATCGGGCGCGAATTCATGCTGGTCCTATGAAGCTCTCAATCGAACACGAAACGTACTACCGATTTACGCTGCCGGCGCATCACAGCACCCAGTATCTGCGGCTGACGCCGCGGCTGGATGCGTGCCAGAGCGTGCTGTCTTGGCATGTCTCGACCCCCGGTACACTCAACCCGTGGGTCGACGGCTTCAACAACGCGGTCCATACTTCGGTTCAAAGCGGTACCCACGACGAGGTTCCGGTCGTCGTTCGCGGCGTCGTCGAAACCAGCGATACCAACGGCATCTTGCCGACGGACGATGGATTGCCGCCCGAAATGTTCCTGCGGGAAACCCGCTTTACCGGTGTGGACGACGGCATCGTGGAGATGGCCGAAGCATATCGCGAACGCATGCGGGACGAGGGCGGCCTCGCCGCGCTTCACGCAATGATGTGGGGACTGCACGAAACCGTCGCCTACCATCCTGGATATACCGACGCCGAAAGCACGGCCGCGGAAGCGCTGCGGCACGGTTTCGGCGTTTGTCAGGATCACGCGCACCTGTTTATCGCCTGCTGCCGGGTGCTGGGCCTCCCCGCGCGCTACGTTAGCGGCTACTTGCTGTTCGACGGCGACGACAAGGGCTCGGTTGCCAGTCACGCCTGGGCGGAAGCGTTCGTCGCGGGCTTGGGCTGGGTTTCGTTCGACACCTCCAACGGTATCAGCGCCACCGACCGCTACGTCCGGCTGGCCGTGGCCTTCGACTACGCCGGCGCGTGCCCGGTTCGCGGCGTGCGCAAGGGCGGCGGTATCGAGGAAATGATCGTCCGCGTCCATGTGACGGAAGATCAATAGCACGTGAGTTCGACGGCCCGGCGGGCACTTGTCAAAGGCCGTCCCACAACGAGCTGCGGGCGATGATCGCGATGATGGCGCCCCAGGCGAGGAGGAGAAGAAACCGCCATACCGTTTCGAACGCGTCGTCGCCCTCGGCATTCGTCGCCCGCGGCGGCAGACCGAACTGGGTGGGGTCGAGGACGCCCTCGGTCTTGCGACGCAGCACTTCGCGGGTAAACTGGCGGACCCACATGGGCGCTTGCTGAGCGAACAGATAGTGCATGAACGGGCGCTCGAGTTCCATCTCGCTGGCGTCACGGCCGAACCATCGGGCGAACGCCAGGCGAAACAGGATGATCTCCCGGATATTCAGCGCTTCGCACGCACCGACCACGTCCCGCACGTCGGGCGTCGGGTAGGGCGCATACTTGCGAAATGGGTCGGCGAATTCCATGTGTCGGGCCCCTCGCTCGCGGGCGCGCATCCAAACCCTTCTTCAAATGTGACTTTTTCAACCCGGGTTCAAGGCGCGGCCCGGCGCGAGGGATGCAAGCGGGGGCTCGTTCGGCCGCTCTTTCCGCTGATCCATCGCGCGTTATCCGTACCGGCGGACGCCAACATGGCCGGCGAAGGCCGCGTTCCCGGAAGTGGTAGTGTGCGAGGAACCGGCTTCGCAAGGGAACCGCAACACCGTTCACCGCCCCAAATCGGGCAATTTTAAAGGGTTGCATCAACCTTCAATCGATCATATTCGTAACAAAAAAATAAGAAAAATGTAACCTTATGTCGGGGGAGGTGATCGGAATGCCTAACGATGCCGCAACCGCCACCCCAAGGTCGAGGAGCCGCATGACCCGCGAGAGCACCTCCGAACGCATGGATCAGCCTTCGGCGCGGACTCTTGAGGGGCGGAACGACGCCGCCGGCGTGGTCCATATCTTTCCGGCGCGCTTGACCACGTGGTTGCTGGTGGCGGTCGCCTTGCTGATCGTTGCCGGGATCGTGGCAAGCCACTTCCGGTTTGGCACCCAGTATTTTTTCTCCACCAGTCTGGTGAAGACGTTCAATCTGAACCTCGAAACCAATGTTCCCACTTGGTTCTCCTCTGTGCTTTTGTTCGTCAATGCCTTGCTTCTCGCGCTCATCGCGGGTTCCACCCTGCATACGCGGGATCGCTGGCGGTATTATTGGTGCGGCCTCGCGCTCATTTTTTTGTATCTCTCCATGGATGAGGCGGCGATGTTCCATGATCGCACGACGCGCTATGTTCGTGCCTTCTTCGATCTCAGCGGCGCGTTCTATTACGCCTGGGTGGTGCCGGCGATGGCGTGCCTGGCCGTTTTCGGGTTTCTCTATTTCCGTTTTCTGCTGGCGCTGCCGCGCCGGTCGAAGTGGCTGTTCGTCGCCGCCGCGGCCTTGTACGTCGGTGGCGCGCTGGGGATGGAAATGATCAGCGCGAGTTACAACACGAGCGTCGGTCACGTCTATCAGGACACACCGCTCAGCGGCGTGGACCTCACGCACGACCTGATCGGGCTGATCGAGGAATCGTTGGAAATGCTGGGTATGGTGGTGTTTTTCTACGCTTTGGCGGGCTACATCCACCGGCGATGGAAGGCCATAACGCTGCATTTCGAGGCGTAGAGCTCCGGCGCCGAGGCGGTTTAATTCGCGGATGCGCTCTTGTTTCGTGGCCCCATGTGCTACAGCATTGTTCGACTGTCGTGGGTAGCCGCCGAAGATGCCGTCAGGTCCGTTCATCGTATTTCCATCGATCCGCCTTGAAAGGACCCGCCCGGGACCGGCGGCCTTGGCGGCATTGTTCGCGGCCTTGCTGGTGTTCGCGGCGTGCGGGCGCGGCGCCGGGGCCGGCGACCTCGCCGACACCATCGGCCAGGTGAAGCCGAGCGTGGTCGCGGTGGGCACCTATCAACGGACCCGCAAGCCGGCCGCCGAGCTTCTCGGCACCGGCTTCGCGGTCGGAGACGGCCTGTACGTCGTCACCAGCGCTCACGTGATTCCCCGAACCCTCGACGACACGCACCGTGAAACCCTGACCGTTTTTCTGCCCGCGGGCGATACCGTGGAAGCGCGTCCCGTGCAGTTGGTCGCCGAGGATCCCGAGCATGATCTGGCGGTATTGAGGATGTTCGAAGCCCCCCTGCCGCCCCTCGATCTCGGCGACGACGAGAGTGTCGAGGAAGGCCAGAGCGTCGCCTTCACCGGGTTTCCCGCGGCGCCGGCGCTCGGTCTGTATCCGGTGACCCACCGGGGGATCATTTCGGCGGTGACGCCGGCCGCCGTTCCGCCGCCGTCCGCCGGCTACCTGGACCACCAGATGATCCAGCGGCTCCGCGAGAACTATACGGTCTTTCAGTTGGATGCCACGGCCTATCCCGGCAATAGCGGAAGCCCGCTCTACGACCCGGAAACCGGCGCGGTGATCGGTGTCGTCGGAAGTGTCGCCGTCAAGGAAACCAAGGAGAGAGTGCTGCGCGAGCCGAGCGGGATCACCTACGCCATTCCCATCCGCTACGTAAAGGACTTGCTCGCCGCCATCGACCATTGACCATTACACCATCGGAAATGGAACGTTGCGCCGTAAGTTGATTTCTATAAGATCCGCAACCAATGGATTTTTCACAAGCACAAGAATTTTCCCGTTATCCCAAAAGAATGCACCAGTGCACCACAATCGATGCGGTCGCACGGACCGCTCGGGCGTGATGACACAGTCAAAGAAGAGGAGATCGTTCATGGCAACGAATGCTGACGTGGCCGCCATGCTGCTCAGAGAGGCCGCCGGCATCTTCCGTACCATCGCCGGCGGCGATGCGGAATCCGACCAGCGCAAAGAGGAATTCGCCGACGTTTACGAGCGCGCCGCCGAACTGCTCGAACGCGACCCTACCGGCGAGGTCGCCAAAGGCGACTGATGCCGGCTGGGCCTCGCGCTTGGCCCGGGCTCCGCTCATGCCCAACCGCCGGCTATGGGCATGACGTGGCCGGTGATGAAATCGGCCTTATCGGAAGCCAGGAACGCCACCAGTTCGCCCACCTCGTGGGGTTTTCCCAACCGCCCCAACGGGATATTGCGGGTGATCTTGCCGAGCGATTGCGGATCGGCGAGAAGGCGCGGCGGAAAATACGTGGGGCTCTCCACGAAGTTCGGCGCCACCGCGTTGACCTGAATGTTGAACGCGGCGAGTTCTTTCGCCAGCGATACGGCGAGGGCATTGGCGCCGCCGCGCGCCGCCACGTACATGGAGTAATTCGGCAATCCGTGAAACGGCGCGGCCGAGGTGACGAAGATGATCTTGCCGGACCGGCGTTGCTTCATTTGCGGCGCCACCGCCTGGGTGAGCGCGAACGGAGCGGTCACCAAGGCGTCGAGGCCGGCGCGAAGGTCTTCGACGCGGGCGTCTTCGATGGGCGCGCGAATGGCCGGGAACGGGTCGTTGTTGACCAGCACGTCGACGCGGCCGAAGGCCCGGGTGACGGCCGCCGCCATGTCGTCCGGTCGCTGTTCGGCGATGACGAAGAGCTCGGGGTGGGCGTCGGTGAACCGTGTCCTGACGTCGGCGTCGTCGAAGCCCGGATCGTGACACACGACGGTCGTTCCCACCCGCGCCAGAGCCTCGGCCGCGGCGAGGCCGACAAACGCATTCACATGGGTCACCAGCGCCACCGGGTTCGCCAGTGCCACCGGATCGGCGCGCGTCGCCGCCTCGCTGCTCATGGCCATTTCCTCTCAAAAAAATTGCCGCGCGTTGATCACCGAGCGACCAAGTCCATATTACGGGTATGAAACGGCGTGTACAGACGCATGTCGGAAGTAGCCAAAAGGGGATCGGGACCATCATGAAACTGAGCGCGCGAAACACTCTCAAAGGGAAAGTCACGAAAATCAAGACCGCCGCCGTGGCGGCTCAAGTGCAGGTGGATATCGGTGGCGGCAATACCATCACGTCGGTCGTCACCGCCGATGCGGTCAACGATCTCGGTCTGGATGTCGGCCATGATGTGGTTGTGGTCATCAAGGCCAGCGATGTTCTCCTAGCCACTGAGTAGGGGATCCGCGACGTCGCGGGGTCGCTCGGCTGGCGAACGCAGGCGCGAAAGCCAAAAACAGAAATCCATTTTCGCGACCGCAGCATTGGCCTTTGCAGCAATGACCGTCGAGGGCCGCTGCTTGTCGACGGTACCTCTTGGCGGACTTCCAGGTTGGTATAACCTCCCAAATTGCAAGAGGGTTTGTGCGCGGCGTCGGCTTGATAGCTGGTGCCGCTAAAACCGTTAATTTATTGCTGCGGCTCAATATTATTCGTTTTCCTCTTGCGGTGCGACATGTAGATTGCAATTTCATATTGCAGTGCAAGAAGCAACGCCATGGCGAGTGCGAACCGTGTGAAATCCGTCCATCATCGCTAAACAGGCAAGCCGGCGGCGCATTCGGCCCGGCCGCAAGACAAGGGGATGACGTCATGCTTGAAATTATCGAAGCATTGGAAAATCGACGGGCCCAGGCCCGACTGGGCGGCGGTCAGTCGCGCATTGATGCCCAGCATGAAAAAGGCAAGCTTACGGCGCGCGAACGGATCGAGATATTGTTTGACCCCGGCTCCTTCGAGGAGTGGGACATGTTCGTCGAGCACCGTTGCACCGACTTCGGAATGGAGAACACGCAGGTGCCGGGAGACGGCGTCGTCACCGGATACGGTACCATCAACGGCCGTCCCGTCTTCGTTTACAGCCAGGATTTCACGGTCCTGGGCGGCAGTCTCTCCGCGGCGCACGCCAACAAGATCTGCAAGGTGATGGACGAGGCCATGCGGGTGGGCGCTCCCATCATCGGTCTTAACGATTCCGGCGGGGCGCGCATCCAGGAGGGCGTCGACTCGCTCGCGGGTTATTGCGACGTGTTCCAGCGCAACGTCGACGCCTCCGGCGTCATTCCGCAAATTTCGGTGATCATGGGGCCATGCGCCGGCGGCGCCGTTTATTCCCCGGCGCTCACCGACTTCATCTTCATGGTGAAGGACAATTCCCACATGTACGTCACCGGTCCGAACGTTCTGAAAACGGTGACCCATGAAGACGTGGATCATCAGGAACTCGGCGGCACCGAGGTTCACACCAAAAAATCGGGCGTGGCCGACCGGGCGTTCGACGACGACGTGGAAGCGCTTCTGTACATGCGCCGCCTGATCAACTTTCTGCCGTCGTCGAACCGGTCCGAGGCGCCTCAACGCGCCGCCTACGACGACCCCAATCGGCTGGAGCCTTCGCTCGACACGCTGATCCCGGATAACCCGAACGCTCCCTATGACATGCGTGAACTGATCACCAAGGTGGTCGACGAGGCGATGTTCTTCGAGATCAAGCCCGAGTTCGCCGCGAACATCATCACCGGGTTTGGCCGCATGAACGGCCTGTCGGTAGGCATCGTCGCCAATCAGCCCATGGTGCTGGCCGGGTGCCTCGACATCGACGCGTCGGTCAAGGGGGCGCGCTTCGTCCGGTTCTGCGACGCCTTCAACATCCCCATCATCACCTTCGTCGACGTACCGGGGTTCCTTCCCGGGGTGGGGCAGGAGCACGCCGGTATCATCCGTGAAGGCGCGAAGCTGCTCTTCGCCTACGCCGAGGCAAGCGTGCCGAAGGTGACCCTCATTACCCGCAAGGCCTATGGCGGCGCCTATGACGTGATGGGTTCCAAGCACCTGCGGGCCGACGTCAATTTTTCCTGGCCAACGGGCGAGATCGCGGTGATGGGCGCCACCGGGGCGGCCGAGATCCTGTACCGCGACGAAGCCGGCGACCCGGAGAAGATCGCGGCGCGCGTCGACGAGTACCGGGAGAAGTTCGCCAACCCCTTCCAGGCCGCCCAGCGCGGCTTCATCGACGATGTCATCATGCCGCACAGCACGCGCAAACGCTTGTGCCGGGCGCTGACATTGCTGCGTGATAAGGAAGTCCCGCTGTCACGCCGCAAACACGCCAATCCTCCTCTCTAGGCCGGGGATCGAACAATGATCAAGAAAATCCTGATTGCCAACCGGGGCGAGATCGTGCTCCGCATTAACGACACGGCGCAACGCATGGGAATTCCGACCGTTGCCGTCTACTCCGACGCCGACAAGTATGGGATGCACGTGGGAGCGTGCGACGAAGCCATTCATATCGGACCGCCGCCGGCCACGGAAAGTTACCTGGTCATCGACAAGATCATCGCAGCGTGTCGCGAGACCGGCGCCGATGCCGTCCATCCGGGATATGGCTTCCTCTCGCAGAACGCCAAATTCGCCAAGGCTCTCGCCGACGCGGGGATCACCTTCATCGGCCCGGATCCCGACGTGACAGCACTGATGGGAGACAAATTGCAGTCGACCCAGAAGGCCAAGGAGGCCGGCGTTCCGGTCATTCCGTCGCATCTCGAGGCGTTGCGCGATGCCGAGCAGGCGGCGAAGATCGCCAAGGAGATCGGCTATCCGATCATGCTGAAGGCGTCGGCCGGCGGCGGCGGCAAGGGTATCCGCATCGTTCGCGAAGAGTCCGAACTGGAAAGCGCGCTGCGCTCGACCAAGTCCGAGGCGATCACGAGCTTCGACGACGACCGGGTGTTCGTCCAGAAGTTCATCGCCGACCCCCGCCACATCGAGATCCAGGTTCTTGGCGACAAGCATGGCAACGTCATTCATCTCGGCGAACGCGAGTGCTCGATCCAGCGGCGCCACCAGAAGGTGATCGAGGAAGCGCCGGCGGTGGTCGTCGACGACGATCTGCGCGCCAGAATGGGCGACAGCGCCGTCGCTCTCGCCCAGTCCGTCGGCTACAACTCGGCCGGCACCGTCGAACTGATGCTCGATGGCGACGGCAACTTCTACTTCCTGGAGATGAACACGCGGCTTCAGGTGGAGCACTCGGTCACCGAGTTCGTGACCGGCGTCGACATTGTCGAGTGGATGATCCGGATTGCCGCCGGCGAACGCCTGGCGATCCAGCAAAAGGACGTTCGGATCCAGGGCTGGGCCGTCGAAGCGCGCGTCTATGCCGAGGATCCCAACCGCAACTTCATGCCGTCCACCGGGCGCATCGTCCGGTATCGGAGCCCGGAGGAGGGACCGCGGGTGCGCGTCGACAACGGCGTCTACGAAGGCGGCGAGGTCAGCATGTTCTATGATCCGATGATCGCCAAGATCACCACCTACGATCGTGATCGCGACAGCGCGGTGGCGTTGCTACGGCGGTCGCTCGACGAGTTCTACATCAAGGGGGTTCTGCATAATCTCGCGTTCCTGTCGGCCCTGACGGCGAACCCACGCTTCCAGAGCGGCGATTTGACGACCAATTTCATCGAGGAAGAATATCCGCGCGGCTTTTCTCCGGTGCCGCTCGACGAACGCGAGACCGATGCCATCGTCGCCGCCGCGACCTTGATGCATCTCCGTTACCTTTATCGCGCCAGCCGCACGACCGGCGTCATGCCGGGTTACCCGCGCATCGTTCCCACGGAAGTGGTGGTCGAGATCGACGGCGAGCAGTACCCGGTCACCGCCAAGCCGGTCGCCGGCGGTCCCGACGAGGGGTTCGACATCGACACGGGCAATCAACTGCTTTCCGTCCACAGCGATTGGCGGATCGGCGATCCGGTGCTGCGCGCCACCATGAACAACGTCCCGCAGCGTTTCAAGGTGGAGCGCAGCGGCCTCGGCTACCGGCTGTATCATATGGGCGCCGAGATCGACGTGATCGTCTACCGCAAGCGCGTCGCGGAGTTCGCCAAGCTGATGCCGGAGCGCAAGCCGCGCGACATGAGCAAGTATGTGCAGGCGCCGATGCCGGGAATGTTGCGGGCACTGGCCGTGGAGGAGGGCGACAGCGTCAGCCCGGGATCCGAACTGGGGACCCTCGAGGCGATGAAGATGGAGAACATCCTGAAGGCCAGCCGCTTCGGGCGGATCGCCAAGCTGCATGCGGCCGCCGGCGACACCGTCGCCGTCGGACAGATCATCGCCGAGTTTGAATGATCGCTCGGCTTGCGCCGGTTCTCGGCGACCGGACGGTTGCACACACTCCTTTGGACGGTGAACTGCCCGGTCAGCCGGCAGCCTTCGGCGCCTCGTCGCCCCAAACCTCCTGCAAGCCGCGCGTCACGGCCGCAGCGGTAGCGGTAGAACTTGTAGCGGACGGGATTGGTCTTGTAGTAGTCCTGGTGGTAATCCTCGGCGGGATAGAACTCATCTGCCTGGACGATGGGCGTGACGATGGGCTCGTCGAAGCGGCCCGACGCCGTCAGTTCCTGTTTGGAGCGTTCCGCCGATTGCCGCTGTTCCTCGTTCTCGACGAACACCGCCGTGCGGTACTGATCGCCGCGGTCGCAGAATTGTCCGCCGGCATCCAGCGGATCGACGTTGCGCCAGAATACCTCGAGCAACCGGTCGTAGCCGATCCGGGCGGGATCGTAGACCACCTTCACGGCCTCGGCGTGGCCGGTCGTGCCCGCCGAGACCTGCGCGTAGGTGGGCGCCGGCGTGTCGCCGCCGATGTAGCCGGACGTGGTTGACATTACGCCGTCAAGTTCGTCAAACGGCTGCTCCATGCACCAGAAGCAGCCGCCGGCGAAAATCGCCGACGCCACGGGGCCGGTGGGCGGTCCGTCTTGCCTTCGCTGTCGGCGGCCCGGGCGGGGCCGCAAGCGATCGGCACGGCGATCAGGAAGGCGAGAAGCAGAGCTTTCATGGGGCGGTCCTTACCTACGCTGGGACGAAATTCAGGGCCACGCCGTTCATGCAGTAGCGCAGACCGGTGGGGGGCGGACCGTCGTCGAACACGTGGCCGAGATGACCGCCGCAGTTGGCGCAGTGCACCTCCGTGCGGGTCATGAAGAAACCGCGGTCCACCGTGGTGCCGATGGCGCCGTCCAGCGGCGAATGGAAGCTGGGCCAGCCGGTGCGGCTGTCGAACTTCGTCTCCGACGAGAACAGGGCCTGGTCGCAGCCGGCGCAGTGATAGGTTCCGGGCTCGTAAACCTTGTCCAGCGGGCTCGATCCGGCGCGCTCGGTGCCGTGCTCGCGCAGCACCCGGTACTGCGCCGGCGTGAGCAATGTTTGCCATTGGTCCTCGGTGCGAACGAAATCGAACGCGGTGGTTTCACCGGCGGCGCCACGCGCCACCGGCAGCATGCTCGCGAGCGCCGCGCCGCCGACGGCGGTCAACGCGCCCATGACGAATGATCGACGTGTCCCCACTTTGTACCTCCATTACTGACGTTTTCCTTCGCTACGTAAGAGATAACCTTTTGCGCGCTCTCGTAAATTCACATCTCCGTTAACGCTATGTATGAGAGCGCGGGTGATGCGCGATCAGCGATAAAGCGCCGCGCGTCGCCACGGCGAGGTCGGCGTGGAAGGCACGGCCGATCGCCACCAGGCCGAGGCGGCGAAGCCCGGTAAGATCGAGGGGCGCGGACAGCCGGTACGCCTGGAAGTCTGCGAAAGGGATGCGAATATCACACCACCGCGGCTCGGCGCAGAACGTCGCGCGATAGGATTCCCACGGTCGAGCGGCATCCGTGGTTCTCAGGTGAGCGCCATAGGTTTCGCCATTTCCCCGAACAAGCAATGCAATGCCCGCGAAGGCCGACGCATCGAGCGTTTCTCCGTCCGGCGCAAGATCCATGGCCATCTGAATGAACCCGCCATTGTTGTCGAGGCGAACGTCGCCGGTCAACCGGGTACACGGCTGCCCATCGATCACCTCGCGGCTTACGGTTTCACGCGAGACGCCACCCATGACCCGGTCGCTGAACCCCCGCCAGGCCGAGCTTGGAAACACCACCGCGCCGGTGCTTTCAGTGTCCATGCTCACGCCTCGCGCGCCGCGCGTGACCGCAGGATGCAGCCGGCGATCTGCCACCGGCCGTCGTCGGCGCGCTCCATAAGATAAAGAGCGACGAACGCCACGGCATTCGGATCGAGGACGAACACATGCTGCACCAGACCCATTTGGCTCAGGCTCAACGCGCCGAACCTCACCGAGCGCGGATTGAAGACCGGCTCGTAGTTTTCTCGGATCATCCGCATGAACGCCTCGGGCGAGCCGAACTTTTCGCGGACATTGGGGGCCGCGAGGGCGAAAGCGGCGTCGCCGTTGCCCGCCTTGAAGGCCGCCATTTGTCCGAGAATGACGTCGGCTATTCTCTCGCGGTCGGAAAGTTTCAGCGGTTCCGTTGTCTGGTCTTGCGCCGCGGCCATGCCGCCGCTGAACAAGAACGCGATGATGATGATGGTCTTGAGCATGCCACCCGGCCTCCGTGCCTTACCCTGTGCGTATCGTACGGGCCGCCGGAGGCGATGGATGAGTTGCGCTGGCCGCCCCTTCCATCGGACCCGCCGGGGGACCACATCAAAATCGTGTGTTCAGTAAAGATGAGGTCCGGCCGTGAAATCGATATTGCTCGTTCTTGCACTGTCCGTGGCGTTGGCGCCGTCGCCGCTATGGGCATTCGAGGCGGAGTTCCTGTCGGCCAGCACCGCCGATCTCGATAATCCGCACGACGTGAAGCTGTCACCCGACGGCAGATGGCTGTTCGTGTCGGACGTGGGCAACGACCGCGTCGTCATCCTCGACGCCGAAAGCCTGGCGATGGTGGGCCAGTTTGGCGCCGATCACCAGGATGGCACCCACGACGTGGACTTCGACGAGAACGGCCGGTTGCTGGTGGCCGATACCCACAATCACCGCATCGCCATCTATCAACTCGATGGCGCCATGGGCACGCTGGTGGGAGAGCTCGCCGGGGGCATCCGCAAACCCGAGGGCGTGCTTGCCGGACCCGGCGGCCGCGTCTACGCGACCGGGGCGGGCACCGACAATCTGGTGGTCTACGTGAAAGGCGAAGCGGTGAAGGAGACCGGCGGCCTGTCGTCGCCGCACGACGTGGAATTCGCGCCGAATGGTGATCTCTGGATCGCCGACGCCGCCAACGACCGGCTGGTGCGCATGACCCCCGATCTCGATATCGAGACGGTCCTCGAGGGTGCGCCCTACGATTTCAGCGGTCCGCGCTATCTCGACGTGTCGCCCGACGGCACCTTGGTGGTGGCCGACAAATACACCCACAGCATCAAGATCATCGCCGAGGACGGCACGGTCCTGGGCGTCATCGGCGCCGGCTCGAGCGGCGAGGGGCCGGGCATGTTCCGAACGCCGGAAGGCGTCGAGCTCGGCGACGGCGTGGTCTGGATCGCCGACAGCGGCAACGACCGCATCGTCAAGTATCGCCTCTCGTGGAAGTGAGAACGGAGCCGTCCCAATCCTCGATTTCAAGGGTGTGGCCCGCCAGCCACGGCTCGATCGCTTGGGCGCCGGCTTCCAAATTTCCTCGCGATTGCGCGTTATTGGTCAAAGCGCGATTTTTGACGTATCGGTGCATTGACTTGATAACGGCTTCGGGCTGAGATGCCGATCAAAACTACAGCTTTGGTCGGAGGTGCGGTCCGGGCGGTGCGCCATCGTCGCGCACGCGTGCCTGCACGAGGCGGATGGCGACGTGGTGCCGTTAGCGAGGGAGATCTGTTCATCATGAGCGAATGGTCGGAAGGAAATTACGAGATCATGTTCGGCGACGGCAGGCGCACGATTAAGGGACTCGTTTCCGGAGAGTTCGGCATTCATTTCGACGAGCACCGCATTGATCCCGGCTGGATCGTGACGCACATGCGAACCGGTATGTCGATCAACGGATGGCAGCCGTTCGACGGCGTGGATAGCGCCAAGGAGTTTGTCGCTCGCGTTCGTCCCCTGGCCGATTGGAAAGACGTTGATCTGGAGTCTCCCCCGGACGTGGCATCGGAAATCGACGCGATCGTCGACGAACTGAAAGGCGGCGATCCCCTGGCGGACCTGATGCGGGTACCCCCCTACGTGGGCGATGACGCCTTCCGGGCGTTTCTACGGGAACACGGTTGCTCCACGAGCTTGGAAGTCATTCGCCTGCGGTTCCTCGGGGCGGCGGTCAGCCCGGGGCGGGAAGCGGACGTCTATGAACTGGTGGAGGACTTGTTCGACTACCAAATGCCGGAATTGGGCACGCAGGAATTTGTGGCCTTCCTGCAGGCATTCCTCGGGCTTTTTCAGGAAGTCGAACAGGCGTCCCTACCGTCTTCGGTCTCGCTGTCGCCAATGGGGCCAGTCGATGCGCTGCAAGGGGTCGAGGACCTTCTGACCCGCCGACACGACGAGATCGTGTTCGGTTTTCTGGAAGGGGTCTGGCAAGAGGATGACGAGCTTCCTTTGTCCGGGCCCCAGGCGGCCATGCTCACCGTCATCGAGGAGGCGGCGCGAACCTATGACGTGCGCCTTTTCGACATTTTCGACAACGAAGAAGCCGCCAAAGAGCGGCCCGTGACGGATTGGCTTCGAGATATCGCCGAAATCGACCAGGCCATCGAGACGGCCATGACGTCCCTGCTTGAGGCGTTCCGCAACGACCGGTCCACCGATCGTGCGTTGATGATGAGAGCCGACGCCCTTATCTACGCGCTCAGTATCCGGGGGGCGTTGCCTCGCGATGAGATCCGTCAGTGCATCGCGCGCCGGGACGAAATGGTGCCGATTTTCTTGAATATTCTGCGTGATCACGCGGCCGGGCGCTTCGACATCGACGACCGTGACTTTGCCTTGTTCGTCATCATCCACATCCTGGGCGAATGGGGCGAGCAGCGGGCGTTCGCTCCGCTGATGGACATGCTCGCCGGGGAACCCGAGCGGGTCGAGGAGGCTCTTGGCGACGCGGTCACGGAAAATCTGTCGCAGATCCTGATCAGCATCTTCGATGGCGACACCGAGCGCCTCTACAAGCTCATGAACAACCCGGACGCGGCCGAGTACGTCCGTTTCGCCGCCTTCGAAGCCTGGACTTACCATGTCGCCGCCGGAAGCATCGACCGCGCGCCAGCGGAGCGGTATCTGTCATCCGCGTTCGAAAAGCTTCAGCCGCAAGAGGAAAATCTCGTCTGGTTCGCCTGGGTGGAAGCCATTGGCCATCTCGGTTTTACCGATCTCAGGGCGACGGTACGGCACGCCTACGAAAGCGGGCTGATACCGACCGGAACCATCTCGTTCAGCGAATTCGAGAAAATCCTCGACGCGGCTTCGCGGTCGGACGATCTGGTGGCATTTATCGCCAAGGACCGGATCGCGCCCTTCTCCGATACCATCACGGTTCTCTCCGACTGGCATGCCTTTTCGGAGGAATACGTTCGGGCGAACGCGAGAGCCGAGCGGGAACCCCGTTCCGCCGTTTCCCCTCGTAGAGCCGGTACACACCGTGACCAATCCCATGCGGAATGTCGGGCGCAACGATCCGTGCCCGTGCGGATCGGGCAAGAAGTTCAAGAAGTGCTGCCTCCAATGAGTGTCGTCGATGCATCGTCAGAATGAGCGTGGCAAGCCGAGGACGTGCTCGGCCACGTAGGACAGGATCAGGTTGGTCGAGATCGGCGCGACCTGATAGAGCCGGGTTTCGCGGAACTTGCGCTCCACGTCGTATTCCGTGGCGAAGCCGAAGCCGCCGTGAAACTGGAGGCAAGCGTTGGCGGCTTCCCAGCTCGCCTTGGCGGCCAGGTATTTCGCCATGTTGGCCTGCGCGCCGCAGGGTCGATGCGCGTCGAACAGCCGGCAGGCCTCGTAACGCATCAGGTTGGCGGCCTCGATCTCGATATGCGCCTCGGCGATGGGGAACTGCACGCCCTGGTTCTGGCCGATGGGACGACCGAACACGTGGCGCTCCTTGGCATAGGCGCTGACCTTATCGATGAACCAATAGCCGTCGCCGATGCATTCCGCCGCGATCAGCGCGCGTTCCGCGTTCAGTCCGTCGAGGATGTACTTGAACCCCTTGCCCTCTTCGCCGATCAGGTTTTCCTCGGGGATTTCGAGATTGTCGAAGAACAACTCGTTGGTCTCGTGGTTGACCATGTTGGCGATCGGCTTGACGCTCATGCCATTGCCGATGGCCTGGTGCAGGTCGACCAGGAAGATCGACATGCCTTCGGATTTCTTTTCGACCTCATCCAACGGCGTGGTGCGGGCAAGAAGGATCATCAGGTCGGAATGCTGGACGCGGCTGATCCAGACCTTCTGGCCGTCGACCACCCAGCGGTCGCCCTTCTTGACCGCCTTCGTGCGGATCTTGGTGGTGTCGGTGCCGGTCGTGGGCTCGGTCACGCCCATGGATTGCAGGCGCAGCTCGCCGCTGGCGATCTTCGGCAGATACTCGTTGTTTCTGCGCCTCCGACCCATGCCGCAAGAGCGTGCCCATGTTGTACATCTGCCCATGGCAGGCCCCGGAATTGCCGCCTGAACGGTTGATTTCCTCCATGATGACCGAAGCCTCGGTCAGGCCAAGACCCGACCCGCCGTATTGCTCCGGGATCAGCGCGGCCATCCAGCCGGCCTTGGTCAGCTCATCGACGAACGCCTCGGGATAGGCGCGGTCCTCGTCGACCTTGCGGTGGTATTCCGGCGGGAAGGTGGCGCACAACGCGCGGATTGCGTCGCGCAGGTCTTGATATGTCTCGGTCATGTCGATCCTCGGACCAGGGTTGCGTCCGGGAATTCGTTTCCATGCGGAGAATGATTGCTCTTACTCATATTGAAAATTCGTCTTTCATGAAGGGTCATTGCTATCACTCGCCTGGAGCTCCGTTGTCCGAGCGGTCGTTTCGCCGGCCATCGCCTGGGCGCGGGCGTAGTCGGTCTTGCCGGAGCCCAGAACCGGTATCGCGTCGACAATATTGACGGTGCGCGGGACGTAGAGCTCCGGCACGCCGTTGGCCTGGGCGTGCTTGAGCAACTGGTCGCGCTCGCCGGTTGCGTGATCGGTCAGCAACACGATCCGTTCGCCCTTGCGGGCGTCGGACAGGCTGACGGCGGCGTTCATGGCGTCGGGCCAAGCGGCGGCGGCCAGCGCTTCCACGGCCGTCAGCGATACCATTTCGCCGCCGATCTTGGCGAACCGCTTGGCGCGGCCCTCGATGGTGACGAAGCCCTCGGCGTCGACGGAGACGATGTCGCCGGTGTCGTAGCGTCCGTCCTCCGGCGGTTGCAACACGCCCGGGAGCGTCTTCGCCGAGATAGCCCAGCATGACATTGGGGCCCCGCACGATCAGCCGGCCGCCGTCCTCGACGCCGGCGACCGGTTCAAGCTCATGGGTTATTCCGGGCAGGAAGCGGCCCACCGTGCCGGCGCGGTAGTGCATCGGCGTGTTGATGGACAGCACCGGCGATGTCTCGGTCGCGCCATAGCCTTCGAGCATGCGCAGACCGAACTTCTCCGACCACGATCCGCCGCGTCCGGTCCTTGACCTTCTCGGCCCCGGCGAACACATAGCGCACGCTGTAGAAATCGTAGGGATGCGCCATCCGCGCGTAGCCGGAGAGGAAGGTGTCGGTGCCGAACAGGATGGTGGCGTTGGTGTCGTAGACCAGCGCCGGGACGATGCGGTAGTGCAGGGGCGAGGGATAAAGGAACGTTCTTGATGCCCGACAGCATCGGCAAAACCATGCCGGCGGTCAGTCCGAACGAGTGGAATACCGGCAGGGCGTTGAACACAACGTCCGAGCCGGTGAAGTCGACCCGGGCGGCGAGCTGGTTGACGTTCGAGAGGATGTTGCGGTGGCTCAGCACGACACCCTTGGGCGCGCCTTCCGTGCCGGAGGTGAACAGCACCACGGCGGGATCGCCGGGGCGAGCCTGAAACCTGCGGCGAACCAGCTTCGGCAGGCCACCGGCAACGAGGCCGCGGAGCTTGTCGAACACGCCGACGGCGGCGACCAGGTCCTCGAGATAGACCAAACGGGCTTTCTCCGCCAACGCCGCCTCGGTGGCCTCGCAGTCTGCGCCCGCTCGATGAAGCGGCGCGACGTCAGCACCGTGCGGATCTCGGCCGCCGTCAGCGCCGAGCGCATGCTCTTGATGCCGGTGGAGAAGTTGAGCATGGCGGGAACGCGGCCGAACGCCTGCAGCGCGAAGAAGGTCACCGCGGCGCCCTTGGAGTTGGGCAGCAGAACGCCGACCTTTTCGCCCGTTTCGGACAGCGCGGCGATCTTGCGGCCGAGCACGGCGCTCGCCGTGAGCAGGCGGCGATAGCTGAGCGGCGATCGTTCGATGTCCTCGACCACCGGCGCGCCGGCGCCGTGGATCCGCGCGGCGTCGGCCAAGGCGTTGAACAGGGTCTTGTCGGCGTCGCTGGTGGCGAAGATCAGCTCGGTCATCACGTCGTACAGCCTGACGCCGGCGATCTGGCGCCGCGCCCGGCCGACGATCTCCGCCGGTACGTCGAAGGTCCGGGGCGCCAGCACGGTGATGGTGATCTTCGGGAACAGCCGGATCCGCACCTTGCCCCGGAGCCGCGAGAACGGGCTGTACTGGGCGCCGTCGATGCGGATGGGAACGATCGGCGCGTCGGCCTTGTCGGCGACCAGGCCGGGGCCTTCGTAGATCTTCATCAGCGCGCCGGTGACGGTGATGCGGCCCTCCGGGAAGATCACGCATTTGCGGTTTTCGTCGCGGACCACCTTGATCAATGATTTCAACGATCGCGGGTTGGTCGGGTCGACGGCGAACACATCCACCAGCGACAGCAGCGGCCGGGCCCACCATTTCCTGGCGATTTCGGTGTTGACGGCGAAGGTCGGCTTGCCGGGCAGCAGCGCCCCGATCAGCAGTCCGTCGAGGAAGGACACATGATTGACCACGACAACGGCGCGGTCGCCGGCGGCGGTGTAATTGTCGGCGCCGCGCACCTCCACCCTGTAGAGGGTGCGCAGGACGGCGGCGAGAACGGCCTTGATGACCGTCTCGGGCAGGAGCTTGCAGATATACAGGGCGACCCCGAAGTTGACGACGGCGAGGACCAGGAAGATGACGGGTACGCCATAGCCCAGCAGCAGGACGGCGCCGGCGACGAGAGCGCCCGCGACCATGAACAGCGCGTTAAGGATATTGTTGCCGGCGATGATGCGCGAGCGCTCGCCGGCGTCGCTGCGGCTCTGCATGATGGCGTAGAGCGGCACGGAGAAGATGCCGCCGCAGACCGTGACGGCGAGCAGGTCGAAAATGATCCGCCAGTTCGCCGGTTCCCGAAGGAATGTCGGCAAGGCGAGAGCCGGTTCGGCAAATGCCCGGGGGTCCGGGCTCGCGAGCCACAGATCGGCCAGGAAGACGGTGATGCCGAGCGCCGCCACCGGCACGTAGCGCGCCGAGATTTCGCCTTTCAACAGGGAATTGCACAGCATGGATCCGGCGGCGATGCCGACGGTCGCCAGCACCAGAAAAAAGGTGACCACGGTGTTGTCGCCGTTGAACACGGTCATCGCGTAGTTCGGAAATTGCGCCAGCAGCGTCGCGCCGATGAGCCAGAACCACGAGATGCCGAGGATGGACAGGAACACCGCGCGCACGTTTGCCGTGCGGCGGACCATATGCACCGTTTCGGCGAGGAAGTTGGGGTTGATGGCGAGGTCGGGCCGGGGCGGCGCCGCGCGTGGAATGCCGAGGCTGGCAAGCCATCCGAGGACCGCGAGGCCGAGCACGGTCGCGCCGACGATGGCGACCCCGGCGTCGAGCGCGATGAGCAGGCCGCCGGCGATGGTGCCGAGCAGGATGGCCAGGAAGGTGCCGGCCTCCACCAGGGCGTTGCCGCCGATCAGTTCGTCCTCGCCGAGCGCCGCCGGCAAAATGCTGTACTTGAGCGGGCCGAAGAACGACGACTGGACGCCCATGAGGAACAGGACGGCCAGCAGGAACGGCGTGTTGCCGAGCGCGAGACCCAGCGCGCCGAGCGCCATGATGGCGATCTCCGCGAGTTTGATCCATCGGATCAGACGCGACTTTTCGTATTTGTCGGCGAGCTGCCCGGCGGTGGCGGAAAACAGGAAGAACGGCAGAATGAACAAACCGAGCGCCAGGGTGACAAGCACCGTGTCGTCCACCGGCGCCTGCCCGGCGATGAAATAGAGCACCAGGATGACCATGGCGTTCTTGAATACGTTGTCGTTGGCGGCGCCGAGAATGACGGTGACGAACAACGGCACAAACCGCCGTGAACGGAAGAGGTGCAGCTGTGACGGGGACATTTGACCTGGCTCCGGTTATTTGCGGCGTTCGCGAAGGGGGCGCCGGAGGGGATCAGGCTATGGCGCCGACATTGAAGCATCGGGTCCCCGCCCTATGTTTGAATCACATGAAGACCGAGCGACTCATCACTCAATTATACCAAATCTCATTGATAGGGACTTATTGTTATCGTGTTTCACGCTTCCTCGGCAGGAGGAACCGTGCTGGCGATGGGGATCCATCGTCAAGCGGTTTCGCCACCTTTGGAACCTGGGCCCCGAGGAAGCGTGAAACACGACCCTCCGGGCGGCCTTTCGAGGTTTCCGGACGGCGTCGCGCGGCGCCTATGATGCTCCCGCATCACCGCGCACCACGCTCCTTGCCGGAAACCTCGAAAGGCCGTCACAATGGGTTCCTATCAACAAGAATTGGTATTAAACATGAACTCGACGCTTCGCAATATCGCCGCGGCCATGGGCCGCGTTGCATCACCCGGTAGAACGCGGCGGGAGGGCGAGGGCTGATGGAAACGCTTCTTTTGTCGCGGATTCAGTTCGGCGCCAACATGTCGTTCCACATCCTGTTTCCCACCATCACCATCGCTCTCGGATGGGTCTTGCTGTTCTTCAAGCTGCGGTTCAATCATACCGGCGAGGAACGCTGGATGGAGGCCTATGGCTTCTGGGTGAAGATTTTCGCCCTGACCTTCGCCATGGGGGTGGTCAGCGGCATCACCATGTCGTTCCAGTTCGGAACCAACTGGCCCGGCTTCATGGAGACGGTGGGCAACATCGCCGGCCCGCTGCTGGCTTACGAGGTTCTCACGGCCTTCTTCCTCGAGGCGGTGTTCCTCGGCATCATGCTGTTCGGCGTCCGCCGGGTGCCGGGCTGGATGCATACCCTGGCGACGGTCCTGGTCGCCGTCGGAACCACCATGTCGGCGTTCTGGATCCTCGTTCTGAGCAGCTGGATGCACACGCCCGCCGGCTTCGAGATGCGCGACGGCGTTGCCCACGCCACCGACTGGCTGGCCATCTTGTTCAATCCGTCTATGCCCTACCGCCTGGCGCACATGCTGCTGGCCAGCGGCTTGACGGCCGCCTTCCTGATCGCCGGCGTGTCCGCCTTTCGCTGGCTGATCGGCGACCGGGCGGCGGAGGTCCGCGCCACGCTCTCGTTCGGCGCGATCCTGGCGGCCGTTTTGATCCCGATCCAGATCCTCGCCGGCGACCTGCACGGTCTCAACACTCTGGAACATCAGCCGCAAAAGGTGGCGGCCATGGAGGCGAACTGGGAAACCAGCGCGAACGTGCCGCTCCTGCTGTTCGCCATCCCCGACCCCGACGCCCGCGAGAACCGCATGGAGATCGCGATACCCGGCGGCGCGTCCCTGATCCTCACACATTCGTGGGACGGCGTCGTCCCCGGCCTGAACGATTTCGTGACCGCGGACGGCCAGGTGCTGCACCCCAATGTCCCGGCAGTGTTTTACGCCTTCCGCGTCATGGTGGGCGCGGGCCTCGCCATGCTGGCGCTGTCGTGGGGCGCGGTGGCGCTGATGGCGTGGCGCCGCCGCGGCGTCGAGGGCCTTTCCAAGCCCGTGCTCTATGGCTTCGTGGCGATGACGTTCTCGGGCTGGCTGGCGACGCTCGCCGGCTGGTACACCACCGAAATGGGGCGCCAGCCGTGGCTGGTGCAGGGCGTGCTGACCACCCAAGCCGCCGTCGCCGACGTGCCGGCGCCGATGGTGATGGCGACCTTGCTGAGCTATCTCGCCCTCTATGCCTTGCTGATCGCCACCTATGTCTGGGTGATCTTCTACCTGGCGCGGCGCAAGACGGTGCGGGGCGACGTGCCTGAGAAACCGCGCGCCTCCGAGGCCGCCGCCGAGACCCTCGCGCATTCGGGAGCGCGGCCATGACCCTGTTCGGCGATCCCGCCACCTGGCTGCCGTTCACCTTCGCGTTCCTGATGGGTCTCAGCATCCTGATCTACGTGGTGCTCGACGGCTTCGATCTCGGTGTCGGCGTGTTGACACCGCTGGCGACGACCGGACGAGAAGGACCGCATGGTGTCTTCCATCGGGCCGTTCTGGGACGCCAACGAGACCTGGCTGGTGATGGCCATCGGCCTGCTGCTGGTGGCCTTCCCCGTCGCCCACGGGGTGATCCTGACGGCGCTCTACCTGCCGGTCGCGGTGTTGCTGATCGGCCTGGTCCTGCGCGGCGTGTCGTTCGAGTTTCGCGCCAAGGCGCCGGCCAGCCGCAAGCGCGCCTGGAACTGGGCGTTCTTCGCCGGATCGCTGATGGCGTCGCTGTCGCAGGGGTTCATGCTCGGGATGTACATCATGGGACTGACCTGGACGCTGTGGCACGTGCTGTTCGCCATGCTGACGGCGGTATTCCTGACCGTCGGGTTCGCCTTCATCGGGGCGGCGTGGCTGATCCTCAAGACCGAAGGCGAATTGCAGCGCAAGGCCGTCGGCGTGGGCCAGAACCGGCATCTGGGGGCTGATCCTGGGGATGGCGGCAGTGTCGCTGGCCTCGCCGCTGGTCAGCGGGCGCATCTTCGACAAATGGTTTTCGCTGCCGGCGTTTCTCTACCTGTCGCCGTTGCCGGTCCTGTCGGCCGCGCTGGTGGGCTTTCTGTGGTGGAAGCTGCGCCGGTTGCCGATGAAGGATGACAGGTTCGCCTGGACCCCCTTCGCCGCCGCCACCGCGCTGTTCGCGCTGGCCTTCGCCGGCATGGCCTATTCGTTCTATCCCTACGTGGTGCCCGACCGCCTGACCATCTACGAGGCGGCCAGCGCGCCCGAGAGCCTGTTCATCATCCTCGTCGGCGTCGCCTTCGTACTCCCCGCCATCCTCGGCTACACCGCACTCGCCTACACCATCTTCCGCGGCAAGGCCCGGGACCTGACTTACGATTGATGGCATGGTTTAAGGTTGGAATGGCACCACGTCAGGCGCCATGCCAAAAGCCAGACGCGACCGCAGATGGGCGGGAATAAGGAAAAGTGGACGCTTCCCAATACTTCAACCCCCGCGCCGTAGAATATGTGGCATCTGGGTTGAAGGCTTCTGGGGCCTTGGGCGGTTTGCCGAAGTCGAACAGCGATGGAAATGATCGCCCCTTCGTGCTTCCTTTAGATGTGAAGCAAGCTGGAGCCGGATGAAGAGGTGAGGCGATATGCCCGGCGCGCGCTTGACAAGCTTTGCCAACTTTTGTCATGTTGAGCACGGGAGGTGTTATCATGGCTACAATGAACGTGTCCCTGCCCAATCCCATGAAGGACTGGGTGGAAGCGCAGGCGAAATCGGGACGCTATAGCAACACGAGCGACTATGTGCGCGATCTCATCCGGCGCGATCAGGAACGAGCAAACAAGCTGGCCGAGCTTCAAACGTTGATCTCGGAAGGGCTGGAAAGCGGCGTCAGTGACCGGACGATCGACGACGTGCTCAAAGCCGCGCGTCACCATGCGAAAACCGTGCGGAGTCCGTGAGTTACAATACAACCCGGCAAGCCGATCAGGATATCATCGAAATTTACCTGCGCGGCGTTGCGGAGTTCGGCGTCGATCAAGCCGAACGGTATCTCGAGGGCATGGTCTCGGTTTTCGATCTACTGGCTGAAAACCCGCAATTGGCGCGCCAGCGCCCCGAGTTCGACCCACCGGTGCGGCTGCATCCCTATCACGCGCACATGATCGTCTACATTACCCGGGACGATGAAATCCAGATTGTTCGCGTTCTCCATGGACGGCAAGAGTGGGACCGGTATCTGCCATGACAATTGCCTGTTCCCCGAGGAGAAGGAGACGCATCCCAAGGTTTGGGTGAGGCTCCCAGTCAGGCAAGACGGGTGGACTTTTCACTATGGCCGGACCACTTTGGCAATCCGTCGTTCATGTCGAAAACCCGCGCGCCGTAGAAGATGTGGCAGCGCGGTTTGAACGATTCGGGGACCTTGGGCGGTCTCCCGAAGTCGAACAACGACGGAAACGCCAGCCACATATTCCGTCCTTCATCGGCAATGGGCGTACCGCAAACGCCGCAGCGGACCTTGCACGGCAGAATCCTCCCGCCCTCTTTCAACTCGCCGTTGAAGAACTTCAAGGCATCGATCCCCGCGCTGAACCGGACGTGGTGTTTGTGGAAGATGGCGGCCCATTGCATCGGCGCGCCATGCAGTTTCTGGCATAGCGCGCAGTGACAGATTTTCGCGTCCACGGGATCGGCGCAGACGTGATAGCGCACCGTCCCGCAATGGCAGCGCGCTTCGTATTTCGCCTCGAAATCGCCGTCACCGGAGCGGGCGAAGAGTGTCTCGAATGTCTCCATGCGGCCGTCTCTTTTTGCCAGGCATTGAATCCTCGATGTGCGGTTCCGCTTTGGAATGACACATGAAGCCCTAGACTGTTGCACATCCGCAATGCAACGCTCAATATCCCAGTGGCGAGCGACATTTGGCAGGGGCGGCTTCAACACGGATCACGAACATTGGGATCGGTGAGGCGGCTCAAGAAGCCGGCAGGGGGTAGCATGTTTTTCATTCGATTCAAGACGGTGGCCTATCGGCCGGACCTGCAGCTTACGCTGCGCAATACTGTTGACGGTTGGGACGCAGATATTCCCGGCGAGTTCGAAAACGACGCCTGGAACTTCCGGTTGGCGACGGAGCGCTACGCCGGCGGCTTCGAATTCAAGTTCGTCCTGGAAGAACAGTACTGGATGAACTTCGATAACCTCCAGCTCACACCGGTGGACGGGCAGACCTACGAATATGACGCCACTCAGGTCAGCTTTCCGCTGATCACCGAGGTGTCCAAGGAAAACACGCGCGTCCAGCAGATGTTCTTCATGCCCAACCTGGACGAACAGAAGACCTATGACGTGATCGTCGTCGGGTCCGGCATCGGCGGCGGCGTGCTCGCCGATCAGCTGTCCGATTATGGCCTGGATGTCCTGGTGCTCGAGGCTGGCGGCTATCTGTTTCCGACCCATGTCGGCAACCTGCCGCGGCAGCACACGCTGCAAGCCCAGGTGGACAAGAACATCTGGCACCTGTGGGACGAATTCAAGGTCACCAACACCGTCAACGCGCCCGGCTCGAAATACGATGGCGCCCAGGGGTTCAACCTCGGCGGGCGAAGTCTGTTCTGGGGCGCGTTCATGCCGAGGATGACGTGGTGGGAACTCGACTCGTGGCCGACCCAGGTGCGCTGGGATCTGGAAAACTTCGGTTATGATCTCGCCGAACAGTTGCTCAGTAAGGCGACCCTTGCGTCACCGTATCAGGATCAGGCGCTCAACGGGATCGCCGGAGCGCTTCCCGACTACGTGGTGCGGACCGCGCCGATGGCGATCCAGCACACCAATCCGCAACTGCGGTCGGTTCCGGGCGGTGTGTTCTCGACCGCCGATCTGTTGATGGAATCCCGGTTGACCGGCGGAGCGGTCGGTGCCGACAATCTGACGATCAACCTCAACCACGCGGCGGTCGAGATCGAGACCGCCGGCGGGGAGGCGACTTCGGTCGTCGCCTACGACCTGATCAGCGACAAGGCGCGGACCTTCAAGGGCCGGTTCGTGGTGCTCGCGGGCGGCACGGTGGAAAGCGCCAAGCTGGCGCAACTGAGTGGCTTGAACGACCCGAACGCCAAGATCGGCGTCGGCATCAGCGATCATCCCGTCTTCTTCACGCACTTCGCCGTCGGGCCATCGTCCCGCTATTTCGATCTCAACGCGGCGGCGAAGATTATGCTCCGCCACCAGGACGCCGGCTTTCTGCCCGGCGGCGGCGCCGGTCAGCCGCCGTTCGAAGATCTCCATCGCTACAATGTGATCCTCGAACTCGGGGCCGACTTCAACCAGGGACGGTTCATCGACCCAGACATCTTGAACGCGCACCGCGACGCCAGGGGGAACACGATGATCTGTGAGATGGTGTTCCTGTTCAACGCGGCGCTGAGCGACAACCACACTCTGGTGCACAATGGCCCTTCGTTCGCCAAGCCCGTGGTTACCATGGACGAAATCCCGATCGGCGTTGACGAATGGAACGAGATCCTCGGCCTCCAGAACCGCGTGTTCCAGGAGGTGGGAGCGGTGCCGCTCGCCGGCGACCTGGTCCCCGTCCGGGGCGGTATCGGCGGTGTCGCTCATGAGGTCGGCACGCTGCGCATGGGTACGGATCCGAACAACCAGTATCAGGACGGGGTGGTCGATGCCGATTTGAAGGTTGTCGGGTACTCGAACCTGTTCGCTTGCGACCTGTCGGTTTTTCCCTCGTCACCGGCGGCCAACCCGACGCTGACCCTGGCCGCGCTGGCGCTCCGGCTGGCGCGTCACATCCGTGACATTGCGTAAAGCAACGGTTTTGCGGTCTCGCAAAGAAAGGTAAACTCCAGAACGTTAGCGCGGCATGGTTGCATTTTGCCGTGGATTGGCGCATGGTGGGCAATTGAAAAGGCGAGCGCCTCACGCGCGCCCGGCGCGTTGAGGGAGTCCCTGACAGCGCCGCCTCGTTTCGAAAAACCACATCGGAGACCCACCATTATGACCGTTTCCGCGAGCCGTCCTAAGCCGGCCGGCGACCTGCTCATGTCGGTCGCTGAAGGGGGAACCATTACCGCCGCACAGACCCTTAAGCTGCGGTGGGAGGTGTTCGGCGACGGCGTCGTCGACCGCATGGAAGCAGAAGCGCTGCTCGATCTCAACGACGCCTGCACGCTCAAGAATCCGGCATGGAACGACTTTTTCGTGGACTCGCTCACCGACTATTTCGTCTGGCGCCAGAAACCCCGCGGCACCCTCGGCGACGACGCCTGCCAGTTTCTCATGGATCGGGTCGTCCGCGACGGCCGCATCCACGGTCCCACCGAGATGGAACTTCTGGTCAATATCGTCCACTGGGCCCGCGAAGTGCCGGAAGCGCTGCTCGTGACGGTGCTGAGCGCCGTCAAGGAGACGGTGTTGAGCGGCGGAGGGCCGCTGTTCGGTCCGAAACGCCAGCGGGGCGGCGTCATCGACCGCGCCGATGTGGAGATCATCGCCCGGCTGATCTACGCCGGCGGCGGCGGCGGCGGGCACACCATTACGCGCCGCGAGGCCGACCTGCTGTTCGATCTGAACGACGCCACCGTCGCCCGGGACAACGCCGAGACCTGGTCCGAGCTGTTCGTCAAGGCCGTGGCCAGCCATCTGATGTTCCCGCGCGGTGCGCCCAAGCTTCCGGGCGTGCCCGAGTCGCTGCGGCGCGAGGCGTGGCTGAACGACCGACGCGGTGTCGGCCAACTGCTGAGCGAGATGGGCGGCGCCCTGGTCAAGGGCAACATCGCCGAGACCTGGGCGGCCGCGGATATCTTCGGGACCCGCGTCCGGCGCGAGGAGACCGAGCACCGGCGGCGGGAGCAAACCGATGCCGAGCGACGCGAGGCCATCGACGGCGCCGAGGCGGCCTGGCTGGTTCAGCGCATCGGCGCGGACGGGACCCTGCACGGCAACGAGAGGGCGCTGCTGGCGTTCATCCAAGAGCACGCGCCGACCATTCACCCCTCGCTCGTTCCCCTGCTCGAACGGGCCGGCCTGACTCCTTAACCTCTTTTCGAATTTCACCTCCCTCCACCTCGAAAGGCGGCGGGTCCCGTCAAAGGGCTCGCCGCTTTTTTCGTAAGCGCGGTCCGCTGGCGCCGTAGCGGCCCGGGTGCCCGGCAGAATATGCCCACGGCGGCATGGATTGCCCGGCCGGAGCGGTTCGCCGCTCCGGACAGTGAATTGAACCTGTTGCAATATAAACGTTTTTCTGATTTTGGCGTTGGCACGATCTTCGCAACACAAAGATCGAGTTTGTTCATGCGCCACAGGAAAACACGCGATGATTTATGTTTCCGATGCCTTGAAAACCGCCCAGAGGACCGTGAAAGGGCTTGCCGTGGCGATCCTTGCCCTGGTGCTGGCGTCGGTCTCGCCGGAGCCGGCGTCCGGCGCGTCGCGTATCAAGGACATCGTCGAGTTTCAAGGCGTGCGCGACAACCAGCTGGTCGGCTACGGCCTGGTGGTCGGCCTCAACAACACGGGCGACACCCTCAAGGACGGCGGCTTCACCAAGCAGAGCCTGAAATCCATGCTCAACCGGATGGGCGTCAAGCCCACCGAGGACGGCCTCGAATTGAAAAACGTCGCGGCGGTGATGATAACCGCGTCGCTGCCGGCGTTCGCGCGCCAGGGCAACCGCATCGACGTGACGGTCAGCGCGCTTGGCGACGCCGACGACCTGGAAGGCGGCACGCTTCTGGTGACACCGTTGATGGGCGCCGACGGCGAGGTCTATGCCGTGGCGCAGGGGCAGGTCGGCACCGGTGGTTTTACGGCCTCGGCGGCGGCATCGACCGTGACCCGCGGCGTTCCCACCACCGGGCGCATCGCCAACGGGGCCATCGTCGAGCGCGAGGTCGGCTTCGAACTGGCCAACATGGACACCGTCAAGCTCAGCCTGCGCAGTCCCGATTTCACCACGGCGCGGCGCATTGCCCAGGCCATCAACGCGTTTCTCGGCGAACCGGCGGCCAAATCCAGCGATCCCTCCACCGTCCACGTGTCGGTGCCGGAAGGGTACAGCCGCAACGTGGTCAATCTGCTGACCGACATCGAACAGCTGTTGATCAAGCCCGATCAGGTCGCCCGCGTGGTGATCGACGAACGCTCAGGCATCATCGTCATGGGCCAGGACGTGCGCGTCAGCACCGTCGCCATCGCGCAAGGGAATCTGACCATCCGGATCACCGAAACGCCGGAGGTCTCCCAGCCCAACGCGTTCTCCGAAACCGGTGAAACGGTCACCGTGCCGCGCTCCGACATCTCGGTGGACGACGACGCCCAGAACCGCATGGCGGTGCTGCAAACCGGCGTGACGCTGCAAGACCTGGTGAACAGTCTCAACGCGCTGGGGCTCGGTCCCCGCGACATGATCAGCATTCTCCAGGCCATCAAGGCGGCGGGCGCCCTGCAGGCCGATATCGAGGTGATGTAACGATGGACACGAGCATGATGACACAGGTTCAAGCCGCCCATGCCGCCGGCGCGCCCAAGCCGCCGGCCGCCCACGCCGGCATGAACATGGCGGAGATCAAGAAGGCCGCCGAAGCGTTCGAGGCCTTCTACCTGGCGCAGGCCTTGCAGCCCATGTTCGCGGGCATCTCGCCGTCCGGGCCGTTCAACGGCGGCGCCGGCGAGGAGATGTGGCGGTCCATGCAGGTGCAGGAATACGGCAAGGCGCTGGCCGGCGAGCGGCGGCATCGGCCTCGCCGACTCCGTGGTCGGCGAGATGTTGAAAATGCAGGAAAGAGGGGAGAACCCGTTGCCATGAACACCCAACCGCAAAATCCCGTCACCGCCACCGCCACCGCCACCGTCACCGCCGATGAACTGGCCGGCGCCATGGAGCGCCTGAGCGAGGCGCTGGCCCGCGAGAACGACGCGCTGCGCCAGCGCCGGCGCGACGATCTCCCCGCCGTGGTGCGCGAAAAACTCGCCGCCAGCAAGCTCTACGAGGCCCAGATGAAAGCGGTCGCCGAAACCGGCGGCGCGGTGACCGGCAACACGGACGCCCTCAGGCAGCGGATCGCCGTCCTGGCCCGCGCCATTCCGGCGCTGGCGGCGGAAAACCATCGCCGTCTCCGCGTCGCGGTGGAGGCCAACCGCCGCATCGCCGAGCAGGTGACCAACGCGCTCAAGGCGATGGCGCCGGGGCCGGGTGTGTATTCCCGCCAGGGCGCCATCGACCACGGCCGGCCGTCCGGCGGCGGCGCGCCGCTGTCGCTCTCCGTCAATCACACGCTCTAGCGGCCGCCCTAGCGGACTCACGGGGAACCCACCATGTCCGGTACTCTCTCCCTCGCCCTCGACACCGCGCGCAGCGGCCTGTTGACCAATCAGGCGGCGCTCGACGTCATCGCCAACAATGTCTCCAACGCCAACACCGAGGGGTATTCCCGCAAGGACCCGAAGTTCGAGTCGCGGACCGTCGCCGGCGCCGGCGCCGGCGTGGAGATGTCGCAGATCAGCCGGCAGGTGGACGAGGGGCTGCGGCGCACCATCCGCCAGGAACTGGGCGCGCTCAACGCCATGGATGCGCAGGGAACGTATTTCGCCCGCCTTCAGGATCTTGTTCGGACGGCCCGAGGACAACTCCTCGCTCAGCCATATCCTCGCCGAGTTCTCCGGCGCCACCCAGTCGCTCGCGGTCAACCCGCAGGACGCGCTGGCGCAGCGCGAAATGGTGCGATGGGGTCAGGAGGTGGCCGTCAAGTTCAACCAGATGAGCGGCACCATCCAGGACTTGCGCCTCGAAGCCGACCAGCGCATCGGCCAGGCGGTGGACGAGATCAACGCCCTGCTCGTCGACCATCGCCGAGGCCAACAACGACATCGGCCGCAACGATGCCGTCGGCCTCAACACCAACGATCTCAGGGATCAGCGCGACCTCGCCCTGGAACGGCTGTCGGGGCTGATGGACATCCGCACCTTCACCGGCGGCAGCGGCGAGCTCGTGGTGCTTACCGCCGACGGCCACAAGCTCGCCGACAACCGGGCCACGCCGCTCACCCACGTGACGGCGGCGGTTCTCGATGCCGGCGCCACCCATGACGGCGGCCAGATCGGCGGCATTCACGTCGGCGCGGCGGTTCCCGAAAACGACATCACCAAGTCGCTCCGCTCCGGCGAGCTGTCCGGCCTGATCCAGATGCGCGACAGCATCCTGCCCAACCTGCAGAGCCAGATCGACGAGCTCGGCGCGGAGCTGCGCGACGCCGTCAATAGCCGTCCATAACCGGGGCGTGCCCTTTCCCGGCATGACCGAGTTGAACGGCACCCGCGCGTTCACCGAACCGGCGACCCAGACCGTCACCTTCGCCGGCACCGACGATACCACGCTGGCGCTGTTCGACCGCAACGGCAACCAGGTTCGCGCCACCACCGTCCGCTCGCTGATCGGCGGCGCCGGCGGCACCGTCCAGGCCATCACCGCCGCCATCGACGGGTGGCTCGGCGCCGACGGCTCGGCGTCCCTGGTGGACGGGCACCTCCAGATCCGGGTTACCGGCAACGACCGGGCGCTCGCCATCCGCGACCAGAGCGCCACGGCCCCCGGCAGTTCCGCCAAGGACGCCGTCATCCAGTTCGACGCCGACGCCGACGGCGGCACCGACGAGAGCATCGACGGCTTTTCGAATTTCTTCGGGCTCAACGATTTCTACGTGAACGACGGCATCGACCGGGGCTACGAATCCAACGTGGTGCACGGCAACTTCATCGCCAACGCCGCGACCTTGAGCTTCCGCAATGCCTCCGGCGCCATGGGACCGGCGCATTTCGGTGAGCGCCGGCGACAGCCTCGACGACATCGCCGGCGCCATCAATGTCGCGGCCTTGGGCGTGACCGCCACCGTGGTGAGCGACGGTTCCGGCGCGCGGCTCCGCATCGGCTCCGACGACGGCGCCGCCTTCACGCTGACCCAGGACGTTCCCGGCGGCGACACTCTGCTCGCCACGCTCGGCATGCACGCCTCCGATCTCGCCGGCGCCGGTTCGCTGGAGGTCCGTTCCGACATCGCCGCCCAGCCCGGACGGGTGTCGCGGGGCGCGGTCCGCTGGGACGCCGAGCCTCGGCGCGACCGGCCGTTACGCGCTCAGCGAGGGCGACGACGCGCGGTGTGCACGCGCTCGCCGACGTGTTCACGTCGGCCACCGCCTTCGACGCGGCCGGCGGTCTCGACGCCGTCGGCGTCACCTTCGGCCAATACGCCGCCGACATGATCTCGGACAACGCCTTCCGGGCCGACACCAACGCCGACCGCACCGCCCTGCAGGGCTCGCTGGTGGAAAGCCTGCAGCACCGGTCCAATTCCGTCAGCGGCGTCAACCTCGACGAGGAGATGGCCGACCTGGTGCTGTTCGAACAGGCCTACGCCGCCGCCGCCCGCGTGTTCTCCGCCGTGCAGAACATGTTCGACGACCTGCAGAACATCATCTAGCGGCAGGGCATCATAGAAGAGTTGGATAGACAGTCATGATCCGCACCGCCAATTCCGCCACCAACGCCCACCTCGTCAGTTACATGAACCGGACGCAGGGCCGGCTCGAGCAACTGCAGATGCAGGTGGCGAGCGAAAAGAAGTCCCAGGATTATACCGGCATCTCGGCGGACACCCGCCGGCTCGTCGGCATGGAGACCCTGCACACCGCGCTCAACCACTTCGTGCGCAACAACGAGATGGTGGACCTGCAGCTCACCACCGCCGACACCGCCGTCGAGGCCGCGCGGGTCACCGTCAACGACTTCCGCACCGCCGTCCTCGACTTCAGCATGGCCGACACCGACGACGAGAACCAGGTCAAGCTCATCCAGCAAACGGCGTTCGACGCGCTCGAGAGCCTCGAGGGGTTCCTGAATACCAAGGTGGACGGCCGCTACCTGTTCGCCGGCGGGCGGGTCACCACCGAGCCGGTGGATCTCGGATTGACGACACTCGACGCCTTTCAGGCCCGGTTCGACGGCGCGGCGGTCACTTATCCGACGAGCCGCGACGGCCATCTCGCCGGCGTCGACCTCGGTCACGCCGACACCGGCGATCTCACCTTCGACCGCGCCACCGGCACCATCATCGCCGCCAACGCCGGCTCGCTCGTCAACATCCCCGTGGGCACGGCCCTCGACGTCGGCGGCTCGGGCGCCAACGACGGCGTGTTCGTGGTCACCGCCAACGACGGCACCCAGCTCACCGTCGCCATGGAGCGGTTCGCCGCCACCGAGGCCGCGCCGGCCGCCACGCTCTCCATCCCCGCCGAACCCGAGGCGGTGGTGTTCGACGCCGCCGCCACCGGCGGGCTCGCGTTCGACGCGGCGGCGCAGACGGTCACCGCCGCCAATGCCGGCTCGCTCGCCGGCCTGCCGGTGGGCGGCGTGTTCACCATCGAGGGTTCGCCCGGCAACGACGGCCGCTATACGGTGCTCTCCAACGACGGCACCACCATCACCATCGAGAGCCACCAGCTCGCCGACGAGACGCCGGCGCCCGCCACGGCCACGCTGTCGGCGCCGTCGTGGTACCGCGGCGACACGCTGGCCCGCAGTCGCACGACGTCGACGGCGCCCGGTCCATCGATCTCGACATCACCGCCATCGACCCGGCGTTCGAGAAGGCGATCCGCGCCATGGGCCTGATCGCCCAGGGGACGTTCGGCGCCGAAGGCGGCCTCGACCAGAACTCCCAGCGGATCGACGAGGCCATGTACCTGCTCAACAGCGCGCTCAACCGGGTGGTCGCCGGCACCCCGCCGTTCGGCCCCGAGGCGAGCGGCAACATCGAGGACGTCCAGCGCGAGCTCGGCTTCAACCGCGACCTGATCGAGGAGTCCAACCTCCGCCACAAGGACTTCATGGCCACCCTGGAGGCCCGCATCGCCGACATCGAAAACGTCGACATCAACCGCGCCGTCACCGAGTTGCTCGACCAGACCCAGGCCCTGGAAGCCTCGTTCAAGACCATCGCCACGCTCCGGGGTCTGAGCTGATGAATTACATGTAGCACGCGCATTTCAAACAGAGGCGATCGTTCTGGAGAACCATGCATTGATCGGGAGCCCGATGGTCGATGGCGGGTTAGCGGATAATTAAGCGGCCCGCCGTATGATGATCATCGCGACAGTCGAGCTTCGCTTGAAGGAATTCATGCCAGCACAGGAGGCGACGATGGATTGGTTTGTCGGGAAGGACAAAGGGCGGGTCGGTCCGTTGTCGGAAGCAGGCGCCGCACAATCGCTGCCCGTCCATTACGCCGCCCCGCGCTCGGGCTGGACGAACAAGGACACCGCCGCGACGGCGGCCGTCGGCGATATCGCCGGCCCTTGGGCGCGATTTTGGGCCCGGAACTTTGATATCCTGGTGTCCGGCCTCCTGGTGGGCGCCGTTGCCGGTATGATTGCCCCCGCTCTGTTCTTGCCGGGAAGCCCAATCGAAAGCGGGACCGGCCAGATGGTTTTCGCTCTTATCATGTTTCCGCTGGCCTTGGTCGTGGACGCGGCCATTTACGCGCTGTTCGGCAACACCTTGGGGAAACTCATCGCGGGCGTGAAGGTGCTTACATGCGACGGGCTCAACCTGACATTCTCGGCCTACCTCCGCCGCAATCTGACGATGTATGTGCGGGGATATGCGTTCGGCATTCCCATCGTCTATCTCGGAACCTTGATCTACAGCTGGCGAAAAGCGTCGCGCGGCGAACTCCTCGGATGGGACGTTGCAACCAAATCCGCATGCGTCGGCAAGGGCGACGGTGTCTTTCGAAACGTCATCACGGCGGGCAGCATGATCGCCATCGCCTTCCTCTGCCTTTTGGCCGGCTGATTGGTCATCAGAAGCGCCGCCGGTCCGTCGGACTGAGGTCGCTTGACCTGGTTGGGAGGGCGCGCGTTCCGCGCGGTTTTGTGTACCTTTTGTCTACCGCGGGCGCCTTGTTGTATACCGCCGTTTCGGAACCGTGGCACTTAAGGCGTTGATTCGTAAAGATACCCAATCGGCCCAAATGTGAAAAGTCTACAAAAGTACACAAAAGTACACATTTTTTGATCTAAGTCCTTGATTATCCAGGATTGACCTTATCGAGCAAGTCTACAAAAGTATGCACGATTTTGTAAGAGGGGCAAAAAAGCGGGCATTGGATTGATGTGGGGGATTCCCACGGGGCGTTTTTTGTGATTCGATCCGGTGATGACCGGATTTCCACCAGATATTGATGTTCTGAGCGTTGACGAACTCAAGCAGTTGGTATTGTGGCTGCTTGAGCGGGATGCGGTGCGGGAAGCGGAGGTCGCCGCGCTGCGCGAGGAGATTGCGCGGCTGAAGGGTCTGAAGGGGCGTCCGAAGCTGAAGCCGAGCGGCATGGAGCAGGCGACGGAGGGCAAGGCGCGGCGCGGGAAAGGGAAGCGCCGGGGTGGTGGCGGCAAGACGGCGCGGCTTGCGATCGACGAAGAGCGGATCGTCAAGGCGGATGTTCCGTTGGGCTCGCGGCTCAAGGGCTACCAGGACTTCGTCGTCCAGGAGCTGGTGGTGCGCCGCCGTGTGATCCGGTTTCGACGGGAACGGTGGCGGACGCCGACCGGCGAGACGGTGGTGGCGCCGCTGCCGCCTGGGTTCGTCGGGCATTTCGGGCCCGGATTGCGGCGGTTCGTGCTGGGCCAGTATTACCAGGGCCAGGTGACGACGCCGCGGCTCACCGAACAGCTCAACGATTTCGGCATCGCCATCTCCAAGCGGCAAGTGCACCGGCTTCTCAACGAACGAACCGACGGGTTTCTGGCGGAGGACGCGGGCGTGCTGCGGGCGGGCCTGGAAACGGCGCGGTGGATCACCGTCGATGACACCGGCGCCCGCCACAAGGGGCGGAACGGCTTTTGCACCCGGATCGGCAACGACTGTTTTACCTGGTTCCTCACCACCTTCTCCAAGAGCCGGCTGAACTTCCTCGACCTGCTCCGCGCCGGTCACGGCGATTACGTGGTCAACCAGGCGGCGGTGGACTACATGCGCCTGCGTAAGCTCGCCGGCCCGGTGATCAACACGCTGATTGACCAGGAGATCCGCGGCTTTCCCGACGATGCGTCCTGGCAGGCCCATCTGCAGCGGCTTGGCATCAGCGCCCTCAAGGTCCAGCCGGATCCGGTTCGCATCACCACCGAGGCGGCCCTTTGGGGCAGTATCGCCGCGCACGGCCTGTTGGCCGACGCGGTCATCGTCAGCGACGACGCCGGCCAGTTCAACGTCGGCTATCATGGGCTGTGCTGGATCCATGCCGAGCGGCTGGTCCATAAGCTGGACACCTTCACCGACGGGCACCGCCGGGCCAAGGAGCGGATCCAGGCCGAGATCTGGCGGCTCTACGCCGACCTGAAGGCCTATTGCCGGGACCCCACGCCGCGGCGAAAGCGCCAACTCGCCGATCGCTTCGACACCATCTTCACCACCCGCACCGGCTTCGTCACCCTCGATCGGTTGCTCACCCGGCTGCACGCCAACAAGGCCGAACTGCTGGTGGCGCTCGATCGACCGGAGATCCCACTGCACACCAACGGCGCCGAAAACGACATCCGCTGCCAAGTGATCAAACGCAAGATCTCCGGCGGAACCCGTTCCGATCAGGGCCGCGACTGCCGCGACGCCTTCCTCGGCCTGAGGAAAACCTGCCAAAAGCTCGGCATTCGGTTCTGGCACTATCTCGGCAGCCGCCTCCTCGTCCCCGACACCCCGGACGTGCCGCCACTCCCCAAACTCATCCGCCAGAACGCCACAATCTAACTTGCCCGGGCTTTTGCCCCTGTTACGCGCAACGTGGTTAGCGATATGAAGTGGATGACGTGGCGGCATGGTGCGAGGGGACGGGGAAAAATCCATCGCGGCGACACCTCGCGGACACCGCTTTTCGGGTTATGGGTCGAGCAGGCGGTTGACGGCGGAGCATAGTCTATTTGCCACGGGGGATCGGTCTATTAATCAAGGCCAAGCCGAGCTCAAAATCGGTCGCTCGCATTACTCGGATTATAAGCAATCGTTCATGCGGAATCTTGCCTTGCACCCCGATCAGCCGGTCGCTTTTCTACGAAAATCTCGCAGCGAGTGGGCCTATGCCGATGCCCAGAGTTGTGAACTCATCTCGGTTGTGGCCGGGGGTCAATTGCGAGGAGCGGAGCGACGAAGCAATCCAGCGGCCGGTGCTCAGCTGTTCGGTACATGATACCCCGGCTACTCTCGTGCAGCAAATTGTCGAGTTCGCCCGCATCGGTCTTGATGAGATCAACTCCGACAGTTATCCGAACTGCTTGCATTCGACAAACTCAGATTATACCAAAGTGACGAAATATTGTGGTACCTAATCTCGTCATTTTCGGCTATGGCCTGTGCCTCACCATTTGGGCAAATCGGCACGTACCGTAGACACAGGCTAGAGTGGCATGCTGGGCTTGGCCAGGACACGCGATTCGAACTCATAGCATTTGAGCGTTAGCATATCCTACTCTCCAAACCTGACTTCGCGCACACGGTAGCGGAAAGGTTCGAACGATGATCACGACTTTGCGAGATAGCTAATCACGCGGTCCAGCCGATGTCTCAAGATGCTTCCATGGGAACTGCGACCGCCTTAACCAACACTGATACGTCGCGTTCCAGCCGTCGTCGCGGACAGCGTCGAATGCACGTTTTTCTTGTGTGCATATTCTTGCTTAGTCTTGCTTTACCTATTATATTTTTCATCGGCCCTCTGCGCTTATCACCTTATCGAATAATTCTCATTTTGTTATTCGTGCCGTGTATGTTCTCGTGGCTTTCTGGTCGCTGTGGAAAAATTCGATCGCCTGATATTTTGATTTTATTATACTCGATTTGGGCCTCGATCGCTCTCTTTAAAGCGCACGGATTAAATGCAGTAGAACCAGCTGGAATATATACTGTTGAAACGTTGGGAAGTTATTTTTTAGCGCGCTGCTACATTCGGTCTGCTAAAGATTACGAAAAAGCAATTTGGATAATGTTAATTGTTATCGCCATATTGATTCCTTTTGCTTTTGTCGAGTCCCTCACAGGACGTAACATTCTGAATGAAGCGTTAAGTACGGTATTCAATGTTCCGCGAACATTCAACAAAGAACCTCGTTTAGGACTTCAATCGTGCACTGACTTCATTCGAACATCCCATCTTATACGGCGTTTTTTGTTCGAGCGCGTTTGGGGCGGTCTTCTACGCGCTGGGTCGCGGCCGTGTATCTGCGGCCAACTGCGTGCGTTCCGGTCTGGTCGCAACCGCAACATTCTTCTCCCTCTCTGCGGGACCGTTCGTGGCGCTTGCGAGCCAAATAGGTTTGATTGGATGGGACAAACTTACGCGGCGGATCCCACACCGCTGGGCGATCTCATGCGGGCTTGTGCTCGCGGCGTATGTGACAGTTGACCTCCTTTCTAACCGTACCCCCGCCGAAGTTTTTATTTCGTATCTAACTTTTGATCCTCATACTGCATACTACCGGCTCTTAATTTGGAACTATGGGACCGCGGAAGTGGCACGCTACCCACTATTCGGGATCGGCCAAAACGACTGGGTGCGCGCTTACTGGATGAGCTCCAGCATGGACAATTTCTGGCTTGCGAAGGCGGTTCGCTATGGCCTCCCAGGCTTTGGCTTCTTGGCAGCAACGGTCATCGCTCTCTGCGCATCCATTGCTCGCCTCCGCGTGCGAGATAGGCAGTTTCAGAATTATCGTATGGGATGGTTCGTGACCATTATCGGTTTGGTCGTCGCGGGCGGAACGGTTGCTTACTGGAATGCCGTTTACTGCTTGTTCATCTTCCTGATCGGGAGCGGCGTATGGATGTTGGATTGCAACTCGGCCAAAAAGCTCTCGCGCGGGCGGACCAAAACCTGAGCACAGAGAATTGCTTGCAGAGATAATAAAGTGGCTCCCGACCCAGGCAACCCGAATAATCAACGCGCTTCGTAACCGGGTATCCAGCGGTGCCTGCTCTGCCATACGACTTTCCAACTCCTTGCGCTTACAGTTAAAGCTTTTCGACGAGTTATTGTCGCCAATAAGGAAAGCCCCACGTATCGGCTGAGGGGCCATATAATGAGCAAGATCTTTCCCGCCCATTGCTTGATCGGTGACCAGTGTTTCAGCATAAATGTTCGCTTGCCCTGTAATAGTAGAATAAAGCGCTCCGACTTAACGTCCTGTGTCCCGCCGACGTAGTGGATGACTTCGACATCGGGTGAAATCATCGGTCTGGCACCAAGGGCTCTTGCGCGCAGACATAGGTCAACTTCCTCGCTGTATAAGAAATAGATCGGGTCAAAGCCGCCGAGCGCGTTCCACAACGTATTTCTAATAAGAAGAAGACAACCGCTTACCACATCGACGTGACGGATGGTGCTCCTGTCCCAGCCGCCGTATGCTTCGCGATTAAAAAACCCACTCCCCGAAAATGCCCGCGCAAGTCCGGAGGAAACACAAAGGGTGCTCCACAACGTGGGGAAGCGCCGGCAGCGACATGCGGGTTAAGGCTGCCGTCCGGATTGAGAGTTCGCCCACCCCAAATTCCGGCGTTGGGATATTCCTCAGCAAACTCGAGAAGATTTTGGATGGAATTGGGAAGTACAATTGTATCAGGGTTGAGGAGCAGGAGATACTCGCCACAAGCCTGCTTCGCACCAACATTGCAAGCGCTTCCGAAGCCGAGAATTCTTGTCGAGCGCGATCAAGCGGATGTTCGGAAACGTGTTACGGATGGCTTGAGCCGAACCATCGGCAGAAGCATTATCGACTGCAATGATCTCAAGATCGACTTCAGCCGCCGTTTGTTCGATCGAACGAATGCAATCAAAACGAACTCCCTACAATTGAAGCTGACAATGATAATCGAGAGTTTGCTCATAGTATTCTTTGACGGAAGAGGGGGGGTGAAAGAAATGCTTTCATGACCAACTCCATAATTATTCTGACCCTTTCCGGCGCGCGTTAACATGCAGCCTTAGAATGCGAAGGCGCCGCAAAAGGCGCATTGCTTACTAGGACCCGTGCACATTTTTAGGGGATTCCCAAGGTTTCCAGAATTTGATTATAGACTGTTTTTTGGGAAGGATGAAGTCTTGGATCGGTTGATGTTATCGGATGGGCAATGGGAGCGGTTGAAAGATCTGGTATCGGGTAACGTGGGAGACCTGGGGGTTGTCGGGTGTGCAGGTGATCATCTCGGACGCCTGCAGGGACCTTGTCGAGAGCATCGCGGACTACCTGCCCGAGGCCCTGTGGCAGCGCTGCATGCTTCTTTAATCCGGCGGTGGTTGTCAAGCTCCGACGTTCTGGTTTCGCGGCCCGGCGAGGGCTGTCCCTGAGGGTCAGGCTTCTTTTCGTGCTCGACGCGGTGATCGACACAGGATGGGATAAGATAGGCGAGGCGGCGACAATCTGTGGAACGTGTTCGCTCCGGATGATCCGGAGTAACGACAAGGCCCAAAACGTGCTCGCCTCATCCCTCGCCCCATCAGGGCGCACCCCGCCGCAGCGCGTATCGTCGAACGTCGATTGTGGTGTTTCGTGTTTCGCGTTCTGCGGTCCTCGTTGTCGTTATCGGGCGGCCTTCGTCTGCTCACCCCATTGGAAGTCGGTTCCGTCGATCCACATCCGGTGCATGATGACGGCCAGCTTGCGGGCCAGCGCCACGCGGGCCCGTTTGGCGCCGGCCTTCTTGGCAATCCGCGCGGCCCAGGCTTTCAACGCCGACCACCGCGTACACCGCGTCAGCATCACGTTGGCGGCCTCGTAGAGGGCGGACCGCACCATCGCATCGCCGCACTTGCTGATGCGGCCTTGGTAATCGATTTCCCCGGAGCTGAATTTCCGGGGCGTGAGCCCGAAATGGGCGCCGACGGTCTTGGATTTGGCGAACCGTCCCGGCATATCGACGCCGGTCTTGAAGGTCAGTGCCGTGATGGCGCCGACACCGGGAATGGTCATCAAGCGGCGGCACACCTCAT
>CAWAYL010000013.1:0-81270 GCA_963786305.1 uncultured Alphaproteobacteria bacterium
ACGAGCGCTACTACATGGACTTCACCGGATGCGGCAACGCCCTCGATCTGCGTCATCCGAGGGTCCTCCAGATGGTCATGGAGTCGCTCTGCTACTGGGTGGAGCAAATGCATGTCGACGGATTTCGCTTCGATCTCGCGACGACTCTTCGGCGCGAGGGAACACGGCGGCTTCGACCCGCACTCGGGGTTCCTCGACGCCATGCGCCAGGATCCCGTCCTGACCCGCATCAAGCTGATCGCCGAGCCATGGGATGTGGGCGACGGCGGATACCGGCTCGGTGGCTTTCCCGCCGGTTGGGCGGAGTGGAACGATCGGTACCGCGACACCGTTCGCCGGTTCTGGGAAGGGCGACGAGGGCGAGGCGGCTGAGGTGGCGTCCCGCATCACCGGATCGAGCGACCTGTTCGAGTTGGCACGGCCGGCGAACCTGGGCCACGGTCAATTTCATCACCGCTCACGACGGGTTCACGCTCGCCGACGCGGTGAGCTACAACGGCAAACACAACGAAGCCAACAAGGAAGACAGCCGCGACGGTACCGACAACAACAACACGTGGAACTGCGGCGAAGAGGGTCCCACCGTCGGATGCCGAAATTCGCAAACTTCGGGTCAAGCAGCGGCGCAACATGATGGCGACGTTGCTGTTGTCACAAGGCCTGCCCATGCTCGTGGCCGGTGACGAGTTCGGCCGCAGCCAAGGCGGCAACAACAACGCCTACTGCCAGGATAGCGAGATCAGCTGGCTTGACTGGGAGGGGATCGACGACGAAGGCGAGGCGTTTCTCGAATTCACCCGGGCCCTGATCCGCTTCCGGCGCGACCACATCGTGTTTCACCGGGCGCGGTTCTTTCATGCGCGGTTCATTCCCGGCACGGACATCCAGGACATCACCTGGCTGAAGCCCGACGGTCTCGAAATGACCGAGGCCGACTGGGGCGATGGCGGCGCGCGGTCGTTAAGCTTTCTGATCCGCGGCGAGGCCGGCGAGTATCACTTGACCGCCGAAGGCGGAGCCGCAGCCGGACGACAGCTTCTTGGTGATTCTCCAGCGCTCATACGGACGCCATCGAGTGGACACTGCCGAGCCTGGCGGCGGGGCGTCAATGGCACCCTGGCCATCCACACAGACCGTGACGATCCCCTGGGCGGCGCCGATGCGTTCAAGGACGGAAGCGTTTATCCCGTGCAGCCCCGATCCCTTGTAGTTCTCGCGCGCGCCAACGAGGGGTAATGCCAATTTGCGCATATACTCACCGGAGGGCGGCCGGAAAAACAGCCGCGTTAACCGGATCGTAACCGGAACAGCGGATACTAAAAGCCGAGAAATTCATCCCGGCGAAGGTTCCGTCTCATGGTCCAATTTGGCGCTCGACGTTGTGGCATCGTTGGCGTGATGGTCACGGTCCTCGGGGTTGGCTTTTACACGCTCGGACATGAAAACGGCCAGACCGGCGCCATTCTCGCAACGATGTTCGGCGATCAATACACGGTCCGCCTCACCTGCGGCGGCGGACGCGCCTTTTCGCAATACACCCATGGCTTCAACAACGACCATGCCCGCGGCAAGGCGGAAAGAAACCATCCCGGATGCGAGGCAGCGAGCGTCATGCCCGTTCGCCATCATCGCCGGGCCGGCGCGTACAGCACCGGCATCCGCCTGTAAACCCAGCGTTCGAACGAAGGTCGCTTGGGCGTTTGCTCCGACGGCGTTTCGGTGTAATACCAGCCATCCATGCGAACACTCTATCACGTGTGGCTGTCGCCGTTCTGCCGCACCATCCGATTCTTCTCGCCGAGAAAAAGCTGGAGTTCCAGACGGAGTTGGAACCGGTGTGGGAACGCCGACCCGAATTTCTCGCGCTCAACCCCGCCGGCGACGTACCGGTCCTGGTGGAGACCGACAGAACCGCCGTGTGCGACGGCGCCGCCATCGCCGAGTATCTGGAGGAGGTGCATCCCGAGCCGCCGATGATCGGCGGGGCGCCGGCGCCCCGCGCGGAGGTCCGCCGGCTCGTCGCCTGGTTCGATCGCAAGTTCAACGCCGAGGTCACCGAAAACCTCGTGGGCGAAAAGATCATCAAACGGATCGCGGCGACGGGACAGCCCGATTCCTGCGCGATCCGCGCCGGTCATACCAACATTCAGCATCACCTGGAATACATCGCCTATCTCGTGGAACGGCGGACCTGGCTGGCGGGCGAGCGCATGACGCTGGCCGACATCACCGCCGCCGCCCATCTTTCGTGTGTCGATTACCTGGGCGACGCGCCCTGGGACCGGCATGCCGGCGCCGAGGCATCGGTACGCGCGCATGAAATCGCGCCCGAGCTTCCGGTCCATCCTCGCCGATCAGGTTCCCCGCATGAGGCCGCCCGCGGCCTACGCCGACCTCGATTTCTAGAGCGTCGGAACGACATCGGAGACATCGAGGTCAGTCGAAATCGATGCCGGCATCCATGCGGTCCAGGTTCGCCTGGGCGATGCGCGCGGCCTCGGTCTGGCGGGGCGACGGTGATCAGCGTCAGCCAGTCGCGCCGCGCCGCCACCTTGTCACCCCTGAGCTTGTGGATCATTCCTTGTTCCAGCCGCGCTTCCGGGTGGGTGGTGTCGAGCGAGAGCGCCTTGTCGGCATCGGCCTCGGCCGCGTCGAGATCGTTGAGGCGGCGATGGGTGCTGGCGCGGAACACGTAGGCATCCACCAGGTCGGAATCCATCGCCACGGCCGCGTCGAGGTCGGCGACGGCCCCTTGATAGCGCCGCAGGTCGAACTGTGCCTGCGCCCGGTCCACCAGCAGCGCCGCGTCGTCCGGTGCCAGGGTGATCGCGCGCGTCAGGGCGGCGGCGGCCTGATCGGGGTCCCGGCCCATCAGCCACGCCTGCCCCGCGTGGCCCAGCAGCGCGGCGCGGATCCCGGCCGCGCGGTGGCGTTCTGGGCCAGGGCCTCGAAGCGGGCCGCCGCCTCCGCAAAGCGATCGAGGCCCATGAGTGCGGCGGCGGCGCAATGGCCGGCCGCGTCGCCACCGCCCGCGTCGATCCACGCATTCGCCGTTTCGATCGCTTGTTGCGGATCGCTCTCGGCAAGGGCCATGCATCGAGCATACCGCGAGGCACCGTCCGGCTCGGCCGCGCTTAGCGGAGAGAAAACCAGGAGTGTCGCCAGCACCCAAACCGCCCGTCCCGAGACCGTGACGAGCGGCCGCCGAGGCTCGACGCTCGTGATCGACCCGTATCCAACGCGGCTCTACGAAGCCCGGGGGGCGGGGGGGGGGGTCCATCGCTTTTTTTGCAAAACAATCCCACGCACAGTAGAATTCGGTTCACCGCGGTGACCTGTATCCATACGGCTATCCATACAGCTATCCATTAGGCAGCCGCGACGGTAAACTCCATCACGGTGGACATCCTGGCAGGGGGCGATAGAGGCGTCAAATGAACGAGCCAATCGGGTCCGGACAGGCGCCGCATCTATTCTGCTTCGGACCGGGTTACAGCGCCCGCGCGCTGGCGAAGCGGTTGATGGCGGAAGGCTGGAGCGTGTCCGGCACCTGCCGCGACGACGAGACGCGGAGAGCCCTGAACGACGCGGGCATGCGGGCTTTTCTGTTCGACCGCGCAATCTCTAGCCGATCCGGCTGACATTTTATCGGCGGCAACCGATATTCTCAGCTCGGTCCCTCCCGATGCCGACGGCGACCCGGTCGTGGACTGCCACGGCGCCACCATCGCCGCCCTCAGCCGCATACGCTGGATCGGTTATCTGTCCACCACCGGCGTCTAGGGCGACACCGGCGGCGCCCGGGTGAGCGAGACCGCGCCCGTCAATCCAACGTCGGCGCGGAGCCGGCGCCGGGTTGAAGCCGAAAACCGGTGGATGGATCTCTATTCGAAACACGTCTGCCCGTTCACCTTTTCCGGCTGGCGGGTATTTACGGTCCGGGGCGGAGCACGCTCGATCAGGTCCGGGCCGGCCGGGCGCGCCGCATCGACAGGCCCGGCCATCTGTTCTCGCGCATCCATGTGGACGACATCGCGACCATTGCGCGCGCCTCCATGGCCCGGCCCTGGCCGGGAGCGGTCTACAATGTCTGCGACGATCTTCCCGCCGCGCCCAGCGACGTCGTGGCCCACGCATGCGCATTGTTGGGCGTCGAAGCCCCGCCCGTCGCGGCCTACGAAGACGCGGTGGGCGAGATGTCCGCGATGGCGCGAAGCTTCTGGAACGATAACCGCACGGTCGACAACAGCCGCGTCAAGCGGGAGCTGGAAATCAAGCTGCGGTTTCCCGACTACGAGGCCGGCCTGAAGGCGATCGTGGACGCGGAATCCGTTGTTTGATTGGACTTCAACCCGAAGTTGAGAGATCATGCCAACGGAGGCCGCGGCCCCGCGTCGAAACCGCTGACCGGGAGAATGCACGCTTCATGATATCGAAGGTCACGACGTTCGGAGCCTTGCTGTTCGCGTTCGTTCTGGGACTGGGACTACAGTCGCCGGCGCGCGCGGCCGACGTCGCCGTGGTCCTGGAGATCAAGGGACCGATCGGACCGGCGACCAGCGACTACGTGTCGCGCGGCCTCGAGAAGGCGGTGGAACAAGACGCCTCGCTGGTCATTGTGCGAATGGATACGCCCGGCGGCCTCGATACCTCCATGCGGGACATCATCCGGGCCATCCTGGCGTCGCCGATACCCGTGGTCAGCTACGTGGCGCCGAGCGGCGCGCGCGCGGCCAGCGCCGGCACCTATATCAGTTACGCCAGCCATGTGGCGGCGATGGCGCCGGGAACCAATCTCGGCGCCGCCACGCCCGTGCGCATCGGCGGCCCGTCCTCGCCGCCGCAGTCGCCGGATCCATCGCCGGCGCAAGACGGGCCGGACACGGAGAAAGGCGGGAAAAAATCGCCGCCCCAAGGGAGAACACCGTCGGCGGCCGAGCGGAAAATGGAAAACGATGCGCGGGCCTACATTCGCGGCCTCGCGCAAATGCGGGGCCGCAACGTCGCGTGGGCGGAAAAGGCGGTGAGCGAGGCCGCCAGCCTGTCGGCGGACGAAGCGCTCAAGGAAAACGTGATCGATCTCGTCGCCGACGATGTTCCCGGCCTGTTGGTCAAGCTGGACGGCCGCGAGGTGATGGTCCAAGGCACGGCGAGGCGCCTGGAAACATCCGGTCTCGCCGTCCAGCCGATCAAAGCCGATTGGCGGACCGAATTCCTGGCGGTCGTCACCAATCCCAACGTCGCCTACATTCTCATGCTGATCGGGATCTACGGGCTGCTGTTCGAGTTCTACAGCCCCGGTCTGGTCGGGCCCGGGGTGATCGGCGGCATTTGCCTGTTGCTGGCGCTCTACGCATTTCATGTTCTGCCCGTCAATTATACGGGTTTGGCCTTGACCGCGCTCGGCGTGGCGCTGATGGCGGCGGAAGTGTTCCTGCCCAGTTTCGGCATTCTGGGAATTGGCGGCATCGCCGCCTTCGTCATCGGCTCGATCATGCTGATGGACACCGACGTGCCGGGGTTCGCCATCGCCTGGCAACTGATCGGCGGCATTGCCTTGATCGCCGGCAGCGCGCTCATGGCGGTGCTGGCCCTGCTGGCGCGCTCGCGGCGCCGCGCCGTGGTCTCGGGGCCGGAGGACATGATCGACGACGTCGGACCGGTTCTCGACTGGGCGGGACACCAGGGCAGGGTGCGCATTCACGGCGAGATTTGGCGGGCGCGGGCCGAGCGAGCGGTTTCGCCCGGTCAGAACGTTCGCGTTGTCGGCATCGACGGGCTCACCCTGGAGGTCGAGCCCGAACACCATCGGAGGTAACGGAGCTCATGGAGTTCATTCTCGGTCAGGCCTGGATCGTCGTCGTGGTCCTGTTAATTGTCCTTCTCGCGGTGTCGCTGAAGGTGATGCGCGAATACGAACGCGGCGTTGTGTTCCTGTTGGGCCGGTTCTGGAAAGTGAAGGGGCCGGGCCTGGTCATCGTCATCCCGATCATCCAGCAGATGGTGCGGGTCGACATGCGGACCCGCGTGCTGGACGTGCCCGAACAGGACGTGATCTCGCGGGACAACGTCTCGGTGAAGGTCAACGCGGTCGTTTACTACCGGGTGATGAACGCCCAGCACTCGATCATCCAGGTCGAGAACTTCAACGCGGCGACCAGCCAGCTCGCGCAGACGACCCTGCGCTCGGTGCTGGGCCAGCACGAATTGGACGAGATGCTGGCCGAGCGGAAGAAGCTGAACACCGATATCCAGGCCATCCTCGACGAGCAGACCGAGGCCTGGGGCATCAAGGTGTCTAACGTTGAGATCAAGCGCGTCGATCTCGACGAGAGCATGATCCGGGCGATCGCCAAGCAGGCCGAGGCCGAGCGGACACGGCGCGCCAAGATCATCGACGCCGAAGGCGAACTGCAGGCGGCCGAACGGTTCTACGAGGCGGCCAAGATCCTCGCCGTGGAACCGCAGGCCCTGCAGCTCCGCTACCTGACCACCATGAGCGGCCTGGCGGCCGACCGAAGCTCGATGATCATCTTCCCCTTCCCCCTGGAAATGCTGAAGGCATTCACGTCCAGCGGAAAACGGGACAAGGACCCGGACGGAAAAGCCGGCTGATCCCGTCGCCGGAATCGGTCGGAGGGGCCATCGCTCTTGCCGAAATCAACCCCGCGCATACCGGCTGAGCGTGATCGGCAGAGTGCTGGCGATGTGCAATCCACATTCCGTGCCGACCCGGTTAAGGCAAACACCCACGTCACATAGGGTTGCCGCACACGTCCTTTTTACGGCAGCAATAAGCCAGAAGGGAAAGCTCGGGAGGGTAAATACGCCGCTTTTGCCTTCAAGAAATGCAAGCGGATAATTATACGCTCATAATTCGTAATATGTTATCATGTAGAGACAGGAGATAGTTCGAATATGGCAACCGAAGAAAAGCGCAATGAGCTTGACGAACTAACCACCCCGCAGCCGGATTCCGATGATCCGGCATACCTTGCTCATGTCCAAAAGAAAATCGAGCAGGGCAGGGCGGATTTTGAGAACGGCAGGACTCTAAGCGAAAAAGAGGTCTGGAAAGAGCTAGGCGTTGAACCTTGAATACAGCGCGACGGCGAAAAATGACCTTGCCGCCATTCGTGACTACATCATGCAGGACAGCCATTCCGCCGCAAACCGGACGCTGATCCGCATCCAACAATCCATTCGCTATCTGATCACGTATCCAGAACTCGGACGCCCTTGGCGCGACCCGGGTGAAAGAGCGCTCAGCATTCCCGGTTTGCCCTACCGCGTTCATTACGAGATCAAAGGCGACAACTTGCGCATTCTCACGGTCCTGCATACGCGCAGGCTTTTCCCGAAGAGGCAGGCCGGGACGGCCGGACTCCTCATAATCGTGTTTTATGTACCAGAAGCAGTGGGTTCAGAATCAATTGAAAAGCAAATGACTCTGATGGTGTGGACGGCCCCTGCTCCCCGGCATCGAAGTGCCATATGGTGGTCGTATTGACCACCACAACCGAGAGGAGCCGTCCGAGATGCAAATTACCACAGTGGGCCTGGATTTGGCCAAGAACGTCTTTCAAGTACATGCTGTCGACGCCAAGGGAAAGGTCGTGGTCCGCCGCCGTTTGCGGCGCGCCAGGGTTCGTGATTTCTTTGCCGGCCTGGAACCGTGCCTGATCGGCCTGGAGGCGTGTGGCACGGCGCATTTTTGGTCGCGGGAACTGAGGGCGCTGGGGCACGATGTCCGGATGATGCCGCCGTCTTATGTAAAGTCCTATGTGCGCCGCGGTAAGAACGATGCCGTCGATGCCGCGGCCATCTGCGAAGCGGTGATGCGGCCGAGCATGCGGTTCGTGCCGATCAAGACCGAAGACCAGCAATCGGCGTTGATGCTGCACAAGGCCCGCGAACTGCTGATCCGCCAGCAGACCATGCTGGTCAACGCGCTGCGGGGGCACATGGCCGAGCTCGGGATGATCGCCCCCCAGGGCCGAGAGAAGGTCAACGATCTCATCGCGGTGATCGAGGATGGCGAGGACGAAAGCGTTCCCGCCCTGGCGAAGGCGGCGTTGAAGCCGCTGGTGGCGCAGCTTCGCGCGGCTGAGCAAGCGATTGCCGACGCCGACGCCGAGATCATGGCCTGGCACAAAGGCAACGAGGCCAGCCGGCGCCTGGAGACGATCCCCGGGGTCGGGTTTCGCATCGCGTCGGCGATCGTGGCGACCGTCCCCGATCCGTCGTTCTTCCGCTCCGGGCGCGAGTTCGCCGCCTGGCTGGGGCTGGTTCCCCGGCAGAACTCCAGCGGCGGAAAGGAGCGGCTCGGTCGCATATCGAAGCAGGGAAACCGCTACATCCGCAAACTTCTGGTGCTTGGCGCGACCAGCACGTTGCGCTCCGCCCGGGCGGGCAAGGCGCCGGGGGCGGACTGGGTCAATGGTCTGCTCGAGCGCCGGCCGCCGCGGCTGGTCACCGTCGCCATGGCCAACAAGACGGCGCGTATCGCCTGGGCCTTGCTGGCCAAGGGCGAAACCTACCGCGCTCCAGGCGCCGCCGCCTGACGAAAAGCGGACGACTGATTAAGCGAAACCAGGAGAGAGTGTGCAGAGATTTGCAAGGGTGAAAATGACATGATGCCAACCGGGTCGAGCCGGGGATCGGGACACCTCGCCAATGAGTATGCGGACAGACCGCGTGATAGAGTATGCGGACAGACCGCGTGATAGTGATTGAGACCCGATCCGCGAACTTCATCAGGGCCAGCGGCCAGGTGCCGCGTCAACAGGCCGGACACATGACCGCACCCGACCGAGGTGGCAAATACGGCAATTTTTCCTTGCAACGCAGAGGCCGTCCACACAGGACTCATTGTGATCGTGTTCCACGCTTCCTCGGCAGGAGGGACCGTGCTGGCGATGGGGATCCATCGTCAAGCCGTTTCCCCACCTTTGGAACCTGGGCCCCGAGGAAGCGCGAAACACGACCCTCCGGGCGGCCTTTCGAGGTTTCCGGCAAGGAGCGTGGTGCGCGGTGATGCGGGAGCATCATGAGCGCCGCGCGACGCCGTCCGGAAACCTCGAAAGGCCGTCACAATGGGTTCCTATCAACGAGAATTGGTATTACCCCGAAAAATACGCGGCCAGGCGCGAGCGGATGTCGGTGGCGATCAGGCGGGTGGCACGCGACAAGGTATCTTTCTCGGCCGTCAGATTGGAAAATTCCAACTCCGTGAGATTGTAGCTGCTGAACGCGCGTGCCGTGCCATCGGTCACCAATTCGCCCGTGGCGGCGCTGACCAGAGCGTACTTGGCATTTACGCTCACATTTGTCCGCGTGGCCAATCCCGTCGATTTGACCGCGATTTCCCTTTTTTGTTCGCGCAGGCTCACCTTCAGAATGTACCGCGGCGTGGCGGGCTGCCCCCGTGGCGTCAGCAGGTCGAAGAGGTGATTGCGGAGTTGCTGTCCGGTTCGATCAGCGATGACATCGACCTTGATCGCCGAAAGTTCATCGGGAACGTCGGTATCGCCCGGATCGGTTGCATACATCGGCCGGAAACCGCAGCCGGCCATGACCGCCAGCAACGCGAACAGGATAAGTGCCTTAGACAACCACATTGACAATACGATTCGGCACGACAATGACTTTCCGCGGTGATTTCCCGCCGATGGCTTTCATCACATTGGGTAGGGCCAATGCCGCCGCTTGCGCCTCGGCTTTATCGCAATCCTTGGCCAACTCCACGGTGGCGCGAAGCTTGCCATTGACCTGCACGCCGACGGTTACGGTATCATCCACGAGCATGGCCGCATCCGGTTCGGGCCACGGCGTATCGGCGAGCAGCGTCTCATGACCCAATTGGGTCCACAATTCCTCGGCGAGGTGCGGCATCATCGGTCCGATCAGTTTGACGATGGTTTCCAGACCCTGGCGGCGCACCCAGATCGTATGGTCATCGGTTCCGGGAACATCCGCCAGTGTGTTGGTGAACTCCCGGATGCGGGCAACGGCGCGATTGAAACCGAACTTCTCAAGGTCGTCGCTCACCCGTTCGATGGTCCTGTGCATCTCGCGATATGCGGCCGCCGCACGGCTCTGCGCAGCGCCGCCATTGAGCGCGGCCGGCACCGGCGTATCCTTTTCCGCCAGCGCGTCCGGCGGATCGACCACCATGCGCCATAGTCTGTTGATGAACCGCCACGCACCCTCGATGCCCGCTTCGGTCCATTCGAGGTCACGGTCCGGCGGGCTATCCGATAGCATGAACAAGCGCGCCGTATCGGCGCCATAGGTCGCGATGATGGCCTCGGGATCGACGACGTTCTTGCGCGACTTGCTCATCTTCTCGGACCGGCCGACCGTGACAGGCGCGCCCGTATCGGCGTGAACCGCGCCTTCGGATGTCCGTGCCACCTGCTCCGGCGTGAGCCAGGCGCCGTCGCCGGCGCGATAGGTTTCGTGGCAGACCATTCCTTGCGTCATCAACCCGGCGAACGGCTCGTCCATGCCGAGGTAGCCGCAGCGCTTGAGGGCGCGGGTGAAAAAACGGGAATAGAGGAGGTGCAGCACGGCGTGCTCGATGCCGCCGATGTATTGATCCACGGGCAACCAGTAATCCACGGCCGAACGGGTGAAGGCCGCGTCCGGGCGCGGGGCGCAAAAGCGCGCGAAATACCATGACGATTCGAAAAACGTGTCGAATGTATCGGTTTCCCGCTCCGCCGGCCGCGAACATTTCGGACAGTCGACATGTTTCCATGTGGGATGGTGATCCAGCGGATTGCCCGGCCTGCCGAACGCGACATCCTCCGGCAGGACCACGGGGAGATCGGCCGCGGGAACCGGCACGGCGCCGCAATGGCCGCAGTGGATGATCGGTATCGGGCATCCCCAGTAGCGTTGGCGGGAGACGCCCCAATCGCGCAAGCGGAAATTGACCTCGGGCCCACCGGCGCCGGCGTCTTCCAGACGCCGCGCGATCTCCTTCTTGGCATCGTCGATGCTCATTCCGTCGAGAAAGCTGGAATTGATCAATCGCCCGGACCCGGTATATGCCTCGTCGCCGACGGCGAACGCCGAAGCGTCCACATCCGACGGCGCCACCACCGGAACGACCGGAAGTTCGTACTTGCGAGCGAAATCAAGATCTCGCTGGTCATGGGCGGGGCAGCCGAAGATGGCGCCGGTTCCATATTCCATCAGCACGAAATTGGCCACGTACACGGCAAGGTCCCGACCGGCCGAAAACGGATGGATGGCGCGAACGCCCGTGTCGTAGCCTTCTTTCTCCGCGGTCTCGATGGCGGCCTCGCTGGTGCCGAGGCGGCCGCACGCCGCAATGAATTCGGCAAGACGTGCATCGGTTTCGGCCAGCGAGAGCGCCAGCGGATGATTGGCCGCGATGGCGCAGAAGGACGCGCCGAATATGGTGTCGGGACGGGTCGTGAACACCTCCAGCCGGTCCGCGCGATCCTTCAGCGCGAAGATCATCCGCGCGCCGTCCGACCGGCCGATCCACTTCTCCTGCATCAGGCGAACGCGGTCGGGCCATCGCTCAAGCGTCGACAATGCCTCCAGCAGTTCCTCGGCGAACTCGGTGATGCCCAAAAACCACTGTGACAGCTTGCGCCGCTCCACCGGAGCGCCCGACCGCCACCCCTTGCCGTCGATGACCTGCTCGTTGGCGAGCACCGTGTTTTCCACCGGATCCCAGTTGACCCACGCTTCGCGCCGGTAGACCAAACCGTTCTCGAGGAAATCGAGAAACATCTTTTGCTCATGCCGATAATAGTCCGGCTCGCAGGTGGCGATCTCGCGGGACCAGTCGTAGGAGAGACCCATCGCTTTCAACTGTTCGCGCATGGCCCGGATGTTTTCACGCGTCCAGTCCGCCGGCGCCACGTTGTTGGCGATCGCGGCGTTCTCGGCCGGCAGGCCGAACGCATCCCAGCCCATGGGATGGAGCACGTTGTACCCCTGAGCGCGGCGAAACCGGGCCACCACGTCACCGAGGGTGTAGTTGCGCACATGGCCCATGTGGATACGCCCCGACGGATACGGGAACATTTCAAGAACATAATACTTCTTGCGCGCTGTATCCTCGGTGACGGCGAAGCAGCCACGCTGCTCCCACACGGATTGCCATTTGGTTTCGGTCTCTTTGAAATTGTATCGTGACATGAACTCGATCGCTTTCGAGGACCCGGTGGCCGCTACTGATGCTTGGGGAGTATGAGACGGCCGAAACCGGGCTATTGCTGCATCACATCGAACCGGAGCTGGCGGGCCCGCGTCAAGATGGCGTCTTCGACCTTGACGCCGGCGTTTTGCTCGATGGGCGCGTCCTGCCACATCCCATAGGGATCTTGCACCTGGCGGAAGACCGAAACCCGGACACCGTCCGCGCGCAGCGAGCGTCCGAGAATATAGACATTCATCTTGAACCTCTCGCGCGGGGTTTCCGCGAGCGCGTGCCAATCGGTAATGATCACGCCGCCGAACGGGTCGGCTGAACTGACCGGCATGAACGAGACGGTGTCCAGAGACGCGCGCCACAGAAAGCTGTTGACGCCGATACCGCCGCCGCCACCGCCGCCGTCGCCATCGGGCGTTGCGGGATCGCTGTCGTAGAGCAGCCCCTGGTCGCCAAAAACGGATCCCCGTTTTTCGACATTTCCATACGGCGTGGAATCCCCCTGTCGACGGTCCGGGAACTCTCCCTCTGTCTTGACGCCGGAACAGGCCGCGAGGACCCCCGTCAAGACCGCGGCCAAGATCGCGGCCAACACCGCGCGGGTCCCGCAAAAAGCGCTCGGCGACGACGCCCCAATTCGAATCCTGTGATACATGCAACACCTTTCCGAGGTATCTGCATTGCTGGTAATCCCCGTGGACGGCCGTGTCAACAACCGCCAACCGACCTGTCAACCCAATAATTGTTGCAACCACGCCACAGTGCGGAGAAATGTACACAACTTCCATCGGTGCGGCTTGATCACCGCAAATGATCGTGCATTGATACGGGACATTCCAGGTGGCGGGTGTCTCCGCAGGGGGGCTCCGCTGGAAATGACGAGTTCAGAAGAACTCCTTATTCACAGTGTGAGGAAAACATGAAAAAGTATCTCTTAGGGACCACCGCCTTGGCGACGGCCGGTTTGATCGCGGGAATGGCCGGTGACGCCGCCGCCGATTCACGGATCAAGGTCGGTGTAAACGGTTTCCACCAGCAGTGGGGCGTGTACGCGGACCAGGACATCGACACGAGAAACGACGATGGCACGTCCACCAAGATCAAGACCCTGCCCGTCGATCAGAAGCACAACAGTGAAGTCTGCTTCACCGGCGAATTGACCCTGGACAACGGCATCACCTTCGGCCTCAACGTTCAGTTGGAAGCCAACACCGAGGCAGACCAGATCGACGAGTTGTATCTGTATGTCGAGAGCGACAGCATGGGCCGTCTGATCGTCGGCGACGAAAACAACGCGGGCTACCTTTTGCACGTGACCGCTCCGGACGGCGGCGTCAGCATCGACTCCGGCGACATGATCAGCGATCTGTTCTGGGCCGACACCTACGGCGGTAGCAGCTTCAACACCTCACTCGCCACCACCAACCTGCGGTTCAACGATAACGACTCCGGCAAGTTCACCTATATTTCGCCGCGTTTTGCCGGCTTCCAGCTCGGCGCGTCGTTCATTCCGCAGTTCGAGCCCGGCGGCGGCGACGACAACGACCCGGTTTACAAGTCCCGCGGCACCAACGTCGACAACAAGGAAACCCAGAACAACGGTTATGCGGTCGGCGCCAACTTCAAGGAAGACTTCGGCGGTTTCGGCGTGCAGGCGTCGTTGGGTTATGTCGGCGCCAACACGTCCGACAACCCGTTGTCTGCGGCCAATGCCGGCGCGCAATTCAGCTTCGCCGGCTTCACGGTCGGTGGCGCTTACGTCAAGGCATTCGGCGGTTCCCGGACCCTGGACGACAATGGCCAGGAAATCACCGAGTTCGACGGCGACGGCTGGACGGCCGGTGGCGCCTATGAGATTGGCCCGTATAAAATCGGCATTACCTACCAGCGCGGTGTCAACAAGGGCTTTGCGGACGCCGACGGTGGCGACGTTCGCCTCGACCAGGCCAACATCAGCGGCACCTATCAGTTCGGCCCGGGCATCCGTCTTGTCGGCGGCTTCTTTGCCTACGACGCGGACGCGCAGAATCCAGGCTGCGTCACCACCAACTGCGGCCAGGGCTACAACAACGATGGCTGGGGCTTCGCTTCCGGCATCAAGCTCGGCTTCTAGCTTTCGCTACTCGCGTGTCGGAGAGGGCGGCTTTTGCCGCCCTCTTTTTTTCGGCGAGAGCACGACGGTGCTCTAAGAAATTGATTTTTAGAGCAAGTCAATCCACTTGAACGGATAGTGCTCTAGGTCTCGACGCGCTGTTGTCCCGGGAGAGAAATCGGCCATGACACAGATTTTGTGGCTCGCCTCCTATCCGAAATCGGGAAACACATGGCTGAGGGCTTTTCTTGCCAATTACCTTTTGAATACGGACGTTCCGCAAAACATCAATGCACTGTCCGAGTTTGCCTATGGCGACATGCGGGCGGACTACTACGAACAGGTTTCCGGCAAGTCCCAAGCCGACCTCACGTGGCCGGAGATCAATCGCCTCCGCCCGCGTGTCCACCGGTTTCTCGCCGAGGCTCATCCGGGCACGGTTCTCGTCAAGACACACAACGTCCTGTCCGCCATCGACGACATTCCCACCATCACGCCCGACGTGACCTTCGGCGCCATCTATGTCGTGCGCAATCCCCTCGACGTGGCGGTATCGTTCAGCCACCACTACGGCCTGACCCTGGAGCAGGGAGCCAAGGCCATTTGTTACAAGCCGCTGGAAATTCAGGCCAAGGACGGTCACATCCTCCAGGTGGTGTCGGACTGGAGCAGCAACATCCGGACATGGTTGAATGCACCCGGTTTGTACCTCAAGGTTCTCAAATACGAAGAGATGACGAAATCGCCCACCAAGGCCTTTTCGAGCGTCCTCGACTTCCTCAAGATCCCGAAAGAAAAAGAGCGGTTGAAGCGGGCCATCCGGTACAGTTCGTTCAAGGTTCTGGCCGGTCAGGAGCGGCAAACGGGGTTCATCGAGCGTTCGCGGAACGCCGAGCGTTTTTTCCGCAAGGGCGTCGTCGGAACATGGCGCCACGAGTTGGTTCCCGATCAGGTGGAAATCATCGTCGATTGCCACAAGGACATGATGCGCGAACTGGGCTACCTTTCGGCGGATGGAAAGCCCATCGCCCTACCCCGGGGATGATCGCGATGCGCTGGATGGCCTTGATGAGCGCCACGCGGCGGCGACGGCCTCTCGCCGATGGGAACCCTACCCGCCATTGAAGGCAAGGATGGATCGCGATACAGTTCGGTGCTCGGACAAACGAGGTCGAGGGAACCGCCATGCTGCTTTGGCTGCCGGGCGTGCTCAGCGCGGACGAGGTCAAATTGTTTCGCGGCATCGCCGCGAATGGCCTGTTCAAGGATGGCGCCCTGAGCGCGCCGGGGCTGGCCGCGTCCAATATCAAGCGTAACGAGCAATTGGCTCACGAAACCGAGGGCTATGCGCGGTTTTCTCGCTGTTTCGATGCGGCCCTGGAGCGAAACGAGACCTTTCGCACCGCCGCCGTCCCCAAGGTGCTTTATCCGCCCATCCTTTCGCGGTATCGCCCCGGCATGGTCTATGGTACCCACATCGACAACCCGATCCGGCGCAAACCGGTGCCCATGCGCCTCGATTTGTCGATCACCGTCTTTCTCAACAACCCGGACAGCTACAGCGGCGGAGAACTCTTCGTCGAAACGCCCTACGGCGAAAAGCAGGTAAAACTGCCGGCCGGAGACGGCATCCTCTATCCGACGACCATGCTGCACCGGGTGGCCGAAGTGAAATCCGGCGAACGCCTGGCCGCGGTGACGTGGATACAAAGCATGATACAGGACCAGTTCAAGCGCTCGATGGTCTACGATCTAGCCCTGGTCACCCAGTGGGCGATGGAGACGGCTCCCGAAAGCCCGCAATATCACAAGCTGAACAACACGCGGGCGAACCTCGTTCGAATGTGGGCAACGGACTAGCCGGGCACATGACCGAGCGACGCGACCCAATCCCGCCATTTCAGCGATCGAAGCCTGGCCATGGGGCGAAACCCTCGCCGCATGATCGGTTGGTCGAAGCCGTGCGTCATCACCAGGCTGGCCGTCTGGACGACGCCGCCCGCCTCTATGACGACATCCTCAAATCCAGCCCCCGGCATCCGGACGCCCTGCATCTTTCGGGCCTGATCGCTCATCAGAGAGGCCGGCACGATCGCGCGGAATCGCTGATCGGCAAGGCCGTCCAGTTCAGTCCCGACAACCCGGCGTACACCAACAATCTCGGCACCGTGCTTCTCGCCCTGCACAGACCGCAAGAAGCGTGCGCCTTGTTCCGCCGCGCGACCGAGCTGAAGCCGGATTACGCCGAGGCCCACAACAATCTCGGCAACGCCCTTCAAAAACTCGGCCAATGGGAAGACGCCGTCGCCGCCTATCGACACGTGCTGGCGGCGCGGCCGCGATATGCCGAGGCCCATTGCAATCTCGGCAGCGCGCTCAGGAAGCAGGGACGGCTCGAAGACGCACAGGCTTCCTACCGGCGGGCGCTCGAGTGCAAGCCCGATTACGCCACGGCATTGAGCAATCTCGCCCTCGTGCTTCACGAGCAGGCACGATATGAAGCGGCCCTGCCGTATTACGACAAGGCCCTGGCCCTCGATCCCGATCATGCCGAAGCGCATGCCAACCGCGCGGTCCTGCTGTTGCTGCTCGGCCGGTTCGCGGAAGGCTGGCGGGAATATGAATGGCGATGGAAGGTGGACGGTTTCACCTCGTCTCCACGCGATCTCGGCCGGCCCTTGTGGGACGGATCGGAACTGAACGGAGAGACAATCCTGCTCCATGCCGAGCAGGGACTGGGGTCCGCCATTCAGTTCGTGCGCTATGGTTCCATGGTGGCCAAGCGCGGCGGCCGGGTGGTCGTGGAATGCCCGAGACCGTTGTTCGGCCTGTTCTCCGTGCTGACGCAGGGCGCCCCCGCTCCGGTTTGGCGGCTGGTCGTCAGGGGAGAGCCGTTGCCGGAATTCGATCTACAGGCGCCGTTGATGAGCCTGCCGCGAATCCTCGGCACGACGCTGGATACGATCCCCGGCGCGGTGCCCTATCTCGCCGCCGATCCGGCGGCGGCCGCCGCCTGGCGCGAGCGCATGCAACCCGCCGAACGGCCGTGGGTCGGACTTGTCTGGGCGGGCAATCCCCGGCACATGAACGATCGAAACCGCTCCATGCCAGCCGGATCCTTCGCGCCCCTTGCGCAACAAGCCGAAGGTTCGTTTTTCAGTCTTCAGGTCGGCGCCGCCGCCCAGGACGGCCGGACGCTTCCAATTCATGACCTCGGAGCGGAAATTGGCGATTTCTCCGATACGGCGGCGATCATTGCCAACTTGGATCTGGTTGTCTCCGTGGATACCGCCGTGGCGCACTTGGCCGGCGCCATGGCGCGGCCCACCTGGATGTTGATCCCCTATGTTCCGGAATGGCGATGGTTGCTGGATCGCGCCGATACGCCGTGGTATCCGACCATGCGGCTGTTTCGGCAGCGGGCGCCCGGGGACTGGCGTGAGCTCATGGACCGGGTGATCGCGGCGATGGCCGCGCTCCGCCGATGACCGGCGCTCGCGGCGTTCGGCAGTAGAAGGGGTCCCGTCTGGTGAATCGTCAACAACGGCGATCCCAATCGCGTCATCATGTAGGCGGTTCCGGGGGTCCGGCGGCGAGCGTTCGGAAAACGCTCATCGAGGGTGCCCGCTTCCACCAGTTGGGCCAAATCGACCGGGCGGCCGCTCTCTATGAAAAAGTCCTCCGAAAACAGCCCCACCATCCCGACGCCCTGCATCTGTCGGGTCTGATCGCGGACAACCGGGGAGATCACGAACGCGCCATGGCGCTGATCACCCAGGCGGTGAGCGTGGATCCGGACAACGCGGCCTATCACAACAGCCTGGGTACGGTGCTTCTCGCCCAGGGCCGGGACGCGGACGCGGAGACCACCTTTCGGCGCGCCCTCCATCTCAATCCGGCCTATCCCGAGGCCCTCAACAATCTCGGAAACGTCCTGCAGGATAGGGGATGCCCGGAGGAAGCCGTTTCGCGTTATCAAGAGGCGGTGCGGCACAATCCGAGCTATGCCGAAGCCCACTGCAATCGCGGCAAGGCCCTCCAGGTCATGGGCGAGCGCCGGCAAGCCGTTGCCGCTTACCGGCGCGCCATCGATCTCAAGCCCGACTACCCCAAGGCATTCCGATACCTCGGAGAGGTTCTTTGGGATCTCGGGGAGCTCGAACAGGCGCAAGCCAGCTTCCAACGCGCGATTGAGCTTGATCCCGACGACGCCGACACCCGCACCGCCCTGGCGGTGTTCTTCGAAAGGTCCAGCAAGCTGGAGAACGGGCTCGCCATGGCCGAACGGGCGTTGCGGATCAAACCGGGCGATATCCAGGCTCAGGTGGCGGCGGCCAAATGCGAACGTCGGCTCGGGCGGGAACAAGACGCTCTGATCCGTCTCGAGAGCTTGGACGCTGATCAGCTCAATGCCGAGGGCGGCGATGTCGCTCTCTACGAGATGGCCGCGCTCCACGATCGCGGGGGAAATTATGAGCGCGCCTACGACCTTTACTCCGACGCCAACGAACGGGCCCGCCGGAGCCCGGCATGGATGCGGGTCGACAAGGACCGGTTTCCTCAATCGATCGCGGACCTGAAAGCGGCCTTCACCGCGCAATGGGTACGATCGTGGACCCCGCCGGTTCCGAGCCCGGGCCCGCAACCGGTGTTTCTCATCGGGTTTCCGCGCTCGGGCACCACGCTCTTGGATCAGATCCTGGATGCGCATCCGTCGCTGCACACCATGGAGGAAAAACCGGCGCTCGATGTGGTCAAGCAGCGCGTGCGCGAGATGCCGGGAGACTATCCCCATGCCCTCGCGGGGTTGACCGCCGACGAGATCGCCGATCTCCGGCAAATCTATTTCACCGAGGTCGCCGGCGCCATGGGTGGCTTACCGGACGGCGTCCTGGTGGACAAGCTGCCGCTCAACGTGATGGATGCCGGCTTGATCCATCGCCTGTTTCCCGACGCAAAGCTGCTCCTCGCTCTGCGTCATCCCTGCGATGTTGTCCTCAGCGGCTTCATGCAGCGCTTCGAGCCCAATCCGGCCATGGTGCAGTTCGGCACTCTCGCCGATACCGCCGGGTTCTATCGCGCCGTGATGGGCTTGTGGCGGCAATACGCGGCGGTGCTCCCGTTGACTGTCCTCGAGAGCCGGTACGAGGATCTCGTCGCCGAGTTCGAGCCGCAGACCCGCCGGATTCTCGATTTCCTCGAACTGCCCGTGGGACAACGCGATCCTCGAATATGCCGAACGCGCCAAGGGGCGCCGGATCGCCACGCCCAGCTATCATCAGGTCGTTCAGCCCATTTATTCCCGCTCGGTGAGCCGGTGGCTGAACTACCGGGAGCCGATGGCCGACGTGCTGCCCCTATTGCGGCCGTTTATCCAGGCTTTCGGATATGACGACACCGAGAGCACGCGATAGCAGGGGTCACCGTCTCCCGCACGCCCGTGTTCCCCGTGATCGCGAGGCGCGCGGCGGCGAGGTCGAAAACTAGCGGTTCGCTTTCCGCCACAGCGGTCCCAATATCCCGTGTGTTTTTGAATTTCAGCTACCACGTTGCGTCAACCGCGGTGGCGGCAAAAAATCTCGTGTTAAGCAGATGGCGCATCTGGTTTACACGATGCGTGAAATGAACAGCGTCCGTTACACAACGTGAAACCCTTTATTCGGCAGAAACTTCCGATCCCGGATATCGACTGGGAGGCCCCGATTCCTGTGATCGGAAGGGCAAATCGCTCGATCGCCCAATGCACTGGCATGAATGGAAATCAAGGGGTCAGAACCATTTGATTTTCAAACAATCTGACCCCGTTGCTTCTGAATGCTGTTGGGCGCAATGAGATCAGGAGATAATCTCAACAATCGGGAATTGCCGCCAGACGTGCCGCGATTTTTGCGTCAACCTGCTCCATTGTGATCGAGGGAAGTTGGCCGCCGAAGGGTGTCTTTTGGAAAAGGTAGTCTGGTCCCATGCCATGGCCACTGATCGACGCGGTGAGCGAGAAAAAGATGGTCGTCGCCGACAGGTTCCAGTTCGCCACCTCAACATCAAGGGTGATACCATGGGGCAGCTGTTTCTGTTGGTGGACGTTTCCTGAAACCGGAAGAGTTTGGTGCCGTTGCCACTGGCCACCCCACTGTATTTGTAGTGAACCAGGCACTGAAATTTTCCACTATTCACGGCAGTTTCTTGCAGGTAGACGGTAGCGCTGACATTTACAAAATGGAAAACGCCCATATGCGTATTACCTGAGTGCGAGCAAATATTTATAGCCATGGATTCATCCTATCGGTCGGTAATTTGACGCTGAAAAAAAGGGACGGAGCGACACAACCTTTTTTGACCTTAATGAGAAAAAGGCGCCGCGACGCTTTTTATCTTCTGGGCAGTCGCGTTGTGACTGGCGGTTACGTGCGCGACCGCCGTGGTTGAGCTTTCCATCTTCATGTGGCCCCCCCTCTCGAGAATGTCGCGCGTGAAATGCGACAATGGCCTTTTTAACCCATATGCGGTAAGGTCCAAAGGGAAAAGTACACCTTTGGGGGTGAACAAGGGGCAGATAAAGTACACTTATTTTGTGCTTTAAGGGCGAGCCATGACCCTCACACCGAAAAGCCTAAAGTGTTGGGTCCCGGCATCTGACGGATTGCATTCAGTCTGTGGCGTTGGGGGTAGCCGTGCGCCTGTCCAAGGCGTTCGGCGGCAGCACCGAGAGCTGGCTGCGTCAGCAAATGCTGTACGACTTCGCCCAGGTGGACAGAAAGGCCGGACGGATCAAGGTCAAGCAGTTCGAGGCGGTTTGACGATAGGGAGCGGCACTGAAGCCATGGAACCGCGACATGTTACAATGCTGGACGCGACCCCGTGCTCCGTCGCTCCGCTCCAACCCATGATGTCCTTGAAATGCTATTCGGATTTCTTCAGGTTGCTTTAAACGGCGCCGAAATCAAGGGGTCAGAACCATTTGATTTTCAAACGAATCTGACCCCGTTGCTTCGAATTCGAACCACAGACCCGGCGCATTCTCGATTATCTCGAATTACCCTGGGACAATTCCATCCTCGAATACGCCGAGCGCGCCAAGGGCCGCCGCATCGCGACCCCCAGCTACCATCAGGTGACCCAGCCGATTTATTCCCGGTCCGTCAGCCGGTGGCTGAACTACCGGGAGCCGATGGAAGACGTGCTGCCCCTGTTGCGGCCGTTTATCCAGGCTTTCGGATATGACGACAACGAGAGCACGCGATAGCAGGGGTCACCGTCTCCCGGACGCCCGTGTCCCCGTGATTGCGAGGCGCGCGGCGGCGAGGTCGAAAACTAGCGGTTGGCTTTCCGCCACAGCGGTCACAACATCCTGTGTGTTTTTCAATTTTAGCTACCACTTTGCGTAAACCGCAGTGGCGGCAAAAAATCTTGTGTAAAGCAAACGGCGAGTTTAATTTACACAATGCGTGAAATAAACTGTGTACGTTACATAATGTGAAACCCTTAATTCCGCAGAAACTTCCGATCCCGGATAGAAATCAAGGGGTCAAAATCAAGGGGTGCAGTCCAGTAGCGTCCCCTTTTTATTACGGTCAGAACCTCGCCGACGCACGCCGGCTCGACTTAGATCAGGCTATTTCTACTCATATAAACCCACATAGTAGGGGCGCAAATGCCGGACCATCTCCTGCCATTCTATGTTTATGACTGCGTGACCCGCGCGACAATGCGGTTTTTTACGTTGGAAAGGGAACCCGTAACCGCGTCGATCATCATGATGTTGACGTACGGTTTCAGAATCAAGAGGATCTGGCCGCGAAAGATCATCGCATTGTGGACATACAGAGAGAAGGAGCCGAGCCGCTCCGAGTGATAATCGGCCGCTATCAGACCGAGGAAGAGGCTTTCGCTGTGGAAATCCACATTGATAAAGTGGATTTATGGATTCGACAACCTCACGAATAGGGTCCATGGTCATAGGGCACGTTTTATTCGACCTTTACGTCAATCCCAGGCCCACTCCCACGATCGACCTAATCCGTACGAAGATCTTGCCGGTATTGATCGCGAGAGAACCCAAAGCCGACTACCCATCGGAGAGTTCAGTGAAAACCAACGCCAGATGGCGCGCGAGAATGCGGTCGAGGAGAAACTAGAAGCTCTGAAAGATTACCTTGAGCACACGTTGCCAAAACCATATTTGGTATCTGATTTGATTTGGCGTGGAACACAGGATTGCTACCTGCGCGTCGATGGATTTCATGACCGTGTTCATCTCACGGTCAAAATGCAGCTTACCGGTAAGACTGTCAGACTTGCTCACGACAGAACCGTAGCGGCCGCAAGAGAGTTCGATAAGGTGTTCGGTGAACTTGGATTCGACCGAAATTCGAGTGCCAAACGGTGCTTTTCATTACGTGCGGGCTCATGAGGCAAATATCCCACAGGACTTTATCCAGAGATTGCTGAAACAATTATCAGCGTTGTCGAGGACCTATTTGCACCTCCAAAATATGGCCATGTTCGGGGAGTCTCGGGGTCAGGCCCAGAATCGTAGCATGCGGAATGACAAAGCGGTTCTGCGCTGGACCATCAAGGGGTCAGAACCATTTGATTTTCAAACGAATTTTACCCCGGCGCTTCTACAATCGCAGCATTCGGAATGATGATACCCTATCTATGCCTAGCATGACCCCTGGCAAGGTTGACTCCTCGATTGCGAATTCGCTCCTCGGCTTCAAACCTCCAACAGAGCCAACGCCACCTCGTGCTCCCGAACCGAAGCGGTCAAAGCCGAGCCATCAACGACCATCGGCGGAAAAGTCTACGGATTGCGCGCCACCTGCTTTGCGCCTTCGGGGAGCTCCAGCCAGTCGAGCTTTTCCTCGCACCAGATGTGTACCGCCGGCACGGCCCAATTCGGGTCGTCCAGCGTTCCGGCCTTGATGAATTCGAGACCCTCGTAGGCCGGCCCGCCCGAGAGGAAATGCGAACCGCATTTCGCGCAGAAATGCCGTTCGAACGGCATTCCGCTCGAACCCGAATAATCAACATAGGTCGCCACCGTCTCCCCGGTGACCTTCACCGTTCCCCGCGGCATCGCCAAATTGAAGGAGTTGGTCGACCCGGTGTTCTTTCGGCACCCCGCGCAATAGCAGTTGATGATAGCCGCGGGTTCCGCGTCGCTGGTGTAGCGCAAACTGCCGCAAAGGCAGCCACCTTCGATCTTGGGCATGCTTTTCCCTCCCGGACGCATTGCATATCTTTGATGATACTCGCATGGCGAGGACCCATCGGCAAACTGGAACTGACGTCCCGTAGGTTCTCCTATTGGGAGGCTCGGGGTCAGGCCGAGAATCGTAGCATGCGGAATGAAGTTGCGCATCTTTGCTAGACGCCCGGCGCACTGGCGAGGGGAGGGAACGCGACACGTTTTCGAATGGAAATCTAATGTGCACGGGGTTGATTTCGAAAAAACCGATCACCCCTCCCCCCTTGCTCACGACGTGACCATTGCGATAAGCGGTCGGCATCGGCGGCCGCGCGCCCCCGGGCGCCGTGGATCGCCGAAATTCGAGAACCTCCCGTCCCTATGGACCGGGCGCGAACCCGCCGATGCCGGCGAACCCCGCCGCGCCGCTCGACGCAAGGCGCCGGGCCGATGTGACGGAAATCCGCCCAGCGCGTAAACGGGCAGAGGGCTCTGGCGCACCCAGGCGGCGAACCGGAGCGGGCCGATGGCGGCGGCGCCGGGATGGCTTTGCGTGGGAAATACCGGTGACAGCAACACGGCGTGGGCACCCGCCCGCGCGGCACGCATGACGGCCGCGCGCGAGTGCGCCGCCGCCGTAATTAGCCATTCCTTGTGACCATTGGATCGCCAGGTTCTGGGCGGCCTTGCGGTGCGGGCTTCGGGAAGATGGATCCCATGAGCGCGGACACGCACCGCCAAACCGATGTCCTCGGCAATGAACAAGCGCAAACCAAGGCGGCGGCAGGCCGTCGCGAGACGCAATGCCAGGGCCTCTCGTCCCGGATCGCCGTAATGACGCAGGATGACGGCACTTCCCCGGGGAAGCGCCTCCACCACCGGGATCGGGTCCGCCAGCCGCTGGCGGTCGGTCATCAGGATCAGCGGCGGCAAGGATGGGCCTTGATTACGCGGTTTGAGCCGCCGCGAGAGCTCTGCTAAGGTCGTCATGAGGCCAACAATGCGGGCAACGGGTTTTCGAATGCAAATGGTAAACCAATCATCCGAAGGATCGGACGTCTCCGGCAATCTCGCGGCGGTCAGGGCCGGCGTCGTGCAAGCGGCCGAGACGGCCGGCCGCGCGCCCGATTCGGTCACGCTGGTTGCCGTAAGCAAGACCCATCCGCCCGAATGCATTCGTCCGGCGCTGCTGGCGGGGCATCGGATCTTCGGTGAGAACCGGGTCCAGGAAGCGGAGGACAAATGGCCCGCGCTCAAGGACGAATTCCCCGACGCCCGCCTTCATCTGATCGGCCCGCTGCAACGAAACAAGGTTCGCCGGGCGGTCCAGGTGTGCGACGTGATCGAGACGGTGGATCGTCCCAAGCTGGCCCGCGCGCTGGCCAACGCGATGGACGAGGAGGATCGCCGCCCGCAAGTGCTCGTCCAGGTGAACACCGGCAACGAGCCGCAGAAGAACGGCATTGCGCTGGCGGACGTGGACTCGTTCATCCGGGAATGCAGGGAGGTGTACGGGCTGCCGCTCCGGGGTCTGATGTGCATTCCGCCGGTCGACGAGGAGCCATCCCTGCATTTCGCCCTGTTGCGCGACATCGCGAGACGAAACGATCTTTGCGAGCTGAGCATGGGCATGACCGCGGACTACCCCGTCGCCATCCAGTTCGGCGCCACCATGGTCCGGGTCGGGACGGCGATATTCGGCGCCCGGCCGCCGCTTCGGGACTGAGCGGGCGCCGCATAAGTGCCGGCCGTCAGCTCAGGATATCGATTTTCGGCATGATGCGTTCCTTGGCCGCGTGCTCGCTTTTCTCATAGACGGACATGGCCATGACCATCGCATCGTTCACCTGTCCCTGCCGGACCGCCGCCATGCGCTTCTCGAGCACGCCGAGCGTGGGCTCGGTCCCGAGATCCTGCCGGGTGCCGCCCCGGGCTCGGTCCGTTGCCGGGAGAGGCCAATCGAATACCTCGAGGCCCTTGACCACGCGCGACGGGGAATGCGCCGGGCCCGCCGCAATCTCGAGCGGGACCGTTTGACCGTCGCCGCCGGCAGTGCCGGACGCGCCCGCATACATTTCCGAGGGGTCGCTGTCGCCGGTTCCAAGGAGATCGCCGGCGAACGCCAGGACGTGCGCGCCGACGTCGCTGCCGCTGATCTCGTCGACGATCACATTCACCAGCGAGGAGATCGCGCCGATGACGCCGCCGAACAGCGCGCCGCCGGCGATCCGCGACACCGGATCGATCGCGTCGCCCGACCACTCGCGGTAGAGCGTCGAGACGACGGGAATATGCTGCAGCGGGTTGATGACGTCGAGAATGTCGCCGAAGGTCAGGCCGTCATCGCCGAAGGGTTCGAAATAATACGTTTCATCCCGCGCCGCGCCATGCGATCCCGCCGATTGATGGGCGGCGAGTTGGGTTCGGACCGGAGTGCTCGGGGCCGGGCGTGTCGTCGCAATATCCATGATCATTCACACTTTCGTTTGCCGCCATCCTCCACGCAAACGCGGTGCCAAACGAAAATCACGGAATATCAGGGTATTATAGGGCGTGTGAGGATCGGAAGCCGGCCAGCACCGGGCAGAATTTTCCCATCTCGCGAACAAATCTGCCGAGCGCGGCGCTATAGCAGATGACCGCCGCGGCCCATTTTGGTGCGGATGTACTGTTCGTTGTGCTGGTTCGACGGAAAGCGTGTGAGGAACGCGTTGTTCGACGGTGATGCCGCAGCGCGCCAGCCCGTCCACTTTTCCCGGATTGTTGGTCAGGAGCCGAACCCGGCCGAAACCGAGCTGACGGAGCATCTGCGCCGCCGGCAGGTAGACCCGCTCGTCGGCGTCGAAGCCCAATTGCTCGTTGGCATCCAGGGTGTCGAAACCCCGGTCCTGCAATTCGTAGGCGCTCAGCTTGTTGACCAGACCGATCCCTCGGCCTTCCTGGGCGAGGTAGAGCAGCAAACCCGCTCCCGCCGCCGAGAGCTCCCGAATGGCGCCCCGCAGCTGGTCGCCGCAATCGCACCGCAGGCTGCCCAACAGATCTCCGGTGAAGCATTCCGAATGCAGACGGGTCAGCACCGCCTGTTCTCGATCGGGCTCCCCCAGCAGCACCGCCAAATGCTCCAAGCCGCCATCGAGCGGACGAAAGGCGACGATGCGCGCGTTCTCCGCGCCCGCGAGGGGAACGCGGGCGTCGCTCACGGCCCGCAGGCTCCTCGCCGCCGAGCGCTCGTATTGGAACACATCGCCGGTGTCGGCAAGCAGCAGATCATGGCGCGCGGCCCACGCGTCGAGATCTTTTGCGTCGGGGTCGAGGATCGGCGCGATTGCCGCCGCCGGCAACAGTCGAGCCGTTTTCGCCAGCTGCACGGCCGCGCTGTCGCAACTGAAAGCGGGCGACTCGGTCACGCCCAGGTCAAGGAGGGGCGGCACCGGCAGACCCGAGAGCGGATCGGCCAATTGGTGTATCACTTCGGCGGAAAATCCGCCTTCCGCCGCCAGGTTGACCACCCTCAAACCGCCCGGAGTGAGCCCGAGCACGGCGGCCCGGCGCGCGGTGATCACCAGCGCGGGCACGGCATGGCTCACCGCCGCCAATTCGGCCAAACCCTCCGCCGTCGCGGCTTCCGCCGCCAGCATCAGCGAGGCGACACCTCCGCTACCGCGAATCACCACGAAGCGACCCCTCCGCAAATCCGAGATCGCCCGGTCGACCGAAAGCACGGAAAGAGGCTCGCGGGTCGCGGGTACGAGATGGGGGCGGTGGGTCGGGGCCAGAGCAGCCTCCTGGCGTTTACGGCTCGGCGACGATACCCGTGAAAACCGGGGCTTGAAAGCGATTTGTTCCGTTTTCCAAGCGAGGCGGCGCCCGCCGGAGGGTTTCCGGTCTGAGGGGCCAACTGTCATCTTAGTTGTAAATCGTGACGAGAGTACTATTGTTTCAATGGCGACGGCCGGCCAACAGCCACGGGAACATCTCAGACGTGACGACTGGAAAACGCGTTCTTCTCGTTGATGACGATGACGCTCTTCGCGAGATGCTGTCGGAGCAGTTGCAATTGCATGAGGAGTTCGCGACGGTAACCGCGGCTTCGGGCACGGCCGGTCTCGAGGCGGCGAAGGCTGATCATTTCGACGTGGTGATCCTCGATGTAGGCCTGCCGGATATGGACGGTCGAGAGGTATGCCGTCTGATGCGGCGAAACGGCATCAAGTGCCCGGTCATCATGCTCACGGGTGCCGACAGCGACTCCGATACGATCCTCGGCTTGGACGCGGGCGCCAATGACTACATCACCAAGCCGTTTCGCCTCGGCGTCCTGCTTGCGCGATTGCGCGCCCACATTCGACAGCACGAACGCAGTGACGATGCGGTATTCGTCATCGGCCCGTATACGTTTCACCCGAGCGCCAAGTTGCTGGTGAACAATGAAAACAGCAAGAAGGTGCGCCTGACCGACAAAGAAGCGGCCATCCTCAAGTATCTTTACCGGTCGGGTGGCCGGGTCATCAGCCGCGACGTTCTGCTGGACGAGGTCTGGGGGTACAATGCGGGGGTGACGACCCACACCCTGGAAACACATGTGTACCGTTTGCGCCAGAAGATCGAGGCCGATCCGTCGAGTGCGCGGATTCTTGTCACCGAAGTCGGGCGGTTACCGTCTCGCATCTTCGTCGCAATAGTTATAAAGGCGCAAAAAAAGCGCCCGGCCAGGGGGGTTAACCGGGCGCCTTAAGCTCCCTTTGAGGAAGCATTCGGATGGCAGGGGAACCATCCGGGGCAGCCAGTCCTTGCGGAACTGCCTGCACCATAACTATTAAGTGGTCAGCTACTAACCTCGAGACCACTGCGCGTGACGCATACCTCATATGCAAATATTGCATGGCACGCCAATTCGCGGCGCGGCCGGAGGGACGACGCGAAACGCTCCGATCAGGGAAACTTGTCGTGGAAAATCTTCGGGTTCTTAAAGCGAAACAGCTCCGCATCCAAGGGAATGCCAAATTTAGCCTGCACCAGGGAAACATTGGTGACGGTGCCCTGAGCGTCGGTCACGGCCCATTTCCTGAGAGTCAACGGATCATCGGTCAATACCAGCGTCAGAGAACCCTCCATGGGGTTATCGCTGCGCACCAAGGTGATGTGTAACGTTCCGTTTTCCTGTTTGAAGTCGGTGATGGTCAGGTCACCGCCGGTCAGTGATATTCGATCCTGCAAAAGGATACCCGCCGGCGTGGATCCGAGCGGGATGTAACTGACCTGATTGAGTTCGCGATCATGGTAGATCAGAAAGGTTCCGTCGGCGACGATCAGGACGGGGACCGGAGGTTGGTATTCGATGCGGAGCCGGCCGGGACGCGAAAGGTACAGGTTTCCCTTGGCGACCTCGCCGTTGGAAGACGCCTGCAGGAATTCTGCGCGGACCGTTTCGATCCGGTTCAAGTAGGCTTGTATCCGCTCGATCGCCGCCCGCTCCGATTGATCGAGCGCGAGCGCGGCGGGCGGCGCGGCGATCGGTTGGGAGTGGGGCGCGACACAGACCATGACCGAGAGGGCAATGGCCAGAAGCAGCCCCCTTCCGGCGGGGGTCCAATTTGTGCGATCGGTACTAGACGGCGCGTTCACCGATCAGGACTTCGCGGCGACCGACACGATCGGGTTTGCTGACAATGCCTTCCGCCTCCATCTGTTCAATAATGCGCGCCGCCCGATTGTAGCCGATCTGCAGGCGCCGTTGCACGAAGCTTGTCGAGGCTTTTCCGTCGCGCGCGATGATGGCCACCGCTTCGTCGTAAAGCTCGTCGCCCGCCAACTCTTCGCCGAGACCGAATTCTCCGCCACCCGGGTCGTCGTCGAACTCGGTCACTTCCTGAACATACCGCGGTTCGCCTTGATCCTTCAGATATTTCACCGCCGCTTCCACTTCCTCGTCGGAGACGAAGGGGCCGTGAACCCGCGTCACGCGGCCACCCGCCGCCATGTAGAGCATATCGCCTTGCCCGAGAAGCTGCTCGGCGCCCTGCTCTCCGAGAATGGTCCGGCTGTCGATCTTGGAGGTGACCTGGAAACTCATGCGGGTCGGGAAGTTCGCTTTGATGGTTCCCGTGATCACGTCGACCGACGGTCTTTGGGTCGCCATGATCAGGTGAATGCCGGCGGCGCGCGCCATCTGTGCCAGACGTTGCACCGCGGCCTCGATGTCCTTGCCCGCGACCAGCATCAGATCGGCCATCTCGTCGACCACGACGACGATGAACGGCAACGGCTCCAGGTCCAGCTCCTGTTCTTCGAACACCGGCCGACCATCCTCGCCAAACCCTGTCTGGACGCGCCGGACCAGGGTCTCTCCCTTGCGTTTGGCCTCCGCCACACGCGTATTGTAGCCGGCGATGTTCCGCACACCCAACTGTGACATGGCTCGGTAGCGCTCTTCCATCTCCCGAACCGTCCATTTCAGCGCGACCACCGCTTTCCCCGGTTCGGTCACCACGGGACTCAAGAGATGCGGGATACCATCGTAAACCGACAACTCCAGCATTTTCGGATCGATGAGGATGAATTTGCAGGCATTCGGCGATAGCTGATAGAGCAGCGACAGGATCATGGCATTGATGGCCACGGACTTGCCCGAACCCGTGGTGCCGGCGACGAGCAGGTGCGGCATACGGGTCAGATCCACCAGAACGGGGGTGCCGCCAATGTCCTTGCCGAGCGCCAAGGTCATCTTTCCGCCATAGCGCTCGAACGCATCCGACGCCAGCAGCTCTCGCAGGCCCACGGTTTCGCGCCGGATGTTGGGCAACTCGATGCCGATGACGTTGCGCCCGGGAACAACCGCGATGCGCGCCGAGATCGCGCTCATGGAGCGGGAAATGTCGTCGGCGAGACCGATCACTCTCGAGCTCTTGGTTCCCGGAGCCGGCTCCAACTCGTAAAGCGTGACGACGGGGCCGGGACGGACCTTGACGATCTCTCCGCGAACGCCGAAATCGTCGAGCACCGAAGCCAGGAGCTTGGCGTTTTCTTCGAGCGCGCCGCGATTGACGGCGTCGTGGACGGCCGGGCGGGGCGGTGCGTGCAACAGGTCCAGTGGTGGAAAACCGTAACCGTCATCGTCCTCGAAATCGAACCGGTGCTGAGACTGTTCGGCGGCCTTGCGGCTTGTTTTCATTGGCGGCTTTTTCGGGACGACCATCTCGCCCGCGCCGGGCGCGACGCCGCGGGCGCCGGTGGATGCCGCCTTCGGTTCCGCCCTATCGGGCTCGCAAGGCGCCTCGGATTCCAATGATGACGTCGGTTCCCGGCGTCCGACCCATGTCCGGGAACGAAGCGCCCCCCGGGTCGAGACGATGGTGTACCAAGCGCGGCTGGCGACGCGCCGCGCCACCGTGGCGATACGGACTCCCGACCGGACGCCCGACCGGACAACGGACTGCCAGTCGGACACCGTCAGTCCGAGACTGAATGCCCAGGCGAGCGTTCCGAGAACGAAGCATGCGATCGCGAGCGCGATGGTCGACAACATCGGGCTCAGGCTCTCGGCCGATCCGAATGCGCGCTCCATCAACACGCCGCCGGCGCCGCCCCCCAGGCCGGTCGCCAATGGCCAGGATGCCGGCGCGGGAACGACCGCCAGGGCGGTGCTCAAAAGGATCATGCTGGGAAGAAGAGTGAGAGCACAGAGCCAAAGCCGTTGCGGCGGCCGCCGCCGAAGGATCCGCCAGCCCCAGACCGCCAGCGCGGTCAGTGGCACCAGCGCCGTCCACCCCCACGTGTGTAACAGGAAGTCGGCGATGTACGATCCCTGGCGCCCCAGAACATTGGCAACCGCCGCGTCGGTGGCGTGGTTGAGCGACGGATCGGCCGGATTGAAACTGAAAACGGCAACGAACAAAAGTGCAGCGCCGCTCAGTATGCACAGACCCGCGAGCTCGATTACCCGGCGTTTGATAAATTCAATGGTGCCGTCGGGAAAGACGGCGTCAATCCGATTCTGGGCGATCATCGACACAGCATCCCAAAGCTAAGAGGTCTTAACTTATAAGATCTTAACAAGACGTCTTAAAGTTTCTTGTGTAGATGCGAGATCGTCGATGAGGGCCATACGTATGTAAGGGGCGCCCGGATTGTCTCCAGACGCGCCGGACTTGGCCAAAAACGCTCCCGGAAGCACGCGGAGCGCCGCTTCGGCCCAAAGTTTTTGTGCGGCTTTTTCGCCGTCGCCAACGTCCAACCACAGAAAAAAGCCGCCGGACGGGCGGCAAAAACCGAATCGATTCCCGAGAATGCGCTCCGCGGCGTCGAATTTTTGACGATACAGAGCACGATTGTGTTCGGGATAGAGGTCATCGTTCCAGAGTGCGGTCGACGCCGCGAGCACCGGAAGCGGCACGGACGCGCCGCCAAACGACCTCAATCGGCGAAACGCCGAAATCAGCCGCGAATCGCCCGCGACGAAGCCGGATCGGAGACCCGGCACGCTGCATCGCTTCGACAGGGAATGGAACACGAGCACGTTGTCGATACCATGCTCTAGGGCGGCGCACGCTTCCAGCGCGCCACACGGCGGCTGTTGGTCGTAGATGTCGCCGTAGCATTCGTCGACCGCCAGCACGAAATCGAAGCGGCGCGCGAGGCCGATCGCTTTTTCAAGGTAGCTCCGCCCGGCTGCCGATCCTTGAGGATTTGCCGGAGAGCACAGATACATGAGCGCCGTTCGTTTGAGGGTCGCATCGTCAAGGCACGCCAAGTCGGGAAGGTGGTCGGTTTGCGACGTCGCCGGCAGATAGACAGGCTCGGCGCCGCTCATGACCGCCGCTCCGAAATAAACCTGGTAGAAAGGATTGGGCATCAAGACGAACGGACGCGATCCGGCGCGGGCCTCGCCAACCGTCAGGGCGGCGATCAGATACAGGGCCTCGCGGGTGCCGGCGACCGGCAGGACATGCCGGTCGGCGTCCACCAGCGCATCGGGAAGCGCGTACCGCCTCTTCAGCCAACCGGCGACGGCGTGGCGGAATGCCGGCGTGCCGTCGATGGGGGGGTAGCGGCCCCACAGCGCGGTGTTGGCCGCAATGACCTCATGAACGAGCGGTGACGGCGCATGCCGGGGCTCACCCACGGACAGCACCATGGGTTCAACTCTGGCCGGCGGTTGAATGCCGTCCAGCAGGGCGCGTAGGCGGTCGAAGGGATAGTCCGCCAGCAGATCGAGACGCGGGTTCAACATGACGAGCCGAGTGTAACGGGCTCCCGGCCGCCGCTCAACACGGCGAGCGACGGCCGGGTCGGGTACGCGGCATATAAAAAGGCCGGAAGGCAATGCCTTCCGGCCGAGGTTTCCGGGTTGGGATGGAGGAGGAGGGGAAGCGAAGGTGTTCGCGTATGTCCAGCCCGGGTTGGGGTTAATGCAGGGTTTCGCCGTGGAGGCTGAGATCCAGCCCGACCACTTCCAATTCCTCGTCGACGCGAAGACCGACGGTCATGTCGACAATTTTCAGCAGAATAAAAGAGCCAACCGCCGAATAGATCACCGTTGCGAGAATTCCATAGATCTGGGTCCACACCTGACCGGGGTTCCCTTCCAGCAACCCAGGTGTACCGCCGATGGCTTCAACCGCGAACACACCAGTGAGAACCGCGCCGACGATGCCGCCAATTCCGTGCACGCCAAAGACATCCAGCGAGTCGTCATAGCCAAGCTTGTGCTTCAGCCAGACGGCACCCCAGTAGCAGCTCGCACCCGCGGCCAGGCCGATGAACAAAGCGCCCATGGGACCGACGAAACCGGATGCCGGCGTAATCGCCACCAGCCCGCCGACGGCGCCGGAGACGATGCCGAGCACGCTCGGCTTTTTGCGCAGGATCCACTCGAGGAACATCCACGTCAGGGCGGCTGCCGCTGTGGCGATCTGGGTGACCGTCATGGCCATGCCGGCCGCCGCGTTGGCGCCGACCGCGGAGCCGGCATTGAAACCGAACCAGCCGACCCACAACATCGACGCACCGATCAAACTCAAGACGAGGTTGGAGGGCGCCATGTTTTCCGTCGGAAAACCGCGCCGTTTGCCGAGAACGATGGCCGCGACCAGACCGGCAATGCCAGCGTTGATATGAACGACCGTACCGCCGGCAAAATCGAGAACCCCGTCTTCTCCGAGGAAACCGCCGCCCCATACCCAGTGGCAGATGGGCGCGTAGACGAGCAGCATCCAGGGCCCCAGGAACAACAGCATCGCCGAGAACTTCATGCGGTCGGCGAATGCGCCCGTGATCAGTGCCGGCGTAATGATGGCGAACGTCATCTGGAATGTCATGAACACCGATTCGGGAATGGTCCCGCTCATGGAGTCCACCTTGAGATCGCTCAGAAACAGATTGCTCAGACCGCCCACGTAGTCGTTGAGAGCGCCGCCATCGCCGAATGCGAGCGAATAACCCGCGATCATCCACAGAACCGTCATCAGACAGCAGGTGGCGAAACTCTGCATTGCGGTGGCGAGAATGTTCTTGTGCCGAACCATGCCGGCGTAGAACAGGGCAAGGCCGGGAATGGTCATCATCAGAACCAGCGCGGTCGATGTGAGCATCCATGCGGTGTCGCCGGTATCCAGGGTCGCTTCCTGGGCGAGTGCGGCGTCGGCGCCGGTCATCAGTATCAAGGCGGCCAAACCGAGAAGGCCAAGGTTTCTTGAAAGGCAGCTCATTTCTCAGGCTCTCCTAGTATTGCGTGTTTGTGGGCGCCGTTGATCAGCGGACCGACCGCTTCTTCAGTGTCCCAAGAGAGACAAGAACTCTTGGCGGTGTCGGTACACCCGTCTAAATCCATCATCAGCCTTCTCAACATTCGTGCCAGAACTCGGTCGCAATCTGATAATCCACTGACATATCTGACAAAACTCATCCTGTGTTGGATGGCTCGCAAACCTCAAGGTTTGGAGGGCTGCCTAAAAGTTAGGCGCCTTTGCTGCGCGTGCTCAAAGGGTGTGCATGGAACAGTCTTCCGCCGGGGACAGGATCCCTCTCGAAGATCGCCCCTGTCACGCCCTTCGAGAAGGTGTCCGAAAATACGTCTAGAGGGCCTCCATATCCGTATCCCCTGTCCGAATACGGACGACCTTGGCGATATTGGAGACAAAAATTTTTCCGTCGCCGATCCTGTCCGTGCGGGCGGCGTTCTGAATGGTTTCGACCACGCTTTCCAGAAGATCGTCGTTGAGGACCACTTCGATTTTGATCTTGGGCAGGAATTGCGCCGTATACTCGGCACCGCGGTAGATCTCCGTCTGACCTCTCTGGCGGCCAAAACCCTTGACCTCGGAAACGGTCATACCTTGAATGCCGACGGCGGTGAGGGCTTCGCGAACATCATCGAGTTTGAACGGTTTGATGACGGCGGTTACCAATTTCATGGTGTCATTCTCCACTCGGACTATTCAACTGGCATCGATCTCGATCCAAGTTGGCGGCACGGACGCTCGCGTTCGCGCTCGATCGGCATCACATTGCGGTAACGAAAGGCCACTTGACCGGGACCGCATGCCCCGTCTGGGTTCACAAACCATGCCATATCGGGATGGCCGCGCATTTATGGTTGAGAAACAACGAATTTCAGCGATGCTGCGGGCGCGAACCCGCCCGGTTGCGCTTGACCAATCGCTTAAATTCTGTGCGGTCTGATTTGCGTGATACGATTTTCGGAGCATTTTCGAGCATTCCGACCGCGGCACGACAAAACGGAAAACAGAACCATGACATCACAATCCGGACCGACACCCGAGGCTCTTCACGTGGACGTGCTTATTGTCGGTGGCGGTCTCGTGGGCGGAACGTTGGCGTGCGCCCTGGGAGAGGCCGGCCTGACCGTGGCCGTGATTGAAATCGGCGACCCGAACGAGGCGTTGGCCGCCGGCTTCGACGGCCGCGCGTCCGCCGTAGCTCTCTCTTCGCGCCGTCTCCTGGAGGGAATCGGTGTTTGGTCCAAGATGGAAGGCGAGGCCTCTCCGATCCTGGACATTCGGGTAACCGAGGGCAAGTCCCGGCTTTTTCTCCATTATGATCATCGCGAGGTGGGCGACGAGCCGCTCGGACATATGGTCGAGAACCGGTTTATTCGCCGCGCCATTCTCGAACGGATGCGGCAGCTTGAAAGCGTTCGCCTCCTCGCGCCGGCCCGTCTGACGCGGCTCGACCGCGGCGCCGGGATGGCCGAGGCCGCCCTGGCCGATGGCCGGCGAATTCGCGCGCCGCTCGCTGTCGCCGCCGATGGCCGGTTTTCACGCGTCCGCGAGGACGCCGGTATCCGAGTGACCCGGTGGTCTTACAATCAATCGGGTATTGTCTGCACCGTTGACCACGAATATTCCCATCAGAATGTCGCCCACGAGCGGTTTCTTCCGACGGGGCCGTTCGCCATCCTGCCGTTGCCGGGAAACCGCGCATCCATCGTCTGGACCGAGCGCGAGGATCTGGCCACGGCCATGATGAAGCTGAACGACGCCGATTTCAGGGACGAACTGGCGGGCCGGTTCGGCGACTTTCTGGGCCGTGTCGAGGTGGTGGGGCCGCGCTGGAGCTATCCGTTGTCGCTGCAGTACGCGCATACCTCGGTGAAACACCGGCTCGCCCTGGTGGGCGACGCGGCGCACGCCATGCATCCGATCGCCGGGCAGGGGCTGAACATGGGGTGGCGCGACGTGGCGGCGCTGGCGGAGGTTCTCGCCGATGCTCGGCGGCTCGGCCTCGATCTCGGCGTCGCCGATGTGCTGGAACGGTATGAGCGGTGGCGGCGTTTCGACAACACACTGATGCTGGCGATGACCGACGCATTAAATCGCCTGTTTTCCAACGATATTGCGCCCCTGCGGCTGGCGCGCGACACCGGCCTCGCGATGGTCAATCGTATTCCGCCGCTGAAGAAGCTGTTCATGCGCCACGCCATGGGAGTGGTCGGCGATCTGCCCAAACTCATGCGTGGCGAGCGGAATTAGTATTGGTCAGGGGTCCCGGCTGAGGCCCTTGTCTTCCAGGGCCTGCAGGTAGTCGGTCCAGACGGCGTCCTTGTTCGCACCGAGATTGTACAACCAGTCCCAGGTGTACAGACCGGTGTCGTGAAGATCGTCGAAGGCGATGCGAACGGCGTAATTTCCCACGGGCTCGACGCGCATGATGCCGACGTGACGCCGGCCCGCCACAACGGTTTTTTGCGTCGGGCTATGTCCCTGGACCTCGGCCGACGGGCTCTCGATACGCAGCAATTCCGCCGGCAAGCTGAACGATTCGCCGTTTTCGAAGTCGATTTCGAGCGCCTTGTCCTCGCGCTTGAGGCGGATCTCGACAGGATGATGAAGGCTGCCGTAAGGCGCGGTCATGGTGTCCCCTTTACGGAAGCGTCGGTCTCCAGCGTGCGCGCTTCGTCGGGCAGCATGATGGGAATGCCTTCGCGAATGGGATAGGCGAGACCCGCCCGCACACTGACCAGTTCCTGACGCTCGGAGTCGTATCGCAGTGGTCCCTTGGTTAGCGGGCACACGAGGATTTCAAGGAGTTTCGGGTCGACGGATCCGCCGCTCATCGTGTTTTCTCCGTCCATCTGGCGGCTTGGCGGTTCAATGGCTTGTTCCTCTGAATGGCCTTTCGCCCCCGTGAGATGCCATCTCGAACAGGGACATGAGCACCTGGCTTCTGTCATGACAGCCGCGGCATTCGAGCAGCGCCTGTTTCTCGCGCGGCTCGAACGGACAGATCATGGAAAGCGCCGAAACCAACTCGTCATCGGGGATGGTTTCCACGGCCGACCAATCGACGGCCAGATCCTTTGTCCGCAGATAGCCATTGGCGGCATCGAGCATCTGCGCCCGATCGAACACGTCTTCTTCGTCGTCTTCCTCGAGATCCATATGAAAAGGCGCGAAATCGGGGACGACGCGGCGAAAACCCTTGGTCAGCGGCATTTCCTCGACGACGCGGAAGCGGCAGACACCCCTGAGTGTAATCAGATACCGGTCGTCGTCGGTTTCGCTGAACTCGACGATGCGCCCGGCGCAACCGACCTGATATACTTCGGCATTGTCGGCAACCTTGTCCGGATCGTCTCCCAACGGCTGGATCATGCCGATGGTTCGGGTATGGCTGAGCGCATATTCCACCATTTTCAGATAGCGCGGCTCGAAAATTTGCAGCGGAAGGTGGCCGTAAGGCAGCAGGAGCGCGCCCGGCAGCGGAAACAGGGGCAGAACCGACGGCAACCGGGCTCCCATCGTGCTTGACGACTGGCCGCTCATGAAAACAGCAACGACGACAGACGGCGGCGCGCGGCCACGGTCAAGGGATGGGCGTGGCCGAGCGCATCGAAGATCTTCACAAGCTGTTTGCGAGCGGCATCCTCGTTCCAGTCGCGTTCGCGCGCGACCAGCTCCAGCAACGCGTCGATGGCGGCTTCGGGGCGATTGGCGCCGTACAGCGCTACCGCCAGATCATAGCGGGCCTGATGATCGTCCGGATTATGGTCGACGCTTTGCCGTAGCTCGGAAACGTTGTCGGCCGATCCGCCCTGCTCCGCCAGTTCGATGGCGGCGATGGCCGAGACGACATCCGTCACGCCCTTCAATTCGGCGGTGAGGCCGTTGACGACCTCGCGGGCGGTGGCTACGTCGCCGGCGGCCACGCAGCTTCGAATCAACCCGGCGACCGCCTTGGGATTCGTCGAATCCTCCGCAAGAATCTGCGAGAAGATGCCGATGGCGCCGCGCGGGTCTCCTCCGTCGAGGACCGCTTGCGCGTGTTCCAGCGCGTCATCGAGGGGCGCGTGGGCATCGCCGATGAGTTGATCGATAAAAGCCCGCAGCTTGTTCTCCGGCTGCGCGCCGACGAATCCGTCGACCGGCCGGCCGCCGACGAAAGCGTAAACCATGGGGACGGACTGCACCCGCAGTTGCGCCGCGAGCTCCTTGTTTTCGTCGATATTGATCTTCACCAGGCGCACCAGTCCGCCCGCCTGGCGGACCAGTTTCTCCAGGATCGGCCCCAGCTGCTTGCAGGGTCCGCACCACGGCGCCCAGAAATCAACGATGATCGGGGTCTGCATCGATGCCTCGACGACGTCGGCGGCGAACGACTGCGTGCCGCCCTCCTTGATGACGTCGTTTGACGGCGCCGCGCTTGCGGCCGGAGCTTGGGGGTCGATGATGACGGACATGGATCAACTCGCTTCAGGCACAAGCCTCACAAACCGTAAAGATGGCGGGGTCGCGGGCGATGCTCAAGGGTTAAGTGGTGTTTTCCTGTAGATCTACGACGCTCGGAAGGTGGCCGCACGAGCGGATGAAGGCGATGAGACCCTCGGGCGTGATCGCTGTGGAGGCGGTGTTGGTCAACGGATGATAATTCAGCACCTCGCAGGCCATCATCCCGGCGTCGAGCACCACGCGCACCTGGATTTCGGTATCGTTCATCAGGGCGAACGGCGTCACCGAGCCCGGATCGATCCCAAGGACTTCCCGGAGCCGATCCGGGCGCGCGAAGGACAACTGCGCCGAGCCGATCTGGCGGCGCAGTGTCTTCAAGTCGACCTCACGATCCTCCAGCGCCACCACCAGCCAGTACCCTCCTTTTTTGTCTTTCAAGAACAGGTTCTTGCTGTGCGCTCCGGCGAGCTCGCCGCGCAGCGCCTTGCTTTCGTCGACGGTGAAGACGGCCGGGTGGCGGACGGTGTTCGTTTCTATTCCCAGATCCGCCAGACGGGCGTAAAGATCTTGTTCAGTCGCGGCCATGGCGGCTCATTTAGCGCCAAAGCGGCCCGGTCTCAATAGTTTGGCAATAAATGGACCGTATAATCCATCTTGCAAACAAAATCGCATCTGGTCATATTCTGTTTCCACCGTCGGTAGGCGGTCATGCGGGCGTAGCTCAGGGGTAGAGCGCAACCTTGCCAAGGTTGAAGTCGTGGGTTCGAATCCCATCGCCCGCTCCATTCTCCGGAATTTCCTTGGCTCCGGTATTTCCTTGAACATCCTCCATGCATCGTTTGTAATCGGGTTCAGCCACCCGATATGAGGATACGCCGTCCAATCGCAAACAATAAAACGGGCGGCGGGGAGGAGACTGGACCATGCCGCATTTTACGGAATCCCATAAAGCCGAACTGATCGCCAAGGTTGTCGAAACCGCTCATCGTCGATTGGGCGAGGATCAAGCGCAGCCGGTTGCCGAGTTCGTAAACCGCTATTTCGCCCACGTGCCGCCGGAAGACATTCACGGCGAAAGTATCAATTCGCTGTTCGGCGCCGCTTTTGCCCATTGGCGGCTGGCGGCGCATCGTGTTCCCGGAACGCCACTGGTCCGCGTCTACAATCCCCAGCTCGAGGAGCACGGCTGGCGGTGTGAGCACACCGTCGTCGAAGTGGTTACCGACGACATGCCGTTTCTGGTGGCGTCGCTGACGGCGGAGCTGAACCGCCACGATCTCACGGTCACCCTGGTGATCCACCCGATCGTGCGGGTCCGTCGCGACGGCGGCGGCAAGCTCCTCGATATCGCCGCCTCGGACGACGACAGCGATGGCGTGATCGCTGAGAGCTTCATGCACGTCGAAGTGACCCACCAGTCGGGTGACGCTTTGGATCGCATCGCCGCCGAGGTGAAATCCGTTCTTGGGGACGTTCGGGCCGCCGTCGAGGATTGGGGCCCCATGCGAGAGCGCTTGCGGGAGATTATCGACGGACCGGAGCCGCGCGAAATCGATATGTCGGCGGATGACGTCGCGGAAGTGCGAGCGTTTCTCGAGTGGATCTACCGACATAACTTTACGTTGCTCGGCTATCGCAAGTACGCGCTTCACGGGGAAGGAGAGGAGGCGCGGGTCCAGGCGGTTGCCGAGTTCGGTCTCGGATTGCTTCGGGATCCGGATTTCGTGGTGCTCGATGCGTTGCGCGAACTGGAATCGATGCCGCCGGAAGTTCGCGAATTCGTCTCGCGCTTCGATATACTTGTGGTGACCAAGAGCAACCGGGTTTCGCGGGTTCACCGGCCCGTCCTCATGGACGTCATCGCCGTCAAGGAATTCGACGGCGACGGGCGGGTCGTGGCTTTGCATCTGGTCGTCGGTCTGTTCACCGCGGGCGCCTATAACCGCAGCCCGCACGACATTCCGTTGCTCCGCCGCAAGCTCCAGACCGCAATGGAGTTGGCTGGTTTCCATCCTCAGGGCCACGACGGCCGGGCATTGATGAACATCGTCGCCAACTTCCCCCGCGATGAGCTGCTGCAGGTTTCCGCAAAGCACCTGTATCGGACCAGCATCGGCATTCTTCACCTGCAGGATCGTCAGCGGGTGGCGTTGTTCATCCGCCGCGACGATTTCGAACGGTTCATCACCTGCTTGGTGTATGTTCCGCGCGACCGTTACACGACGAGCCTGCGGCTTCGCATTCAGGCCATTCTGGAACGTGCGTTCGCCGGCAAGGTAAGCACCCATTACGGCGAATTGGGCGACTCGCCCCTGGCCCGCTTCTATGCCATGGTCCGCACCACTCCCGGCCAGATCCCCGAATACCGCGCCGACGAACTGGAGGACCAGATCATCGATGCCTCGCGGTCGTGGTCCGATCACCTGCTCACCGCGTTGAACAAGCTGGAGGGGGAGGAACTGGGCGTTACGCTCCACCGCCGCTACGCCGACGCGTTTCCGCCCGGTTATCAAGATCAGTTCAATGCCGAACAGGCCGTGGCTGACGTCGAAAAGATCGAACAGACCCTGCAAAGCGGCATGCTGCAAGATGACCGTTTATCGTCCGTTCGACGCCGCCGATCATCAGCTTCGCTTCAAATTGTTCCACCCCGACAAGCCCATCGTCCTCTCGCAGGTGCTGCCCATGCTCGAGCATCTGGGGTTGCGGGTCATCGACGAGGTTCCCCATGAAATCCGGGTCGCCGCGGACGATGGCCGGATCGTTCTGATCCATGATTTCGGGCTTGAAACCGAGAGCGGCGCGGACGTCGACCTCGGTCACGTTCGTGACAATTTCCAGACCGCCTTTCTGAGCGTCTGGCAAGGTGAAGTGGAGAGCGACCGCTTCAACAGCCTGGTGCTCGAGGCCGGTCTCACGGCTCGCGAGGTGATGGTGCTGCGCGCCTATTGCAAATATCTGCGCCAAGCCGGGATTGCATTTTCGCAAACCTATATGGAGCAGACGTTGTCGTCCAACGCGCACCTCACCCGTCTGATCGTCGAGCTGTTCATGACGTTGTTCGATCCGGCGGGCGGCGTCAGGGCCGGCGCGCGGGCCGAATCCATTCGCAAGGCTCTTGACGACGGTCTCGAAGACGTGGTCAGCGCCGACGAGGACCGTATTCTTCGCCGCTTCGTCAATGCCATCGAATCGACGCTCCGCACCAACTACTTCCAGACCGGTGCCGACGGCGGGCCGAAGCCGTACCTGTCGTTCAAACTCGACAGCCGCGCCATCGACGAGCTGCCATTGCCGCGACCGATGGTCGAGGTATTCGTCTATTCGACGCGGATGGAGGGCGTTCACCTGAGGGGCGGCAAGGTGGCCCGGGGTGGCCTGCGGTGGTCGGACCGCCGCGAGGATTTCCGGACCGAAATTCTCGGGATTGATGAAGGCGCAAATGGTCAAGAACGCCGTCATCGTGCCGGTGGGCTCGAAGGGTGGCTTCGTGCTCAAGCGGCCGCCCGCCGCCAGCGATCGCGAGGCCTTCCTGGCCGAGGGCATCGAGTGCTACAAGACGCTCATTCGCGGCCTTCTGGACATCACCGACAATCTGGTGGGCGGAGAGATCGTGCCGCCCAACACGGTCGTGCGCCGTGACGCCGACGACCCCTATCTGGTGGTGGCCGCCGACAAGGGCACGGCCACCTTCTCCGACATCGCCAACGGCGTCTCGGCCGATTACGGGTTCTGGCTCGGCGATGCCTTTGCCTCGGGCGGCAGCCAGGGCTATGACCACAAGAAAATGGGAATTACCGCCAAGGGCGCCTGGGAGTCGGTCAAACGCCATTTCCGCGAGTTCGGAGTCGACACGCAAAGCGAGGATTTCACCGTGGTCGGCGTCGGCGACATGTCCGGCGACGTGTTCGGCAACGGCATGCTGCTGTCGCCCCATATCAAGTTGCTCGCCGCCTTCAACCACATGCACATCTTCATCGATCCGGATCCGGATCCGGCGGTCAGCTTTGCCGAACGCCAGCGGGTGTTCGACCTGCCGCGCTCGGCCTGGACCGATTACGACGCCAAGCTGATCTCGGAAGGCGGCGGCATTTTCGAGCGCAAGGCCAAAACCATCGCTCTGTCTTCGCAGATTCGCGAAACCTTCGGTATCGAGGCCGAAAGGATGACACCCAGCGAACTCATGCGCCATCTGTTGAAGAGCGAGGTGGACTTGTTGTGGTTCGGTGGCATCGGCACCTATGTCAAGGCCCATCACGAATCGCATGGCGACGTCGGCGACCGCGCCAACGACGCCATCCGCGTCGACGGCGGCGATCTGCGCTGCAAGGTGATCGGCGAGGGGGCCAACCTCGGCATGACCCAGCTTGGCCGCATCGAATTCGCCCGTCGCGGCGGCCGCGTCAACACCGACTTCATCGATAATTCGGCGGGCGTCGACTGCTCGGACCACGAGGTCAACATCAAGATCCTGCTGAACGCCGCGATCTATGACGGCGACCTGACCGAAAAGCAGAGAAACAGTCTCCTGACCAAGATGACCGACGAGGTCGGGGATCTGGTGCTGCGCGACAACTATCTCCAGACCCAGGCGATTACGCTGATCGAGGCCGAGGGGGCGGGCACGCTGGAGAACCAGACGCGGTTGATTCGCATGTTCGAGCGGCTCGGCTTGCTGAACCGGTCGGTGGAGTTCCTGCCCGATGACGAGATGTTGGCCGAACGGTTGGCCAACAGACAGAGCTTGACCCGCCCGGAGATCGCGGTGCTGTTCTCATACTGCAAGCTCTGGCTGTACGACGATATTCTCGAGTCCGATCTTCCCGAAGATCACCATTTGGCCGAGGACGTGATCCGGTATTTCCCGACGCCGCTGCACAAAGCCTACAAGAAACGCATCACCAGCCATCGGCTCCGCCGCGAACTGATCGCCACCTCGATCACCAACAGCCTGATCAACCGGGTCAGTGGCACCTTCGTCACTGAGATTGCGGAAAAGACCGGCATGCCGGCGGTGGATATCGCCCGCGCGTATATCATTTCCCGCGATGTGTTCGCGCTCCGCGACGTCTGGGAACAGATCGAGGCGCTGGACAACAAGGTGCCGGCGTCCGTACAGATCACCTTGCATCGAGCGATGCAGACGCTGACTCAGCGCGGCGCCCTGTGGTTTCTGCGCAATGGCGGCAGCCCCATCGACATCACCGTCAACATTTCCTCATTCGGTTCGCCGGTGTCGGCCCTCGCCGACATGATCGAGACGGTGCTGCCACAACAGATGAACGACCGCATCCTGCATCGGGTCGGGCGCTACACGGAAGACGGGGTGCCCGAACCGCTCGCGCGCCGGGTGGCTTACGCCATCGTCATGCCATCGGCGTGCGACATCGTGCGTCTTTCGGCCGCCCGCGGCATATCCATCGACGATGTGGCGCGCCTGTACTTCAATGTCGGCGAGCACCTGGGTTTCGGCTGGCTTCGCTATCAGGCCGAAAAGCTCCAGACGGCAACCTACTGGGAGAAACTGGCCGCCGCCGCGGTAATCGAGGAGTTCTATGCCCACCAACGCGACGTGACCCATGGCATTATCGAGACGACCGGCGCCGCGGGCAACGGCGCCATCGACGCATGGGTGGAAACGCGTCGCGCATCGGTGGAGCGCTCGCGCGCGCTGCTTGCGGAGTTGGAGGCGGCGGGCGCCGTCGATCACTCCATGCTGACCGTCGCCAGCCGCCAATTGAGATCGCTGGTCGAACGCTAGCGGTCTCCGTTCGCAAATGATCTTGCGGCGTTAAACAGGGACCGGACAGTGGAGGCCCAGGGGGTGGAGACAGGCGAAGCCCGGCGAGAAGGCCGAGGCCAGCTCGCTGGGCGCGTTTCGCCTGGTGCACCTTCGACTGGGCCAACTCGGCCTTTCCCACCGTCATCATCACCTTCGTGTTCGCCGCCTATTTCACCAAGGCGGTGGCGGCGAACGAGGTGACGGGCACCAGCGACGTGGGCGTATGCGCTTGAGCCTGTCGGCGCTGGCGGTGGCGGTGGCGAGCCCGATACTCGGCGCCATCGCCGACAAGGCGGGCCGGCGCAAGCCGTGGATCGGCGTGTTCTCGGTCATCTGCATCGCCGCCACGGCGCATGCTGTGGTTCGCCGCGCCGGACCCGTCGAACGTGCTGTGGGTGCTGGCGCTCGCGGCGCTCGCCAATTTCGCGTTCGAGACGGGCATGGTCTTCTACAACGCCATGCTGCCGAGCATGGTGCCCCCCGACAAGGTCGGCCGGCTGTCGGGCTGGGGCTGGGGGTTCGGCTATGCCGGCGGCCTCGTCTGTCTGGTGGTGGCGCTGGTGTGCTGGTGCAAGCCGGACCCGCCGCTGTTCGGCCTGGACAAGGAAACGTTCGAGCCGGTGCGGGCGACCGCGCTGCTGGTGGCCGGCTGGTTCGCGGTGTTCTGCCATCCCGTTCTTCGTGTTCGTTCCCGATGTTCCGGCGGGAACGCTGCCGGCCGTCGCGTGGCGGTACGCGCAGGGATTGAGCACCCTTGCGCAGACCTTCCGGCGGATCCGCGAGCATCGCCAGATCGCGCTCTTCCTGGTCGCCCGGATGATCTACACCGACGGCCTCAACACGCATGTTCAGCGTCGGCGGCATCTACGCCGCCGGTGACCTTCGGCATGACTTTCGACGAAATTCTCATCTTCGGCATCGCCTTGAACGTGACCGCCGGCATCGGCGCGTTCGCTTTCGGCTGGGTGGACGACTGGATCGGCGCCAAGCGGACCATCCTGATCGCGGTGGGCGCCTTGACCGTTCTCGGCGCCGGCTGCTGGTGATCCAATCGAAGACGCTGTTCTGGGTGGTCGCCCTGCCGCTCGGCCTGTTCTTCGGTCCGGCGCAATCGGCCAGCCGCTCGTTGATGGCGCGGCTCGCGCCGCCGCAGCTGCGCACCGAGATGTTCGGGCTCTACGCGCTGTCGGGCAAGGCGACCGCGTTCATCGGTCCGGCGGCGTTCGGCTGGGTGACGGCGATGGCCGAGAGCCAGCGCGTCGGCCTCGCCACCGTCCTCGTCTTCTTCATCGTCGGCATGCTGCTCTTGCTGCCGGTCCGCGATCCGCAAGTGGCGGCCGAGCGGCTAGTGCCGGAAGTGGCGCATGCCGGTGAACACCATGGCCAGCCCGTTCTCGTCGGCGGCGGCGATCACCTCGTCGTCGCGCATCGAGCCGCCCGGCTGAATGACCGCCGTGGCGCCGGCTTCGGCGGTGACCAGCAGGCCGTCGGCGAACGGGAAGAAGGCGTCGGACGCCACCACCGAGCCCTGGGTGCGCGGCGTCGCCGCGCCGGCCGCCTTGTCGGCGTCGGCGGATTTCCAGGCGGCGATCCGGGCCGAGTCGACGCGGCTCATCTGGCCGGCGCCGACGCCGACCGTGGCGCCGTCCTTGCAGTAGACGATGGCGTTGGACTTCACGTGCTTGCACACCCGGTAGGCGAACTCCAGATCCGCCATCTCGGCGTTGGTCGGCGCGCGCTTGGTCACGACCTTGAGTTCGCCCGAGGTGACGGCGTCGTCGCGGCCCTGCAGCAGGTAGCCGCCCGAGAGCGAGCGCAGCGTCATCCCCGGCGCCGCGGCATCGGGCAGCGCGCCCGCCACCAGCACCCGCAGGTTTTTCTTGCGGCGAGGATGGCGCGGGCATCGGCGTCGATCTCCGGCGCGATGATCGACTTCGGCGAACAGCTTGGCGATCTCCTCGGCGGTGGCGGCGTCGAGGGCGCGGTTGAGGGCGATGATGCCGCCGAACGCACTGACCGGGTCGCAGGCCAGCGCCTTGGCGTAGGCCTCCTTCACCGAGTCCGCGACGGCGACGCCGCACGGATTGGCGTGCTTGATGATGGCGACGGCGGGCGGCTCGAACTCGCGAGACCAGCTCGAACGCCGCGTCGGTGTCGTTCAGGTTGTTGAAGCTCAGCTCCTTGCCCTGGATCTGTTCGGCCGTGGCCACCCCCGGCCGCTGTTCGCCCGACACATAGAACGCCGCCTTCTGATGCGGGTTTTCGCCGTAGCGCATGGTCTGTTTGCGGGTGCCGGCGAACACCAGGCGCTCGGGGAACGTGTCGCCCTCGACGCGCGTTGAACCAGGCCGAGATGGCGGCATCGTAGGCGCCGGTCCGGCCGTAGGCCTTGGCCGCCAGCGCGCGGCGGAATTCGGCCGTGGTGTTGCCGCCGCCCGATGTCATCTCGTCCATCAGCCGCGCATAGTCGCCGGCATCCACCACCACCGTCACGAAGGCATGGTTCTTGGATGCCGCCCGGATCAACGCCGGTCCGCCGATATCGATGTTCTCGATGCACGTGTCGAACGACGCGCCCTTGGCCACCGTCGCCTCGAACGGATAGAGATTGACCACCAGCAGGTCGATCGGGGCGATGCCATGCTCCTCCATGGCGCGCTCGTGCTCGCGATTGCCGCGAATGGCCAAGCAGTCCGCCGTGAATGGCCGGCTGCAGCGTTTTGACGCGGCCGTCCATGATCTCGGGAAAGCCGGTATGATCGGAAACCTGCACCACCGGAACGCCGGCCTCTTGCAACGCCTTGGCCGATCCGCCGGTTGAGAGGATCTCGACACCTTGATCGTCGAGAAATCGTCCGAGATCCACCAACCCGGTCTTGTCCGAGACGGAAATCAACGCGCGGCGGATCGGTGAGTTCATCTTGTTATTCTCTCCCAGAGTCTCATTCAGGATGCTGAACGACGCATATAGCAGAGCCAGTGCACCCCGGCGCACCTGTTTGATGGCCGTGAAATGAGCGGTCTTTACATTTCCACTGAAGCATACCCATATGGCCTATCGGAATGTCATGTTGTTGCAATATTGCATCGCGGCGTCGAGAACCGACGCGCGTAGGGGTGGATCCCCCGAGATTTCCCCATTATTCACAGATTTACTGGTTTTATTGGCCGCGCCATTGGGCGTACTGTCCGCCGTTCTCCCAACTACACGCATGGGTAGTATTTATTTTGGGGGGAGAGCCAGTTAACTATTTCTGTAAAATTTACAACTATATTGAGAGGAAGCGGCCCGCTGTATACAAATTTGGAGTGTGTGCGATGACCCCAGTTGTTGAAATCAGCACGGCCCGCTACGAGCGGGTTCATCGGCGCAAGCCCCGAGGTTTCACGCTCTGGTATTTCCGGATGCCCGACGGCTGGACGTTTAGCCAGCCGGGTACGTATGCGTCCGCGAAGCGCGCGGCGGCCGCGCAAGCCCGGCGGCGGGTATGCGGGCCGATTGCGCGTCTGCAGGTATGGTGCTAGTAGCTTGGATCCAAACTACTAGGCCTTTTCTAATTCCATTACGCCCCACCCCGGTGGCGGCCGGTGCCACCGCTGGCTCGCCGAGCCCGCCTCCCAAACACATCAAAAACTGCCTAGACCCTGGCGCGATACGTGACCGGCGCCGAAACGCAACCAACCCAGCCAAGTCGTCGGTTGAGCGGGTAGCCGCCCTCAAGGCCGCAAAACGACAGACAACGCCGCACCGTCCGTGATAAGCAATGGCATTGCCCGGGGTGTCCGCATTGCGCTTAAGCTCTCATGATCAGGTTTGACCGATACATCCTCAAGCAGATCCTTCGGCCGCTGGCGATCGCGCTGGTCATGGCCCTGGTGGTGTTCCTCATCGAGCGCATGCTGCGGTTGCTGGATTTCGTGCTTGGATCCAACGGGCCGCTGAATATCGTGTTCGAGATTCTTGCCTATCTTGTTCCGCACTACATGGGAGTGGCCCTGCCCATCAGCCTGTTTCTGGGTGTGCTGATCGCGTTCAGCCGGCTCAGCCGGGACGGCGAGCTGGACGCCATGCATGGGGCCGGCATCGGCCTGCCCCGCCTCGCGCGGCCGGCGCACGCAACGGCTCTCGTCCTGACGATCGTGTCGTTGATCACCATCGGCTATTTGCAGCCCTATGGCCGCTACGCCTACCAGTCGATGGTGTTCGCCATAAGCAACGCCTCGTTCCACGCTTTCCTGAGAGCCGGCGTGTTTGTCCAGACGGACGGCACAAGCTTTCTGATCGAGGAAATCAGACCGGACGGAATTGGTTTCGGCAAGATCTTCATTCATGAACAGCCGGAAGGCGGCGAAAGCGTCGCCATTACGGCACGCGGCGGCCGCCTCGGATACGATACGTCGGACACCACGCCGACGCTGCGCCTCGCCGACGGTGTCCGCCTGGAGGTCAAGGAACCCAAAGGCCGGCGCGGCGCATCTCGGGCGCTTGGGCCGCCGGATGACGAACCGGCCCGGCCGACCATCAACGTCCTGCGGTTCGACGAGCTGCGAACGGATCTGGGTCGCGAAACGGCGCAATTGTTCCGCCCGCGCGGCAAGGACGAACGCGAATTCACCCTGTGGGAGCTTTGGAACCGCCGCTTCGATCCGCCGCCGGACATTCGCTCGAGCGACATGATTGCCGAGTTCCACGGCCGCATCGTTCGCATCATGACCGTTCCGCTGCTTGCGTTTCTCGCCGTTCCCCTGGCGCTCGGGCGGCGACGGAGCGAGCGCTCCATCGGCATCGCCCTCGGCCTCGCCGCTCTGGTCATCTACAATCAGGTGCTCGATCTTGGAGAAAACATGACCGAAACGGGGGCCATCGATCCGTGGTTGGGCCTGTGGACACCGTATTTCATCTTCGCGTTCGGTAGTCTGTTCTTGTTCCGTCGCGCCACCACCCAGGTTCCGGGAACACGCCTGTTTTCCCTGCACGACCGCATCAAGAATGCCGCCGGGTCCTGGCGGCCGCCTTGGACATCGCCACACAAAGAAAATCCATGACCGTCATCGGCCGGTATCTCACTTGGCGGTTCTCGCGAAACTTCGTTCTGCTGCTTTTGGCCATGGCGGCGTTCTCCCTGACCTTCGAGTTGATGGAAGAAGCCGACCAGATTCTGTCGAGAGCCGACGGACAGGTATCGGCGCTGCTCCGCTATTCCGCCCTTCGTCTCCCCGATACCCTGTCGCAGATGGTGCCCATCGCCGCCCTGCTCGCGGCGCTGTTCACCCTCGGTATTCTGATGCGCCACAGCGAGATCGTCGCCATCTGGGGCAGTGGTGTTTCCGTCGCCGGCGTCATGCGGGGATTGCTGCCCATCGGACTGATCCTCGTGGTGCTGCAGTTCGCGCTGAACGACCGCGCCGTGCCCGCCACGATGGCAACGTTGCACGCGTGGGGTGTGGCGAACATCGAAAGGGGCGGATACACCAGCGGCCTCGGACCCATTCTCTGGCTGAGAAGCGGAACGGACATCGTCGCCATACCCACCGACTCGGCGCGGGAGCGCCGCCTCGAGAATCTCCGTATCTTCCGCCGCGATCAAAACGGAATGCTGATCGAACAGATCGATGCCGCCGGCGCCCGGCGTGACGGCGACACATGGATCCTCTCGGATGTAACGCTGCAGACCGTCGAGCCTCCGGTGATCACCCGGCTTCCGACACTCGTTTGGGATGGCCAGATCAATTTCGCGAACGTGGAAATGCTATCGCGCGATTTGAAGGAACTCCCCATCGGTGAAATCTGGTCTCTGATCCAGAACGAGGGTTTCGGTCAGCGGCCGACCAATCTTTTCCGAACCTGGCTGCACTATCGAGTAGCGTCGGCCCTCAGTCCATTGATGATGATCTTGCTGGTGGTGTCGCTGGCCCAGCGGTTTCACCGCACCGGTGCGTTCGTCCGCCTGATGGCGCTTTCCGTCGTCATCGGTTTCGGCTCCTTCATCTTCGAGAACGCGAGCCTGGCGCTCGGCGAATCAGGCTTTTTGCCGCCGTGGATCGCGGCCTGGAGCGCGCCGTTGGTTCTGGCCTGTCTGATCGGCGGTTTCGTCGCTCGCGCCGAGGGTTAGGACGGTTATGCCAACGGTTGACACTCCCAAGCTTGGTATTATCCCTACGGTGACGCTCCGGATTGTGACCAAAGTTGCCATCATGTGCTCGCTTTCCCAGAAACAGGTTCGGCGGATCCCGCCCATGTTGTTCGTTCCAGGCCCGACAAGCCGCCGCCGCCGCAATGCGTGGAAACGGCGTTGACCAAGCTCGGATTGGTGACCAATCCGCAAAGCCAATACAACCTTCGCCATGGCACCGGCGCGGTCGAGAGTGTCGTCGACGGCGCCCCCGACGTTGTGCACGCGTGTCTCACCGACATGGACCAGTTGCCCGGCGTTTTGCGCGGCTTTGCCGCCGCGGGGGTTGACATTCTCGCGGTCAACGGTGGCGATGGAACGGTGCAGGGAGTCCTGACGGAACTGCTCGAAGTCCGTCCGTTCACCTCCGCTCCATCCGTGGCGATCCTGCCCGGCGGCATGACCAATACAATCGCCGACAACGTCGGCTTGCGCGGGTCGCCCGCGACGGCGCTCTCCAGGCTGTTGGACGCCATGCGCCGCGAACCTTCCGCGCTTCACCGCGCCGAGCGTCGTATCCTGAGGGTCGAAAACGGCGCGGCGTATCCTCCGCAGCGCGGCATGCTGTTCGGGACGGCCGGCATCGTCCGCGCCATCGAAATGTGCCGCGACGAGGTTCACGGGCGGGGACTGAGGTCGGATTGGGCCAACGGGGCCACCTTGCTGGGGCTGCTGGCGAACTGGTTGTTCCTGGGCGGGCGTTCCGAGGTCTTTCGCGGAGACGAGATGAGCATCTCTCTGGATGGTGGGCCGGCGGAGCGCGGGTCCCACGTCGTCGTGCTCGCGACCACCGTGGACCGATTGTTCCTGCGATCCAGGCCATTCTGGAACACGGAGACCGGTCCGGTCAAGTTCACCAGCATCGCCGACCCGCCGAAGCACCTTCTCCGCCGGGTGTTCACGATCCTCTACGGCGGTCCCGACCGCGCCATCCCGGAAGCCGCCTACCGGAGCCGGGGTGCCAGCCGAGTGGTTCTCGAGATGGACTGTCCGTTCATGGTCGACGGCCAGGTGTTCAATCCGCCCAATGGGCGCAGGGTCTCCATAACCGCCGAGGAGACGGTTTCGTTTGTCCAGATCGATCCACGCAAGACCAGGCGATCGCCGTCGTGACACCGCCGCCGGTGCCGCCTCCGTCGCCGCTTGCGTCGCTCATCAGGATCGTCGCCGACGAGCAGCGGGTGCCCATACCGCCCGGCATGACGGCCATTGCCGACGCGGCCCGTGCCCGCCACGGCGAGGGGGTCGCCGCCGTGCTGGGCTATGGCAGTTGTCTCCGCGAAGGCGACGACAGGGGCAAGGTCGTGGACCTTTATCTGGTGCCGGACGACTACCGATCCATCTATGAAAACCCGCTGATGCGGGTCGCCAACGCCGTGCTGCCCCCCAACGTCTTTTATCTGGAGACACCGTTCGAGGATCGGATCGTGCGGTGCAAATACGCCGTCGTCAGCCTTGGAGATCTCGAACGGCTGGTGAGCCCCACAACTTTTCATCCGTACTTCTGGGCCCGGTTCGCGCAGCCGACGGCCATCGTCTGGGTCCGCGGCGCGGCCGCCAGGAGCCGTGTCGTCGGGGCGCTGGCGCGCTCGATCGCCACCGTGATGGCGGAGGCCGCGCCGTTCCTGCCGCCCGATACCCCGTCCCGCGACTTCTGGATCCGCGCGTTCTCCGAAACCTATCGCACGGAGCTTCGCGCCGAGCGCCCGGGCCGGGCGATCCATCTCTATGAAACGCACGCGGCGCGCTACGATCGTATTATCGAAGCCGTGCGCGAAACTGGCGGTCGCAACGTCCTGAGCGGCGGGGGCCGATCAATCGAGAGCAACGAGAAACGCTGGCGCCGTCGTCGCTCCCTCGGCAAGGTGCTCTCCGTCCTGCGGCTGATGAAAAATGCGTTCACCTTCCACGATGGCCCGGTCTATCTGATGTGGAAGATCGAGCAGCATTCCGGCGTCAAGGTGACGCTGACGCCGTGGCAGCGCCGCCACCCCATCCTGGCGTCGCCGACCCTGTTCTGGCGGCTCTACCGCAAGGGTGCGTTTCGCTGAGCAATTCCGGGGACGCGATCAGGCCGTGGCGGCCTTGGCGCCGCGGGTGTCGCTTTCGCGAGCGCCGAGCTCGGTCGAGACGTCGCCAAAGCGCTCGCAAATCTGCTTGATCTGCTCCGGCGTGTGGGCGGCGGACACGCTGCAGCGGAGTAGGCACGTGCCGGTCGGGGTGCCCGGCGGCAAGGCGAGATTGACATAGACGCCGCTTTCGAGCAGCCGGTTCCAGGCGTAGATTGCGGTCTGTTCGTCCTTCATCCGGATCGCGATCACCGGGCTCTCCGGCGAAATGACGTCGAAGCCGAGCTTCACCAAGCCGTCGTGCAATGCCTTGGCGTTCTCCCAAAGCCGCAGCCGCAGTTCCGGTTGCTGCTGGATCCGCTCCAGGGCTGCCAACACCGAGGCAACATTGGACGGCGATGCCGACGCGGTGAACATGTAGGGGCGGCTGCAGAAGCGCAGCACCTCGAACTTCGGGTGATTGGACGCGCCAAAGCCGCCGACGGCCCCCAGGCTCTTGCTGAAGGTGCCGGCCACGAAGTCGACCGCGTCCTCCACCGCCGCCTCTTCTGCGAGACCACGGCCGTGGTCGCCGAGCACGCCGAGCGAATGGGCCTCGTCCACGAGGAGATAGGCGCCGTGCTTCTCCTTGACCTGGACGAATTCCTTGAGCGGCGCGCGATCGCCCAACATGCTGTAGATGCCTTCGACGATGACAAGCTTGCACGTGTTGGGGTCACCAAGCCGGGTCAGCCGCTTGTCGAGATCGCCGGGATCGTTGTGCCGGAAACGGACCAGCGTGGCGCCGCTCAGACGGCATCCGTCGTAGATGCTGCTGTGGGAATCGGCGTCCAGCAGAATCACGTCATTGACTCCGGCGAGGCCGGCGATGATACCGAGGTTGGCCTGGTAGCCCGTCGGGAACACCATGGCCGAGCGGCGATTGAGGAAACGGGCGATGGCCTTCTCGACCGCCAGATGGGTGGCGTAGGTGCCGTTGGCGATCCGCGATCCTGTCGTCCCCGTTCCGAATTTGCGGATGGCGTCGATTGCCGCTTCCGAACACACCGGGTCGAAGGTGATGCCCAGATAATTGTTGGTGCCCACGAGGATCGTCCGCCGGCCGTTCACCCGCGCTTCGGTGCTCGAGTAGATCTCCTCCATGCACAGATTGAAGGGGTCCTTGCCGTAGTTCAGCAATTCGTCGTGCCGCGTGCCGGACACGCTGTACTTGTCGAAAATATCCATGCTCAGCGGGCTTCCAAACGCGAGTGGACCAAAGACGCCAGATCTCCAATACGTTCGATGTCGGAAACCAGATTGATCGGGATATCGATGTCGAACTTGTCCTCGATCTCCATGATCAGATCCATGACCTCTACGGAGTCGATATCGAGATCCGAACCGAGATTGGTCGCGGCGGTGAGCTCTATGCCTTCTTTATTGTATTTCTGCAGGAGTTCGCAGAGTTCACCGACAATGGAATCCATATCCATACTCATTTCGCGCCCGCCCGTTCAATTACCCGGCCCCAATCCGACCCGTTTCGACCGGCGAATGTGTCCCGGCTTTCCCGGGGCGCTCTACAGCCAGTCCTGGCGCTTATACCATAGCAGAGTGCGTTCAAAACCCTCTTTGAAGCGCGTTCGGGGCTGCCACTCCTCGAGGACGCGGGGACGCGACAGCTTGCATACCCAGTCCGGGTGGAACAGTTCGCGCAATTTCGCCTTGGTGAGCATGGGCGACTTGCCGAGTACCGATGAAACGGCTTCGTTGACCGCAACCGGCAACCAGACCGCTTGAAACGGCACCGAAAGACAGCGTACGGGGCGGCCAAGGTGGGCGCTGGCGATTTCGGCGAGGTCGGTCCACGCGTAACCGTCGGGACGTCCGTCGTCGGGCTCGATGATCGAACCGTTCCACCTGGGAACCGCGAGCAGCCTCTCCATCGCCGCCACCAGATCGTCGATGTAGATCAACGAAAAGCGCCCCTGCACGCGCCACGGCACAATGGCGTATCCGCGCACCAGCTGGCGAAACAGGCCGAGCGTCGACCGGTCGCCGGGACCATAGACCGCCGGCGGCCGCACGACGCAGTATTCCAGCGCCGAATCCTTGCTCGCCATGACCGCCTCGGCGGCATTCTTGCTGGCCGCGTAGGGAGAGAGGGAAGGCTCCCGCGCCGCCAAAGACGATACCAGCATCACACGCGGACGCGACTTCGTCTCGGCCACCGCGGCGGCCAGCCGCTCCGTTCCGCCGGCGTTTATGGTCTGAAATTCCTTGCTGCTGCGCGCCTTGATGGCCCCGGCGCAGTGGATAACCACATTGGCTCCGTCCACCAGCCGCCGCAGGCTGTCGGGATCCTCGAGCGATCCCTCGAACGATCTCCACGTCGTCCGTGTAAGTAAGGGCGTCGGGATCGCGAGCCAGGGCGCGAACGGAAAATCCGCGCTCGCTCAACAAACGCGTCAGGGCACCGCCAATGAAGCCACTGGCCCCCGTCAGCGCAATGCAGTCTGTCGACGAATCAAGCGGCACCGTGGTGTCCTCGAAGCCGCCGCCCTATGCTCCCGCGGAGGCGGCCAACCGGGGTTGATCCATATGCGGCCCCGATCCGATCGGCTCGGCATGAAGAAGGCGGATCGAACCGTCCAGGTACTGGTTCTTGGCCGCCGCGCGGCTCAGTTTACCGGACGACGTGTAGACCAGCGAGCGCGCCGGAACGAGAATCACTTCGCAGCGAACGCCGGCGGTCTTGTGGATGATCGCCGCGATGTCCTTGACCAGCGCCAACTGCTTGTCGGGGTCGTTCACGTAGCATTCGACGACGACCACCACGCGCTCCTCGTCGTCGCCGTCCGTCACCGAAAATGCCGCCGCGCAACCGCTGCGGACGCCCGGAAGGGTCTCCACCGCCCATTCCAGATCCTGCGGCCAGATGTTTCGGCCGTTGCAGATGATCATGTCCTTGCGGCGTCCGGTAATCACGATCTCGCCATCGAGCAGATAGCCCATGTCGCCGGTATCGAGCCAGCCGTCGGCCAGGATGGCCGCCCGGGTCGCTTCGGCATTGCGGAAATAACCGTCCATCAGGCTCGGGCCCTTGATACAGACGCGCCCGATGGCCCGCTCCGCGAGAACCCGGTCCGCGTCGTCGCGGATCTCCACTTCGTAGCCCGGCATGAGCCCGGCCGCAGAGAACGAACGAACGAGCGGCCCCGGCGGATGCGGTGGATCCAGCGTCGCCGCGGGGAGCGAATGCGGGCGCGGGCACGGCTCTGCCGGTGCGCTCGTAAGCGTCCCGGTCGACCCGATCCACCCGGACTCCGGCGCCGATGTCCGTGAAACTCACGGCCAAGGTCGCCTCGGCCAAGCCGTAGCTGGGCAGGAACGCGGTTTTCCGAAACCCGCAACGGGCGAATGTGTCGGCGAACGCATCCAGCACGTCGGACCGCACCATCTCGCCGCCGATGCCGGCGATGCGCCAGCGCGAAAGGTCGAATTCGCCGCCGTTGCTCTTGGCCGCGCGCCGGACGCACAACTCGTAGCCGAAGGTGGGACTGAAGGAAATGGTCCCGCCATGATCCGACATGGTCTTCAGCCACGTTCGCGGCCGCAGGGCGAACGTGGACGTGGCCAGATAGTCGATGGAAACCTGGGACAGCATCGGCGCCAGACAGAAACCCACCAGGCCCATGTCATGGTAGAGCGGCAGCCACGACGTGGCGCGGTCTCCCGGCCGCAATCGCAGACCGTGCTGGCCGATCGCCCGTCCATTGCTGGTGATCGCCCGCTGGGTCACGAGAACGCCGCGCGGCTGGGTCGTGCTTCCGGACGAATACTGGAGATAGCACGCCTCGGTCTTGTCGAAGGGGCGCGGGTCGCCGCCCTTCGGGCTCATGGTTGTAGAAGTGATCCGGAGAGCCGATCAAACCGACTCCCAAGCCATCGGCGGCTTCGCGCAGCGTATGAAGGAGCTCGCTGGACGCCATGGCGGCCGAAAGGCCGGCCGCGGCAATCATCCCGCGAAGACGAGTCACGTGAGACTCATGACCGCCGAGATTGATGCTCAGCGGCAACGGTACCGGGATCAGCCCGGCATACTGGCAGGCATAAAAGAAGACGACGAAATCGGCCTTGGTTTCGGCGATCAAACCGAAGCGGCTGCCGCGCTTCAGGCCGCTGGCGCTCAGCCGGACGGCCAGTTCACGGGCCCGTTCGCGAATGTCCGCGTAGCTCAGAACCTCGGCGATCTGGCCTCGGGGCGAGAAAAAATTGCACCCGGTGACGCCTTTCGCGGCGTAGTCCAATCCGTCCGTGAGAGTCTCGAAATCACCTATCCGAAACGCTAGATCTGCATTCGTGGTTGCAGTCAGCTGCACTATCATCTCCTCCGCCCGCAAACCCAAGGTCCCGGATTACCGTTGACAACCCCTTGTCCCTGGAAAAAATACCACAATTTTCGATGCATTCATCGCATCATCCCTCGTTGTCCCGAAAAATCCGCCAATTTCCCGCGATTTGCCGCTGCGGCGGACGCCGAGACAACCATACAATACGGGATATTCGCCCGCGCGTTGGTGAAAAAACCAAATCACCGTCGCTCGATTCAAAATTTTAATACGCAAGCAACAACAAATCTAGAAACACAAAATAGCGAAACACGCGCACATGACCAATTCATCATACGAACAAGCACGCATTTGATAATAACTCTCAGCATCAATGGCTACCAATCTTCGTGAAACCACTCAAATCAATCTTTGTTACGGTTTGTTACCTTGTGCCACTCTCTTTGTTACGGATTCAACGGCCTTGGCCCATGGTTTGCCTTTTCACGACATCCATCGGACCGGCACGCGCATGTGCCTGAGCGGCATGCGTCACGCCAGTCATGATCGGTCGCATAAAATATTACCATATGTAGTGGACGACTGACACCCGAGCACTACAAACAGCGAGATCGGCGATTCTGTCAGGTTTATACCAACAAGCACTGATAGGAACCTATTGTGATCGTTGGTATTACTTGGCAGCGGCGCGTTTGATTTCACTCAGACCGATGCCGCACAGGACCAAGGCCAGGGCGGCAAGGGCCGTCCATCGCGGCTGTTCGTCGAGTGCGATCATGCCCATCAGCACGGCCCACAGGGGGATGAGATAGTTGATCAGTGAGAGGAAGCTGGGACCGGCAAGGGCGATCAGCTTGAAATACACAACGGTCGCGAGCGCCGTCGAGACGACGCCGAGGATGGCGACCGAAGCGACGCTTTCCGCCGGGATCCGCGAGACCGACACGCCCGGGTCCATCAGCGCCACCGGTACCATGATCAGGGATGCGGCGATGGCCACGCCGGTGGCGGCGACGAGGGCGTCGCCGTCGGGCCTGCGGCGGGCGATGATGGTGGCGACGGCGTAGCAGAGCGCCCCCGCGAGGACAGAAAGCTTGGAGACGAGGGCGTCGCCGGCGCCGGTCAGCGCCAGGACGGCCTCCGGGCCGACCAGAACAACGATACCGGCAAAACCGGTGACGAAACCGGCGGCCCGGCCGATCGTCAGACGCTCCCCTTCCACGAACAGGTGCGCAAGCAGCAGCGTCGCCAGCGGCATTACCGCCATCAGAATCCCGGCGACCCCACTGTCGATACCGCGCTGTCCCCAACTGATCAGCCAGTACGGCAGGCCGTTCCCCATCACCGCCATGGCGACAAAAAACATCCAGTGCCGTCCCCATCCGGGCAGCCGCCTGCGAAGGACAAGCAGGGCAAACATCAAGATGCCGGCGGCGATGACCAGTCGCCCCGCCACCACGCTTGATGGCGAAAGAGCCGAGACCGCCATCTTGGTGAGCGCGAAGGAGCTTCCCCACATGACGACGAGCGATAGAAGCAAGATCCAGTGAAGCACCGGTCGACGGCCGAAGATCACCAAGCGCATCCTCTGTCGGAGGCGCATCCTCTGCCGGCCGCCCCGGAACCGTCAGGGCATTGCCGCGGCACGGTCGCCCCCGCGATTATCCGTTGACGAACGGATTGGTTTTGCGCTCGTGGCCGAACGTGGACATCGGGCCGTGCCCGCAGATGAAGGCCACGTCGTCGCCGAGCGGCCAAAGCTGCTCGCGGATCGATCGGATCAGTGTGTCGAAATCGCCCCGGGGGAAGTCGGTGCGGCCGATGGAGCCGGCGAACAGCACGTCGCCGACAAACGCGAGGCGTGACGGCGCGTGGCAAAAAACCACATGGCCGGGCGTGTGGCCGGGACAATAGTATACATCGAACACGAGGGTGCCGACGGTCACCTGATCGCCCGCCTCCAGCCATCGATCGGGCGTAAAGGGACGCGCCCCCGGAACTCCGAAGCTCCGGCCCTGTTCCACCATGCCGTCGATCCAGAACTTGTCCTCCCGATGCGGCCCCTCGATGGGCAGCCCCAGCTTGTCGACCAGGTCGGCGGTGCCGCCCGCGTGGTCCAGGTGCCCATGGGTCAGCATGATCTTTTCGAGCTGAACGCCATGCTCCTCGGCCGTTCCCACGATCCGGTCGATATCGCCGCCGGGGTCGACCACCGCGCCCTTCATGGTTTCCTGGCACCAAACCACGGAGCAGTTCTGCACGAACGGCGTTACCGGAACGATGGCACACTTCAGATTGGTTTGCGGTTCGGTATCGGTATCGGTCACGGCATGTTTCCTTGCTTCGATCGACGCGCGGCGGTCGGCAGTGCTCCCGGGCCGCTCGTCCGCCTCTGTGTCTCAGTTTTTGTCCGGCGGGGCAACCCCCGCACGACCGGCGCCGCCACGTGACCCATCCCGGAAACCACTGCATGTCTCGGCCGGCCCCCCAATTCCATCGTATCGGCCTGTTATGCTCCTCCCCGTTCGAAGGGCACGGCGAAAGATGGATCGAATGACCGCCAAACGGGGCTTGCCAGCGTTGGGCATTAGAACCGATACTGTAACGTTAACTAGGGCCGCGAGACGGGTTTGCGAGCGCGTCGTCGGGTGGACGGCGTCGCGGAGATGAGGTTGGAAACCATCGGGGGTGTGACGTCGGGGAAAGCGCATGTCCGAAACGAACGATGCATTGGCGGTCTACCTGGATGCATTGCGCCGCGCCGGCGCGTCTCGCGTCCACGACCGTGGAGCCGACGCGCGGGAGGTTATCATGGCCACCGTGCGGTACATCGCGTCCGTCAGCGATCCCGCCGAGCATCTGGGAGCCCCGCTGTTGGATCTCCTCGCGGAGGTCGATGCTTCCGCGGCCGGGGCGACGTCCTTTTGCGCCGCAACCGAACGAAGTTCCGAACCGGCCCACCCTGCGGGCCCGGGAACAGGCCTATCGCGCCCGTGCCGCCGCCGCCATGGACACGCTCATCAGCCGGGGCACCCTCAGGGCGCGGTCGGCCGAGATCGTTGCCCGCATGCTCAACAAGAGCGATCCGAACATCATGGCCGCGGACATCGCCGAGTGGCGCGACTCGCTGCGGGCGGAATGGCCGCGGGAGAGGCGCCCGGCGCCGGCGATGGTCACTTCCGAACTCGGCGTCGACGTATTCGAACAGGCGCTGCAACAACTCGAAAGTATGCCCGGCACCGAAGCGCCGGCCCTGCGACGGGCGCTGGAAGCCTGGTTGGCCCGGTAACACCCGGCCTTTAAAACACGGCTCCAAGGGGGAAGCAACATGACGGCACTCCGTACCCTGATGGTCATGAGCGTCGCGGCTTTGGTCGCCGGCGGTTGCGTGACTTCGAATTTGGAGACGAAGGAAAGCGTGGAGCTGGTGGGCACAGCGTGGCTGGCCGAGGCCATCGGCGGCGACACCGTTGCCGTTGGCGTTGCCGATGGCGCGACGTCGACGCTCGGCTTCGTCGAGCCCGGCCAAGTCGCCGGGCGAGGCGGCTGCAACCGTTATTTCGGCGACGTGACCATCGATGGACAATCCATAGAAGTTCGGCAAGCTTGGTTCGACCATGATGGCGTGTCCGCCGCCCGCCATGGAGCAGGAGAAACGCTTCATGGAGGCGCTCGGCGCGGCCAGGCGTTTCGAGCTCAAGGATGGAACGCTCACGCTCTTCGGCGACGGCGCGGATCCGCTCATCCGCTTCACGCAGTTGCAATCGGCGCCGGAATAGCCGGCCGATCCCCGGCACGACCGTTCGGCGCTGGATGGGCGACCGCCGGTCAACGCGCGCGCCTTGCGGCCTCCTCTGCCAAATTTCGTCAACATCCGCAAACTTTTCTAGGACACGACTCACATCGTAACCATGTATAAGAGCTAAAAACGCATACAGGGGTGGGAAATGGAATTCATAGAAGGCATTTTTAGCGCGATCGGCGACGTTACCTGGGGATGGGCTCTCATCCCCATCCTGGTCATCTTCGGCTTGTTTTTTACGATCGCGTCGAATTTCGTTCAGCTGCGGTTTTTCGGCCGCATGTTCGGGGTGCTGTTCGGCAAGCAGAAAGGGGCGGAAGGGCACATCAGCTCGCGCGAAGCGCTGTTCGTCAGCGTCGGCGGCCGGGTCGGCGGCGGCAACATCGCCGGCGTCGCCGTCGCCATTACACTGGGCGGTCCCGGCGCCGTCTTCTGGATGTGGGCGATCGCGCTCGTCGGCATGGCCACCAGCCTGTTCGAATGCACGCTGGCGCAGGTCTACAAGCGCACCGACCCGGATGAAGCCGGCACGTACCGCGGCGGCCCGGCCCAGTACATCATGCACGGTTTGGGACGGCACTATAAATGGCTGGCGGTCATCTACGCGATCTCGCTGATCGCGGCCTTCGCGCCTCGGCTTCAACGCCTTCCAGGGCAATACCGTGGCCGGCGCCGCGCAGGACAGCCTCGGCATCGGCAGGATCTGGACCGGCGGAGCGCTCGCCATCATAACCGGCTTCGTGGTTTACGGCGGCATCAAGCGCATCGCCAAGGTGGCCGATGTGGTGGTCCCCATCATGGCATTCGGTTACATCGCCATGGCTCTGCTGATCATCGTGTTCAATATCGCCGAAGTCCCGGCCATGCTCGCGATGATCTTCAAGAACGCGTTCGGATTCGAGGAAGTCGTCGGCGGCGGCATGGGCGCGGCCATCGCGCAAGGTCTTCGTCGCGGACTGTTCTCCAATGAAGCAGGCCTCGGCAGCGCGCCGAACGTGGCCGCGACGGCCTATGTGCACCATCCCATCAGCCAGGGAATCGTCCAGTCGCTGTCGGTGTTCATCGACACCATCATCATCTGCTCGTGCACCGCCTTCATCATTCTGTTGGGCACGTCTATGTGCCCGGCGCGGAAAACATCGACGGTGTCGTTTTGGTCCAGAATTCGCTGGATGCACACGTCGGCGCATGGGCTGAGTACTTCCTGACGGTGGCCATCCTGCTTTTTGCCTTCAGCTCCATCATCTACAATTATTACCTGGGCGAGAACGCCCTCACGGTATTTACGGAAAGCGCGCTATCTCGCCACATCCTGCGGATCGCCGTTATCGGCGTGGTATTCCTCGGGTCGTCGGCGCCGGGCGCCACGGCGGTGTTCTTCTTCTCCGACCCGATGATGGGCGTCCTGGCGGTGGTCAACCTGCTGGCGATCATCATGCTGTTTCCAGTAGGCATGCGGGTCCTCAAGGACTTTACGGAGCAGTTGAAGGAAGGCACCGATCCGCCGATATTCGATCCGCGGAAGTTCACGGATCTGGATATCGACCCCACCGCCTGGGACAAGAAATAATCCTGGCAGGCGGGCCATCGGCGGCGCGGCGGTTACCCCGTGGCGTTGCCGGTGGCCGGCCCTGTTCGGCGGTGGGCCGGCTGACGCCGCGGATGGGCACGACGGGCCCGCCGTTCCCGGGGAGGGCTACGATGACCGCGGGCACATGCATCTGCGTGATCTATACGGGCGGCACGCTCGGCATGGTGCGCTCGGCGCGCGGCTACGTACCGTCGAGCGGATCTCGCCGGCCTTCTGAAGGAGCGGATGCCGCAACTGCGGGCCGAGGGCATCCCGCGTTACGAGGTGGTCGAAACCGAGCGTCCCATCGACAGCGCCAACGTGACGCCGGCGTTCTGGTACGACCTGGCGGCGCGCATCCGCGCCCTGGAGGCGCACTACGACGGCTTCGTCGTCATCCATGGCACCGACACGCTGGCCTATAGCGCGTCGGCGCTGTCGTTTCTGTTGGCGGGCATGGCCAAGCCGGTGGTGCTGACCGGCTCGCAGATCCCTTTGGTGGAGATCCGCTCCGACGCTCATGCCAATCTGGAGTCCTCGCTCGTCGTGGCGGCGCGGGCGGTGACAACGGAAGTGGCGGTCGTCTTCGGCCGCCGCCTGCTGCGCGGCAACCGGACCATCAAGACCGACTCGACCGCGCTCGACGCGTTCAACTCGCCCAACTTCCCGCCCCTGGCCGATCTCGGCACCGATATCTGCTTTCGCGACGGCGGCGAACCGCTGCCCGGGGTGCCGCCGTCGTGGGCCGGGCCCCTCGCCTACCGGTCCAGCAGCCTCGTCGTGCTGCCGCTGTTTCCCGGGATCGGCGCGGACATGGTCAAGGCCGCGCTGGGCGCCGGCGCGCGCGGACTGATCCTCGAGTGCTACGGCCGGGGCACCGCGCCCGACCGGAACGAACCGTTCATCCGGGCGCTGCGCGAAGCCATCGACGGTGGTGCCGTCATCGTCGCGGTCTCGCAGTGTCTCGAAGGCAACGTGGCGCTCGCGACCTACGCGGCGGGCTCGGCGCTGGCGGAGTGCGGCGTCGTCAGCGGCTTCGACCTGACCCGCGAGGCCGCCTTCACCAAGATGCACACCCTGTTCGCCCGCGGCCTGGCGCCGCCGGAGGTCGCCCACTGGATGCAGCGCAACCTCCGAGGCGAGCTCACGCCGGTCCCCGACATGGTGCCGCGCTCGGCGCCGGCCTGACGAAGCATCGTTGCATGGTCATGAATTGCCCGCAGCATCGATGGCGCGGCGGGCAATTCTGGATAGCCGCGCTTCGCTCGCGAAGACGTGATGGCGGCGGAAAAGCCACTGCAGGGACAGGAGTATGTCGCGCCTGTCGGAATGTTGGACCCATCGATGCCGTTCACCGGGCGACAGAACCCCTCAGCCATACAGTCGCGCCTGCAGGCGGTGATAGTGATCGGTCAGGTTGGGAAGCGCCAGGGCCGCCGTTTTCAGCGGGGAGTTGATCGGAGGGGCGACGGTCTCGGCGACGAAAGCGTGCGACCACAGGTCGAGCAAGGTCGGCCGGCTCGCCGCGAAGAAGTAGGGATCCCAACCGAGAAGGCCGCTCAACGCGCGCAGGTCCTCGTTGCCCAGCGCATAGATGTCCTCCCGGGAATGGCGGCCGATCCCCTGGGCGCGCAAGGCTCCGGCCATCCGGCGCCGCGCCAGGGGGACGGCAAACAGCCGGATCGGCGACGGTATTTTGGCAAAGAAGGATTGGCGGATGACCGACCAGCCCGGTTCGTCGAACCAGCGGGAATAGACGCCGACCCAATAGAGGTGCTCGTCGAGCATGCGCCGGAACGCGAGCGAAACTGCCCGTTTCTGATCGTCGAGAAGGGCGTCCAGGTCGATGGCGCGCGACCGCGACAAGTGCTCGATGATAAAGCCGGAGTCAGCGATCAGCGCGCCGTCCTCATCCTCGATAAACGGCAACTTGCCCTTTGGCGCCCGGGCGAAGCTCCGTTTGGGGTCGAAGGGCACGGTTTCGTAAGCAATATTGGCTTCCCTCAGAAAGCTCTCGAGCTTGAGGCAAAAGGGACTGGGGTCGGCGAGACCCCATGCCTCGCCGAACTTGTGCAATCTGACCGGCATCGACCAATCAGCTCTTCTTCGATGTCCGGGCGTAGAACGCCGAGACCGCGCGGGCGACCTTGTCACTCCCGCATTGGGGACATTGCGGTTGCGCGGTGGCGTGCTCGGCGATGCTCTCGCGCCGCTCGAAAGTCTCGCCGCAGCCCTCGCACCGATATTCGTAGGTCGGCATGTTCTCCTCCGAACCCGTTCGTTGGTGGAATCGATTGTATCATGACGCATATCGAAATATAGCCGGATCAAGTCCATTCACGCCGGTCCCTCCACGACGCCGATACCTGCCGGGCGTGGCAATTGGCTCACAGGACGCCGCGATTCGCCACGCACCATCTTGCAATCGCGGCCTTCCTCGTGTATTGTGTTATGAACTTTCTATAACTTGTTGATTTCATTGATTTACAAAGGTAAATCCTTGAAGCGGCAAGGCGGGTTTTCTCGGCGATCTGGAAGGGATGGTGGAACCGATGACGCAGCAATGGACTCCGGAGCGGACGGGGGCGCTCATCGCGCTGTGGAATGACGAGATTCCGGCCAGTGAAATCGGCCGCCGGCTGGGGGTGACCAAGAACGCGGTCATCGGCAAGGCGTTCCGGCTCGAACTGACGAAGCGCAGGCCGGCCGCGCCGCCGTCCGCCGGCGCCGCGCCTGAACAAGACAACGTGATCCGCCTGGACGGCCTGCAGACGGGCATGTGCCGCTGGCCGGTGGGCGAGAGCGACGGCGCCGGTTATCACTTTTGCGGCGCCGCGGCGGTCGACGGCAAGCCATATTGCCCGACGCACTGCGATCTAGCCTATTATCGACCGCTCTTCAAGGCCAAGAAAACGGCGGCGGCCGGCTGACACGTGAGGGCCTACGCCGCGCCCGGGCGCGCAAAAGACACCGCGCCGGGGCGCGCAAAGGAGCCGCGACGCGCTTGACCGCCCCACCGATCCCGCCGCCGCGCAACCGCGCATCCGGCTTCTGGGCCAGCGTCACCCGTCAGGGGTACGACGGCGACGCCGTCTGGGCGGCGGCCAGCCACGCCTTGGCGGCGGTGTTCGAGCTGTCGTCCACGGAAGCGCGCGATCTGCTCGACAGCGATCTCGGCCAGCTTCTCGGCGACGACATCGGCTTCATCGACGGCGACGCCCGCGACGCCGACGTTATCGAGGATCTGCTCCAATCCCGACTCCACCACCTCGGTTGGCGACGTCTGTACCTTCACGCCATCACCCAACTCCGTGGCGGGAACCCCGGACAGACGTAAAGAACCGATGCTCCCGCCACCGTGTTTCCGGGTAGCGTCGGGACACCCCATGACGGCAATCGATCACCGTGCCGCCGTGGTTACCATCGACTCCATGAACCAAGCGGGGTCGGGTCGTAATAATATATTATTGCAAAATTGCATATCTTGGGCGTGAGGGTTGAAGCCCTCGGAGCCTGGAGCCGTCTCGCGCAATATGGCCGCGAGGACTGTCGGCCTCGGATAAACCGGCGCGCCGGTCGCGGTTTTTGTGGCCCCTGTGCAGGTTCCGTATGCGCGCGCGTGCCGGCGCCGGCGGCCTTTCGTCGAATTCAATGCCGAACCTTGCGCTGAAGGTTTCGTTTAGACATGGCTCGGCGCCGCCATATGCCTCGAAATGCGTGCAGTTCTCTTAAAGCACGCAATGGCCACACAATCGTTAAGGGAATTCGAGGACGGAGAAAAAACAACTTTGAGGCTCTAGATTGTTGCACCCAAAAAGGGGTAAACTCTGGTTGTAATACCCTATCGCTGGGTAACGCGGCGGGCGCGATTCATTGCCGCAAAAATCGGTTTCAATTGTGGCCCGCAAGGCAACAGGTTGGGGAAGCCGGGTAGACGTTTCCGAGTGTGGGAAAGGAGACGCGAAATGGGGTGACCGGCAGAATTGCGAGCGGTACTAACCGCCGTCGGCAGCGGCGCTTCTCCACCCTCATCAGAGTTCAATGCAAGGCAAGCCCGCATTTACGCGGGCTTTTCCTTGGAGATTCGAGAGGAGAGGACCATGCCAGAGATCACACTACCCACAGAACTTTTCGACGGCGAGCAGTATCGCTGGGACATTCAACAAGACGGGAGCATCCAAGAAGGGAGCAATGACGCCTACAATTCAGGGTTATACCTCTACGACTTCCCGACTGTCCCAAACGCGCAAACCGAGGACGGCGGCCGGGAGTTGGTGCTTGGCACCGCTACCATCAGGGACCTCGATGTAGAGCGCAAGATCTATATACCGGAGGATCAGGCCTGGGCACGCTATCTCGAAGTTTATACCAATCCCACGGATGCGGCGATCTCCTATCGTGTGGCATTGGAGACAGACCTGGGCTCGAATGGCGACACCCGGATTATAGAGACGTCGAGCGGTGACCAGGATTTCAATGGCAATGACACCTGGGTCGTTACCGATGACTCGAATGACGGCGGCGAGGATCCGACGATGCTGCACGTCGTGGCAGGTGGCAATGCCGATATCCACCCGATCGACACCTATTTTTCATACGATTATCTCGTAGTAAATTACGACCTGACCCTACAGCCTGGCGAAACGCAGATCGTTATGCATTTCGCCGCTCAAAATCCGGATCGGCAGGACGCTGTGGACAAAGCGAATTCGCTCGCCAATCTCGAATTGGGTGCGACCGCAGGGCTTTCGGCTGAAGAACGGTCGCAGATCTTGAATTTCAATATCCCGATGGAGGGCAGTCCGGAACCCGACGAACTGATTGGCGACGAACGCCGGGACATTATTTTTGGCTTGGCGGGTGACGATACAATAGAAGGCCGCGGAGGTGATGACAGCCTCGACGGCGGTGACGGGAGCGATCAGATCGACGGCGGCGCCGGACGGGATACGATCTCGGGCGGTAGCGGCTCGGACGCGCTCACCGGGCGGTGAGGACGCGGATACTTTCGTGTTCACCCAGATTGAGACGACGAACGGTGTGTCCGTGGACGTGATCACGGACTATGACGCCTCCGAAGGCGACGTCATAAGCGCCGAAGCCGGCGTCGCGATCTTAAGTTCGGAGCTAACATCCACCGGCGATCTCCGGTTGACCCTGACCGGTGACGATCAAATAGATTTCGCCGGTGTCACGGATCTGTCCGATCTGGTCGTGACGCGCAATGCGACCGGCGGCAATGACAGCATCGACGGGACCATCGGCAACGATAGCGTCGCCGGGCTTGGCGGCGACGATTTCATCAGCGGCCTGGAAGGCGACGACACCATCGATGGCGGCGTAGGGGGATGATACGCTATCGGGGGAGCCGGCAACGACCTGCTTCTTGGCAGAGAGGGCAACGATGAACTGAACGGAGGAGAGGGCATAGATACCATCGAGGGCGCGGATGGGGACGACAGCATCTACGGCCGCGAAGGCAATGACGATCTGAAAGGCGGCGGCGGAAACGACTATCTGTCTGGCGCCTGGGGCGAAGATGCAATCGATGGCGGAAACGGTCGCGATACCCTTCTGGGTTGGAGCGAAGACGACAGCCTGACCGGCGGCGCGGACAAGCGATAGCCTGGATGGCGGCGCCGGGAACGACAGACTTGATGGCGGTCAGGGCTCGGACACTCTGTTCGGAGACGATGGCGATGATGTTCTTCGAGGCGGCCTGGGATCGGACCGGGACAGCCTTCATGGCGGTGCAGGAGCAGACAAGCTCAACGGCGAAGGCGGAGACGACACCCTCGTCGGTGGCGATGATGCCGACACGATTGACGGTAATGGTGGCAGCGATTTCATCCAAGGCGGCAGTGGCAGCGACAGTCTGAGCGGCGCCGAAGGCGGCGACGCTTTCTCTTTCACCGCGGCGGCGGCGACCGACGGCATCGAAGATTTCGATGTAATCACTGACTACGACGCGGCCGAGGGTGATGCCCTTTTCCTCAGTTCGGGGGTAATCGTCGAAGATTCGGTGGCCGACGAACAAGACGCCAACCTGATCCTCACGTTCACGGGCGGCGATCAGGTGCAGCTCGACGGGATCACGAACATCGATGACGTGACCGTCTATATCGGCGAGACGGAGTTCATCGACTCCATTGTCGGCTCTGGTGGCGACGACACGCTCTCCGGCCTCGGCGGCAATGATACCATTGTGTCCCTTGGCGGAAACGATCTTTTGGACGGCGACGGGGGCAACGACTTTGTCGACGGCGAGGCCGGAAACGACACCATAGATGGTGGTGGAAACGACGATACCCTCATCGGCGGAGATGGAGATGACGTCATCTTTGGCGGCGTCTTCCCTCAAAGCGGTCGAACCCTGGAGGAAACCGAACCCAACAGTTCATTCGCCGATCGCGAGGTTTTCGAGGCAACGGTATCGGGAATCACCTCATTCGAGGTGACGCGGTGAACTGGACTCCAGAAGGCGGCGACGTCGATTATTTTGCATTCGAGGGACTGATTCCGGGGCTGAACTACGTCGCGGAGGTGGTCGGCGGACCTGTCGACACGATCCTGGGCCTGTTCGATGAGACTGGCGCCCTCATCGATGTCGACGACGATAGCGGCTCGGGCGTGCTCTCGACCCTGATCATTCAACGGGCAAGACAGAAGCCAGATCAATCTGGCCGTGAGCGGTTACAATGACGCCGAGTTCGCCGGCGCGCATCCCGAATCCGGCGGATATACCCTTCGCCTCTTCGTTCCGGGGCCGACGCAAGTCTCCGACAACGATAGTATCCTCGGGGCGGGCGGAAGCGATTTCCTCTATGGCGGTGACGGTTCCGATTTCATCTCGGGCGGCACCGGGGCCGATACCATCGATTGCGGAAACGGCAACGATACCGCTGAGGCGGGCTCGGGCGACGATACCATCGACGGCGGTGCCGGAAACGACGATTTGATGGGAGAGGCTGGCAACGACATCCTGGACGGCGGAGCCGGATGGGACGCGCTCAACGGCGGCGAGGGCAACGATCAGCTCGATGGCGGAGACGGAAATGACGGCCTTTACGGCCGCGAAGGCGACGATGTCCTCAACGGCGGCGGCGGTGACGATAAGCTCTCCGGCGGCAGTGGAAAGGATACTATGCAAGGGGGGGACGGCCGAGACGAACTTCTGGGATGGGAGGACAACGACCACATGCTCGGCGACGCCGGCAACGACACGCTCAAGGGCGGTGCCGGCTATGACCAGGTCAACGGCGGCACGGGAGACGATGTGCTGGAAGGGGGGACGGCAACGACGGTCTCTATGGCCGCGAAGGCAACGATGTCCTCAAGGGGGATGCAGGAAACGATTATCTCTCCGGCGCGTGGGGCAACGATACCATCGAGGGCGGTGATGGCCAGCGACAGTCTTCTGGGAACCGATGGTAATGACAAACTGTTCGGCGACGACGGAGACGACACGCTCACGGGCGGCCGCGGCTACGACGAGCTCAATGGCGGTACCGGAGACGATGTTCTCGAAGGCGGAGAGGACAATGACGGCCTGTACGGCCGCGAAGGCAACGACAGCATTAAAGGAGATGCGGGCGATGATATCCTCTCCGGTGCCGACGGCGACGATACGCTTGATGGTGGTGATGGTCGCGACAATCTGCTGGGTTGGGGCGGCAACGATAGCCTCACCGGCGGTTCGGGGAACGATAGCCTGGACGGGGGCGGAGAAAACGATACCCTGAGCGGGGGCGACAATGACGATTCCATTGCCGGCGCCGCGGGCAGCGACGTCCTGGTTGGGGGAAGCGGTGCCGATCTGTTCATTTTCGGCGGCGCCGAGGCGTGCGGATGAGGTCGACGATCTTGATGTCGTTGGCGATTTCGACTCGGCCGAGGGTGATGCGGTTTACCTGAAGGATGGTGTCACAGTCACAAATACGGAGGTCATTGAGGGTAAGGCCGTGCTGACACTGACCGGCGGAGACCAGGTTGCGTTTACGGGAGTGTCGACATCGGAAGACGTTACGGTGGCCTTGGTCGGTGGCGATGGACCGAACTCCATCGAGGGAACGGACGACAAACGACCGCATGCTTGGCCTGGGTGGCGACGATACCATCGTCGGCGGCGGTGGCGATGACACGATCGACGGTGGTTCCGGCAAGAACGTTCTGGTCGGTGGCACGGGCAGCGATTTTCTCATGGGAGGTTCTGGAGCGGATCGCTACGTTTTCGACCAGGAAGCCGGTGCCGGCGCGGCCGTCGACATCATTCGGAATTTCGACGATAACGTCGACCTGATCGACTTGGCGGCGTTCGATTTCTACGACCTCGAAGACTTGGCGCTTCTGATTGAAGCCGCGGGGGGCGGATACGCTTATTCGACTCAGCGACGCCGGCGGTGAGGATTTGCTGATAACCGGCCTGACCGTTTTCGAGCTTTCAGGCGACGACGTCAAAATTGCCGGCGAGGTTGACTTCGAAACCGGAGCCGTGGGGTGGAGCGACCCGAAAACGACAAAGGGCGGCGGGGACCTTTCGACGTTTCTTGGGAATTTCGGCGGGGGCGAGGGTCCTCTGACCGAGAAAACGTTTGATCTGCCGGACGGAACCGACCGGGTTGAGATCGCCTTCGATTTCTACGAGTTGGATAGCTGGGATGGCGAAGAGTTCGTAACCTACATCAATGGCGAGCCGATATTTTCCGAAGATTTCCACGTCGGACAAAACGACGCCGCTAACTCGGGAGAAACGGAAAACGAAATGGTGTACTGGACCATCGAACCAGTAACAAACGGCCAGTCGAACCTGGGCCTCTCGGGGTGGAGCGATCAAATCCACCGTGTGACCCTAAAGGTGGAAAACCCGGGCGAAAGCCTGGTGCTCGGCTTCGGCAGCACTCTGGACGAGGAACTCGAAAACAAATCCTTCGGCATTGACAACTTGAACATCGATACGTTCGACACCGCGGAAGACGCGCTTCTCGCCTGATCCCGATAGGGGCGCAATACCGGCAAAAACTGTGTCGACATCCGGAACCTATGTTCGGCCTGGCCTTTTGCCCGTGGATAGTCGAGTACTCAGGCAACGCTTGATATCGTCGGGGGGGAAGACCGGGTCGAACCTCTGGGCGCCGAAAACACGCCGAGAGCGGGACCGGTCCTATCAGTTGGCGAGGGCATCGTCTTCTTGCAGAGTTCCTTCACATCTTCCCGCCGGTGTTCCGTTCGACCAGCGCCTTGTAGAGGGTCCGGATGCGCGCGGTCATCGGACGCTCGCCGTCGCCGATCGGCTTGCCGTCGATCTCGGCGACCGGGGTCTGCGCGCCGAACGTGCCGGTCAGGAACGCCTCGTCGGCGCCGTAGGTTTCGAACAGCGTGATAGTTCTTCTCGAACACCGGAATGCCGTTGTCGCGGCAGAGCTCGATGACCTTCTGCCGGGTGACGCCGTTCATGCAGTAGTCGCCGGTCGAGGTCCAGACCTCGCCTCTGCGCACGATGAAGAAGTTGCAGGCGTTGGTGGTGTTCACGAAGCCATGCGGGTCGAGCATCAGCGCCTCGTCGGCGCCCGCCTGCTCGGCCTGCAGGCAGGCGATGACGCAGTTCAGCTTGGAATGGCTGTTGTACTTGGCGTCCTGGCTCATCGGCAGGCCGCGCACCTGGGGCACGGTCGCGAGCCGGATGCCCCGGCCGTGCAGGCCGCCGCCGGCTTGGAGTGTTCCATGATGATCACCAGCGTCGGCCCCGAGCGCGACAGCGACGGGATGCTGGAACGGTTTCGCCTTGACGCCGCGCGTCAGCATCAGCCGGCAATGCACGTCGTCGGTCATGCCGTTGGCCCGGGCGGTGCGCGTCAGCGCATCCAGGATGCCCGCCTTGTCCATGCCGACGTCGAGGGAGACGGCCTTGCAGCTATCGAAGAACCGGTCCATGTGCTCGTCGAAGAAGGCCCACTTGCCGTTGTAGAGCCGCATGCCCTCCCACATGCCGTCGCCGAGCATGAAGCCGCGTCGTAGACCGAGACCTTGGCCTCGTCGCGGTGGACGATGTCGCCGTTGACGTAGATCATGATGTCGCGGTTGCGCGGGTCGTCCTCGGCGTCGTGGGTGGTGGGGCCGTCGCGGGTCATCCCGTGCTACATCCAGCCGCGTTCCTTGTAGTAGCGTACCGCGCCGTCATGAAGCGGCGCGATGATGCCGTTGGTGATCATGTCTTTTTCATCGAGGTTGGCGAACGCCGGGTGCAGCGCCTTGAACCGGTCGAAATTCTCGAAGATCGCCTTGGTCAACTGGTAAACCGCTTCCTCGTCGGTGTCGGTCGAGGTGACGATGGTGGCGAGCGGGCCGTAAGAGTTAATTGTTTCGGCCTGACCCCTGTACATGCCGGCCGGGATCGTGGCCTTCGAATAATACGGTGTTTCGGCGACCATGGCGTCGATGGCCGGGCCTTCCACCTGGAGGAACACGGTATCGCATGACACCGTCGCTTCCTTGATGTTGCCGACGGGGTGCCCGGCCGAAAACATCATGGCGTCGATCTTGTTGTCGCAGAGCGCCTGCGATTGCTCGGCCGACTTCAGTTCCGCCGGCGAGCGCCAGGTCCTCGACGGCGATGCCGATGGTGTCCAGCAGGACCTCCGCCGTCGCCCGCGATCCGGAACCGGGATTGCCGATGTTGACTTTCTTGCCCTTGAGATCGGCGAGCGTGTCGATGCCGGCATCGGCGCGCGCGACGACGGTCACCACGTCGGCGTGCGCCGACAGCACGGACCGGAGCTTCTCGTTCGGTCCCGACGGGGCGAACGCGCTGGTGCCGTTGAGGGCGTGATACTGCCAATCCGACTGGACGGTGCCGAAATCCAGGTCGCCATTGGCGATACTGTTGAGATTGGCGATGGATCCGCCGGTGGCCGGCGCGGTGCAGCGATACCGTGCTCGGCGGTGTTCTGATTGATCATTCGGCAGACCGACTGCCCGACCACATAGTATATCCCGGTTTGGCCGGCCGTCCCGATGGTGATGAATTTCTGTTCCTCGGCCCGCGCCGGCATCAGCGCCATCAACGCGATCAGGCCCGATCCGAAACGCGCGCCCATTCTCTTACACACAGACATGAACAATCCTCCCCACGTCTCGCCTTCGTCGCCGCACTTTATCAAAGCACCAAAGGCGCAAGCGTGTAACGAAAAAAGAAGACATCCCGATCCTGACATCCGCAGACAAAACGGATCGGCTGCCCAGGGTCAAGCGGAAGCGAAAGGCCGGAAAGCCGGCCCGCGCCTGGTAACTTCCGTAGCTGAAGGTATCGCTGCCGCATTTGACCCTGGCCTTGCAGGATGAGTTTTAGCCACTTTCGGACCTTCCGGCATGGGTCTCTAACCGGCTCAGACCGAAGCCAGCTCCGGCATGATCGACCGGATATCGTTCCTCCGAACCGCCGGCAGACGCCGGGTTGCTTGCGATTAGGACCCTTTCGAGGCATTTTCACCGGGCAGGGAGGGCTCTACGTGGAAAATTCTGGCTAAAGCTTGGTCGGTTGAGGTCATCACATGCAGCGGATGACATTATTTGCAATATTGTTGGCGGCCACTCCGGCCTTGGCTCAGGTCACGCCGGAACAGAGAGCGCTCGCCGAGAAGTCTGTCCTGTCTTGGCGCGCGTTTGAGTGCTCGGTTCTTGCAGAGCAGAAGGGCGATCCCGCCGAGCAGGAGCGCCTGTTTTCGCTGGGCTATGAGGAGGGAATGGCCTTTCTTCGTGCGCTTGAAGCGGAGGAGCTGACCAGGGAGGCCCTTCATCAGCATGCCGCGTGGCGCTTCACCTTTCGCCTTGGCGGCCCCTCGCATGACTTCCGCCTGGGCCGCATCTTTGAGGGAGCGGGGGAAGAGGTTCATTCGAACGTGCTCACCGACAGGGACGACGAGGTCCAGCGCATGCAGGCGGAGAACGAGTTTGCTCGACGCAACTGCGGCCTGCTCAAGTAGCAGTATCGAAGACCGTCTTGGGTCATCAGTGACGGTTCTCGCCACCCTGAATGATGGTCCGCAGCTGGGGGGACTGCCGTCGCGGTTGGCGCCGGTCTGGCATGCCCGGCCATAGCCATGGGCGGAAATGCCGCGATTAGCTCCCGACGCGTCGCAAGATAACGCCGCCGATAACGCGCGTCGCGTTGATCGGCATGTTATGTGGCACTCTGCTTGTGTTGAGCCGCTCCTTCGTTGGCCCAGCTCTTTATTTCCGGGAGCACATCGACGTACAAAGCAGAAAATTTGCGAACGATGTCTTCGAACGAGACCGAGGAAAACACGACTGGCTTGGACAATCTATTTCGTTTTTGTGTCAGGGCAAACACCACAGGATACTCAGAGCCGACAACATTCATGTCCGTGTTTATGAAGGAGTGCTTGAATGCGTTCGCCACTTCGTTCAGTTCGTCTAGGAAGTTCATATGCGGCGCAAACAGATCCTTCAATGCCTGAGGTGGTTGCTTCTTGAGACCTGCGATTGAGTGATCTTGAATCGCGTCAGGCCAACTGCCACTCTCCTTCCAGCGGTCGATAACGTAGCCAAGCGAAATCAACTCATCGGCAGTCTTTCGTAACCAATAGACAACTTGCTCCGCATAGAACTGATGTTCCGCCATGTCATGTAGTGGGTTTTCTGGAGTGCATTCCGACGGATGAACATACGAGCTGTATACCCGATGAATTTCCAGGTTCACGCGGTCCAGCCGACGAAGAATATTCATACTTTTCAGCAATAAGTTGCCGTAAGGTGTGTCGTTCGGGAAGAACGTCAAATGCGTGATGTTCATATGTTCGTACGGCTGCTTGCCGTTATCGATCTGCGGTACTTCTGTCATGGCCTTCTTTGCCTTGCCACCCATGTCTGCTCCGAGTCTACCATCGAATTTCTCAGGAGAGAGCGGCCGATTGGACGGTGTCGGCTGCACTGACTGGTTATGTGTCATTCGATATTTCTCTGCCGAGTTGCAATGCGCGATCTAGAATGTTCGCAGTCTCCACAAATGCTTTCACTTCACTTCCCTGATACAAATTACCGCCTGGAACAACATCCTGAACTACCGCATCAACAAACTGATGAAATTGGACTATTTTTCGAGCTGTACCAGAGTCCACGACTTCGATTCGATTAGCGTTGGCTTGATAAATGCGTGAGTAGTGCGCTGGAATAAGCACAGAAAATTGATAGGTGGTTCCCTCTGGCTGACCTTGCAGGTCATCGCATACGTCCCGCAATCCCTTGAGATATCCACGATTTTCCGCAATCTCAACGAGCGCAGAAACTTCTGCAACCAGTGATGATTTTATTGTTGCCGATTTCTTACGGCTCTTGCACCATTCGGTGAGCAGTATGGGGATGCCGGTTGCTACTGAGCCTACAAATGCACCGAATATGCCGGTAACGGCCGGGACCAATGTGTTAGGTTCAATTTCTAGCATCGCGTTTCCAATGACACATAACCATTATGAGATGGACCCGCATAAGATGCGGAAAACCGGTTTGCAGCCCATATAACCTGCCGTTCAAACTGCATATATGCCGACGATAACCGCTTGAGAGTCCGCTGTTTGCGCCTCTTGAGTCTTGTTATCACGGCGCTTTATGTGGATCCGCATAAGAACCTCCACTAAGCCCCTCATGGCCAATCCATCGCGCTGCGTATGCCAGACGGACCCCGTTTCAGAACATGGGAATACATCATGGTCGCCTCTACGTCGCTATGGCCGAGATGCTCCTGGACCGTGCAGATATCATAGCACCGTCCAGCGGATTCGTCGCAGAGGAATGGCAGCAACGGGTCAAAACCACCCTTCTCGCAATTCTTCTAAAACGTCATCTTCCAGCGGTGAAGCGGACCACCAACCGCAAGTGGACAGCGACGCTGGACCCTGTTTTGGCGTTCCGGTCAAACCGAGCGCGGAACGCGTGGCTTGCCCGGCGGGCAGTCGAGCGCTTTGCGGTCCCATTTGCCGAGATTGGCGGCCGCGTCGTAGGTCGATTGCAGGAAACCCAGGAGCGTAGCGTCCGGATCCGCGGCGGTGCGAACGGCCTCGTAGGGAAGCAGAAACTCCCCCAACGCCGCATCGAAATAGGCTTCGTCCGGCGTCACCGGTTGCTCGCCGAAGCCTTCGGGTGCGGGGTAGGCATAGGAGTAGAAGGCGGGGAACCCGAGGCCGCCGCCGCCGGCCCAAAACCCGCCGAGCTCACCTCGTGCGAGTATGCATCGCGCGTGACGGCGTCGGGGAGCGCCGGAATACCGCCCGGATGGGGCGGCGCGGCGCGGCCGGAGAAGCGCGTGACCGCGACGTCGAAGCTCCCCCAGAACAGATGCACCGGGCTGACCTTGCCGAGGAATGCGGTCCGGAATTGCTTGAAGACGCGGTCCACCTGCAAAAGCGCGCGCCAGTAGCGCTGAACCGCGTCGGCGTCGTAGGCGCCGGGCGCCGTGTTGTCGGCGAAGGGAACGGGATCGGGGATCTCGTTCGGAGATCCGTCGAAATCGATGGACGCGCCGAGTTCGTCGACCAGCGAACGGAACCGCTCGTGAAACGCCGCGACCGGCATGGGCTGGAGCGCCAGGCTTCGGCTTTGGGCGTCGCTCGCAACCGCCACCAGTCGATGGTCGATGAAGTCGAAGTCGATTTGCACGCTCTTGTCCGCGCAATGGATGAGCGATGTCGTCAGCCCCGGGCGGTCAGGTAGAACGTCGCGTGCCAGGAATGATTGAGCCAGGGCGTCCAGGCGAGACGATATTTGCCGACGATCTGCAGCCACTGATACAGCGCCTCGCTGGTCTCTCGCCAGGGTTCGTAAGGGATCTCAGGCCAGCGATCGGTCATGGGCTCGGCCCTCCTCAAGCAGGCGTAAACTTACACATGTACTCGCTCCTTCCCCTTGCGTCGCTGAGGATGTGACGGAACGCGACGACATCTCTCGGTCCCGGCCTATCCCTCGCCGACCCCCGGATCGTACGCCAGGTTCGGCGCCAGCCAGCGTTCCATTGCCTTCACGTCCATGCCCTTGCGCCGGGCGTAGTCCTCGACCTGGTCGCGGCCGATCCTGCCGACGCCGAAGTAGCGGCTTCGGGGTGGCCGAAGTAGCAGCCGCTGACCGCCGCGGCGGGCATCATGGCGAAGCTCTCGGTCAGCGTGATGCCGGCGTTGTTCTCGGCCTCGAGCAGATCGAACAGCGTCCGCTTTTCGGTGTGGTCGGGGCAGGCGGGATAGCCCGGCGCCGGGCGGATGCCCGCGGTATTTCTCGGCGATCAGGTCCTCGTTGGTCAGGGCCTCGCCGTCGGCGTAGCCCCAGAATTCCGTGCGGACGCGCTCGTGCATGCGCTCGGCGAAGGCCTCGGCCAGCCGGTCGGCCAGCGCCTTGACCATGATCGCGTTGTAGTCGTCGTGGTGCTTCTCGTAATCCTCGGCGAGCGCGTCGACGCCGAAGCCGGCGGTGACCGCGAACGCGCCCATGTAGTCGGCGACGCCGGTCTCCTTCGGCGCGACGAAATCGGCCAGCGCGAATTGGACGCGGTCCTTGCCCTTGCGGTCCTCTGCTGGCGCAGCGTATGGACGACGGCGAGAACGCCGGCGCGGCTCTTCGTCGGTGTAGAGCTCGATGTCGTCGTCGCCGACGCGGTTGGCCGGCCAGAGGCCGATGACGCCGCGCGCCGTGAGCCATTTCTCGCCGACGATCCGCTGCAGCATGGCCTGGGCGTCGTCGAACAGGTCGCGCGCCGTCTCGCCGACCACCTGGTCGTCGAGGATGCGGGATACGTGCCGGCCAGCTCCCAGGTCTGGAAGAACGGCGTCCAGTCGATGCGCTCGACCAGCTCGGCGAGGCGTAGTCGTCGAACACCGTCAGACCGGGCTTGGCCGGTTTCGGCGGCTGGTAACCGCCGCCAGTCGATGGCGGCGGCGTTGGCGCGGGCCTTGGCGATGGCGAGCCGCGAGCCGTCGTCGCGGCCGCGGGCATGCTGCTCGCGGACGGCGGCGTATTCGGCGCGGATCGCCGGCGACGAAGGCCTCGCCGTCGCCCGGCGAGAGCAGCGTACCGCGCCACGCCGACGGCGCGCGAGGCGTCGAGCACGTGGACCACGGGCCGCTCGTAGGCGGCGCGATCTTCACCGCGGTGTGCACCTTGCGAGGTGGTCGCGCCGCCGATCAGCAGCGGCATGTCGAAGCCCTGGCGCTGCATCTCGCTCGGCCACGTGGCCCATCTCGTCGAGCGAGGGCGTGATCAGCCCGGACAGCCCGATGATGTCTGGCGCCGTCCTCGCGCGCCGTGTCGAGGATCTTGGCGGCCGGCACCATCACGCCGAGGTCGACGACCTCGTAGTTGTTGCACTGCAGCACGACGCCGACGATGTTCTTGCCGATGTCGTGCACGTCGCCCTTGACCGTGGCCATGACGATCTTGCCGTTGGCTGCGCGCGGCTTGCCGCTCCTTCTCCGCCTCCATGAACGGCATCAGAGGCGACGGCCTTCTTCATCACCCGGGCGCTCTTGACCACCTGCGGCAGGAACATCTTGCCCGCGCCGAACAGGTCGCCGACGACGTTCATGCCGTCCATCAGCGGCCCTTCGATGACCTCGATGGGCGGCCGGCTTCCTGGCGGGCCTCTTCGGTGTCGTCGTCGATGTATTCGTCGATGCCCTTGACCAGCGCGTGCGTCAGGCGCTCGTCGACCGGCGCCTCGCGCCACGACATGTCCTGCTGGCGCGCCTTGGCCGTCGCCCTTGAACGACTCGGCGAACTCCAGCAGCCGCTCGGTGGCGTCCGGCGCGGCGGTTGAGGATGACGTCCTCGACGCGCTCGCGCAGATCTTCGGGGATCTCGTCGTAGACGCGAGCTGGCCGGCGTTGACGATGCCCATGTCCATGCCCGCGTCGATGGCGTGGTAGAGGAACACCGAGTGCATCGCCTCGCGCACGCGGATTGTTGCCGCGGAACGAGAACGAGACGTTGGACACGCCGCCGGAGACGTGACAGTGGGGCAGGTTCTCCTTGATCCGGCGCGTCGCCTCGAAGAAGTCGACGGCGTAGTCGTTGTGCTCCTCGATGCCGGTGGCGACGGCGAAGATGTTGGGGTCGAAGATGATGTCCTCGGGCGGAAAGCCGACCTCGTCCACGAGGATGCGGTAGGCGCGCTCGCAGATCTCGACCTTGCGCTCGGCGGTGTCGGCCTGGCCCTGCTCGTCGAACGCCATCACGACCACCGCCGCGCCGTAGCGCCGGACCAGCCGGGCCTGGGCGATGAAGGCCTCCTCGCCCTCCTTCAGGCTGATGGAGTTCACGATGCCCTTGCCCTGAACGCACTTGAGCCCGGCCTCGATCACCGCCCACTTGGACGAGTCGATCATCATCGGCACCCGGCGATCTCCGGCTCGGCGGCGACAGGTTGAGGAACGCTCCATCGCCGCCTCGGAGTCGAGCAGGCCCTCGTCCATGTTGACGTCGATGATCTGGGCGCCGTTCTCCACCTGCTGCGGGCGACCTCCAGCGCGGTCTCGTAGTCGCCCTCGCTGATCAGCCGGCGAACTTCGCCGAGCCGGTGACGTTGGTGCGCTCGCCGACGTTGACGAAGATGCCAGTGCCGGTCATGACGCCAGCTCGAGCTTCCAGGCCGGACAGCCGCAGCCGCTCGGCGGCCTCCGGCACGGCGCCGCGGTTCAGCCCGGCGACCGCGTCGGCGATGGCGCGGATGTGCTCGGGCGTCGTGCCGCAGCAGCCGCCGACGATGTTGAGCAGGCCGGACTCGGCGAATTCGCCGACGTGCGCGGCCATGTTCTCCGGCGTCTCGTCGTAGCCGCCGAACTCGTTGGGCAGGCCGGCGTTCGGGTAGGCAGCTGACATAGCGTGTCGGCCACGCGCGACAGCTCCTCGACGTAGGGCCGCAGCTCCTTGGCGCCCAGCGCGCAGTTGAGCCCGACGGCGAGCGGCCGGGCATGGCGAGACCGAGTTCCAGAACGCCTCGGCGGTCTGGCCCGACAGCGTGCGGCCGGTCTGGTCGGTGATGGTGCCGGAGACCATCACCGGCAGCCGCTCGCCGAGCTCGTCGAACAGCTCGTCGATGGCGAACAGCGCCGCCTTGGCGTTCAGCGTGTCGAAGATGGTCTCGACCAGCAGCAGGTCGGCGCCGCCGTCGAGCAGCCCCTCGCCGCCTCGCGAGTAGGCCGCCGCCAGCTCGTCGAAGCTGACGTTGCGGAAGCCCGGGTCGTTGACGTCGGGCGAGATGCGAGGCGGTGCGGTTGGTCGGGCCGAGCGCGCCGGCGACGAAGCGCGGCTTGTCCGGCGTCTTCGCGGTTCGACCGCGTCGGCGGCCTCGCGGGCGAGGCGCGCGCCGGCGACGTTGATCTCGTGGGCCAGGTCTTGCATGCCGTAGTCGGCCTGCGCGATCGCGCGTGGCGTTGAAGGTGTTGGTCTCGACGATGTCGGCGCCGGCCTCGAGGTAGGCGCGGTGGATGCCGCGGATGACGTCCGGCCGGGTCAGGACGAGCAGGTCGTTGTTGCCCTTCAGGTCGCTGGGCTGGTCGGCGAAGCGCTCGCCGCGGAAGTCCGCCTCGTCCAGCTTGTGGCGCTGGATCATGGTGCCCATGGCGCCGTCGAGGACCAGGATGCGGTCGGTTCATCGCCTGGATGAGGGCGTCTCGGCGTTGGGCACGATCGGGCACGATTATTCTCCCGCCTGAGCTGGTATCAGTTGGGGCGCCTCCACAGGCGCCGGTTCGGGACGGACGCCCAGCATGTGACAAATGGCGTAGGTGGAGGTCCGCTCGGTTCAGTGTGTAGAAGTGGAATTGGTCAACGCCGCCGGCATTGAAGCGCCCGGCACTGCTGAGCCGCCACCGAGGCGGCCACC
>CAWAYL010000014.1:0-727660 GCA_963786305.1 uncultured Alphaproteobacteria bacterium
CTCCGGGGAAGGCCGTCTTCCGGGTGAAGCGGTGATGTGGCCTGATCTGGCATTGGTGCAAGCTGCGGTGTTTGCACCGATGCAAGAGAGGGTGCGATGTCGCAGGTTCATATCATCACGGGTCCCGAGCGGCGGCGTCGGTGGAGCGACGAGCAGAAGCGGGCGGTTGTCGCTGCGGCGTTTGCGCCCGGGGCGGTGGTTTCGGAGGTGGCGCGCAGAGCCGATATCTGTACCAGCCTGATCTATCGGTGGCGGCGGGAGTTTGGTTCGGCGCCGGGCGGGTTTGCCGAGGTGATCGTGGCGCCGGTCGGTCATGGTGGTGGGGAGCTGCGCTGCCGTTCGGCGGCGTCTCCCGTGGAGACGGGGCGAACTGCTTTCGCGGACGCGCCGGCCGTGTCGTCGATCGAGGTCGCGTTCAGCGGTAGGTCCCACGTCCGCATTCCCGCATCGATCCCGCCGGACTTGGCTGCGGCGGTGATCAAGGCTCTGATTGGGCGATGATCCCGGTTCCCTCCGGGGTGCGGGTGTGGTTGGCGACCGGGGTCACCGACATGCGCCGGGGGATGAACGGGTTGACGCTGCAAGTGCAGGAGGCGATGGGGCGCGATCCCCATGGCGGCGATCTTTACGTGTTCAGGGGCCGTCGCGGGAGTCGTGTGACATAGTACATCTCTCCGTTCAGAAGCCCGGCAGCTTGAGTGTCTTATCCTCTTGATAACGCCGGTAATATTTGGGTCGACGGCCGATGATTTCGCGGACGCCTGTCTTGACCGCCTCGGTTTCGAGGGCGGCGACGGGGATTTGCCAGGGGGCCGAGGGCAGCAGCTGGGTTGCGGGAAGAACGCCCGCGCGGATGAGCTTCTGCACCGAGCCGACGCAGATCCCGAGCCGCGTCGCGGTCTCGTCGGCGCTGATCGTCTCGGCACGCTGCGACGTCGGATCGAAGGGCGCGATCCCGAGCCGCTCCCGAAGCTCGCGCACGCGGACGGTGGTCCATGCCTTACCGTCGGACGGTTTGCAGCGCATCCGGTTCATCGTGACGGCCACCTCCCGGTCCGGCCATTGGCCGCCGAGTTTTCGGATCACCTCCACCGGGCTGGGATGGCGATCGTGCGGATAGCGTCCGCACCGGACCCGGGACACCCGCAACTCGGTGTGGCGGCCACCGTTCCAGTGAATGGTCACGATCGGCTTCGTTCGTCGAACTCATCCAGGTCGATGACGACTTCACGGATGAGGATATGGGTGATCCGCTGCTTTGTTCGGGCATCCGTACCGGGTGCGTTCCAGGTGGTCGGCAGGTCGCGAGCAAGCGCCATCAGCGCTGCTCGATCGACCTGCGGGCGAAGCGCGGCAGCGGAATCGTGACGGGCAATCCGCTCCTCGAGATGGAGAACCCGTTCCAGCGCCGTGTTCCAGCGGGTTTCGAGTTCGCGCGCGACCAGCCGCTTCGTCGGATCGACCACCTCGTAGCGGCGGGCGGCCAGGGAGGCTTCGTACCGCGCTTCCTCGAGTTCCCGGCAGAGCGCTTGCCGGACCTCGTTATCGGCTTTCACCGATTGATCGGCGGCCTGGATCGCGGCTTCGATCGCGTGCTCCGAGACGGCGTCGACGATCTGCGCGGCGACGGCGCGATCGACCCGGACGCCGCCGATGCCGATGCACAGCCATCCGCCGACATGGCTGTCGTCGCCCCGGCAGTGGTAGCGGTGGGCATGGCCCGATCGCGAGCCATAGAACACCCGCATGGTCCGGCCGCAACGGCCGCAGCGCACCAAGCCGGTCAGCAACGCCCGACCGCCGCGAGCCGACTTCCGATCGGTACGGCGCTGCATATGGGCGTTCTCCGAGATCAGCTTCTGATTCGCCTCGTATTGCTCCCAGCTGATGTATCCGGGATGGTGATCACGCAACAGAACATTCCACGTGGCCATCGGCTTCGAATGTCCGGTGGTCTTGCGGGCCCGTCCGTCGACGACACGGGTACGCTGGGTTGTCCGGCCGAACACGTAGGCGCCGGCATAGATCGGATGCCTCAGGATCTGCAGCACCGTGTGGTAGGCGGCCGGCCGCCACTCGATCTTGCAGACGCTGAGATTGCGGCGGGTAACCGGCAGTTGCAGCGCCAAGTCCTGCGCCCAAAGCAGAACCTGACGCGCGCTGCCGAGCTCCTGGAACTTCTCGAACAGGAGCCGGATGACGCCGCCGACCCTTTCGTCGGGATCCATCTCGATCTGTCCGATCTCGTTCCAGCAATAGCCCGGCGGCAGGATGAACCGCAGCTCGCCGCGCAGCGCCTTCGAATCCCGTGCTGCGAGCCCGCGCTGGCGGAGGAGACTCAGCTCGTACTCGGACATGGTACCCTTCAGCCCCAACAGGAGGCGGTCATTGACCAGGCGTGGATCGTACGTTCCGTCGGGATCGATCACCAGCGTTCCGACCAGGGCGCAGAGATCGATCAGGTGGTGCCAGTCGCGACCGTTGCGAGCGAGGCGGGACGCCTCGATGCAGAACACGGCACCGATCGATCCGGAGCAGACCGAGGCCACCAGCTTCTGGAATCCGGGCCGCTCCACCAGCCCGGATCCGGAGCGTCCCAGATCGTCATCGATCACCATGACCGAGGCGAATCCGAGCGATCGCGCCGAATCGGCCAACGCATATTGTCGGCGCTGGCTCTCGGTATGCTCCGCAACCTGCCCCATGGTCGATTGGCGCACATAGACCACCGCGCCGCGGCGGAGGTGATCAGGCGTGATCTTCGGATGCATCACTTGCCTCCCGCCAGACCGTTACCGCCTTGTTTTGTTTGCCGAGCGCTTCCAGAAGCAGATCGGCCAGAGCCTGCACCAGTTCCTTTGGTGCGTGCTGCGCCGGTCGGAGTTCTTCCTCGCGCATGAGATCCAGAACAAGTTGTCTTCGAGTTGGTCTTGTCATCGCGAGCCTCCTCTGTGTTCGAGGAGGTCAATAATCCGCCATCCACCGGATCTCGCGAGTGATCCGTAAGGACAGCCCGCAGCTCGTTCAGCGCGTCAATCCCGATCTGCGGCGGCCCCAGCGACATTGTCGTGCACATCGCCGCGTCGCACATCCATGCCGGCAGCTCTCGAGATAGGCCGGCGCGAACTTCGACGTAGAGGATCTCGCGGCCTCCCCGCCCGGTCCGCTGACAGAGCCGCAATCGCTCGCCGTGCAGTGGGTGCCACCGGTATTCGACGACGACAAATTGCGATCGGTATGCTGAATGACGTGTGCCTTGGCAACCTGTTGAAGGTGATCTGGTTTGACGGTCAGGGCGCGTGGCTGTTTTCCAAGCGCTTGGAGAAAGGCCGGTTCGTCTGGCCCTCGGCGGCGGACGGAGTGGTGGCGATTTCCTCCGCCCGGCTCGGCTACCTGCTTGAGGGGATCGACTGGCGGAACCCGGTTCGGAGCTGGCGCCCGGATCGTGCGGGATGACGGCGGAAAAGTGATCGGGCGGAGCAAGAAAGAACACCACAAAGCCGCCGAAGTATGATTCTATCGGCGCCATGAACAGCGCCCTATCGCCCGATATCGACGCCCTGCGCGCCGCCCTCGCGGTGGCCGAGGCGCGGGCCGGCGAAGCCGAAGCCAGAGCGATGCGCGCGGTGGCGGAGGCATCGAACGCCGAGGCGGTCATCGCCGCGCTGAGGCTGCGGATCGAGAAGCTGCGGCGCGAGATCCACGGGCAACGCTCGGAGCGCAAGGCGCGCCTGCTCGACCAGCTGGAGCTGAAGCTCGAGGAGCTGGAAGCGAGCGCGAGCGAGGACGAGTTCGCGGCCGAGCAGGCGGCGGCGCGGACGTCGACGGTGAAGTCGTTTACGCGCAAGAGGCCGTCGCGCAAGCCTTTCCCGGAGCATCTGCCGCGCGAGCGGGTGGTGATCGCGGCGCCCGCGGTCTTGTGTGTAGCGCGACAATCAAAGTGAGAGCGTTGCGTCAATCAAGATGAGAATGCCGTCGCCGGCTTGGAATGTAGGGAGGGCGTAGCCCGACCGGAGTTTCAAGCCGGCGGCGGCAAGCGTCTTTTGGGGCGTTTGTCTGGTGTTTGCGGTCGGCCGGGTATCCCGGTGATTTTTCCGTTTTGGGAGGAATCGCCCTCGTGCCCGGCCGCCACGTAACCGATCACCAGATGAGGCTCTACATGAAGCTCAAAAAGACCAACACGACGGCCACCGCGGCAGCGAGGGCGTCGATCAGCATTGCCACGGCCTATCGCATCGAGAACGACCCGCGACTGCCGTCACAAAAGAAGATACCGCGCGGACGCCGCCGTGCCGATCCGCTTGGCCGTATTTTCGAGACGGAAGTCGTGCCGCTCCTGAAGGCGACGCCCGGTATTCGTCCCGTCGCCATCTTCGAGGAGATGATGCGGCGCCATCCGGACCTGGGCAATGGTATTCGCCGAACACTGGAACGGCGCATCCGCGCCTGGCGGGCCGTGCACGGCGAGGAGCAGGAGATCATTTTCCGGCAGTCGCATGAGCCCGGCCGCGTCGGCCTGTCGGATTTCACCGATATGGGTAAGGCCGGCGTCACCATCGCCGGCCAGCCGCTCGATCATCGGCTCTATCATTTCAGGCTGGCCTATTGCGGCTTTGAGCACGCCCATGTGGTGCTCGGCGGCGAGAGTTTCGTTGCCTTGGCCGAAGGCCTTCAGAATGCCTTGTGGTTCCTTGGCGGCGTGCCCCGCGAGCATCGCACGGACAGCCTCTCGGCCGCGTTCCGCAATCTCGACAGGCAGGCGCAACAGGATTTGACGCGCCGCTACGAGGAATTATGCCGCCATTACGGCATGACGCCGACCCGCAACAATGCCGGCATCGCCCATGAGAACGGCGCCATCGAAGGGGCGCACGGCCATCTCAAGCGCGCCATCGAGGACGCGCTTCTGCTGAGAGGCTCCGGCGATTTCGACGATCTGGCCGACTACCGCCGCTTTGTCGATGAGATCGTCAGTCGTCGCAACGCCCGCAATGCAAAGCGCATCGATGTCGAACGCGCCAATCTGCGCCAACTGCCCGACCGGCGAACCACGGACCATGAGGACGTCACCGTGCGCGTTACCTCCTCAAGCGGCTTCACCCTGCGCAAGGTGTTCTACACCATGCCCTCACGCCTGATCGGACACCGGCTCCGGGTGCGCCTCCATGACGACCGGCTCGACGTCTTTATCGGCGGCACTCCTCTCATGACGCTGCCGCGCGGGCGCGCCACACCATCGGGCAAGCACGACCAGGTCGTCAATTATCGCCATGTCATCCATTCGCTCAGGCGCAAGCCGATGGCGCTCTTGAACCTCGTCTATCGCGACCAGCTGTTCCCGCGCCAAGCCTATCGGCAAACCTTCGAGGCGCTCCTGGAGCGCCTGTCCGAGCGACAGGCATGCCGGATCATGGTCGAACTGCTCGCCATCGCCCATGAGCGCAACTGCGAAGCCGAACTGGCCGGTGAACTCGCCGCCGGCCTGCAGGCAGGGCAATTGCCGGACATCGCCGCTTTGCGGACACGCTTCGCTCCCGATCCCGCTCAACTGCCCGATGTCGTCGTCCATCTCGCGCCCCTCGATGTCTACGAGGCCCTGATCGGCACCGGCCTGACGGGGGACGCGCCATGAAGGCGAACGACACCATCGATCCGGCAAGGCTCAGCCTCCTTCTCAACGAGCTGCGCCTGCCGGGAGCCAAGGTCATGTGGCCACAATTTGCCGATCAGGCCGACAAGGAAGGCTGGCCCGCGGCCCGGTTCCTGGCCGCACTCGCCGAACATGAACTGGCCGAACGCGACCGCCGCCGCATCGAGCGCCATCTCGCCCAGGCCCGGCTGTTACCGGGAAAAACCCTCGACAGCTTCGGCTTCGACGCCGTGCCGATGATCTCAAAGGCCCAGATCATGGCCATCGTCGCCGGCGACGGATGGTTGGAAAAAGGCGCCAACCTGCTTCTGTTCGGGCCGCCCGGCGGCGGCAAAAGCCATCTGGCCTCGGCCATCGGCCTAGCCCTCATCGAGAACGGCTGGCGCGTGCTGTTCACCAGAACAACCGACCTCGTCCAAAAACTGCAGACCGCCCGGCGGGACCTGGCACTCGAGAGTGCGCTCAATAAACTCGACAAGTTCCATCTCCTTATCCTTGATGATCTCGCTTACGTCACCAAAGATCAGGCCGAAACCAGCGTGCTCTTCGAACTTATCGGCGCCCGCTATGAGCGACGATCGATGCTGATCACCGCCAACCAACCATTCGGCGAGTGGGGAAAGGTCTTTCCTGATCCGGCCATGACCCTCGCCGCCGTCGACCGCCTCGTTCATCACGCCACCATCTTCGAGATGAATGTCGAAAGCTATCGGCGACGCGAGGCGATCAAAAGAAAAGGTCCGGGACGGCCCGCGTCATATGCAACACCCGCCAACACCGCAACCTGATTGACGCGCCGCGACAATCAAACTGAAAATACCGCTTGCGCGCGACAATCAATGCCGCAATCATCACCACTATCGCGGCACCAGATTCTCATCCAGATTGTCGCGCTCTTCTCTTCCAGATTGTCGCGCTACACACGAACGGCATCCGGCTGTGCGACAGCTTCATGTGCGCCGCCTTGATCGTCAGCGGCAGCCCCTGGAGCGTAATCGTCTCGTGGCTCCAGTCGAACTGGTAAGCTTCCCCGGGAGCAAAGCTCATCGGCACGAACGCCTGGGCCGGAACCCGGGCCCACTCGTCCGCCAGGCCTTTGCGAACCGATGCACGCTGTCGTGCGCGCCGTCATAGCCGCGCCCGCGCAACTCCTCGAACAGACGCTGGGTCGAGCGTCGTTCCCGCCGTGGCAGCTGCGCTTCCTTCTCCAGGATCCCGCTCAGGACCTCGACCCATTCGCCCAGCTTCGGCGCCGGCTGCACGCCCCGCTCGTACTTGAACTCGGTCGCCTCGCCGCGGATCACCTTGCGCACCGTCGCCCGCGACACCGACAGCGTCCGCACGATCTCCTTGATCGGCCGCCCTTGCTCGAAATACGCCCGCCGTATCTGACCGATAATATCCACGCCAATCATCCCCCAACACCCTTCCCAGCCAATCAAGGCTCAAAGGAAGGGAAACTGACACATAGCTATAGAGGGGGGCAGAGTTGGACGCGAAAATCGCCCCCAGGGGGTCATTATTGCGCGCGAATTTACAGGCTGGAGAGCTTTTGCGTCCTGATGATCGGGGTTTTCGTGGCGCGGACGGTGAACCTGTCGCATCTGGCCTGCCATTTTCCGGGGCGCGCCCAGACCGCCTCGAACTATCGCCGCTTGCAGCGCTTCTTTGAGCAGGTCAGCTTCGATTTCGACGCCCTGGCCAAGGTCCTCGTGGCCGTGATGGGGCGCAAAGAGGGACCCTGGCGGCTGACCATGGATCGGACCAACTGGCGGCTCGGCCGCCACGATGTGAACATCTTGATGATCGGCATCGTTCACCGCGGCATCGCCATTCCCGTGCTGTGGGAACTCCTCGACAAGAGGGGCAACTCCAACACCCGCGAGCGCATCTCGATCGTCCAGCGCGTCATCGCCCTGTTCGGGGCTGACAAGATCGCCAGCCTGCTGGCCGACCGCGAGTTCCTTGGCGACGACTGGCTGGCGTGGCTGCAAGAAGGCGCCATAAGCTTCCATATCCGCATTCGCGCCAACATCAAGATCGCCAACGCTCGCGGGCGCATGATCAAGGGCGGCGAGCTGTTCCGAGACCTGAGGCCGGGGCAAAGCCGCGTGCTCCGCGCGCGACGGCGCCTCGGCGGATCAGGCCGCCCGAAAGCCCGGCCCGTCTGGGTCGCCGCCGCCTGCCTGGCAAGCGGCGAGCTGCTGATCGTCGTCACCAATGCCGAGCCGAAAGAGGCCCTGGCCACCTACGCCTTGCGCTGGGAAATCGAGACCCTGTTCGCCGCCATGAAGACCCGCGGCTTCAATCTCGAAGACACCCATATGACGAACCAGGAGCGCGTTTCGAAGCTCGTCGCCGTCCTCGCCATCGCCTTTTGCTGGGCGCACAAGGTCGGTGACTGGTTGCACGAAGCCAACCCCATCCGCCTCAAGAGCCACGAAAGGCCGGCAAAATCCATCTTCCGCTACGGCTTCGACCTGATCAGGCGACACCTCGTCAATCCCCCCGCCATACGCCAAGCCATTGACCCGATTCACTTCCTCGCCACCGGACAGACGCCAATCCAGGCTCCCAGACCGCGATCATCGTGAAAGAGTCGTGTACCGTGCGGAAGTGCACAAAAGTACACGTTTTTCTAGGCCAAGTTTTTGATTTTCCTAGAAGGCTTATCCCGTTGCATCCGGTAACGTGAAATGTAGTGACAGGAGCAGGCTTGGCGCATAGAACATAAAGCGAACATTTTGATCGGAGGGCCTGCCATGACCGACTTTCCCCGTTCGCTGCCGGAGTTCCAGCGCCGCTTTCCCGACGAAGCCGCCTGTGTCGAATACCTTGCCGCGGCGCGCTGGCCGGACGGCTTTCGGTGCCCGGCGTGTGACGGAGCCAAGGGCTTGGCGCCTTTCGACCAAGCCGTCCACCTGGGAGTGCGCCGACTGCGGTCGGCAGACGTCGGTCACCGCCGGGACGGTGATGCACGGCTCCAAGCTCGACCTCACGGTATGGTTCTGGGCGGCCTATCTGATGGCGACCCATTCCAACGGCATCTCGGCGACGCAACTGCAAATGCAGCTCGGGCTCGGCTCCTACAAGACGGCGTGGTTGCTGTGCGCCAAACTCCGCCGGGCGATGGTCGACCCCGAACGCAACCCCTTGACGGGGCTGGTCGAAGTCGACGAGACAACGATCCCGTTCCGGACCAAGGAAGACCCCGTTGCCGGCGGCGGCGGACGAAGCCAGACAGGGCAAGATGGCGGTGATCGCCGCGGTCGAAATCATCGGCGACGGCCCGGGCCGCCTTCGCCTCGCTCCCATCGCCGACTATTCCGCCGAAAGCATCCGCGCCTTCGTCGCCACCAACATCGCTTGCGGCGCGACCCTCAAGACCGACGGATGGGCCGCCTATCCCGGCACTCCCGAGGTCAACCACGATCCCCATGTGGTCGGCACCATGGCCGCCCACGTCGTCTTGCCGTGGACCCACCGCGTCTTCGCCAACCTCAAACGCTGGGCCTTGGGCGTCTATCATGGTCTCCGCCGCAACCATCTCCAATCCTACCTCGACGAGTTCATCTTCCGCTTCAATCGCCGCCGCACCCGCCACGCCGCCTTCCGCTCACTGCTCGGTATCGGCACCCGAACAAAACCCATCACCTACAAAATGTTGATAGCACCGGAAACAGCGGGATAAGCCTTTTTCCTAGAACGCCTAGTTCGCACATGTACACAAAAGACAACATGAAGTCCGGATAACTTATTGATACAGAGAGAATCTTTGCTATGACAAAAGTACACATTTTTCAACCAGCCCGGATTTCGGACACATTCCTCTCGTCATTCCATTCAGAACAAAGAGCGAATATATACGCTGACAAGGCAGTGAACCAAGGAAATTATTCCTTCATTTTTAAGCCGAGTCTCAGCCCTTGCTCCCAGCGTTTTCGTGGCGCATGGCCTGTTGCAAGGGGTCACCCGGCCCGTCATCACGAGCGCCGCGCGGTGATCTAGAATCGACGTTTGCATCAAGCACGGGCATGGTTTGCCGCGTCGCTGCGCTCCTCGCAAAGACGAGATGGCGTATGCAGCGGCGTGGTCGCCAGCATGGCGATGACGACGGTAAATTCCGCCGTCGTCATCGCGAACGATCCGTCACGAGGTTAGCGTCGAGCTCGCCAAGGCTCAGCCCCGCGATATGGCGGCGGACGTGGTTGGGAAAGCTCTTCGCGAACCGGATGCACCGTTGCTTCGCAAAATCCAGAAGGCCGTCGGCATCGACCCGTCTATGCCCCCTGCGTCCCGAACAGTCTGGCGATGCGGGGCCAGAACAGCTCGATGAAGACCGAACCGGTGACCACGACGATGGCGCCCGCCTGCAGCAACGAGAGGCTTTCGCCGAGGATCGCCATGGCGAGGCCGGCGGCGATGACCGGTTTCAGGAAAAAGATGTAGCCGGCCCGGGTCATGTCGGGCGCGGCCGCGAGCCCGCCGATCCAGAGGAGCTGGGTGATGGTGGTGTTCCAGAGCGCCAGCGTCAGCAGCGACGCCCAGGCGATCTCCGGGCGGGCGAACAGCGTCAACGGGTTGACCCAGATGGCCCAGGCGACGCCGACGGCGAGCCACAGGCCGATCCCGCCGATCAACATGGTGACCGCGGTGATGGTGAGCGCGCCGTATTTGGCGATGTACGGCTTTACGTTGACCGCGTAGTAGGCGACGCCGGCGGCGCAGGCGAGACCAAGCAGAATGCCGTAGACGGAATTGGAATCGCCGGCCAGCTTGTCGAGCGCACCGTCGGTGATGAGAAGCACCAGGCCCACCACGGCGCAGGCGCCGGTGGCAATCTTCACCGGCGTCAGCGGCTGGCGGTTGATGATCAGATTGGCGAGACCGATGAAGATCGGAATGGTGGTCACCAGGGTCGCCACCTGAATGACGGTGGCGAAATCGAGCGCCCAGTGGAAGGCGAGATAGGCGCCTGAAATACCGACCAGCGAATACCACACCAGGGCGGGCCCGTGGGCGCGCAAGGGCGCAGCCATGTTGCGCGATCCGGGAATCAGCACCGCCGCCACAACGAGGCCCGCGCCGCCGATGACGAACCGCCAGACCGAGACCTCGGGGCCGGAAACGCCCGACAGCTTGGCGAAGAACTCCGAAGAAGCGTGCCCCAGCACGCCGATGAACACGCAGAGGTAGGCGAAGCGCGGCGATATGGTCATGCGCCGCGCCCCTCGATCCCGGCGCCGAACCGGGCGAGGCTCTCGGCCAACCGCTCGGGCCGTTCCTGAGGGAGCAGATGACCGGCGTCCGGCCAGTCCTCGCGGCGCGCGTCGGGAAGGGTCGCATAGAGCCGGTCGACGACGTCCGGATCCAAAAAAACACGGTCCTGCAGCCCCGTGATCACCAAGGTCGGGAGCGTAAGCCGGGCATAGTCCACCGCCCAGTCCGCCGCGCCGGCGTGCCGCATCAGATTGAGGTGACCATGGCCGGCATCGATGGGCTCGTAGGGCATGTCCTGCACGAAGCCGGGCCGGGCGGTGGCCGCGAATTCCTGATTGACGAGGAGCGGGAAGATGGCGTCGAGAAACAGCCGAACGCCGCCGGCCTCGACGAGCTTGGGCATGGCGTCGTTGATCCAGGCGATACGGGGACCGATGTCGCGGAGCGTGTTGAGCAGCACCAGTCCCGCCGCCGTCGCCCCTTTGAAGAGGGCATGGGCCGCGAAAAGTCCGCCGATGGACAGACCCACCAGGATCGGCCGCGCGGGGTCGAGCGCGCGCAGAAGGCCGCCGAGATCGGCAACGATGAGATCGGGCGTCAACGCCACGTCCGCGCCGAACGGAGAGCCGTCCTGGCCTCGGAAATTGTAGGAAAGCGTCCCGAACCCGTCATCGCGCAAGCTGGGCGCGACGACGGCCTCCCACGCCTGGGTGTTGCCGGTCAGGGCATTGACGAACACGAAGGTCGGCGCGTCTTCGCGGGCTGGCGGCGTGTGCTCGTAATAGAGGCCGTTTTCGGAATCGATTTTATGAACCGGCATTGCTGGTTGCTCCCTGTTGATTCTTTCATTTTTTTGTCGCCACGTTCGCGAGGTTGTCGGCGGGGCCTTAGCCGGCCGCGCGGCAATGCGACGCCGCCCGGCGTTCGGCCTCGACGGTGACGGGATACGTCCAACTGGTCGGCGATGTTCTACGGGCCTGTTCGGCAATGGTCTGCCGCGCCGACCGAGCGCCGGGCACCGGGTTGCCGCCGGCGATGGCGTCGCGAAGGGCTGCGCAGGCCTCGTGCGTCAGATCGGTTTTCGGCGGCAGGGTGCGCATTCGCCGACATTTAGAATGCCGTATACGGTATGCAAAGCTAAATTTGTTGCCCCATGGGAACGATGCGTACCGTCATGCCGGCCCCTTACACGCCGGGATCACAGCATGCCGGGTTTGCCGGCCTGCCAGCGGTCCAGTTCGGTCGTCAGAAGAACGGCGTGCTCGCGCTCCTCGGCGGCCAGTTCCTGGTAGAGTTGGCCTTCGGAGGAGCCCGAAGCCGCTTGTGCGCTTTTTTCGCCGAAGAACGCGGCGGCGCGCTCCTCGCAGGCGATGGCGATGCGAAACAGGTTGGCGGGATCGTCGGGATGGCTCTCGATACCGGCGAAAATGGCGGCGCGCTCGACCCCCGACAGTGCCGACGCCGCCGGAGGGGCCGCATGGTAGCGGCGCTTCAGCGTGTCCATGTGCTCCTCTTCCATGTCCGCGAACTTGGCGAACAAGGTCCTTAATCCGGGTTCCTTCGCCTCTTTCGCCGCCTGGGCATAAAATGCGTGGCCGCCGAGCTCGATTTCGAAGGCGATGCGAACCGCGTTCATGTCCTCGGCGCCCTCGATCTCACGGTCGGCAAGGGTCTCCAGCGTGCCGTTGCACATGGGGCACATGCCATAGGGGAAGGCAAAACCCTCGCTGACCTTGCCGCAATCGCGGCAGCGCCATTCCAGCGTTTCCGTGCCGCAGCAGATATATTCCTCGGCGCCATCGAGCGGTTCACGGCATTTGGGACAGAACATCGGTCGGTTCTCCTGTCAGACGATCTCGGTGGCCGCGGTATCGGCCGGGGCGACAGCGGCGGCGGCAAGCGGCGCAGGCGGCACGAAGGCCTCCACGGCATCGGCCGTCACCGGCCAGCGCCGTTCGCCGTCGGCGAGATAGGTGGCGATAGCCTTGGCGGCGCGCCGCCCGGCGCCCATGGCGAGGATCACCGTGGCGCCGCCGCTGACGATATCGCCGCCGGCAAACACGCCCGGGATGTTGGTCGCCTGGGTGTCGTCGCAGGCGACGATGTTGCCCCACTTGTTCAGCGACAGATCGGGCGTGGCCTGGCCGATGATGGGATTGGCCTGGGTGCCGAGCGCATAGATCACCGTGTCGCAGTCGAGATCCACGGTTTCATCCAGCGGCACCGGCCGCCGCCGTCCGCGCTCGTCGGGCTCGCCGAGGGTCATTTTCTGCACCTTCATGCCGCGGACGTTGCCGTCCTCGTCGGTGTGAATTTCGAGGGGGGAATGGAGAAAAAAGAAGTCGACGCCCTCTTCCTTGGCGTGACGAAGCTCCTCCACGCGGGCCGGGGCTTCGGCCTCGGTGCGCCGGTAGACGCATCGGACCGTGGGCACGCCCAGACGTTTCGCGACCCGCAGGCAGTCCATGGCGGTGTTGCCGGCGCCGATGACCACGACGCTCCTGCCGATGCCGATGGGCGTGTCGAGATAGGGAAACCTGTCGCCCCCCATGAGGTTGACGCGGGTGAGGAACTCGTTGGCGGAGTACACCTGGCCGGCGAACTCGCCCGGAATGCCGAGGAACGAGGGCGCGCCGGCGCCGGCGCCGACGAACACCGCCGCATAACCCTTGCCGTTCATCAGCTGCGGAATGGTGAAGGTCTTGCCCACCACTTTGTTGGTCTCGAACTTGACGCCCATGTCGGTCAGCCGTTTCACCTCGCGCTCGATGATGTCGCGGGGCAGGCGGAACGACGGAATGCCGTAGCGCAGTACGCCGCCGACCACGTGCAGGGCCTCGAACACGGTGACGTCGGCGCCGAGGCGGACCAGATCGGCGGCCGCCGCCAGACCGGCCGGTCCCGATCCGACGATGGCGACGTTCCCGAGCGAGCGGGCGAAGGCGGGCGGGATCCCCTTGGCCGGGCGGGCGTGGTCGCCGACGAAACGCTCCAGCCGGCCGATGGCCACCGCCTCCATCTTGCGATTGATGACGCACTGGCTCTCGCACTGGGTTTCCTGCGGACAGACGCGGCCGCAAATGGACGGGAACAGGTTCGAACTCGTTGATGACCTCGAGAGCGCCATCAAGATCGCGCACCAGCAGATGGCGAATGAAACGTGGAATGTCGATGGAGACCGGGCAACCGGAAATGCACGTGGGCTTGCGGCACTGGATGCAGCGTTCCGCTTCCTCCAGCGCGTCCTCGAGGCCGTAGCCAAGATTAACCTCCTTGAAATTGGCGGCGCGCTCCTTGGCGTCGCGCTCCGGCATGCCGATCTGGGTGGGGCGCAGTTCCGTCAATTTCTTGTAGCTCCGCTTTTCCTCCTCGAAGAGCGTCTTCTCCAGGTTGCAGACGTGGGCGTAATCCGTGTTGGCTTTCTCCTCCGGCGCCTTGAAGCGTTTCTGACGCGCCATCAACTCCTTGAAATCCACTCGGTGGCCGTCGAAGTCCGGCCCGTCGACGCACGCGAACCGGACCTCGCCGTCGACGGTGACCCGGCACGATCCGCACATGCCGGTACCGTCCACCATGATGGCGTTCAGCGACACCATGGTCTTGGCGCCGAACGGCCGCGTCGTCTCGACGCAGGCATTCATCATCGGCAGCGGACCGATGGCGATCACCAGATCCGGCGGGTCGGTCTCAAGAACGCTCTGCAAGGCCTCGGTAACGAAACCCGGCCGGCCGTAGCTGCCGTCGTCGGTACAGACCACCAGATCGTCGCAGAACGCCTGGAAGCGATCTTCCCAGAATACCAACGGCTCGCTTCTGAAGCCGATGATGCCGGTGGTGCGGTTGCCGGCCTCGTGGAAGGCGCGAAGCTGCGGGTAGATCGGCGCGACCCCGAGCCCGCCGCCCACCAGCACGACATGGCCGACCCGCTCCACATGCTGCGGCAATCCGAGCGGCCCGACGAAGTCGGCGAAACTGTCGCCGGCCTTGTAGCGATCCCGCATCTCCCGTGTGGTCTTGCCCAGCGCCTGGATGACGAGGGTGACGGTTCCCTTGTTGCGGTCGAAGTCGGCGACGGTGAGCGGGATCCGCTCGCTTCTCTCGTGCAGGCGGATCATCACGAAGTGTCCCGGCTCGGCCGACTGCGCCACGTCCGGCGCGAGCACCTCCCACAGGAAGGTGGTGTCGGAAAACGCGTCGCGGCGGATGATCGTGTACATGGACAATATCTCCTTGTCCGTCTGGTCGTTCAGTTGAGCCTCAAGGGTCGGTCGGTCGCCCGACGCCCCTCACCTCCCCAAGCGGCACCATGGTCCGACCGGGGACACCGCCCTGCGGCTTGGCCTGGTGGAATACCTTGAAGACTTTTTCGGTGCGTGCGTCGGAGGTGACGAAATCGTGGTAGGCGCCGGCGAGAAACGCCGAAAAGGTTTCGTGCAGCCGGTCCTCGTCCATGGTCCCGAGATCCGCCTTGGCGAGGCGGTCGTGCAGCCGTTGCAGGATGTGGAGACGATGGACGTCCACCACCCGCTGTTCATACGGGATTTCGAAATGGTCGAGAAAATCTTCGGCGGTTTCCAGCGAGTGAAGGGTATCGAGCAGCCCGGTCATGACACCTCCCGTGGCAAGGGGCGCGTTTTTTCGTAAATGGATTTCAGAAACGCCGGCTTCGGCGGGCTTTTGGTGCTGATCGCGTGCTCGCGAACCATGGCGAGCACCCTGCCTGCCTGTTCGGGCTGCAGCGCCAGCCCCAACGAACGGAACACATGCGATACCGAAGCGGCGCCGGAGTGTTTTCCGAGCTGCACGCGATGCTCGCGTCCGAGATCCCGCGGGTCGAGCGCCTGGTAGTTCAATCGATCGCGCAGCAGGCCGTGGACATGAATGCCCGCCTCGTGCGTAAAGACAGCGGCGCCGACGATGCTCTTGTTGGGCGGAACCGGGCGGCCGGATGCGCGGGCCACCAACTTGGACACGGTCCCCAATTGACGGCGATCGATGCCCGTGTCCACTCCATACAGATGCGAAAGCGCCACCACGGCCTCTTCCAGGGGCGCGTTGCCGGCCCGTTCGCCCAATCCGTTGACCGTCGTGTTCACGTGGGTGGCGCCGCCCCGGAGCGCCGCCAGCGAATTGGCCGTGGCCAGACCGAGATCGTCGTGGGCATGGATTTCGAGCTCGATGGATGTATGGGCGCGAAGAAAGGCGATGGCCTCGTAAGTCGTGAAAGGGTCGAGGACGCCGAGCGTGTCGGCGAAGCGGAATCGTCCTGCGCCGAGCGTCGTAATCGCGTCGATCACCCGGAGAATGTGCCCGACATCGGCGCGCGACGAATCTTCGCCGCCCACCGCGACGTCGAGGCCCCGGTCGAGAGCATAGCCGACCATTCGCCTCGTATAGTCAATGGCCCATTTCCGGTCCCGGCCGAACTTTCCCTGTAGCATCTGATCGGAAACCGGCAGCGACAGGTTCACCGCCGACAAGCCGCAGTCGACGGCGGCGTCCACGTCGGCGACGGTCATGCGGCACCAGCCGATGAGCTTGCATCGGAGACCCGCGTCGACCACCGCGCGAATGCAATCGCGCTCCTGCGCGCCCATCGCCGGGATGCCGACCTCCAGTTCGCGAACGCCGGCGCGATCCAGCGCCATGGCGATGGCCACCTTCTCGGAGCACGTGAAGGCGACGCCGGCGGTCTGTTCGCCGTCGCGGAGCGTGGTGTCGTTGATCACCGGCGGGACCTTCGTTGGCTCTTTCATATCGCGAGATCCTGATCACGCGTATTCGGGCTCGAAGGCCATCTTGGCCGGCGCGCCCTTGGACCAGAACGGCGACATCTCCCGCAAACGATTGACGATCGGAGGCAGGACCGCCAGCACCCGGTCGATCTGCTCGGCGGTGTTGTCGCGCGACAGCGAAAACCGGATGGAGCCGTGGGCGGCGGTAAAGGGAATATCCATGGCGCGCATGACGTGCGACGGCTCCAAAGACCCCGACGTGCAGGCCGAGCCGGACGACGCGGCGATCCCCTCGCGGTTGAGGTGGAGCAGGATCGCCTCGCCCTCGATGAACTCGAACGCGATGTTGGACGTGTTGGGCAGCCGGCTCATGGGATCGCCGGTGACGAAGCAGTTGCCGACGCTCTCGACGATGCCTTTCTCCAGCCGGTCGCGGAGTTCGCGGACGCGGGTGTTTTCGTCGGTCAGATGGGCCAGCGCCAGTTCGCAAGCCTTGCCGAGGCCGATAATGCCGGTGGTGTTCTCGGTGCCGGCCCGGCGTTCGCGTTCCTGATGGCCGCCGCGCAGAAGGGGGCGGAACCGGGTGCCCCGGCGCACATAAAGCGCGCCCGTGCCCTTGGGCGCATGAAGCTTGTGTCCCGACAGCGACAGCATGTCGATCACGGAGCTTTTCAGGTCTATGGGCACCTTGCCCACGGCCTGCACGGCGTCTGTATGAAACTCGATCCCGAAGCTCTTCGCCAGTTTGGCGAGCTGCTCGACGGGAAACAGGTTTCCGGTCTCGTTGTTGGCCCACATGATCGACGCGACGGCCACGTTGGGCGACAGGGCGGCGACGTACGCGTCGATATCCAGCCGCCCTCGGCGGTCCACGGGGATCACGTGCAGGCGGTATCCCTCGTGCTCTTCCAGGTGACGGCAGAGCGAGAGAACGGCTGGATGCTCGACGGCGCTGGTGATGATCTCCCGGCGATCCGGATGGGTCGCGAGCGCCGACATGATGGCGGCATTGTCGGATTCCGTACCGCACGACGTGAACACGATCTCATGGTCGAACTCGGCGCCAAGCAGAGTCTGAACCTGGCCGCGCGCTTCGCGGATGTTCCGCCCGACGCTGTCGCCGAAGGAATGCATCGACGACGGGTTGCCGAATTTCTCGGTGAAGAACGGCAGCATGGCGTCGACCACGAGCGGATCGACCCGCGTGGTGGCGTTGTTGTCGAGATAAATACCGTCCATGGTCTTGTCCTTTATCTTTTTCGACTCGCGTACAGGGCCGCGACCTCAGGCCAGCATGCTGACCACTGTTTCGGGGACGACACGCACCGACCGGCCGAGCGCCGGCACCAGCTTTTCGCGCAATCCATGCAGCGTGGCCGACGACATCTCGCAGTTGGCGCAGGTGCCATAGAGCTTCACCGTCACCAGGTCACCATCCACGTTCACGAGTTTGAGGTCGCCGCCATCGTGGATGAAAACGGGCCGCAGTTCGTCGATGGCTTTCTGGACGACGAGAATGCGTTCGACCATGCTCATCGCGGACGCGCCGATTTCGGTTTCGGGTTTGGAGGCGGGTTCCGCGATCACCGCCGCCGGCGTCCCCGCCCGGAAGGCGGCGCCGGCGTCCAGCGTGCCGTCGGCCACCATGGCGGCGTTGACGCTGGCGAGCACGCCCTCGATCTTTTCGTGGCATGTGGCGCAGCTGCCGCCGGCCTTGGTGTAGGCCACGACCTGCGGCAGCGAAGTGAGCGCATTGACGCGGATGGTGCGCTCCAGCATGCCTTCGGCGACACCGAAACACTTGCAGATCAGCGCACCGTCCTCGTGATCGTCTTCCACCAGGGCCTCGCCCTTGTAGTCCGCAATGGCGGCGCGCAGAGCCTCGGCGCCCATCACCGAGCAATGCATCTTCTCCATGGGGAGACCCTCGAGATAGTTGGCGATGTCCTGGTTGGTGACGGCCAGAGCCTCGTCGGGCGTCTTGCCGATGATCAGTTCGGTGAGCGCCGACGAAGACGCGATGGCCGAGCCGCACCCGAAAGTCTCGAATGTGGCCGCGCCGATCCGGCCCGTGGCCTCGTCGACCCGCACCATCAGGCGGAGCGCGTCGCCGCACGATATGGAGCCCACCTCACCGACGCCATTGGCGTCCTCGAGAACACCGATGTTGCGCGGGTTGAAGAAATGGTCCTTGAGCTTGTCCGAATAATCCCACATGGCCGATAATCCCTTAGCGCTATCCCGAAAACGATTTGCCGCAGCTGCAGACATCCCTCGCGTTCGGATTGTCGAACACGAACCCCGAGGCTTCGACGCTCTCGACGAAATCCACGTTGACGCCGTCGACGATGGGCAGGCTTTGGTGGTCGACGTAGATCTTGATATCGCCAAACTCGTAGACACGGTCGCCCTCGCACACGGACTTCTCGAGGCCGAGGGTATATTGCAGCCCAGAACACCCGCCCTGGTCCACCATGATCCGGAGACCGTCGGTGCCGTCTTCCGCCATCGCGATCAGACGCCTGAGGGTGTCCTGGGCCTTCTCCGTCAACGCCACCATGTGCCTCGTTCCTTCCACGCCTGGCCTTGCGACAATCGGTGTTCGCCACGGTAAAAGCAAAGGCCGTGCCAAATATTCAAGGTGCTGATAATGCTGAATTTACAGGGAGGGGCGACCGGCGATCGTCGGCTGGAACGTCCGGTTTGTCGGATATCCAACATGTCGGGCCGCGACACCGACACCGGTTCGCTGGCGCTTGTGGGCGGGCGCGACGTTGGTATAAGAACCCGCGCAAAGGGAGAACTACGCGATGGGCGATACAAGACGGATGCGCGCGTTGACATTTTATCTCGGTGTGCTCGGGGCCACGGCCGCACTTTTATTCGGCGTGCCGATCGGCCGCCCCGCGGTCAACGCTTCCGAAACCGGCGTAAAATCGGAGAAGGCGGCGAACATGAGGGCCATCGCCACCCATTCGCCCGGCGTAACCTACAACGGGCTTCACACCACCGAAAACCCGACGACCCAACAGGTCGCCGACGACCTCGAACGGGTGAAGCGGCATTTCAGTACCATCCGAACCTACTATCCCCAATTCGGCGGCGGTGCCGTCGACGTCGGCAAGGTTGCGGCGGATGTGGGTCTGAAGGTGCTTCTCGGGCTGTATCTCTATCACGGTCAGCCGGCCTGGATCGCCAAGGACTATGATCAATTCGTCAAGCCGGCGGTCGGCCGCGGCAACGTCATCGGCGTTCTCATCGGCAACGAAGACTCCGACCAGTTCACGACCGTCAAGGAATACTTGAAAAAGGCAAGGACCGACTTTCCGCGAACGCCGGTCGGCTCAAGCCAGACGGCCGGCTTCTGGCTGGCCGATGCGCGCGCCGCAGAAATCCAGCCGCTGGTGGATTTCATCGCGGTCAACATCTATCCGAACTGGGATTGGGAGAAGGCCGACGCCGACAACCAGCCCATCGGCGTGACGCCCCAAACAGGCTTCGCGTCGTTCCGAGGCGCGTACGATCAGATCGCCGCCAAGTATCCGGGCAAACAGGTGGTCGTCACCGAAACCGGCTGGCCGACGAGTTACGGCGCGGTTCCTTCCAAGCAGTTCCCCATTGGCATTCGCAATGCCGGCGACTACCTGAAATCAGTGACGAGGTGGGCCGAAACGTCCGATCCGCCGGTCAACATCCATGTGTACGGGATGTTCGATCCCCTCTACGGGGTCGGTCTCGGTTCCCTGTTCAACTATCATTTCGGCTTAATCGACTCCGACGGCCAGGCGAAGGGAGTTTTGTTCTAAGATCGCCTCCAATGAAGCACACAAGGACCATGCAATGACGCTGATTTTTGTTCAACTTCTCTGTCATCCAGGGAAAACCTATCAGGTTGCCGACGAACTCTATCAACGCGAAATCGTGTCGGAACTGTATTCGACCAGCGGCGACTACGACCTGATCATGAAAGTCTATATTCCGGACGGCACCGATATCGGCAAATTCGTCAACGATCACATCCTCGATGTAGAGGGGATCCAGCGGTCGCTGACGACGCTGACTTTTCGCGCGTTCTGATGAACGATGCCCGATCATCCGATCGTATGGGTACCATATGTTGGGTCCAAACCACTAGACTTTGATCAACATCCACAGCCCCATCAGCACCATCATCAGGTTTTCGGTAAGCGAGATGAAACCGAGGGGCACGTTGCTGTTGCCGCCGACGCAGGCGCACTTCAGCTCCCGCTTGTCGATGTATACGGCCTTGATGACCGACACCGCGCCTATGGTGCCGATGAAAAGGGCAATGGGCGAAGCGATCCAAATCAGCGCGCCGGCGATCATCAAAACGCCGGCCAGAGCCTCGCCGAACGGATAGAGATAGCCGTAGCGAACCCAGCGGCGCGCGAGCAGATCGTAATTCAGGAACATCGTGGAAAAGCTTTCCAGATCCTGCAGCTTCTGGACGGCTAGGAGGCACATGCTGATGGCGATGAACCACTCGAAGGCTCGGACCGTCAGCACCGAGCCGAGGGCATACCAACTGACGGCGAGGGCCATCAGCAAGGCCATGGAAAAAATGGCGATGACCGGCTGGTACGACGTTTTATCCTCGTCCTTTGCGTCACGGCCGAGATATTCCCTCAAGCTCTCGTAGCCGCCGATGCGTTCGCCGCCGACGAAGACCTGCGGTGTCGTATCCACATTGTGGTCACGCTGGAAGGCGTCGGTTTGCTGGCGGGTTTCCAGCCGGTGGTCTTCGACGTCGAAACCCTCCCGTTCGAGCAGGTCCTTCGCCTTCAAGCCAAACGGGCAGACATGGTCGTCCATGACCATGCGATAGAGCGTTGCGACTTTTTTGGGGTCGGTATGGGTTGTGTCCACGTCGGCATCTCCCGCGAGTTCCTCTGCCAAACATGCGAATTCGTGCTTTTCATGCTAACGATTGACAGAGGGAATTGTTCCGGGCGCCTGGCCGGCGGGCGGTCGACCGGACCCAGGGGTCACGGCCGGCGGGGTTGGAGGGCCGACAGCGGCTCTCCCGCTTCCGGACCGAAACAATCGGCGACATCGCCGCAGACGTCGCAATTGGGGGCCTTGCAGAGGACGACGCCGTCGCGCTCGCAGAGCTGGCGGTAGAAGAACTTCTTCCACTTCATGTCCGCGTCGTTGCGGGCTTTCAGACCGGGAAAGTGCCGGTCCATCAAGGTGTTCAGCTCACCGCGGTTGAACAGGCCCAGGTCCTGCCAGAGATGGTTGGCGCCGAGCGAACGGCGGGCGACGATGGCGGCGAGCCAGGCTTCCTCGGGGGCTCCGCGGGCGCGATGATCGAGCAGAAGCTGGCGAAGGTCGGGCTCCTCCCATTGGTCCGGGTCCGGGCCGTCTCCCACCGTTTCGGCGGGGATGTGCCTCCAGGCATGGGGAAAATAGGCGTCGAAAAGTTCCGCGAGAACGGCGGCCGACAGGCCGAGCGCCTGCGTCAGGGGGCGCGAAAACTCGGCCGCTCCCATGGCCAGCGCGCAGGCAAACACATGGCGGTCGAACGGGTCTCCAAGACCCGTCTCCACAAGCTGCCCGTGCAGGGTGTCCATGACGTCGCTGATCATGACCCGCCGATCATACTCAGGCCGCGAAGGCCTCGGCGGCCGGGATCATCTTGATGGAATGCGACCCGCAGACCAGAAGACACGATTCGCATCCGACACACTGGCCCTTGTCGGCAATGGTCATGATCATGCGCTCCACCTCGTCGTCGTCGGGCTCCACGAGTTCGCCGTCCTCCGTCTTGCCCATCATGGCGAGGACGCCATGGTTGCACACCTTGTAGCAGCGGCCGCAGCCGATGCAGGTTTCCGCCTCGAGGTGTTCGATGAACATCGGCGTCCAGGGGGTTCCGTCGCGCCGCAGCGCCTGATAGTCGGTCATTGTTTCTAGCCTCTTCTCGGTGGGGTCGGGTGGTGGCCACCGCCGGCGTCAGTCGCCGGCCTTGGCTACGTCGGGGAAACGGTTGATGACGTCGATGCCGTTGGCGACCAGGGCGTCGCCGGCCGCCGCCAGGGCGTCCGTCGATTCGAAGCCGAACCGGTGGACGTCTCTGAGCGTGCGGCTGACAACCACCAACCGGCCAGCGGTAATCAGCACGCGGCCGAACCCCTCGCCGGAGATCTTCATGATCGGCGTCGCGTCGAGTCGGGTCACGCGATTGAGGGCGTAGGCGACGGCCGTGTAGAAGATTTCGAGCCGCCACAGCACCTTCTCGTCGGGATCGCCGATGATGGGAATGGCCCGGCGTTCTTCCTTGGTCACGACGAAGCCTTGCAGGATCTCGTCATCGGATTTCTTCGCCCACGCGCCGTACGTATCGTGGGCCCGCATGAGGGTGACGAGCGCCTCGCGGTAGTAGATCGTCGGGTTGGCTGGGTCCGGGGCCGGATTGGGGCGGGCGGCGGCCGGTGCGGCGAAGCGGGCTTCGGGCATTACGCGCGCTCCTCCAGATCCTCGTCGAGGAAATCCAGGTTCTTGACGCGCTCGCTCGTCATCGCCTTGCGCAGCCAGGGCGGCGGCGACGTCTTCAGCATGGTCTGCACCCGGTCCAGCACCTGGTCGATGGGCTCGGGATGGGGCAGCTTCACCGGGTGGATGCGGCGATTGACCACCTTGGCCGCCGCCGGCCCGCCGATGGCGAGGACGAACAGCAAAGCGCAGCCCTCGATGGCGTCGACCCTGGGCGTAATGCGGTCGTCGTTCGCGTCGGCGTGGACGCCGTCCTCGCTGCTGGATCCGTCGAACCGGATGGCCTCGACGAAGTGGTATTCGTCCGCCGAGACGGCGTAGATGGCAAAGTTGCGGGCGCCGCCGAAATGGGCGTCCATGGTTCTGAGATCGTGGGTGGCAAAGGCAATCCGCATGGGTCCTCCTTCCGACGGGGCGCCGGCGTTGTCGTCGCTGTCGGCGTCCGAACCGACCAATCGCAGCCTACGCACTGATGACACTGGCATCGCTCGCGACCTCCCTGTCCTGGCGCACATAGGGCCGGTGTTCCGGTTGGTGATCGATGAAGATGTTGCCGATGTCGAACAGCAGGTCCCGGGTCCCCCGATATCCGACGCTGACCTGATGACCGGCGCCCAGGCGATCGAATACCGGAAAGCCCATGCGATAGAGCGGCGCGCCGATGGCCGCCGCGGTCGCTTCGGCGTGGGCGTTGGCGACGACGAGATCGCAACCGCCTACCGATGCCAGGCGTTCCAGGTCGTCGAGGTCGCCCACGACGACGGTCTCGCACGGAACCTTGGCGGCGGCGGGGCTTTTCATTGTGGTGACGGCGGCGCCGACCCGGCAGCCCATCTCGTCGAGGAAGCGGCTGACCGCCAGCAGCATGTCCGGTTCGGCCGCCACCGCCGCGGTGCGGTCGGTGAAGAAGAAGTGGCTGTCGAGCATGGCGTCCACCAGGCGACTGCGTTCGCGGCGCAGCGCGTCGGGCGCCGGCCGGCCGCTCAGGTTGATCAGCGTTTCGACGAAGGCATCGAAGGCTTCCAGGCCGATCAGCCGGTCGAACACCTTGAACGGCACGCCCGAGCGGCGTTCCAGGGCTTCCGCGGCGCCCCGCATGTGTTCGCCGATGGCGAGCGTGATCTGCGACGCGCCCATCCGGCTCACCCGATCGACCGGCGTGCCGCCGAGCGTCGTCGGCACGTATTCATCGGGAATGTGGCCATCGAGCGAGCCCGACAGGTCGGGAAGGACGATGGCGGACAGCCCGAAGCTCTCGACGGTATCGCGCACCGCCTCCACGTCGGCCGGCGTCATGTAGCTGGCGGGCAGGATGTTGATCTGGCGGAGAATACGCGGCTGGCGCCCTTGCTGCACCAGGGCGTCGATCATCGCCTGGACGGCGCTGGCCCAGCCGACCTCGAGGCTGCCGGCGAAATCGGGGGTCGGCGCGTGAACCACGGTCAGGTCGCTCCATTCGGGATGGCGCAGCATGATCGATCGCAGATCGCCGCGCACGTCCTCGTCGCGGGTCTCGGTAAGGGCGGTGGAGCAGAGGCCGATGAGTTTGGGGTTGGCGCGTTCGAATATATTGCCGATGGCCTGTTCGATATTCTCGGCGCCGCCGAGGATGGTGCTGAGTTCGCTCATCGCCGTGGTCTGCAGCGGGATGGCCTCGCGGAAATGGCGGACGAGAAGGACAAGGGCGAAAGCGGTGCACCCCTGGCTTCCGTGCAACAAGCGGAAGGCTCTGATCAACGCCGAGAAAGGCCAGCGCGCCTCCCAACGCGGGGCTGGATTTCAGCGGATTGACGGCGCAGGCTTTGGTTCCGATCTCGGCCACGTTCATTGTCCGGCTCCAGGCTTGTCCCATGGCGCGGGTGCGCGAACCTGGCGCCACACGGGGTGGTGAATGGTGGCATCGATTTGACGGACGAGAGAGACCATTCCCTCGTACCCGGCATAGGGATGGTGGCGCTCCTGGTTGATGTCGAGCCAGGGGGTCTTGGTCTTGAGGGCGACGAATTGGGTGCGGCCGCCCGACATCAAAATGTCGGCCTCGCCGTTCGCCAGCATGCGATACAGATCCTTGGCCGGGATCTGGCCGAACAGGGCGGCGTCCTCTCCCATCAGGCCCTTGATGCGCGCCTTGTCGTCGTCGGTGGACTTGCGGACCGATGTGCCGATGACACGTCATGTCCGATCTCCTGCAATGCGGAGACCACGGACCATGACTTGACGCCGCCGGTGTAAAGCAGGACACGCTTGCCCCGCAGACGCTTGCGGTAGGCCGCGATCTGCCGCCAGGCCGCGCTCTCTTCCTCCGCGATCAGGGCTTCGGTGCGGGTCGAGGAGATCGGCGGGCGCCCCCCGGTCCACCAGCAACCGGGCGATCTCGCGGAGCGCGGTCGAGATGTCCGAGATGCCGTAGAACGAGCCCTCGAAGTAGGGAATTCCGTAGCGCTCCTCCATGGCGCGGGCGAACGACACCATCGCCTGCGAGCAGACGACCATGTTGACCCGGGCGCGGTGGGCGCAGGCGATTTCATGGAATCGCGCGTCGCCGGTGATGGAGGCGAGGACGCGGATCCCGAGCCGGTCGAGCAGGGGCAGGATCTGCCACATGTCGCCGGCGACATTGTACTCGCCGATGATATTGATGTCGTAGGGCGTCGTCCGCTCCGGCTCGCGGGTGCCGACAACGTGGTCGAGCAGGACCTGGCCGGCGAGCTTGTTGCCGAGATTTTTCGATCCGACGAAACCCGGCGCGTTGACCGGGATGACCGGCAGACCGAAGCGTTCGGCCGGCGGCGGTGCACACCGTTTCCACGTCGTCGCCGATCAGCGCCGGAACGCAGGTGACGTAGACGAAGATCGCGGCCGGCCGGTATCGCTCGCGCGATTTCGCGGATCGCCTTGAACAGGCGCTTCTCGCCGCCGTGGATGACGTCCAGTTCGGACATGTCGGTGGTAAAGCCGGTGCGGTAGATCCGCGGGCCGCTGGACGCGGAATGCCGGCTGTCCCAACTGTTGCCCTCGCAGGCAATGGGGCCGTGCACCAGATGCGCCGCGTCGGTAATGGGCTGCAGGGCGACCTTGGCGCCGTCGAAGGCGCAGCCGCCGGCGGCGGCGCCGGGGGTCAGGCGCGGCGGAGGAGCAACCGCGTTTGCGGTCCTGATCGGATTTGCCCCGGTTGGTGGCGCATCCGGGTTCGTTGAACGCTTCGGCAACGCGCTGCTTCAGCATTTCGTCCTCTCCTGGCTGATGGGGCGGCGGCCGAAACCGCCGCCCCATCCTCGTCTAGCGGGTCAGGTCAAAACTGATATCCGTGACCCCGGCCTCGTTGGTGTCGTCGTCCACGGTATCGAGGATCTTGTCGAGGATGCGGACGAGCACCTGCAGACCGCCCTGGTAGCCCCACGTCGGGAAGCGGTGATGATGGTGGCGATCGAAGATCGGGAAGGTCAGCCGGATCAGCGGCGTCCCGGTATCGCGCTCCAGATACTTGCCGTGGCTGCTGCCGATCAGGAAATCGACCGGGGCGGTATTGAGCAGCGAGCGCATGTGCCACAGATCCTTGCCCTGCCACACTTCGCCGTTCCGGCCATAGGGATTGGACTCCAGAAGGGCCGTCATCTTCTTCGCCCAGGGCTTGGTGCCGTTGGTGGCGAGCGCATGCCGCGGCTCGGCGCCCATCTCCATCAGGAACCGGCACATGCCGTAGACGAAGTCGGGATCGCCGAAGACGGCGAAGGTCTTGCCGTGGGCGATGGACATGGAGTCGGTCAATGGCATCCACCAGCCGCCCGCGTTCGAGAACCAGCGCGTCCGGGATGGGCTTGCCCGACAGCTCCGAGACCGTCATCAGGAGCTCGTCGGTGGCCTCGACGCCCATCGGGTAATGGAGACTGGCGGTCTCCTGGCCCTTGCTCTGCGCATAGGCCAGGGTCTTCTTGGTGCAGTATTCCTGCAGCGAGAGGGTGGCCTTGGCGTTGAGCGCCGCCTTCGTCTCCTCGATGGTGGTTCCGCCGTCGTACATGCGGAAGTTCGCCGTCGCTGGGCGTGTCGTAGACGTCGGACGGGTCGGAAAGGATGGTGTGCTCGACGTCCATGAGATCGAGGATGCGCTTGAGCTCCCGGTTGTTGCCGACACAGAACCCGTCGAACCCGGGGATGATATTGATCGCCGTCCCAGGCGTCCGCTCGGCCTGTTCCCAGAAGTTGGTGAGCGATGCCCTTGAGCATGTTGTCGTAGCCGTTGACATGGCTGCCCTGGAAAGCCGGCGTGTGCGCGAAGGGAACCGGAAAGTCCTTGGGCACCGAGCCCTTTTCCTTCGACGTCGCGATGAAGGCGTTGAGATCGTCGCCGATCACCTCCGCCATGCACGTGGTCGAAACCGCGATCATCTTCGGCTCGTACAGGGCATGGGCGTTGGCCAGGCCGTCGATCATGTTGTTGAGGCCGCCGAACACGGCGGCGTCCTCGGTCATCGACGACGAGACCGCCGACGCCGGCTCCTTGAAGTGCCGCGACAGGTGCGAGCGGTAGTACGCGACGCATCCCTGCGAGCCGTGCACGAAGGAGAGTGTCCCCTCGAAACCGCTGGCGCAAAACACGGCGCCGAGCGGCTGGCAGGCCTTGGCCGGATTGACGACGAGCGATTTGCGCGCGAAGTTCTTTTCGCGGTACTCCTCGCTCTTGCTCCACTCGCTGATCTCGCGAACGGTGTCCGCCGGATGCGGACACTCGAAGTTGTTCGTGCTTCTCGCGAAGCATGTCCGCGTATTCCGGCTCGCGGAAGAGTGTGACGTGGTCTTTGATCTTTTCCGCGCTCTGAGGCATTGCCTATCTCCTAAATGTGCACGGTTGGGGGGGCGGAGGCGGAGGCTTACGCCTCCACCCACGGCGCCTTGAATTTTGCCCACACCGGGTTGTTGATGGCCAAGTCCATGTCCTTGGCGAACATCGCGAAGCCGTCGTACGCATGGTACGGTCCCGAGTAGTCCCAGGAGTGCACCTGGCGGAACGGGACGCCCATCTTCTGGATCGGATACTTCTCCTTGATCCCCGAACCGACGAGATCGGGCCGGATGCGCTCGATGAATTTCTCCATCTCGTAGCCGGTGACGTCGTCGAAGATGAGGGTTCCGTCCTTCACGTGGGACATGGTCCTCTGGTAGTCGTCCTTGTGGGCGAACTCGTAGCCGGCGCCGACGATCTCCATGCCGAGATCCTCGTAGGCGCTGACCATGTGACGCGGGCGCAGTCCACCGACGTACAGCATCACCTTCTTGCCTTCGAGCCGCGGACGGTACTTCTCGATCACCGCATCCGCAAGGGGCCGGTACTTGGCAATGACCTTTTCGACGTTCTCCTTGATGGTGTCGTCGAAGTTCTCGGCGATCGCCCGGAGCGAGGTCTCGATCTTCGACGGACCGAAGAAGTTGAACTCCATCCACGGCGTGCCGTACTTCTCCTCCATGTGCCGGGAGATGTAGTTCATCGACCGGTAGCAGTGGATGAGGTTGAGCTTGGCCTTGGGCGCGCGTTCCAGCTCGGCCAGCGACGTGTCGCCGGTCCACTGGGCGATCACGCGAAGGCCCACCTCTTCGAGCAGCTTTCGCGACGCCCAGCAGTCGCCGCCGATGTTGTAGTCGCCGATCACCACCACGTCGTAGGGCGACGGCTCGAAGCCGGCGTCCGGATTCTCCAGGTCCGACGGCTTCTCGCGGTCGAAGATCCAGTCGCGGATGGTGTCGTTGGCGATGTGATGGCCAAGGGACTGGGACACGCCGCGGAACCCTTCGCACCGGACCGGCACCACCGGTTTGTCGAGCAGCTTGCCCTTGTCCTTGGCCACGGCCTCGATATCGTCGCCGATGAGGCCGACCGGGCATTCGGACTGGATGGTGATGCCCTTGGTCAGCGGAAACAGCGTCTCGATCTCGTCGATCAGCTCACGCAGTTTCTTGTCGCCGCCGAAGACGATGTCGCGTTCCTGGAAATCGGAGGTGAACTGCATCGCCGCGAAGGTGTTGACGCCGGTTTCGCCGGTGTAGTAGTTGCGCCGCTGTCCCCAGGAGTAGTGACCGCACCCCACCGGACCATGGGAAATGTGGACCATGTCCTTGATCGGTCCCCACACCACGCCCTTGGATCCGGCATAGGCGCATCCGCGCACGGTCATGACGCCGGGCATGGACTTGATATTGGACTTCACCCCGCAATCGGAGTCGCCTTCGCTGACGACATTGAGGTGCTTCTTGCGCCGCTTGCGGGTCTTTTCCGGGTAGGTCGCGAGCACGTCTTCGATGACCTGCTCGTGGAATTCCCGGTCGTTTTCGTAGTCGAGGCTCATCTTCTCCTCCTTGGTGTGGAGATGATTTCAGTGGGTGATGGCGGCTTCTGCCGGTCACGCGACTTCCAGGGCTTCCTTCTGCGCCGCTTCCTTGGCCTCGAGCTCGGCGATCATCTCTTCGTCGGACTTCAAGATGCCGAACTCCATGAGCATGTCTTCGAGCTCGTCCATGCTGATCGGGGTCGGGATGACGCCATTGCCCTTGTTCTCGTGAATGTTCTTCGCCAGCGTGCGGTACTCGTTGGCCTGCTTCGAATTCCGGGTCGTACTGGATGACGGTCTGGCGGCGCAACTCGGCGTGCTGGACGATGTTGTCGCGGGGCACGAAGTGGATCAGCTTGGTGCCGAGCTTCGCCGCCATCGCCTCGGCCAGCTCGATTTCCAGGTCGGTCTGACGCGAGTTGCAGATCAGGCCGCCGAGGCGAACGCTGCCGGTGGTGGCGTACTTGAGAATGCCGCGGGAAATGTTGTTGGCGGCATAGAGCGCCATCATTTCGCCGGACATGACGATGTAGATCTCCTGCGCCTTGTTCTCGCGGATGGGCATGGCGAACCCGCCGCACACCACATCACCCAGAACGTCGTACACGATGTAATCCTGGTTCTCGTAGGCGCCGTTCTCCTCGAGGAAGTTGATCGACGTGATGACGCCGCGGCCGGCGCAGCCGACCCCCGGCTCCGGCCCGCCCGAACTCGACACAGGCGACGCCGCCCTGACCGACGCGGAGAACGTCCTCGAGCTCGAGATCTTCCACCGAGCCCGCGTCGGCGGCCATCTGCAGCACCGTCTGCTGGGCTTTGGCGTTGAGGATCAGCCGCGTCGAATCCGCCTTGGGATCGCACCCGACGATCATCACCCGCTGCCCCATCTCGGCGAGGGCGGCGATGGTGTTCTGAGACGTCGTCGATTTTCCGATCCCGCCCTTGCCGTAAAAAGCAATCTGACGAAGGCCACTCATGATGCACTCCTTTTGCAAATTCCGAAATTGAGCTTCTTGTGCTCTCGCGGCCAAGGATTGCAACTGATGTGCCAAGTGCGTGAGTGGGATGGCGGTCATACGGTTTTTCTTTTTCTTATAAAGCATTAGCACCAAATTGGGCCGAGCAACGGGTCGCTCCGGTCTGCTGTTTGGAACCCGACAAACCCCTACACATTGTTGCAACCATCACAGACCCATGATCAGCGGTGACCGGTCGATTTGGATCGTTTCAAGGCGTTGGGGCGCTGGAACACTTTTTGCATGCCCTCTGTTTGATGAACAGTGCGGGCGTGCAAGATCGAGACATTCGTGGCGTGGCGGAGGTTGTCTCCCGTAAGGGGCACAGCACCAACCTCGTCGGCATACCGACAGCCTTGCTCGTCAGTGACGGGTTCAATCGATGCCGGTTTGTCGATGCGGTTGGCGGGCGTGCGCGAAGCCAATCATGGCCTGTTCACAGATGCTCGAACGCGCCGAAGACATCGACCACGCCGCCACCATGTTCACCGCCTACATGGAGGTTGTTTTCGGCCTTCACCCCGAACAGCGCGGGCGATCGGGACACGCGGGCGACGGGCGGCGGCGCTACCGTTCGAGCTACGCAAGATTGGTTCGCGGTTGGGCGTACGACAGCAATGGCCCCGAGGGCGCGGTCATGAAGGGCTGGGTCGAGAGCCGTTTCGGCTTGTTCCCCACCTTCCACAAACAGCCGTTGCTGCGGTTTTCATCGACCGCGTGGGCCCGCTACGTTGAAGAAAAGATGGGAAGCCGCTTTCACAACAATGCAATCCTCGGTCAGCTCGACCTGGTGTACGAATTCGCGCAGTGGACGCTGAACCGATTTCTGTGCCCTCCACACACTCTGACGCTGTACCGTGGGGTCAATGATTTTGACGAGCATCCCATTATCGAGAGGATCGACCGGCGAACCGTCATCGTTCGTCTCAACAACCTCGTGTCGTTCTCCAGCCAGCGCGACATCGCGAGCTGGTTCGGCTCGTACATCCTCGAAGCCCAGGTTCCCGCCTGCAAGATCGCGTTCTTCAACGCGCTGCTGCCGCTCACCCCGTTGACGGGCGAAGGTGAATACCTGGTGATCGGCGGCGACTTCCGCGTCCGTGCGACCTACTACTGAAACGGATTGGGAGACGACAGCATATGACCCCCGGCTCGATGATGGACCGCGCGCTCGGCGCCTACCTGGGCTTTGCCGTCGGTGACGCGCTTGGCGCCACCGTGGAGTTCATGACCGCCGGCGAGATCGCCGCCCGTCATGGCAGCCACTGCCGTATCATCGGCGGGGGCTGGCTCAAACTCAATCCGGGGCAAGTGACCGACGATACCGAGATGGCGCTGTGCGTGGGACAGGCCATCATCGATGCGGACGGTTGGGATGTTCATGCCGTTTGCGAGGCGTTTTCCCAGTGGCTGCGCGGGGTCCCGGCCGATGTCGGCAACACGTGCCGGCGCGGTATCCGTCGCTATATCCACGACGGCTACCGTGACCACGCCGTTCAACGAAGGCGACGCGGGAAACGGGGCCTGCATGCGCAATCTGGCCGTTGCCCTGGCGACACTCGACGATCCGGAAGCATTTCGATACTGGACCCTGGAGCAATGTCACACGACGCACAATCATCCGCTGTCGGACGACGGCGACGTTGGCGCTCGGACGCATGGTGCAGAAACTGGTGAAAGGCGGCGGGGTCAGCGACAGCCGAAAGGAGGCGCAGGCGTTGATCGCGGCCCATCCGCAGTTTCGTTTCGATCGATACAACGGCCTGTGCACGGCATACATCGTCGATACCATCCGCACCGTCCTGCACTTCTATTTTCTACGGATTCGGTGCGGACCTGCGTAATCGAGACGGTCAATGTCGGCGGCGACGCCGATACCGCCGGCGCGCTTGCCGGGATGCTCTCCGGCGCTACCTATGGAGCCGATTCGATCCCCGCTCATGGCTTCGCGACCCTGGACAAAGCCGTCGTCGCGGAAATCAAGGAGCAGGTGCCCGCACTTGCTCCGGACTCGGCACGGCAAGCCCGACCCTCGGCTTGAAGGCTGCGGCGGCGGAGAAGGTTCAGCGCGTTGCTGGCCCTCGACGGCAAGACCGGAAATGTTTTCGGTATCCGCGGGGTCGATGGCGTCGACCCGGGCGGCGCCGACCGCGATCCGCACCATGGCCCCGGGGGGCTCCGCCCGCCTGGCGACCAGCAATCGGCCGAGCGGAGACGAAATCTCGGTCAGGCCCGTCTGCTCGTGATGAGCCCAAATAACGCCCATCAAACTCATGCCGGTTTCGGCGAGAGCCGGCGCGGCGGTGCGGTGGCCGGGCCGTCTCGGGCAAAGACGGCCATTCTCGATACGGATCGACCGTTCGGCGATTTTGGCGATCTCGTCCGGGGCGTGGGTGACATACACGATGGGCAGGTCGAAGTCGTCCCGCAGCCGGCGGATGAACGGCAGGATCTCTTCCTTCCGCTTCTGATCGACGGAGGCCAGAGGTTCGTCGAGCAGCAGGATGCGCGGCCCGGAGAGGAGGGCGCGGCCAATGGCGACACGCTGTTTTTCGCCGCCGGATAGCGATCCGGGCCGACGCCGCAGAAGGGCGCCGAGATCCAGAAGGGCGACAATCTGGTCGAAATCCGCCCGACTGCCGTCGCGATGCCGTCCGTATTTGAGGTTCGACGCCACCGACATGTGGGGAAACAGCCGGCAATCCTGAAACACATACCCGATGCGCCTCGCCTCCGGCTTGACGTCGATGCCTCTGGCCAAGTCGAAGAGCACACGATTGTCGATGACGATGCGTCCGCTATCGGGCCGCTCGAGACCCGCGAGTACGTTGATCAGCGTCGTCTTGCCGGAACCGGAAGGACCGTGCACCGCGAGGATCTGATGGGCGTCCACGTCGAAACTCGACGTCAAGATGAAACGCGCCGACAGTGGCGGCGGACTTGCACCTGCAACATGATCAGCCTCCCAACTGCCGCCGGAGCCGACCGGCGGTCACTTCGGACGCGAGAAGAGCCATCATCGCCAGAGCGGCGGAAATCGCCACCAGGCGCAAGGCTCCGGTTTCGCCATCGGGCGTCTGCGCCATGGTGTACAGGGCGAGCGGCAGCGTCCGGGTCTCGCCCTCGATATTGGAGACGAACGTGATGGTCGCTCCGAATTCCCCGAGGCTGCGGGCGAAGGCGAGAATGGAACCGGTGAGAATACCGGGCGCGATCAGGGGAAGCGTGATGGTCAGGAATATCCGCCCGGGACCGCTTCCCAACGTTCGCGCCGCGCCCTCCAACCGACGATCGACGGCCTCCAGGGAAAGCCGGATCGCCCGCACCATCAACGGAAACGCCATGACCGCCGACGCGATGACGGCGCCCTGCCAGGTGAACGCGATACTGATGCCGAAGGTTTCGTAAAGCCATGCCCCCACCGGTCCGTTGCGTCCGAACGTGAGCAGAAGAAGGTAGCCGACCGCCACGGGCGGCAAGACCAGCGGGCAGATGGAGCGACGCCGTTGAGCAGGTTTTTGCCGTAGAAGTCCCGGCGCGCCAGAAGCCACGCCATGGCGATGCCGAGCGGCAAGGTGGCGACGACGCACCACATGGCCACGCGCAGGCTGAGCAGCAAGGCTTCCGTTTCACCGGGCGTCAGCATGGCCGGCGGTCCGCGGCACGAGGAAATCCATGTCGAGCAAAGATGCGTGCGGCATCGGCGCCGACAATGCAGGCGAACAGACGGTCGACCGGCGGGCGTCCGGCGGTCCCGGACAAGCGCCGCTTCGTAGACGATGGGCGGGGTGGCTCTCCGGCGGAAAGACGGCGACGGTGCGGACCCCGCCGCTGACCATCGCGTCGGTGGCATAAACGATTCCGAGAGGCGCGGCGCCCGTCTCCACAAGCGCCAGAGGCGGCGCGGACGTTGGCGGTCCGGGCCGCCCGCTCGCGAACGGTCTCCCACGCGCCGATATGCTCCAGCGCGGCCTTGGCGTAGATACCGGCGGGAACATGGTCGGGGTCGCCCATGGCGACCCGGCCGTCGGCGGGCAAACCGGCCAACACGTCGGCGGGCGACAGGTTGTCCGCCAACGGCGACGATGTCGGCACGACCATGACCAAGAGTGTTGCCGGCGACGCGATGGCGTGCTTCCCGGTATCAGCAGGTCGCGCTTTTCAAGGTAATTCATCCACGCGGCGTTGGCCGATACGAAGATGGCCGCCGGGGCGCCGTGGTCGATCTGTTTCGCCAAGACCGAACTGGAGGCAAACGATACCTTTGTGGTTTCCGAGTGGTCGAGGGCGCAGGCATCGAGCACGTCGCCAACCACGTTGGTCAGGCTCGCGGCCGGCGTACACGAAAATGTCCTGCCGGGCGTGTCCATGAGAGGGCAGGCTCACGCCAGCAATGGCCAGCAGCATCGCGGCAAAGCACCGGTAGGTGCCGGGCCATTGGGTCATGCTGCGTCCCCGCTGATGCGCCGGGCGTTGACGGTAATGGGAAGGCGCGTCTCCGCCGCCATTTCCGGCAGGTCCAGGCGCCAGCCGTTGGACAGCTCGACCCAGCCGCCCCAAAGGTCGGGATGCTCCATGCCGACGATCGGCTCCTCGAGGTCTTTCTTGGCGACGTACGCCGAGTAGACGCCGTCGCGGTGGCCGATGGTCACCTTCATTCGATCCTCCCAGTCAATCTTCCCTCCCGATCAATCTTCGATGACTTCGATCTCGCCGCCGCGCATGCCGACGAACCGGCCGCGCGTGACGAAATCGACGGTGTAGACGTAGTAGCGCTGCAGGAACTCGCCGATCGCGGTGACATATCCCACGTCGCCCGTCTCGACGACGAACGCGCCGCGCGACTGGCCCGGGACCGTGCCGTCGTTTCGGATCGGCACCAGCGCCCGGACCTTCTGTCCCGGGAAGAAACCGCGGCGGTCCGTAGACCTCGGGAAGACCCTCGTCGGTCACCCGGGCCACCGAACCGTCAATGTTTGCCGGTCATGCCTGCACGATACAGTCAGCCGGACACTCGGCAACACACTGCGGCGAGTCGAAAAAGCCCACGCACTCCTTACACTTCGACGGGATCGATCAGTAGATGTCGTCCTTCATCTTGATCGCTTTCGTCGGGCAAACGAATTCACACGATCCACATACCGTGCATTCGGCGACAACGATCTTCATGGCCATGTGACTTCTCCTTCCTGGCTTGCCGCGGTCCGTGCCCGCGGCGGTTGGTATAAATTTGGTCAGGCGCGCGTGGCCGCGCTCTCATGCGGTCAACGCGGCCTGTTCGGCGGCACCGAGCTCCTCGACGAAGACCTCGGCAACCGCCGTCTCGATGTATTCGTGCGCGTGCCGGTCGATGGCGCGGATTCCCGCCGCCGCCAGGCGCTCGCGCGGGTTCTCTCCGATGCGGGCGCACGAGCACGGCGGATACGCCGTCGAGCAGCGCGATGGTGGCTTCGAGGGCGTCGTCCTCGCCATGGCCGCCCTGGCAATACTGCGCGGCCCGGCGATGGCTGACGAGGCGGACGCCCGCCCGGTCGACTTCGTAGATCTGGAACTCGCGGGCATGGCCGAAGTGCTGGTTGATCCGGCCGCTGCCTTTCGTGCAGACCGCGACGAGGCGGCTTTCGTCGGTGGAAACGCTGCTCAATTCGCCGGCCGCCAAGGTCACCGCGCTGCCGCGATGTTCGCGCTCGCGTTCGATGACCGCCCGATAGTCGCGGCGGCTTTCATGGTCGACGACGGGCTCCGCCGGCAACCGATCGAGTGTGAAGGCCTGCCCCTGATCGTCACCCAGCATGCCGACCGCGTCGGCCCGGCACTGACGACAATGCTTCATCAGGTTGGCGCCGCCGGCGAGGTCGTCCTGCAGGCTTTTCAGCTCGACCGGCGTCGGTCCGCGCTGGCCGGTCAGTCCGAAATGGGTGCCGTGCGCCGGATCCGAGATCAACGGCATGATGTTGTGCAGGAAGACGCTCACGGGACTTGAGCTCGGCATTGACCTCGTCGAGGTGGGCATCGTTGATCCCCGGGATCATCACCGAGTTCACCTTCACCAGGATGCCGGCGGCAACCAGCATGTCGAGGCCCTGAAGCTGCCGTTCGATCAGGATGGCGGCGGCGTCCCGGCCGGTCAGGCGCCGCTTGTCGAAAGCGACCCAGGCATAGATCCGCTCGGCGACGGCCGGATCGACGGCATTGATGGTGATGGTGACGTGATCGATGGCGTGCGCCTTGATGGCGTCGACGTTGTCGGGAAGCGCCAATCCGTTTGTCGACAGGCACAGCTTGACGTCCGGCAGCGCGGCGGTGACGCGCTCGCAGGTTTCGAATGTCTTTCGCGGATTGGCGAGCGCGTCGCCCGGTCCGGCGATCCCGACCACGGAGAGCTGCGGCACCCGCGACGCCACCCACATGACCTTGCGAGCCGCCAGCTCGGGGGTCAGCTGTTCGCTGACCACGCCCGGCCGGCTTTCGTTGGCGCAGTCGTACTTGCGATTGCAGTAGTTGCACTGAATGTTGCACGCGGGCGCCACCGAGACATGCATGCGGGCGAAGAAATGATGGGCTTCCTGGCTATAGCACGGATGGTCCTTGACCTTGTCCCAGACGTCGGCGGACATGTCGTCGGACGCCCGAGGCGGAGCCGCAGGACGAGGCCGCCGCAGCCGCCGGGTTCGGATCGCGCGCGATCGCCGAGGCAACGGCGCCGAGGATGAAACCGCTTCGAGGGGAATGATCTTCTGCACCGGCTCTGCCTTTCCGATCGTTCGTTTAACCTTATCGAAGATCAGGTCAGCAAGACGCGTGCCAAATCGGTTAACCGGCGTGCAATTCGCTTAAGTTCTGTTCAAGGCGGGGCGCCGCGGCGAGTGTCCGCAGTCCGACAGACTGTCGGACACTCGACAAGAGCGGGGGTGCTACAGCCGCTTGATCTCGACGTTGTGTTTGCGCAAGGCATAGCCGATCTGGCGCGGCGTCATCCCGAGCATGCGTGCCGCTTTCGCCTGTACCCATCCCGAACGCTCCATGACCCGGACGAGCCGGTCGCGCTGCGGCAGGGCACCGAGATCTTCAAGGTCATCGACCTTTTGCCAATCGGCCGGCTGTTCCTGGGCGCCAGGTGCCAGTGGTTCGCGTTCGTTGCCGGTCGCATACGCCGTCTCCGGCAACAGCGTCGCGCAATGGCAAAAGCTGCTTTGACACGGCAGATCGATGTTGTCGATGTGGTCGCCGCGGGTCATGGTCGCGACCCGGTATACACAGTTTTCCAGTTCACGGACGTTGCCCGGGTAGTTGCATGAACCGATCACGCGCATGGCCTGCTCCGAAAATCGGAGATGTCGTCCGTTTTCGCGGTTGAAGGCCCTGAGGAAATGTTCGGCGAGTTCCGGGATGTCCTGACGGCGTTCCCGCAGGGCCGGGACGAAGATCGGCACCACGTTTATCCGGTAATAGAGGTCGGCGCGAAAATCTTCCCGCGCAACGGCCTCTTCGAGGTTGCGGTTTGTCGCGCAGACGAAACGGACATCGACGCGGATTGTCGTCGTTCCGCCGACACGCTCGAATTCGCGTTCCTGCAGAACGCGCAGAAGCTTGGCCTGAAACGCCGACGAGATGTCGCCGATCTCGTCGAGAAACAGGGTCCCGCCATGGGCGAGTTCGAAACGACCCTTGCGCTGCTGCGTCGCGCCGGTGAACGCGCCCTTCTCGTGACCGAACAACTCGGCTTCCAGCAACGTGTCCGGAAGCGCCGCGCAATTGACCTTGATAAAGGGCCCGCTCGACGCGCGGACTGAGAGTGTGAACGGCGCGCGCGATCAGTTCCTTGCCGGTGCCGCTCTCTCCCCGGATGATGACAGTCGACTTCGTCGGAGCCACCAGATGAACCTGCGCGAACATCTGCTGCATGGGTCGGCTGGTGCCAATCACATTGTCCATCTTGTAGGCCGTCTCCGGCCCATAGGACATAGCGAGGCTGCCTGACCGGCGTCGCTGAGCAGGGTCGGGTCGCTCGTGCCCTGCTGCCGACATGCGTTCGTGCAGGCGGACGGTCTGAGCGATCAGATTGGCTACCATGGTCAGAAAGCGGATGTCCTCGCCGATCCTGACCTGCGTCATCCTGCCGCCATACCCGTGCGACGGCGAGACAGCCGAAGGGTTTGCCGACGGTCTTGATGGGCACGGCGATGAAGGAGACCGTTTCGTCCTCGAGAACGTTCGGCAGGCGCGACATACTCGGCGAGAAGCGGATCTTCCTGGACATTCTCGGTAAAGAAGGGTGCCTGTCCGGCCATGATCCGCTCGGCGATTTCCACCGGAATATCGGCGGCGCCGTCGTTAACCGCATTCGCCGAAAGGCCGGCGGCCGCCACCACCCGCATTTCGCCGTCGCCGCCGGTGATTGCGACAATGCCGCGGCGCATCTCCATATAAGACGCCAAAAGGTTGAGCACGGCGCGCAGTTGCGGCTGCAGATCCACTGACGAGGTCAAGGATCTTGCTGATCTCGTAAACATTGAGGAGCGACAGCGACGCCTGGGTTTCTGCGGCGGCGTTCATGACACACTCTCTTCCATGGCCCGCAGGGGCCCGCGCGGTTTTAAAGAACCCTCATGTTTGCTCTTGGAGCAGAGGGAATGCTCACAAAGCACAGGTATCCCGACACACGTTGTCGGCTCTTTGTCACCGTTCGGAGCGAATGGTCCATTCTCTTGACGCTCGAGGTCAACATCATGTCAAGGTCTCCCATCTGATCTCTTTCCAGCGACAGCCTTGAGCGCATCTTCCCAATTATTGTCGGTACTGATGCAAATTCAGTGCCACGACACTCCGAATTATATATCTATATATTTCAAGGCTTAGGCATTACCTCTAGGCCAATAATGGATATTCGGTGATGCGTTCTTAGGCAGTGGCCCCGAATTTGCCTTGTTAGCGAGCAACGGGCTACCTCATATGGGGCAATCTCAGGCCTGTTGGGGGGTGAATAGGCTTGACGGTGCGTGATTTTGAGGTCTGTCGACAGTCTGACAGTGTCCGGACAATCCTGTCGTGTTTCTTCCAGTTTTTTACCTCGTCCAGAAAAAAACATTAAAAATCAATAGGTTGTAATTTTGGCGCAGTTCTTGCTGCGGTGCGAGCGTCAATGGATACGGGCTGCCTTGTATTTTCAAAGGTATCGCGCGCGGCGTCTGGTTCGATCCCGATCGACAGAAAAGACGCCAATGCGCGCATGTCTCAACCGAGATACGTCAGCCCGTCGATCGCAACAGGAGTACAGCCATGGCCAATATTACTTTTGAATCGCCTGTTATGGCGAAAGATGTCACCGTGTACGCGGTGGCCGGACATCGCGGCACTATTCTCTCGATCGCCAAAGCCCACAATATTCCCATTCCCTTCGATTGCGGCGATGGCGATTGCGGCTCCTGTGTCGTCGAGGTCAAGCATCTCAATCCATCCGTTCGTTATGGCATCGGCCTTACGGAAAAAGAGAAAGAGTTGCTGAAACAGCTCGGCAAGATCACCAAGGAAGAAATCGAAAAAACCGAGGTCAACGATATGCCGCCCCGACACCGGCTGGCATGCCAGTGCTTCGTTCGCGACGAGGACATCCGCGTCGTTTTCGAGGGCGATGAGGTGTTGCCGGCCAAGAAGCCCGCAATGTCGATCGCGGCGGCCATATTCAGCGGCGGGCTGGAGATCAAGTCCTTGGCTCAGTTCCTGGCTTACGCCATCAAGGTCGAGGAAGAGGCCGCCGATCATTTCGATGAGTTGGCCAAGGACATGGAGCAATGCGGCAACACTGAAGTTGCGGAGTTGTTCACGAAATTGTCCGGTTACTCCCGTCTTCACCACGAGGAGGTCAAGGCACGCGCCGCCGATATGGACGTTGAAGCCTATATTCCAGGAGAATACGTCTGGCCGGATCTCGTTACACCGGAGCAGACGGCCCTATGGGCCGGAGACCCCTCGCTCTCGAAGCTGGATGCGCTGAAGGCCGCCCTCGAAGGGGAGCGTCTCGGCTTCGAGTTTTACCACCACCTGGCTGAAACCTCCCCAATCGCCGAAATTCGGTCCATGGCCAAGGAATTCACCAAGGAAGAAGCCGAGCACGTGGACATCCTGGAGCAATGGATCGAGCGGGAACGCCACTGAGACGGTGCTCTCCTATCCATCCGCGCGCCTTCGCTCCACCGCATAGGCCCGCCGCATAGGCCCGCCGACCAAACGGACAACCCCGGACCAATGGGCCGGGGTTGCTTCCTTCCTGCCAAGTCCCAGACAACTCTACCGATTGACATTGCCTCCCTCTCCCCAGCCCCGCCGTCGATTGCAGCGGATCGCACAGCGATCGCTTGTTTCCAGGTTATCCACCACAAAATAGCGGCGTGCGCCCAATATGTTGTAGACATGGGCAAAGCAACACGCAAATATAGCCTTCCTTGATTGAAAACACGGCTGCATCGAGAATTTACTCGAGGCCCTCCCGCTAGCGGGGGGTCACACGGTCGAAACAGGAATGCTTGTCTTTTTTTGGGAGAAAATAATGGGTGCTGACTGGACCTCCGAACGAGTTGCCGCGCTGATCGCCCTCTGGGGTGAAGCGCACTCCACGAGTGAAATCGGCCGACGCCTGGGGATCACCAAGAACGCCGTGATCGGCAAGGTTCACCGTTTGGGTCTGCCCCAGCGGCGCCCCTCGACGAGTGCCGAACCCGACGTCGCCGAGGTTATCAAACTCGGACTAGCTGAGGCCCGGCATGTGCAGTTGGCCGCTGGGAAATCCGGGTGAAGAAGGGTTCCATTTCTGCGGTGACGGTTCAGTCGAGGGAAAACCCTATTGCGCCAAGCATTGCGCGGTGGCTTACGTAAAGGTCTCCAGAGAGCGGGGGCGTACATCGGCGGCCTAGGGTAAGTCCGCAGTACCGATTTTTCGGCGCACCGGCGTTTGCTGGCCAAGCGCTTGACGATAGGCTCCCGACCCTCTGAGAACGTGTCATTCCAAGGAGGCATTCGGTGGGTTTTATCGATCGTGTTCGGGCGTGCGCCGTTTTCGATCCCGCGCTTTACATGCCGTTCATTGTGTGCGGCAAAAGCGTCGGTCTGGTCAAACCGGCGCTCGCCGAGCGTCTTCAGGCATTCCATGACGTCTTCATCGTTACGCCGCGCTCGGTCACACTTTCGCCGCGTTTTTCCGATTTCGATACCAGAACATCCGCTGTCGATGGGACACTTCGCAATCTCGCCGAGCAGGGGCTTATCACCGGTTGGCGGGACGAACCCTTTCCCGTTGCCGCGTCACCGGCGGACCCCATCCTTTTCAACATGGAGCGGGCCGCGGTGCCGCTGTTCGGCGTCCGCGCGTACGGCGTCCATCTGAACGGGTTCGTTCGCGATGGGGATGCGCTGAAGATGTGGGTGGGACGCCGCAGCTCGCAGAGACCCCGGTCCCCTGGGAAACTCGATCAACTGGTTGCCGGGGGCAGCCCGCCGGCCTGTCTCTCCGCGACAATCTCATAAAGGAATGCGGCGAAGAGGCCAGCATTCTCCCCGCCTTGGCCGCTGAAGCTGTCGCCGCCGGCGCGGTCAGCTACGTGACCGAGACCGAGGAGGGTCTCCGGCGCGACGTGTTGTATGTCTACGACCTTGAACTGCCGCCCGACTTCGAGCCGCGCAACACCGATGGGGAAATCGACGAATTTTACCTCTGGCCTGTCGAACGGGTTTTGGAAACCGTTCGCGATACCGACGATTTCAAGTTCAATTGCTCGCTGGTCGTCATCGATTTCCTGATCCGCCATGGACGGATCGAGCCGGATCATCACGACTACCTGGAACTTCTGCATGGACTTCGCTCGGGTATGGCAGACGTGCCGTGACAACGTCGTCGGGTTCGGTCTAAGACGAACGGAGTCTAAACCTCTGGAATTATAACCGACGGAGTGTCCCGTGCTCGACGGACCGAGTTGCCCGCCCAAGAGCGGCGATCCCGCCAAACAACTGGTGGTCTTGCTTCATGGTATCGGCGCCGACGGAAATGACCTGATCGCGTTGGCGCCGTTCTACCAGGGCGTATTGCCGGATGCCCTTTTCATCGCGCCCAACGCCCCGTTTCCCTGCGACATGGCGCCTTTCGGTTATCAGTGGTTCAGCATCCAGAATCTGCAACCGGACACCCGCCTGAGCGGGCGCGCGGCAGGCCGCGCCGATCGTCGACGCCTTCATCGACGCGCAACTGGACGCGCTCGGGCTTACGGAGGAGAGACACGGTGATGATTGGCTTCTCGCAAGGAGCGATGATGGGGCTCTACGTGGGACTGCGGCGAGCACGGCCGCTCGCGGGATTGATTTCTCATTCCGGCATGCTGGTTGGTGAGCATCTGCTCGCGGCGGAGATTGATCTCGCCCGCCGGTGCTGCTGACTCATGGCGCGATTGATGACGTGGTGCCGGCGGGTGCCCTTGCCACCGCGCAGGCGGCATTGAAATCGTGCCGACGTCCCGTTGGAAGTGCATGAAATACCCGGACTGGGACACGGGATCGACGAACGCACCATTCGCCTCGATCTGCGTTTCCTTGGCGAAGTGTTTGGCAAGACCGACCCCGAAACATGAACTCACGGCATTTTCGGTACGGGCTCTTCTGCCAGAGCGTCAAGGAATATTAGGGGGAGTGGTCGGTCTCGCCGCGCGGTTTTTGTCGGCGCCAGCTTTGGACGCGCGGCGTTTCGCGATACGTCTCCTCGCCGCGCGGTTCTTCGCGGCACGGCGCCGGATGACGTACTTGAGCGAAAAGTAATACCCAAGCCACGCTGAAAGGATTGCGTAGGGAATGCTGCCGATCGCAAGGGGCAGCCCTTTTTCCTCGACGATCACTTTTACTTGCACCAGCAGGGTCTCGAAAAATCCCTCTCCGCTGGAAAAGGCCCCCCGCCAGTGCTGGATGAAGTTTTCATAGCCGGGTATCTCGTCGTGCGTTCCCGACAGCACCCTCCCGGTGATGTAGAATACGTAGTAGATGGGCCACATGGTGAAGACGTTGGTAACCCATGTCCACGCCATACCGATGAACAGACCGAACTCCAGCTTCGGACTGCGTCGGGCAACCAGCCACGTCATGAATACCAGATACATTTGAACGCCGATCAACGGCGTCATGGCCCAGAACAGCCCGACCATCACGGCGCGCGCCGTATGCTCCGGCGGGTGCGTGCTCCGTTTGATGGGTACGACGAGCTTGTGGTGCGCAAGCCGATAGATCTGCTGCCAAATGGAAAAGTTACGCGCCACGGATCATCCCTAAGATGCTTAAGCCAGACGTGCAGACAAAAGAAAAACGGCAATTCAGAACGTTCGCTCCCAGCGCCGCGTCCAATCCGGGAGCCAAGATTTCTCGCGTGTCACGCGTCGCACCCATCGAGCCCGCGCAATGCAATGGAGAAGTCGGTTGCCAACTCAACGCCACCCAATTTTGCCCTATTCTGCCCGGGTGCGCCGCAACTGGAAAGAACAAACCAAGGCGTCCCTGAACGCAAGGGACGCCAGCGGCATGCACCGCGGCGTGCACAATACCCGCTGCTAAGTTTGGACGCAGCGCGGAAATGGATGGACGACCCGGCTCCGGGGACCGTAAGTGTAAAAATTTGCACCTTGTTTGCCTCACTTGCTAGGCACCACGATCGCTGCTTCAACTCCATTGAAAGAGCGTTCCGATGATGCCTTGAGCCGAGATATAGGATCCAGTCATCCATGCTTCGGGTGTTTCTTCCATTCGCGCTCGGCTATTTCCTGTCGTATCTCTATCGCGTGGTCAATGCGGTGATCGCTCCCGATCTGGTCCGCGACGTAGGGCTCGACGCCAATCAGCTCGGCATGCTGACCAGCGCTTATTTCATCACTTTCGCGGCATTCCAGCTTCCTCTGGGGATCCTTCTCGATCGGTTCGGACCGCGCAGAACGGAAGCCGGACTGTTGCTCTTTGCCGCCCTCGGAGCGGCGGTGTTCGGGCTGGCGGAAACGCCCGTTGGGCCTGATCGTCGGGCGTCTGCTCATCGGTTTCGGCGTTTCCGCCTGTCTCATGGCGGCGTTCAAGGCCTTCGTGACCTGGTATCCGGCACAGAAACTGCCCCTGATCAACGGCTGTCAAATGGCGGCCGGGGGGCTTGGCGCGTTGGCGGCAACGGTTCCGGTCGAAGCCGCCCTTCACGTCACCGATTGGCGTGGCGTGTTTCTGGTATTGAGCGGTCTGACGCTGGTGGTCGCCGCGAGCATTTTCGTCTTCGTGCCGGAACACAAGAGCGCGTCGGCCGGAAGCCGGTTCGGCGATCAGATGAGCGGTATTTTCAGGATTTTCACCAGTTCGCTCTTCTGGCGGGTGGCCCCGCTGACCGTGATGTCGCAGGCCTCCTTCCTGTCCATCCAGAGCCTGTGGTCGGGCCCCTGGCTGCGCGATGTGGCCGGCCTCGACCGCGCGGCGGCGGCCAATCAGCTGTTTTTCATCGCGGTCGCCATGATCCTCGGTTTCCTGATCATGGGCTGGGCGGCGGAGCGGCTCAGCCGGCGCGGGATACCGCCCCTGCACGTTGCCGCCGCCGGCATGAGCCTGTTCATGCTGGGACAAAGCGCGATTGTCGCCCAGTGGGTCGCCGCCACGCCCGTCATGTGGCTGGTATTCGGCTTCTTCGGTACGTCCGGCATCGTCCCGTATGCGGCTTTGTCGCAGCGATTTCCGGCCGATCTGGCTGGACGGTTGAACACCGGTCTCAACTTGCTGGTGTTCGTCGACCGCGTTCGCCAGCCAATGGGGAATCGGCGCGATCATTAACCGATGGCCGCCGACCGCCGGTGACGGCTATGACCCCGCGGGATATCAAGTGGCCTTCGGCATCATGCTCGGCCTGCAACTGCTGTCGCTCGGCTGGTTTTTCATTTATCCGGCGGGGAGGTGTTCCCCAAGCGTGAAGACCTGGGTTGCCGCGCCATCGGCTTCCCATCCCTGCGCCATCAGGAAACCGCGCGCCGCGTTGGCCACCACGGCCAACCGGGTGGTCGGGTTCAAGATGGGAGGCGTCACCCAGGAGAAATCGTTGGGCGCCGTATCGCGTACAGCGATTCCATGAGGTCGCGGCGTCCGACGCTGTCCACGCCGCGGTCGCGTCCCGGCAGGTCGAATTTCAGCCAGTGATTGGCGATGCATGCCGGTGTGTCGTGAACCGCCGCGTCATGCTCGGTCCTCTCGATGACGCATCCCTTCTGATCGCCGTCGCCACTGAGAGTAAAGAAAGCGGGGGCGCACAGAGGCGCTTCGCTCAGCAAGCGCTTGGCGTCGTCATACGATCGGCACTCGTCGAAGGCCTTTCTCAGCACGTGCGCGGGCGGCAAGCCGGATTTGCGCCACATCCCGGTTCGCGCGATCGCCCAGTCGAACCAGCACGACCGCGTGAACGCCTTCATCGGCGGCTGATTGATGGCGGCGCTGAACCGCGCCGGCGCCATCGCCGTGTAGACGCCAACGAAACCGGGCCAGGTGACGTTGTAATAGGTTCCCGCCCCGCCATCCTGCCGCGCCACGACGACATTGCCGCCGAGACCCGGAAGCGGCCAGTCGAGCGTTCGCAGCATGCGGTTGCCGGGGCCGCCGGGATCCGGCCCGACGCCCGACGTGCAGGTCCACTCATACGACAGGTTCAACAGAAAGACGCCCGGCATGGAGATATGCTCCGCCACCGCCGCGATATCGTCGCGGTAGGGGTTGGCGTTGCGGGTCAGCCACCGCCAAGTGGCGCGATCTCCCATTCTGAGCGCTAAACCGCCGTAGCTTCGACGCCCCTGGGCGACGATCGCCGCCACCCGGCCGGGCTCCATTTCGACGAGCGCGGCCGGCCCTTTCCCTCTCACATCCAGTAACGGAATGAGCCGGCAGACTTTGCGCCGACGGCTCGGCCCGCGCGTCAGCCGCTTTGATGTTCACGGCATTTCCCTTGTTGCGGAGAGGTTCGGGTCTTTATACCACATGGAGCCGAAGTCCGCCGTAGCCCGCGAGGATCTTCGCGGCTTTTTTTGGTTCCGTTCGCTCCCGAGAGTTCTTTGAGGTTCGCATGATCCCCCGATACAGCCGCCCCGATATGTCCGCCATTTGGGAACCCGAGACGCGGTTCCGCATATGGCTCGAAATCGAGGCCCACGCCTGCGACGCTCAGGCGGAACTGGGCGTGATCCCGAAGGATGCGGCGCGCGCGGTGTGGGAGCGCGGCGACTTCGAGATCAGCCGGATCGACGCGATCGAGGCGGAGACGAAACACGACGTCATCGCGTTCCTGACCAATGTCGCGGAATACGTCGGCGACGAAGCGCGGTTCATCCACCAGGGCATGACGTCTTCGGACGTTCTCGACACCTGCTTGTCCGTCCAGTTGACCCGGGCCGCCGACATCCTGAGGGACGATATCCAATCTCTGCTGGCAGGCCCTGAAACGACGGGCGCTCGAGCACAAGGACACGCTGTGCATCGGCCGCAGCCACGGCATTCACGCCGAGCCCACCACCTTCGGCCTCAAGCTGGCCGGCTACTACGTGGAATGGCAGCGGAACCTCGAACGGCTCGAGGCGGCGCGGCAGCGAGATCGCCACCTGCGCCATTTCGGGAGCCGTCGGCACCTATGCCAACGTCGATCCCGCGGTCGAACGCCATGTGGCGGATAAGCTGGGCCTGCGAGGTGGAGCCGGTTTCGACCCAGGTGATCCCGCGCGACCGCCATGCCATGTTCTTCGCCACGCTCGGCGTGATCGCCGGTTCCGTGGAGCGTCTGGCGACGGAAATCCGCCATCTGCAGCGGACCGAGGTGCGCGAAGTGGAGGAGTTCTTTTCGGCGGGCCAGAAAGGCTCTTCCGCCATGCCGCACAAGCGCAACCCGATCCTGACGGAAAACCTCACCGGCCTCGCGCGCACCGTCCGCGCCGCCGTCGTCCCCGCCCTGGAGAACGTGGCGCTCTGGCACGAGCGCGACATCTCTCATTCGTCGGTGGAACGCATGATCGGCCCCGACGCCACGATAACCCTCGACTTCGCGCTCGCCCGCCTCGTCGAACGTCGTCGACAAGCTGGTGGTCTATCCGGACGCCATGCGGCGAAACCTCGAGGGACTGCGCGGCCTCGTATTCTCTCAGCGCGTGCTTCTGGCGCTGACCCAGGCGGGAATGAGCCGGGAAGACGCGTATCTGGCCGTTCAACGCAACGCCATGAAGGCATGGGAAGCCGGGCGACAGTTTTCTCGAGGAACTGAAAGCCGACGCGGAGGTCTCCGAACATATCGACGCGGCGTCCCTGGAGAGCCTGTTCGACCTCGGCTACCATACCAAGCACGTGGATACCGTGTTCGACCGGGTATTCGGCGAGCCTTGAGTCCCGGTCATCCGATCGAAGAGATCCCGAGCACCTACCGGTGTCCGCCGGCTATCGGAATGGCAATGTGGGGATCGGGGGGAGGGGGGGTCCATCGCGCTTTTTCGAAAACAACCCCATGCACAGTAGATATTTCTCGCTGAAGACGGTGTGCCGCGCAATGGGCATGTTGCGTTCCGCCCGCGCCAACAGTCCGGACAAATGACCGCACCCGCGTGCCGGATGGCACTCTCGGGCAGTTACCGTCTCCGTAGAAAATGAAACCCGCGCCGGCAGCCAAACGTTCGCTATTCCCCCCTTTTCCGTTATCTTGTTAGCGAAGGAGCGAGCATGCCATGCCGACCGCCAAAGACGCGGCACGCGAGGTCATCGACCGCCTGCCGTATCAGGCGACATGGGACGATATCGCCTATGAGCTTTACGTGAAGGAAAAGATCGAGCGTGGCCTCGCCGATGTCGCCGCTGACCCCATCGTTCTCTTTAGATCAATCGATACTGACCCCATCGTTCTCTTCGGTTTGGCAGCAGGGGCATAAATGATAACCAAGAAGCGGAGAACGGCGGGAATGAAGCCCCGCCGCCGCAAAGCCAATAGTTTTCATCTGATCCGCAGGTCAGTCTGGCAAGGTCATAGTTCCCCCGAACTCGCCGATCATGAAACCACCTTCTTGCACGGTGGACACGTACTTTCCTTCGCACTTGATGCCGGCAAAACGGCCAGTCCCTGCCACACATTCATATGGCCCCTGGATGACACGGACCTTTTGATCGTTGGTCTTGCTTACTCCGCTCCATTTCGCAGTATGCGTGGAGCCGTCCTGTTGTGTGGTGATGGTATACCCCTCTGCGGTCCCCTCGCCCTTAATGTAATCTAGAGTCCCCTTGGTCAGTCGAGCGGCGAGAGAGCCGTCCCCATTGATGCCCACGCCCGGCATCTCGTATGTGCAGATAACGTGCCCCTCCACGTCGGACAGTTTCGTGCAATCGATTTCACTTGGCTTCAAATTCACGTATCGCCCTTTCTGGGGCTGTTCACCGGCGTGGGTCGAAAGCGTGAAGAAGATTGTGCCGGCGAAGACAAGTGCACCCAGCTTGTAATTGTTCATGACAATTCCTCCCCCGTGCAACGGCCACCTTAGGCGACGTCAAAAATGGATGTTTAGTGACTGTCCGACCTAGAATTCGAACCTAGATAATGTCATCCCTTGTCGAACGACCGTCAACTTCGAATTGCAGAAGCTACCATGTTTTTTTTCGTTGTTTTCCCGATTTTGGAGAGGTGCTGGTACCGGAAACTGGTTGAGAGAGAAAATCAAGGAGTCAGAGTCATTTGATTTGCAACCGAATCTGATGGTGTGGACGGCCCCTGCTCCCCGGCATCGAAGTGCCATATGGTGGTCGTATTGAACGCCACAACCGAGAGGAGCCGTCCGAGATGCAAATTACCACAGTGGGCCTGGATTTAGCCAAGAACGTCTTTCAAGTGCATGCTGTCGACGCCAAGGGAAAGGTGGTGGTCCGCCGCCGTTTGCGGCGCGCCAAGGTCCGTGATTTCTTTGCCGGCCTGGAGCCGTGCCTGATCGGCCTGGAGGCGTGTGGCACGGCGCACTACTGGGCGCGGGAACTGCGGGCGCTGGGGCACGAGGTGCGGATCATGCCGCCGTCGTATGTGAAGGCCTACGTGCGGCGCGGCAAGAACGACGCCGTCGATGCGGCGGCCATCTGCGAAGCGGTGACGCGGCCGACCATGCGTTTCGTGCCGGTCAAGACCGAAGACCAGCAGTCGGCGTTGATGCTGCACAAGGCCCGCGAACTGCTGATCCGCCAGCGGACCATGCTGATCAACGCGCTGCGGGCGCACATGGCCGAGCTCGGGATGATTGCTCCGCAAGGCAAAGAGATGGTCGACGATCTCATCGCGGTGATCGAGGATGGCGAGGACGAAAGCGTTCCCGCCCTGGCGAAGGCGGCGTTGACGCCGCTGGTGACGCAGCTTCGCGCGGCCGAGCAAGCGATCGCCGCCGCCGACGCCGAGATCATGGCCTGGCACAAGGGCAACGAGGCCAGCCGGCGCCTGGAGACGATCCCCGGGGTCGGGTTCCGCATCGCGTCGGCAATCACGGCGACCGTGCCCGATCCGTCGTTCTTCCGCTCCGGGCGCGAATTCGCCGCCTGGCTGGGGCTGGTTCCCCGGCAGAACTCCAGCGGCGGCAAGGAGCGGCTCGGCCGCATATCGAAGCAGGGAAACCGCTACATCCGGAAACTTCTGGTGCTCGGCGCCACCAGTACGTTGCGCTCGGCCCGCAAGGGCGGGGCGCCGGGAGCGGACTGGGTCAACGGTCTGCTCGAGCGCCGGCCGGCACGGCTGGTCACCGTCGCCATGGCCAACAAGATGGCGCGCATTGCCTGGGCCTTGCTGGCCAAGGGCGGAACCTACCGCGCTCCTTGCGCGGCAGTCTGACGAAAGGCAGATGATGGATCAGGCGTAACCAGGAGAGCGTATGCAGAGACTTGCAAGGGTGGAAATGATTTGATGCCAACCGGTCGAGCCGGGGATTGGGACACCTCGCAATGGGGTATGTGGACAGACCACGTGAATTCTGATTGAGACCCGATCCGCGAACTTCATCAGGGCCAGCGGCCAGGTGCCGCGTCAACAGGCCGGACACATGACCGCACCCGACCGAGGTGGCAATCAAGTCAAATTCTTCTTGCAACGCAGAGGCCGTCCACACATGACCGCACCCGACCGAGGTGGCAATCAAGTCAAATTCTTCTTGCAACGCAGAGGCCGTCCACACATGACCCCATTGCTTTCGCTTCCTTGGCGGGAGGGACCGTGCTGGCGATGGGGGTCCATCGTCAAGCGGTTCCCCCACCTTTGGAACCTGTAAAAGAAATCAAGGGGTCAGAAGTCATTTGCTTTTCAGTGAATCCGACCCCATTGTTTCTCACCACGCTCCTTGCCGGAAACCTCGAAAAGACCATTCAATCATCTGTCCCATTTGTCGTCCAAACTCCCGGGACATCAATCGGATCATCTCGGCTTGGATCCTGAAACAGTTTCAGAACGATGCGACGAAACGACGGGTATAGCTGGGCATTGCCGTATCCCGTCAGATGATCGCCATCGAAAAACAAGGGTATGTCATCGTTAAACGCCGAACATACATCGGTGGGACATAGCGGTGGAAAGGGATCCCAGACCATTACTTGAGAATTTGCCGACTGAAGCTGAGCGAGGGAGTCGAGGATGGGCCGGTTGATTTCAAGGAGCGTGTCCCTCGGCATCTCGAAACGCGGCGCGCAGACAGGATTATTCCGATTGAACCAGTCCATGCAGCGGAACGGCGGCGCCAGGAACGTCGGCTTCGGCGCATCCAGGAGGACATGTAAGCCTAGGGCCTGAAGCCGGTTGATCACCTTTTCGGCGTCCGCCAAGGCCCTTTGGCGCGATAGCTGGGCCCTTTCGCCATGGACAGCTTCTCTAACCGCTTCAGGTTCCAGCATCCCGCTCTGACGGCTCAGTCGGTAGGTACGGAACGAGGCCAAGAAGACACCGTCACCGATTTTGGCGGCATTCTCGACATTGGCGATCGTCTTGTCCAGACGGCGGCGGCAGTGGCCCGGTCCCCAGTCCGAGACGGTTTCCCAACGTGGAGCCTTTTCCCAATGTGGGTTCCTAAGGTTCGCTATACTGCAGCCTGGAGCAGCAACTATTTCATACTGTAAACCCAAATCACGCGAGGCCATCTCCAGCATGGCGCGATAAGCACCAGCATGGGAGTCTCCAATGACGAAAAGTGTACGTCCCGACAGAGGCTTTTCCGCTGAAGTCGGCAACTGGACGTTTCTTGGGATTTGGTCGGATCTCCATCCGTTGTCCTGTTCAACAACGCTCTGCGCGACGATCCAGGAGCCATATGACAGCTGGTACGTAAATGCAATGCCGAGCGCCATACAGGCGATACCACCGGAGACAACGAGCCAGCTTGTCTGACGACGCAAAAAGCGGCTGCTCCGCACAGGTCGCTCGACGAAGTGAAATGATACCACTGATAATACCGCAGTGCCGATCAGGGCGACGCATATGCTCGTGGCGCTTTCGAGACCTAATGTCCAACGCACGAGGGTAAAAACCGGCCAGTGCCACAAATACAATGAGTACGACAGCAACCCGACGTAACGAACGGGAGCGGCGGCGAGAAACGAGCGTACTGGATCGATGGATGCCGCGGGGGAGACTATACTTGTAATCAGGCACGCCGTACCCACGACCGGCGCTAAAGCCCACGGGAATGGGAAGCCCGCAACGTCCATGAATACAAACCCGACGCCGATCAGCAATATCCCGGTTGCCGAGAGGAGCGGCGCCGTTTGCCGTTTCGCGAGCAAACGGCCTCGCGCGTGCGCCTGAAACAAAATGGCGCCCGCCGCCAGTTCCCAAAACCGACTGGGCAGGAGATAAAAGGCCCATTGCGGATCGGAGGTAGACTGATAGGCCGCAAAACCGAGCGAGAGGATCGCAAGAATAGGTATTAGACTTTTCTTGAAGACCAGGCGCCGACCGGTCGTTTTCCGCGCGTCGAGCGCCCGCAGCCAAAAAAAGAAAAGAAATGGAAAGATGACGTAAAACTGCTCCTCCACGGCAAGCGACCACGTATGAGCATAGGGGTTGTAAACAATACGCTCGCCGAAATAGCCGTCCGAGCGCCACACGAGATAAAGGTTACTGAGGCCAACAAAGGCTGCCAAGCCTGTTCCGCTATTGGTCTCACTTAGCCAGGAAGGCACCACAAAAAGGCTCGATGCGACGGCGGTCACGGAAAGGCACAAGATTAATGCTGGCCCGATTCGCAAGACCCGGCGTTTGTAGAAGCTCAATACATACTGAGGGAACGTAAGATCACTTGTGGCAAACAAAGACTTGCTAATTACATAGCCTGATATAACAAAGAAAATATCGACGCCGATAAAGCCGCCGCGCAACAAGGTTTCATCGAAGTGAAAAGTTATTACCGATAACACGGCGATAGCGCGGAGACCATCGATGCCAGCCAGATATCCTGATTTGGCGCTCTCACGAAATCCGCTTTTGATCATCGCGCCAATAATCCTGGCCAGACATTCAGACAACAACCGTATCGGGACCGTAATAAGGCATTTTATGGCAAAATTTGGGCTGACGGTTCGTTGGCTTTCGCTCGAACACAAACCGGATTCAGGGAGTCACGAAGGCCAGGCCCGAAACCTGTTCCACGATGCGGCGGATGGTCCGCTATGCAGCGAGCGGGTCGTCCTGGGCGATATATTCGCCAATGTCATCGAGATTGCGTAGGGCGCGCCTTGTTCAGACGATATCATCCATGCGGGACGTATTTGCAGATGGTCGTATTCAACTCCTCCGAAGTCGCAAAATCCGCAGTGTCCGCTTCCTCGACGGCCTGGCGAATGCCTGAATATCCGCGCTTGGCTCGGCGGTAACCGGCTTCGTGGCCTCGTCAATGGTGAGCGGTTTTTCTTTCATTATTGAAATATCTCCGATCCCTCCATTGCCATATATTACAATTTATTAATATAATATATGGCTCTCTGTCGACGGTAGCCACTTAACAGGAACGCAGCAGGGTTTGAGAACGGAGATTGCGGACGCTACCCTTTTCGCCCGGCGGTATTAGTCGCCAACCCGCACATGATCGGTGTCGAGCGCGGTCGGGAACTCCTCGGCCAGCTGTTCCAGCGCGACTGCGAGATAACCGTCGAACGCGGAAATGACCTCGGGCTCCGTTAGGCTCGCATCACGGGTCTGCATGTCGGAGAGCACGGATCGCAACACGGCATTGGTTCCCGGCTGCTCTATGGCGAGACGAACCATGCGCGTGGCGTATTGTTGCGCCTCGTCGCGGGTCATGCCCATCCGCTCGGCGGCCCAATGACCGAACAGCTTCGCGCGCCGGCACCGCGCCTTGAACTGCGTCTCCTCGTCGAGCTTGTACTTCGCTTCATGTCCCTTCTCGATTTCCCGAAGACTGTCGGTCATGATATTCCTCGTTGAGCGGGTCCTGTATGAGTCTACGGCGCTGCAACCGCGATCGCAACGGAAAGGCGAATGGCGTGACGATCCGGGTGCCGCGAACGCCGTGGGGAGAGGTTTAAGCCGACCATGTGTACGGTTGTTGTCCTGCGCCGCCCCGATAGCGACTGGCCGCTGCTGATGGCCGCGAACCGCGACGAAATGGCCAGCCGCCCGTGCCGGCCGCCGGCCCGGCATTGGCCCGGCTACCCGGGCGTCGTGGCCGGGCTGGATGAGCTCGCGGGCGGGACCTGGCTCGGTGTCAACGACTGCGGTGTAACAGCGGCGGTGCTCAATCGCCTGAACACGCTCGGCCCCCTGCCGGGAGCGAAAAGCCGGGGAGAACTGCCGCTGCGCGCGCTGGAGCAGACAGCCGCGCGAGCCGCCGTCGCCTCATTGGCGGCGCTCGATGCCAACGCCTATCGGCCGTTCAACATGATCGTCGCCGACAGCCGGGATGCTTTCTGGGTACGGTGCCGGCAGGCGGACGACGAAACCGGCGGCGCGAACGTCATGGAGACCGGTGAAATCGCGCCGGGATTGTCCATGGTGACGGCCTATGACCTTAACGATACGTCTTCACCCCGGATCGGGCGGTTCCTCGCGGAGTTCGAAGCGGCGGCCGTCCCCGATCCGTCATCCGCCGAGTGGTCCGATTGGCGGGCGCTTCTCGCCAGCCGCGACCATGATCCCGAGGCCGGGCCCGGGGGCGCCATGTGCGTGGTGACCGATTTCGGTTTCGAAACGGTGTCATCGTCATTGATCGCACTGCCCGCCGGAGAGCGCCACGAAGCCACCCCGATATGGCTGTTTTCGCCGGGCCGTCCTGGCAAAACCGCGTACATGACCGTCGCCCTGTAACCACCGGTCTACCGGTATCATTGTTTTGCGGCCAGACACTTGCTATATCAAGGCGCTCTCCTCGTATGCGCTATTCGCGCATTTTCACCACTCGGTTTATCAATATGGCCCGACGCAGACAGATTTTCGAAGGCACGGCCAAAATTCTTTTCGAAGGACCTGAACCCGGAACCCTTGTCCAATATTTCAAGGACGACTCCAGCGCGCTCAGCATCCAGAAGAGAGGCGTGATTACCGGCAAGGGCGTCCTTAATAACCGGATATCCGAATACCTCATGGTCAGGCTCGCCGAGATTGGCATCCCGACCCATTTCGTTCGGCGCCTGAACATGCGCGAGCAATTGGTCCGCGAGGTCGAGATCATTCCGGTGCAGGTGGCGGTCCGCAATGTCGCGGCGGGATCCTTCGCCAAGCGTTTCGGGATGGCCGACGGGACACCCCTGCCACGCTCCATCGTCGAGTACTATTACAAGTCCGACGAACTCGACCATCCGATGGTCTCCGAAGAACATATTACCGCGTTCGGATGGGCGACGCCTCAGGATCTCGACGAGACCATGGCGTTGTCGCTCAGGGTCAACGACTTCCTGAGCGGTCTGTTTCTCGGTATCGGCATTCGGCTGATGGATCTCAAGGTGGAGTTCGGCCGATTGTGGGACGACGACCAGATGCGCATCGTGCTGGCCGACGAAATCAGCCCCGAATTCGACCCGCCTGTGGGACCTTAGAAACAACGAGCGGTTGGACACGGAGCGTTTTCGCGAGGACCTGAGCAAGATCACCGACGCCTATCAGGAAGTTGCCCGCCGCCTGGGCATTCTTCCGGAAAGCGGCCCGACCGATATCAAGGGCCCCGAGACAATGCAATAACGATGCAATGACGTAAGCCGGTGCAGTAACCATGCAATAATATGACAAAGGGACACTTCGGTCGTGAAAGCCAAGGTTCACGTAACGCTGAAAAACGGGGTTCTGGATCCGGAAGGCAGGGCGGTGCAACACGCCCTTGAAGCCTTGGGGTTCGCGGGCATCAACGAAATCCGCAAGGGGAAGTTCATCGAAATCGATCTTCTCGAGACCGATCCGGGCAAAGCGCACGAACACATCGAAGCCATGTGCCGGCAACTGCTCGCCAATACGGTCATCGAGAACTATGCCATCGATATCGTGGAATAAGGCGGAGACCGTTTGCGCGCTTTCCGATTGTCACCGTTCCGTTCCGACCCGTGGTATCATCCCGTAGTCTCGAAGGCCGCAGTTCCGCAAATGAAAAGCGCAGTCATCGTCTTTCCCGGCTCCAATTGCGACCGCGACGTCGCCGTGGCGCTGACCCATGCCACCGGCGCGCCGCCGCTGATGATTTGGCATCGTGAAACCGAGTTGCCGCCGCTCGACCTCATCGTCGTTCCGGGAGGCTTCTCCTACGGCGATTACCTGCGGGCCGGCGCCATGGCGGCGCACTCTCCCATCATGCGCGACGTGAAAGGGCGCGCCGAGGCGGGAGTCGCCGTCCTCGGCATCTGCAACGGCTTCCAGATCCTGACCGAAACAGGTCTTCTGCCCGGCGTGCTGATGAGAAACGCCGACCTCAAGTTCATTTGTCGCGATGTTTACCTCAAGGTAGAAAATCCGGGAACAATCTTCACCAAGGGTTACAGGCGGGGACAAATCGTGAGGTTTCCCATCGCGCACAACGAGGGAAACTACTTCGCCGATGACGTCACCTTGCGGGAATTGAAGGACAAGGACCGCATCGTCTTCCGATATTGCGGTTCCGAAGGCGACGTTGACGACCGGTTCAACCCCAACGGCTCCCAGGACAACATCGCGGGGATCCTCAACGAACGGGGCAATGTTCTGGGAATGATGCCTCACCCGGAACGGCTCGCCGAGCCGCTGTTGGGCGGGACGGACGGTCGGGCGATGTTCGACGGCTTGCTGGCGGCTTTGCGATAGGCGGGTCACCGGCCGCATTATTGGATTTCATTGGTGTAATACCGATGACAGACATCACCGCGGATACGGTTTCCCAGCACGGGTTGACGACGCAGGAATATTCGAAAATTCTCGAGATCCTGGGGCGTCCGCCCAATATCACCGAGCTTGGCATATTCTCGGTGATGTGGAGCGAGCATTGCTCCTACAAATCATCGAAGAAATGGCTCCGGAACTTGCCGACCACGGCGCCCTGGGTGGTGTGCGGTCCCGGCGAGAATGCCGGCGTGGTGGATATCGGCGACGGGCAGGTGGCCATTTTCAAGATGGAAAGCCACAACCACCCGTCGTACATCGAGCCGTATCAGGGCGCGGCCACGGGTGTCGGCGGTATCCTTCGCGACGTCTTCACCATGGGCGCGCGTCCGGTCGCCAATCTCAACGCGCTCCGTTTCGGCAGCCCCGATCACCCCAAAATGCGGCACCTGATCGCCGGGGTCGTTGGCGGCATCGGCGGCTACGGGAACTGCGTGGGTGTGCCGACGGTCGCCGGCGAATGCGCGTTTCATGGCGGTTACGACGGCAACATTCTGGTCAATGCGATGACCGTCGGGGTCGCTCCATCGAACAAGATCTTCTTCTCGGCGGCGGCGGGCATCGGCAATCCCATCGTCTATGTCGGTTCGAAGACGGGGCGCGACGGCATCCACGGCGCGACCATGGCGTCCGCCGAGTTCACCGAGGACACGGAGGAGAAAAGGCCCACGGTGCAGGTTGGCGACCCGTTCACCGAGAAGCTGCTTATCGAAGCCTGCCTGGAGCTGATGGCGACCGACGCGATCATCGCCATCCAGGACATGGGCGCGGCCGGCCTGACCTCGTCGTCCTTCGAGATGGCTTCGAAAGGCGGCCTCGGCGTGGAATTCGATCTCGACCGCGTGCCCATTCGCGAACAAGGCATGACGGCCTACGAGATCATGCTGTCCGAGAGCCAGGAACGGATGCTGATGGTGCTGAAGCCGGGACGCGAGGCGGAGGCCCGCGCCATTTTCGAAAAGTGGGAACTCGACTTCGCGATTATCGGCCGGACCACCGATACCGGGCACATGGTCCTTCGCCAGCACGGAGACATCGTCGCCGACTTGCCCATCGACCCCCTCGTGGCATCCTCTCCGGATTATGACCGTCCTTGGGTCGAGACGCCTCAATCGGCGGTCATCCCGGCGGCCGACATCCCCCCATGCGACGACGTCATGGCGGCGTTGCGGCATTTGATGGCCAAACCCGACCTCGCCAGCAAGCGCTGGGTGTGGGAGCAATACGACCACATGGTCATGGCCGACACCGTGCAGCGTCCGGGAGGCAGCGCCGGGGTCGTGCGGGTGCACGGCACCAAGAAGGGCTTGGCCGTCTGTTGCGACTGCACGCCCCGATACTGTTTTTCCGACCCCGTTCAGGGCGGCCGGCAGGCCGTGGCCGAGGCGTGGCGCAATCTCACCGCCGTCGGCGCCAAGCCCCTGGCGATCACCGACTGTCTGAATTTCGGAAATCCCGAGAAACCGGAAATCATGGGGCAATTCGCGGGCTGTGTGAGCGGCATGGCGGACGCGTGCGCGGCCCTCGAGTTTCCGGTCGTGTCGGGCAACGTGTCGTTCTACAACGAGACCAACGGAGTCGCGATACCGCCAACGCCGGCGATCGGCGGCGTCGGTCTGATCCAGGATCTGGAACGCATGGCATCCATCGCGCTTAACGCCGAGGGCGATATTCTTCTTCTGGTCGGCGGGCCGGCCGGCGGCGATGGCGGCTGGCTCGGTCAATCCCTGTATCTCCGCGAGATCGAGGGACGGGAGGAAGGCGCGCCGCCACCGGTCGATCTCGGCGTCGAAAAACGCAACGGCGATTTCGTGCGGGGTCTCATCGTGGACGGGTCCGTTGCGACCTGTCATGACGTCTCCGACGGGGGCATGTTGGTTGCCGCCGCCGAAATGGCATTGGCGGGAGACAGGGGTGCAACGCTCGACTTACCCGACACCGGTGAGCGCCTCCACGGATGGTTTTTCGGCGAAGATCAGGCGCGTTATATTCTGTCCGTCCCGCAATCCCGGGTGGATGCGATCCAGGTGCGGGCGGGCTCCGCCGGTGTCCCCATCCGGCGCATCGGGGTCACGGGCGGTCGGCGGTTGACTGTGAACCGGTCGCATTCCATATCCCTCAGCGAGCTTCGTGAATTGCATGAAGGGTGGATGCCGCGCTACATGGCGGGGCAACAACGAGGCGTGGAAGGATAACGGTGACGGGCATGGCAATGGACGGCGGAGATATCGAGCGGATGATCAGGGAAGCGATCCCCGACGCCCAGGTCAGGCTCGAAGACCTGCGCGGCGACGGCGATCATTACGCCGCGACCGTGATATCGGCGACATTCAAGGGCAAAACCAGGGTACAGCAGCACCAAATCGTCTATCAGGCGTTACGCGGCCGCATGGGCAATGAACTGCATGCGCTGGCGCTGCAAACCGGTGTTCCCGACAGCGGCTGACACTTAGACTCAGGAAAGGATGCGAACATGAACGAAAATCCGGTATTCGCGCGGATTCAGAGCGAGATAGAAGCAACACCCGTGGTCTTGTTCATGAAGGGAACCCCGATGTTTCCTCAATGCGGGTTTTCGGCTGCGGTCGTGCAGGCCTTGACCAACCTCGGCATCAAGTTCAAGGGGATCGACGTGCTCACCGACCCGTCGCTTCGCGAGGGCGTCAAGCAGTTCGCCAATTGGCCGACGATTCCCCAGCTTTATGTGAAGGGGGAATTTGTCGGCGGCTGCGATATCGTGCGAGAGATGTACGGAACCGGCGAGCTGCAGCAGTTTCTCGATGAAAAAGGCGTTGAATACGCGGGGTAGTCTCGCGATAGATGTTTTCACCGGGTCATCGGCGGGCCGCGTGGAGCCGTCGCGGTCCTTTCGTCGCGAGCACCCGGCGCGCGCACCCGACGCCTATAGCGGGTGTTTTCGCGATTTTTACAGCCAACTTCCCTACCGGATTGAGTGGGTAGCAAGCCGACGGTACCGAAGTTTACGATTAATACACTAGATCGATGGTGAAATAAGTGATCGTCGGGACGTTCAGGTACAGGGGAGAACAACCATGCTGGCAACACGAACCATCCGAAAGAAGACGAAACGCCGCACCGACGTGACCCTTACGGATAACGATATTTTCGACGTGGACACGATCAGTCCACACGACACGGATGCCCTGCGAGCGGTTGCCGAGCAGTTGGGAACTCATGACAGGATTCCCAATCTCATTCGCGGTGCCGCTCGATCGCGGGACCTGTGTGACGTGCACGACTGCGCGGCGCGTGAATCCCTCCGCGCGGCGCGGTGCGCCAGGGAGAGCGGCGATACCGTGTCGTATCGCGTATCCTTGAAGACCGCCAAGGACGCCCGTCGCAGGGTGAAAGAATGTCGCCAATTCGCTCGCGAATGCGAAGACCGGGCAAATGCGCTCATCATGGCGGGTTCCGCGTCCCGCGAGGACGGGTCGTCGTCCCACGAAGCGACAACGCCAGACGCCACGAGCGGGTTGCCTCCGAAGTCCGTCGAACGGTAAACTCCCACGGTCTCCCCCACAGATAGTACCGCGCGCCCCGCGTTCATTGAAGCGGCAGCGGCAGCCGGTCGACGCGTGGACGGCAGCGCATTTATCCAATACACTCGCTGTCCAACGATGCAACGGAATTCATGTAATACCAATTCTCGTTGATAGGAACGGCCGCACGGAGGGTCGTGTTTCACGCTTCCTCGGGGCCCAGGTTCCAAAGGTGGGGGAACCGCTTGACGATGGATCCCCATCGCCAGTACGGTCCCTCCTGCCTGCCGAGGAAGCGTGAAACACGATCACAACGAGTCCCTATCAATGAGATTTGGTATAAACTTCGCAAGTGTGATTGCTTTCGCTTGTTTGCCGGCGACGGCCATCAAGCCTGAGCGTAGAGAGCTTGGAAAGGGGCGTATATGTATAAGAACATTCTATTTGCCGTCGACCTGAATGACGATAGCTCATGGGAAAGGGCGCTGCCGACGGCGGTGGAGTACTGTCGCGCCTTCGGTTCCATCCTGCACGTCATTACCGTGGCCCCAAGCTTCGGCATGTCGTACGTCGGTCAATTCTTTCCGGAGGGGTACGAAAAACAGTTGGAGGAATCGCTCCTCGAGGGGCTGAAGGAATTCGTGAAAAAGCATGTTCCCGAGGATGTGAAAGTCCAGCATATCGTCAGTCCGGGAACCGTCTATCAGGAGATTCTCGGCACCGCCAAGATCATCGGCGCGGACCTGATCGTCATGGCATCGCATCGTCCCGAATTGAAGGACTACCTGCTCGGCCCGAACTCGGCGCGGGTGGTTCGCCACGCCCAGTGCTCGGTGCTGGTGGTCCGCGGATAACGGTCAGCGCCGAGTCATTACGGGCGCAATCGCGCCAGCACGGCCTCGATCTTTGATGCGGATGGAATGTTTTCTTGCCGCGCAATGACGTGGAGAGCGACGGCATGGATAAGGGCATCGGGAGGCGGATTGCATTGTACCCCGCCTCCCGATGCCTCGTAGCCAATCGCCGTGCCCATGTCTGCTTCCATCACGCCACGCGCGATCTCCGCCCAGCGCAGTCCCGACGTATGAACGTCAATACGGGCACAGACGTCTCCGTGGCTCGTGAAGATGTTTTCCAGTATTTCAGACGATCCGGGGGAAGTCAGCGCCCGCACCAAGAATTCCGGGTAAAAACGGATGGGGCGCACGACAATATCGGCGCCGGCTTTCTTCATTCTTTGGCGATTTGCATCCTTTACGCACTCCGCCAGCACACGGCCCTTGGCGCCCAACTCCCGCGCAAGGCTGACGCGATCAAAAGTCCGGGCGTCCGAGCGTAAGTCGTCCTCCTGATGGGCAAGCACGATAATCGCCGCCGCCTTATCGACATCGGTGGCGGCGATGTCATCCGGGTCATTCGGGTAGCCCGCGTGAAGGACGAGTCCCAGGCGCTGGAGTGAGCGCGGCAGGCCGTCGGGAAAGCGAATGGTCAAGATCTCCACCGGACAATCGCCGAACTCCTCGCTTTCCTGGAGATCGGTGACCAGGCGAAAGAGGAATTGTTCCTGGTTGATGTTCGGGCCGCCCATTATCAGCACATGGTTTTTCATTTTACACCTCCATAGCCCCTTGATCATCAAGGCTTTTCGCTCGGATCGATATTCGAAGTAATCCGCCGCCGTGTGAAACAGCACGAAAATCCCACCCACATAAATGAGAACGACGGTCGATGCCCGGCCCCACAAGGTCGCAGCGGCCCTGTCGCCGTAACCGACGGTCGTCATCGTCGTCAGCGTCAACCACATGGCATCGCCCAATGTCATGCCTTCGAACTCGATCATGGCCAGCGAGTGGAAAACGATGATAGCGCCGAGGTAAACGGCGGATCGCAGCAGAGAGCGGCGCATGTCCACCGGCGCGAGAAGACGGCGGTATCGAGACCAGCGCTGGCGAGTGCGACGAAGAAAGAAAAAGTACATGAGAGCGCCTTCTCCTTCGAACGACCGAAAGGATTGGTCAGTCTCGCGTAAAACGCCGCTGCGCCGGTCTTATCAATTCGTTCGTTTTACGCTCCAGCCACACAGCCCGCTGTCAAACATGACGGCGCCGCGCAGCTTTTGGACGCGGGCGATTTCCCGGTGGGCCGGTTGTCCCTCTCACGATCAGGCGCGCCTCGAACTCCATCTTCGAAGCAACCGGTGCGTACGACAGTCGGGAGAGCAAGTACTCCGCCGCGCATCTCCCCATTTCCTCGCTGGGGATGTGCATGGTCGTCAACGCGGGATCAAGATGCGCGGCGAAATACAAATCGGCAAAGCCGGTGATCGATACGTCGTCGGGGACATCGATGCCCAAGATCCGAGACTCCAACAACGCACCCAAGGCCAATACGTCGTTGGCGCATATGACCGCAGTTGGCCTTGGTTCTAGCGACATGAGTACACGGTGGCAGGCGCGTGCTTGCGGAATCGAAATGCGACACTCAAGCAGGCGATCCGCGCGAAGCTCGCAATCGTAAGCCGACAACGCGTCCTTAACTCCAAGAATCCGCTCCGTCGCGCGATCGTTGTGGGTGGTGACCGGCACGATCATGCCGATGTCCCGGTGACCGATCTCAAGCAGATATGTGGCGACCCGCCGGGCCCCTTCCCGGTTGTCGAAGCCAACACACGGATGATCACTCGACACCTCGAATACCCAACTGTGAACGTAAGGGATATTCTTTTCCAAAAGCAACTCCCACACCTCGGGAGCATGCGTTTGGCCCACAAGCAGCATTCCGTCGACGCCCCGCCCAACGAGAGTTTCAACCTGCTCCCGTTCACGGTCGATATCGTACTCGGACGTGGCGAGAAGCAGGGTGTATGCGGATTCACTGAGGTGCCGTTGGAAAGCTTGCACGCCTGCCGCGAAAATCGCGTTTTCTAGCGTTGGGATCACCGCCCCGATCATATGGGTCCTCTGCGAGGCAAGGGCCCGCGCCGCGCCATGAGGCACGTATCCGAGCTCATCGATCGCTCGCCTGACCTTTTCCCGCAACGCCGGACGAACCGAATTGGGCGTGTTGAGGCAACGCGAAACCGTTGCGGTCGAAACGTCCGCCTGTGTCGCTACGTCTTGCAAAGTGGGAGAGCTAACCCCCCGTTTTTGTAAGCGATTTCTTTTTTCCTGGGGCGAATAATCCATGACAGCATGCTGCACCGTTATTCTTATCATCCTGATATATAATGATTTATCAGGATTACTCTGGGGTGTCAATCTTGCTACAATTGGGCGCTTGACACCGAAAAAGGGGATGTGTTAAAAAAAATGTAAGCGCTTACAAAGCGTGACGAATAAAAGGGAGGTGTTATGTCGAAGACACACAACGGGATTGGACGTTGGGCCTTTGTGGCATCCGCGGTCTTCTTCGCCCTTTACCTTGCCAACGTTCTGATCGGTAAGGCATCCGCCCTGATGGGCGCGACCGAGCAGATGTCGGTCGGTGATTTACCGGAATTTCTTACCCTGTTCGCCGCCACGATCTGTTTCGTGATCGGAACCCTTGGCAAGGAGAAGCAGGCGAAAGGTGACCCTTTGAACAGTCCTCCAAGTCAAGACGAACTGAACGTGAGAGAGGGAGAGAAAAATGTCTGAGAACAATCGGAAAGATACGTTGCAATCGGTTGAACGCCGTCACTTCATGGAGATCGCGAGCAAGTTCGGATTCACCGCGGCGGTGGTGGCCGGGGCGGCCGGTGTTCTCGCGTCCCGGGACGCGGCCGCACAGACCGGCAATGAGGAAAGAGACCGCCAGAAAGCCGCGAAATTCACCATGAACATAGCGACGGCGTACATCTTGAGCGCTGATCGCAGTTATCCGATCATGCAGCTGGATTTCAAGGAAAACATTCAGAACGCGACCAATGGCCAAGTGTACGTCAAGCTTTCACCGGGCGGACAACTCGGCACCGGCGGGGCGCTTGTCACCAAGGTCCAGGGCGGCACCATCCAGGCGGCGCAGCATTCGCTGTCGAACTTTGCATCGTTCGCCCCGGTGGTCGATTTGATCAATATTCCTTATTGGTGCGGCGAAAATCAGAAGTTCGTCAACCTCGTCAACTCGAAGGCGTGGACCGACGAGGTCAACCCCAAAGTCCAGGCAAAGGGTTTCAAGCCGCTCTGGTACGTCGTCATCGATCCCCGCGTCGTCGCCTTGCGGAAAGGCATAGAAGGCCCGATCAAGACACCGGAACAGATGAAAGGCATCAAGTTCCGCGTTCCGGGATCGGAGATCCTGGCCCAGTTCTATCGCTTGCTCGGGGCCAATCCGACGCCGATCGCCTGGGGTGAAACGCCCTCCGCCATCAAGCAGGGCGTGGCCGACGCCCTCGATCCGTCCGTCGAGGCGCTCTACGTGTTCGGCTTCCAGGACGTCCTCGCCTGGGTCACTTTCGATCGAGCCGTCCCGGATTCCCAGGTGTACTCGTGCAATTTGGAATGGTTCAACAGCCTGCCGGGCGACGTCCAGGAAGGCATCGAGTTCGCGAGCGAAATCACCTCCCACCAAAACCTGGCAAAGGTCCCGGCGGCAAGAGCCTACGCGATGGCCGAACTGGGCAAGGGCGGCGTCGAGTTCTATGCGCCAACGGACGGGGAGATGGAGCAATGGGTCGCCACGGCGGGCCACCAACTGCCCGCTTGGGATAACTTCAAGACGGAGCTGGCGGGTTCGACTGCCAAGTTCGACATTCTGCTCGAAGCGGCCAACACCCAGGGCCGATACTACGTCCACGACATTTAGCCTTCAATTGGGTGGCCCCGTCTGGGCGGGGCAGCCCGACGGACATCATCACCGCAACCCGACATTAGGAGGGCGCTATGCGGGGTTTTCTTGCCAAAGTGGATCGGGACGGCGAACGCTGGTTGCTGCTCGTCCTGTACTCGACCATCGTGGTCACTATTGCGATGGAGGTAATCCGACGCTTCGTCCTGTCCTACTCATCGATCTGGGGCGAAGAGGTCGCTCGCTATGCCTTCATCTATCTTGCCTGGATTGGCGCGGCGGCGGCCATTCGCAATCGGGCGCACATGCGCATCGACGTCATTCTACACTACGTGCCCCCTACTGCAAAGAGCGCCATCTACCTGTTCGGTGACATCGCCACGCTCATCCTCGCCGTTATTGCGCTCTACTGGTCCCTGGAGCCGGTCTTCACGTCGATTAAGTTCGGCTCGGTGACCCATGGCCTACGCATCAGCCAAGCCTGGTTCCTGGCCGCCGTACCCCTTGGCTTTTCCTTGATGACCTTCCGCCTGTTGCAGTCGATCTGGCGCGACATCAACGGCATTCGAACGGGCAAGCCCGTCTACGAGGGCGAGAAACTTTTCGACTAGGAGTCGTCATGCTTCAGCAATATCTCATGCAGGAATCAACGCTGCAACTCGGATGGGAGTTTTACGTTCCCCTTATGGGAATGATCCTTATGATCGCTCTCGCCGTACCGGTCTGGGTGGCATTGGGTCTCGGGTCCGTGGCGATGCTTGTGCTGACCGAGGTTCTGCCACTTTCATTGGTCGGTGAGTCGCTGTTCGACGGCATCGACGCGTTTGCGCTGATCGCGGTTCCCCTGTTCATCCTGACCGGCGACGTGCTGGTACGGACGGGCCTTTCCGACAAGCTGCTCGACATCGCTGAATCTACCACGGGCGGCTTTCGTGCCGGTTTTGGCACCGCCACCGTCCTCGGCTGCGGCTTCTTCGCGTGTATTTCCGGCTCCGACGCCGCCGGCGCCGCCGCCGTTGGCCGTATGACCATCCACAGGCTGGTTCGAGCGGGCTACCCGCAGGCCTACGCGTGCGCCCTGGTCGCGTCCGGGTCCTGTACGGGCATCCTGATCCCGCCGTCCATCGCCTACATCATCATCGGATTGGTCCTCGGCATCTCCGCGTCAACCCTGTTCCTGGCCGCGGCAATCCCCGGACTGATGGTCATGCTTTCGATCATGATCACCAACATCGTCATGAACCGGATCCGCGGATACGAGAATGCCGATGCGGGGTTTTCGTACAAACGCTGGGTCAAGTCCATCGTCGATGGGCGATACGCGTTGCTGGTCCCGATCATCATTCTGGGCGGCATCTACTCGGGGGCCTTCACCCCGACCGAAGCGGCCGCGGTCGCCGTGGTCACCACCATCATCATCGGGCTTTTCCAGAAAACGCTGAAACTCAGCGACTTTCCCAAGATGCTCGAGAGCTCGGCGCGGGTGAACGGCGTCATCCTGCCGATCATCGCGCTGTCGCTGCCACTGGCCCAAACACTCGCCGTCCTCGAGATTCCGCAGGGGTTCGTCAGCTCGATGACGTCGCTCACCGACGACCGGACGATGATCGTCCTGATCATGATTGGTATCCTGATCATCGCCGGCTGTGTGATGGAAACCACCCCGAACATCGTCATCCTTTCGCCGATCCTGTTGCCGCTGGCCCGCGAGATCGGCATGGCCGACATCCACTTCTCCATCATGATGGTGACCGCGCTCGGCGTCGGGTTCATCACCCCGCCGCTCGGACTCAATCTGTTCGTTGTCTCCGGTCTGACGGGAACGTCCATCTTGCCCATTGCGGCAAAGGCCGTGCCCTACGTGCTTTCCATGCTCTTCGTTGTTCTGCTGCTCGCGTTCATTCCCGAACTGTCGTTATGGGCGCTGAACTAACACAAACCGATACCTTTTAGATCCGAACCCAAGGGAGAGAGAAATGGCTGTTGAATATTTGAAGAAGGCGTCGAAGACGGCGGCAACGGGCGAAGACGAAACACGCCAGATCGTCGCCGGTATGCTGCACGAAATCGAAGAAGGCGGCGAGGACAAGGCCCGCGAGTACGGCGTGAAGTTGGACAAGTGGGACGGAGAGATCGTGGTTTCAAAGGAGTCCATCGAGGCGGCGGCGGCTCGCGTGCCCCAACAGCTCAAGGACGATCTGCAATTCGCCCATGACCGCGTTCGCGGTTTTGCCGAGGCACAGATGAAGAGCATTCAGGAGTTCGAGACCGAGCTCAGCCCCGGTCTGTGGGCGGGACAGAAATTGATCCCCATGGATACCGCCGGCTGCTATGTGCCGGGTGGCCGGTATGCGCATGTTGCTTCCGCCATCATGAGCATCAGCGTGGCGAAAGTCGCCGGCGTCCGCAATGTGGTCGCATGCTCGGCTCCCAGCCAGGAGCGGGGCGGGGTTCATCCGGCGATTCTGTACACCATGAACCTGGCTGGAGCGGATCACATCCTCGCCCTCGGGGGCGTCCAGGGAATAGCGGCGATGGCGTTCGGGCTGTTTACCGGGAACAAGGCCAATATCCTGGTCGGCCCCGGCAACCGCTTCGTCGCCGAAGCCAAGCGCATGCTTGTACGGCCGCGTCGGCATCGACCTGTTCGCCGGACCAAGCGAGATCCTCGTCATCGCCGATGAAACGGCCGATCCGGAGATCGTCGCCAATGACCTGGTCGGCCAGGCCGAACACGGGTTCGACACCCCGGCATGGCTGATCACGACCAGCCGGGACGTGGCGGAAAAAGTGATGGAACGCATGCCCGGCCTCATCGCCGAGCTTCCGGAGACCGCAAGTCAAGCCGCCGGCGGCGCCTGGCGCGATTACGGCGAGGTGATTCTCTGCGACACCGACGAGGAAGCGGCAACGGTGAGCGACGAATATGCGCCCGAGCACTTGGAGGTGCAGACCAAGAACCTCGATTGGTATATGGACCGGCTCCGCAACTACGGATCCTTGTTCGTCGGCGAGGAAACAACGGTGGCCTTCGGCGACAAATGTTCGGGCACCAACCACATCCTGCCGACCAAGGGCGCGGGCCACTACACCGGCGGCCTGTCGGTCCACAAATTCATCAAGATTGTGACTACCCAGCGGGCGACCCGCGAGGCCAACCGCGAGGTCGCCGCGGTGACGGCCCGGATGTCGCGGCTCGAGGGCATGGAAGCCCATGCGCGTACCGGCGACATCCGCCTTGCCAAGTACTTCCCGCAAGATCACTTCGAGCTCACGGTGTAGGCGGAGACGATGGCGGATCTCTTCGACTTGACGGGCCGGGTGGCGGCGGTCACCGGCGGCAGCTCGGGGATCGGGCAGGCCATCGCCATCGCTCTCGGCTCGGCGGGGGCGGCGGTCGTCGTCGTCGCCCGCCGCGCCGAGGCCCTGGCGGACACCGTGGCCGCTATCGAGAAGGCGGGCGGAAAGGCGGCGGCTGTCGCGGCCGATCTGGCCGCTTACGCCGCTCTGGATGCGGTTGCGGAGGCCATCTCGAAGCCGTTCGGCGATCCCGATATTCTCGTCAACGCCGCCGGCATCAACCTGCGTCAGCCGGTCGAGGAGATTACGCCGGAAAGCTGGGACCAAACCATCGCCATCAATCTGGCGACGCCCTTCTTCCTCGCGAGGGCGCTGGTTCCCGCGATGCGGCGAAAGGGTTGGGGCCGAATCGTCAACATCGCGTCGCTGCAATCCGAACGCGCCTTTCCGAACAGTCTTCCCTACGGCGCCTCGAAAGGGGGCGTGGCGCAGATGACCCGGGCGATGGCCGAAGCGTGGTCGAGGCACGGGATCAACTGCAATGCCATCGCCCCCGGTTTTTTCCCGACGGAACTGACGGCACCGGTTTTCGGGGACGAGGCGCGAGCCGCCGAGCAGGCCGAACGGACCGCGATCGGCCGCAACGGCCGGCTCGAAGATCTTTACGGGACGGCGATTTTCCTGGCGGCCCCCGCGTCCGACTACGTCACCGGGCAGGTGATCTTCGTGGACGGCGGGTTCACGGCAAAATGAGATTGGGAACATGACGACATGAAAGCGCTTGTTTATACCGCGACCAACGAGGTGCGATATCGCGACGAGCCCGACCCGGAGCGCGGGACGGGGGAGGCCTTGGTCCGCATCGACGCCGTCGGCATTTGCGGATCGGACATGCACGCCTACCACGGACACGATCCGCGCCGCGTGCCGCCGCTGATCCTCGGACACGAAGCGTGCGGCGTCGTGGAGATCGGCACCCTCGAGGGCCGGCGCGTGGTGCTCAACCCGCTGATGACATGCGGCGTCTGCGACGACTGCTGCGGCGGCCGGTCCAATCTTTGCCGAAATCGGGAACTCATCGGGATGAATCGTCCGGGAGCGTTCGCCGAACGGATCGCCATCCCGGAACGGAACCTGATCCCTATTCCCGAAGACATGAACCCCGTTCATGCCGCACTGACGGAGCCGGGCGCCACGGCCCTGCATGCCATCGTTCTGGCCGAGCGGATCCTTCACCGGCCCGTCGCGGAAGCCAGGGCACTGGTGATCGGCGGCGGATCGGTCGGCTTGCTGGCGGCGTTGTTCCTGAAGAGCCACGGATGCCAGGACATTCTTCTCGGCGACACCAATGCTTTGCGCCGCGAGACCGCCGAGGCCACCGGTGCGTGCCGGGTCTACGATCCGATCGGCGGCCCGGGACCCGACGCCAACGAATACGATCTGGTTATCGACGCCGTGGGTGGCGAACGGACGAGACCGGTCGCCATATCGGCCGTCAAGCCGGGCGGAGTCATCGCCCACATCGGTCTCATGGACAACGCGGGCGCGGTCGATGTCCGAAAATTGACCCTGTCGGAAATCACGTTTTTCGGAACCTACACGTACACGGCCGTCGATCTGCGCGCGACGGTGGCGGCCCTTTCCAGCGGCGCACTCGGATCGCTGGACTGGGTCGAACAGCGTCCGCTCGCGGAGGGGGCGGCGGCTTTCGACGATCTCGATCGAGGCCGATCCGCCGCGGCAAAGGTCGTGCTGATGAACGACTGAGGCTCATAAAATCGTACCCCCCGGACAATGCGTCCGGGCACCTAAAGGAGAACGCAAATGGCTACACCGCATTTCCTTGTCCACGACCACGACGACAATGTGGGCGTGATCGTCGTCGAAGATGTCGAGGCCGGCCAGGATCTGACCGGCTGGGTGATGGACAAGGACGAGACGATCACGATCAAGGCGCTCGATCCCATCCCTCTCGGCCACAAGATCGCGGTCGTTGATCTGAAGAGCGGCGATACGATCATGAAATACGGACACGACGTGGGAAAGCTCATCACCGAAGTCGGCAAGGGCCATCACGTCCACGTGCACAACGCCAAGACCAAGAGGTGGTAATCATGAACAACTGGAACTTTATGGGATATCGGCGGGAAAACGGCCGCATCGGCATCCGCAATCACGTCGTCATTTTGCCGCTCGACGACCTGTCCAATGCTGCCTGCGAGGCCGTCGCCAACAACATCAAGGGCACCATGGCCATTCCCCATGCCTATGGCCGGCTGCAGTTCGGCGAGGATCTCGAGGTCTTTTTCCGCACCCTGATCGGTACCGGCAGCAATGCCAACGTCGCCGCCTGCGTCGTCATCGGCATCGAACCGCAGTGGACGCAACGGGTGGTCGACGGTATCGCCGAAACAGGAAAACCAGTGGAGGGCTTCGCCATCGAGGGCAATGGCGACATCAACACCATTGCCGCCGCGTCGCGCAAGGCCAAGGAATTCGTTCAGTGGGCGACGGAAAAGCAACGCGAAGACTGCGCCCTCAACGAGCTTTGGGTGTCGACGAAATGCGGTGAGTCCGACACCACGTCCGGCCTCGCGGCGAACCCCACCGTCGGCAACCTGATCGACAAGTTCGACGACGGCGGCGCGACCACCTGCTTCGGCGAGACATCGGAACTCACCGGCGCCGAGAAGGTGTGCGCCACGCGGGCGGCTTCGCCGGAGATCGGGCAGAAGTTCTTGGACACCTGGCAGGCCTACATGGACGAGGTCATCGAGCCCAACAAGACGAGCGACCTGTCGGACAGCCAGCCGACCAAGGGAAACATCGCCGGCGGCCTGACGACGATCGAGGAAAAGGCCTTCGGCAACCTGCAGAAGATCGGCAAGGTCGCCAAGTTCATCGACGTGCTTCAGCCGGCGGAAATGCCCGCGAAGGGGCCGGGTCTTTACTTCATGGACACATCCTCGGCGGCCGCGGAATGCGTGACGCTGCAGGCGGCGGCCGGTTTCGTCGTTCACCTTTTCCCGACCGGCCAGGGCAACGTCATCGGCAACCCGATCGAGCCGGTCATCAAGCTGTCGGCCAATCCGATGACGGTGCGAACCATGAGCGAGCACATCGATGTGGACGTTTCCGGCATTCTGCGGCGCGAAATGACGATGGACGAGGCCGGCGACAAGCTGATTGAATGCACATTGCGGACGTGCAACGGCCGCCTGACCGCGGCCGAAGCGCTCGGTCACCGCGAATACGTGTTGACCAAGCTGTACCGAAGCGCCTGATGGAGGCCGGGGCGCGGGATCGCCAACGGCGCCCGCCCCCGGCTCCACGACCGTAACCGCCGAATTCGGCCGGGCAAGAGCCGCAATCGGCAATACACAGGAGGAAACCATGGATCTCTCGCGACGATACCTGCTTTTCGCGATCTCGGCCGTGGCCCTGTTGCCACTGACCTCGGCGGTCCACGCGGCCGACTACCCGGACAAACCGGTCACCTACATCATCCCGTTCGGGCCGGGCGGCGAGTCCGACATTACGGCTCGGTTTCAGCAGCCGTTCTTCGTCGACAAGTTCGGGCAGAACTTCGTGATCACCTACAAGCCGGGCGGCGGCGGCGCCGTGGCCTGGGCGCAGCTCAATTCGATGCCGGGGGACGGCTACACGATCATGGGCGTCAACCTGCCCCACATCATCGTGAAACCGATGCAGAAGGACGTGGGCTTCACGACGGACGACCTCACCACCGTGCACATGTTCCATTACACTCCCGACGCGATCGTCGTGAAAGAGGACAGTCCCTTCAAGACACTGCAGGACCTCATCGACGCCGCCAAGGAGGAGCCGGGCAAGATCACGATGTCGGGCTCGGGAAAGGGGACCGCCAACCACATCGCGCAGGTTCGCTTCGACGACATGGCCGGGATCGAGACGACCTACGTGCCGTTCAAGGGAACGGGCGCGGCGGTGACGGCGCTGCTCGGCGATCAGGTGCGCGCGGAGTGGGGCTACACCACCGTCGCCGCCAACTATGACAACACCCGTCTGCTGGCCGTCGCCATGGAGGAACGCCATCCCAAGTTCCCCGACGTACCGACGTTCAAGGAACTCGGCTTCGATCTCGTCGGCGGAGCCTACCGCGGGGTCGCCGTGCCGAAGTCGACGCCGGAAGACCTCCGTCAGCAGATTTCGGCGATGATCCAAGAGATCAACGACGATCCGGAGTTCAAGAATAAGATGGAGGAAGGCGGCTTCGTCGTGACCGACGTCACCTACGACAAGGTGCCGGCTTTCATGGAGGAACAGAAGGTCATCTTCGAGAAGGCCGCGCAGCAAGGCGGCATCGTCGAATAACCGCGAACGGGGACGTCGAGCGATGACCGGCATCGACTATCTGCTCGCGGCCCTTCATCCTTTCCACCTCGTTCTCGCGCTCGCGGGCGTCGTGGCGGGGACCGTGGTCGGCTCGCTGCCGGGCCTGACCGCGACCATGGCGGTCGCCGTCCTGGTTCCGTTGACCTTTTCGATGTCTCCCGCGGCGGCGCTGATCTTGATGGGAGCGATCTACACCGGCGCGATTTACGGGGGTGCCTACTCGGCGATACTGCTCAACACGCCGGGCACCCCGTCTGCCATCGCCACGACGTTCGACGGCTATCCCATGGCCAAGCGCGGCGACGGCGACCTCGCCCTCACCATCGCCTGTCTGTCTTCGGTGGTGGGCGGTCTCGTCGGCGCCGCGTTCCTGGTCAGCCTCGCGCCGCCGTTGGCCAAGGTCGCTCTCGCCTTCGGACCGGTCGAATACTTCTGGCTGGCGATCTTCGGCCTGTCGTTGATCGCCGCGCTGTCGCGCGGCGCCACGCTCAAGGGCCTGATCGGCGCCTGCTTCGGACTTTTGCTGGCGTGCGTCGGCATCGCCGAGATCAGTGCCGACACGCGCCTCACGTTCGGAAGCCAGGTCCTGTTGGGCGGCATCGAAGTGGTTTCGGCGCTCATCGGTCTTTATTGCATCCCCGTTCTCATCGACCTCGTTGCAACGCCGGACCCGCACCTCAAGGTCACCACCGAAACCCGGGGCTACCGCCTCCGGGAGGGCGCTGGCATCCTCTGGAGAGACAAATTCAATCTTGCCCGGAGCTCGGTGATCGGCACCCTGGTCGGCATTCTTCCCGGCGCGGGCGGCTCCATCGCGGCGCTGATTTCGTATTCCGAAGCGCAGCGCACGGCGCGGCGGCCGGAGACAATTCGGCAAGGGCGCGCCCCAAGGCATCGTCGCCACGGAATCCGCCAACAACGCCACCGTCGGGGGCGGCTTGATCCCAACGCTGGTTCTCGGCATTCCCGGGACACCGCCCGATGCGGTCATCCTCGGTGCCTTGCTCATCCAAGGCGTGCGCACCGGTCCCAATCTGTTCACCGAGGGAGCGTCGATCGTCTACACGTTCTTCATCGGCCTGTTTCTGGCGACGATCCTGATGCTGCCGGTGGGCCTTCTGATCGGTCGCTACGCCTACAAGACGATCATCACCGTTCCCAAGGCCCTGCTGGTGCCTACCGTTGCGTTCATGACGATCATCGGAACGTACGCCATTCGAAACAGCGTTTCCGATGTCCTCATCATGATCATCCTCGGTGTCGTCAGTTGGGTGCTCAACCGTTTCGGCTTTCCGCCGTCCCCCATCGTTCTCGGCCTGATCCTCGGCAGCATCGCCGAGCAGGGCTTCGTGCAGGCGTGGACCATCGGTTCGGCGACGGACGAGCTGTGGTCGATGTTCTTCGGCCGGCCGATCTCACTCGCGATTGTCGCGTTCACCGTCCTGACCTTGCTGTACCCGATCGTCTCGCCGGTGTGGAAAGAACGGCAATCGGCCAGGAAGAGGAGGAAATCAACCGATGCGGACTGAACATCGAAGAGACATCAAGACGATCGTTGTCGGCGTCCTGTTCATCGTTCTCGGCCTCGTCGTCATCAATGACACGACGACCTACGTGGATGCCGATTCCTACGTGTTTCCGCGGACCATCGCGATAACGTTGATCGTCCTGTCGCTGGCCCTGGTGATCGTGAAAGTCCTCCGTCTTGGCGCCCCCGCCGAGCCGCCGGAGCCGGGCTCGACGCCGAGACGCATCGGACTGGTGCTGGCCATGTTGGCGGCGGGCGCCGCCATGCCGTACCTCGGGTTCCTGCTTTCCGGGCTCGCGGCGTTCGTCGCGATCATGGCCCTTGCCATGTACGACCCGTGGACGCGGCGCCGCGTTGCCCTGTTCGGGCTGGTCAGCGTCGGCATCGTCGCCGGGTTCTACGGACTTTTTGCGGGATTGCTTCACGTTCCCCTTCCCGGGGAACGGTGTTCGGTTGAGAGGGTGTGAGCAATGGCAACGATCGTGATTTCCGAGTTCATGGACGAGGCGGCGGTAGAAAGCCTCAAGCCGGATTTCGACGTTCTCTACGATCCGGCCCTGGTGGACAACGCCGACGCTCTTGCCGCGGCGCTCGGCGACTGCCGGGCGCTGATTGTCCGTAACCGTACGCAGGTTCGGCAATCGGTGTTGCAAGCGGCGCCGGCACTGTCCGTCGTCGGCCGCCTCGGTGTCGGGCTCGACAACATCGATGTGGAGGGGTGCCGGCGGCGCGGCATATCCATCTTTCCGGCAACCGGCGCCAACAATCTTGCCGTGGCGGAGTATGTGATCGCCGGTCTGCTCATGCTGTTGCGCGGCGCCTACCACGCCAGCCCCGACATGGTTGGAGGCGCGTGGCCGCGCAACGCGCTGATCGGCCGCGAGGTCGATGGCAAGCGCCTGGGTCTCGTCGGTTTCGGCGGGATCGCCAGGGACGTCGCCGTTCGCGCCCGGGCATTGGGCATGAGCGTCGTGGCGACGGACCGCTTCGTTGCGGCGAACGCGTCCGTGTGGCGTGAACACGGCGTCGACCCGCTGGAGCTCGACGAGGTGCTGCGCACGTCGGACGCGGTCAGCCTCCATGTCCCGCTGACCGACGAAACCCGCAATATTATCGATAGCGGCGCGCTTGCGAAAATGCGGCGGAACGCCGTGCTGATCAATTCCGCGCGCGGCGGTGTCGTCGACGAGCGGGCTTTGGTCGACGTCGCTCAGGTCGGGCCATCTCGGCGGCGCCATGCTCGACGTCTTCGAGCAGGAACCTCTCAAGGAGGGCGGCGGCGTCTTCGACGGCGTGCCGAACCTCGTTCTCACGCCGCATATCGCGGGGGTGAGCGAGGAATCCAACGTTCGCGTTTCCGCGGTCACCGCTCAAAACGTGCGCAAGGCTTTGGAGAAACGGCCATGAATTCGATCACCCTTCCGCTCCATGACGTCGAAGATCTCGCCGTCGACATTCTCGTCGCCCATGACACCAGCGAGACCAATGCCCGGTCCGTGGCCCGCGCGCTCGTCGCCGCCGAGACCGATGGCCAGAGCGGTCACGGTCTTTCGCGCCTCGCCTCGTATGCCGCCCAGGCAAGGAGCGGCAAGGTCGCCGGCCACGCCGTTCCCGAGGTCATCGACCTGACGCCGGCGGCGGCCCGGATCGACGCGCGCAATGGTTTCGCCTTTCCGGCGATGGATCTCGCGGTCGAGACCCTCGCCGAGCGAACGAAAGCCATGGGCGTGGCCGCGGCGGCGGTGTTCAATTCCCACCATTTCGGCGTCGCCGGGTATCATGCCGAGCGCCTCGCCGATGCCGGCATCGTCGGCCTCCTGTTCTCCAACAGTCCCGAGGCGATCGCGCCGTGGGGCGGGCGCAACGCGGTGTTCGGCACCAACCCGATCGCGTTCGCGGCGCCGCGCCGGGGTTTTCATCCGCTGGTCGTCGACCTCAGCCTGAGCAAGGTCGCGCGCGGCAAAATCATGGTCGCGGCCAATCGCAACGAGCCGATCCCGGCAGGCTGGGCGCTCGACGCCGACGGCAACCCGACCACGGACGCCAAGGCGGCGATGACGGGCACGATGCTGCCGATGGGAGACGCCAAGGGAGCGGCGCTGGTTTTGATCGTCGAGATCCTCGCCGCGGCTCTGACCGGCGGCAACTTCGGTTTTCAGGCCTCGTCGTTCTTCACCGCCGAGGGCGCCCCGCCGGCGATCGGTCACCTGATGATCGGCCTCGATCCGCACGCGCTTTCGGGCGGCACCTTCGCGGATCGGCTGGAAGATCTCGTGTCCGCCATTTCCGAACAGCCGGGCGCGCGCCTGCCGGGCGCGGCAAAACTTGAGAAACGCGAGGCCGCGCGAGAGCACGGGATCACCCTGACATCCGCGGTCCATGAGGAGCTTCTATCGCTGGCCGGGCGGACGTGAGATCCTATGCGCCATCACCCGTCCTGGTGGTTCGGGGGACTGAGACGCGGCCTTCCCGAAGGCCGCGTATTCGACGACTTGGACCCCGAAGTGGCCACCTGCCGCGAGAACGCCCGGGAATTGCTGGAGATAGAAGGCGTGACATTCGTCCCCCTAAGGTCTCCAAAATCCGAGGAGATTCATGGCTATCGAACAACGGGTGAGGCGAACGACGTCGTGAGCAGTCCCTTGCGCACACCAAACAATTGACTGAAAGTCGGTACCTGATCATGTCTGACATCGCCGCATCGTCCATCGCCGAGCGCTTTCGCCGCGGCAAGGAAAGTGTTCGCGGGATTTTTCCCGGCCTCCTGGTGGCGGCGGTCCTGGCCATCGCGGCGACCTTTCTGTCCGAGCACTATGGCGGCCCGACGATGCTGTTCGCCCTCCTTCTCGGCATCGCCTTCAACTTTCTCTCCGTCGAGGGAAAGTGCGCGGCCGGCATAGAATTTACCTCGAGAACCGTGCTGCGCTTCGGCGTGGCGCTGCTCGGCGTGCGAATCAGTGTCGACCAGATCCTCGATCTCGGCATCGAACCCATCGCCATCGTCGTGTTCGCCGTGGCGGTGACAACACTCAGCGGCCTTGTCTTCGCGCGGCTCTGCGGTCGCGGTTGGCGCTTCGGCATCCTTACCGGCGGCGCCGTCGCCATCTGCGGCGCCTCGGCCGCGCTGGCGCTGGCCGCCGTGCTTCCGAAAAACGAGTTCACCGAGCGCAACAGCATCTTCACGGTCATCGCCGTGACCACGCTCAGCACCGTGGCAATGATCCTTTACCCGCTGATCATCGGCGCGTTTTCGCTCGATCCGCAGCAAGCCGGCATCTTCTTGGGCGGGACCATTCACGACGTGGCTCAGGTGGTCGGCGCCGGCTACAGCATGTCGGAGCAAACCGGCGATACCGCAACCTTTGTCAAACTGCTCCGCGTCGCCATGCTGGCGCCGGTCATTCTGACGCTGTCGCTGGTCTTCCGGAAGGCCAATGCCACCGGTGGAAAAACGGCATTTCCCCTCCCGGCGTTTGTCGTTGGCTTCGCCGTCCTCGTCGTCGTCAACAGCATGGGTTTGGTGCCCGGTACTGTCCAGGAACCGTTGATCGATCTCTCCCGGTGGTGCCTCGTCTCGGCCATTGCCGCCATCGGTATGAAGACCTCGCTCGGAGCCATGGCCAAGTTGGGTTTCCAGCACATCGCGGTGGTTATCGGTGAAACGCTGCTGCTGGCCGGAATGGTCTTGCTTCTCGTCGTGGCCTTGTAGAGCGGAGCAATCTTGTCTGAATCAAACGTCGAAGAGGTTCTTTCTCGGCAAACAAAAGGCGGGTCCCGGACCCGCCTTTCGCTTGCGCGCGGTGACGCCCGCGCTCAGAGACCGAGCAGGGCGATGATCGTCGCGACCGTTCCGATCGCCGCCAGCCCATAAACGACAATGGCGACGGGCTTATCCGCACGGATGCCGAAATCGTGGGCGACCACACGCAGTCGATGGGCCGCATGCCACAGCATCAGGAACAGGACGCCGAACACGATGATCCTGACCAGCCAGTTGCTGATGAAACCATGCAAGGTGTCATACGACAGCGCGTCGGTGAACCCGCCGAAGAAGGCGTAGCATGCGGTGATCACGACGATGACCGGAAGGATGAACGCGGTTGCCGTGCCGCCGCCGGCGAACAGGAACCACGGAATTGCTTTGCTTGAACGTGCCATTGTCTATGCCGCTCCCGCCAGGACCAGAACGAAAAGGGAGATGACCGCCAGGACGCCCCAGTGGGCACCGATGATGAGGTTGCCAGGCACGAAGTCGGTACCCCGCTGTATGCGCATCGCCTGCGGCACCACCTTGAACCACGAGAAGGTGTGAACCGCGGTGAAGAACAGCATGAAGATATGGAAGACGATGCCCAGCGGGCTGCGGATGCCGTCCAGCCATCCTTGCCATGCTTCCGGGCCCTGACCGAGACGGAACAGTCCGACGATCAGGATCAGCGCATAGATGGCGATGAAAATACACGTCACCTCATGCAGGATGTAGTCGCGGTAACGGGCCTGGCTCAAAAACCAGGACGTCTTGGACATCTCGCGGATGTAGGGTTTCCGGCTCATCATTTTCCCCCCGGCAGGAATGACGTCACGTAGTCGATGGCACTGGTGATCTTGGTCTGCTGGATGGCGCCCGCCGGATCCACATCCTTGGGGCAGACCTGCGAGCAGGCACCGACGAAGCTGCACTCCCAGATGCCGTCGTGGCTGGCGACCGTATCTTCCCGCGCCTTGCGGCCGACGTCGCGCGAATCCGCGTTGTAGCGGTGCGCCAGGGCGAGCGCCGCCGGCCCGATGAATTCGTCGACGAGGCCGTACTGCGGACAGATCGAATAGCAGAGCAGACAGTTGATGCACATCGAATACTGCTTGTAGGTCTTCAACTGCGCCGGCGTCTGCAGGTACTCGCCCTGATCGATGGATTTCTCTTCCTTGGGGATGAGGTACGGCTTGACGCTTTCCAGCTTCTCCACGAAGTCGTCGATGACGACAACCAAGTCGCGTTCGATGGGGAAGTTGTTCAGCGGCTCCACCCGGATCTTGTCGCCGTAGTCCTTGAGAAACGCCTTGCAGCCCAGCTTCGGCTCGCCGTCGATGACCATGCCGCAGCTTCCGCACACGAACATGTGGCAGGACCAGCGGTAGGACAGCGACCGGTCCATCTCGTCCTTGACGTAATTGAGCGCGTCAAGGACCACCCAGTCCGGGATCGCAGGGGACGTTCTCGTATGTCTGGAAAAACGGCTGCTCGTCCTCCTCGGGCCGATACCGCAAGACTTCCAGTGTGATATTTCGCGTTTCCATCAGATTTTCTGACCTCCCGCGGCGGCGCCATAGACACGCGCGGCCGGCTGCGATTTGGTGATGACCACATCGAGATACTCGATGCGCGGGTCCCCGCCCGCGTCGTAGTAGGCCATGGAGTGCTTGAGATAGTTCTCGTCGTCGCGGGCAACGTGATCGAGACGCTGGTGGGCGCCCCGTGACTCCTTGCGTTCGATCGCCGAAACGGCCACCGTCTGCGAGACCTCGATCATCGCGCCCAATTCCAGGACCTGGGTCAGGTCGGTGTTGAACACCATGCTCTTGTCCTCAAGCACCACGTTCTTGAAGCGGTCGCGGACCTCGTGGATCTTGTCCACGGTGGCCCTAAGCGTATCCTCGCTGCGGTAGATGCCGCAGCCGTCTTCCATGCTGTGGGTCAACTCGTTGCGCAAAGCCGAAACGCGCTCGGTGCCCTTGCCGGTGAACAGCGCCTTGATCCGTCCCTCGGCGTCGGCCGCCTGCTTCTCGATCGCCGAGCCGGACGCGGCCTTGGCGTCGCGGATATGCTCGACCGCATTGCGCCCGGCGATGGCGCCGAAAACCAGCAGTTCGCCCAGCGAGTTCGAGCCCAGCCGGTTGGCGCCGTTGATGGAGACGCAGGCGCATTCGCCCGCCGAGAACAGCCCGTCGATGCTGGTGGCGGCCCGGATGTCGGTGTGGATGCCGCCCATCATATAGTGCACCACCGGACGCACCGGAACCAGATCGGTCACCGGATCGGTGCCGACGTAGCTGCGCGCGAGATCGCGGACCAGCGGGAGGCGCTCGTCGATCTTCTTCTCGCCGAGATGGCGCATGTCGAGGTGAATGACATCGCCCCATTTCGACTGGACCGTGCGGCCCTTCTGCTGTTCGTGCCAGAAGGCCTGGCTCAACCGGTCGCGGGGGCCGAGTTCCATGGTCTTGAGCACCGGTTCGGGAGTTGGCGTGCCGAGATCATAGTCCTGGAGATAGCGGTAGCCGTCCTTGTTGAGAAGCCATCCGCCCTCGCCGCGGCAGCCCTCAGTCAGCAGAATGCCGCTGCCGGGAAGGCCGGTGGGGTGGTACTGGACGAATTCCATGTCCTTAAGCGCGGCGCCGGCGCGGTACGCCATGGCCATGCCGTCGCCCGTCTTGATGGCGCCGTTGGTGGTGAACGGAAAGATCTTTCCCGCGCCGCCGGACGCGATGATCACCGATTTGGCCTTGACCAGCTTCAAGACGCCGGTGCGCATCTCCATGCAGACCACGCCCTGCACCGCGCCGTCCTCGACCATCAGATCGGTGGCATAGTGCTCGTCCACGCGTTTGATGGAGGGATACTTCAGCGTCGTCTGGAACAGCGTATGCAGCATGTGGAAGCCGGTCTTGTCGGCTGCGAACCACGTCCGCATGATCTTCATGCCGCCGAACGGGCGGACCGCCACGTGGCCGGACTCTTCGCGGCTCCACGGGCATCCCCAGTGCTCCATCTGGGTCAATTCTCTTGGAATTTCGTTGATGAACAACTCGACCGCGTCTTGATCGGTCAGCCAGTCGCCGCCGCCGACGGTGTCGTCAAAGTGGTAATCGAGACTGTCGTTGGACTTGATGACGCCCGCCGCTCCGCCTTCCGCCGCGCAGGTGTGGCTGCGCATGGGATAGACTTTCGAAATCAGCAGGACATTGAGTTTGGGATCCGCCTCGGCGACCGCGATGGCCGCGCGCAGACCGGCGCCGCCAGCGCCGACGATGGCGATATCCGTATTAATGACTTCCATTGGATACTCCCGTTGGCTCCCCCAGAGCGTTTGGGGGAGTATATCCGGTTCAAGGGCGAAAGCTAGACCGGCAACCGATCAGCCGATGACATTTTTTTAGTATCGTAAAACCCGGTGGGCCTTACAAATGCCGGGCGGTTGAATCAATTGATTGTTGCCGCGCGCGCCCTGGCGGGCGGGCGGAGGTCGAAACGAGGCGCGATGAATGCAGGAACCTGATAGCGACGGGAGCGACACGACGCTCCCCTCGCGGGTGGTGCGGCACGCGTCCGAACTGATCCGTCTGGCGGGCCCGGTGGTGGTCGGACGCTCGGGCATCATGATCATGTCGTTGGTGGATACCGTCATGATCGGCCGCTTCGCCACCCGCGAGCTGGCCTATCAGGGCATCGGCCAGGCGCCGGTGATCCCGCTGCTGCTGGCGATGATGGGACTGATGCTGGGAACGCTGGTGGCCGCGGCTTCCGCCTACGGAGCGGGACGCTTCGCCGACTGCGGAGCGGCGTGGCGGCGATCCCTGCCGGTCGCGCTTGGCGCTGGCATCGCGGCGGCGCTGCTGTGCGCGCCCGGAGAATCGCTGCTGCGCGCATTCGGACAGACGGTGGATCTTGCCAGCGGTGGCGGACCGGTGGTTCAGGTTCTCGGCCTCGGGCTGCCGGCGGCCATGATCTTCCTCACCACCAATTTCTTCCTCGAGGGCATCAAGCGGCCGCTTCCGGGCATGGTGATGGTCATCGCCGCCAACGTGCTCAACGCTCTGCTCAATTGGGTGCTGATCTATGGCCATTTCGGCTTTTCCCCCATGGGCGCCGTCGGCTCGGCGTGGGCGACCACCGGGGTGCGGGTGTTCCTCGCCGTCGGACTGGTGATCTACGTCTGGTCGATGTCCGACCATGCCCGCTTCGGCGTACGGGCGCGGCCCGGCGGCGGCTGGGGCGCCGGGCGGGCGCAGCGCCAGATCGGCTACGCCGCCGGCGCCAGCATCGGCGTCGAGGCGACGGCGTTCAGCGTCATGAGCATTTTCGCGGGTTGGCTGGGCGCGGTCCCTCTGGCGGCTTATTCCATCGCCCTCAACCTGCTATCCATGGTGTTCATGGTTGCCGTCGGCGTCGGATCGGCGACGGCGGTCCGCGTCGGCATCGCCCACGGAACCGGACGCGCCGGAGAAGTCGCGCTGGCCGGCTGGACCGGTCTCGCCGTCAACACCCTCGCCATGTCCGGGTTCGGCGTTCTGTTCGCCGTGATCCCCGAAAGCCTGGTGTCCGCGTACACCGCCGACCCGCCCCTCAGGGCGTTGACCGTTCCGGTCGTCGCTTTTTGCGCATGGGTGCTGGTGGTCGACGGCGGCCAGGGGGTCATGGCCAACGCGTTGCGCGGCCGGGGTGAAACCTGGGTGCCCACCGGTCTGCATGTGTTCAGCTATTTTGTCGTCATGGTCCCGGTATGCTGGTTCCTGACCTTCGCCTTGGGGCACGGCGTCAGGGGGCTGTACGAAGGCATCCTGATCGCCAGCATCGTGTCGGCGGGATTGCTGTGCGGCCGTTTTTTCTGGCTGGGAAGGCGCGACGAGCGGCGGCGCGATCTTCACGCGGGCGCCAATCTGGAGTAATCTTGGAAGTTTAGTTCTTCAACAAATGGTCGTGAGCCGTGATTGCTCAGAGACGCGAAAAGGACTGGATGGATTTCGTCGACTGGTGCCGGGCGCGGCGCCTCAAGCCGCTGCCGGCGCATCCGTGGACGGTGGCCGCGTACGCGCGCTGGTGCGAGACGCACTACCGGCGTCCCAACGTTTCCAAGCGCATCGAAGCGATCGCCCGCGCTCACATATTTTATTGTGCCGCGCCGCCGGACCGGCACCCGACGGTGATGAGCACGTTGCGGGCAATCGAACGGCGCCATCAGTCCAGGGCGAGCCGCGCCGCGTTGTTTTCTTCCGATGATTTCGCCGAAACCGGGGGAGCGAAGTCGCCACGCAAAAAAAAGCCGGTCAAGAAGGCGCCCGCCCAGCCACGCCGGTCGTTGCGAAGCGCGCCGGCGCTGGTATCGCGTCGGCCCGCGGACCGATGATGTCACGACGGTATCCGGCTTCGCCCGGTTGGGTGTATAGTGGACAGTCGGGTCGTTCGGGAGCGGGAGCCAGGAGCGGGAGAAGGCGCGTGTTCGAGCTACATCCGAAACTGAAGGCGGGCTGCATGCCGGTGGGGCGGTTTCCGCTGTGCCTGCTTTTGTTGAAAAACGATTCCAATTATCCCTGGTTCATCCTCGTTCCCGAACGCGAAGGCCTGACAGAGATCTTCCAACTCAGCCAGGAGGATCAGACACGCCTGATCCTCGAATCGTCGCAGCTTTCGGAGCATCTCGCCACCGCGTTCAAGGCCGACCGGATGAACGTCGCGGCGCTGGGCAACGTGGTGCCGCAGCTTCACGTCCATCATATCGTCCGCCACGAAACGGATCCCGCCTGGCCGGGACCGGTCTGGGGCAAGGTCGCGGCCCGGCCTTACAAACCCGGCGATGCGGCGCGTACCAAGGCGATCGTCAGCGAGGCCATCGGCGGCATGTTCACCACCATCGAGTGAACTGATAACCAATGAGTCGTCCCATCAGGCCGCTTCGGACGCCTCGGTTTCCGCGCGCCGCTGGCGGCGCCAGCGGCCGATGGTATCCTCGATGAACCAGTCGTCGATGTAATCCGTCTGCCAGGCCTCGGCGAATGCCGCCGTTCCGCTTTTCGGGCGGCAGGATTCCTCGAGCGTGTCGAACCGCAGCCGCATGGGCACGGTGACCCCTTCGCCGACGGCGATGCACTCTTGCGCATGCAGGGCCGGCAGCGCCGCGAGCAGCCCATCGGCGCCGTCCGGCAGGGTCGTGCGGACGAACTCCTGGTCGTTCTCGTTGGACATCCTGAGGGCGAACAGCGTGTTGCACTGAGACAGAATGGTCGCCGACAGCTCCGACGGCCGCTGCGTCACCAGACAGAGCGAGACGCCGTATTTCCGGCCTTCCTTGGCGATCCGCGAAATGGAGCGCCGCGTCGGCGCGAAACCGAGGTTTTCATCGCTGGGGACGTAGCGGTGCGCCTCTTCGCAGACCAGCAGGACCGGAATGGCCTTGGCGTCGACACTCCACACCGCGAAATCGAAGATCATGCGGCACAACACCGACACCACAACGTCGACGATCTCGGACGGCACGCCGGAAAGGTCGATGATGGTCGCCGGGCGGCCCGAGACCGGGACGCGGAGGATGCGGGACAGGATGGACACCATCGTGTCGCGCACCACCACGCCGGAAAACATGAAGGCGAACCTCTGGTCCGAACTCAGGGCCTGGATGCGCGTCTGCAGCCGCAGATACGGCAGCGACGTCTCCGTCTTGTCGAGACACCCCATGGCGTCGCCGATGAGGCGCTGGACCTCGCCCAAGCGATAGGGAATGGGGGTGTCGACGGTGACATACTCGGTGTCCGCGTCCGGCCCGAGAAACTTGCGCCGGGCGGCGAGGATGGCGTCCTTGAGGATGTCGATCTCGGTGTCGCGGTCCTTGCCGTCGCTGGTGACGAACGCCGCCACGGTCTCCTCGAAGTTCATCAGCCAGTACGGCAAGTCCAGGTTCGACAGATTGATCCGCTCGGCCCGCTCGCCGAATGCCGATCCGTACTCGTTGTGCGGGTCGAGCACCACCACGTGGCCGTTCGGATGTTCGTCGAGGATGGCGCGCAGGATCAGCGCGGTGGAGCAGGACTTGCCCGAACCGGTGGTTCCGAGGACGGCGAAATGCTTGCCCAGGAGGCTGTCGGTGGCGATGAAGGCCGGCAGATCGCGATCCTGGTGAATGGTGCCGATCCGCACGTTGGAGGTGCGCGGCCGGGCGTAGATCACGGCCAGGTCCTCGGGCGTGACCGCGAGGAGGTCCGCGCCCAGCGGCGGGTACACCGACAATCCGCGCTGAAAACAGGTGTCGGTTCCGGAAAACTCCGGATCCATCATCTCGCCCAGCATGTCGACCTCGACCATCTTGCGGGCTGTCTCCAGAGGGGCCGAGGTATCGGTGATCCACATGCCGCCGACCATGCCGAACACCGTCGAGATCCGCGTTTTCATCTTGACGAAACCACCGAACTGCACCGCGTCCAGGGCCATGGCGTGTTCCGCGCCGGTGCCGAGCAGGACGCCGGAGATCTTCGATCCCTTGACGGAAACGACGTGGCCCACCTTCTGATCGATCTCGCCCATATGTCTTGCCCCTGGATGATGCGCCGTCCGGCGCGGTGATGTCGCCAACCCGCGAGCGCGGGTCGCGGGTTAGGGCAAAAGTAACGATCACAACGCTAAAAAGGCCTTAACGCGGACCGCCCCTCGCACCGGCGGGCATGGCCGGCCCGGGTGAAGAGCAAATCCCCGGGTCAAGTAAATCGAGGAGATTGTTATCGGAAACCACCAGTGACAAATCCGGAAGTCCGGCCGTTGTCGGACACCGAGCGGCGCGACTGGCTGCGATTGATCCGCTGCGAAAGCGTCGGGCCCATCACCTTTTTTGCCTTGCTGCGCCGCTTCGGAACCGCGCGGGCGGCGCTCGACGCGCTGCCGGAGCTTGCCCGCCGCGGCGGACGGCGCGCGCCCATCAAGATCTGTTCGGCGGACGAAGCCGAACGCGAACTCGCGGCGACCCATGCCGTCGGCGGCCGCATGATCGCGCGGCGCGAACCGGAGTATCCGCCCTTGCTGGCCGAGATCGCCGACCCACCGCCGCTGATCGGCGTGCGGGGCGACGCCCGGCTGTTGGCGCGTCCGACGGTGGCCATGGTCGGCAGCCGCAACGCGTCGCTGAACGGTCGGAGGTTGGCGCGTCAACTCGCGGAAGATCTGGGCGCCCTGTCCATCGTGGTGGCTTCGGGTCTGGCGCGCGGCATCGACGCCGCCGCGCACATGGGCGCCCTGGCGACGGGCACCGTCGCCGTGGTGGCCGGCGGGGTCGATGTGGTCTACCCGGAAGACAACAGAGACCTCCATGACGAGATCGTCGCGCGCGGCGCGGTGATCTCCGAGGTGGCGGCCGGTGTCCGCCCGCGGGCCCGGCACTTCCCACGGCGCAACCGGCTGATATCGGGGCTGGCGCGGGGCGTTGTGGTGGTGGAGGCGAACATGCGTTCGGGTTCGCTGATCACGGCGCGCATGGCGCTGGAGCAGGGCCGGGAGGTCTTCGCGGTGCCGGGATCGCCGCTCGATCCGCGCGCGCGGGGAGCCAACGACCTGATCCGCCAGGGCGCGGTCTTGACCGAGTCGGCCGCCGACGTGCGTCGGGTCTTCGACGAGACGATGACGCCTCTCGCCACCGGCCTGTCGTCGGTCGATCCGGGTTTGCCGGTATCCGAACTTCCGGGTGCCGCCGAGACGACGGCGGCGCGGCGCGCGCTTGCCGAAACGCTATCGCCGACGCCCGTAACGGTTGACGAAATCATTCGCACCTGCCAATTGTCGCCGGCTGTCGTGACGACGGTCCTGCTGGAATGGGAACTGGCGGGCCAGCTGGAGCGGCACCCTGGAAACAAAGTATCCCTGATCGCGCCGGCCTGACGGCGGCGCCATCGGAGGTGGGGCTGCATGGACGTCGTCGTCGTCGAATCTCCGGCCAAGGCCAAGACAATCAACAAATATCTTGGATCTGGATTCAAGGTGCTGGCGAGCTACGGCCACGTCCGCGACCTGCCCGCCAAGGATGGATCGGTGCGGCCCGACGCGGACTTCGCGATGGACTGGGAGGTGGACGCCAAGGCCAAGAAACACATCGCCGAGATTACCGCGGCGGTGCGCGGCGCCGAGCATCTGTATCTCGCCACCGACCCCGACCGGGAGGGCGAGGCGATCTCTTGGCATGTTTGCCAGGTTCTTGAGGAGAAGAAGGCGCTGAAGGGCGTTGACGTCAAACGCGTCGTCTTCAACGCTATCACCAAGAGCGCCATTCTGGATGCCTTCGAGCAGCCGCGGGATCTCGACGAAGAACTGGTCCATGCCTATCTGGCGCGCCGGGCGCTCGACTATCTGGTGGGCTTTACGCTGTCGCCGGTGTTGTGGCGCAAGCTGCCGGGAAGCCGGTCCGCCGGACGGGTCCAGTCGGTGGCACTCCGGCTCATCTGCGAGCGCGAGTCCGAGATCGAAGCCTTCGTCTCGCAGGAATACTGGACGGTGAGCGGCCTGTTCGGAACCGCCGCCGGCAAGGACATCACCGCCAGCCTCACCCACCTCGAGGGCCGCAAGCTCAAGAAGATGGATATCGGCGATCGGGACGCGGCCGAAGCGGCGGTCCGCGCGGTGGAGGCCCGGGAGTTCTCCGTCGGCAGCGTGGAGCGCAAGAAGACCCGGCGCAATCCGGCGCCGCCGTTCATCACGTCGACCCTGCAGCAGGAGGCGTCGCGAAAGCTCGGGTTCAGCGCGACCCATACCATGCGCGTGGCCCAGCGTCTGTATGAAGGCGTCAACATCGGCGGCGAGACCGTCGGTCTGATCACCTACATGCGGACCGACGGCGTCCAGATGGCGGGAGAGGCCATCGACGCGTGCCGCGATCTGATCCGCACCACCTACGGCGCTCCGTATCTGCCGGAGAAGGCGCGCATCTACAAGACCAAGGCCAAGAACGCACAGGAGGCGCACGAGGCGATCCGCCCGACGGACGTCAAGCGCCGGCCGGACGACGTGACGCGATCGCTCGACGCCGATCAACTCAAACTCTACCGGTTGATCTGGCAGCGCACCCTGGCCAGCCAGATGGAATCCGCCGTCCTCGATCAGGTGGCGGTGGATCTGGTGTCGGCGGACCGCCAGGTGACGCTCCGCGCCACCGGATCGGTGATCGCCTTCGACGGTTTTCTCAAGCTCTACCGCGAGGGGCGCGACGATACGGACCGAACCGACGACGCCGGGCGCGACGAGGGCGGGCGCGACGAGGGCGAGGATCGCATTCTCCCCGATCTCGCCGAAGGCGAGGCGGTGAAACGGCGGCGGGTGGACTCCGAGCAGCATTTCACCCAGCCGCCGCCGCGGTTCACCGAAGCGAGCCTGGTGAAGCGGCTGGAGGAACTGGGCATCGGGCGGCCGTCCACCTACGCCAGCATTCTCGGCGTCCTGCAGGACCGCAAGTACGTCCGGCTGGAGAGCCGGCGGTTCTTTCCCGAAGATCGGGGCCGCCTGGTCACCACCTTTCTCACCAGCTTCTTCGAGCGCTACGTCGCCTATTCCTTTACCGCCGAAATGGAAGGCAAGCTCGACGACGTCTCCGGCGGACGGGTGGAATGGAAAACCGTCCTCGACGACTTCTGGCGCGATTTCAGCGCGGCGGTGGGCGAGACCAAGGATCTTCGGGTCAAGGAGGTTCTGGAAGCCCTGGACGAACGGCTGGGGCCGCACTTTTTCAAGGAGACCGGCGACGGAACGGATCCGCGCGTGTGTCCCGCTTGCACCGAGGGACGCCTCGGTCTGAAACTGGGCCGCTATGGCGCCTTCATCGGCTGTGCCAACTATCCCGAATGCAAGTACACCCGGCCGCTGATCCCCAATTCCGACGACGACCCCGCGTCCGCGCTGGCGCTGGCGAACGGCAGCCAGGTGCTGGGGACCGATCCCGAAACCGGGCTCGAGGTCACGCTCCGCAAGGGGCCGTATGGCCATTACGTCCAACTCGGCGAGGCCGAGGGAGAAGGCAAAAAGAAGACCAAGCCCCGGCGCGCCTCGTTGCTCAAGGGGACCGATCCGACCACCGTCGACCTGAACAAGGCGCTGGGGCTGCTCTCGCTGCCGCGCGAGGTGGGTCCCCACCCCGAAACGAACGAGGTCATCATTGCCGGATTGGGGCGCTTCGGTCCATATTTGAAGATGGGCGCGACCTACGTCTCGCTGAAGGACGGCGACGACGTGCTTGACGTCGGACTGAACCGCGCGGTGGTGTTGTTCGCCGAAGCGCCGCAGAAGAAATCCACCGGCAAATCCCTCGGCGATCATCCGAGCGACGCCAAGCCGGTGACCATGCGTTCGGGCCGCTACGGACCCTACGTGCAGCACGGCGCGCTCCGCGCCAGCCTGCCGTCCGGTGTCGACGCCGAGACGCTGGATCTGGACCGCGCGGTGGCGATCCTCGCCGAAAAAAGCGGCAAAAGCCCGGCCAAAAAGGCCCCCGCCAAAAAGACGCCAGCCAAGAAATCGCCAGCCAAAAAGACGCCGGCCAAGAAACCAGCCACCAAAAAGCCAGCCGACAGAAAGCCCGCTGCCAAGAAAACGCCGGCGGCCGGCTGATCTCCTGACAAAGCGGGGCGCATGCCTGCCGACACTCCCAAAAAGCCGGTTCCGTTTCCCAGCCGCGACGAGATTGCCGAGTTCATCCGCGCCAGCGACACGCCCGTCGGCAAGCGCGAGATCGCCCGGGCGTTCCATTTGAACGCCGAGCAGAAAGTTCTCCTGAAGACCGTCCTCAAGGAATTGGAAGCCGACGGCGCCGTTGGTCGCGGCCGCAAGCGGCAGTACGGCCGGGCGACGGCGCTGCCGTCCGTGGCGGTGATCGAGATCTCCGGAACGGATCTCGATGGCGAGCTTCTCGCCCGGCCCACCAACTGGCCCGATGACGTGCCCATGCCGACCATCCACATGGCGCCGGATCGGGCGAGCCGGGCGGCGGTGGCGATCGGCGACCGGGTGCTGGCGCGGCTGCGGCGGATCGGCGCAAACGTTTACGAGGGACGGGTCATGCGGCGGCTTACGGCGCCGGCGGGCCGGGTGCTGGGCATCTTCGAAGAGCGCGAGGACGGGCCCCGGATCCGGCCCATCGACCGGCGCGCCAAGAACGAGTTCGTTGTCGCCGCCGCAGACACCATGGACGCTAAGTCCGGAGAACTGGTTTGGGCCGAGGCGCGGCCCGGCAAGCCGCTTGGGTTGCGTCCGGCGCGGGTGGTCGAGCGGCTCGGCGACGGGCGCGGTCCGCGCTCCATTACGTCGATCACGCTGCACGATCACGAGATCCCGACGCGATTCTCCGACGCCGCGCTGCGCCAGGCCGAAGCGGCCGGGCCGGCGCCGATGAAGGGGCGGGACGATTTGCGGTCGCTGCCGCTCGTCACCATCGACGGCGCCGAGGCCCGCGATTTCGACGACGCCGTATGGGCCGAGGCCGACCCCGATCCCGACAACGCGGGCGGATGGCACGTGGTCGTCGCCATCGCCGACGTGGCCTGGTACGTGCGCCCCGGCGATGCCCTCGACCATGACGCCTACGAGCGGGGCAACTCGGTCTATTTCCCCGACCAGGCGATCCACATGCTGCCGGAGGCGCTGTCCAGCGGATGGTGCTCGTTGCTGCCCGGCGAGGACCGTCCGTGCATGGCGGCGCATCTATGGCTCGGCGCTGACGGAACCCTGATCAAACACCGGTTCGTTCGCGCGATGATGCGCTCGGCCGCGCGCCTCACCTATGAACAGGTGCAAGACGCCCGCAACGGTAATCCCGACGACGCCACCGGACCGCTGGCGCCGACGGTAATCGAGTCGCTGTACGGCGCATACCGTGCGCTGGCCGGGGCGCGGGACGCGCGCGGCGTGCTGGAGTTGGACCTGCCGGAGCGGAGCGTGGTGATCGGCGACGACGGCGCCGTGGTCCGGGTCGAGACGCGGCAGCGTTTCGAAAGTCACAAGCTGATCGAGGAGTTCATGATCTGCGCCAACGTGGCGGCCGCCGAGACGCTGGAGCGCCGCCGCGTGCCCTGCGTCTACCGGGTGCACGACCAGCCGTCGCGCGAAAAGCTGGAATCGCTGCGGGAATTCCTCGAATCGCTCAATCTCAAGCTCGCCCGCGCGCAGGTTTTGCGGCCAAAGGATTTCAACCGCATTCTCGCCCGGGTCGCGGATACGCCCGAAGCCTCCATGGTCAACGAGGTGGTGCTGCGGAGCCAGGCGCAGGCGGTGTACGATCCCGACAATATCGGCCATTTCGGCTTGGCGTTGCGCCGCTATTGTCATTTCACCTCGCCCATTCGCCGCTACGCCGATCTGCTGGTGCATCGGGCGCTGATCGACGCGCTCGGGCTCGGCGACGGCGGATTAAGGATCGAACAATCGGACCTCGCCGACGCCGCCGAGCATATCTCCGCCACCGAGCGCCGCGCCGCGGCGGCGGAACGCGACGCCGTCGACCGGTTCACCGCCGGCTATCTCGCCGAGCAGGTGGGATCGATCTTTTCCGGGCGGATCAACGGCGTCACCCGGTTCGGCCTGTTCGTGACCCTCGAGGACAGCGGTGGCGACGGCCTGGTTCCGATGCGGAGCCTGCCCGACGACTATTACGTCCACGACGACAAGCGCCATCGCCTGGTGGGACGCCATTCGGGTCTGGAGTACCGCTTGGGCCAGGTCGTCGATGCCCGTCTGGTGGAAGCCAATCCGGTGACGGGCGGCCTTATCCTCGAGCTTGCGGAAAGCGCGGGGATCCCGAAAAGGGCGCGCCGCGGCGGCGCGAAAGAGAAGCGAAAAGGCCGCGCCAAGGGCAAGGGCGGGAGATCGCCGCGGAACCGCTGAGGCCGGGTTTGATTCCGGTCCTCGCAACCCCCATATCACGAGTTGAAAAGCGCTTCGGCCCCACGGCGGCCAGTATGTTTGCAACACCGGCCGCGGCAGCATTAAGGCGTTGAAAGAAAAGAAGTGTTCAGTACCCATATGGGTTGACTTGAGGTTGCGGTTGTGTGTTAACTTAAAGGGCGGTAAAAAGCTGTTGGGTCCCCCGGTGGTCATGCCATTGCGCGGAGCGATAATGAAGTTCTTGCGGCCATTTTCCGTTGTAAATTTGTGGCGGCCGTTGGCGGCGGCCTCGATGTTCGTTCTCGGATCGGGCGTGGCGTTCGCGGGCCCCGACGACGGGGAACCGTCGCGCCAGGCGCCGACGTCCGGTTACCTGCTAGAGACCATGCGCCCTTCCGCTAGCGATATGTCCCTTCATCCGGCCGCCAGCGCCTTTCAGTTGAAACCGAACGTTGTTCCCTCGGGAACCCTGAACGTCGGTCCCGTCGTTACCCGCGCGCCCTCTCGAGGCGATTTTTCGGACAGCGCGGTCGACCCGCTCTCGCCGGTCGATCCAGCCTGGGAAGCCGGCGCGTTCGTCGATTACCGCATGGACAATGGCATAAAACCGAGCACCGTGGTTGGATTGAATTTGCGTATGTCGCCCGGCGTCTCGGATTCCCGCGCCGGCTGGCTTTTCCTTCCCAACGTCTATTACCAGACGCCCCTGGGCAACTCGTGGAACATCAGAGCGGACCTTTCCTCGACCTTCGCCACCGACGGCGCGGTCGGCGGCGGCGGCACTGGCTTCGGCACCACGGCGATACGGCACGGGCTCGAGGGTGTTGACGGCGAGGGCGGGTTCAGGGACGTTGGCATTGGCGTCGGCGTGACCTACAATCTGACGCCGAGTTGGGATGTGGACACGGCGCTCCGCTATCAGCGCCTGCTCGACGAGGCGGCGGACAACTCGGCCGCCAACGATCCCGGCGCGGCCAATCACCTGTTTGGCGGTGTCCTCGTCCGCTACAAGTTTTAATTGGGCAGTGTGCCCCGCGGTGGCGTGACCGACGGTGGCGTTCTTGGCTCGGTGGTCAATCAAGGCGAAGGAGTTGAATTCCTCGGCTTGATCACCGACGATGGAACGGACCAGATCGACGCGCTGCTGTTCACCATTGTCGGCGACAAACCGGCTGGATTCGGCATTGGCACTCTCCGGTTCGGCATAAGGGACGAAGTGGTCGTCGCCATTCCGGCCGTGCGTCCGTTGTTTCTGTCCGGCCTTCCCGGGCCTTGGCATCATGGCTCGAAGCCGTCGTCGGCGGGGCTGACGCCTTGCCGTAATAACTCTCGACCGGAATTCGCTCTAATTCAGCATGCCGTTGGCTTCGGCGGCGTCGCGCATCAACCGTTTCAGCTTGGCGAACGCGCGCACTTCGATTTGCCTCACGCGTTCCCGCGAAATGCCGTGCAGGGCGCTCAGCTCGGAGAGCTTCCGGGGGTTCTCTCTCAGTCGCCGCTGCGTGAGAATATGGCATGCGCGGTCATCAAGCGCGTCGAGAGCACACCGCATCATGGCGCGGCGCTTCGAAAGCTCGTCGGCCTCGATCGCGGCGTCTTCCTGGTTGTCGGCGCTTACCACGAGGAAATCCTGCCATTCGCCGAATGCGTCACCGTCGGCGTGGGCCGGGGCGTTGATGGAGAGATCGCGCGCCCCCAGCCGCTGATCCATCTGCAACGATGTCCGATTCGCGGACGCCCAGTTCCTCCGCAATGGCGTTCACCCCGTGAGGCGACAACTGGCTTTCATCGGGTTTCTGGTATTTGGCTTTCAACCGCCGGAGATTGAAGAACAGCTTCTTGTGCGTTTCGGTCGTCACCATCTTGACGAGCGACGATGACCGGAGCACGTAATCGGAAATCGCCGCGCGGACCCACCACATGGCGTAAGTGGATAAGCGAAAACCGCGATCCGGGTCGAATTTGTTCAAGGCCTGCATCAACCCGATATTGCCTTCGGAAACGAGATCGTTCAGCGGCAGGCCATAGCCGCGAAACTCGCTGGCGATCTTGACCACCAGCCGCTGATGACTGCCCACGAGACGCGCCAGCGCGTCGGGGTCGCGATCGTGCCGGTATCGCCGGCAAAGGGCCTCCTCGGTCTGTTTGTCGAGGATGCCGAATGCCGGGATGCCCGTGGTGTGCTTATGCACTGTGTCATCGGCGGACCGAGTCCTGTTCAGCGAGGTCACTCCCAGTTGGCCGCCCGTTGGGTGTCCATCGCGCATCTCGACCCCTCGCGGCTCCGCTTCACGGTGTTGACCTTGCCCCGGTATTGGAGGCCGTGTGAATTTTCCGGCTTTATCGTGATCGTTGGGGAGGCGCACCGAAATAAGAACATAATAAGAACAGTAGCTGCTTTTTGCGATCAAAACAAGAACAATTTTCGGTATACCGGGGAATCGTGCGGCGATGTTTCCGCGGGTCGTTGCCAAGGCGGGGTTCGTTCCATCGCCTCTTTAAGGACACCTCAACGGTCTGTTAACCCGTAATGGTGTCTTATGCACCTGGCTTAAACCAGGTGCTCGGTCGACCATGAAACCTAAATCGAAAAGCCGGAAACGGCCCACGGCCATTCCGCCGAAAAGGACACGACCGGTGACGGCGGACGAAACGGCGGACGAGACCGCGGGTGCGACCGCATCGGCCTTCGATCTGGCATCGCTCTCGCGATTGCCGGGTGGGATACGCGATCTCGTTGTCACGACGTTTTTTATCAACGTCCTCACCCTTGCCATGCCGCTTTCGCTGGTGCAGATCTACGACCGCATCATTCCGAACTCCGCCGAAGGGACGCTAATGCTGCTGGGCGTGGGCGTGGCATCGGCGCTGTTTTTGGAAGCCGTGCTCCGCCAGGTCCGGTCCTATGTCAGCGGGCGCATGGGCGCGCGGTTCGAACACCTCGCGAGCTCGATGGCCATGGAACGCCTGCTCAACGCCGCTCTCGTCGACAGCGAACGACACGGACCTGGCGCTCAACTCGAGAGGCTGAACGGGCTGTCCGTTCTGAAGGAATTCTACGCCGGACAAGCGATCCTGGTCCTCTGCGACTTCCCGTTCACCATCCTCTTCATGGCGGTGATCGCCTATCTGGCCGGGCCACTGGTTTTCGTCCCGATCGCTCTCGTCGTCGTATTTTCGGTCTTCGCGGTCGTGATCGGAAAGCGCCTGCGGACATCGTTGAACGACCGCCAGGCCGCCGATGAGCGGCGCTTCAACTTCATTATCGAGGCTCTGCGCGGCATCCACACCATCAAGGCCATGGCGATGGAAACCCAGATCCTCCGGCGCTACGAACGCCTCGAGGAAAGTTGCGCCACCGGCAGCTACCGCCTCAACTTCGACAGCGCCTCGGCTCAGAGCATCAGCGCGGCGTCCTCGCAGATGAGCGCCTTCGCCATCGCCGGGCTCGGATCCCTCCTTGTCATCAACGGTTCTCTGACCGTCGGCGCGCTCGTCGCCTGCACCATGCTGACCGGTCGCTGCCTGCAGCCGCTGCAAAGGGCGCTCGGTATCTGGACCCGGTTTCAGTCGATCGAGGTGGCCAGGCGTCAGGCGCTGGAAATCATGGAGGTTCCGCCTGAATCGGCCGCGGGCCTACCGTCGCTTCCCACGGCGCGCGGCGATCTGGAACTCCGCCAGGTCACATTCGGATACGAAAAAGACGAGGACGGCGAGGACGGCGAGCCGCCTCACGCCGGTCCTGAAGAACGTGAACCTCCGCGTCCAGGCCGGCGAGACCGTGGGCGTCATCGGCGCCAGCGCCGTTGGCAAGAGCACCCTTCTCGGCCTCATGGCCGGCGTGTTGCGGCCCACCGAAGGGGCGGTGCTCGCGGATGGACACGATTTGTCCGCGGTAAATGCGGCCAGCGTTCGCGGCCAGGTGGTCCATGTGCCGCAGCACGGTGTTCTGTTCAACGGGACCATTCTCGAAAACATCACGATGTTTCAGGCCGCGCGCGACGACGATGCGTTCGCGGTCGCGCGGCGATTGGGCTTGGACGCCTTCGTCAGCCGCATGCCGTTCGGCTTTCAGACCCAGGTCGGGGCGAGCGCCACCGACACGCTTCCTCTCGGCATCAAGCAGCGCATCATGATCGCGCGGGCGCTGGTGAGAAAGCCGCGCGTGCTGTTGTTGGACGAAGCCAACGCGGCGATGGATAGCCGTGGCGACGAAAGCCTGCGCGCCGTGCTGCAAGACATGAAGGGCGATTGCACCATGATCCTGGTCAGTCATCGACCGTCGACGCTCGGACTCGCCGACCGCGTGTACGAAGTCGCGGGCGGCCGTTTGATCGAGCGGGCGGATTTCGTTACCGAACGCAATCTCTCCGCTGAACTGAGGACACCGGCATGACGCAGCCACTTGTCCATCTCGCGGCCGTGGCGGCCGGTTCAACGGTTCCCGCGATGGACGTCGGGACGAGCCCCGCCGGGACCGCCGCCAACGGGCCGCTCGCCAGCCTTTGCCGCCGCGAACGATCTCATGGCCTGTCTTCAGCCGCTGATCGGCGCGCTGGGATGGAAGGGCGACCCGCGCCATGTGGCGGAGGCGGTTCCCCATTTCATCGACTCGCTGGATATCACCGGCTTTATCAATGTCATGGGCAATCTGAACTACGAGTGCAAATGGACGGACATTCGTCTGGATCGCATCGACGCTCGGATGATGCCTTGTCTGTTCGTGCCCGTGGGCCGTCCGGCGGTGGTGGTCCTCGGCACGGAGTCGGGAAGTCTCCAGGTCGTCGACGGTGAAACCGGTCAGGCGACGGAAAGCGCACCGCCGGCGTGGCGAGGTACGGCCTATTTCTTCACGCCGCTGGAAGAGCAGGAGAGAGGCCCGAGAGCGGCGGACAGAAGCTGGTTCTGGACCACCATGCGGCGGTTCCGGGGACTGCTGCGCCAACTGCTCGGGGTGAGCTTGCTTCTCAACCTGTTGACCCTGGCCACGCCGCTGTTCGTCATGTCCATCTACGACCGGGTCATCCCCACGGGATCGGTGATCACGCTGGCCTATTTCGGCGCGGGGGTTCTGATTGCCCTGGCGAGCGATCTCGTGCTCCGGACCGTTCGGGCGCGGGTGCTTGCTTTCGTCGGCGCGCGGCTCGACATCATTCTCGGGTGCGCCGTGTTTCAGCGGATCCTTCTTCTCCCTCCGAGCTTGACCGAGGGATCGACCATCGGCGCCCAGGTCGAGCGGCTCAAGAGCTTCGAGGCGGTCCGCGAGCTGTTCTCCGGTCCCATTGCCCTGATCGTGCTCGAGTTCCCCTTCGTGCTGATTTTCATCGCCGTCATTGCCGTTCTCGGCGGCCCTATCGCCGTCGTTCCGGTGCTTATGATGGCTCTGTTCGCGCTCGTCGGCCTGGCAATGGCACCCACGGTGCGGTCTTCGATGGCCGAGGCCGCGAAGGCGTCTTCGAAAAAGCAGGAATTCGTGATCGAGACGCTGTCGCAGATCCGGGCCATCAAATACAGCGGCGCCGAAACCGTCTGGCTGGAACGCTTCCGCGGTCTGTCGGCCAAAACCGCCATGGCGGGTTTTCGCAGCGCTCGCGTGGCGTCCCTGATCTCGACCGTGTCCCACGTGCTGATGGTGTCGGCCGGCGTCGCCACCATCGGTTTCGGGGTGGTTCGCGTCATCGGCGGCGAGATGAGCCTCGGCGCGCTCGTCGCATGCGATGATTCTGGTATGGCGGGTGCTGGCGCCGCTTCAGACCGGCTTCCTGGTCATCAACAAACTCAGCCAGGTTCGATCCAGCATTCGCCAGCTCAACAACCTGATGGCCATGCGTCCGGAGCGGGCCCCGGGCGCCATGCCGGCTCCGCTCAAGCATATCCGGGGACGGGTGATCTTTTCCAGAGTGTCGCTGCGATATTCGGCGGACGCCGACCCGGCGCTCGTCGGCGTCAATTTCGACATCGAGCCCGGCGAGGTGGTGGCGGTCGTCGGCGGCAACGGCGCCGGCAAATCGACGCTCTTGAAGTTGATCCTCGGTATGCACACGCCGCAGGCCGGCAGCATCCTGATCGACAACCGGGACATTCGCCAGATGGATCCCATCGAATTGCGCCAGGCCATCGGCTATGTGCCGCAGACTTGCCGGTTCTTTTACGGCACGATCGCCCAGAATTTGCGTCTCGCCAATCCTTTGGCCACGGACGCGGAGATGCGCGCCGCCGCCGCGCAGGCGGGCGTGCTGGACGACATCCTCGCGCTCGAGCAGGGATCCGGAAAGTGGCGGCGGACCGGGTTCGATGTGCGCATCGGCGACTCGTCGTCCAATCAGCATTCCGGCCAGTGTTCAACAGCGCCTCAACCTGGCCCGCGCCTATCTCAAGCGGTCGCCGATCATGCTGTTCGACGAGCCCGGCGCCGGGCTCGACTACGTCAGCGATCAGAAATTCATCGAGACCGTCAGACAACTGAAGGGCAAGGCCACGGTTTTCGTCGTCACTCACCGGCCAAGCCATGTTCGCGCGGCCGACAAGATCATCTGGCTCGAAGGCGGGCAAGTGATGGCGGCCGGGCCAGACCGAGGACGTCATGAAGCGCATGCCAGGGGGTATCCTGTGAGCAGCACCAACAATCAAAACGGCAACACACCGAGCGTCCAGCCGACCGAGCCAAGCGGCCGCCACGCGAGATTTCTCGCCCAGCATATCGTTCTGGAAGAAGCCGGTATTCCCGGTTTCATCCGAACGGTGATCCGTCACCGTCGGCGTCATCGTCGCCGCGTTTTTCATCTGGTCGGCGGTGACCACCGTCGACGAGGTCGCGGCGGCGCCGGGTGAGGTCAAACCGTCCGGCTACGTCCAGGCGGTTCAGCACCTGGAGGGCGGGATCGTCGAGGAAATCCTCGTCGAGGACGGCGATTTCGTGAAAGCCGGCGAGACGATGGTGCGGCTCGACCCGGATTCCGTCCTGTCCAATCTCAGGGAGATGTTGACGCACCGCGCCGGCCTTCGGCTGAAGGCGGAGCGGCTGCGGGCGTTCTCCGACGAACGGGAGCCGGATTTCTCGTTCATCGAGCCCGAGTACGCGGGTATGGCCGCGGATCAGCTCGCCATCTTCCGGATCCAGGACAAGGCGCGGACCAACCGCCGCGCCGTGCTGAACGACCAGATCCGCAAGACCGAGGCACAGGTGAGCCTGCTGGAAGGGCAGGAGAAAACGCATCGGCGGATCATCGAGCTACTCGACCGAAGAGCTGGCCATGAGCGAGAAGCTCATGAGCAAGGGCCTCACGTCGAAGCTCAAGGTGCTCAACCTGCAGCGCGAAGTCACCAAGGCTTCCGGCGATTTCGCGCGTTTGCGCGGCGAACTGCTTTTGGCGAAGCGGACACAGGCCGAGGCCGAGAGCCGTCTCGCGGAACTGGACGCGACGCTCGGAGAGGAAGCGTTTTCCGAATTTGACACCCTGACGCGCGAACTGGCGAAATTGAACGAGGCGATCAGCGGCCTGGAGGATCAGGAGCGGCGTCTGGATATCCGGCGCCGGTCTCCGGCATCGTCAAGGGGCTCCAGGTCCATACCATCGGCGGCGTCATCCCGCCGGGCGCGGTCGTTCTCGAGGTCGTGCCCATGGACCGGGAGATGGTCGTCGAGGCCCGCATTTCGTCGCGCGACGTCGGACACGTCCAGGCCGGCCAGCCGGTCACCGTCAAGGTGGCGACCTATGACTATGCCCGCTACGGCGGCGTCCCGGGCACGTTGACGGGGGTGTCCGCGTCTACCTTCATCGGCGAGGACGGCGCGCCGTTCTACAAGGGCTTCGTCGAACTGGAGCGCGGTTACGTCGGCGCCAATCCCAAGCGCAATCACGTGCTGCCGGGCATGACCATTCATGCGGATATCAAGACCGGCAGCAAGACCCTGCTGCAATACCTGCTCAAGCCGTTGTACGCCTCGGTGGACGAGTCCTTTCACGAGCGCTGAGGCGGAGGGCCGGCGGCTGAATGTCATGGAAAACAGGCCCCTTCGGCGCTTGAAGGGGTTCTTGGGTTGGAGAGCGAGCGGACCCCAACCCCGTGATCGAGGAAAAAGATGAACGAACCGATGGGCGGCAACGAGGACCGCAGGACCCCCGCCAGGTCCTGGATGACCTGACCGGACTGGCCGACACCAAGGCGCCTCGATCCGAGGGCGGCCGACGCCGACACCGCGCCCGGAGGGTCTGATGCCGATGCGGACGATCCGGCGTTCCTCGCCAACGTTCACCAGGGAACGCGCGAGAGCGAAGAGCCGGCTTACGGCAAGGATCGTCACGACGGCGTCCAGGCACGCGGTCCGGGCGAGCGCCATGAAGAGGCCATGGCGGCGATCGCGAGCGGAACACCGGGACCACCGCCGCCGCATGAACCGAGGCGCATCGGAAGCGGCGCGGCCCATGATCTAATGCCGCTCGCTCCGCCGCAGCCATCACCGCCGGACATTCATGACCGGGGACTCGTTTGCGCGCGGCGACGCGGGCGGCCGGCCGGTCGCCCGACGAGGCATGAAATCGTCGACACCGGAGCGGACGCCGCCGCTCGGTCGGCGTCCGCGTCCGCGGCCAGGATGGTTCCGCCGGCTCTCGACCGTCCGGACCGTGAACGCGGACGACCCGTCCGGACGCGCGCCGCCGCCGCCGAAAATCAGGCGCCCTGGTCGGCTCCGGCCGCGGCCACCGTGGCGGAAGACGGATCGCTGCTGATCACCCAGGAGATGCTGCTGGCCGGCGCAACGGACGCCGATGGCGACGGATTGACCGCCACGAACCTGTCGCGCGCCGCACGGATCGCTGACCGACAACGGCGACGGCACCTGGACCTTCGAGCCGGACGCCGATTGGAACGGCGCGCTTGAGCTGCACTACGGGTGACGGACGGCGACGGCGGACGTCGACAATGTCCTGACCCTGACCGTCGACGCTGTCAACGATGCGCCGGCGGTGGTGGAGACCAGCGCCGGCATGACGAGCATGGCGTCTCCTGATCACTCAGGAGATGTTGCTTCAGGGGGCCACGGACATCGAGGGCGATGCGCTGAGCGCGATCAATCTCACCGCCGGCGCAGGGACACTGAGCGACAACGGCGACGGCACGTGGAGCTTCGCGCCGGACACCGATTGGCATGGAACCCTCGATCTCCACTATCAGGTAACCGACGGCACGGCGCTCGTCGACAACACCTTGGATCGACCGTGACGGAGGCCGGCAGGTTGCTTGTCGGCACACCCAACCCGGACACCCTGACGGGCGGCGGCGGCGGCGATACCATCAAGGGACTTGCCGGCAACGACTCGCTCGCGGGCGGCGCCGGCGACGACACCTTCGTGATCGAGGGCTCGGGACATGGCCTCGACACGATCGACGGCGGCGACGGCCATGACGTGGTGCGGGGCGGCCGGGGCCACGATGTCTTCCGGGTCACCGACAATCTCGACAATTTCCGGTCCATCGAAGAGATCCAGGGCGGCGACGGCTGGGACCGCGTGGTCGGCACCGGCGGCAACGACAATCTGGACTTCTCGACCGGCCCGGCGCTGAGCGGCATCGAACGCATCGACGGCGGCGGCGGCGACGACACCATCACCGGCACCGGGCCAGGACGACGAGCTCTACGGCAACACCGGCAACGACTCGCTCGCGGGCGGCGCCGGCGACGACACCTTCGTGATCGAGGGCTCGGGCCATGGCCTCGACACGATCGACGGCGGCGACGGCCATGACGTGGTGCGGGGCGGCCGGGGCCACGATGTCTTCCGGGTCACCGACGATCTCGACAATCTCCGGTCCATCGAGGAGATCCAGGGCGGCGACGGCTGGGACCGGGTGGTCGGCACCGGCGGCAACGACAATCTCGATTTTGCCAATGGCCCGGCGCTGAACGGCATCGAGCGCATCGACGGCGGCGGCGGCGACGACACCATCACCGGCACCGGCCAGGGCGACGAGCTCTACGGCAACACCGGCAACGACTGCTCGCGGGCGGCGCCGGCGACGACACCTTCGTGATCGAGGGCTCGGGCCATGGCACTCGACACGATCGACGGCGGCGACGGCCATGACGTGGTCCGGGGCGGCCGGGGCCACGATGTCTTCCGGGTCACCGACGATCTCGACAATCTCCGGTCCATCGAGGAGATCCAGGGCGGCGACGGCTGGGACCGGGTGGTCGGCACCGGCGGCAACGACAATCTCGATTTCGCCAATGGCCCGGCGCTGAACGGCATCGAGCGCATCGACGGCGGCGGCGGCGACGACACCATCACCGGCACCGGCCAGGGCGACGAGCTCTACGGCAACACCGGCAACGACTCGCTCGCGGGCGGCGCCGGCGACGACACCTTCGTGATCGAGGGCTCGGGCCATGGCCTCGACACGATCGACGGCGGCGACGGTCATGACGTGGTCCGGGGCGGCCGGGGCCACGATGTCTTCCGGGTCACCGACAATCTCGACAATCTCCGGTCCATCGAGGAGATCCAGGGCGGCGACGGCTGGGACCGGGTGGTCGGCACCGGCGGCAACGACAATCTCGATTTTGCCAATGGCCCGGCGCTGAACGGCATCGAGCGCATCGACGGCGGCGGCGGCGACGACACCATCACCGGCACCGGCCAGGGCGACGAGCTCTACGGCAACACCGGCAACGACTCGCTCGCGGGCGGCGCCGGCGACGACACCTTCGTGATCGAGGGCTCGGGCCATGGCCTCGACACGATCGACGGCGGCGACGGTCATGACGTGGTCCGGGGCGGCCGGGGCCACGATGTCTTCCGGGTCACCGACGATCTCGACAATCTCCGGTCCATCGAGGAGATCCAGGGCGGCGACGGCTGGGACCGGGTGGTCGGCACCGGCGGCAACGACAATCTCGATTTTGCCAATGGCCCGGCGCTGAACGGCATCGAGCGCATCGACGGCGGCGGCGGCGACGACACCATCACCGGCACCGGCCAGGGCGACGAGCTCTACGGCAACACCGGCAACGACTCGCTCGCGGGCGGCGCCGGCGACGACACCTTCGTGATCGAGGGCTCGGGCCATGGCCTCGACACGATCGACGGCGGCGACGGTCATGACGTGGTCCGGGGCGGCCGGGGCCACGATGTCTTCCGGGTCACCGACGATCTCGACAATCTCCGGTCCATCGAGGAGATCCAGGGCGGCGACGGCTGGGACCGGGTGGTCGGCACCGGCGGCAACGACAATCTCGATTTCGCCAATGGCCCGGCGCTGAACGGCATCGAACGCGTCGAGGGCGGCGCTGGTGACGACGCCATCATCACGTCGACGCAGGACAGCGGCGGCGTGACCTACGATGGCGGGACGGGCTCCGACGCCGTGACCCTGGTATTCACGCCGGACCAACTGGCGGAACTTTCGGAAGACATGATCGCGGCGATCAACGATTATGCCGCGTCGCCGTCGGGCCAGAGCTTGACGGTTCCCGGTCGGTTCACCGCAACCAACTTCGAAAGCGCCACGGTGGCGATCGAGGTTGATGGCGAACTGGTTCCTTTTGATTGCTACCAAAATGGAGACACTGTTGTTGGCTCCGATAACGCGGAGGTTCTGCGTGGCGGCGAATGCAACGACTCTTTGAGCGGAGGAGCAGGCAACGATTATCTTTATGGGCAAGGCGGTAACGACACCCTTTCCGGAGGCGGCGGCAACGACTACTTGCACGGCGGCGATGGAGCGGACGAGCTCCGTGGCGGGGATGGCAACGACCGGCTGATCATCGATGCGGCGGATACGGTGGTGGACGGCGGCGCCGGCCAGGACCGGGTCGACGTGAGCGGCGCGGAGGGGGTCAACCTCGACCTCGCGGCGTCGAGCATCGAGACGGCGGTGGGCAACGTCGGCGACGATACCTTCGACGGCTCGGGATCCACCGAGCGGGTGGATATCCATGCCCGCGCCGGCGGCGATTCGCTGAGCGGCGGTTCGGGCAACGACTACATCTACGGCGAAGGTGGCAACGACACGCTTACGGGCAATGCCGGCAACGACTACCTGCACGGTGGCGAAGGAGCGGACGAGCTCCGTGGCGGGGATGGCAACGACCGGCTGATCATCGATGCGGCGGATACGGTGGTGGACGGCGGCGCCGGCCAGGACCGGGTCGACGTGAGCGGCGCGGAGGGGGTCAACCTCGACCTCGCGGCGACCAGCATCGAGACGGCGGTGGGCAATGTCGGCGACGACACCTTCGACGGTTCCGGCTCTTATGAACGGGTGGACATCCATGCCCGCGACGGCGACGACTCGCTGAGCGGCGGATCGGGCAACGACTACATCTACGGCGAAGGCGGCAACGACACGCTTTCGGGCAATGCCGGCAACGATTACCTGCACGGCGGCGAGGGCGCCGACGAGCTGCGCGGCGGCGACGGTAACGACCGGCTGATCATCGATGCGGCGGATACGGTGGTGGACGGCGGCGCCGGCCAGGACCGGGTCGACGTGAGCGGCGCGGAGGGGGTCAACCTCGACCTCGCGGCGGCGAGCATCGAGACGGCGGTCGGCAATGTCGGCGACGACACCTTCGACGGTTCCGGCTCTTATGAACGGTTGGACATCCATGCCCGCGACGGCGACGACTCGCTGAGCGGCGGATCGGGCAATGACTACATCTACGGCGAAGGCGGCAACGACACGCTTTCGGGCAATGCCGGCAACGACTACCTGCACGGCGGCGAGGGCGCCGACGAGCTGCGCGGCGGCGACGGTAACGACCGGCTGATCATCGATGCGGCGGATACGGTGGTGGATGGTGGGGCCGGGCAGGACCGGGTCGACGTGAGCGGCGCGGACGGGGTCAACCTCGACCTCGCGGCGTCGAGCATCGAGACGGCGGTGGGCAATGTCGGCGACGACACCTTCGACGGTTCCGGCTCCTATGAACGGGTCGACATCCATGCCCGCGACGGCGACAACTCGCTGAGCGGCGGATCGGGCAACGACTATCTTTACGGCGAAGGCGGCAACGACACGCTCTCGGGCAATGCCGGCAACGACTACCTGCACGGCGGCGAAGGAGCGGACGAGCTCCGTGGCGGCGGATGGCGACGACCGGCTGATTATCGATTCAGCGGATACCCTGATCGATGGCGGCGCCGGCTGGGACCGCGCGACCGCGACTGGTGGCAACGACACCCTCGATTTCAGCGACGGCGCGATACTCACGGGCATCGAGCAGGTCGAGGCGGGCGGCGGTGACGACACGGTGGTCACCTCCACCGGCGGCGGCGGCGTTGCCTATCACGGTGGCGACGGGACGGACGCGATCACGCTGGTACTGACGCCTGATCAGGTGGCGGCCCTGTCGGAGGACCACATTGCGGCGATCAACGAGTATGTCGCCTCGCCTGCGGGGGAGATGTTGACCATCCCCGATCTGTTCTCCGCTACGGGTTTCGAGAACGCCACCGTCGCCATTGAGATCGGAGGTGAGGTGATCGCGTTCGATCAGCCGCTAAGTCACGAACGCGTTGCCGAAATGGCACCCGGGGATTTGGAGCCCAACGTCATAACCGGACCGGGTTTCGCCGTCGGCACCGATGGCGCCGATATGATGGTCGGCACTGATCTTCCGGAACACCAGGGCGGCGAGGAGATCTTCTTCGGCGCGGGCGGCAACGACACCCTTATCGGCAACGGCAACGAGGACCGGCTGCTCGGCGGCGCCGGCGACAACTCGATCGAGGGCGGCGAGGGCCACGACATTCTTATCGGCGGCGCCGGCGACGATACGGCGGTCGGCGGCACCGAGGGCGATGTCTACGTGTTTCGTCAGGGCGACGGCAACGATCAATTCTCCGGCGAGGGCGGCGCGGATGTCATCGTGCTCGCTGGCGAGGATGGCGGCGCTCCGGATCCTTCCGCGTGGTCGCTCAATCTTACGCAAGGCAATGCGACGTGGCATGACGATCACGTACAGTTGTCCGCCGATGCCCAGGGCGAAGTCGAATTCGCCGACGGCAGCAGCGTGTCCTTCGACACCGTGGAAACCATCGGCTGGGGCGACAGCTATTTGATCGACGCCGCGAAGGGCCGGGTCGCGGTGGCGGACGCCGATGGCGATCAGGTCAACGGAACGAGCAAGGAGGATGCGGTCCTCGGCGGACAGGCCGCCGACACGCTGTCCGGCGGCAGCAATGAAGATCTGTTGATGGGCGAAGGCGGCGATGATTCGCTGTCGGGCGGAAGCCACGACGACATGCTGCTCGGCGGTGGCGGCGATGATACTCTCGATGGCGGCGACGGCGACGATGTACTGTCGGGCGACTCGGACAACGGCGGCGGCCGTGCCGGCTCGGTCCGTTTGGAGGTGAGCTTCGTCAGCGAAACGGCCGGTTACCGCAGCACCTACGGCTGGTATGACACGGAAACGGGCGAGGCCCATATCCTCGTCGCCAACGTCGATACCGCCACCAACCCCGACATCGATGGCTTCACCGCGACCGTGTCCCTTCCCGACGACCAACTCGACCAGGTCGCGTTCTTCATCATCCCCGACGGGTACTCTCAAAATGACGATCCGGGCGAACCGTTGGCGAACGGCGATGCCACGGCGTTGGATCTGGAAGTCTTTAACGACGGCGATGGATGGCAGATCCGCGATACGGGCTCGGGCCACGTATTCACCGGTTCCGGCAACTCGGCGTACTTTACAGAGGTCGGAAAGAACGCCGACGGGATGGACCACGTCAACGAGGTCGGCTCCATCACGGATGTCGGTGGTGTTACCCAATATTGGGAGGATCTGCCCAATCTCGGTGACAACGACTTCGGCGACGCGGTGTTCACCGTCACCGCCGCTTCCGAGAACTCGGTTGGCGCGGGCGGCGACGATGTTCTGTCCGGCGGCGCCGGCAACGACGTTCTTTATGGAGACGGCGGCGACGACACCCTTTCCGGCGGGCAGGGCAACGACACTCTGGATGGGGGCGCCGGCAACGACGTCGTCGACGGCGGGCACGGCGACGACCTGTTCACCTTCGGCGCGGGTGACGGAATCGATAGCTTTAACGGCGGCTACGGCTGGACCGACACCATTCAGATGGAGGGTTTCTCGGGCGGTCCCGGCGACGGCGCCGGTTGGACCCTGCAGGTCGATGACGGCGTCGGATACACCGAAATCGAAAACGGCCTCGCGTTCGATAGCGAGGCCTCCGGTGTCATTCAAACGGCGGACGGCGGGGAAGTTACCTTCCAGGGCGTCGAACGGATCGAATACTGACGGAGTCGATCAACTCGATGCCGCTGTCTCAACGGGCGCCGGTACCAGGTCATACCATTTTTGCAGCGCTTCGAGGTTGAGCTCGAGGAACTTCGCCGGCGTATCCGTCCGGATGGCCCGTTCCAGCGTTTCCCGGCTGCAGATCCGGCTGGTCTCCACCAGGGCGCCGAGCGCCACCATGTTGGCCGCGCGCTCGTTGCCCACCGCCCGCGCCGTTTCGGTAAACGGCAGGCTGTGCACGGTGAAGGCTCCCTTGGGCGGCGACGGAACCCGGGCCGCGTCCACCAGTACCGTGGCATCCGGCTTGATCATTCTCACGGACGCCTCGGTGGCCACGTCGTCCAGGATCAACAGGTAATCCAGCGCGGTGGCCAGCGGATAGTCCACGGTGCCGTCGCTGACGATCAGATCGGACCGACTCATGCCGCCCCGCGACGTCGGCTCGTAGCTCTGTGCCTGCGCCACCTTGCGGCCCTCCAGGATCAGCGCGTGGGCCAGGATGTGGGCGCTCAGCAAAAGGCCCTGACCGCCGGAGCCGCTGACCCGTATTTCAATATCTTGCGACACGGAGGTTTGCGCCATCGGGGGGCCCTACGCCGGCGGATTGTAGGCGTCGATAACGGTGCGCCGGTAGGTATCGGCGTATTCCGGCCGTTCGTTGCGGGCCAGAATGCCGGTCTGGCGATAGTTCGATCGAAACGGCTGTTCGACCACGTTGCCATACGAGTTGGGCCGCATGCCCGCCTTCTGGCGGAGGATCATCTCCGGCGACGATCCGAGATCGTTCTTGCGTCCGAGCACCTCGGTGCAATCGGAAATGGCCTCGATGAACGAGAAGCCCTTGTGGGCGATGGCGTCGCGGATCAGGTTCTTGAGCGCCAACGTCTGCAGTGTCACCTCGCGCCCCACCAGGCTGGCGCCGGCGGCGGCGGCCAGCGCGCAGGCGTCGAACGCCGGTTCGGAGTTGCCGAGCGGCGTCGTCGTGGTCAGGCGGCTGTCGGTGGTGGTGGGCGACACCTGGCCGCCGGTCATGCCGTATACCTCGTTGTTGAGCATCAGGCAGGTCATGTTGAGATTGCGCCGGCAAGCGTGAATGAAGTGATTGCCGCCGATGGCCAGGCAGTCGCCGTCGCCGGTGATCACGATCACCGTCAGATCGGGCCGCGCCAGCGCCAGTCCGGTGGCGAAGGCCAGCGGCCGGCCATGAGTGGTGTGATAGGTGTTGGCGTCGATGTAGCCGCCGACGCGTCCCGAGCATCCGATCCCCGACACGATGGCCAGCTTGTCTTTGTCGATTTCCAACTCGTGAACCGCCCAGAGCAGCGCCCGCAGCGCGATGCCGTGGCCGCAGCCCGGACACATGAAATGCGGCATCAGGTCCTGGCGCAGGTAGTCGCGGATATCGAAATCGTTGAGGCTTGTGCTGTCCAATTTTCTTACTCTCGGGCCATCTTATGTCACTCTCGGGTCGCTTGTTCGATTTTATCGAGGATGTCGCGGGGCTCGATCGGTTCCCCGTCGATGCGGTTGATCGGACGGAGCCGGGCCCGGCCGGCGCACAGCCGCTCAACCTCGAGGCTCAATTGCCCGGCGTTCATCTCGGCGACGATGATGGTCTTGGCGTGTCCGGCGGCCTGCTTGAACGGTCCCTCGGGAAATGGCCAGAGCGTAATGGGACGAAACAGGCCGGCCTTGATCCCCCCGCCGCCGTGCCGCCTTCACCGCCCCCCGGGCGGCGCGCGACGTGATGCCGAACGCGACCACGATCATGTCCTCGTCCTCGCATTCGATCGTCTCATAGGCCTCGACCATGGCGCGGTGGTCCCAAGGGTTCAAGACAACCAGAAATCGTCCGCGGTGAAATCCGCCGCCGTCGTGTTGTTCACCTGGATCTCGAAGTCGGCCACGGCATCGCCATTGGCATCGCCGAAGACGCGTGTATGCGTCCCCTGCTGCTCGACCCGCAATTCCGCCGCCGCCGCCGGTAAAGGCACCGGTGCCGACGAACGCGAAGGTCGCGATGTCCGATACATCGATGATATCGCCGGCGGTGGCTCCCAGGTTGGCGAAATCCTCGATAACGTCGGCGCCCGGACTCGCGCCCGAATCCGAGATGGCGTCGAAATCGAAGACATCGTTGCCGTTGCCGCCATTGAACGTGTCGATGCCGTCGCCGCCGAAGAGGGTGTCGTCGCCATTGCCGCCCCTCAGGTCGTCATTGCCGTCCCAACCGAAAAGCCTATCCTCGCCATCACCGCCCTCGACGGTATCTCTGCCCCAGGCGCCGGAGAGATAATCGTTTCCGCCGTCTCCCCTGAGCACGTCGTCGCCTTCGCGGCCGTAGAGGCCGTCGTCGGCTTCTCCGCCTTCGAGGACATCGTTGCCGGTGCCGCCGTTGAGCGCGTCATAGCCGGCGCCGCCCATCAGCGTGTCGTCGCCGTCGTCGCCGAACAGGGCATCGTTGCCGTCCCAACCGAAAAGTCTATCCTCGCCTTCGCCGCCCTCGAGGGTATCGTTGCCCCAGGCACCGGACAGATAATCGTTTCCGCCGTCCCCCTTGAGCACGTCGTCGCCTTCGCGGCCGTAGAGGCCGTCGTTTGCATCGCCGCCTTCGAGCACATCGTTGCCGGTGCCGCCATTGAGCGCGTCATAGCCGGCGCCGCCCATCAGCGTGTCGTCGCCGTCGTCGCCGAACAGGGCATCGTTGCCGTCCCAACCGAAAAGCCTGTCCTCGCCGTCGCCGCCTTCGAGGGTATCGTTGCCCCAGGCGCCGGAGAGATAATCGTTTCCTCCGTCACCCTTGAGCACGTCGTCGCCTTCGCGGCCGTAGAGGCCGTCATTGGCATCGCCGCCTTCGAGCACATCGTTGCCGGTGCCGCCATTGAGCGCGTCATAGCCGGCGCCGCCCAGAAGCGTGTCGTTGCCGTTGTCGCCGAACAAGGCATCGTTGCCGACCGAACCGATAAGACTGTCCTCGCCATCGCCGCCTTCGAGAGTATCGTTGCCCCAGGCACCGGAGAGGTAGTCGTTTCCGCCGTCCCCCTTGAGCACGTCGTTCCCTTCGCGGCCATAGAGGCCGTCGTTGGCGTCCCCGCCTTCGATGATATCGTTGCCGGTGCCGCCGTTGAGCGCGTCATAGCCGGCGCCGCCCATGAGGGTGTCATCGCCGTCGTCGCCGAGCAGCGTATCGTTGCCGCCATCGCCCCGCAGGCTGTCGGCGCCGCCTCGCCCTTGGATCATGTCGTTGCCGCCGAAGCCGCCGATGGTGTCGGCGCTTTCGGTGCCGGTGATGGTATCGTCGCCCTGCGTTCCCAACAGCGGATCCGGTTCAATACCGGCAATCTGCTTGACGAAGATATCGGTCAGACCGTTGGTATCGCCCGTCGACCAAGTTGGTGGCGTCGCTGCGGAAGGCCACGCTCCGGCCGTCGGCCGAAAGGACGGGCGCCGTGCTGGCGCCATTGCCCTCGGCACCGTCGTCGGCGGTGCTGACCCGCATGATGGCTCCGGTTTCCAGGTCCTTAAGGAAGATATCGGCGACGCCGTTGGTGTCGTCGGCAACGAGGTTCGAAGCCTCGCTTACGAACGCCACGTAGCGGCCGTTCCACGATAGGTCGGGGTTGGAGCTATCGCCGTTGGCTTCGGTGCCGTCGGCGGCGGTATCGGCGCGAATGATCTGTCCCGTAACCAAATCCCGCACCTCGATGCCGATGCGCTGAAGCGCCACATGGCGGCCGTCGAACGAGAGGCTGACGGGTCCGCTGCCGGGACCGACATGGACGGCGGTTCCGGTTTCCACGGTCACCATGTACACGCCGGACCCCCAAAAATCCGAATACGACAGATAGCGGCCGTCACCGGACAAGGTAGAGCTAATAGCATATGCAGTCATCTGTAGACGACCTCGTCCGCGTCGTTATCGTTTACGAAGGTAAGGCGGTGTCGGCGCGCATCGTGCCGCCATAGGCGACATACCGTCCATCGGCGGACAAATCCTGCACGTTTATGCCGAATGACCAATACGCCGGAAAAGTCGAATTGCCGCCGGGGCGGACGATCTCCCCGGTTTCCACGTCCTTGACGAAGATGTCTTTCTCTCGATCCGTGTCGCCCGGGACGAGATTGGAAGCCGTGCTGGTAAATGCGACGAAGCGGCCATCGGCCGACAGGACGCCGCCGCGCGTTACCGTTGCGACAAGATCGCCGGGATAGTCCGGGGGAACGGGGAACTCGTAGTAATAAAAGCTCTCGAGTTCTTCTCCGTCGGCGGAAGTGCTGGCGCGGATGACCTCTCCGGTCTCCATATCCTTGACGAAGATGTCGGACACATCGTTGGTATCGTTCGCAATGACGTTGTCCGCGTCGCTCGCAAAGCCGACATAGCGGCCGTTTGCCGAAAGGTGGCCACCATAGCTTTCGTCCGTGAGTTGGGTTCCGTCGGAGGCGGTGTTGGCTCTGGTGATAAATCCCGTTGTCATGTGACTGTTCCCTCTAGCGCCCACGGCATCGGCCAGGTGTCCGCGCAATGCGGCCCATCACCCGACGCCCATTGGCGCCTTCCAAGTCTTCAAAATTCCCCAACCCACGAGTCCAACGCTTTGCGCGTTTTCGTTGATGTGCGCGAGCAATAGCGTCCCGCTGCGACATCAAAACTGTTGCATATCAATTCCGAATTTCAACGATTTTCACCTTCAAAATAACCCAGACGGGGGTTGATCTTTTCCGGGCAACGGAGGGCGCTGGTGGAGAGGCTGGCGCCCGCGAGGCCGCGGCGCCCATGGTGCCGCGTGGAATCGTTCTGCGGGCGGCCGAACCGCCCGGCGGGGATCCCGTATCAAGCCGCCAAGGGGATTGATTTGATTAGCCGTGCCGGTCCCGCTACCATCCCGCGCAGACGCTGAATTCGGAGCGCTCGCGTGAAAAAACTGTTTGTCGGCCTCGCCGGGCTGGTGGTTCTTCTGGTGGCCGCAGCCCTGATCGTTCCAAGCTTCATCAATTGGAACGAATACAAAGGCGAGATTACCGCCGAGGTGGAGAAACGGACCGGACGCACGCTGGTCATCGGCGGCGATATCGGGCTGACGCTGCTGCCCGCTCCGGCGGTCGTGGTCACCGATCTGCGCCTCGGCAACGTCGACGGCGCCGCCGCCGAGGACATGGTCCGCCTTCGCTCATTGGCGGTGAACGTGGCCCTGGGCCCGCTTCTCCAGGGCCATATCCAGGTCGACAAGGTGCGGCTGGTGGAACCGGTGGTGCATCTCGAGACGCTCGCCGACGGCCGCAACAACTGGGAGTTTTCCGAGCCCGCCAAGACCGGCGACAACAAGACCGGCGACGACAGAACGCGGCCGATTCCGTTTCCGGCGGCGACACGCGAACAGGACGCGGACCCGCCGCTGAGTGTCCGGCTCGACAGCCTGGAGATCGAGAATGGCGTCGTCGGTCTACCGCGACGGCGCGAGCGGCACCGTCGAACGCATCGAGGACCTCACCGCCACCGTGGCCGCCGAGTCGCTGCGCGGTCCGTTCGAGGGCGAAGGCAAGCTGACCGCGCGGGGCTTGCGCACCGGCTTCAAGGTGCGACTGGGCCGGATCGACCAGCAGCCGGAGATGCCGGTCGGCATCGTGTTGACCCCGGAGGCCGGCAAGACGCGGATCGAGTTGCGGGGCGTCGCCGGCGATCTTTCGGCGTCGCCGACCTTTACCGGCACTCTCAAGGTCGAGGTCGAGAATCCGGCGCGGTTGATCCAGGGGATCGCCGGCGGTGGCGGTCTTCCGCAAGTCCTCTCCCAGCCCATGGATCTCGCGGGCGCGGTCACCGCGTCCATGTCCCGGGTGGACGTCGGCGATTTGTCCCTGCATCTCGGCAAGACCGGCGCCACCGGCGACGATTTCGGCTCGACCTGGACGACGAGCCGCACCGTTTCCGCTCGGCTCGCCATCGCCCATCTCAACCTCGATTCGTGGCTGGAGGCGTCCGCTTCGGGTCAACGGTCCGCTTCCGGCGGTGACAGCACCGACAAGCCGGCCGCAACGCGCCCGGATCCCGGTCGCGAGCCGGCGCGCCGTCCGACGGCGCCGCGCGTCTGCCGGCCGGCGTCGCTGTTTCGCTCGCGCTGTCCGCCGAGGCCATCACCTACCGCGAGGGCATCATCCGCGACGCCCGCCTCGACGCCGAGTTGGCCGATGGCGAAATCACCGTCAATCAGGTCTCGGGTGCCTTGCCGGGTGCCACCCAGGTGGCGGCGTTCGGTTTCGTCGCCATGGCCGGGGACGAACCCCGGTTCGACGGCGTGTTGGACGCCAAAACGGGCGACGTGCGGGGATTGCTCCGTTGGCTGGGCGTCGATACCCGTGACATTCCGCCAGGCCGAATCCGGAGCGTCGATCTCAAGAGCAAGACTGGCGGCCGGGCCGGAGGTCGTGCGGCTGCGCGACATGGACATTCGTCTCGACGCGTCGCGCATCACCGGGCGGATCGCGGTGGTCATGGCCGAGCGGCCGGCCATCGACGCAGACGTGGTGATCGACGCGATCGACGTGGACGCCTATCTGCCGGCGGCCGGCTCCACGGTCAGAGGGGCGCCGATGAGCCGGCGGACACCGCCGCGGCCGGCTCCGACGATCAACCCACCAAGAGCGCGTCCGGCGGCGGCAGGAAAGCGCGGGCTCGATGCGTTGACCGCCTTGGACGCCAAGATCAAGGCGCGGGTGGGGCGTCTGACCTACCACGGCACACCGTTCGAGACCATCGTCGTCGACGCGACGCTGCGCGACGGCGTGTTGGATGTGAGCGAGGCCAGCGTCGGCAACGTGGCCGGGGCTTCCGGCGCGGCTGGCCGGCGTCATCGAGCCGTTGGCGCACAAGCCCGGCACCAAACGGCTGAGCTTCGATGTTCGACGTTCCCAACCTGGACCGGCTGTTGCGGGCGTTTGCCCTGCCGCGGCCGTACCCGGTCGCCACCATCGGGCCGTTCGCGCTCTCCGGCACCACGGCGGGCCGTTCCTTTCGCCGACGGTGGACATCACCCTCCACGCGGCCGGCGGGGAAACGAAACTGAGCGGCAAGCTGGATGCTTTCCCAATCCGGGTTTTAGCGGGGAGGGTGGAACTCGTCCACGTGGATCCCGTTGCGGTGCTGCGGCTCGCTGGCGGTGAACTACCGGCCATCGGGGCGAATCGGCCCGCTCGATCTTGGCGGCACGCCTCGATGCCGATGCGTCGCGGGTCAATCTGAGCGAGATCAACGGCGCCATCGGCGACACCAGCCTCGAGGGCATCGGTCGACGCTGAACCTCGCCGGCGCGCGTCCCGCACGTCGCCGCGGATCTCAAGACCGGCCGCTTGGTCATCGACCCGTATCTGCCCGCCGACAGCGGGCCGAGGCGGCGCCGCGGCTGATCCCCGCGTCGTGGGGCGGCGCGCGCGAGCCGCGCCATCGGCCGGACATGGCTATCCACATGGCGGCCGACGCGCCCCACCGGCGTTGGTCGCGCGATCCCCTGGATCTCTCGGTCCTGCATGCGATGGACGCGGATATCAAGCTCCGGTCCGATGCGCTGATCTACGACCGCGTCGTGCTCAGACGATGTGGATGGCGTCGCGAAATTGGCGCGTCGGCGTGCTGACGGCCGAGCCATTGACCGGGTTGCTGTTTCGCGGCCCCGTTCCAGGCCAATTTCCGATTGGACGCCACCGCGACGCCGCGCGTCGGCGGCGCGCTGAACGTGAACGATGCCGATCTCGCCGCGTCACCCGGGACGAAAAGGGCCGGCCCGTCGCCACCGGTCAAATGGCGTTCGCCACCGAAGTTCGCAAGCCACGGCGTCAGCATCGCCGAACTCGTGGCCGGACTGGACGGCGTCCGGATCGCTGCGGCTGAGCAACGTCGAGGTTGGCAAGGGCGCGACCGGCAGCGGCGCGGCTTCGGTAATCAATCTGCTGCAGCAGTTGAACGGTATCGGCGCCGGTCTCGGCGTGTCCGGAAGCCGGGCCGCAGGTGACCGCCACTTTCCGAATCGAGGACGGCGTTGTCCGCAGCGATGACATCGCTCTCGCATCCGGGACTTGGCGAAGGCGGCGCGAAGGGCGTCATCGATCTTGCGCGCTGGCGCATCGACGTGGGCGGGACGATCCGGCTCAGGGGCAACATCCTGACCGGATTGGTGATTGAGACCGTGGGCCCGCCGGTCGTGCCCTTCCGCATCCGCGGACCGGTGGACGACCCGGCCGTCAACGTCGATACCCGTGCGCTGAAGGTCCGCCGCGTGGTCATTCCGGACCCCAAGGATCTCGACCTCAGAAAGACCTCAAGGACCTGCGCAAATTGTTCGGCCGGTAGCGCCGCCAGCGGTTCGGTGCCATGCGCGGTTCACGACGCGTCGGAACCGACAGAGTGCGCCGCAGCAACGATTGATTGCTGTCTTTACCAAGACATTTCCACGAGGTGTTGCCAAAAAACACCACCATTCGTTGAAAATTATTGCGCTGCAACAAAACCCTTGATTGGTAGCTGAAACGATCTTACCTTGGGGTCAATTGGTGCGCGAGGTCTGAATAACGCACCGAATGCGGGAACATCAAGATTTCCGAGAACGTGGGAGGATCCGCCGAAAGGATGCCATCAATGCCGTAAAGGAGGTGTGCAACCATGTACGGATTCGAAAACCCAAACGTTAAGTCAAACTCTGAAGACGGGAAAGTCGAAGACATTCCCAAAATCTCGACCATGTCGTGGGACGAGATCGAACGCTGTGTGGCGCGAGGGCGTCAAATGCGCAGTGCTCATTTTGCCGAGTGGGGACGGCGTCTGGCCCGCACCTGGGCCAGCGTGTTCAGAGGTCCCGGCCGCATCGTGCCTCCGGGCATGAACTCCGGCCGCTACGCCCGCTGATCATCGCGGGCGTCACGCCCGCTGACCGCAAATCGGCCCGTCCTCAGGGGCGAGCGTCGGTTTCAGCGGTCAACCGCGACACCGCGCCGCGAACAGCGGCGGCGCGGCGGCGAGCCTCGGTTCGCCGCCGGCATATTCATCGGCGGCGGCGATCACGGAATGTGCTCATAGAGCAGCAATCCCGCGAACATCAACAAGATCACGCCGGTTATCCTTGACACGGTGCGCTGCACATCAGGTCGCAGCAGCCATCGGCGGATGCCGTTGGCCGCCCATGCCATGGGCGCCTGCCACGCCACGTTGATGACAATCAGCGTCGCCGACAGCGTGACCAGTTGCGCCGGCACATCGCCCCGCCCGATCACCACGAAATTCGGGAGCAGAGCGAGAAACAGAAAGATCACCTTGGGATTGAGCATGTTGGTGACGATGGCGTCGCGGCAGGCCTTGGCGGCGCTCACCGGCTGGCGGGCGCCGTCCATGGTGACCAGGCCGCCCTCGCGAAACGCCTGAATTCCGAGCCAGGCCAGGTAGGCCGCCCCGGCGATGGCGACGATCCGGAACAAGACGGGCGAGGACGCGATGATCACCGAAATTCCCACGATCGCCAGCAACGTGTGGACCATCAGCCCAATCTGCACGCCGGCAACGGCCGCAAACCCGGCCTTTTGGCCCGACGTCAGGGCGTAGCGCAGGATCAGGATGGTGTCGGGCCCGGGCGAGAGCACGATCGCCACCACCGCCGTCGCGAACGCCAGCAAGGTCGCGGGGTCAACGGGCACGCGAACCCGTCACCCGGCGCGGTTGCATGCGATCCGGTTCATTCCTCGCTGGGTCCGGTCATGGCCTCGGGGCGCACCCAGGCGTCGAACTGCTCGGCGGTGACCAGTCCGAGCTCGACCGCCGCCTGCTTCAAGGTGGTTCCGTCCTGCGTGCGCCTTCTTGGCGATTTTCGCCGCGTTGTCGTAACCGATGTGGGGATTGAGGGCGGTCACCAGCATCAGCGAGCGTTCCATCAATTCGGCGATTCGCGGCCGGTTGGCCTCGATACCGACGACGCAGCGATCGGTGAAGCTCAGGCAGGCATCCGCCAGCAGTCCGATGGACTGCAGCAGATTGTGGATCATCACCGGCTTGAACACGTTGAGCTCGAAGTGGCCGGTGGCGCCGGCGACGGTGATGGTCACGTGATTGCCCATGACCTGGGCGCAGACCTGGGTCAGCGCCTCGCATTGGGTCGGGATTGACCTTGCCCGGCATGATCGACGAACCGGGTTCGTTCTCCGGCAGCATCAGTTCGCCGAGACCGCTGCGCGGCCCGGATGCGAGGAACCGGATGTCGTTGGCGATCTTGTTGAGCGATACCGCGAGGACATTGAGCATGCCGGAGGCTTCGACCACGGCGTCGTGCGCCGCCAGCGCCTCGAAGGTGTTTTCGGCGGCGACGAACGGCATGCCGGTGATCCCGGCGACTTCGAAGGCGAACGCCTCGGCGAACCCCACCCGGGTATTGAGCCCGGTGCCGACGGCCGTTCCGCCTTGCGCCAATTGCAACAGCGCCGGCAGGGCGGCCTGCGCGCGGGAGATGCCGGCGGCGATCTGGGCGGCATATCCGGAGAATTCCTGTCCCAGCGTCAGCGGCGTGGCGTCCTGCGTATGGGTGCGGCCGATCTTGACGATGTCCCCGAACGCCGCGACCTTGGCCTCGAGGGCCACGTGCAGGTGGCGAAGCGCCGGCAGCAGGCGGTCGTTGAGCTCCCGCGCCGCCGCGATGTGCATGACGGTCGGGAAGCTGTCGTTGGACGACTGGCCGCGATTGACGTGGTCGTTGGGATGGACGGGGTCCTTCGAACCCGGCTTTCCGCCCAGCATCTCGATGGCGCGGTTGGCGATGACCTCGTTGGCGTTCATGTTGGTCTGGGTGCCGGAACCGGTCTGCCAGACCACCAGCGGGAAATGGTCGGAGAGCTTGCCCTCCAGCGACCTCTTCGGCGGCCTTGACGATGGCGTCGCCCACGTCGGGCTCAAGATCGCCAAGCACCCGATTGACCAGGGCCGCCGCCTTTTTCTGGATGCCGAAGGCGCGGATCAGCGGCTCCGGCATGCGTTCCACGCCGATGGGAAAGTTCTCCAGCGAGCGCTGGGTCTGAGCGCCCCAGTAACGATCCGCCGGAACCTCGATGGTACCCATGCTGTCGGATTCGGTTCGGGTCGCGGTCATGATATTTTCCTCTAAATCAACTCGTCGAGAAACGCCGCCAGGGCGTCGATTCCCTCGTTCCAATTTTGCTCTTCGGTTCGTCCCGATCTTTTTCGTGGCTTGAAGTCGTGGTCGCCGTCATCCAGCCAATGGAAGCGGATGGCCGGGGACAAGTCATAGCTCCGCACCTGTTCCGGGCGATCCGAAGGAATCGCGCGTCCCCTGTAAAACAAGCGTCGGGGTCAGAAGTTCCTTCAGGTGCGCGATACGGACGCTGTCCGGCCGGCCCGGCGGATGGAACGGGTAGCCGAGGCACGCCAATCCGCGCACCCCCATCTCGTCGGCGACCATGCTGGCCATGCGTCCGCCCAGCGACTTGCCGCCGATGACCAGTCGCTCAGGCCCCAAATCGCCGGATCACCGCTCGCCAGGTCTCCAGCAGGACCTCCGTGCGGTTGGGGCCGCCCCGTTTGCCCGACCGGCGGCGCTCCGCCATGTAGGGGAATTCGAAGCGGACGGCACGATAGCCGCGCTCCGCCAGCCCGTCCGCGAAGGCCGCCATGAACGGGCTGTCCATGGGGGCGCCGGCGCCATGGGCCAGCGCCACCGTCAGCGCCGCATCCGGCGGCCCGTCCACCAGAAGCTCGGGCCCGTCCATCGCCCGGTCAGTGCCCGGGTTTCAGGATATCCGCGAAGAAGTCGTTGCCCTTGTCGTCGACGATGATGAAGGCGGGAAAATCCTCCACCTCGATGCGCCAGATCGCTTCCATGCCCAGTTCCGCGATACTCAATGCATTCCACCTTCTTGATGCAGTCCTGGGCCAGCGCCGCCGCCGGCCCGCCGATGGAGCCGAGATAGAACCCGCCATGCTTCTTGCAGGCGTCGGTGACCTGTTGCGACCGGTTGCCCTTGGCCAGCATGAACATGCTGCCGCCCGCCGCCTGGAACTGATCCACGTAGGAATCCATGCGCCCGGCCGTGGTCGGGCCGAAGGAGCCGGAGGCATATCCCTCTGGCGTCTTCGCCGGGCCGGCGTAATAGACCCCGAGATCCTTGAAATACTGCGGCAGTCCCTCGCCGGCATCCAGGCGTTCCTTGAGCTTGGCATGGGCGATATCGCGCGCCACGATCAGCGGACCGCTCAGCGACAGCCGCGTCTTGATGGGATATTGGCTCAGTTTCGCCCGGATCTCGCCCATCGGCTGGGTGAGGTCGATCTTCACCACCTCGCTGGAGAGATCCTCGCCGCTGGCCTCGGGAAGGTACTTGGCGGGATTTGTTTCCAGTTCCTCGAGGAACACGCCGTCGCGGGTGATCTTGGCGAGGATCTGGCGATCGGCGGAGCACGACACGCCGATGCCCACCGGACACGACGCGCCGTGGCGCGGCAGCCGGATCACCCGGACGTCATGACAGAAATACTTGCCGCCGAACTGGGCGCCGATGCCCATGTCCTGGGTCATGCGATGGACCTCCGCCTCCATCTCCAGGTCGCGGAACGCCTGGCCGAACTCGTTGCCCTCGGTGGGCAGGCCATCGAGATAGCGCGTGCTGGCCAGCTTGACGGTCTTCAGCGTCAGTTCCGCCGAGGTGCCGCCGATGACGATGGCGAGGTGATAGGGCGGACAGGCGGCGGTGCCGAGGGTGCGGATCTTCTCGTCGAGGAAAGAGCGCAGGCGGTCGGGATTCAGCAGCGCCTTGGTCTCCTGATAGAGATAGGTCTTGTTGGCCGAGCCGCCGCCCTTGGCCATGAACATGAACTTGTAGGCGCTGCCCGGCGTGGAATACAGGTCGATCTGGGCCGGCAGGTTGTTGCCGGTGTTGGCCTCCTTGAACATGTCCAGCGGCGCCACCTGGCTGTAGCGCAGGTTGCACTCTTGGTAGGCCTTGAGGATGCCTTGCGACAGGGCCGCTTCGTCGGTGCCGTCGGTCAGCACGTCCTGGCCCTTCTTGCCCATGACGATGGCGGTGCCGGTATCCTGGCACATGGGCAGCACGCCGCCGGCCGCGATGTTGGCGTTTTTCAGGAGTTCGACCGCCACGAAACGGTCGTTGTCCGACGCTTCGGGATCATCGATGATCTTACGCAGCTGCGCGAGATGTCCGGGCCGCAACAGGTGCGACGTATCGCGGAGCGCCTGGTCGGCGAGCAGGCTGAGCGCCCGCGCGTCCACCTTGAGGATCTCGCGGCCATCGAAATCCACGGTACTGACGTAATCGGTCGTGAGCAGACGGTAAGGCGTTTTGTCCTCACCCAGAGGGAACATTTCGTGGTGGACGTAATCGCTCATGGCAAGACCCTCGCAAGCTCAGTTTTGTTTGCCCGGCCATCCAGACGCCAGGATGCATTCCGCAATGTTCTAGATCGTTATCGAATCATATTGAACCCTTGTCATGCGTAAATGGCCCGGCCGGTCGACGGGCGTCCATCGCCGATCATGCGTAGATCTGGCCGGCAAGACGACACCGCGGCGAATCGCTGCGGAATACATCGCCGAATATGCGGGTGACCGGGTTGGCCGCCTATTTCTTGCGGAAGGTGTCGAGGGCGACGACTTCGCCCATTTCCGGTGCCGGCGGCCGCGGCTCCGCGGCTTCGGCGCCGTCGGGGGCGAGCCTCTCCTCGTCTTCGGTTCGATCATCCGCGGAGGCGCCGACGCCAACGGTCTTGAGCTGCATGCCGAAGTTGACGGACGGATCGCCGAACGCGATCAAGGCCGCGAGCGGAACGTGCAGCCGCTGGGGTTTGCCGCGGAAATTGAGCGAGACCCCAAAGGCTTCGTCGTCCACGTCGAGGTCCCAGAACTGATGCTGCAGAACGATGGTCATTTCGTCCGGGTATTCGGCGCGCAGCTCGGGCGCGATACTCACGCCCTCGGCCGCCGTGCGGAACGTCACATAAAAATGGTGGTCTCCCGGCAGCCCATGGCGCGAGGTGTGAAGCAGCGCCTGGTGAACCACGCCCCTGAGGGCGTCCTCGATCCACTGGTCGTATGGCAATGAGTTTGAAATCATGACATCCGCGATTTTAAACAATGGCGCGCTTCGTGATGAGTGGGAGGCTTCTGTTGCCAGGTGCCTCCCGAACCCCGCTAAGCCTAAGCGGCTACAGCATATGCCTCGTTATCGTTGGCATTTCATGTGTTTGGTCCGATAACGGTGGTACCATACCGGGCAAAAACAATTCCTTTACCACGCATGTCGATCCTGTTTCGCCCCCGCGGAACACTACGGTCGTGATCCATCACCGATGGAAATTGGTGGAGGCGCCGGGCACTGCCCCCGGGTCCATAACGCTTATTCCGAATCGCGTTTATCGCCATAGTCGATCACTCGACAACATCAATATACGCTTTTGGTCGGTTGTCGCGCAACCCACGAACGGGAAAAACGATCCGCTTTTGTTCTTCCCGCGCAAACAACCGGGCACTGACCTTTGGTATCGGTGATCGTTGGTATAGAGTGCCGGCGTCGACAATCGGGGGCATTCCATGAAACTGACGCCAGAGCAACAGGCCGACATCGAGGCGCAGCGCGATCTCGGCGCGACAACCCGCCGTGCCACCGTCCCCGAACTGGAAGACATTCTGTTCCAGCCGATCCCGTTGCTGGACCATGGCTTCGTCCGGGTGATCGATTACATGGGCGACGACGGCGCCATCGTGCAGGCCGCCCGGGTCTCCTACGGCAAGGGAACCCGCCGGGTGCAGGACGACGCCGGCCTGATCAACTATCTCATGCGCCACCGCCACACCACGCCCTTCGAGATGTGCGAGATCAAGTACCACGTCAAGCTGCCCATCTTCGTCGCCCGCCAATGGATCCGTCACCGCACCGCCAACGTCAACGAGTATTCGGCCCGCTATTCGGTGCTCGACAAGGAATACTACATCCCGGCGCCCGAGCAACTGGCGGCCCAATCCCACAGCAACCGCCAGGGCCGCGGCGCGGTGCTCGAGGGCGAGGAGGCGGCCCGCGTGCTCGACATTCTTCGCGACGACGCCGAGCGGTGCTACGCCGATTACGAGGAAATGCTCAACGAGGACCGCGACGGCAACCGCCTCGAACGAAAACCGCGCCGGCCTCGCCCGCGAACTGGCGCGGATGAACCTGACGCTCAACACCTATACGCAGTGGTACTGGAAGATCGACCTGCACAACCTCCTGCATTTCCTCAGCCTGCGCGCCGACCCCCACGCCCAGTACGAAATCCGCGTCTACGCCGACGCCATGCTGGAAACCGTGCGGCGCTGGGTGCCGCTGACATGCGAGGCCTTCACCAACTACCGCATGGGCGGCGTTCAACTGTCGGCCCGGGGACTGGACGTGGTCAGGAAGCTGCTCGCCGGCGAGCCGGTCGCTCAGGAACAAAGCGGCCTCGGCAAGCGCGAATGGCGCGAACTGATGGCGGTGCTCGGCCGCGACCCGTAGACCGCTTGAGCGGGATCAATCTGGTTTCGGCCCGATCCGTTCCCGGTTTCATCGATGGGAACGAGGCGGGAAGCATGCCCCCTTGCCGTCGGGGTCACCTTCCCCGGCCATTCACGGTAAGGTGGGGGGAGGGGGTGTTTTCTTTTATCGAAAACAACCCCATGCACAGTAGAGATGCCGTCGCGAGAAATCGTACAATCGATCGCCCGGATTCCGCCATCGACCCGATCTCAATTCATCCTTATGGGTACGGGCATACATGCCTGATCCTGACGGGTGACCGGGGGGCGCGGCAACCAGCCGGATGACGGCCGAACGCACCCAAGGGAGCGGCGGCGCCAAACGGACGATCGGTGCCGCATGCGCCGGCTGGGACGTCTTTTCCCGCTTGCCGAACCGCCAAATGGGCGAGCCGTACACCGTGGGCCTACGGCGCGCACTTCACCGGCGCGGGGCGCGTCGTTCGATCGCCGGCGATGGCGGCCGGCTAATGGTCCTTCCAGTATTTGCACCAGCCGCGCGGGTCGATCTCGCCTTGCACCCGCTCGCACGAATCGGGTGCCCGGTAATTGTCGCATCCCGCGCACATCTGCTCGCCGTTCGGTTGGGGTCGATAGTTTGCCTCTTCCTTGGAGACCTGGTCGGCGGCATGGGCACGGCGGAACGCCGCCATTGCCGCCGCGCCGGCCAAGGGCAAGGCGAGCGCCGCCGCGAGCACCGACCGGCGGGACCGGGGGTTCTCGACAGATGTTTTGGTCGTTGTCCTCCGAGGGGGTGATCTGCGTCGCGTCATCGCTTTCTCTCCGGGGCCTAAGGGGATCCGTTGCAGTTTCTTGCATGGAAGAAACGATTGGGGCGGCCTCCGAGTTCCCATCGGCGACGATACGCGATACGGATTGGGTCCATGAGGAACGGCCTGGAGAAGAAAAGGTGCCGGTTGTTTGGGATTGAAAGGCGACGCCATCCGCCGCCGCCGATGCCGTTGGATGCGGCGCGTTCCATCGGCGGGTCCGTTTCGTCATTGGAATTGACCCAAATGGGTGAAACCATGTACCGTGCCGGTCGGGAACGGGTCCGCGGGTTCACTCGGAAGGGTTGTTCTTGTTCATGGGAGGAAAGCAATGGCAACCGTCACCAAGTATCATATCCTCGTCTACGGCAGCGAGGAGGGCTATCAGACCAACCGGGCCCAGATCGCCTTGTACGGCCGCTGACAACAGAGTGATTGCGTACGTCAGGTTCAACGATCCCGGGATGGCGTTCGAAAGCGATTCGAACTCCGGCGGGATTATTCGCATGCATCTGCCGTCGACGATGTTCCAGAGTGTCCTGGACATCCTCCGCAACGAGAAGCCCGTGCATATCTATTTCGCCCAGAATCGCGGCTTTTTCGGAACGGCGTCCACGGAACCCGTGGGTGAGGGCGAGGGCTGAGGAGCCGGACGGCAACAGGGCGAACAAGCGCAGATCACCCGTAGGCGCTCAGGTAGCTGGATGGGCGGGGACGCTCAGCGGAGCGATACTGCAGTTTTCTTTTTTCAATCGAGTTTGACCCCCTCGTATTCGCATGAGGCGGTTTGGCAAGGATGCGGGGTCGCCGATTAGGAGGGGCGGTGCAGGGAGTTCCGAGGACACGTTTCTGATTTGCCATCCGAGCGTCGGGTTCTGTGCACAGTTATCTAATTGCCATCCGCCCACGCAAGATCGATAACATGTCCCAGAACCCCCGATTGCATATTGGACGTGTTGACGGAACCCGTCGACGAATGGGAAGCGGACACCAATTGGTCGACCGTCGACCCGATCATCTATGCCACGGAAACGGAGATTTAACGGCAATGGCGTACCATTCGCAACGGCCATCTAGGCGGCCATCGTCGCCGCCTTCATTCTGGCAATCATGTTCTTGGAGAACCTCTGTGAGCGAGGGCGACACCTTTCCAGAGCGTTGCGGCCACGCCATGGGCGTATGGGTCAAACGAGCGATTGCCCATTGGACACGTGCGGCGGGGGCCTATGTGGCGCTCGCGTTCGCCGCCGGAGTTTTGTCGGAACTCGCGCCGTGCCGCTTCAATGTTCCTTGCCGCGCTGGCGTGCTTGGCGGGTATTGCCGTGGCCGTTGGCGTGGCGTGGGGGAGCCCGATGGAGGAACCGGGCGGTAATTCGTATTACCAGCCAATCAGCGAAAGGATATGTATCACATTCGCTGTGGCATGGCCGCTCCTGATTTGCTTCGGTATCGCTAGCGGCTCTTTGGGCATATCGCTGGTCTACTCATCGATGGCTTGATATAGCGTCACAACCAAGCGAAAAAGGGTCAAACTCTTTTGATATCCGGGTCCGAGCCGAGGGGTCAGGGCTAGCATTGTACCATGTGCAGCGGCTGAGAGGTCGGCGAAAAGGGTAGCATCCCCAAATACAGCCGCGATACCCGATACCGCCAATACCCCGGCGCGATGGCGAGTGCCTTGGTGATGACTGCATCGGTGGCGTTTATTGTCCGTGTGCATGTCGCACGAGATGGGCGGCGCAGGAAACGGGCGAGCAAGTCCCAGCCCTCGCGCGCCTCCGGCGGAACAGGAGTTACGGAGACATGTTATCTAGTGTGGAGTTCCGGGAACATGTTATCTAATTGACATCCGCCCGAGAGTTCCGGGGACATGTTATCTAATTGACATCGGCCCGGTGGACCTGTAGATCCACGCTTATGGCACGGCTTGCGCGCGTTGTCGCTCCCGGCGTCCCCCATCACGTCACCCAGCGGGGCAACCGGCGGCAGCGGACGTTCTTCACCGACGACGACTACCGCCTCTACCGGACGCTGATGGCGGAGTGGTGCGCGCGCTCGGGCGTCGAGATCTGGGCCTATTGCCTGATGCCCAACCATGTCCATCTCATCGCCACGCCGGAGACCGCCGAGGGCCTGCGCCGCGGCATCGGCGAGGCCCATCGCCGCTACGCCCGCCATGTCAACTTCCGCGAGGGCTGGCGCGGCTTTCTGTGGCAGGGCCGCTTCGCCTCGTTTCCCCTCGACGAGAGTTCCGGGGACATGTTATCTAATTGACATCCGCCCGGTGGACCTGTAGATCCACGCTCATGGCACGGCTTGCGCGCGTTGTCGCTCCCGGCGTTCCCCATCACGTCACCCAGCGGGGCAATCGGCGGCAACGGACGTTCTTCACCGACGACGACTACCGCCTCTACCGGACGCTGATGGCGGAGTGGTGCGCGCGCTCGGGCGTCGAGATCTGGGCCTATTGCCTGATGCCCAACCATGTCCATCTCATCGCCACGCCGGAGACCGCCGAGGGCCTGCGCCGCGGCATCGGCGAGGCCCATCGCCGCTACGCCCGCCATGTCAACTTCCGCGAGGGCTGGCGCGGCTTTCTGTGGCAGGGCCGCTTCGCCTCGTTTCCCCTCGACGGCGATCACCTGCTCGCCGCCGCCCGCTACATCGAACTCAACCCGGTGCGCGCCGGCTTGGCCGATACCCCGGAGGGCTGGCCGTGGAGCAGCGCCCGCGCCCATCTCGCCGGCGCCGACGATGACCTGGTGGCGGCGGCGCCGTTGCTCGGATTGGTCGGCGACTGGCGCGCGTTTCTCTCGCTGCCGGTCGACGACGACGAGGTCGATGTCCTCCGCCGCCACCAGCGCACCGGCCGCCCCCTAGGCGACGACGCCTTCGTCGATCGACTGGAAGCCAGCCTGGGACGCTCCCTCCGCCCCCGAAAACCCGGCCCCAAACCACGCAAAGACCCAAAGGAGCCGCAAGATCCGTAACATGTCCCCAGAACTACCATGCAAGATCCGTAACATGTCCCCAGAACTACCAGCACGATCCCCATGTGTGGGTTCTGGGGACATGTTACTGATCTCACGGGGTTCCGGGGAGGTGTTGCTCAGGAACAGGAGGGTCAGACTCAGCAGATCGAGTTCATCACGAATCTGGATATCGGGAGCGCCGGCGCGGTCAGAGGACCGGGGGTCGAGGGGAAGGCCCTATCGGACTCGGTGTTCGGCGCTGGCCGACGCCACTGTATCGGGCTCGGGCTCGGGGGGCCTGTCTTCTCACGCCTTGGCGCTGTCGCGTCCGCTCACCGCCTCGTACCAGCGGTGCGAGGCCTCGGCGTCCTCGGGAAGTGAGCGACGGGCTCAGAATTGATTGATCTCTAAAGTCTTGGGACGGGCTCTCTTATGCCCGATTTCAAGGTATGTGGGTGCAATTATCCGCTCACCGTGTGCCGAGTGATCCACCCCCCGTTGCCGCGGTCTGCGGAGTCAATTGATTCCGGAATGGGGTGCTCGCGATCCGTGGTGTTGCGTCTCGGCGTCTGGGCCGTGTCCCGACTGGCGTTGCCGCCGTGTCAGCCATTTCGGAAGTGTCCGAAAAGCGTCCATGCGCCGATCGCGATGAAGCCGATCCCGGCGTAGAGTCTCAGTGGCACACCGTCCAAGAGACGCGAACCGTAGGTTCCGAGTGCGACGGCGAGGAGCGTCGACAGGCATAACGCCGACGCGGCGGCGGCGAAAACCAGAAGGGGGTGGATCTTGCCGTCGGTGGCGAAGAGGAGGGTCGCCAGTTGGGTCTTGTCGCCGAGTTCGGCGACGAAGACAGCGGCGAAAATCGTGGCAAGTTGGAGCATCGACAGATTCATACCAGAATCGAAGGGCCAGAATCGAAGGTGTCAGATTCGATTGGTTCCTGTATTACGGTTTGTTTCTTAGCCTGCTCGGCGCCCTAATCTTCCGCTTCTTTACATAGATAACGTCATCGTCAGCGTCGTTTTGCTCAGTCGGCGGCAGGGCCACTTTCTCCATCATGTTGATCGAGACATGTGGCCAACGAATCAGTCCCGGTCGGCCGTCGCGGCGTGGGAAGAAGTCAAGGAAAATGAACTGAGAATAGATCAGCACATGGCGCGGCTTGCCGAGCGGTCCATCTTCGTCGACTTCCATGACCCAGAAAGTCGAGCGCATCAGCGCCGCGTCCGCCTGCCGTTCAATGAACGGGATATTGACAATTCCGGCTTCCAGAAGATCGGTGTCAAGCACGAGTTCGGTCGTTTTCGTAACCTTGTCGGCGATTTGCGCTAGGCCCGCGTTTATCAGCGCGTTGGTATCCACGGGATTGAAGCCGGGGAATGGCGGTGACTGGACACCCAGGAACGGGTTGTCGATGAAGTGCTTGTAGGGCGCCAAATACCCGGCCTCGGGAGTTCCTGGCCAATTCATTGCATCGAGCGGGTCGAAGTTCGACGCACCCTCTGGCAGGCCACTCAGTGGAGGGATGGTCGGCGGACCGTCGAACTCCACGGACTTGCCGACCGCGGTCGCCGAGTTGCCGTGAGGAATCGTCGCCAGCCTGGCGATGTCGAAGTCCTGAATTGTTTGCTCCTTCATGTGCAGGAAGAAGCCAGGCTCGTGGTGAATGGCAAGGCCATCATCCCCCGCGAGTGTTGTGCCGGCATCGTCGGCGGCTCGGATCTGATGGATTTGCTGCGTGTAGTCGAGCGCCGCCACCTTCTGGTCGGTATTCGCCGGAGTATCCAAACTCAGGTCGATGCCGCGATTGGGCACATTATCGTCGATGAAATCAAACTGCAGCGTCTCGTTGTACTGGTTCATCAGAACGCGGTAGGGCGGACCGCCGACCGCGCGCACAAACGGCAACGCGATTAAGTTCCAGCCGCGCCCTGTCAGCGGATTCGCGGTCGGGTCATTCTCCTTATCGGGATCACGCAGGTTGCTCCATGTGCCGGGCAGAAGCTTGAGCGGCCCGAGGGTTGGATCGCCGACCTCGGCGGCACGGATATCGCGATTCTCTTCTACAATGTTGCGGCTAAAATGTGGGACAATAAGTCTATCATCATCTTTAATAGTCATGAAAATTGGTCCTCCTAATCATCAAGGCCGGCACTGGCAGCCCGAAATCTGCAATCGATCCCAAATCACGTGGGGAGGAACAGACAAGCACCATATTGCATGCCGTGCCGCTCTGTTTAGTAATTATGACCAGTGGTTATCGACGCTCGCTTGCGATGCGCTTAATAGACTAGTGTTTCACGGAATTAGTTGCGTTGTGCCATCCCCCCGCCGCCCCGTTACGATATAGAAACGTTATTAAATCTTCGTGATTTTGTCAATCTGTTGGTCGATAAACTTCGAATCGAAGGAGTCGGAATCAATTGGTTTCTTCAAAGCCACTGCATGAACCTTGGCAATACCCCGCTGCTGCCACTCGCCCTGTCTGAATGCTGGACGAGACCTAAGGTTGCCAAATACGTTTGACGTCTCCGAGAACTGCCTCGCTTTCCAGGGTCGAGTCTCGTTGCTCGCGTCACCATGTTTTGACTGATGGGGTCAAACTCGATTGATCGCGGATTTTGTGCTAGGCTTGCGAAGTGTGAGTATTGCACGGAGGATGCTCCTTGGCGCGCCTGTCCCGATATGCTTTGCCCGATTATCCGCAGCACGTGATCCAGCGGGGCAACAACCGTCAGGCCATCGTCGCCGACGGCGAGGACCAGGAGTATTTCCTCGAACTCCTGCGGGGTGGCGTCGGCAAATGCGGCTGCGAGATCCATGCGTACGTCTTGATGGCCAATCACATTCATTTGCTGTTGACGCCCAGCGAGGGCGGCGGCATCGGCCGGCTGTTTCAGCACATCGGCCGATACTACGTGCCGTACTTCAACCGCCGCCACCGGCGCACCGGCACGCTGTGGGAGGGGCGTTACAGGGCGACCGTGATCGACCCCGACAGTTACCTCCTGACCTGCTGCCGCTACATCGAGCTGAACCCGGTGCGGGCGAAAATGGTCAAGCATCCGAGGGACTATCCGGCATCGAGCTACCGGGCCAATGCCAAGGGGCGCGCCGACGGCATCGTCGCGCCGCATCCGGTCTACGACGCGCTGGGCCCGGACCCGGCGGCGCGGCAAGCGGCCTACCGGCAGCTCTTCCGCCGGCGCATCGGCGAGGCGGCGCTCGACGAGATCCGCGCCGCCACGAACAAGGGTTGGGTCCTGGGGACGGACCGCTTCCGCGACAGGGTGGAAGAGATGCTTGACCGTCCCGCCGCGCCGAGACCCAAGGGCGGCGATCGCCGGTCCAAGGCCTATCGAGCGCGGATCGATCGACGCCAATGATCGTTGACCCTGGTGATCTTGCAGGCGCGAGGATTGCGGGGTCTTCGTAGAAGACTTCTCCCTCTTGCTTGGAAGAGCTCCGGCGGAAACCTCTGTCGCAGCACGTTTGATGACTGTACATTTGCCGAGGGAATGGCGCTTCGTACTGTCCTCAAGCGGGATAACCTCTAGCAATGTCTACCAAACAACGGATCGGACCCATCCTGGTCTGGACCAGCGTTTTGCTTCCGGCGATTTTCTGGCTGCTCACCGAGTCCGCGTCCGGTCGGCGCTTCCGCGGCGCGCCCGTGCTGGTGGATGTGGGGCAAGTCGCCGGCCTCGTCGGCATGGCGATGCTGTCGGTCGCTTTCGTCCTGTCGTCCCGGGCACGCTTCCTCGAGGACTACTTCGGCGGCCTCGACAAGATGTATCAGCTGCATCACCGCCTGGGACTGACCGCCTTCGTGCTTCTTCTCGTGCACCCCATTGCCCATGCCTTGCGGTTCGTCCCGGCCCAGATCGACAGAGCCTTGCTGTTTCTGCTACCGACCCATGAGAAGCTTGCCGTCAATCTCGGTGCCTACGCGTTCTGGGGGCTGCTGGTGTTGATAGGGCTGACGCAGTTCGGCAAAATCCCCTATGACAAATGGAAGCTTTCCCACAAGCTTCTGGGGGTCGTTCTGGTGCTCGGGACGGTTCACATGGTCACGGTCCCCGCGAGCCCGGGCCGACCCGTTGCGTTACGGGCGAACGAATTCCTTTGGTACTACCTGGTTTTCCTCGCCGTGTTCGGCTCGCTGTGCTTCCTCTACAAGATGCTGGTCCCGCCAATGCTCGCCAGGCGGCAGAGGTATGAGGTAAGCACCGTCAACAGGCTCAGCGATGACGTGTTGGAGATCGTGCTGGCGCCGCGCGGCCGGCCCGTCGAGTTCGTTCCCGGACAGTTTGCCTTCGTCACCTTCTACCAAGACGATCTTCCCGTGGAATCTCATCCGTTCACCGTCGCTACTCCACCTGACCAGGGCGAGATCACCTTCACCGTAAAGGCACTCGGCGATTTCACCGGTGCCCTCTACCAGAAGCTTCGACGCGGAACGGCGGCCAAGGTGGAGGGACCCTACGGAAGGTTCGATTTCAGGGCGGGAGCGCCCCAGCAGATCTGGGTGGCTGCCGGTGTCGGTGTGGTGCCGTTCCTGAGCTGGGCTCGAGACCTGGCGCGGCGTCCAGGCGAGCCGATCCAGGCGCGCTTCTATTACTGCGTCCACAGCAAAGAAGACGCCGTCCACTTTCGCGAATTCGAGCGCCTCGCCAATCTCCGGCCGGGCCTGCAGGTGGCGCTCGTCTGCTCGGAGGAACAGGGCCACCTTCGTGCGGCCGACGTTGGCGATCTCAACGACAAGGACATTTTCATGTGCGGTCCCAAGCAATTCACGGTGGACCTCCGCCACCAATTTCTGCAACTCGGGGTCCCCGGCACACGGATTCACTTCGAAGACTTTGAGTTTCGCTAGCAGTCTGTCGGATTGTGCCCGATGCGAACAAAATAAAGCCAGTCCTGACCTGCTGCCGCTCCATCGAGCTGAACCCGGTGCGGGCCGGCATGGTGAAGCATCCGAGGGACTACGCGGCATCGAGCTACCGGGCCGATGCCAAGGGGCGCGCGGACGGCATCGTCGCGGCGCATCCGGTTTACGACGCGCCGGGCCCGTGGCGCCCACCCTCGGGCCGGCGGCTACCGGCACCGTATTGGCGCCTACGGGATCCCGATCTACTGAACGACGATCCGGGGCGCGGCGGCCGCTTGCGCCGCCGTGGTTCGTTGGACGGAGTTCCATATCGCCGAGGCGATGGCCATGTAGGCCTTGGCGTGATCGCTCTCGGGATCGGTGGCGACGATCGGTTTGCCATCGTCGGAGGTCTGGCGGATAACCACGTCGAGCGGGATCTCGCCGAGGAAATCCATGCCGAGCCGCTCGGCTTCCTTGCGGGCGCCGCCGTGTCCGAAGATCTCCGTCCGCTCGCCGCAGTGCGGACAGGAGAAATAGCTCATGTTCTCGATCAGGCCGAGGACGGGAACCTCCACCTTGCGGAACATGTTCAGTCCCTTGCGGGCGTCGATCAGGGCGATGTCCTGCGGCGTCGACACGATGACCGCTCCGGCCAGGGGAACCTTCTGCGCCATGGTGAGCTGGGTATCGCCGGTTCCAGGCGGCATATCCACGATCATCACGTCAAGCTCGCCCCACGCCACGTCGCGCATCATCTGTTCGAGCGCGCCCTGCACCATGGGACCGCGCCATACGATGGGCGTTTCCTCCTCCACGAGGTAGGCCATGGACATGGTCTTGATGCCGTATTTCTCGATGGGGTCCAGTTTCACGCCGTCGCTGGATACGGGCTGTCCGGTGATCCCCAGCAACCGGCGCATCGACGGGCCGTAGATATCGGCATCGAGCAGCCCGACCCGGTGGCCGAGCGCCGCCAGGGCGAGTGCCACGTTGACGGACGTGGTCGATTTTCCGACGCCGCCCTTGCCCGAAGCCACCGCTACGATGGCTTTGACGTCGGGCAGCAGGCTGCCGCCCTGCGCGGCCGGACGCGACCCCGGATGGGCGGCGGCGGCGGGCGGCGGCGGCGCCTTCTTGCGCTCGGCGGTCAACACCACGCTCGCCGTCAGCACGCCGGGCATCTTGTGAACGAGCTTCTCCACCTGTTCGCGCAACGGCTCCAGACGCGGCCCGCGCTCCGGATCGACCTCGAGCGAAAACGCCACGTGTCCATCCTTTATTCGCAACCCCTGAACCATTCCGAGACTGATGATGTCTTGATTGCGCTCCTTGTCGACGACGCAACGAAGAGCGTCGATAATCTGTTGTTCGGTTATTTCTACCATGTCCGATGATCTCCCCAGAGCTGTTTGTCGTAACCCTTGCTGTGAAATGACGTTCGTTGCGCGGTCCGCCAAGCTGGCCTATAAGGCACTTCACTTCCATATATAGTTTGGTACGGTAACGTCCATCCTCTACGTCCAGTCGTGAACGGGCGGTTTGGTCGGTACATTAGTTTAACGGTTAAGGAGCAGATTTCCGGATGGCCTGGAACCCGAAAGGTGGCCCTTGGGGCAGTGGTGGTGGTGGCGGCGGAGGAGGCGGCCCGTGGGGCGGCGGCGGCGGCGGGCCGTCGGCACCGCCGCCTCCCAATATCGAGGAAATGCTTAGGCAAGGTCAGGAGCGCTTCAAGCGCTTCATTCCCAGCGGCGGCGGCATGCGCGGGGTGGCCTTGGTCGTCGTCGCGTTGCTGGCGATCTGGCTGGCCACGGGATTTTACCGCGTGCAGCCGGGCGAACAGGGCGTGGAGTTGCTGTTCGGCCGCTTCGTCAAGACGACGACACCCGGCTTGAATTACTGGTTTCCGGCGCCCATCGGCGAGGTTCTGAAGCCGAATGTGGAAGTGACGAACCAGCTCACCGTCGGTTTTCGAGGCAGCACCGACTCCGGGCAGGGCGGCGGCACGCGGGACGTGCCGCAGGAAAGCCTGATGCTGACCGAGGATCAGAACATCATCGACGTCGATTTCGTTGTGCAGTGGCGGATCAAAAATGCCGCCGACTTCCTGTTCAATATTCGCGATCCGCAGGGCACGGTGAAGTTGGCCGCCGAGAGCGCGATCCGCGAAGTCATGGGGCAGACCCGGCTCGAGGACGCCTTGACCATCAAGCGCCAGGAAGTCGACCAGCAGACCAAGGAACTGTTGCAAAACATCCTGGATTACTACAAAGCGGGCGTTTTCATCGCCGAAGTCAAGCAGCTCAAAGTGGATCCGCCGTCCGAGGTGATCGACGCGTTCAACGATGTCCAGCGCGCCCGTCAGGACAAGGACCGGTCGGTCAACGAGGCTCTGGCCTATCGCAACGACATCGTGCCGCGGGCCAAGGGTGAAGCGGAGCGCATCGTGCTGGAGGCCACCGGTTACAAGGAGAAGGTGGTGCGGGAAGCCGAGGGTCAGGCCGCTCGATTCAACTCGGTGCTCGAGGCCTATCAGTCCGGCAAGGAAGTGACGAAGCGCCGCCTCTATCTGGAGCGCATGCAGCAATTGATGGGGAGCACGGACAAGGTGATCATCGACAGCGGCAGGTGGACAGGGAGTCGTTCCCTACCTCCCGTTACCGGAGTTGCAGAAACGCAGTCAGGAGGCCTCGCAATGAAGCGCTCGACCCTCGCTATCATCGGAATCGTTGTTCTGATCGTCGGGTTTGTCGCGTCCAGCGCCCTCTTTACGGTACATCAGACGCAACTGGCGCTCATCCTGCAGTTCGGCAACCCGATCCGGGTCGAGACCGACCCCGGTCTGAAGATCAAGGTCCCGTTTATTCAGAATGTGGAGTTTTTCGACAAACGCATCCTCGATCTGGATCCGCCGACCCAGGAGGTGCTGCTGGCCGACCAGAAACGAATCAACGTGGATGCGTTCGCCCGCTACCGCATTGTCGATCCCTTGAAGTTCAAGCAGCGCGCCGTGACCCTCGCCAATTTCCGGCAGGTCTTCGGCGGGTTGCTGAATTCGGGAGTGCGTTCGGAAGTGGCCAAGGTGTCGCTCGCCGAGATGCTGACCTCCAAACGCGGGGAGATCATGGACATCATAACGAAGGATGTAAAGAGACAAGCACCTGATTTTGGCGTCGAGGTGGTGGATGTCCGGATCGGCCGCACCGACCTGCCCGAGGCCACCAGTCAGGCGGTGTACAACCGCATGCGCTCGGAACGAATCGCGCAAGCCGCGCAGCTTCGCGCCGAGGGTGAAGAGTTGAAGGCCAAGATCCAGGGCGAGGCGGATAGGACGCGCACGGTCATTTTCGCCGAAGCGGACAAGACGGCGAAAACCCTCGAAGGTGAGGGAGATGGTCAGAGGACGATGGTGCTGAACGAAGCCTACGGTCAGGATCCGGAATTTTTCGACTTCTACCGCTCGCTCGAGGCATACGAGGTCCTTGGCGGCAGCGGTACCACGTTGGTGTTGAGCCCGAATACGGACTTCTTCAGGTTCTTCTTGGACGAACAGGGTCAGGCGCCACAGACGCCACGGTGATCACGGAGCGGCTTCGCCGCGCTCGCGAGGGACGTCAGTAAGGGAAGACCACCATGGCCGACCTGTTCACGGCGCTCGGGTTGGCGGTGGCCATCGAGGGACTGCTGTACGCGCTGTTCCCGAACGCGATGAAGAAGATGATGCTTCAGGTGCTTGCTCAACCGCAGAGCAGTTTGCGGACCGCGGGATTGGTGGCGGCCATCGCCGGCGTCGGCGTGGTCTGGCTGGTTCGCCGATGATCGCCGCTCGCCAACCCCGGCATGCGGCGCGCGCTGACCGCATTGCCGCAACCACACTGTACCGGTAGAGGAAATAGCCACCATTCGGTACTTGACGGTCCTGTTTTTGAATCCCAAACCTAGGCGTGTCCGCGCGGACACGGGGCAAACGACTCGGCTGGTCGGGCGCCCATGGAGATCTGCATAGTGAACGACTTTTCCGCTGTAACTTCCCGCGCGCGCCGCGCGCACTCGCACCGATCGACATTGAGCCGGAGGCTGGCGACGGGGGTGCTCGTCGTGAGCATGATGCTGTCGGCCGCCGCGGCGCAAGCGCGAACGGCGCCGGAAGTCGTTCGCCGATCTCGCCGAGAAGCTGATCCCGGCGGTGGTCAATATTTCGACGACGCAGGTGGTCGACGGTCCGCCCGGCGTCGAAATGCCGATGGTGCCGCCCGGCTCGCCGTTCGAGGATTTTTTCAAGGAATTCTTCGAGAAGAACCAGCCGCGCCGCCAGCAAAGGCGCGCCACCTCGCTCGGCTCCGGCTTCATCATCGACGAGCGCGGTTACGTGGTCACCAACAACCACGTCATTCAGGACGCCGACGAAATCAACGTGGTGCTGTATGACGACACCCGCCTCGATGCCAAGGTCATCGGCCGCGATCCCAAGACCGACATCGCGATCCTCAAGGTGGAACCCGAAGGCAAGCTGACCGCCGTCGATTTCGGCGACTCGGACAAGATGCGCATCGGCGACTGGCTGGTGGCCATCGGCAATCCGTTCGGTTTCGGCGGAACGGTGACCACCGGCATCATCTCGGCGCGCGGTCGCGACATCAACGCCGGTCCCTACGACGATTTCCTGCAGACCGACGCGCCCATCAACCGCGGCAACTCGGGCGGCCCGATGTTCAACCTGGATGGCGAGGTGATCGGGATCGCGACGGCGATTTTCTCGCCGTCCGGCGGCAGTGTGGGCATCGGTTTCGCGATTCCCGCCAATTCGGCTCAGCCGGTGATCCGGCAACTGTTGGAACACGGCGAGGTTCGCCGCGGCTGGCTCGGCGTTCGCATTCAGACCGTGACCGAGGAGATCGCCGAGACGCTCGGTCTGGATGAACCCATCGGTGCCCTCGTCGCCAGTGTCATTCCGGACGGCCCCGCGGAAAAGGCCGGGATCAAGGCCGGCGACGTGATCGTGGAATTCGACGGCAAGGTCGTGGAGCAGATGCGGAAACTGCCGCGGATCGTCGCCGACACCGATATCGGCGAGGCCGTTCCCGTCAAGGTCTGGCGCAAGAACGGCGAGGTCAACGTGAAGGTGGATATCGGCGTCCTCGAAGAGACCGAGCAGGTCGTCGCCGCGACCGAACCCGAGGAGGAATCGACCGGCGGCAAGATCACGATCGACGACCTCGGATTGACGGTGGCCGGTATCGACGCACGGTTGCGCGAGCAGTACGATCTGGAAAAGGAGATCAAGGGAGTGGTCGTCACGGAGGTGGATCCGGCCGGTCCAGCCGCCGCCAAGGGCATTCAGGACGGCGACGTGATCGTCGAGATCAGCCAGGACGAAGTGAACAACCCGGAGGATCTGGCGGAACGCGTCGCGGAAGTCGCGCGAAGCCGGCCGCAAGCTGGTCCTTTTGCTGATCGAGGGCGAGGGCGGGTTGCGCGTTCGTGACGGGTGCGGATCGGCGAGCGGCGCCGGCTAGTGGTCCGATATCTGGGGGAGACATGAGCGAGACCGTCAAGTATCTGCTTTCCGAAGACCGCCTGCCGCGCGCTTGGTACAATCTGGTCGCCGATCTTCCGGTTGCGCCGCCGCCGTCGCTGCACCCGGCCACCGGCGCCTGTCTGACCGCCGACGACTGGGCGCCGCTGTTCCCGCCGAGCCTGATCGCCCAGGACGCGAGCACCGAGCGCGAGATCGAGATCCCGGAACCGGTGCGCGACATCTATCGTCTGTGGCGGCCGTCGCCGCTCTACCGCGCCCGCCGGCTGGAGCGCGCGCTCGATACGCCGGCGCGGATCTACTACAAATACGAGGGCGTAAGCCCGACCGGCAGTCATAAGCCCAATACGGCCGTTCCCCAGGCGTTCTACAACCAGCTGGACGGCACCAGGCGGATGACCACCGAAACCGGCGCCGGACAATGGGGCGCGTCGCTGGCCTTCGCCGCCAACCTGTTCGGGCTGGAGGTGGACGTCTACATGGTGAAGGTGAGCTATCGGCAGAAGCCCTACCGCCGCGCCGCCATGGAAGCCTATGGCGCGCGCTGCATCGCCAGTCCCAGCACGCTCACCGAGTCGGGCCGCCGGATCCTTGCCGAGAACCCGGAGTCCACCGGCAGCCTCGGCATCGCCATTTCCGAGGCGGTAGAGGTGGCGGCCCAGCGCGACGACACCAAATATGGCCTCGGCAGCGTTCTCAACCACGTCATGCTGCATCAGACGGTCATCGGCATCGAAGCCATGGAGCAGATGGAGATGGCCGGCGACGAGCCCGACATCCTCATCGGCTGCTCCGGCGGCGGCAGCAATTTCGCCGGCTGCGCGTTCCCCTACATCGGGCGCAAATTGCGCGGCGGCAAGGACGTTCGCATCATCGCCACCGAACCGGCCGCCTGTCCGACGCTGTCGCGCGGTGTCTACGCCTACGATTTCGGCGACACGGCTCATCTGACGCCGCTGCTCAAGATGCGCACGCTTGGGCTCGACCTTCATGCCGCCGGGGATTCATGCCGGCGGACTGCGCTATCACGGCATGTCGCCGCTGGTCAGCCATGTCATGGATCTCGGCCTGATCGAGGCGCAAAGCTTCCAGCAGACCGAATGTTTCGCCGCCGGCGTTCAGTTCGCCCGCGCCGAAGGCATCATTCCGGCGCCCGAGACCAACCACGCCATCCGCGCCGTGATCAACGAGGCCATCGCCTGCCGGGAGGAAGCAACACCGAGAACCATCCTGTTCGTGCTGTCCGGTCACGGTCACTTCGACATGCAGGCCTACACCGACTATTTCGCCGGCAAGCTGGTCGATCAACAGCACGACGAGGCCGCGCTGGCGCGATCCACCGAGGCGCTTCCCCGGGTTCCGGAGCGCCCAGGCCGCCGGCGCCGACTGAACCCAATTCTCGCCAATGACGAACCCGTGCCGAGAAGGAAGAAGCCGTGACCCCATCCCTGATCCGTCCCTTCGCGGCGCTGCGCCCGACACCGCAATACGCCGCCGAGGTGGCGTCGCGCCCCTACGACGTTCGTTACCGCCGACGAGGCGCGCGACGGCGCGGCGGGACGCGAATGGAGCTTTCTTCACGTGTCGCGGGCCGAGGTCGACCTGCCTCCCGGGACCGACGTCTACGGACCCGAGGTGTACGCCAAGGCCGGCGAGACCATCGCTCGCATGGAAAAAGCCGGCGTGCTGATCCGCGAGGCGAGCCCCTGCTATTACGCCTACCGGATGAGCATGGGCGAGCCATGTCCAGACCGGCCTCGCCGCCGCCGGATCGGTGGCGGCCTACGAGAGCAATCGTATTCGCCGTCACGAGTTGACGCGACCCGACAAGGAGCTTGATCGCACCCGCCAGATCGAGGCGGTGGGCGCGCATACCGGGCCGGTCATGGCGATCCACCGCCCCGACGCCGGCGTCGCCGCCATTCTCGAACGCGCCACGCAAGGACCGGCGTCCTTCTCGGCCGCGACCGACGACGGCACGCTCCACGAGATCTGGGTCATCGCCGATCCCGCCGTGATCACCGGCCTGACCGATGGTTTCGAGGCGATGAACGCCATCTACATCGCCGACGGCCATCATCGATCGGCGGCGGCCGCGCCGCGTCGCCGACGCCCGCCGCGCGACCCATGCCGCGACCCATCCAGGCGGCCGGGGCGATGAACCGTACGAGAGTTTCCTGATCGTGACGTTTCCCGCGAACGAGGTGCGGATCCTCGATTACAATCGCGGTGTCCGCGACCTGAACGGGCTGCGGCCCGAGGCGTTTCTAAGCGGTGTGCGCGCCGCGTTCGAGCTCGAGCCCGTGGACGAACAGGCCAGGCCGCGACGCCGGGGAACCTTCGGCATGTACCTCGCCGGCCGCTGGTATCGCCTGACCCCGCGCGAGCCGGTGGCGGACCGCTCGACGGCGGTCGAGCGCCTCGATATCAGCGTCCTCACCGACCGGCTGTTGCGGCCCGTCCTCGCCATCGGCGATCCGCGCACCGACCCGCGCATCGATTTCATCGGCGGCGGGCGGGGCCTCGGCGCGCTCGAGGACCGGGTCGACGGCGGTCAGTACGCCGTGGCCTTCGCGCTGTTTCCGACATCGCTCGAGGATCTGATGGCCGTCGCCGACGCCAGCGAGATCATGCCGCCCAAATCCACCTGGTTCGAACCCAAGCTCGCCGACGGTCTTCTGTCCCTGCCGCTTGAGTAGCGCCCGCTGTCACGGCCTTTTGACGGAATAGTGAAGACGCGGAGCGCTGTTTGATTCGCCGGCCGACAGGCGGCTATGAAAATCTCCTCGAGATGATGGCGAACCTATATCGACGATCACAATGGGTTCCTATCGGTGCTCGTTGGTATAAGGCAATAAAATGCTATTCGCAGTGTTGCAATTGGGTATCAAAAGAGAAATGCGGAGGTTGGTGGTCTTGGGGCAAATTTGCCCGCTCTTGCCGCTCGCCGCACTCGTTGCATTTCCCTCTCTGGCCACGGCCGAGAATGAGATCCAGCGCAATGTCGTTGGCGACCTATGGGGCGTGGAACTCTTGGGCCGGACGCCGAACTATGTCGATCTCGGCATTGGCGCATTCGACATCTTCACGCGCGACCGTCACACGTCGACATCGGCCAGCGCCCGCGTGGAGTTGAGGGTTGGCGAGAAGCTCTACGGCTTCGGCCCGCTCATCGGCCTCATGGCCAACACCGACGGCGGCGTCAACGGTTACGGCGGCCTTTATGTCGACCTCGCCGTCGGCGACGTGGTCGTCACGCCCATTGCCGCGGTGAGCGGTTACGCCCGGGGCGAGGGCAGCGATTTGGGGGGTGTATTTCTCTTCCGTATCGGGTTGGGCGCCGCATACGAGTTTGAGAACAGGCTTCGCATCGGCGTCCGCCTGTCTCATCTCTCCAACGCCAGCATCCACGATGACAATCCCGGCGAGGAAGAAATCTATCTCACCGTCGCCCTGCCGTTCTGACGGAGCGAGTCGGCGGACGCCGTTCCCTCGCTTCCGCCGGATCGCAAAACCTACTTCGGCTGCGGGATAACGCGATAGTAGGATTTGAGCGTCTTCCATCCATCGGGGAAACGCTGCTTGGCTTCCTCGTCGGAGACCGACGGAACGATAATGACGTCCTCGCCATGCTTCCAGTTCACCGGCGTCGCGACCTTGTGCTTGGCGGTGAGCTGGCATGAATCGAGCACCCTCAGCACCTCGTCGAAGTTCCGGCCGGTGCTCATGGGATAGGTGAGTTGCATCTTGACCTGCTTGTCGGGTCCGATGAGGAACACCGTGCGCACGGTGGCGTTGTCGGCGGCGGTGCGGCCCTCGGCGGCGTCACCCGCTTCCGCCGGCAGCATGTCGTAGGCCTGTGCCACCTTCAGTTCGGGATCGCCGATCAATGGATAGTTGACGGCATGACCCTGCGTTTCCTCGATATCCTTGGACCATTCCGCATGCGAGCCCACTGGATCGATGCTGAGACCGATGATCTTGCAGTCACGCTTGTCGAACTCCGACTTGATGCCGGCCATGTAGCCGAGCTCGGTGGTGCAGACCGGGGTAAAATCCTTCGGGTGGGAAAACAGAACCGCCCAGCCGTCGCCGATCCAGTCATGGAAGCGAATGGGGCCCTCGGTGGTTTCCGCCGTAAAATCCGGCGCCGTGTCGTTCAATCGCAAAGCCATGGCCTACCTCCCTCGATTGCGAACGCGACCGTCCCCGGCCACCGTCCATAAATGGTGCGTCCAACATTAAATGGTGCATCCAACTTTTTCTGCAAAGTTAGGAACGGCGCCGAGGGTTGGCAAATCAAATCTGGCGGCTGTTTCGATTTGACGGTGGCGGACCGTTGGTATCAGTACAGGCCGCCGGTGCCGGTGGACGGTCCCGCCGACGGCGCCGACGAGGTGGAGGTGCCAAGTTCGTCGCGGTAGGAGTCGATGGCGACGCTGGGCGTCGTTCCTGGCTTGAAGGCTTCGAAAATCGTCCCGCCGCCGCCCGAGGTGGCCGGCCGGCCCGTCTTGGCGTCCACCCGGACCAGGCGAATGCCTGGCGGAATCCGGAAGGGAATGGCCGGTTTGTCCTTCAGCGCCTCTTGCATGAAGTCCTTGAAGATGGGCGCCGCCACCGACGACCCCGTTTCCTTGGCGCCCAGGGTGGCGGGCTCGTCGAAGCCGACGAATACGCCCACCGCCAAGTCCGGGGAAAAGCCCACGAACCAGCTGTCGAAGCTGTCGTTGGTGGTGCCGGTCTTTCCGGCGAGCGGCCGGCCCAGCGAAGCGATGCGCCGGCCGGTGCCGCGTTGGATCACGCCCTCCAGCATGGACACGATCTGATAGGCGCTGGCCGGATCGGTGACCTGTTCGCGGTTGTCCGGCACCTCGGGCACCATCTGGTCGGTCCAGCGAACCCCCTGACATTCATTGCAGATCCGGGCGTCGTGGCGGAAGGCGGTGTTGCCCTGGCGGTCCTGGATACGGTCGATCAGGGTCGGGGTAATCCGCTTGCCGCCGTTGTCCAGCATGGCGTACGCCGCCGTCAGGCGAAGCAGCGTCGTCTCGCCGGCACCCAGCGCGAAGGACAGATAGGGGGGCATGTCATCAACCACGCCGAGCCGCTTCGCCGTGTCCACCACGTTGTTCATGCCGACGGCGTCGGCAAGGCGGACGGTCATCAGGTTCCGCGATTTCTCGATCCCGACGCGCATCGTGGTGAGACCGTAGAAATTCTTGCTGTAGTTCTTCGGGCGCCACAGCGGCAACCCGGGCCCCTGGGGCAACGCCACCGGCGCGTCGAGAACCAAGGTGGCCGGTGTGTACCCATTCTCCAGCGCCGACAGATACACGATCGGCTTGAAGGCCGAACCCGGCTGGCGTTGCGCCTGGGTGACCCGGTTGAACTCGCTCCGTTCGGTGGAATACCCGCCGGTCATCGCCAGAACCCGCCCCGTATGGGGGTCCAGCGCCACCAGGGCGCCCTCGACGGCCGGAAGCTGCCGCAAGCCGAAGGTTCCCGCCGGATGGGCCTTCCCCTTGGCGTCTTCCCGCACGGCTTCGGCGAGGACGACATCGCCGGGGCTCAACACTTCGGACGGCGCCTTCGGCGGCGCGCCGTATTGCTGCTCCGGCAGCCATTGCCGGGCCCACTCCATCCGCTCGAAGGGAATATGGCCGACGCCGCCGTCGGCAAATCCGATGGTCGCGCCGTCGGCGTTGACGGACAGCGCCACGGCCAACCGCCAGCCGCCGATACCCGCCGGCAAGGCGATCCGCGAGAGCCTTTCCTGCCAGTCCCCGGGCAGCTCGCCGGTTTCGCCGTCGGCCGTCTTCATGCGGGCATAGGGGCCGCGCCAGCCATGACGCCGGTCGTAGGCCTCGAGGCCTTCGCGGAGGGCTCTGTCGGCGATGGCCTGCAAGCGCGGGTCGACGGTGGCCCGCACCACCAGACCGCCTTCATAGAGCGCTTTCTGACCGAACCGCTCGGCCAGTTCGCGGCGGATTTCCTCGGCGAAATAGTTCGCCGAGACAACCTCGGTTTCGGAGCGCCGCTGCACGGTCACGGGCTCGGCCTTCGCCGCCTCGGCCTCTTCGGCGGGTGATGTAGCCGTCTTCGAGCATGCGGCCGACGACCCAGTCCCGGCGCGCCTTGGCGGCCTCGGGATTGCGGACCGGATCATAGTTGTTCGGAGCCTTGGGCAGGGCCGCGAGAAAGGCGGTTTCGCCGAGGGTCAGCTCGTCGAGAGATTTGTCGAAATAGTTCAGGGCCGCCGCCACGACGCCGTAGGATCCGTGGCCGAGATAGATTTCGTTGAGATAAAGCTCGAGCAGCTGGTCCTTGGTGAAGGCCTTTTCCATGCGGAACGCGAGGATCGCTTCCTTGACCTTGCGATCCAGCGAAACCTCGTTGGTGAGCAGGAAGTTCTTCGCCACCTGCTGGGTGATGGTCGACGCACCCACAAGGCGCCGGCCGCTGCCGAGGTTGCCGATGTTGGTCACCGCCGCGCGCACGATGCCGACGGCGTCGATGCCGGGGTGCGAATAGAAATTCTTGTCTTCCGCCGACAGGAAGGCCTGGATGATCGGCCGGGGAATGGCGTCGATGGGCACGAACACGCGTTTTTCGATGGCGTATTCGGCGAACAGCCGCCCGTCCCCGGCATAGATCCGGGTCGTGATCGGCGGCTCGTAGTGCTCGAGCTGAGTATAGTCCGGCAGATCCTGGCTGAAATGATAGAAAAAATAGACCAGGACACCCGCTCCGACGAGCGCGGTGACCGAGATAAATCCAAACACGGCGGCCGCAATTCGTACCATCAATCCGCTTTCAACATCGCAAGCCCTTCGAGGCTTTCTGGTGGCGCCCTACCCAGTGTATATGTCGGCGGCGCCGAGGGTAGCAAGGCCCGGCCGAAGACACGCGGACGACCGTCGGTTTCAGTGAAGCTGTACCAGTTGGACGCGCGTGAAATACGTGTCCACCGCCCGAGAGATGCCCGCCGCGAGCTTCTGTTGATGCGCCGCAAGCCGCAAAAGTTGGGCGTCGCTGCGGTTGGATAGGAACCCAAGCTCCACCAGAACCGAGGGAATGTCCGGTGCCTTGAGCACCGCGAAACCGGCGAACCGATGCGTGTTGCTCAAAAGCCGCGTTTCCCGCCCCAACTCGCCGGCGAGCAGTTCGGCGAACTGGGCCGACAGGTTCATGGATTCCCGCTGCGCCAGGTCGAGGAGAATGTTCGCCACTTCCGGCGTTTCCACCGACAGGTCGATGGCCATGATGAGATCCACCCGGTTTTCCTGTACCGCGAGGGCCGCCGCCTCGGCGTCCGATGCCGTTTCCGACAACGTGTACACCGACGCGCCGCGGACTCGGGGGTTGGGCATGCTGTCGGCATGAATGGATATGAACAGGTCGGCGCCCACCTTCCTCGCGATCGCCACGCGATCGCGCAGGCGAATGAAGACGTCGCGGTCGCGCGTGAGAACGACCTTGTAGCCGCCCAAGCGCTCGAGCTGTTTGCGGATTTCGCGCGAAACAGCCAAGGTTATGTCCTTCTCGTGAACATGCGACACGCCCCGGGCGCCGGGGTCGACGCCGCCGTGGCCCGGGTCGATGACGACGATCCGCGTGTCATCGCGCGGACGCGGCCGTGCCGGCGGCGGCAAGAAGGCAAGTCCCACTGTGAGCGGAGAGGCGAGCGAGGTTTTTGCCGGTCGCGGGGGGGTAAAGGTGATTCCCTCCGTCGGCGGCGCGACGAAGCTCACGTTCTGGGTCGATGTCGGTGTCGGTGTCGGTATTGGCGCCTGTGTCGGTATCGGCGCCGGTGCCGGTGCGCGCAGCGCCCGACGGATGGTCTTGACGTAGTCGGAACCTCCCTGGCCCGCGAGGTCGACGACCAAGCGGTACCCCGAACCGCCGAGGGGCTGCATGATGAAGATATCGTTGACCGTCGCGGGGCCATTGCACTCGACGACCAGCCGCGAGCTGCCGGGCTTGAAAGTGCCATAGCGGAGTTTGCGCACGAGACCTTTCTTGGCGGGCAGCGCCGAGGCAGCCAGATCCCACTTTACTTCCGGAAGATCGATCACGACGCGATGCGGGTCGCTCAGCGTGAAAACGCGGTAGGCGACGCGGCCCGTCAGGTCGAGGACGATACGCGTCTTGGACTGGTGCGCGCCGACACGGGCATCCGTCACCGTGATCACGGGTTCCGCCCAGGCAGCGGTCGGAAGCGCCACGCATGCCACCGCGATCAACGCGGCCATGGCTACCGTCATCGCCGTTGTCGCGATCCAGCCCCTCACCGCGCCGTGTCCGCCTTTTGCGCCATCCGCTCCATTGCTCCTACAAACCGCCTGTGGTCGACCTTGTCCGTTCCGTTGCCCTCGCCGTTGCGCACCGCGCGGCCCAGAGACATCCGGCCCAGAGACATCCGGCCGGGAGAAACCTTGCCGCGACAACAGCTCCCTTTTTTTTCGCCGGCGCGAACCCGCAGGCCCCAAAGATTTCAGCAAGTTTCGGGCCGCTGAACAGTGAATTTGCCCCTGAACTATACAACAAGAACATTGTAGAAAGGAATTCCTACGCTTATGGTGGGAAGCAATTGCCCAAGTGAGTGTGTCCATTAGTCCACAGGTGTGGCAGGTGGGTGCCGATTTGGAAACCCCCATATGGAAACCAGATACGCTGGGTAATCGTATCATCGGCGACCGCAAAGGCCGCCGGAAACGAGAAGACACAATTCATGCCTAAGAGTGCAGCGCGATTTTCGCCTTATTCGGTACCGGCTCCCGGGAGTACGGCGGGCGGGGTCGCAGGCGCCTCTAGTTACTTATCACAATCAATTGCGATCATGATCCGTCCGTGCCGTTCACCGCTTCTGCGGTTGGAGCGATCACGGGCGTTCAGGAGTTATGGAATTCATGGCAACGAAAAACATGCTGATCGATGCCTCCCACCCGGAAGAAACCCGGGTGGTGGTGATCGAGGATACCCGCCTGGAGGATTACGATGTTGAGGTCGCCAGCCGGCGTCAACTGAAAGGCAACATTTATCTAGCGAAGGTTACCCGCGTTGAGCCGTCTCTTCAGGCCGCCTTCGTGGATTATGGCGGCAATCGTCACGGGTTTCTGGCGTTCAGCGAAATTCATCCGGACTATTACCAGATCCCCATCGCCGACCGGCAGGCACTGCTGGCCGAGCATGAAGTCGAGGACATAGACGACGAGCCCACGGGCCTCGCGGGCGCGAACGGCGACGCCGATCCCGTCGATCACCTTGATGACGACGACGAGGAAGTGGCGCGCCGCCGGCCGCGGCCGTCGCTGCGCCGTTACAAGATCCAGGAAGTCATCAAGCGGCGGCAGATCCTGCTGGTGCAGGTGGTCAAGGAAGAACGCGGCAACAAGGGCGCGGCGCTGACCACCTATCTCTCGCTGGCGGGGCGGTACGGCGTGCTCATGCCCAATACCGTCCGGGGCGGCGGTATTTCCCGCAAGATCACCGCCGGCACGGATCGCAGCAGGCTGAAGAAGATCCTCGCCGACCTGGAAATTCCCGAGGGCATGGCGGTTATCGTCCGGACGGCCGGAGCCGGGCGCAGCAAGGCCGAGATCAAGCGCGATTACGAATATCTCTTGCGTCTGTGGAGCAGCATCCGCGACGAAACCTTGGAATCAATGGCGCCGGCGCTGGTCTACGAGGAAGCAAACCTGATCAAGCGGTCGATTCGCGATCTTTACGGGCGCGATATCGAGGAAATCATCATCCAAGGAGAGAACGAATACAAGATCGCCAAGGAATTCATGAAGCTGTTCATCCCGAGCCATGCCAAGCGGGTGAAGGCTTACGCTGATCTCGAAACGCCGTTGTTCCGCCGTTACCGCGTCGAGGGGCAACTGGAAGAGATGCACCAGCCTCTCGTGTATCTGAAATCCGGCGGATCCATCGTTCTCAACCCCACCGAGGCCCTGGTGGCGATCGACGTGAACTCGGGTCGGGCCACCCGCGAGCGCCATATCGAGGAAACGGCGCTGCGCACCAACCTGGAAGCCGCCGACGAGATCGCCCGTCAGCTGCGTCTGCGCGATCTCGCCGGACTGGTGGTGGTGGATTTCATCGACATGGAAGTCGCGCGCAACCGCACCCAGGTGGAGCGGCGGTTGCGCGATGCCATGAAAGCCGACCGCGCCCGGATCCAACTCGGCCACATCAGCCAGTTCGGGCTCATGGAACTGTCGCGGCAGCGGTTGCGGCCGAGCCTGCTCGAAACCAGCTTCGAGATCTGTTCGCATTGCTCCGGCACCGGGGTCCGTCCGACCACGGAAACGACGGTTCTGTCGATCCTGCGGAAGTTGGAGGAGGAAGGCCTGGCGCACCGGTCTTCCCGTCTCACCGTGACCCTGCCGACCGCGGTCGCCATGTACCTGGTCAATGAAAAGCGCAAAACACTGTCGGCGCTGGAGACCCAATATGGCCTGGTCATCGCGCTCGCGTGCGACGATTTTCTGATCGCCACCGATTTCCGCCTCGATCGCGTACAGATCGTTGCGCCGCCGCCGGACGGCGACCACGCCGAAGACACCGCCGCCGTACCGGAAAGTGCCGGAAACGATGAAACCGACGGCGAAGAAGCCGCGGACCCGGACCCCGAGGACAGCGGAAAGCGCGGGCGCCGCCGCAAGCCTCGGCGCCGCAAGAAGGCGACGGACGGCGAAACCGCACTGCAAGGCGACGAAGACGAGAGTGACGCCGACGCTGACACTGACACTGAAGAGACCGCGGTCGACGCCGGCGAGGACGAGGCGGACGACCCCGAAAAAGAAGGCGACGACGACGAGCAGGCGGCCGACGGCGCCCGCAAGAAAAGGCGCCGCGGAAAACGCGGCGGCCGTCGCCGGTCGCGAAAGTCGGGCCAGGCCGAGGAACACGAACAGGACAACCGCGTGGTCATCCCCATCGAGGACGGCGCGGCCTCCTCATCGCCCGGCGCGGCGGCCGATGACGCCATGGAAGCGGCCGCCGATGGCGGTCCGGCGGCGTTCGCCAGCCGACCGGATAGGGAGCGCCATCCGGGTCCAGATGGCGACACGGACGAATTTGGCACCGCCACCGACACCGATATGGAAAGCGAAGCCGGGGACGGCGGCGGACAGCGGACCACGCCGGCGGACGAGGGCTCCGAGGATGGCGAGGGGTCGCTCTCGGAGCACGCCGAACAGTCGGATCTGCTTGAAACCGCGGACGTGGAAGCGGACGGACCCGACGCGCAAGCGGATGGGCAAGACGGCACCGCGGATGACGTTCCCGACGATAGGAATTGGGGCAGCGACGGCGAGCACGAGGTTGCGGCGCCCGTGACCCCGCCGGCCGACGGAGACGCGGAGACGCCGCCGGAGACGCCGCCATTCGCGGACCGGGAACGGGAACTCGATTTTGCCGGAATAAACGAGGCGGCTGACAATGCTGTCGCGCCGTCGCCGGATCACGACGCCATGCCTGACGATCGCGCGGAACGCGCTGACGGCCGCGACGAAAACGACGGCGAGCGGGACGAGGATACGTCTCGGAACAACGTTATCGACGTGGATGGCGGTGGCGGCCGAGGCGACGAGGACTTCTCCCCGCAAGGGATGGTGGCAGCGCCTATTGGATTAGACGAGCGCACCGTGCGGTCAGATCGACCCGATCTGATCGCACGGTCATGCTCTAAAATATTGGTTTCCCGAGCAAGCAAATCCGATCGAGTGATTGCACTTGAACGGATAGGGCTTTACCGCGGCGCGGACGGGACGATGTCCTTGGCCCAGGCGCGCTTGTTGCAAAACCACTCGTGCGGGCGCTCGCGGATCCACTGCTCGAACATCCGGTGCACCTCGGTCATCATATGGATCGCTTGCTCTTTGTCCGATGCCAGTGCGGGGTTCGGCTGGATCGGCTCGTAAATGGTAAAGCGGAACTTGGCATGTCCAAGCCGCTCGACGCGGGTCGGGATGAGGTCGCAGTGCGCCCGGAGGGATAGACGGGCCGGGAAGACGGTCGTCATCTTGTCCATTCCGAAGAACGGCACGGGCTCGCCTTCGTCGTCGCGCGCGTCGATCACCAGACCCAGCGACCGGCCCTGGGCGAGCTCCCGAACGAGCGGGCGCGCTCCCGCCGCGCGGCTCACCATGGCACAGCCCAGGCCCTCCCGCCGCTTGAGGATGACACGCTCGAGGTAATGGTTCTTGATGGGTGCGAAGACCACCGTCAGCGGCGTTCCCATGAAAAGAGCGGGGATCACCGACACTTCCCAGTTTCCCAGGTGGGCCGCAACGAACACTCCATTCCTCTTCCGAGCGCGATAGTCATCGAGATTGGTTTTTTCGACAATCTCGAAATGCTGATCAAAATTCTTGCCCAAGCGGTCGAAATGCGGGAATTCGCCGAGCACGGCGCCGGCGTTGGCCCACGCCCGCCGCACCCGGTCTCGATGCTGCCTTTCGTCAAGTTCGGGGAACGCGAGACGGAAATTGCGTGCCATGTTCTTGGACTTCGGCAAATGAGGTCCGACGGCGCCGAGAAATTTTTCCCCGAAGGCGGACGCCGTGTGTGGCGGCAGAACCGCGCAGGTGCGCCAGAACAGATCAACGACGCCGGCTTCCAGCCGCCATGCCAATCGCCTGAGCGTCGGCGATCGGTCAATGCGTTCGCGCATGGACTTGCTGAGAAAGATGGCCGTCAATGGAGAACCCTTGCAAAACACCAGGACCGAAGCGCGAAGCGTTTCGGGTGTGTCGCCGCCAAGAGCCACGAGGCGGACGGGAAACGATAATACGAACGCGTCGATGCCTCGTCAATTTTTCAGGGCGGCGGAGAAACGACTTGGCGGCGATCTCCGGGTAGCGGTGCCGCCCGGGCGCCGCTCAGGAAGACTGAACGGCGGGGGCGGGCATGCGTTGCTGGGTCTTTCGCTCTGCGCTCTTGGGCTTGTGGACAATTCGGCTGTAGGTCGACATCGACGGATCGAAAATGAACTTCCACAGAACGGCGGTCCACGACCGGTACGATTTCAGGTTGTCGTAATACTCCGGCGCCATTTTCTTCAGCTTCGGGAGGTTGTTCCAGGGAATGCTGGCGAAATCGTGATGCTCGTTGTGATAGCCCATGTTGAAACAGGTTTTGTTCAGCGGGCCATAGTAGGAATAGGTTTCCTGGCCTTCCTTGGTGGTGAAGTGCTCCTGGATCCATCGCCCGCCCACCGGGTGCAGACCAAGCGCGAACAGGGTCGACAGACCGAGATAGGCGAGCGCTTTCGGCCCGAGGACGAAGAAAATCACGATATCGACGGCCACGACAATCACGATGTTGGCGACTATCCATCTGTCGGCGAACTGGACGCTTTTGATTTTGAGCGGCCGCAGGCCTTGCGAAATGCCCAGCAGAAATACCCAAAGCGCCTTGCGCCAAGCGGAATTTCCAACCAACCGGCCTTCCGCGTGACTGACGATATCGCCGTCCATGTCGTACTGGCCGAGGTATTTGTGGTGCAGCAGGTGAAATTTGCGGAACGCCATCGCGCTCGGCGCCGCGAGCGCGAAGTCGACGAAAATACCGAGCAGATTGTTGTGCGTCTTGTCGCGGAAGACGAGATTGTGGGTGCATTCGTGCATGATCACGTAAAGGGCGTGGTTGACGAACGCGCCGAACAGATAGGCGGCGACGAACACCCACACCCAGGAAACGCCGGTCAATGCGTAACCCGCCGCCCACTGCGTCCCCACCAGCGCAACCGCCCACAGCGCGGTGGTCGGGTTGGGGCCCATCAGGTCGCGAACCCGCGGATACTTGGCAAAAATTTCGCGCGCGCGATGCACGTGCACATGGTGATCCTGATCATAAGTGTAATCGAGCGCCACAATCAGTCCTCTGAATCAAGCATCGTCAGGCGTCGAACGGCCGATGCCGTTCCGCTTTCGTATATGTAGCAGCAATGTTACTCGACTTGTAGGGGATCGCAAAATATCGGCGATCACGGATCATGACTGTTTGTGACCGTTGAGATATCACGCTTTTTCGCTCAGCGGCGCCAAGCGACGAGGCGGCGTGCCGCTTCCGCCATGTCTTCGGTGGAGCCGGCGAAGGAGAATCGCATGGTTCGATGGCCGCGTCCGGGATCGAAATCCACGCCCGGCGTCGCCGCCACTCCGGTTTCGTCGAGCATCCTGCGGCAGAATGCCAGGCTGTCATTGGTCATGTGGGAAATGTCGGCGTAGAGATAGAACGCGCCCTCGGCGGCGGCCATGTCGCCAAAACCGGCCTCGGGCAGCCGCGACAGCAAAACCGCGCGGTTTGTCGCGTAGCGGGCGACGTTGATGTCCAGTTCGGCCAGGCAATCGAATGCTGCGAGGGCCGCGTGTTGGGAAACGGCCGGAGGCGAGATGAACAGATTCTGCGCCAGGCACTCGACGGAACGCAGCAGCGGCTCCGGCATGACCATCCATCCGATGCGCCATCCGGTCATCGAGAAGTATTTCGAAAAGCTGTTGACGACGATGGCGTCACCGTTGAAGGCCAACGCCGTCTCCGCCGGCTGTTCGTAGGTGATGCCATGGTAGATCTCGTCGGAGATCAGCCGGATGCCGCGATCGGCGGCGTACGCCACCAGGGCCTCGAGCTCGCGTCGGTGCACCATGGTGCCGGTGGGATTGGCCGGGCTGGCGACGATCAGGCCGGAAAGCGGACCGGCGAGCCGGTCCAGTACCGCCGGCGTCGGCTGAAAGTTGGTGTCGGACCCGACGTGAATGTCCACCACCTCGATACCGAGCGCCGTCAGGATGTTGCGGTAGGCGGGATAGCCGGGGCTGGCGAGCGCGACCCGGTCGCCGGCATCGAATGCCGCGAGAAAAGCCAGAATGAACGCACCGGACGATCCGGTGGTCGCCACCACGCGGCGCCAGTCGACGTCTAGGCCATGCGTCGCGCCATAGTGCCCGGCGATGCGGCGGCGCAGCGGCTCGATGCCCAGCGCGTCGGTGTAGCCGAGGCGGTCGGTGGCGATGGCGTGGCGGGCGGCTTCGCGCACCGCCGGCGGCGCCGGTGTGCCGGGCTGGCCGACCTCGAGATGGAGGACGTCGTGGCCGGCCGCGGCGCGTTCGTTGGCGGCGCGCATCACGTCCATGACGATGAACGGCGCGATGGCACCGCGCTTGGATGCCCGCGGGATTATCGGGGGAACGGATTCCGGTTTCGCCATTGCGGTCTCCCGGTCGGGGGGTCAGTCGGCGGTGGCCGCAAGACCGAAACCGCGCGAATCGGTAGCCGCCACGCAGGTTGCCGGCTGTTCGGGAATGGTGCCCGGGCACGAAATGGCGTTGACCCTCCCGGCCGACAGGATCTGTACCAGTTGATGGCCGCGCCGGCTCAGGTTCTGCAGGTCGGTGCCTGGCAGAAGCTGTTCGAAATAGACCACATCGGGATCGCCGCCGCCGAGCACCCGCTTGGTGGCCATGGCGTCGTTGAGCGGAACGCCGGCCAGCAGGGTTTCCGCCGCCACCTGCACCATCGCCACCGGCGCCGCCGCGCCGCCCGAGGCGGCCGCCGCGAACTTGAACTGTGGCGTATGATCGTTGACCACCAGCATGGGGCCGAGCGCCGTGGCGCCGCGGCCTCCCTGACCCGGCAACGACGCCAGCACGATACCGGTTCCCGGCGCGATCCGTCCGGTTCCGAACAGGCTGTTCAACGTCACCGCACAGGCGGCCGCCGATCCGCTGCGGTCGACGGCGACCATGGACGCGGCCGACGGGTTTTCCACCAGCGGCTCGACCGTCAGACCCAGCTGTCCGGGCGCCGCGTGCTGGTCGGAACGATAGCCTCGCATCAGTTCGTCGATGTGATCGTCCGCCACCAGTTCGCCGACGCCGATGCCGATCACGCCTTGATCGTAGGCCCAACGTTCCCGTTCGGAAAAGGCGCGAAGCGAGGTTTCCGCCAACAGGTGCGGCCGTTCCTCCGCTGACGCATCGGCGAACCGGTCGCCGCCGTCGAGCATCGACCACATCTGAGCCGCCACCGCGCCTCCGGCCGGCGGCGGCGGCGGGAAATGGACGGTGTCGCGGCCGAGATCGAAACGAAGGGTGTCGCGCCAGACGGGCTGATAGTTCTGCAGGTCCGAGCTTTCCAGCGACCCGCCGGCTTCCGCCACCGCTTCGACCAGCTGCAGCGCCGTCGGACCCGTGTAAAACCGGCCCGGCCCGTTGGCGCGAATATTGGAGATCACCGTCGAAAGGTCCGACTGCCGCACGAAATCGCCTTCGGTGACCATCTCCTCGGTATTGCTCGATTTGAAGATCCGGCGGACTTCGGGCTCCGCCAACAGCGCGCCCTCGACCTGTTTCAGGTCCTTGCCGAAAGCCCTTGAAACCTGAACGCCGAAGCGGGCGAGGTTTTCCGCCGGCGCCAGCAACCGCGACCACCGCAGCCGGCCGAACCGGGCGTGGAGAGCGAAAAAGCCGCGGGCATTGGCCGGAACGGCGCTCGGACGGTCGGCTTCGGGCGGGACGCGTGCCGGCGGCCGCGCCAGGAATTCGAGCGCCCGGACCTCCAGGGTGTCGCTGTCGTAGGCGACGCAGACGCCGCCGCCGCCGAGACTGGCCGCCGACGGCAACGTGACCGCCATGGCGAAGTACATGGCGGTGACGGCGTCGGCGGCGGAACCGCCGGACGCCAGGACCTCGCGGCCGATCAGCGCCGCCTTGGGCTCGTCCGCGGCCACCCCGCCGAGGAAACCCTCCACGTATCCGACGGTGCCCAGCCCCTCTTCGTCGCTCGACCCGCAGCCGAGCACAATCAGGGCCGCGAGCACGGCCGCCAATTGACGCCGCCCCCGACCGTCACTACCTTTTTTATCAACTCTTGAACCGAGAATTTCGTTGAAACCCATTTTTCGCACGATTGCTGCTTTTCTGGCTCTGGCGTCGATCCTGCTGCCTCCGGCGGAATTGTCGGCGCAGAGGCTTTCTTTCATCCGCGATACGGAAACCGAAAATACCATCCGATCCTACGCAACGCCAATTTTTGCGGCGGCCGGGCTGAACCCCTCGGATGTTCGAATCTTTCTCGTCAACGACAACCAGCTTAATGCATTCGTCGCCGGGGGCCAGAACCTTTTCATCAACACCGGCCTGATCACCAGCGCCGACAGCGCCAATCAGGTGGTCGGCGTGATCGCCCACGAAGCCGGCCACATCGCCGGCGGCCATCTGGCGCGCGTGCACGATGCGCTGCGCAAGGCGACCGCCGAGCAGATCATCGCCATGGTGCTCGGCGCCGCCGCCGCGCTCGCGTCGGGCCGTCCGGATCTCGGCACCGCGGTGGGGGCCGGCGGCTCGAATGTCGCGCAGCGGAATTTTCTCGCCTACACCCGCACCCAGGAAGGATCGGCGGATGCGGCCGGGATGAAATATCTCGACGCGACCGGGCAGTCGGCCAGCGGCCTTGTCACGTTCATGGAAAAACTGAGCGGCCAGGAACTGTTGAGCACGGCGCGCCAGGATCCCTATCTCAGAACCCATCCGCTCACCAGCAATCGTATTTCGGCGCTCAAGGCGCACGTCGCCCAGTCGCCCCATTCCGACACGCCGCCCGATGCGGATTTCGAGCGGCAACACGAGCGCGTGGTGGCCAAACTGCGCGGTTTCCTCGAGGCTCCGGCCGTCGTGTTGCGGCGCTATCCGGAATCGGACACCAGTGTTCCGGCGCGCTACGCCCGCACGGTCGCCCATTTCCGGAAAGGCGATCTGGAACGCGCACTGAGCGAGATTGACGCGCTGATCGCCGAGTATCCCGACGATCCCTATTTCCATGAGTTGAAGGGCGAGATGCTGTTCGAGCGCGGCCGGCCGGCCGAGGCGCTGGGACCCTACGAAACCGCCGCCAGCCTGCTGCCGCATGCGCCGCTGGTCCGGGTCGAACTGGCGCGGGTGCAATTGTCCCTCAACGACCCGCAGATGCTCGAAGCCGCCATCGTCAATCTTCGCGCCGCCGTCGCCTACGAGCGCGACCGCGCGTTCGCCTGGCGCCAGCTTGCCATTGCCTATGGCCGCAACGGCCAGATGGGTGAAAGTTCGCTGGCCCTGGCGGAGGAGGCGATGCTGATGCGCAACAAGCCCGAAGCCCGGTTTCATGCCGGAAAGGCGGAAACGCTGCTGGCCGCAGGATCGCCCGGATGGATCCAGGCGCAGGACATTCTCCAGCAGGTCAATCGAAGGGACGACTGAGGCGATTCCGCCGTCTGGCGAGGCGGGCTGTTAACGATTTCGTGATAAGACCAAGCAACCTGGCGGGTCCGCTTGCCCGCGACCGGCGTCTCGCGCATGATCGCGCGGGTCCCGAATTCCGAACTCTCGGCGCAAAGGACGATTGAATGCGGTTCATCAACGGTGTTTCAGTGGGTTTGGCGGCGGCGGGATTGGCGGCGCTGGCGTTGACGGCCGCCGGGCCCACGGCGACGCGAGCGGCGGATTTTCTTCCGCCGCGCAGACCTCGGGCACCGGCGCCGTGGCGCCGGCCGAAAAGGCCGCCATGGAGGCGGTGATTCGCGCGTATATCCTGGATCATCCGGAAGTGGTGGTGCGAATCGCTTCAGCGCTGGCAGGACAAACAGAAGGCCGAGAGCGAGGAAAGGGCCAAGGCCGCTCTGTCGACGTACCGCGACCGGCTCGAAAACGATCCCGCGACGCCGGTGGCCGGCAATGCCGAGGGCGATATCACCATCGTCGAGTTCTTCGACTACCGGTGCGGGTACTGCAAGCGCGTCTTCCCGGCCATCCAGGAACTGATCGAGACCGACGGCAATATTCGCTACGTGTTCAAGGAATTCCCCATCCTCGGACCGGACTCCATGGTGGCGGCCCGCGCCGCCCAGGCGGTCTGGTTCATCGATCCCGACCGCTATCTCGATTTCCACGCGGCGTTGATGGGCGCCCGGGGCGGGCTGAGCGAGGACCGGGTGCTCGACATCGCCGCCAAGGCCGGTCTCGACCGCGACGCGGTCAAGAAGGGCATGGACGATCCACGGGTCGCCGAGGCCCTGGCCGACAATCTCGGCCTGGGCCGTGTGCTGGGCGTCAATGGCACGCCGGCGTTCGTCATCGGCGGCGAGCTGGTTCCGGGCGCCATCGATCTCGACGCCATGAAGGAACGGGTGGCGGAAGCGCGGCGGAATTCGTAGAAAACGATTGATCTTTACGCGACGGCCGCGCGGTTGTCCTTGAGGGACGGTTCGCCGCGTTCGCCGCGCCGGTCCATCTCCGCGCGAACCCGTGGCAGCGATCCCGGACACTCCCTTTGCAGGAAATCGAGCATCGCTTCGCGCACGTAGCAGCGCAAATCCCAGGCGCGGCCCGAGGTTGCGGCGCTCATCAGCGCACGCAGCTCGACGGTCTGTTCCTTGGCGTTGGTGACCTGCAGTCCCCACACCCTGTTGTCCCATAGATCGGTGGTCCGAAGGACGCGGTGCAGTTCCTCGCGGACCGCCGCGACCGGCACCGTGTAGTCGGTGTAGAGGAACACGGTGCCGAGGATGTCGGAGGTCTGGCGCGTCCAGTTCTGGAACGGGTGTTCGAGAAAATACGACAGCGGCACCACCAGCCGCCGGAGATCCCATATGCGGACCACCACGAAGGTCGAGCGGATTTCCTCGATCCATCCCCATTCGTTTTCGACGATGACCACGTCGTCGATACGGATCGGCTGGGTCATGGCGAGCTGCAGACCGGCGATGAGATTGGACAGCGCCGGCCGGGCGGCCATGCCGATAACCAGGCCGGCGACGCCGGCGGACGCGAACAGGGTCACGCCGATCTGGCGGATGGACGGGATGGACATCAGCATGATGCTGGCGGTGATCACGATGATGACCGCGGCCAGAACCCGGCGAATGACGCGGGCGCGGGTGTGCATCTCCCGTGCCAGCAGATTGTCCGAGGCCGTGATGTCGTAGCGCGCGGTGATCACATCGGTGATGACGCCGGTCATCCCCATCGCCAGCCAGCCCACGGCGGCGGTAAGCGCGAGGGTGAGCAGATGCTGGATGCTTGCGGTGGTGTCCGCGGGGATGCTCAGGTTCGGGACGACCAGGAATAGCGCGAACACCATGAGGATGGCGCGAGCGGGCCGCCGGCTGTGCGTCACCAAGTGAGTTGTCGGTTATTCCCTGTCGTCCGGCTCGCCACCCGTGCGGCGGCCTTGTATGCCAGGAGATGAATCACGTAGGCGATAAACAGCGCGCCGACCACCAGGCCGCCGTCGATCGCCAATAGCTCCCATGTTTCCAGGTCAAGCAGATCTCTCGCCTGGGCGAACAAGTCTATTCGCCTTGTCCATCAGAGTATTCATTCATCGCGCGCGATTCTCCTCTCGGCACCGAGGCGGGGCCGCAATCATCAATCATTAACTCTGCGCCGCTACGCTTCCGCAATTCACGACATTCGTCATGGAAAGGCGGAACCTATGGCGCATTTGCGCAAACCTGTGAAGCGTGTTGTTGCGGAGCGGCCTCTGGGCCGCGCGCCCCGTAACCATTTTTCAACACGTTGCGGCTAGGCTACTGGGGGTTTCCACGATGGGGCACGCCAAGCCATGGAAAAGCTTGAGGAATTCGAGAAAGATACGCTGTTCATCATCCTGCGCTGGATGGTGGTCTCGATGATCTTCGCGCCGCTGTTGTTCTCGTTCGCGGTTCCGTTCCTGGCGGCCGTGAAGCTCTGCGCCATCGCGCTCGTCTGGGAACTCATCGGCAAGAAGAAATACGAGGCCTGACGCCCGGACACGGCCAGGGCCTCAGGCCGATCCGTCGCGGGCCGTAACCGTTATACTAACGACCGTTGTTATTGCACGATGATGGGACTGGCTCGTCAGATGCCGACGCACTCGATTCCCGACGACGATTCCGCCAGTTTGCCGCGCACGCTCTCCGGTGGTGTCGTCGGCCACGATTTCGTGCACACCTTGTCCCATATGATGAACATCTTCTTGTAGACGTTCAGCTCGAGATTGGTCGAGTCCATCGGGATATCCAGGCACTTCTCTCCCGTATCGAACGGCTCGGAATCCATTTTCACGGTCTTGCCACTGTTCTTGAAATGAACTTCGAAGTGCATCGATTTCTCGGCCGTATTGTCGATGCAGACCTGGATGGTGTCATCGGCATGAACGCCGGAGGCTCCCAGGACGACAACGACAAAGCCAATCGCGGCGACAGACACGAGGCTAAAGATGTTACGCATTTTCGTTCCTACGAGTTGATTTCTTTTATTGGCAAGTAATGCCATGTACGCATTCTCCGCACAATCAAAATACCTTCCCCGTTTGGGTGGGGTAGCGTGACGCCGGGCGCAACTCTGGGCGCGATGAAATATTGCAGTGCAGCATCGGTAGTGTTATGCTGCACTGCAGCGAAGGCGATGGCGGCCGCGTAGGGATCGCGGCGATCGACCGACGTGGAAGTCATGATCATGCAGAGGCTGAGCGAACTGGGACCGGTTATCCACGAGGAACATTTCCGCATGTTGGTGTCTGATGTGCGGCATCGAAAACCGGGTGACCGGGTCGGGGGCGCAGCGTCCCATGGACCCCAACGACGAGAACGACCGGGCGCTTGCTGGAAGAGGTGGTCGCCGGCCTGACCGACATGGTCGGCCACAACGCCTTCGAGGAAGCCGTTCTGTTTCCGCTGCTCAGCGACGGCAATCTCGGTGGCGACGACCTCTCGGAATTGTTGAGCGAAGAGCACCTGCTCATCGAGCCGATGGCGCGGCGCGTACGACGCCTCGCGGCGAAATTCTCGAACACGGCGTCCGCGGGTCGAGCGCCGAGGCGTTTCAGGACGCCGGCGTTGACCCTTGCCGGCAATTTGATCCCGCACATTCAGAAGGAAGAAATGGCCGTCGTCCAACGGCTCGGATCGCTGTTGGAGCCCGACGTGGACCGTCGGCTGGCGACAAGCTATGCCGCCGAATGCCGACGGCTGGCGCAAGACTACCGCGACAGCCACGCGTGACGGGTCAGACGGTGATGTCGACGCCGCCCCTCGCGGCGGTCTCGGCGCTCCGGGTGACCGCCTGATCCAGCATCCGGCCGATGGCCTGCTCGGCGGCGTTTTGCTGCTTGATCATTGCGGTGGTCATGGTCTGCGCGGTCTGCGCCTGGTTGGCGGCCACCGCGAAAGACGCAATATTGGCAACATTCATGACTGGCTCCCGCGAAGCAATGAAGCACGACCGTTGGTATAACATCGTGCACGTCCGCGGTTAACAATCGGTTAACGCCGGCCTGAAGCGCGCGCCGCCGCGGGGCCTCACCGCAGATAGTCGCCGTCCTCACCGATCTTGCCGGGGCCGTCGAGCACGTAGATGCCGGCCGCGTTGCCCTTCACATGGAACGACAGGTTGCCGTCGCCGACGTGAACCTCGCTGCCGGTGACGGCGTCGCGGTAGACGCCGGTGCGGACGTTGCCCACGGTGATGTCCTGGCCGCCGCCGATGGCGAGACCGACCACGGCGTAGCTCTCGCCGTCGTTGTGATCGCGGACGAAGCTCATGCCGCCGCCCCATTCGCCGACATGGCTCATCGGCGCTTTCTGCAGGGCGGGAATGGCCCGGCGGATCTGGTTGAGCCGCTTGATGTGGCGATAGAGCGGATGCGTCTGGGTGGCGCCGATGGCCTCGTCTGTGAGGTGATCGCCGAAATAGGCGCGGCCGGTGCTCTCGAGCGTGTCGTCGTTGCCGATGACGTCCTGCGGCGCGCCTTTGCGGAATTCGATCTCCTCGCCGAAGTACAGACAGGGAATGCCGCGCGCGGTCCATAGCAGATTGTAGGCCGCCGCCGCCATCCACTGATCGCCCTTGAAGCGAAAGCGGAAATCGTTGTCGGGCCCGACGTCGTGGTTCTGCAGGAAGGTGACCAGTTCGGTGGCGTTGCCGTAGATCCAGTCCATTTCGAGAACCCGGCCGACGCCGTCGTAACTGCCGCGGCTGAGGTTGTCGCGGAAGGTGGAGAACAGGCCGAAGTCGAATTGCGGAAACCCGGAATCGCCGCCTGAATGGGGGTCGCGCGGGTCATGGCCGAGGCGGGTGTACCACCACGGGCGGATGTCGGACGGCCCATTGTCGCCGCCGCCGAGATCGCCCCAGCCATAGCCCTTCACCAGGTTTTCGCCGAATACGAACAACCCCGGCTTGTGCGCCTTCCAGGCGTTGACGTATTCCAGCAGGTTGTCGCGTTCCACGTGCTTGACGGTATCGATGCGCAGCGCATCGACGCCCATGTCGAGATAGCGGTTGATGGAACCGATGATGTAGTCCTTGACGTTCTGGCGCCGCGTGGCGAGGTCGATGCAGTCGCCGGCCAGGTGCTTGGTCTGCAGCGGATGGGCGCTCTCCCAGTCGCCGCCGCAGATGAACCCGTCCTGGTGGTACCACTCGGGATCCAGTTCGTTGGCGTCGATGCCGAAGAAGCGGCCCGGGATTGTAGCCGGGCTTGGGCACCGTCTCGCCGGTTTTCGGGTCCACCAGCGGAACCTTGCCCTCGGGATCCATGGCGTGGCGCTCGCGGTACCACTCGGGCGCGACCGGGTTGTCGATGTCGTCGCGGTTCGGCCACGCGTAGTTGCCGAGATTGCCCGTGTAGGGGCCGTGGTTTACCCGGCCCTGCTCGGAGCCCTGCGGCACGTAGTACTTGATGGGCAGGTGGTCGATCCACACCTTGCCGCGGATGCCGTACTGGCAGGAATGGTTGACGACGACGTCCTGGATGATCTTGATGCCGCGGGCGTGCGCCGCGTCGATGAGATCCTGATAGGTGGCGTCGGGGCTTTCGAGCCGGGGATCGATCCGCGTCCAGTCGAAGGCGTGATACCCGTGATAGTCGAGGCCGCTGCGGTTTTCCACCGGCGGGGTGATCCAGATGGCGGTGAAGCCGAGATCGCGGATGTAGTCGAGACGCTGGATCAGCCCCTTGAAGTCGCCGCGCCAGTGCGGGTCCTCGGGCTTGCCGGTCGCGGCGTTGAACTGGATGCGGTCGCGGCAAAAGAAATTGTTGGACGGGTCGCCGTCGTAGAACCGCGTCGTGAGCAGAAAGTAGATGGTTTCCTCGCGGAAGTCGAACGACGGGCCGCCGGCCGGCGGCTTGGCCGGGCTGGGGGCTCGCCGGCTTGTTCTGGGCGGAGGTTTTGCCCTTCGGCGGCGCTTTAGGCTTGCGGTCGGACCACTGCCCGTTGGCATCCAGCCAGCCGTCGCGGTCGCGGTGCTGGTCGGCGGACTGGCGGCCGCGGGCGTCGTTGAACACCATGCGGGCGGCTTCGACTCCGCCGAACGTATAGACGAACCAGCCGTCGGCCTCGGCCGTCATCGCCTCGCCCGGCCAATCCGAGGGCCCTTCGTCCGGGCGGGTATCCCAATAGTGCACGTGGACGGTGTCGGCCCAGCCGTCGGGCTTCTTGAAGTGGATGGTCAGGTTGGCCATGGCATTTCTCCCCAGGTAATCGGTGGTTAGGCGCGGCCGAACGGTCACGTCCGCGACCCGTGCCTTACGGTGCGCTCGTTGTCGGTTATCTCCCGCTGGCCATGTGCCCGCGATCGAGTTTCCGGTCAAGCGCGTTGTAGGTCGCGACCGGTGTCACCCCGGGTCTTCAGCGACAGGACCCAGCCGATGAGCAGGCCGGCGGAAATCCAGAACAGTTCCCGGAAGCGGCGGATGAGGGCCACCGCGACCCCGAGTTCGGGCGATCCGGTGATGGCGCCGCAGACCACCAGAAAGGTGCCTTCCTGCGCGCCGATGTTCGACGGAATGAAGAACAGCGCCGTCCGCACCAGAACCACCACGCTCTCGATCACCAGGGCGTAGACGAACGGGATTGGCGCGCCGAGGAAATGCAGCACCAGATAGATCTCCACCGCGCCCAGGGACCAGTTGCAGAATTGCAGGGCGCAGGCCGCGAAGAATTGCCGTGGCCGGCCCAGGTAGAACTCCATGAGCCGGCCCTCGATGGCTCGGATGTGGCGCACCACGCGCAGCGCCGCGACGCCGAACCAGGCGCGGCTCAGCCGGCGGCCGACCCGCGAGACGAACCGGTAGTGCTGGACCAGCCACAGCACCACCACCAGCGCCACGATCAGCACGCCGCCGGCGACCATCATGATCTCCACCGACACCGGCAACACGCCGGTAACGAGCGCCAACGCGATGCCGAGCAGCAGGAACGGGATCTCGGCGCAGACATTGACGACGTGCAGCAGTATAAGGCTGGTGGTGCCCTCGCGGTACGTGATGGCGTATCGCTGGTTGATGAGCATCGCCTTCATCGGCTCGCCGCCCACCGAAGCGAACGGCGTGACATGATTGAGCGCTTCGCCGGCCACGTGGATGGGCCATAACCGGCAGAACCAGCGCGCGTCGAGCCGGGTGGACCGCAGCGTCAGGGTCCAATTGACGGTATCCACAACGAACCACAGGCAACTCGCGCCGACGACGACGCCCAGGCCGACCCAGCCGAGCCGCGTGACATGGCGCCAAACCTCGGAAAGATCGGAGTGATACAGGATAAAAGCGAACACGCCGAGACCGAGCGTCGTGAACGCGATGGTGAGTGCGCGTACGGGCGATCTCGATTTCACGACACGTCGGCCGGCGGCATAAGCCGGTTTGCGGCGCGCCCTGTTCGATCGGAGAGGGGGGGTATGCTGATTGGTCAAATTGTTTCGGGCGCATCCGGTCCGCAGGCCCGCGCTTGGGCGCGGGGTTCGCTCTTTTAGTCCCGAAACGTGCTCGCAGGCAAGCCATTGCATTAAACAATGGTTCTCTTCAGAGGCTTAACCGGATAAACAAGGCTGTAGCGATTGCATCCACTGGGGGAAGTCGAAAGCAATGTCGCTCTATCAAGTCCTATTTGGCGTGTGCCTGATCCCGGTGATCGGCGGATCGGTCTATGCGCTTCTCTCCATGGCGGCGGCGCTCTGGTATACGCGCCCGCGCCGGGCCGTCGACGGCCCGGCGGCGGCGTTTCAGCCACCGGTCACCATCCTGAAACCGGTTTACGGATTGGAAAGGGATCTCGAGGCGCGGCTGCGCACGGCGTGTCTGCAGGACTATCCCGACTACCAGGTCGTGTTTTGCATCCAGAATCCAGAGGATCCGGCGCTTCGCGTCGTCACCAAAATCCAGGCGGAGTTCGGCGAGGCCCGGGTTTCCATCGCCGTTCGCGATATCCGCGCCGGCCCCAACGGAAAGGTCAACAATCTCCTTGGTGGCCTTGACGTCGCCCGGCACGATGTCGTGGTCATCAGCGACAGCGATATCCGCCTGCGTCCCGACTATCTCACCGCTATCGTCGCGCCGTTGGCCGACGAACGGGTCGGCGGCGTGTGCACGCTGTTCAAGAACGCCGGCGCCGCGCGTGTTTGCGAGCGGCTGGAGCTGCTGAGCATCAACGCCGAGTTCATTCCGAGCGTCCTGTTCGCCGAGGTCACCGGGGCGGCCGGGTTCTGTCTGGGGCCGTCGGTGGCCACCCGGCAATCCACACTGCGCGAACTGGGCGGTCTCGAGAGTTTCGCGGACTATCTGGCGGAAGACTACGAGATCGGTCGGCGGATCTGGACGTCGGGGCGTAAGATGGTCCTGGTGCCGCATGTCGTCGACGCCATGCTCGACCTCGAGAGCTGGTCGCAATGGTGGACGCATCAGGTGTACTGGGATCAGAACACGCGCGTCGCCAGTCCCAAGGGCTTTTTCGGTACCATCCTGATCAAGTCCGTTCCGTTCGCCTTATTGTTCGCCATCCTGACCGGCGGAGATGCCATGGGTCTCGCCGTTCTGGCCGGCGCCGTCGCGCTGCGGATGGCAACGGCGGCGGTCGTTCTCAAAAGCGCGCTCGATGACGCCGAGGGACTGCGGGCCCTGTGGTTGCTGCCGCTCCGCGATGTCGTCGGCCTGGCCAGCTGGTTCTTCGCCTATGGCCAGAGGACCGTGGTGTGGCGCGGCGTCGAATACCGCCTGACCACCGGCGGCCGCATGGTGGTGGCGGCCCCCCTTGCCGGCCCGGACGCGGAACTGGCAAAAGCGAGCGAGCGGCCCGCGGGCTCGCTCAGCGCAAAGCCGCATAGAGCGAGGATTTTCCATGCAGCCCGTAAAGCCTTTTTTCTTTGACGTCAGCGATCCCGAAATCGACGAGTTCCTGGAAGGCGCCCGTTCGATCATGAAGAGCGGCTCGCTGATCCTTGGGCCCTTCACCGAGCGGTTCGAGCGGCATTTCGCCGAGTATGTCGGGACCAAGCACGCCATCGCCGTGAACAGCGGCACGGCGGCGCTGGAAATCCTGCTGCGGATAAAGAAGGTCGCGGGCAAGACGGTGCTGGTGCCCACCAACACCAACTTCGCCACCGCCGCCGCCGTCATCCGAGCCGGCGGTTTCGTCCGCTATCTCGACATGGACCCGGCAACGTTCGCGCCGACGCTGGACATGGTTCGCGAGGCCGTGGATCACCCGGAGACGACGTCCGATGCGCCCATCGCCGGTGTCATCTGGGTGCACATCGGCGGCGTTATTTCCGGAGAATTTCCGAGTGTCGTCGACTATTGCCGCGGCCAAGGCCTGTTCGTCATGGAGGATGCCGCGCACGCCCATGGCAGCGAGCTCGGCGGCGTGCGGTCCGGCAACCTGGCGGACGGCGCGGCGTTCTCTTTCTTCCCCACCAAGGTGATGACCACCTTCGAGGGCGGCATGATCACCACCAACGACGATGACGAGGACGATCTGGCGCGTTCGTTCCGCAATCAGGGCAAGCGCGGCATGGCGTTCGGCGGGCTTCATCACGATCTCGGCAACAGCAACCGGATCACCGAAATCAGCGCCGTGCTGGGATTGATCCAGTTACGCAAGCTGCCCGATATGCTGGCGGCCCGGCAACGCGGCTACGAGGCGATGTCTCGCGCGCTGGACGAGGCCGGCATCGACTATGTGTCCGTTGCCCACATGGACGTGGCGAGCCACTACAAGCTGATCGTCCTGTTGCCGCGAAGGCCTGGGCGTCGACCCGGTCAAGCAGGCGCTGGCCGCCGAGGACGTGTTTCTCGGCGGCGCGGTCTACGAAATCCCCTGCCATCAGCAGCCGGTGTTCGAGGGCATCTGCGCCGGCATCGCCTATCCCGGGGCCGAGCGATGGTGCCCCAATCATATCTGCCCGCCGCTCACCAGCGGAACCACGGAGGAGCAGGCCGTCCATGTGGGCGAGGCGCTGGTGCGCGCGCTTCGAAACTGATTCGGCAATCGCCCCATTACGAACGACCGTCGCTATTACGGCATCGTGGCCGATCGCCGGTAGTGCTCGGTCCTGGCGATGGCCGCCGCCGGGCCGCGGTCCTCGAGGCTCGGCGCGTCGGTCACGGGGTCGATCCCGAAGTGCCGGCAGACGTTGACCGCGAGGCTGAACGCCAGCGACATCTTGCCCGGTAGCGCCACCACCGCCTTGCCGCCGTCGATGATGTGATACTGATAGTTCCTGAGATGGCCCTCGTTGACGATTTCGGTCTTGATCCCGAAATACAGGTCGACGCCGTGACCGCCGAGGTCGATGTCGAAGATGTTCCGCGCCTTGTCGATCATCTGGCTCTTGATCGCGGCTTCGTCCACCGCGTCGTCGACACCGAAATAGATGGCGTTGCCGATCAGTGAATAGCCGCCATGCTCCGAGCAATGGTACATGTGGTTGAAGGTATTTTTGATGTCGATGGTCATCCAGGCAAAATTGAAATCCAGGATCGCCGGCTTGACCACGAGCAGGGGACTTTTGAGCACCTTGGTGCGAACGCCGGTCAGCTTTTCCACATTGTGCCCCGCCGATACGATGACATGCCTGGCCTCGTAGGTGCCGGACTGATCGGAGACGGATCGCTGGCCGGCTTCCGACACGACGGCGTTGGTCTTGAGGTCGCCGCCACATTTCAGGAACGAATTCAGGAGATCGCTCATCAGGCAGTCCGCGTCGAAGGTCCGGTCACGGCTTTTCATGATTTTGCCGCCGATGCCGGGCCTGAGGTTGAAATCGCGGTTGGAGAGGCACCGCGACAGGTTGGGGCTGAAATTCACGAACTTGATCTGCGGGCTCAGCTCGCGGGTGAAATCGATGGTTTCGAACCATGACAGCCGGGTCTGGGCGCGCAGCGTCGCCAGGGACCACAGCGGTTTCCGCCAGCCCTTGATCTCCGGGTTGGAGGGGCTGGCGTAAAAGTAATAGTTGTTGGCATTCTTGAACCAGCCGGCGCTGCTGCGGGTAAGCAGGGTCCGCCCCGACCGCAAATTCATGTTGGGGAAGCTTGCGTAGTAGTTGAACAAATCGTCGAGATTGCCCACGAGCTGCCGGAAGTAGCGGCTCGACGGCAACGCCGCGTAAAGCGCGCCGGTGTGGAACCAGCCCTGCTGCTGGGCGGTGGAATGGGCGCAGATCTTGTCCTCGGCTTCGAGGAGGAGAACCGACCGGCCGGATCTCTGCAAGAGTTCCGCCGTCGCCAACCCCGCGATACCGGCGCCCACAACAATAAAATCATGCATTCTCAATATGGGCTTTCAAACGGATTTTCATTCGCGGGCTCTCACTTTGCTGCTGTGGAATATTCGACTTTGGAACCGTCGGCGCGGCGACGAAAACTACTGGTATGCGGCTCACATTTCTACTAAATCACAATCGAATTCGGCAAGACGACCGCCTCGGGCGCCATGTGAGCGACCGCCCGCCGGTGTCGCGTGTGGTCGGCAAGGAGATTCCATGTCAGACGCTTCATCCGTAACCGCGACGGCGAACCGGGGAACCGCCCGGGAAAACCAGAGCGGCGACGATCATGCCCAGGGGGCGGGCGGAACCAAGACCCCGTCGCCTCGCAGCAATGCACTCGACGTCTTGGGCCTGGTGTTCACGCAGGGCGGTCCGGGTTTCTGTCAGTTCGCGTTGAGCAATGCCTGCAACGCCAACTGCGGGTTCTGTAATTTCGCCCGCGACACCTTGCCGAAGGAGGACTGGGAGTTCGTCGAGCGGCAGGGCGCGTTCGATGCCATCGACATCCTCTACAAACAGGGAATCCGCTATCTGGTCCTGACCGGCGGCGAGCCGACGCTGCATCCGGATCTGGTGGATATCGTCCGCCATGGCGCCGCGGCGGGGATCAAGGTGCTGCTGGTCAGCAACGCGGGATTGCTCAAGCCCCACAAGATCCACGAGCTCATCGACGCGGGTCTGTCGAGTTTCATCATTTCCATCGACGCCGCCAACGTCGCCGACCACGAAGACAACCGCGGACTGCCCGGTGTCTGCGATCGGATCCGCACCGCCAACGAGATTTTCGCCGAACGGAAAATCAAATCCACCGCGTCGGTGACCATGAGCCGCCTGGTGGACTACGACGCCCTTCCGGACTTTCTGACGTCGCTCGGCTTTTCGTCGGTGGTGTTCTCGTATCCGCTGAAGTATCTGCCGTCTTTCTTCCTCGGATACCGCGATTCGCATCTCGTGGACTACACCGCCGACGAGCTTGAAGCGGCTTACGAAAAGGTGAAGCAGCTCAAGAAGCGGTTTCACGTGGTCAACCCGCTGCTGTCGTTGGAGGAGATGCAACGTTTCGTCCGCAAGGAGGAGCAGCGCTACGAGTGCCTGGCCGGGTTCCGCTATTTTTTCCTCGACTGGCAGCTGAAGCTGTGGCGCTGCCACCACTGGGAAGAGCCCATGTGCTCCATCTACGAATTCGACGAGAGCAAGCTCATCCGCGACGGATGCACGCGGTGCATGATCAACTGCTACCGCAACTCCAGCCTGATGCAGGGCGTCGCCGTCTCCATCCACGACGCCTATCAGGCGGTCCGCAAGGGCAACATCGCTGAGGGCGTCAAGGCGTTGGGCCGCAAGTCCACCATCAATTCGGTCCGCGCCGTCGCCGAGGAATTTTCCTGGATCAAGAGGTTCTAGTGGTCTGGATCCAACGTATGGGTACCATATGTTGGATCCAGACCACTAGTCGGCACGAGACGCATATTCGTGCCATGCCCCTGTCGTAGCACAGATATGTGCGAACCGACCTTGACCAGCCCGACCTATTCCCCTAATTTACAATCATTACAAATTATCGTTTAACAATCTGTAATTGATAAATAGTTCAACCAGAAAGAGGAGTGCAATGATGACCATGGTGAATAAGGTACCGACGGTGACGTTCAAGACACGCGTGCGCAACGATGCCCTGGAAGGGCCCAATCCATTCGAATGGAAGGACCTGTCCAGCGACGAGATCTTCAAGAACAATCGGGTCGTCGTGTTCTCGCTGCCGGGCGCGTTCACGCCCACCTGCTCGACCAGCCACCTCCCGCGGTACGAGGAACTCTACGACGAGTTTAAATCCCTGGGCATTGATGCGGTGGTGTGCGTCTCGGTGAACGACGCGTTCGTGATGTACCAGTGGGGCAAGGCGCAAGGCGCCGAAAAGGTTTTCCTGCTGCCCGACGGCAACGGCGAGTTCAGCCGCAAGATGGGCATGCTGGTGGACAAGTCCAATCTCGGATTCGGCATGCGGAGCTGGCGCTATTCCATGGTGGTGAACGACGGCGAAATTGAGAAACTGTTCGTGGAAGACGAGTTCGCCGACAACTGTCCCACCGATCCGTTCAAGGTTTCGGACGCCGACACCATGTTGGAATATCTGAAATCGCAGAAGGCTTCGGCCGCCGCGTGATCGGCGGCGTGGTTGCGCCCGAGGAACCGTCGTCCAGGCCATTAATGAAAGCCTGACGCGGCGGTTCCTTGTCGATGCCGGGAACGGCTCCCCCCGCCGTTCCCGGCTTATTCGCGCTTAAAGCGCGTCGCATTGTCAGAGCCGCGTGTGCTTGGCTCCGACGCGAATACGGACAATGCCGATGCGAAAGGCCGAGAGCGGCGGCGCATCGACAGCATCTGAGCGTGGGGGGTTGCCATGGATGTGTCAAACGCCGGAGACTGAGGCCAGCGCCGCGACCAAGCCTGTCCACGAAACCGGGAGCATCCGAGGCTATGCCGCCAACACCATCGGTGACGATAGAGGATGTGCGGGCCGCCGCGAGCGCCATCGCCGGCGCCGTCGTGCGGACGGACACGGAATGGTCGACGACGTTGTCGAAACTGACCGGGGCCACGGTTTTCGTTAAGTTTGAAAACCATCAGTTCACCGCGTCGTTCAAGGAGCGCGGCGCGCTGAACAAGCTGCTCAGCCTCGGTGCGGCGGAACGGGCCGCGGGTGTGGTCGCGATGTCGGCCGGCAACCATGCTCTCGGGGTCGCCTACCACGCTCAGCGGCTGGGCATTCCCGCCACCATCGTCATGCCCGAGCACACCCCGAACGTGAAGGTCGAGCATACCCTCGGCCATGGCGCGCGCGTCGTGTTGACGGGCGCGACCTTGGCGGAGGCACGCGACCACGCCCACGGACTCGTCGCCGAATTCGGGCTCACCTTGATCCATCCTTATGACGATCGGCTGGTTATTGCCGGCCAAGGCACCGCCGCCATCGAAATGATGGAGGACGCGCCGGATCTCGATGTCCTGGTGGTCCCCATCGGCGGCGGTGGACTGATCAGCGGCATGGCGACGGCCGCCAAGGCCATCAGGCCCGGGATCGAGGTGATCGGCGTGCAGTCGGCCCTCTACCCCGGCATGGTCAACGCGCTGCACGGTTTGCCCGCCGTCACCGGCGGCACCACCATCGCCGAGGGCATCGCCGTCAAGGAGCCGGGAGCACTGACCCAAGCCATCGTCAGGCAACTGGTGGATGACATCGTGCTGGTGGACGAAAGCCATATCGAGCAGGCGGTGAGCCTCTATCTGATGATCGAAAAGACGGTGGCCGAGGGCGCCGGCGCCGCGGGGCTGGCGGCCGTGCTGGCGGATCCGGAGCGGTTCGCCGGCCGGCGGGTGGGCCTTCCCATCTGCGGCGGCAACATCGACCAGCGTCTTCTGGCGACGGTTTTGATGCGCGATCTGGTGCATCACGGCCGGCTGGCGCGGCTGAGCGTCATCGTGTCGGATACGCCGGGAGAGCTGGCGCGGCTCACCGCCATCATCGCCGAACACGGCGGCAACGTGGTGGACGTCGATCACGTGCGCGCCTTCGCCAACGTTCTCGCCAAGGCCGCCAGCATCGAGTTCGCCATCGAGACCCGCAACGCCGATCAGATGACCACCATCGTCGGCAAGCTGCGGGACGCCGGCTATCAGGTACGCGGACCCATGCAACTCGACTGAGCAGCGGGCGCTATCCAGCCCCGTCTGGTTTCACGAACCGCCCAGCGCGCGATAGATCTTTTGGCCGGCGCGGCCGGTGGGGGGCATGCCGAGGCTCTTCTCGGCTTCGGCGATGGCGGCGCGGGTGACCGGGCCGACCTGTCCGTCGGCCTCGCCGATATCGTAGCCCTCGGCCAGCAGCCGTTTCTGCAGCTCAAGACGTTCGGCGCGCGACAGGCCGGGGTCGTCGGTGGGCCAGGGTGTGCGAAATGCCGGATAACCGGCGAGCCGGTCGGCGAGGTGGGAGATGGCGAGCGCATACGACTCGGCGCGATTGTATGAATAGATCACGTCGAAGTTCCGGAAGACGAGGAACGCGGGCCCCTGCGGTCCCGCCGGCAACAGCAGGCCCGCCTCGCCGCCGCCCGAGAGCCTGGCGCCATCGGCCCGCACGACGCCGCGCCGGGTCCAGGTCGCAATCCCCGCGGTGTTCTCGCGCCCGCTCGGGCCGTTGTAATTCGGCGGCACCTTCACCTCGATCATCCACGGCTCGCCGGTGCGCCAGCCGCCGCTCTTGAGATAGTTGGCCGTCGAGCCGAGCGCGTCGGGCACGGAATTGACCAGATCGCGCCGTCCGTCGCCATCGAAATCAACGGCGAGGCTTTCATACGTGGTGGGAATGAACTGCGTTTGCCCGAACGCGCCGGCCCATGACCCATACAGATCATCGAGCGGAAGATCGCCCCGCTCAACCAGCTTCAGCGCCGCGAGCAACTGGCCGCGCCAGAAATCCGCGCGCCGCCCGCCTCGGCACGCCAGCGTCGCCAAGGCATGGGGCAGGAAGTTGCCGCCGGTCTTTCGTCCGTAATCGGTCTCCACCCCCCAAACCGCCGCGATCACGTGGCGGTCGACACCGTATCTGCCGCTCCGCGGCCCGCAGGGCCTGGTCGTGCGCCCGCATCATCGCGCGGCCGTCCTCGACGCGCTGCTCGTCCACCAGGAACCCGAGATAGTCCCAGATCGGCGTCTTGAACTCGGGCTGCACCTTGGAGACGCGCAGAACCGTCTCGTCCGGCTCCGGAACATCGAGCGCCTTGGCGGCCAGGGAGGGGCTGACGCCGGCGCGGACGGCGGCGTCCTTGAGGTTGGCGACACAGGCGGAAAACTCGGAGGCGGCGGCGGGGCCGGCCCCGATCGCGGACAGAGTGACCCAAAAGACCGCCAGCATGATCGTCAAGCGCATTCGATGGCTCCATCACATTTTTCGGGGCGGGCAAGCCGATCCATGCGTGGCCCTATGGCATAATCGGAGGGTCTATTGCAACGTCTTCACGACCACGGCAACGTCTTCACGACCACGTCGTCGGCATGGGCAAACAGAATTCGGCGCGGTGGCGCGGCAGATCATTGGTTATCATTTCGGCGGACTTAATTTACTTTCGACGGCACATATTAGAAACATCGAGCCGGGTCAACGAGCGCACATTCGAAGCGGGCGCGGGACAACCGCCGGCGATCGTGCCGGTGCTCCTCGCGCGCTCACGCCTAACCGCCCGGATGGAAGAGAAAACACGACGGATGATGCCTTCACCGCTTCTCGCCAATGCCCCGCGCCGGCATATCCCCGTGCTCCTGGCATGCGCCTTCGTTTGCCTCGTGGCCGGGCTGACGCTGCCGATCATGGAGGTAAGCAATCTATGGATCTTCCACGGTGCGTACTCGATCGCCGACGGGATCCAGGTGCTGGTGGAACAGGGGGACCTGTTCATCGCCGCCGTTGTCGCGCTCTTTTCCGTCGTCATGCCGATGGTCAAGATCGTCGGGCTGCTGGCCTTGTGGTGGCGGGCTCGGCAGGGGAGACACCTCATCGAGCCGCCTGCCCGCTATCCTCGAGGCCATCGGCAGATGGTCCATGCTCGACGTGTTCGTCGTGGCGCTGATCGTGTTCGCCGCCAAGGCCAGCATGCTCGCCGACGCCAATGTGGCGCCGGCCGTCATCCCGTTCGTCATATCCATCGCTTTGACCCTGTACTGCTCCCGCTCGCTGAAGGCGAAACTCGCGCGGCCGGATCGGTGAAAATCGGGATGGGAATTGGCGCAATTAGATGGGGAAAAGGCTGTATGCCTCGGTCAAAACCATATAGTGTTAGGGTCAATCGAGGCTGAGAATTTATACGGGAGGGAATGATGCTCGAAGGCTATTCGGATCTGCGAAACGAACTGGTGGAGATCTTCGGCGGCCACATGACGCAGCAAGATATCGACGTTGCGGTCGAAGCCATTATCGAGGAGGAGCGGACCACCGCGACACCGGCCCTGGCTGAACTCAACGCGCTCGCCCAGACCACCGAAGGAAAGGAGAAGCTGCGTTCTCTCCTGGCACACTGGATCTCTCACGAGCAGGACAGGAACGCAGCCGTCAAGGAGCATCAGGCGCAACAGGCCCTGAACCATCTTCTCGAGTGTCTTCACGCCGAGCGCCGCCACGAAGCGCGCTAGTACCGGCAATTCTATGGTGATCGGGTAGGAGGGACGCCGCCAGGATCCCTCCGATTCGCTTACGCGGCACCGGCCAAGTCCAGGCGAAGCTTAACGGTGTCTCCGTCGAACTGGGATTGGAAACCGACTTTTTCCGCCAGTATGCGCATTCCCCGGTTTTCCCTCAGCACTTCTCCCACGATGCATCGCGTGCCGCGTTCGCGGCAGTAGCCGATGATCTTTTCGAGGAGAATGCGTCCGAGGCCCTGGCCCTTCTGATCGGAGCGAACGATGATCGCGAATTCCGCCATGATGTTGTCGGAATCGCAGATGGCGCGCACGACCCCCAGCGTCTCCGGCTCTCCCTGTTCGTTCTTGGCCGAAGCGATGAACGCCATCTCGCGGTCGTAATCGATCTGCGTGTAGCGCGCGAGTTGGGAGTGCGCGAGCTGGCGCAGCATGCTGAAGAAGCGGAATCGAATGTCTTCGGGAGCGAGCTGGTTGAACAGGCCAAGATGCTGCGGCTCATCCTCGGGGCGAATGGGACGCAACACCACCGCTCGCCCGCGCAGCTCTATCCGCTCCTCGAGATCTTGCGGATAGGGCCGGATGGCCAGCCGCTCGGCGCCGGATACGCTCGCCGTTTCGACCCGGATGCGCGCGTCGACGGCGACCACGCCCTGATCGTCGGCGAGCAGCGGATTGATGTCGATTTCGATGATTTCGGGAATGTCCGCGACAAGGTGGGCAACCTGCATAAGCGTCAGGTAGATGGCGTTCATGTCCGCCGGCGGCCGGTCGCGGTAACCGCCGAGCAATTTCGCGACCCGCGTCCGTGAAACCAGCTCTTCCGCCAGAACGGTGTTAAGCGGCGGCAGGGCCACGGCGCGGTCGCGAATCACCTCGACCGCCGTGCCGCCATGGCCGAACAGAATGACCGGTCCGAAAAGGGCATCCGTCGTCGCGCCGACGATCAGTTCCTGCGCGCCGGGCCGTCGCGCCATCTGCTGAACGCTGAAACCGTCGAAACCGGCATTGGGGCGGAGCTCGTTCAACCGGTGCTTCATTCTTCGCGCCGCCGCCCGCACCTCCTTGCCGTCGCCGAGATCCAGGGCGACGCCGCCGACATCCGACTTGTGAGTGATATCGGGCGAAAGGATCTTGACCGCGACGGGAAAGCCGAGCTGTTCGGCCAGCGTTTCCGCTTCGTCGGCGTGCCGCGCCACGCGCGTCGCCACCACCGGAACCCCGTAAGCGGAGAGAACGTCCTTGGCCTCCGGTTCCGAGAGCAGGGCCCGCCCCTCGCCGAGGACCGCTTCGACGATCCGCCGCGCGGCGTCGCGGTTCGGCGTGAAGGCTTCCGGCGCCGCCCGGGGCGTCTCCATGAGAATTTCCTGGTTCCGCCGGTATCCCACCATTTGAAGAAACGCCCGCACGGCGTGCTCGGGAGAATTGTAGGTCGGTATTCCCGCGTCGGTGAAGGTCTGACGCGCCTGGCGAACCGCGTCGCGGCCGAGCCAGCACGCCAGAACGTTCCGCTTGCCGCCTTCGATGACCGCGGCCGACTTTCGCGCGATTTCGTGACTGTCCGCGATCGCCAGCGGGGCATGGAGAAAAAGAATGGCGTCGGTCGCCTTGTCGTCGATGAGGATCTTCAGCGTCTCGGCGTAGCGCTCCGCGGACGCGTCGCCGATGATGTCGACGGGGTTGGCTTTCGACCAAGTTGCCGGCAGGACGGCATTCAGTCGATCGAGCGTCTCGTCCGTCAACGTTGCCAGATGCCCGCCGCTCAGGATCAGGGCGTCGGCCGCCATGACGCCCGGGCCGCCGCCATTGGTCAGGATGGCCAGGCGGTCGCCCCGCAGCGGGCGCATCCGTGCCAGGGTCTCGACCGAATCGAACAGGTCGGCGATGGTGTCGACGCGCAGCATGCCGGCGCGTCGGATGGCGGCGTCGAAAACGTCATCGGAGCCCGCCAGGGCGCCGGTGTGCGAGACGACCGCTTGCGCGCTTTCCGCCACCCGCCCGGACTTGATGGCGAGCACCGGTTTGTTGCGTGCCGCCGCGCGGGCCGCCGACATGAACTCGCGCGCATCGGCGATGGACTCGATGTAAAGCAGGATCGCGCGGGTGTCCGGGTCGCCGCCCAGGTAGTCCAGAACGTCGCCGAAGTCGACGTCGGCGCTGTTGCCCAGCGACACGAAAAAGGAAAAACCGATCTCGCTGGATTTCGCATAATCCAGAACAGCCGTCGCGATCGCTCCGGACTGGGTGACGAACGCCAGTTTTCCCGGCGTCGGAGTGGTATGGGCGAAACTGGCATTGAGATGGAGCCTTGCGTTGATCAGGCCCACGCAATTGGGTCCGAGGACACGCAACGCATGGGGCCGCGCCGCCTCGAGCATGGCCTGCTGCAACGTCCGGCCCTGATCGTCTTTCGTTCGATCGAGGCCGGCCGTAAGCACGATCGCGGCCTTGGTTCCGCGTTCTCCGAGCGCCGCGATCAACCCCGGCACGGTTGGCGGCGGCGTGCAGATGATGGCGAGATCCGGGGTCAGCGGCAGGCTGGCGACGTCGTCATAGGCCAGCACGCCGTCGACGGCCAGGTGCTTGGGGTTCACCGGCAGCACCGGGCCCGCGAAACCGGCTTCGCGGAGATTGCGCATCACCGTTCCGCCGATGCTGTCGGGCGTGTTCGACGCTCCCACCACCGCGACCGAGCGGGGATGAAACATGTGATCGAGATTGCGTACCGTCACGCGCGCTTACACCCCCGAATTATGGCGCCGGACCCGCCGGCGGATCTCATGCCGATGGTATCAGTCCCGCTTCGGCATCAGCACCGTGTAGTCGAAGTCCAGCACGACCGACGGATCGTACTTGCCCTCCTCGTTCTTGTCGGGAAACTCGGCGCACGCGTTGTCCTTGGTGGCCACCGTCCGCAGTCTGAGCGCGCCCAGATCGGCGTGACCCGGCACCTCCATGGTGTCGAGGACCTCCGACCACGCGTAGATGGTATGACCGGCGAATGTCGGCGCCACGTGGCGGCCGCCGTTGATGGCGGCGACCTTGAAGGCGTTGGCGAGGCCGTTGAACGACAGCGACCGCGCCAGGCTGATGACGTGCCCGCCGTAGATGATGCGCCGGCCGAACCGGCCGTCCTTCTCGGTGTGCTGGTTGAAGTGCACCTTGGCGGTATTCTGGTAGAGCCGCGTCGCCAGCATGTGATCGGATTCCTCGATGGTCATGCCGTCCACGTGGTCGATCTTCTCGCCCTTCTGATAGTCCTCCCAGAAATGCGGGCTGCCGGCGAGCGCCGCGTCGTAGTTTTCGATATGCAGCTTGTAGGGGACGGTGAGGTCGCCGACGTCCACCGCCTTGGGCAGATCGGGAACCACTTCCTCGGGCGCCGGCGCGTCCATGTTCTGTTTGCGCACCATCACCCAGCGCACGTAGTCGAGCACGGTTTCCTGGCGCTGGTTGACGCCCACCGAGCGGACATAGACCACGCCGGTCTTGCCGTCCTTGTTCTGTCTAAGGCCGATCACCGTCGAGGTGGTCGATACGGTGTCGCCCGGATAGACCGGCTCGCCGAACTTGCCGTTGGCGTAGCCCAGGTTGGCGACGGCGTTGAGCGAGATGTCGGGGACGGTCTTGCCGAACACCATGTGAAAGGCCAGCATGTCGTCCACCGGCGCGCGGTCGAGACCGAGCGCCGCCATCGCGAACTGGGAAGACGAATTTACCGCGAACCGTGTCCCGTACAGCGCCGTATACAGGGCCACGTCGCCCTCGGTCAGCGTCCGCGGCGTCGCGTGAACGATCTCCTGGTCCAGTTCGAAATCCTCGAAATAGTTCCCCGGATTGGTTTTTATGGTCATGGATGCACCCGCCAGATTGATTGCGGGGCGCCCATTGGGCGCCCCGCCGTTATTGTTGCTCGAGCCGCGCCGGTTCTAGAATTCGTAGGCCGCGGCCAGTTCGGGATCCTTCTTGGCCACCAGGCGGGCAAGATCGACGATGACCTTGGCCTGCTTCCAGGTGGCGTCGTCCTGCATCTTGCCGTCGATCATGGCGACGCCGGAGCCGTCGGGCATGGCTTCGAGGATGCGCTTGGCGAACAGCACTTCCTTGACCTCGGGGCTGAACACCTTCTTGGCGATGCCGATCTGGTTGGGCGCCAGCGACCACGCCCCGGTGCAGCCCATCAGAAAGGCGTTGCGGAACTGGGCCTCGCAGGCGGGCTCGTCCTTGATGTCGCCGAACGGCCCGTAGAACGCCCGGAGACCGTTGGACACGCAGGCGTCGACCATGCGCGCGACGGTGTAGTGCCACAGGTCCTGCTGGGAGAACGCGCGCTCGCCCGATCCCTCGCCCTCGCCGGGATCGGCGAGCACGCCGTAGTACGGATGGCCGCCGCCGACACGGGTGGTCTTCATGCCCCGCGACGCCGCCAGGTCGGCCGGGCCGAGGCTCATGCCGTGCATGCGCGGGCTGGAGCACGCGATGTCGGCGACGTTCTTGACGCCCTGCGCGGTTTCGAGGATGGCGTGGATGAGGATCGGCTTTTCGATCTCGTACTTGGCCTCCAGCAGCGCCAGCAACTGGTCGACGAAATGGATGTCCCACGGTCCTTCCACCTTGGGGATCATGACGACGTCGAGCTTGTTGCCGGCGGCGGCGAGGATCTGGTCCATGTCGTCAAGGAACCAAGGACTATTCAGTGCGTTGACCCGGGTCCACAGCGCCGTGTCGCCGAAGTCCACGGCCTTGGCCACCTCGATGAAGCCGGCCCGCGCCGCTTCCTTGGCGTCGGCGGGAATGGCGTCCTCGAGGTTGCCGAGGAACACGTCGACCTGCTTGGCCATGTCCGGCACCCGGGCGCGGAGCTTCTCGATGTGCGGCGGGAAGAAGTGGATCATCCGCTCCGGCCTGACCGGCAGTTCACGGACGGGCGCGGGCGCGCCGATGGCGAGTGGTTTGTAGAATTGCGAAGGCAGCTTCATGGTCTATCCCTTCCCCCGGAACCTTGATTGCCGGAACCTTTGATTGTGTTTGCGGAACGGCCCTAGAGGTACCCCGAAGCGCCGTTTCAGTCAATTTCCGTGGCGCCGACCCGCACCGATTGATCACGCGGCGCCAAAGCCCTAAGCTCACGCATCGGCCGCTTCGCAGGAGAATGACGATGGACGTTTTCACCCGCCGAACGCTGCTCGCCGTGGTCGCGGCGGGGGTCGTCGGCACACTGGCCAACACCGTGGCGCTGGCGCTTGTCGTGTCGTCCGACCGCCTGGCGCTGGCCCTGGTGCCGGGACGCTACGCCGTCGCCATCGCGCTCTGCCTGGCGCTGCCGCTTCTCGCCCGCACGGTGGGGGGCCCGTGGTTTTTCGTCATCGGCATCGTCTGGCTCACGGTCGCGGCGTCCGTTCTCGCCAAGCTGGTCTTCGGCGTCGGCGCCGCGTGGGCGATGGTGCTCGGCTTCAACCTGGTCTACGCCATCGCCGCCATCGCCACGTACCACGTCATCGCGCTCGGGGCCGCAAGGTAGGGCGCCTCGCTTCACCCGATCTCGACGCTTTCCACCGCCTCCTTGATGATCTCGGCGCTGCGTTTCAGCGCGCGCGATTCCGCCCCGTCGAGGTCGGGGAACAGATCGGCGGTGACGCCGGCGCGCCCGACGACACGCGGGATGGAGAGCGCCACGTCTTCGACCCCTTGCACCTCCGGCGTCACGATGGAGACGGTCATCACCGCCTGTTCGTTGGAGAGGATGGCCTCGGCGAGACGCGCGAGGCCGGCGCCGATGCCGTAATAGGTGGCGCCCTTGCCGTCGATGATGGTGTAGGCGGCGCGGCGCACGCGGGTGTCGATGTCGTCGCGGACGGCCTGGGTGATGGCGGCGCTCATCTGCGGCCGCGAACGAGGTGATCGGGATGTTGCCGGCCATCGCCGACGACCACACCAGCACTTCGCTGTCGCCGTGTTCGCCGAGCACGTAGGCATGCACCGATTGCGGCGCGATGCCGAGATGGGCGCCGAGCAGCGCCCGGTAGCGGGCGGTGTCGAGGATCGTGCCCGAGCCGATGACGCGGCGCCGCCGGCAATCCCGAGATCCGGGTCGCCACCTGGGTCATGATGTCCACCGGGTTGGTGGCGACCACCAGCACCGCGTCCGGCGCCGCCGCCAGGACCCGCGGGATGATGTCGGCGAACACGGCGGCGTTGCGGCTCAGCAGCTGGATCCGCGTTTCGCCGGGTTTCTGGCCGACCCCGGCCGAGATCACCACCAGCGCCGCGCCGGCGATATCGTCATAGCCGCCGGCCCGCACCACCATGGGGTGGGCGAACGGGGTGGCGTGAACGATGTCCTCCGCCTGAGCCACCGCCGCCTTGTGGTCGATGTCGACGATGACGACCTCGCTGCCGACGCCCTGCATGACCATGGCGTAGGCGGCGGTGGCGCCGACGTAGCCGGCGCCGATAATGGCTGTTTTCATAAGGTTCTCCCCGTTCGCTCGCGCGTCGTTGACCTCCGCCCGACATGGGCGCCGCGCCGGCCGCGATCAAGGCCCGCCACGACCGTCAGGCCGGTCGAAGGGATCGAGAGGGGGGGAGGGGCGGACGCTTTTTATCGAAAACAACCCCATGCAAAGTAGATTTTCCTTGGCGAGGCGCCTTGCGGGGGTGGGCTCGGGGCGAGCGCGACGCTGTCGTATGCCATCACGGAGCCGGATCGCCAGCCGGCGGGAAGGTGTTTCCGCGCTTGCGAAATCGCCGCAGGGATCAGCCCCGAACCGCGCGGCGCCTAGTACAGTGATAGGCCTGACCTCGCCCATCGCCGCAACCATCGATTAGGTCCGCGGACAGACCGCGCGGTTCCGATCGAGACCCGATCCGCCAACTTCACCGATCAGGGTGGCTCAAGCATAGCGGACACCGGAGAGGAGTCTCGCCAGGACCTGACGGTTGGTCTTTTTCGAGGTGTCCATGAGACCGGCGGCTTCAGAGAGAGATTCTTCCAGGAAGGACAGCGGCGTCGCCGAGGGGAGCTCGATAAGTGCGTTTGTTTCCCCGCCCTCGGTGGTCAACGCCATTCCGGCACCGCGGGCAAGACGGCGCATGGGGAAATTTTCCGTTAGACAGTGGACATGGACCCGCGAATATCCGCGATTGCGCGCCCACGACAGCGCGCGGTCCATCAACGCCTTGCCGATTCCGCACCGGCAAAACGGCGCGTCCACGGAGAAAGCGAGTTCCACCGCTCCCGTATCAATGATCGCGATGTGCACCGCCGCCACCAATTCCAGATCGACCCCGAAAAGGCCCAGGATGTGCGTTTTGTCGGGATCGATGCCTTCGACAAACTCGACGATGCGGGCGTTGGCGACAGATGTGCCGAACCGCAGCCGGCGCTGGTCGGGGCGAAGACGCAGCAGATGCTCGCGGTACTTGACGCGCTCGAAGCGACTCAGCGTACGAATGGCATACATGGCCAAATACTTCCTTTTTTGGACTCAGACTCAGGGCGCGGGCGCGGAACGGGGTTCCGGGCGGAGGCGTAACCTCGCCAGGAGCCGTCGCGACCTGATACCCGCGATCGGATTAAGATTTCCTTGCATTCCGGGGTGGGGCGGGCCTTATACCAACGGTCGTTAATATTAACTCATTGTGATCGTGTTTCACGCTTCCTCGGCAGGACGGACCGCGCTGGCGATGGGGACCCATCGTCAAGCGGTCCGGACGCCCCGAGGAAGCGCGAAACACGACCCTCCGGGCGGCCTATCGGGGTTTCCGGACAGCGTCGCGCGGCGCTTATGATGCTCCCGCATCATGGCGCACCACGCTCCTTGCCGGGAAACCCCGATAGGCCGTCACAATGGGTCAATATTAATGACCGTTGGTATTATCGGCCCCTAAAGTCTAGACCCCGCCTTGCGGTTGGCGGTCGGCTGGCCCCGTCTGTTCGGCGCCCAGGTGCGCGCGCCCCGCATCCGGCCGTGTCCAACGGCGGAAACAGCGAACCATCGCCGCGCCTGAACGTCGAAGCAATTCGGTGGTCGCCCGCGAGCGCGATTGGTTCGCTTTCGCCACCAGGGCTTCGAGTTCTTCGGGCGTGATGCTCGAGTCCATCAGGCGATCGTCGATGTTCTCGCGAACGAGAAGTCTGTCATCGCCATTCACTTTGTCGTGTCTCATTGGAGACCTCCATCATAAGCGGATGCCTCCTCCCGAACGCACAATCAGCGTTGTTAGCGAGGATATGAGAGCTGATTGGGCGGCCGTCAACGAATGAATGCTGCACTGCAGCATAAATGCCACGCCCTCGGCCGAAAATCAGGGAGGTTGGTATCGAGGAGGTTACCCTTTTCGCAAGAATGATCGTGGCCTGCATTTGCTACAATGCAGGCGCGACCCCGTCGCCCGGGGTGAAGGGGGGCAAATGCTACAATGCTAGCCCTGCCCCCGACCCCGCGATTTCTGGAGCCGTTCCCTCAGAACCCAGTTTCAATCGACTCTATTGTTTCTTCCCTCCGCCCAGAATATCCCTACAAACACAGTCCAAACCTGTTTAGCATTCATATGCTCAGTGTCCGTCCGGAGACTTCGTGAGTCGGGTGAATCGGTTAGCGGTGGCGGCCGAAATGCCCTCTTGAAGTGGCTGGGCGCTTGTGATTCCCTGGGGGTGCCGATTTGTTTGTGAGGTGCCCCATGTGGACTGCTGAAAACCGCCCCCGCTACAACCGCGACAAGCTGCGCTATCCGAGCGACCTGACCGATGAGGAGTGGGCGCATATCGAGCCGCTGATCCCGCCGGGCAAGCCGGGCGGTGGCAAACGGCGCGTCGATATGCGCGAGGTGGTCAACGGCGTGATGTACATTCTGAGCACCGGCTGCCAGTGGCGCTATATTCCCAAGGACCTGCCCCCGAGAAGCACCGTGCATGATTACTTCAGCCTGTGGAACTGGGATGGCACGTTGGATCGCATCCATCACGCGCTCTACGTCGAGTGTCGCGAGAAAGCCGAGCGCGAAGCCAGCCCCACGGCCTGCATCATCGACAGCCAGAGCGTAAAAAGCGGCGAAAAAGGGGGCCTCGCGTCGATCCGCACGGCTTCGATGCGGGCAAGCTGATCAAGGGCAAGAAGCGCCATGTTCTGGTCGATACCCAAGGCTTGCTCCTGCACGGCCTCGTCACCGCCGCCGACGTTCAGGATCGCGACGGCGGCCGCGAGCTCCTGGCGACGTTGTTCGATCTGTTTCCCTTTCTCAAAAAACTGTTCGCCGACAGCGCCTATCAAGGGCCGATCTTTCACGGCGCCCTGGCCAGCATCCTCCCCCATCTCGAGACCGAGATCGTCAGGCGATCCGATCAGGCCAAGGGCTTCGTCGTGCTGCCCAAGCGCTGGATCGTCGAGCGCACCATCGCTTGGCTCAACCGCTGCCGCCGACTGGCCAAGGACTGGGAAAACCTCAACCGAAACGCGCTCGCCTTCCTCAAACTCGCCTCCATCCGCCTCATGCTCCGAAAACTCTGTAATCCTTCATAAAGTCTCCGGACGGACTCTAAGACCTATCACCACAGGCGGGCGAGTATTAAAACTATTACTGGGGTGTTGATCGCAACCAACTTTGACTACCAGTACAGACGTCTCCTTCCTCAGCCGTTACCCACTCCCTCAACATATCAATGCGTTGTTGAGTTAAATAAGCAATCTCGGCGCAGCGACACATGGGGTACACGCTCCCGTAATGGTATTGCTTGTCCTCCTCTGGGTACCTTGCAACCATCTCTGCGTCGCGAAAAGCAAGCCAAGCGCGCTGGGCCTTTTTTAAAGTTTCCAGGAAAATTGGTTCGTCGTTGTACTTCTTCAGGATCTCCTTGTAGGTGGCGTTCATCTGTTCATCTGCTGCTCTGTACGAGGAACACGATTCAACATTCATGTCATACTGCGTTACTTGCGGCTCATACTGATTTACATGAAGATTATTATCGTATATATCATAGAGCCAAAATCCGCCAGCAATCAGCGCGGCTATCCCTGCAATGAAGACAAAACCTATAAATACTTTTTCCATAGCTTCTCCTTGGTGAGAAGAACTATAGCCGCGAAGCTCACGAGAACAATTGTTGACCCGAAAATCCCGTCGCCAATGGTCATTATCGTAAGTCCTTGCTAATCAACTTTTGGCGCATGTTGGGTGAGAAACAGTATGGTTGTCGATACGAATAACCGAAGGGGTCAGAATCAATTGATCTGTACATCTCGAAAAACGTTAACTGACGCACGCGGTTTTTCGGGGGGCAAACCCGTTTCGGCTTGGCAGCGGGTTGCAATGCGGTAGCCGATCCCTTTGCGGCGAGGTTCTCCCGCTTGGAAGGCGCGTAGGCGTGCGCCGGTTATCCGGGGCGGATTGTCAACCCTCGCCCTCACCCACGGGTTCCGTGGAGGCGGTACCAAAAAAGCCGCGATTCTGGGCGAAATAGATATGAATAGGCTTCTCGTTGCGGAGGATGTCCAGGACACTCTGGAACATCGTCGACGGCAAATGCATGCGAATGATCCCGCCGGAGTTGGAATCACTTTCGAACGTCATACCGGGATCATTGAATCTGACATAAGCGATGACCCTGTTGTCACCGCCGTACAAGGCAATCTGTGCCCGGTTGGTCTGATAGCCGTCCTCGCTCCCGTAAACAAGGATATGATACTTCGTCACTGCTGCCATTTGTTCCTCCTATGGACAAGACGACTTGTTCCGAGTGAACCCGCAATCCGCCCTCGGCCGGCACGATGCCGCCGGGGCCCACGGAGCCCAGCAGCCACAGTAAGCCGCTTAACCCATTTGGGTCAATCTCAGCGACAAGGCGGAAGGAAAAGGGAAGGAGACGTTTCCCTTTTTGCTTATGGACGTCAAGGCGGTGTCGGTGGAGAAGAATGCGGGAGCATCATAAGCGCCGCGCGACGCCGTCCGGAAACCCCGAAAGGCCGCCCGGAGGGTCGTGTTTCGCGCATCCTCGGGCCCCATATTCAAGAAAGAAGGGGGACCGCTTGAAGATGGGCCCCATCGCCGGCGCGGCCCCTCCTGCCGAGGAAGCGTGAAACACGATCACAATGGGTCATTACTAACGACCGATGGTATTGCACCCGCGCGATCCAGTTCCGGGCCGAGCCGCCCCGTCGCGCCCAGCGCCAGCATCCGCACGTCGCTGAACAGAGACCATATCGGATGGCGGAACGTCGCCGGTCGGTTGTGCTCGATCAATGCGTGGCTTGACCAGGCGAAGCCATAACCGAGCACGGGCACGGCCGATCAGAAACCACGGCTGGCCCGCGGCCACCGCGTAAACGAGCAGGACCAGTGCGCCCGCCGTTCCGACGTAGTGCAGAGCCCGCGTCGCCGGTCTGGCGTGCTCGCGCAGGTAGTGCAGCCAGAAATCATCGTAGGTCGCGATCCCGTCGGGCCTCGTTTGCTTCATCGGCCGACCGGCCTCCCACCCTCGCATGGGCCGCTCTGCCACAGGCAAAGGCATGGAAAAGTGGACGCTACCCTGTTCGTTCTCTTTGCACGAAAACCGCGGCCCATCCGTGACGCCGACATGCCCCGTGCGCTAGCCGTCTTTGCCCTTGTCGCCGGGTTCGCGGACGATGTCGACTTTGACCTTCGCGACCAGGGCCGCCATCGCGCCGATGGCCGCCAGCACCGGAGCAAACAGCGTGAACACGCCGGCGGCCGCGCCGCCAACGGCGACCGGTACCTCCAGCATGGTCTCGCCGTTTTCCTTGCGGATGATGACCTTGGTGACCGTGGCGTCCTCGATCCACCCCTTGACCCGATCGACCAGATCCGCGCTGGCGACTTCCATCTCTTCGATAAACGTCTTCCGGCCGCCGGCATCGCTCGATTTGCCGGTCTTGCTGTCCTCTGACATGACTTCCTCCTCGCTGGTTGCCGTCCCATGGGCATTCCCCAAGGGGTTTGCCTTGCGCCAGCGTACATCAACCGAGCTTGGCCGCCCAAGCATATCTCGCCGCTGCCGCGCGCGATGATGCTGCTCCCGCATCCCGGCGCGACACACGCCTTGCCGGACGCCGCGAAATGCCGTCACAATGGGCGCTACCGTTGATCGTTGTCGCAACCCCGTCATTTCACCGGATAGGCATGCAGGAAATGAGCACGCTTCGGACGCTCTACCCGCCCATCGAACCCTACGAGACCGGGATGCTGTCCGTTGGCGACGGCCATTCCATTTACCATGAGCGGTGCGGCAAAGCCGGGGGCAAGCCGGCGGTTTTCCTGCATGGCGGACCGGGAGGCGGGTGTTCCGCGGATCATCGCCGGCTGTTCGATCCGGATGTCTACGACATCCTTCTGTTCGATCAGCGCGGCTGCGGGCGGTCGACGCCGCACGCGGAACTGCAATGCGAACACCACCTGGCACCTCGTTGCGGACATGGAACGGTTGCGCGAACGGGCCGGCGTGGACCGGTGGCTGGTGTTCGGCGGCTCCTGGGGGTCGACCCTCGCATTGGTTTACGCCGAGACCCATCGCGAACGGGTGAGCGCGTTGGTGGTGCGCGGCGTCTATACGCTGACCCGCGCCGAGCTCGACTGGTATTACCAGTTCGGGGTGTCGGAGATCTTTCCCGACAAGTGGGAACGGTTCGTCGCGCCCATTCCCGAAGACGAGCGCGGCGACATGATCGCCGCTTACCGCAAGCGCCTGACCAGCGGCGACGCGGCCGTCCGGCTCGAAGCCGCGCTCGCCTGGAGTGTCTGGGAAGGAGAGACCATTACGCTGCTGCCGGACGCCGCGCTGTCGCGGGCCCATGGCGACGCGCGGTTTGCCGAAGCCTTCGCGCGGATCGAAAATCACTACTTTTTTCATAACGTGTGGCTCGAGGAAAATCAGCTTCTCCGCGACGCCCACAAGCTTCGCGGCATTCCCGGCGCGATCGTCCAGGGGCGCTACGACATGCCGTGCCCGGCGCGCTATGCCTATGCGCTGCACAAGGCCTGGCCGGAAGCGGAATTCCATATCGTCGAGGGGGCGGGGCATGCCTATTCGGAGCCCGGTATACTGGATCAACTCATCAAGGCAACCGACGGGTTCGGCGGAGATTGATACCCTGCCATCGACCGCGCGTTCTTGAGCTATCCGGCGTCCGTTGCCGGCTCCGGCGCGCCGGGTGTCGAGTGAACGGCGCGCCATCATGGCGGGAAGGGCGACGTCCTCGCCCGTGAAATCTACTGTGCAGGGGGTTGTTTTTGAGAAATTCGACAGAGCCCCCCCTCCCCGAAAGTGCTCGTTGGGCGTCACCCGTCCGCACGATCACCGCGCCATCTGCTCCGGCAGCCATGTGGCCAGTTCGGGGAAGGTGATGACCAGCACCACCGCCGCCACCAGCAGCAGGAAGAACGGCAGCGCGCAGCGGGCGACATAGAGGATGTTCTTGCCGGTCAGGGCTTGCAGCACGAACAGGTTGAAGCCCACCGGCGGGGTGATCTGGGACATCTCGACGACGATGACGATGTAGATGCCGAACCAGATGAGGTCGAGCCCGGCGGCTTCCACCATGGGCAGGATCACCGACGTGGTCAGCACCACCACCGAGATGCCGTCGAGAAAGCACCCCAGCACCATGAAGAACAGCGTAAGCGCGAACAGCAGCATGTAAGGCGACAACCGCATGGCGGCGATCCATTCGGCGAGCTGCCGGGGGACGCCCGTGAACCCCATGGCGACGGTGAGGAACGCCGCGCCGGCGAGGATGAAGGCGATCATGCATGACGTCTTGGTGGCACCCATGAGGGCGTCGACGAAGGTCTGACGGCTCATCGATCCGGTCACCCACGACAAAAACAGCGCCAGCACCACGCCGACGGCGGCGGCCTCGGTGGGCGAGGCGAACCCGGTGTAGATGGTGCCGATGACGCCGGCGATCAGCAGCACCACCGGGATCAGGCTGCGGGCGGCGCGGATCTTCTCCATCAGGGTCATGGCGATGTCCATCGGCGGCACCTTGTCGCGGTTGAACAGCGACCAGACGATGACGTAGCCCATGAACATGCGTGACCAGCATGATGCCGGGAATGACGCCGGCGATGAACAGCCGGGCAATGGACTGATCGGTGCCGACGCCGTAGACGATCAGGATAATGGAAGGCGGGATGAGCAGTCCGAGCGTGCCCGACCCGGCGAGGGTCCCGATCATCATCTTCTCGTCGTATCCGCGCTTGTTGAGCTCCGGGATCGCCATCTTGCCGATGGTCGCGGCGGTCGCCGCCGACGAGCCGGAGACGGCGGCGAAGATGCCGCAGCCCAAGATGTTGACGTGCATAAGACGGCCGGGTAGCCGGGCGATCCATGGCGCAAGCCCGGTGAACATGTCCTCCGAAAGGCGCGAGCGGAACAGGATCTCGCCCATCCAGATGAACATCGGCAGCGCCGCCAGCTCCCACGAATTGCTGGATCCCCAGACGGTCGTCGACATGATCGGGCCGACCGGCGCCGAGGTGAACCCGCCGATGGCGATCAGCGCGACGCCGAACAGCGACAGCGCGACCCAGACGCCGCTACCCAAAAAGGCGAACAGCGCAATGACCAGCGTGAGCGCGAGAACGACCAGATCCATAACCACCTCTCATCGTGAGCGACGCGCCGTACGGCCGATTCTTAACGATCGCTGGTATTACTTGCCGAGCAGACCCTCTTCGGCGTCTTCGTAGGATGGCGTTTTGCCGCCGAGCACACGCACCATGTCGTCCACCAGGGCGATGGTGAGGACGATCAGGCCGATCGCCATGAAGCTTTGCGGAATCCACAGCGGCACCGGGATCATGCCGTATGACACTTCCCCATATTCGATGCTGTCGGCGACGAGCAGGATCGTGTTCCAGGTAAAGAATCCGGCGAGGCCGATGGCGAAGGCCAGGCACCACACCTCGACCCAGTGCCGGGTCCGCCCGGCGAGCCGGGTGATGAGCAGCGAAACCCGGATGTGTCCGTCGGAGCGGAACGTGTAGGCGAGCGCCAGGAACGACGCCGCGGCCAGGAAGAAGCCGGAAAACTCGGCGGCCGACGGGACCAGCAGCCCGATCCGCTCACCGGTGATCAAGGTGGCGATACCGTCGATGATCCGCCCACCGACCTGGGCCACGACGATCAGGCAGATGGCCACGAGGCAGAACGCCGCCACGCCACCGCTGATGCGATAGAGGGTGTCGAGAAGGTCCGCACGCAACCCTCCGGGCAGGGGTCGGCGGCTTGCGCGGCCGCCCCCGTTTGCCAGACGTTATACCAAATCTCATTGACAGGGAGTCACAATGGGTTCCTATCAACGAGAATTGGTCTTAGTTGTTGTACTCCGAGAGAACCTTCCGACCCTCGGCGCCGGCGCTTTCGGCCCATTCGCTGGTCATCGTCTCGCCGATGGCCTTGAGCTGCTGGTTCAGGGTGTCGCTCGGCGTGACGATGGTCATGCCGTTTTCCTTCATGACGGCGATCTTCTCGTCGGTCTCCGCCTTGCTGGCGGCCCACCCCCGCTCCTCGGCCTTTTCGGCGGCATCGAGAATGGCCTTCTGGGTCTTTTCATCGAGCCGGTCGAACGCCTTCTTGTTGACGATCACCATGTTCTTCGGCAGCCAGGCCTGGGTGTCATGGAAGTGCGACACATAGTCCCACGCCTTGGTGTTGGCGCCGGTCGACGGCGAGGTGATCATGGCGTCGACGCGACCGGTGCTGAACGCGGTGGGAATATCCGGGACCTCGACCTGGGTCGGCACGGCGCCGGTCAGCTCGGCGAACCGCTCGCCCGCGGTATTGTAGGCGCGGATCTTGGTGCCCTTGAGGTCGTCGGTGGACGTTATTTCCTGCTTGGCGTAGAGACCCTGCGGTGGCCATGGCACCGCGAACAGCAGCCTGAGACCCTCTTCCTCCAGCTTTTCCTCGATGACCGGCCGGCTGGCGGCCCACAGCTTCTCGGCCTGGTCGTAACTGGTTGCCAGGAACGGCACCGCGTCCACCTCGAACACCGGGTTTTCGTTGCCGAGCCGCGATATCAGCACCTCGCCGATGGGGACCAGGCCGCGGCGAACCGTGTTCTTGATTTCCGGATGCTTGATCAGCGAACCGGCGCTGTGCACGGTGATTTCCAATTCGCCGTCCGTGCTTTCGCTTCACGTCATCGGCGAACTCGATGATGTTGGCGGTGTGAAAGGTCTTGTCGCCGTATGGCGTCGGCATGTCCCATTTGTCCGCCGCCGCCGCGGGATAGGACAAGCAAAAGGCGACCGCGCCGGCGATCATCGCTTTACCCATGTCAGTCATTCCGCACTCCCATTCCCTGAAGGTCCGATGTTGCCCGGATGGCCGGAAGTATACTCCCGAAACTTCATTTTATAAAATACCCAGAAAATTCCGATAGTTATTCAATTAGATCGGCTCATGTTAAAAGTGCACCGTCAGTCTGCGGGCTTGCGGCCTTTTTTCGGCAATAGACCCGAACCACCAACCACCACCTGATCGACCCGATCCGATCGGACCCGCGCGCTGGATTGGCTCGCGGGATTTTCCTGTTTGCTCCCTTGACTGAAAAATTCTGGTGACTGAAAAATTCTGGCATTAACGTAAAGCCGCCCTATTTTCGCCCTAGCGGCAAGGGTGCATTTTTTATTGGGTCGGGCAAGAAAAGGAAAAAATTTCATGTTACTTTCACGCAAACTGGGTGCCGAATTTCTTGGCACCTTCTGGTTGGTGTTCGGCGGTTGCGGCAGCGCCGTGTTTGCCGCGGCGTTTCCGGAAGTGGGAATCGGGTTTGTCGGCGTATCCTTGGCTTTCGGGCTGTCGGTGCTGACCATGGCTTACGCGGTCGGCCATATTTCCGGCGGGCATTTCAACCCGGCGGTCACCATCGGGCTCTGGGCCGGCGGGCGATTCTCCACCGGCGAGATCATTCCGTATTGGGCCGCCCAGGTGGTCGGCGCGATCGCCGCCGCCGGCGCGCTGTATCTGATCGCCACCGGCAACGCCGAGTTCGGCCTCGATACCGGTTTCGCCTCCAACGGGTTCGGCGAGCATTCGCCGGGCCGATACTCTCTCGGCGCCGCCATCGCCGCCGAGATCATCCTGACGTTCTTCTTTCTGATCATCATCCTCGGCGCCACCGACAGCCGCGCGCCGGCGGGTTTCGGGCCGCTGGCCATCGGCCTGGCGCTGACGCTTATCCATCTGATCAGCATTCCGGTGACCAACACGTCGGTCAATCCGGCGCGGAGCACCGGCCAGGCCATATTCGTCGGCGATTGGGCGCTGGCGCAGCTCTGGTTCTTCTGGGTGATGCCGCTGATCGGCGGCGCGCTCGGCGGCTTCGTCTACCGCTGGCTCGGTGACGGCGAAGGCGGCGACGGCGAGTAAACCAGCGACGGCAAGTAAACCAGCATAGGCGATAAGCTAGTATAGGCGTGAGGGCCGGCGGATGATCGCCGGCCCTTACAACGGACAAAAACGCCTGAGCCGATCTTATAACAGCAGCAATCGCTTCACCACCTTGAACAGTTCCTTGATGGGCAGTTGGGTGGCGCCGGCGATCATCAGCGGCACGACGGCGGCGGCCGAAACCGGCAGCAGGGCCGAGCGGCTGAATACGAACGTGCTGAGTTTCCGGGCCGCGGCGAATTCCTTGGACGGATCCGGAATGTCGCTGGCGGGTGTCGGTTCGGCATCGTCGGCCGCGCTCATGTTGCTGCCGAGCAGCGCGCGCTCGGCGGCGCGGTGATGGCGGGTCGCCTGGGAACTGCAGATCAGGATCGTTCGTTCCTTGAGTTCCGAAAGCGGTTTCGCGAAGGCCTGCAGCGGAAAGGCCAGAACGGCGAGCACGATCAGCAGCCATCCCGCCATGACGTAGCCATACGTCGCCGGGGCGAGCCCGCCCGTGAGCAGTTGCTCGGCGATCCCCGCGGCCAACACGCAGCTCAGCGCGAACACGAAGGTGGCGTATGCGTTGGGATACTGGCCGATGAACGCCAATCCGGCGTTGCCGTCGGGATGGGTTACCACAAGCCGCAACTCGAGGGCGGCGATGTCGCGCAGCAGCTTGGCCCAGACCACCAGCCGCCACAGCCAGCGCAACAGCAGAAACCAGAAGATGGGACTGCTCACCACCAGGCACCACCAGGCGGCCGGGCTGAGCGACGCGCCGTCCGCCGACACGCGCACCGCCCAGGACGCTGTTCCGGCGCTCTCGGTATTGATCAGTGAGACGATCGAGAGGCCGATCGCGAGCAGCAGGCAGATTGCCTCCGCCACCGCCGAGTCGCGGCGTTTCAGGGCTCTCGTCACGGCGTCGGCGGCGGGCGCGAACGACCCCGGCGCCAAGAGCGGCGCCCGGGCGAATTGCCGGAGATGCACCCGCAGCCGTTCCTCCACTTGCCGCTCCATCACGATGAACAGGCCGACGGCGATGAAAAACCGCGCCCATACGCCCGGAGCGAGCAGATAGGGTTTTTCGGCGAAGGGCCCGAAGGCGTCGCCGGCCACCAGGCTCAACAGCAAAGGCACGCCCCAGGCCACCGCAACGAACATGGCGGCTCTGCGGCCCGCGCCGGGAGGCATCGTCGCGCAACAGGCGGAGCCGCTTCTGCAGACTCGTAAAACGGGCCGCCGCGCGCCACCCGGAAATCGCCGATGCTGATGTGTTGGGTCGTCATCGCGGTGCCGTCGTCCGGAGATAGGGAAGATCTCAAATTAGGCGAGTTCAAAGCATCGGGAAAGGGCCGATCTCGCCAACGCTCATGACGCAAGCCGATTGGCCGGCGCCCATAAAACAATGCACGATCGCGATTTCTTCGACATCGCTATCGGTCCAGCGTTTCATAAGTTGAATTTGTCCCGTACAACGGCGAACATATCCAGGATCGCCACGATCACAGCGCACCCCTACGCCAAACAGGCCACAAGCGTTACGATCGGCGCGTTCGCGTTCGTGACCTAATTCATGTTTCCCCCTTTCGCGCCCATGGTTGAATATTGCAGATGGTCTCGCCAAATTTCGGTTTCCGGATCTCGATCCCGGCTATTCTCATCCGGCACAATGGCCGAGATAATCGATGATGTTTGCAGAGAGAAAGCCAGAGAGGAAGTCAGGGAATGGATGAACGACAAGACGCTGAACGGTTGCGCGCCGCGGCCCCGGACGCACGCGAACGCCTCGGCGGGATGTGGTGGACCTACATGATCCGCGGTATTCTCGCTGGCATTCTCGGTTTGTTCGCGCTGTTCTGGCCAAGTACTACCCTCGAAATTCTCATCACCCTGGTGGGTATCTTCTGCGTCGTCGACGGCCTTACCGGACTGTTCGGCGCCTACCGGACCGCGCCGCGCGGCGCCAGCGTCATGGTGCCGATCGTCAGTCTCGCCATCGGACTGATCTTGTTGTTCTGGCCGGGCGCCACCGTGCGTACGCTGCTGGTGGTGTTCGGCGCCTGGTTGCTGTTCGTCGGCGTCAGTCAGATCCTCGGCGCGCGCCGGGCCAAATTCCCGGGCGGCGGCCGCGGCGTCATGACCACCACCGGCGGCATCGCGGCCGGCGTCGGCTTGATCCTGGTGCTGTGGCCCGGCTCCGGCGTCGTCGCCATCTCCTGGGTCATTGCCATCCCGGCCCTGGTGGTGGCGGCGCTGCTCATCTTCCTGGCGCTGCGCCTCAAGCGTCTGGAGGGGCCGTATGCGCCCAAGCCGTGAGCCGGCATCGCGAAGGGGACGACAGGCATGCTTAAACGATTTCTGACAGCGCCTCTCGTCTACGTTGCGTGCGTTGCGCTTCTCGGCGGCGGCCTGCTCATCTGGTTCGCCGTCGACACCCCGGGAGGAGACGAGAGATCCGATCGCGTCATCGTCGATGCCGGGCGGACCGAGAGCCTGGCCCGACAGTTCGAGCGAACCCGGATGCGTCCGCCGACCCGGCGGGAGCTGCGGGACCTGGTGGACGCGTATGTCAAGGAGGAAATCCTCTATCGCGAGGCGCTCGCTCTCGGTCTCGACCGGAACGACCCGGTGGTCCGGCGGCGCATGCGGCAGAAGATGGAGGCCCGCGCCGCCGATCGGGCGGATCGGCAACAGCCCACGGACGCCGACCTCGAGGCGTTCATGAACGCCCATCCGGAGATGTTCCGGAGCGCCGGGCGGGTCAGTTTCCGCCAGGTGTTCCTCGACCCCGGCAATTCGGCCGGTTCCATCGACGCGCGGGCGGAGCGGCTGCGCGGCCGTCTCAATGGCGACCCGGAAGCCGTGGACATGGCCGACGCGCAAGGCGATCCGACCCTGTTGCCAGGGCAACTGAACAGCGCCACCGAAACGGCGGCGGCGCGGATTTTCGGAGAGGCGTTCGCCGGCGCGCTGGCGGATGCGCCCATCGGCCGTTGGATCGGGCCCATCCCATCCGGGTCCGGCGTTCACCTGGTTCGCGTTTCGGCCCGAGAGCCGGGTCGATTGCCGGCGCTGGACGCCGTCCGCGCGGCCGTCGAGCGCGAGTGGTCGGCGGAACAACGCGCCGAGGCGGACGGCCGGTTCTATGACGCCTTGCGGGCGCGCTATACCGTCGAGATCGAGATGCCGCCGGAAACACCGGCGGGGACACCCGCGCCATGAGGGCGTTGCCGCAACCAACCGGCGTCCGCATGCATGTGCATGCAGGGCGCGTCGGGAGCGAGCGCTTGAACGCGGTCATTTTCCTCGCATCCCCGCGGGCGTTGGGTGTAAACGTGACCGCGTCGGAAATCGGTCCGTCCAAGGCAACGTCCGTGTCGGATACAGGGGATTGAGGAGGTTCAGGAGTATGGCGCGCGCGCTTCGGGTTTTGACCCTTCTGCTTGTGACGGCCGGCTTTGCCGGCTTTCTTGCCGGCGGCACCGCTCGGGCGGACGCGTCGAAACTAAAGCCTTTTTACGGCACGTACGAGGGGGCCTCGCTGGCGCCCAGCCTGGAGGCTCAGCCCCGTGACCTGAAGGTGCTCATTCAGCCGGCGGCCGACGACGGCTTCACCGTCGCATGGCAGACGACGCTCTACGAATCCGACGATGAAACCCGGAGCAAGACACGGTCGCTGCAGTTTCGGCCCAGGACAAACAATCCAGCCGTCTACGAGGCCGTGGCAACGGGCCTGTCGGTGGGCATGGTGCCGTCCAAGAACCCCCTCGAGGGCGCCCCCTTCGCGTGGGCCCGCGTCATGGGCAAGGTCATGAGCGTTTACGTCCTGACCATTACCAAGGACGGCGACTATGTGATCCAGAGCTACGACCGGGCGCTGACCAAGGAGGGAATGGCGCTGGGATTCACTCGGGTGCGCAACGGCAATGTGGAAAAACGGCTCTGGGGCGCGCTCGAGCGCGTCGATGGCTAAACGATTACTCTAGCCTTTTCGGGAGGGAGGGTTCCATGCACGTCAGCGTCCGCAAGTATGCGATCCGGGGCTCCATGGACGAGCTTATCAAACGCATCCGCGAGGGCTTCGTGCCCATCGTCCGCAACGCGCCCGGGTTCAAGTCGTACTCCGTCGTCCGGGTTCGCGGCAACGACGTGGTCACCATCAGCGTCTTCGAAGACCAGGCGCAGGCCAAGCAATCCAACGACCTGGCCGCCGAATGGGTCCGCGAGAACGTCGCGTCCTTCGCCAACGGACCGCCGCAGATCACGGCGGGCGAGATGGTCATCCACGAGACGGCGTAGACGATAAGAATTAGTGCCTTCGGCAAGCAACGTCGACCCGGACAGCGACGCCGAACGCTTCGCCAGCGACATTTCGCACAGGACGACCCCATGGCCACCGCTCCACAGTGCCGACAAGGACAAGGCGTTCCTCAACCGCGCCCTCGAAGCGACCATCCGCATCGGGTTGGTGGCGTTGCTGCTGGCATGGTGCTTCCAGATCGTCCGGCCCTTCGTCATTCCGGTGTTCTGGGGCATGATCATCGCCGTTGCCACCTATCCCGGCTACCACTGGCTGGAGACGAAGCTGGGCAACCGCAACGTCGTCGCGGCCGTGGTGATGACGATTTTGGGTCTCGTGCTGCTGATCGGACCGACGGTGTTGCTGGGCGGCACCCTGGTGGACAGTGCCCGGGTTCTGGCGGCGGACCTCAGCGACGGAACCCTGAGCCTTCCGTCGCCGCCGGGGCGGGTCGCGCAGTGGCCGGTCATCGGCGAGAGCCTGTACAATTTCTGGACCCTGGCGTCGACCAATCTGGAAGGGGCCCTGGGACAGGTCGGTCCCTACCTCAAGTCCGCCGGAACCTGGCTGCTGGCGATGGCGGCCGGCGCGGGCCTCGGTATCCTGGAATTCATTTTCGCGGTCGTCATCGCCGGCGTGATGCTGGCCAACGCCCGAGGCGGAAGCATCGCCGCCGACGCGATCGCGCTGCGGCTGGCGGGGGAGCGCGGACCGGAGTTCGCCGACATCGCCCAGACGACGGTGCGCAGCGTCGCCCGCGGCATCCTCGGCGTCGCCCTCATCCAATCCATACTGGCGGGACTCGGGATTCCTCGCCGTCGGTCTGCCGGCCGCCGGTCTGCTGGCCTTGATCTGCCTGCTGCTGGCGGTCGATTCAGATCGGCGTTTTCCCGATCCTCATCCCGGTGGTGATCCACGTGTTCGCCACGTCCGATACGGTGACCGCGGTGATCTTCGCCATCTGGTGCCTGATCGTCGGCCTGACCGACAACGTGCTCAAGCCGTTCCTGCTGGGCCGTGGCGCGCCGGTTCCGATGGTGGTCATTTTCGTCGGCGCCATCGGCGGTTTTCTGGCATCGGGCATCATCGGTCTGTTCGTCGGCGCCGTGGTGTCTGTCGCTGGGCTATACCCTGTTCATGGCGTGGGTCCATCAGGAACAGCGGACCCAGGCAGACCGGGACGTCGAGTTTGAGGGGCCGGCAAGTCCTTGATGCAAATGGTCGGAGTGAGAGGATTTGAACCTCCGGCCCCCGCCTCCCGAAGACGGTGCTCTACCAGGCTGAGCTACACTCCGACGTCGAACGTGTCTTATAACGCCGACACCCCGGTGAGGGCAAGCAAACCGACGAAAGACTTCAATAGGCGCGTTCGATACAGAAATCCACCAGTTCAATGAATGCGTCTTTTTCCGGGCCCGGATCGAACCCGTCCAGGGCGGTCCGGGCGGCGGCGCCGTACTGGCGGGCCCGCTCGATGGTGCCGGCCAGGGCGTCATGCCGGTTGAGCAGAGCCAGGGCGCGATCGAGGTCGTCCGGTTTCTGGTCCAGCTCCTCGAGCGTGCGCCGCCAGAACGCCTTTTCGGTGTCGTCGGCCCGCGAATAGGCGAGCACGATCGGCAAGGTGATCTTGCCCTCGCGGAAATCGTCGCCGACGGTCTTGCCGAGCTTGGCCTGGACGGCGGCGTAGTCGAGCACGTCGTCGATCAACTGGAAGGCGATGCCGAGGTTCATGCCGTAGCTCTCGAGCGCCAGTTCCTCGCCCTTCGGGCGATCGGCCACGACCGCGCCGATCCGGCAGGCGGCGGCGAACAGCTCGGCTGTCTTGGCGCGGACGACGTTCAGATAGGCGTCCTCGGTGGTGGAGGTGTCGTTGGTGGTCATCAACTGCATGACCTCGCCCTCGGCGATGATCGACGATGCCCGCGACAGGATCGCCAGCACCGACAGCGAACCGTCCTCGACCATCAGCTCGAACGGCGCGGCTGAACAGAAAATCGCCCACCAGGACGCTCGATTTGTTGCCCCAGACGGAGTTGGCCGACGCCAGGCCGCGCCGCAGATCGCTTTCGTCCACCACGTCGTCGTGCAGCAGGGTCGCGGTGTGGATGAACTCGACGCAGGTGGCGAGACCGACGTGCCGCGAGCCGGCATAACCGCACATGCGCGCGGCGGCGAGGGTCAGCATCGGGCGAACGCGCTTGCCGCCGGCGGCGACCAGGTGGCCGGCCAGCTGCGGGATGAGCGACACCTGACTTTCCATGCGGTCGATGATCAGCGCATTGACCGCCTGCATGTCGTCGGCGACCAGCGCCGCGAGTGCGTCCGTCGACGGCTTGCGGCCGCGCACGTCCCTTAAGCTTGCAGCCACGCCCAAGCGTTTTTCCTTCCAACCTGCCCTCGACGGGCTTGACGCCCTCTGCCCCTATGGTGAGCATAAGAACCGGGACGGTGCCCGGTCAAGCCCGCAAGAGCGGGGTGGGATACCGCTCGCCTTTGGATTCATTTAACGGTTTTTGGGTCTGACCCGCCATGATTGAGTTGCTTCGTACCGACGATCCCATCTTTCTGTCATGGCTGGAAACCCGGCTGGCGGAGGCGGGAATCAGATCGGTCGTCTTCGATCGGTCACACCAGTACGGTTTTCGGCGGCAGCTCGGACAGCGTCGGCCGGCGGCTGATGGTCGCCGAGGCGGATCGCGAGCGGGCGTCGGACATTCTTGCGGAGGGGCGCGAACTTGCCGGATGACAGCCGACAATTGACCGAGGATTGGCTGCTCGACGGCCGGGTGCGGCTGGTTCAGCCGGCGCACCGGCTATCGCGTCGGCGTCGATGCCGTCTTGCTGGCGGCGGCGGTGGCGGCGCGGCCCGGCGAAACCGTGCTCGATGTCGGAACCGGCGTCGGCGCGGCGGCGCTCTGCCTCGCCGCGCGGGCGTCCGAGACCGCGGTCACCGGGCTCGACGCCGACCGCGCCATGGTGCGGCTGGCCGACCGCCAACGCCGACGGCCAACGGGGCGAGCCGGCGGGTCCGGTTCTTCACCGGCGATCTGATGACGCCGCCGATCCGCCTCGCGCCCGCTTCGTTCGATCATGTCATGGCCAATCCGCCCTACATGGCGCAGGGAACCGTCCGCCAGTCGCCGCATCCGCAAAAGGCGGCGGCGACCGTCGAGAGCACCGCCGATCTCGACGATTGGGTCCGGTTCTGCGTGCTGATGGTCCGCCACAAGGGCGTGGTGACGATGATCCACCGGGCCGACCGGCTGGTCCATGTTCTCGAGGCTTTTTCCGGCCGCGCTCGGCGGCGTGGTGGTGTTTCCCGCTGTGGCCGGGCGGCAAGGACGGCAAGCCGGCCAAGCGGGTGATCGTCAGCGGCGTCAAGGGCTCGGCGGCGCCGCCCAGCCTGGTTCCCGGCCTGACCCTGCACCGCGCCGACGGCACGTTCACGCCCGAGGCCGACGCGGTGATTCGCGCCGGCCGCGGCTGCACGGCGCTGAGTCGCGGCTTGACCTGTGATCGGCGAATCGCCGACATTGTCGTCTCTTCTGCTCGCGATGGTTGCGATACATCAACGAAATTGGAACTGAATTCTCATGAAGTGGCGCTCGCTTGTCTCCTGGCTGCCGTTCGAACGTTTCAGAACCCGCCGCCGCGCGTGTCGGTGGTGCGTCTGAGCGGCGTGATCGGCGGTCACGCGCCGTTGCGCAAGGGCCTGTCGCTGAGCGAGCTGGCCGGCGTCCTCAACGAGGCGTTCGAGGCCGACGATCTCAAGGCCGTGGCCCTGGCGGTCAATTCGCCCGGCGGCTCGCCGGTGCAGTCGGCGCTGATCGCGCGGCGCATCCGGGCGCTGGCGGCCGAGAAGAAGGTCCCGGTTTTCGCCTTCGCCGAGGATGTGGCCGCGTCCGGCGGCTACTGGCTGCTGACCGCCGCGGACGAGATCTATGCCGACGAAAGCTCGATCGTCGGCTCCATCGGGGTGGTCTCGGCCGGCTTCGGGTTTCCGGCGGTGCTGGACCGCCTCGGCGTCGAGCGCCGGGTGTACGCGTCGGGCCGCAACAAGGCGGCGCTCGATCCGTTCCAGCGCGAGAACCCGGACGAGGTCGAGTATCTGCGCGGCATTCAGGAAGAGATCCACGAGGCGTTTCGCCGAGCAGGTCCGCGCGCGGCGCGCCGGCAAGCTGAAGGCGTCCGAGGAGGAGTCTGTTCGACGGCCGGTTCTGGACCGGAACGCATGGCGGCGGAGCTGGGGCTGGTGGACGGCATCGGCGATCTGCGCTCGGTGCTGCGCGCGCGCTTCGGCGACAAGGTGAAGCTCGCACCTGGTCGGCGACAGCGGGCCGTGGTGGCGGCGCTGGATGGGACTGCCCCGGCATGCGCCGGTCCGCGCTCGAAACCGGCGATTGGGCCGCGGCCCTCGTCGACGCCATCGAGGAACGCGCGCTGTGGAGCCGCTTCGGACTGTTGATTCGCGCCGTCGCGCTTGACCGCGCCGCCCGCGACTCCCGAAAAGCCCGTATGTTCGGGTTCAGTCTTTCCAAGGTCCTGCTCACCGCCATCGCCATCGCCGCCGTCTGGTACGGCTGGAAATGGATGAACCGGGTGCAGGCGCGGCGCCGGGGCGAGCTGGACGGCTCGGGCGCCGGCCGTCGCGGCGGCCGGGCGCGGCAACCCAAACGGCGCGGCCGGCGCGCGGCGACGGAAGATCTGGTTCAATGCACGGTCTGCGGGGCTTACGTGCCGGCGGCCGGCGGAGCGGCTTGTGACCGCGCCGATTGCCCGTTTCCCGCTGAGCCGGCCGTGCCGGTGCCGCCTTGACCGTTGCCGGGGCGGCCGGTATCGTCCGCCCGCATTTGGGGGTGGTATGCGGCTTGTTCCTCTCATCCTAAGCCGGAACCCGCATGCAGGTCCAAGACATGTCTTCACAAAAACCAGCTTTCAATCCCTGATCCTGTCGCTGCAGCAGTTCTGGGCGGAACAAGGGCTGCGTCGTGCTGCAGCCCTTCGACATGGAGGTCGGCGCCGGCACCTTTCATCCGGCGACGACGCTGCGCGCCCTCGGGCCGGAGCCGTGGAAGACCGCCTACGTGCAGCCGTCGCGCCGGCCCACCGACGGCCGCTACGGCGAGAACCCCAACCGTCTGCAGCACTATTACCAGTTCCAGGTGCTGCTGAAGCCGTCGCCCGGCGGACTCGCAGGGGCTCTATCTGGAGAGCCTCGCAGCATCTCGGCATCGATCCGGCTCTGCACGACATCCGCTTCGTCGAGGACGACTGGGAAAGCCCGACGCTCGGCGCCTGGGGCCTCGGCTGGGAGGTCTGGTGCGACGGCATGGAGGTCACCCAGTTCACCTATTTCCAGCAGGTGGGCGGCATCGAATGCGCGCCGGTGGCGGTGGAGCTGACCTACGGGCTCGAGCGCCTGGCCATGTACATCCAGGGCGTCGAGAACGTCTACGATCTCGACTGGGACGGCCTCGGAACCACCTATGGCGACGTGTTCCTGCAGGCCGAGCGGGAAGGTTCCGCCTACAATTTCGAGCACGCCGACACCGCCGTGCTGTTCCGCCATTTCGCCGACGCCGAGGCCGAGTGCAAGATCTGCCTGGACGCCGGGCTGCGTTCTGCCGGCCTACGACCAGTGCATCAAGGCGAGCCACCTGCTTCAACCTGCTGGACGCGCGCGGCGTCATCAGCGTCACCGAGCGCGCCGCCTACATCGGCCGGGTCCGGGCGCTGGCCCGGGGCTGCTGCGAAGCCTGGCTGCAAAGCCGCGGGCACGGGGGATAGATCATGGCCGAGCTGCTCGTCGAGCTGTTGAGCGAGGAAATCCCGGCGCGCATGCAGGCCGCGCGCGGCGGCGGACTTCAAGCGTCTGGTCCGCGCCGGCCTGGACAAGGCCCAGCTTTCGTACGAGCGCGCCGACGCCTACGTCACGCCGCGCCGGCTGATCCTGGTGGTGGACGGCCTGCCGCTGGCCCAGCCGGACGTGTCGGAGGAGCGCCGCGGTCCGCGCGCCGACGCGCCCGAAAAGGCCATCGACGGCTTTCTCAAGTCCGCCGGCCTCGAGCCGCGACCAGGTGGAGGAGCGCGAAACCCCCAAGGGCACGTTCCTGTTCGCCCGCATCGAGAAGAAGGGCCACGCCGACCCGCGACGTGCTGCCGGACGCTGCTGGGCGGCGTCCTCTCCCAGATGCCCTGGCCCAAGTCCATGCGCTGGGCCGACACGACCGCGAGCTGGGTGCGTCCGCTGCACGATATCCTCGCCGTGTTCGACGGCGCGCCGCTCGACGGACGCTATTCGTTCGGCGGCGTGGTGGCGGCATCGTGCCGACTTCACCGATGCCACCCGCGGCCACCGGTTTCTCGCGCCGGACCCGTTCAAGGTCGGCGATTTCGCCGACTACAAGGCCAAGCTCGCCGCCGCCAAGGTGATGATCGACCGCGACGAGCGCACGCGCCGTGATCGTCGCGCCAGGCCGACGGCGCTGGCGGCGGCCGAGGGCCTCGACGATCCGCGACGACGCGGGGCTGCTGGACGAGGTGGTGGGCCTGGTGGAATGGCCGGTGGTGATGATCGGGCGGATCGACGATGCCTTCATGGCCGTTCCGCCGGAGGTGCTGATCACCGCCATGCGGACCCACCAGAAGTATTTCTCGCTGCTGGACGGCGCCGGCGCCATGGCGCCGCGGTTCGTGGTGGTGGCCAACACCGAGGCCAGCGACGGCGGCGCGCAGGTGATCGCCGGCAACGAGCGGGTGCTGCGCGCCCGCCTGGCCGACGCCAAGTTCTTCTGGGATCAGGACCGCAAGAAAACCCTGGAAAGCCGCGTCCCGCAGCTCGCCGAACGGATCTTCCACGCCAAGCTGGGCACCGACCGTGGAGCGGGTGGAGCGGATCGCCGCGCTTGCGCGTCGAGTGGGCGGCGTACGGCGACGCCGACCCGGCGAAGGCCGAACGGGCGGCCCAGCTGTGCAAGGCCGATCTGATGAGCGAGATGGTGGGCGAGCTTCCCGAACTGCAGGGCCTGATGGGCCGGTACTACGCGCTCAACGACGGCGAGGACGCCGGAGGTGGCGCAAGCCATCGCCGATCATTATTCGCCGGTCGGCCCCGGCGATGCCTGCCCGTCCGCGCCGGTGAGCGTCACCGTCGCGCTCGCCGACAAGATCGATACGCTCGCCGGGTTTTTCGCCATCGACCAGAAGCCCACCGGATCGAAGGATCCGTTCGCGCTGCGCCGCGCCGCGCTCGGCGTCATCCGGCTGATCGTCGAAAACGGCCTTCGCGTTCCCTTGCTCACGCTTTTCGATGCCGCCGGCAAGCTTCACCGCGAACGCGCATCGAACGTGAGCGATGGCGGATCGGACAGCTCCATCGCGCTTTCCGGGTTCGCCACCGCGTCGCGGCCGGGGTGGAACGAGCCGCACGAGCCGGCGTCTTGGGACCTGCTCGACTTCTTCGCCGACCGCCTCAAGGCGCACTTGCGCGAGCAGGGAGTCCGCCACGATCTCATCTCGGCGGTATTCGCTCTCGGCGGCGAGGACGATTTTGTAAGGTTGCTCTCTCGGGTTTCTGCCCTTAAAGACTTTCTCGACACGGACGACGGTGCTAATTTGCTGACCGCCTACCGGCGAGCGAGCAATATCGTTCGCATCGAAGAGAAGAAGGATGGCACAAGCTACGACGGGGAGGCGGACGAAGGGCTTCTTTCGCAGAACGAAGAAACAGAACTCTATCAAACTCTAGGGCGGGCGCGACAGCGGATTACCGAGGCACTGGCGGAAGAGCGGTTTGGCGCGGCGATGGCCGTGCTTGCCGGATTGCGTTCGCCGGTGGACGCGTTTTTCGACACCGTCACGGTGAACTGCGACGACGCGCAACTGCGTGTCAACCGGCTGCGGCTTTTGTCGCAAATCCGGTCGGCCCTGGGGGGAGTTGCGGACTTTTCACATATCGAGGGTTAGGGACGAAAACATGACAAAATGGGTTTACACGTTCGGCGGCGGCAAGGCCGAAGGCCGCGCCGACATGAAGAATTTGCTCGGCGGCAAGGGTGCCAACCTCGCGGAGATGAGCAGCCTCGGCGTTCCCGTGCCGGCCGGCTTCACCATCAGCACCGAGCTTTGCACGTATTTCTATGATCACGGCGAAACCTATCCCGACGATCTGAAGGGCCAGGTCGACGCCGCCATCAAGGAGCTCGAGGACATCATGGGCGGCAAGTTCGGCGCCACCGAAGGTCCGCTGTTGCTGGTGTCGGTGCGCTCGGGCGCGCGGGCGTCCATGCCGGGCATGATGGATACCGTCCTCAATCTCGGCCTCAACGACAAGACCGTCGAGAACCTGGCCTCGCAGACCGGCGACGAGCGGTTCGCCTACGACAGCTACCGCCGGTTCATTCAGATGTACTGCAACGTCGTCCTGGACGTGGACGGCGAGCACTTCGAGGCGCTTCTCGAGAAGCACAAGGAAGAGCAGGGCAAGACCCTCGACACCGACATGACGGCCGAGGACTGGAAGGTTCTCGTGGACGCCTACAAGACCGAGGTGCGCAAGCACATCGGCAAGGACTTCCCGCAGGATCCGAACGAGCAGCTCTGGGGCGCCATCGGCGCCGTGTTCGGCAGCTGGATGAACAAGCGCGCCATCACGTATCGCAAGATGTACAACATTCCCGCCGACTGGGGCACCGCCGTCAACGTTCAGGCCATGGTGTTCGGCAACATGGGCGACGACTGCGCCACCGGCGTGTGTTTCTCGCGCAACCCGTCCACCGGCGAAAACCTGTTCTATGGCGAGTTTCTGGTCAACGCCCAGGGCGAGGACGTGGTCGCCGGCATCCGCACCCCGCAGCCGCTGAGCGTTGCCGAGAAGAAGGCGATCAACTCCGACTTGCCGTCGCTGGAAGAGGTTCTGCCGGAGATCTACAAGGAGCTCCACGCTTATCGCGATAAGCTGGAGGACCATTACACCGACATGCAGGACATGGAGTTCACCATCCAGCAGAACAAGCTGTGGATGCTCCAGACCCGCACCGGCAAGCGGACCGCCCAGGCGGCGCTGAAAATCGCCGTCGAGATGTGCGAGGAAGGCCTGATCGACAAGAAGGAGGCCATTCTCCGCATGGACCCGGCCATGCTCGACGCGCTGTTGCACCCGATGCTCGACCCGAAAGCGGAAAAGAAGGTTCTCGGCAAGGGCCTGCCGGCGTCTCCGGGCGCGGCGTCCGGCCAGATCGTGTTTACCGCCGACGAGGCCGAGGCCTGGGTCAAGGAAGGCAAGAAGGTGATCCTGACCCGCATCGAGACCTCGCCCGAGGACATCGGCGGCATGCACGTGGCGGAGGGCATCCTGACCACCCGCGGCGGCATGACCAGTCACGCGGCCGTGGTCGCCCGCGGCATGGGCACGCCGTGCGTGGCCGGCGCCGGCGATCTCACGCGTGAACTACGCGCAACAAGACCCTGACCGCCGGCGGCGTCGTCCTCAAGGAAGGCGACACGATCACCCTCGACGGCGCGTCCGGTAGCGTGATGGAAGGCGACGTGCCGAAGATCCTGCCGGAGCTCACCGGTGATTTCGGCAAGCTGATGGGCTGGGTCGACGAGTATCCGCACGATGAAGGTGCGCGCCAACGCGGAAACCCCGCTGGACGCGAGCACGGCGCGCAACTTCGGTTGCGAGGGTATCGGGCTGTGCCGCACCGAGCACATGTTCTTCGATCCGCAGCGGATCATCCATGTGCGCGAGATGATCCTCGCCTCCGACGAGAAGGACCGCCGCGCCGCTCTCGACAAGCTGCTGCCGTATCAGCGCCAGGACTTCGTCGAGCTGTTCACCATCATGGCCGGTCTGCCGGTCACCATTCGCCTGCTGGATCCGCCGCTGCACGAGTTCCTGCCGCACACCGACGCCGACATGGCCGACGTGGCGAAGGCGGCCGGCGCGGATGTGGCCACGCTCAAGGCGCGGGCCGATCAGCTGCACGAGTTCAACCCCATGCTCGGCCATCGCGGCTGCCGTCTCGGCGTCACCTATCCGGAGATCTACGAGATGCAGGCCCGGGCCATCTTCGAGGCCGCCGCCGAGGTTGCTTCGAAGGGTTCCGAGGTGCTGCCGGAGGTGATGATCCCGCTGGTCTCCACCAAGGCCGAGTTCGACCGGCTGAAAGTGATGATCGACCGGGTTGCCGGCGAGGTGAGCCAGAAGACCGGCGCCAAGGTGCGCCTACATGGTCGGCACGATGATCGAGCTGCCGCGCGCCGCCCTGATCGCCGACAAGATCGCCGAGGGCGCCGAGTTCTTCAGCTTCGGCACCAACGACCTGACGCAGACCACCTATGGCCTGTCGCGCGACGACGCCGGCAACTTCCTGGTGCCGTATCAGGATCTGGGCGTCATCCCCAACGATCCGTTCGTGACCATCGACCAGGAGGGCGTCGGCGAGCTGGTGAAGATCGCCGTCGAGCGCGGGCGCAAGACCCGCCCCGACATCAAGCTCGGCATCTGCGGCGAGCACGGCGGCGATCCGGCGTCGGTGGGCTTCTGCCACTCGGTCGGTCTCAACTACGTGTCCTGCTCGCCCTATCGCGTGCCGATCGCCCGCTTGGCGGCGGCGCAGGCGGCGTTGGGCGCCGGTGACGGTGCACTCCACGGCCTAGGCGTCGTTGAGAAGCTAAACGAGATGAGACAAGGGGGCTTCGGCCCCCTTGTTTTGTTTTAGTCAGAACGGCCAGAACAGCGGAATGATGAATGTCGCCGCCGCCCACATGATCAGGTTCAGCGGCAACCCCACCTTGACGAAATCGATGAAGCGATAGCCGCCCGCGGTGTGGACGAAAGTATTGGTCTGATAGCCGATCGGGGTGGCGAAGCTGGCGCTCGCGGCGAACATGACGGCGACGGCGAACGGTCGCGGATCGACGCCCATCTGCTCGGCGAGACCGATGGCGATCGGCGTAATGAGAATGGCGGCGGCGTTGTTGCTCATGATCTCGGTCACCGCCGAGGTCACGAAATAGATCGCCGAAAGCACCGCGACAGGGCCGAGAGTGGCGATGACACCGCCGAGGTGCTGGATCAGCAGCATGGCCGTGCCCGTGGTCTCCAGCGCCCGGCCAAGGGCGAGCATGCCGAAAATCAGCATGAGGATCCGCCAGTGGATGGCCTTGTAGGCCTCTTCGGTGTCGAGACAGCCGAAGATCACGGCAGCGGTCGCGGCGATCAGGGCGAGAGCGGCGATCGGCAGAAACCCAATCGTCGCCAGCACCATCATGGCCGCCACCAGCACGATGGCGATCGGCGCTTTTTTACGGCGGAAGGGCTTTTCGGTCGGGTGGGTCAGGTTGACCAGATCCTGCCGGTCGAACAAGCGGCGCAAACCTTCGGGCGGCCCTTCCAGCAGCAGCGTGTCTCCGAACGCGAGACGAAGCTGGTCGAAATTGTTCTGCAGCCGCTCACGCTGGCGGTGAATGGCGATGATATACGTTCCGTACTGTCGGCGGAGGTTGAGGTCGACGATGCGCTCGCCCACCAGTTCTGAAAAAGGCCCGACGATCCCCTCCATGAGCATCGTCTTGTGGCTGGAGATCGGCTCTAGGAGCGGACGATCTGCGGAATCGAACGCAACGCCACCGGCGGCGCGCAATTCCATCACGTCCGCGGCGCGCGTCCTGAGAACGAGGCGGTCACCCGCTTGCAGTCGCGGCGCACCATGTTCGGGATCGACCGAAATTCGATCACGGATGAGATCGATGACGTGAACCCCGCGGTTGCCGGCAAGTCCCGCTTCGGCCAACGTCTTGCCGACCAGTGCGGAGTGTCCGGGAACGAGAACTTCTGTGAAAAACTGCCGGCGCGCCGGATCGGGCAGGATTTCGGCAAGGGTCACGCGGTCCGGCAGCAACCAGCGCCCGAACAGAAAGAGATAGGTGATGCCGATCGCGCCCATGAGGAGGCCGGGAGCGGTGATTTCGAACATGCCAAAGGGGGCGAGACCGTGCTCCTGGGCCACGCCGTCGACGAGGAGGTTGGTCGACGTTCCGATGAGCGTGCAACTGCCGCCGAAAATGGTGGCGTAGGAAAGCGGGATCAGAAGTCGCGACGGCGCTACCCTCAGCGAGTGCGCGAGGGCGATCACCACCGGTGTCATCATCACCACCACGGGCGTGTTGTTGACGAAGGCGGAAACGATCATGACCGCCGTGGCCATGACCGCCATGCCGGTCCGCTGGCGAGCGCCAGCGTCGTCGCGAGATCGCCTCGCCGAGGGCGTCGATCACGCCGGTGCGCTCCAGCGCGGCGGTAAGGACAAACATGCAAGCGATGGTGATCGGCGCGCTGTTGCTGAACACCGCCAAAACTTCGCGGGTATCGAGGATGCCGAAGGCGAGGAGGGCGCAGATCGCCGCCATCGCCACGATGTCCGGAGAAAAGGTCTCCCGAACGAAACCGAAAAAAACGATGACGACCAGCACCAACACGATGATGATCTGCCAGGTTTCCCAACTCATGACCTTGTTCCAATCGGATGGCCGGCGCCACTCCCCCGCGCATTGCACCGTATGCAGCAAGACGGCGGCGGGTTCCAGGGTGTCGATGCGTGCTTTTGTCGTTCGCTCCAGAGTGACGCCCCGCCGTCATTGACAGCGCCATCACGGATTGCCAACGTGGGGTGAGGTGAAAGTGACGATGAATGGTCGATCCGGATTGCATTCTCCGAAAACGCAAAAGGGCAGAAGTGGCGCGCCGACGGACCGCCGGGACCGATCGTGCGGTCGCGTGGGCGTAATCGGTCGCCGCTTTATTTTCGCGATTTCGGTTCTGATCGTTCTGGCGGGAGCGGGACATGCGGCAGCGAACGTTGGCGGCGTCGGCGGGGGCGTCAGTGGCTGCGTGCGGATGACGGAAAACCGGGGCCAGCTCACCGATGCGGCCGGATCGCTGCACCGGGCCGACAGAGTGGGCGCCGAGGGCACGGTTCCCGTGCCGGAGGTGATGATCCGTTTCACTTTCAGCGGCGCCGGCGGTCCGGACCAGAAGATCCCTCCGGTCTACGTCCGCACGGATGCCAGCGGCTGCTATTCGGCGAGGTGGACGGATGCGACCCGCGACACCTTCCCCGTGTCCGCCCGCATGGCGATTTTGTGGAGCCACACCGATGTCACCGGCCAACGGGACCAAATGTCGCCGCCGGTCTTCTCCATTCACGGGATGACCGGCAAAGCGCTCAGGCATTTACGAAACGTCGAGCTTTCCGCCGACACCGTAGTTGATCTGCACCCTCACCGGCGGCGATGCCGCCGCCGCCTATCTGACCGCGTGGGAGTTTTACGATCGCGTGGTGAACGGCGGCAACGGCGCGCGCGTCGACGCGTCTGGCGGACGCCATGCGGGGCGTCCATATCGTCATCGGCTTGCCGAACCTTTCCGGGGGCTGGGGGCTGGCTCCGACGGCGAAAGAGCTGTTGCTGGCGGCGCGGACACCGGTCCTGACACCTTGGACGGTGGCGCACGAGCTTGGCCACCTGGTCACCTGGAACGCCCTCGGTCTGAACATCGCACCGCTTTTGCCCACCGACTATTCCGGCCTGACCTGGGACCTCACCACGCGCGAGTCCGAGCGCGCGGCGTTCCTCGAGGGCATGGCGTCGTTTCTCGCCATGGCGTGGATGTGGGAGCGGACGGCGGCCGCCCCGACGCTCTATCGCGGCGGCATCCGGTTCGATTTCGAGGCCGCCACCGGAACGGGCGACGATCCGACGAAGCCAGTGTTCGCCTGTGCCACGGTCCCATCCGGCTGGGAGCGGCCTTTCTGCGCCGCCGCGGCGTTGTGGGACGTGTTCGATGCGCCGGCGGCAGATGACGATCCGATGACCGGCCGGACGCAGGTTGACGTGGTCGAAACCCTGGATCGCTACGCCGATCGGTGTTCGCCGCCGGCGGACAACGGCTGCAGCAACGAGGTCGGGCTAACCGGACTGAATCACAACGACTTTCTCCGAAACTTTCATCCCGCCGACGCCCGGGGCGCCCTCGAGTCCATCTATCGGGCGAACGGCCTTTCCGGCGGCGCGCCGTAGCGATACTCCGCCAATGGAGCCCGCGCGGCTGGCGACCCGTCGCCATCGCCGCTATAAATCGCCAGACAAAACGACTGGCCACGGCACGGCGCGCCGCCGCTGGCGGTCGGAGACGGTGTACGGCGGTTATGGGGACGAGCGTCTTTGGTTGATCTGGTTTTTTTCCTGAAGGCGATCTTCGCCGGGTTCGTGGTTGCCATGCCGGTTGGCGCCATTGGCGCCATGTGCATGCGATACGGTCTGCAGGGGCGCTGGGGCGCCGGCATGGTGACCGGCATCGGCGCCGCCGCGGCCGACGGACTCCTGGCGGGCGCGGCCATGTTCGGGCTGTCACTGGTCACCGGTTATCTGATGGACAATCAGGGACCGGTGCGGCTGATCGGTGGCCTGTTCCTGCTCTATCTCGGCATTTACATGATCCGCAATCGCAAGCCGCGCAAGGAGCGCCGGACCGACGCCGCGGCGTTGGCCTCGCTCCAGCGTCTGCACACGTTCTCCAAGGCCATGGTCACCGGCTTCGTGCTGACCATCATCAATCCCGCGACGCTGCTGGGGTTTGCCGGCGTGTTCGCCGGTCTTGGGCTGCTCGCCGAAAAACCTTTCGACAATCTGACCAATTTCCTGATCGTCGGCGGCGCGTTCCTGGGCTCGACGCTGTGGTGGGCGACGCTGACGGGCGGATCGCTGGCCGCCCGCGAGCGCATGTCCGACGGGGTTGTCAGGAAAATCAACGCCGTGCTCGGCGCCCTGGTGGTGGTGTTCGGCGTCGTCGCTCTGGTGTCCTTCGTCCAGATGCTGGTGTGACTCTCGCCCTATGCCCCTTGCTCACCGGTCACGCGTTGACGATTTCACCGTTCAGGGTACAGGCGGGCTCGGCGAGTTGGACGAACACCTCGGTAATGTCTTCGGGGGCCTTCACCGTTTCCGGATTTTCGCCAGGGAACGCCTCGGCCCGCATCCGGGTTCGCGTCGCTCCGGGATTGATCAGGTTGGCGCGGATGGATGACTTGGCGACCTCGGCGGCGTAGGTCTTGACCATGGTTTCGAGCGCCGCCTTGCTGGCCGCGTAGGCGCCCCAATAGGCGCGGCCGCCGCTCACGCCGGAGGTGACGAACACGGCCCGTCCGGCGTCCGAGGCGCGGAGCAGCGGATCGAAGCTGCGAAGGAGGCGCCAGTTGGCGGTCACGTTGACCGCCATTACCTGATCCCAGATTTCCGGGCTGATATGGCCGACGGGGCTCAGCACCCCGAGCAGGCCGGCGTTGCCCACCAGCACGTCGAGCCGTCCCCAGCGCTCGTAGACGGCGGCGCCCATGCGGTCGATCACCGGGTAGTCCGTGAGATCGGCGGGCACAAGGGTCGCCTGTCGGCCGAGTTTACGGACCTCGTCGTCCACCTCTTCCAGTGCGCCCTGGGTGCGGGCCGAGAGAATAAGCTCGGCGCCTTCCGCGGCAAACCGCAGTGCCACCGCCCGGCCGATGCCCCGCGACGCGCCGGTGATCAGGGCGACGCGGCCGGCCAAGCGGCCGCCCGAGGGAGCGGGATCGGGGAGTGGATCGGGCTCCGCCACCGCTATTCCTCGAGCAGGGAGAGCTGTTTTTCCAGCGGGTGATCTTCGTGGTCGGTCAGGCGGATGGCGTAGTCGCCGCTGAAGCACGCGTCGCAGTATTGCGGCCGCGCATTGTCGCGGCCGGCCTCTCCGACGGCGCGGTAAAGCCCGTCCATGGAGATGTAGGAGAGCGAGTCGACGCCGATGTAGCGAATCATCTCCTCGACGGAACGGGTGGAGGCCAGCAATTCGTCGCGTTCCGGCGTGTCGATGCCGTAGAAGCACGGATGCGTGGTCGGCGGGCTGGAAATGCGCAGGTGCACCTCGGTGGCGCCGGCCGCCCGCACCATTTCGACGATCTTGACCGAGGTCGTGCCGCGGACGATGGAATCGTCCACAAGGATTACGCGCTTGCCCTTCAACATCCGCATGTTCGCGTTGTGCTTGAGTTTGACGCCGAGGTGGCGGATGCGCGCGGTGGGCTCGATAAACGTTCGGCCGACGTAATGGTTGCGGATGATGCCGAGTTCGAAGGGAATACCCGACTCCTGGGCATAGCCGATGGCGGCCGGCACGCCCGAGTCGGGCACCGGTATGACCATGTCCGCGTCGACGCCGTTTTCGCGGGCCAGTTCGGCGCCGATGCGCTTGCGCACGCCGTAGACGTTGCGGCCTTCCAGAGTGCTGTCGGGCCGGGCGAAATAAATGTATTCGAAAATGCAGAACCGGTTCGCCACCTTGGCGAACGGCTTGACGCTCTTGATGCCGGTCTCGTCGACGACGACGATCTCGCCGGGCTCGATGTCGCGGATGAACTCGGCGCCGATGATGTCGAGAGCGCAGGTTTCCGACGCCATCACATACGCGCCTTCGAAACGCCCCAGTACGAGCGGCCGAACGCCATGGGGGTCGCGCATGCCGATGAGCTTGCGCCGGGTGATGGCGACCAGCGAATAGGCGCCCTCCAGTTGGCGCAGCGCGTCGATCATCCGGTCGACGACGGTGGAATAGTGGCTGGTGGCCATCAGGTGAATGATGGTTTCGGTATCGGTGGTGGACTGGAAGATGCAGCCCCGGCGGACCAGCGACTTGCGAACGTCGAGAGCGTTGGTGAGGTTGCCGTTGTGGGCGATGGTCAATCCGCCGAATTCGAAATCGGCGAACAGCGGCTGGACGTTCCGGAGCACCGTGTCGCCGCTGGTGGAATAGCGCACATGGCCCAAGGCCATGGATCCGTGAAGCCGATTGACCACCTTTTCCGAACCGAAGTTGTCGCCCACCAGGCCAAGCGCCTTGTGGCTGTGGAAATGGTCGCCATCGCAACTGACGATGCCGGCGGCTTCCTGGCCGCGGTGCTGCAAGGCGTGCAGCCCGAGCGCGGTGGTGGCGGTGGCGTCGCGGTGACCGTAAATGCCGAAAACGCCGCATTCGTCATGGAAATGGTCGTCGTCGAGAAGATCGGTCCGTTGACCGCTTCGCGCCGGCGAGGGGGTTGCCTCCATTGTGTTCAGGCCTTTCATCGACCGCTTTCGATCAAGCGCTCCATGTCCCGCCGTTCCTTGGGCGTGTAACCGTCAACGCCCGGCTCGGTCTCGGACGGCGGTCCTTTCGGTTCCGAACTCATGATGTCGCGCAACATGCGGTGCGTTTCAAGGACTTTTCGCGCTTCGTCCTCGGCGGCGCCGGCGGCGCCGGCGGCGGCTTCCTGGGTGTCGGCGGGAACCATCGAGCGCAACTGATCCGCCCCCCAGACGACCAGCGGCAACGAACGCGCGTTGCGCAACCAGTCCGGTTGCTGGTCGGGTTTGACCAGCCACTGCACGCCGATGAACAGAAGGCACACCAGGACGGCGCCGCGCGCGAGCCCGAATACGAACCCGAGCGAGCGGTCGAGGGCGTTGAGGGCGCTGCCCCTGACGCTGTTGGAGATCATGCGGGTGAGCATCCACAGGATCACCAGCGTGACCAGAAAGATCGCGCCGCCGGCGGCGATATCGGCCAGCAAGGTGTTGGCAATGAATTCGCGCGCGAACGGCTTGACATAGGGCAGGCCGAAAATCGTGGCGACGATGGCGCCGATCCAGGCGCCGATGGACAGCACCTCTTGAATGAAGCCGCGGACGAAGGCAAGCAGTCCCGAAATGATCAGGACGATGACCAGGCCGACGTCGAACAGGGTAAGATCAGGCACCGGCGCTCCTCCGTCGCCGCGTGCCCACGTCGGTTCCGATGAGGGTCAACAGATCAACCACGTGGGCGACCTCCCTTGTCTTGATCCCGGTTACGGTTTCCGCCCGGCCGGAGCGCCGGGTCGGGAACGATGGCGTGCGAAAATCCCAACTTCGCCGCCTCTTTCAATCGCGCTCCGGCGCGTGCGACGGCCCGAACTTCCCCCGACAAACCGATTTCACCGAACACCACCGTCTCCGCCGGCATTGCCTTGTCGTTCGCCGAGGAAGCCAGCGCCGCCGCGACGGCGAGATCGGCGGCCGGTTCACCGATTCTCAAGCCACCCGCCACGTTTAGATACACGTCGGCGGCCCCGAAAGAAAGACCGCAGCGCGCCTCCAGCACCGCCATGATCATCGCCAGCCGGCCGGAGTCCCAGCCGACGACGGCGCGCCTGGGCGTGCCCAGCGACGACGGCGCGATAAGCGACTGAATCTCCACCAGGACCGGCCGGCTGCCTTCCATGCCGGCAAACACGCAGGCGCCCGCGACGTCGCTGTCGCGCTCGGCGAGGAACAGGGACGATGGATTGATCACCTCCTTGAGGCCGCCGTCGGTCATCTCGAACACACCGATTTCGTCGGTGGCTCCGAAACAATTCTTGACCGCCCGGAGAATACGGAACTGGTGGCCCCGCTCGCCCTCGAAATACAGCACCGTGTCGACCATGTGCTCGAGAACCCGGGGACCGGCGATCATGCCCTCCTTGGTGACGTGGCCCACCAGCAGCAGGACGAAACCCCGCCGCTTGGCGAGGCGGATGAGCTCCTGGGCCGACGCGCGGACCTGGGAGACCGTGCCGGGGGCCAATTCCAAGGAATCCAGATACAGCGTCTGCACCGAGTCGACGACGACGATCTCGGGGCCGTCCGGCGTGTCCAGCGAAGCGGCGATATCGCGCACCGACGTCGCCGCCGCCAGATGGACAGGGGCGCCGCGCAGGCCCAGGCGATCGGCCCGGAGCCGCATCTGGTCGATGGCCTCCTCGCCGGAAATGTAGGCGCACCGCGCGTTCGCCGACAGCGCCGCCGAGACCTGCAGCAAAACGGTGGATTTGCCGATACCGGGATCGCCGCCGATCAACAGGGCCGAGCCGGGCACCAGACCGCCGCCGGTCACTCGGTCGAATTCGCCGATGCCGGTCACGAACCGCGGCGTCGCGACGATATCGCCATCCAGCGAGGCGAACTCGACGCGGCGGCCGCGGCGCCGTCCGAGGCCCTTCGGTGTCTGCTCGGCCGGCACCTCTTCGATCAGTGCGTTCCAGGCACCGCAGGCCTCGCAGCGGCCGGTCCATTTCGGCTGGACGGCGCCGCAGCTCTGGCAGCTATAGGCGGATGCATGACGCGCCAACGATCGACAGGTCCTTCATTGCTCGGCCCCGGCGCACGACGCCGGGCGGGTCGCGGCGGGCGTTACGCCCGAACCGCCATTTTGATCGGCCCCTCGGCGCGGCCGTTGATGAACTGATCCACGTGCGGCTCGCCCGATCGGTCGATTTCGTCGACGGACCCGGCCCAGATGATGCGTCCCTCGTACAGCATGGCGATGCGATGGGCGATCTTTCGGGCGCTCGCCATGTCGTGGGTGATCGACAGGCCGCTCGCCCCCATGCCCCGGGTGATTTCGACGATCAGGTCGTTGATGACGTCGGCCATGATGGGGTCGAGGCCGGTGGTGGGTTCGTCGAAGAAAATGATCTCCGGGTCGGCGGCGATGGCGCGGGCGAGGGCGACGCGTTTCTGCATGCCACCCGACAGTTCCGCCGGTGACAGGTCGCCCACTTCCGGTCCGAGACCGACCTCGGCGAGCTTGTCGAGGGCGATCTTCTTGGCGTCGGCGCGACGCGCCTCTTTCGCCGCGATCAGCCCGAACGCCACGTTCTCCCATACCGGAAGACTGTCGAACAGGGCGCCGCCCTGAAACAGCATGCCGAATTTGTGGTTGATCCGCTCGCGCCCGGCGGTGTCGATGCCGACAACCTCCTCGCCATCGATCTGAATGCTGCCCTCGTCCGCCTGAAGCAGGCCCAGAATGCATTTCAGCAACACCGACTTGCCGGTTCCCGAGCCGCCGATCACCACCACCGACTCGCCGACGCCCACGTCGAGGTCGAGGCCGTTCAGGACGACCTTTGTGGCCAAACGCCTTTTTCAAGCCCCGGACACGGATTTTCGGTTGTTTTTCGGTCATTTGGCGAAGAACATTTCAGTCAGGATGTAGTCGAAACAGAGGATCAGGATCGACGCCGAAACCACGGCGTTGGTGGTGGCGGCGCCGACGCCCTGGGCGCCGCCACGCGAACTGTAGCCGTGGTAGCATCCCATCAGGGTAATGATGAACCCGAAGACGGCGGCCTTGACCAGGCCGGAAATCACGTCCATGGGCTGCACGAAATCCCAGGTGCTCTGCAGGTAGTTGGCGGGATTGAACCCGAGCTTGTATACCGAGACCAGGTAGCCGCCGAACACGCCGATGATGTCGGCGATGAACACCAGAATGGGCAGCATGGTGACGCCGGCGATCAGCCGCGGGGCGACCATGTATTTCATCGGATTGGTCGACAGCGTCGTCAGTGCGTCGATCTGCTCGGTTACCCGCATGGTGCCGATCTCGGCGGCCATGGAAGCGCCGATGCGTCCCGCGACCATCAGCCCGGCCAGCACCGGCCCGAGCTCCCGGGTAATGGCGACGACGACGACGTTGGCGATGGCGCCCTCGGCGGAGAACCGGGCGAAGCCGGTGTAGCTCTGCAGCGCCAGAACCATGCCGGCGAAGATCGCCGTCAACCCGACGACCGGCAGCGAATAATAGCCGATCTCGATCATCTGGCGGCCCACGTTGCGCAGGTAGAACGGCGGCCGGACGCAATGGCCAAGCGCCGATCCGGTGAAAATCACCACCCGTCCTGCCGTCGCGAGAAACGCCAGCATGAACCGGCCGATGGGCTGGAGGATGTTCATCTCCGGTCCGCTCCTACGGCCGCCGGTAGACGCGATGATACCGCGCGCCGAGGCTGGTGAGAATTTCGTAACCGATGGTTCCGGCGGCCTCCGCGACGCGCATCCACGCCCAGGCCGTCGCCGATCAGGTCGATCATCGCGCCCGGATGAACGAGAGGAGCCGGTACATCGGTCACATCGAAGGTGGTCAGATCCATGGATACGCGTCCCACCAGCGGCACACGGTATTCGCCGACGTGGGCGCTGCCGCGATTGCTGAGATACCGGAGATAGCCGTCGGCATATCCGACGGCGACGGTGGCGATTTGTGTGCGTTTTTCGGCGCGGTGGGTCGCACCATATCCAACGGTCCGATGTGTGTCAATCTCGCGGACTTGCAGGATTTTTCCTTGCAGTCGAACCACTTGGTTCATCGGGTTGGGACGGCCGGGAACCGGGGCGACGCCGTAGAGCGCGCATCCGGGGCGAACCTGGTCGGCGTGGAACGACGGGTCCAGGAAGATGCCGGACGAGTTGGCGAGCGATCCGGGCGCCGGCGGCAGCGATGCCCGCGCCGCGTCGAAGGCGTCGCGTTGCCGCGCGTTGAGCGGATGATCGGGCTCGTCGGCGCAGGCCAGGTGGCTGATCACGTGCGCGAGAGGGAAGCCGGCAAGCCGCGCCGGATCATCGACGAGGACCGCGAGTTCGTCTTGCGGCAGGCCGAGGCGGGACATGCCGGTATCGACGTGGACCGCGGCCGGCAACGGCAACTCCCGGCCGCGGGCGAAGGCCGCCCAGGCGTCGATCTCGCCGATGGCGTTGAGGACGGGACGCAAGCGGTATTCATCGAAAACGGCGGCCGTGTTCGGGGTCAGGCCATTGAGGACATAAATCGTGGGCTCGTCGCCGCTCGACCCGGCCTGGCCGCGCGCCTCCAGGACACGCCGGACGGCGATCCCCTCGTCGATGAGCGCCACGAAGAAGGTGCGGCAGCCCGCTCCATGGAGCACCGGAACCACGCGGGCGGCGCCCAGGCCATAGGCGTCGGCCTTGACCACCGCCGCGCATTCGGCCGGTGCCGCGCGGTCGCGGAGCCGCCGATAGTTCTCGGCGATCGACCCGAGATCGATGGTCAGGATGGCGCCGGCCCGGTCGGCTTCGCTCATGAACGCTCAAACATCCGGAATGTGCTCGGTTTCCAGATCGCCAAATCGCGTGAACTCACCTTCGAAGTACAGCGGAACGTTGCCGATCGGGCCGTGCCGCTGCTTGGCGATCATGACTTCGGCCTTGTTGTGGGCTTCTTCGCCCCGCTGACGCCACCGATCGTGACGCTCCATGAATTTCTCCAGGGGTTCGTCGCCGCGCTGGATGGGTTCGGCGCGCTCAAGATAATACTGTTCCCGGAAGATGAACATAACCACGTCGGCGTCCTGCTCGATGGTGCCGGACTCTCGCAGGTCGGAGAGTTGTGGCCGTTTGTCCTCGCGCTGCTCGACGGCGCGCGAAAGCTGCGACAGGGCCAGCACCGGCACGTTCAGTTCCTTGGCAAGCGCCTTCAAACCCCGGGTGATTTCCGAGATTTCCTGGACGCGGCTGTCGTGGCGGACACCGGGCGACGGCGCGATCAGTTGCAGATAGTCGATGACGATCATGCCCAGATTGTGCTGGCGTTTGAGCCGCCGCGCCCGCGTGCGCATGGCGCTGATGCTGAGCGCCGGCGTATCGTCGATGAACATGGGAAGGCCCTGAAGTTCGCGGCTGGCCACCACCAATTCACTCAGTTTCTCCTTGGCGATCATGCCGCGGCGGATCTTGTCCGAAGACACCTTCGTCTGTTCGGAAAGAATGCGCGTCGCCAATTGCTCGTCCGACATTTCGAGAGAGAAAAATCCGACGACGGCACCGTCGACGACCTTGGTCGAGCCGTCGTCCTGGGTCTCGGTGCGGAATGCCTTGGCGGCATTGAACGCGATATTGGTGGCGAGCGCGGTCTTGCCCATGGACGGCCGGCCGGCAAGGATAACGAGGTCGGACGCATGCAGGCCGCCAAGACGGCTGTCGAGATCGCGAAGCCCCGTGGTCACGCCGCTCAAGCCGCCCTGGCGCTTCTGGGCCGCCTCCGCCAATCTGCAAAGCGTTGCGCATGCTGACCGAGAACGTCTCGAAGCCGCCCTCGTACTCGCCCTTTGTGGCCATGTCGTACAGGCCCTGTTCGGCGATTTCGATCTGAACCGTCGCCGCCTCGTCGACGTCGCATTCGTAGGCGCGATTGACCACGTCCTCGCCGAGACAGATCAGCTCACGGCGCAGATAGAGATCGTGGATAAGCCGCCCGTACTCGCCGGCGTTGATGACGGTGACGGCGGATTCGGCAAGCTCCATCAGATAGCCCGGCCCGCCTACCGCCGCCAGCTTGTCGTCCTGCGCGAAATAACCTTGCAGGGTTACCGGATTGGCGACCCGCTGCTGCTCGATCAGCTTCGAACAGGCTTCGAAGATCGCCCGGTGCTCGGCGACCGAGAAATGTTCCGGACGGAGGAACTCCGAAACCCGCTCGTAGGCGCGTTCGTGCACGAAGATCGCGCCGAGCAGCGCCTTCTCCGCCTGGATGTTGTGCGGGGGGCTGCGGAACCCGGGGGCCGAGTCGCCGAGGCCGGCGAATTCGAACGGTCGATCAGCGGTGGTGGTGATTGCCATGCCGCGGAGAGTACGCGGTGGCGCCGCGCTGGAGTATCTGTAAATCAGAAAACAGCGGGGACTGTTTTGCGAGCGCGGCGCCGACTGTGAGTTAGGGGAGTGCTTTGGGGGTAAACCTGTGGATAAGCAATAGAGTAGTACGCCCCGGAATACCGCATGGCAACCCGCCGCCTGGTTGGGCCGGGCGGGCTGCGCGCCGCGCTAAAACGAAAGGGCGCGGCCCGTTGCCCGGCCGCGCACCCGAATCAACAACCGGGATGAGAGATCCCGTTTCATTCCGAAGACGGGGCCTCTGCCTATTGTGTCGCGGGTTCGTGTTCCTCGGTCTCGGAACCTTCCCCGGTCCCGGAACTCTCTTCGGCGTCAGTGTCCTGGATGGCGTCGTCCATGCCTGTGTCCTCGAACACGGCGGCAGCCGCATGCTCGGCGTCGGAGGCGGGCGTATCGTCCTCCTCCTCTTGCTCATCGAAACGACCGACCGCGCGTCCCGTCCGGGCCTGGATGTCGCCCTCCTCGTGGGAACGGGCTACGTTTACCATCACCTGGATCGTTACTTCGGGATGGAGGTTGACGGCGATGGCGTGCACGCCAAGCGCCTTGATGGGGGCGCTCAACCACACCTGCTGGCGGCGGATCGTCGCGCCGGCCTCGGTCACCGCTTCGGCGATGTCGCGGGCGTTGACCGAGCCGTAAAGCTGGCCGTTTTCTCCCGCTTGGCGGATCAGCTTCACCATCATCCCATCCAATGGCTGGGCCACTTTCTCGGCCTCGGCCTTGCGTTCCAGGTTGCTGGTCTCGAGCTGGGCGCGCTGCTCCTCGAACCGTTTGCGGTTGTCGTCGGTCGCCCGCACCGCCTTGCTCTGCGGCAGCAGAAAGTTGCGGGCATAACCGGTCTTGACGTTGACCACCTCACCCATCTGGCCGAGTTTCTCGACACGTTCCAAAAGAATAACTTCCATCATTCACTCCTTTGCGGGGGGCCGCCCTTCGCAAGACGCGAGCGGATCCCCACCCATTGTTCGACGATGCCCAGTCCCGCCACCGCGACGCCGACGAACAGCAGAAAAAGCACCAGCGCGACGTAGAACGCCGCCAGTACAAATCCCCGCGCCGGAAACGGCCGGACCAGTGTATGGACCACCGCCAAGCCCCAGAAAGAAGAACGGGGTGGCGAAGATGATCACGAGATTGAGCGCCAGATATTCGACGTCGCCCGACCCGAAAACGGCAACCGCGGCGGCCGCCACCAGCAGCCAAGATATCCAGTCCGGAAGGGTCAGTTCCGACCAGCGCGGGGTCGGCCGTAGAGCCCAGCCGCGCCGCGACAAAAGTCCCTGCGCCAGCACGCCGTTGATGGTCATCATCAGCATCCAGGTAAGCGCGGTCATGCCGATGAACATCGGCGCCAGATACGAGGCGAGGGTCTGGCGATCGGCTTCCGCCAAAGTGGGCGCGGCGAGAGATACGGCGGTTTCCAGCAGGGCTTTCACCGATTCCTCGATGCCCGCTTCGCCGCGTCCGGCCAACACGGTCGCCACCGCGATGGTGGCGGCGACGATGGCGAGCCAGCACAACAGCGATCCCACCGGATACCAGCCCGACGCTTGTTGATCGTGGCCCGGTGACCGGATCATCGCCTGGCGGACCAGCAGCCAGGACGGAAAGGCGTGCATGCCGCCATATACCCCGGCCGACGTGATCCCGCCCAGCAGCCCGACGCCGGCGACACCGCTCACGGCCGCGATCAACGCCGCGACCGGACCCAGGCCGAGGCCGACCATGAGCAATGGCAGCGGGGCCAGATAGGCCAGCACGAAGCCGCCCGGCGAACCGAACAGGCCGGCCATGGAGGCGGCGGCGCTCAGTCCCCCTCCGCCGATGGCGATCAGCGCGGTTTTCTGCATCGGGCATGTCCAGGTCTTGCGAGAACCGCCGCCGTGTCACTCAAAAGGAGTGCCATGGATTTCAGACACCTTGTTTGCGGTTGCGCCCAATGGGCCTGCGGCTGCGCCTATTGGGCCTGCGGTTGCGCCCAATGGGCCTGCGGCTGCGCATGTCGGCCTACTTGACGATGTAGGGAAGCAACGCGAGAAAGCGTGCCCGCTTGATGGCCTTGGCGAGTTCCCGCTGTTTCTTCGCGGACACCGCGGTGATCCGGCTCGGCACGATCTTGCCGCGTTCCGAAATGAACCGCTGAAGCAGCTTGATGTCCTTGTAGTCGATTTTCGGCGCGTTGGGGCCGGAGAACGGACAGGTCTTGCGGCGGCGAAAAAACGGTCTGCGTTGGGCGCTCATTCCGCGTCTCCTTTCTTGTCCGCGGCCGGTGCCTTCTCTGTTTTGTCCGCGGCCGGCGCCGTCTCTGCTTTGTCCGCGGCCGGGGCCGTCTCTGCTTTGCTGTCGCTCGAATTCGCCGATTCCGATGGCTTGGGCGCGCCGTGCTCGGAGCCTGCCGGGCGCGGGTTCGAGCGGAACCGATCGTCACGGCGGGGCCGGTCGTCGCCCCGTCCGGCACGCATCTGCATCATCGCCGACGGGCCTTCCTCCAGCGCGTCGACGCGAACGGTGAGGTGACGCAAGATGTCCTCGTTGATGCGCATCTGACGCTCCATCTCGTGAACGGCGGGAGCGGGCGCATCGATATTGAACAGGACGTAATGCCCCTTGCGCTGTTTCTTCATTCGATAGGACAGCGGCCGCAAGCCCCAAACCTCGCGTTTGGCGATCTGACCACCCTGGTCTTCGATGGTTTTCGTGAAAGCGTCCGCGAGTGTGTCGACTTGGGTCGCGGAAATATCCTGCCGTGCGATGAACACGGTCTCATAGTAAGGCAATGGCCATACTCCCTCTGGATTGTCTCATCCGGGGCATTGCCCGGCATAGCCGGAACCGTCCGGCAAGGAGAATCGAGGCGGCAATAAAACACGACTGGACCCTTCGCGCAAGCACAGGACGCGGCGTCGACGCCGCCGCGGTATTCACGGGCGAGAGCCCGATGGCAAAAAAACCCGCGTGGGGTTTCGGTCGGTTTTCGCGACGGACGCTTGACAGGACGCATTGGCTCGTTATGACATCTGCGGACAAGAGACTAGGCAATGGCCTTATGGAGAATCGCCAGCTCTTCCCGCTCTGACGATCGTGCGTTGCAATGGTCGAAGAAGGGGAATGCCGCTGCTTCATCGGTTTTTGCCCGAAAGGGGCCGGGAAACACGAACATGCTCGATTTGAGCGGTAAGTCGGCGCTGGTAACGGGAGCGTCCGGCGGCATCGGCGGCGCCATCGCCCATGCACTGGCGCGGCAGGGCGCGCGCGTTGGCTTGTCCGGCACGCGGGTTTCGGCGCTCGAGACCGTGGCCGCCGAGATCGGCCCTTCGGCGCGTGTAATTCCCGCCGATCTGGCCAGCGAAGGCGGCGCCGAGGCGCTCGTCCGCGACGCCGAGTCCCAGTTCGGCGGTCTGGACATCGTTGTCAGCAACGCGGGCATCACGCGCGACGGCCTGGTGATGCGCATGTCCGACGAGGATTGGCGAACGGTGCTGGACGTCAATTTGGGCGCCGCCTTCCGGCTGACCCGCGCCGCCCTGCGGGGAATGATGAAACGGCGTTGGGGCCGGTTCATCGGCATCACCTCGGTGGTGGGCGTGACGGGAAATGCCGGCCAGGTCAATTACGCCGCGTCCAAGGCGGGCATGATCGGCATGTTCAAGGCCTTGGCGCGGGAAGTGGCCGGTCGCGGCATCACGGCGAACTGCGTGGCGCCCGGTTTTATCGAATCGGAGATGACCGGCACCTTGCCAGAAGACGCGCAACAGGCAATCTTAGACAGAATTCCGATGGGAAGAATGGGGACGCCCGGCGAGGTGGCCGCCTGCGTTGGTTACCTGGCCAGCGCCGAAGCCGCTTATATCACCGGTCAGACCTTCCATGTGAACGGTGGAATGACCATGGTGTAGACACCCTCGGAATATGCCGAGAGCCTTGCGCGTTGGCAAAGGTGGTTAAAGTATGATACGAAAACTGGCATTTTGCTGCGCCGCAGCGTGCTGCCGCGTCAGGGGAACAGCCATCAACCATGAAATCTGCATTATCAATCATATCAATCAAAGGGATCGAGGGGACATAGCATGAGTGACGTCGCCGAGCGGGTGAAGAAAATCATTGTCGAGCACCTGGGCGTGGAAGAAGGCAAGGTGGTCGAGTCCGCCAGCTTTATCGATGATCTCGGGGCCGATAGCTTGGATACCGTGGAACTGGTCATGGCTTTCGAAGAGGAATTCGGAATCGAAATCCCTGATGAGGCGGCCGAGAAAATTCTCACGGTGAAGGACGCGGTCGACTACATCAATAATGCCACGGCGTGACGCGCGGTGAACGCCCCGGTCCGAGGGCCGGGCGGAGCCGCGGTGGACGGGCTGGCAACCGTGCCGTTTGAAACCTGACAGTTTTTGTCACAGGACGATACGACGGAAACATGAGACGCGTAGTTGTAACTGGGCTTGGCCTCGTCGCACCCCTCGGGTGCGGTGTAAAGGCGAATTGGGACCGCCTGATCAATGGTGAATCGGGTCTCGGCGCGATTCAAACCTTCGATGTATCGGACTTGCCGGCAAAGATCGCCGCACAAGTTCCCCTTGGCGAGACATCGGAGGGCCGCTTCAACGCCGACGACTGGGTGTCGTCCAAGGACCAGCGGCGCATGGGCGACTTCATCGTCTTGGGGCTGGCGGCGGCCGAACAGGCCGTGACCGATGCCGGCTGGAAACCGGACGACGAGGAGTTGCGCATCCGCACCGGCGTGATGATCGGCTCCGGCATCGGGGGTCTGGAAGAGATCCACAAGACGTCGGTGCAGGTCGAGAATGGCGGGATCCGCCGGGTCAGCCCGTTTTTCATCCCGGCCTGCCTGATCAATCTGGTGAGTGGCCATGCGTCCATCAGGTACGGGTTCAAGGGGCCCAACCATTCGGCCGTCACCGCCTGCGCCACCGGGGCGCATGCCATCGGCGACGCCGCCCGCCTGATCATGTGGGACGATGCCGACGTGATGGTCGCCGGCGGCGCCGAAGCGGCCATCTGCCGCACCGGTATCGCCGGCTTCGCGGCGGCCAAGGCGTTGTCCACCAAGTTCAACGACAACCCGGAAAAGGGGTCGCGTCCGTGGGACGTCGATCGTGACGGCTTCGTCATGGGCGAGGGCGCGGGGGTTGTGGTGCTCGAAGAGTACGAGCACGCCAAGAAGCGCGGCGCCACGATCTATGCCGAGGTTGTGGGCTACGGCCTGAGCGGCGACGCTCACCATATCACCGCGCCATCCGAGACGGGCGATGGTGCTTATCGCTGCATGAAGATGGCGATGAAACGCGCGCAAATGAACCCCGAGGATATCGACTACATCAACGCCCACGGGACTTCCACGCCGCTCGGCGACGAGATCGAGGTGGGTGCCGTCAAGCGGGCCTTCGGAGACGCCGCCTACAAGGTTTCCATGTCGTCCACCAAGTCCTCCATCGGCCATCTTCTCGGCGCCGCCGGCGCCGCCGAGGCGATTTTTTCAATCATGGCCTTGAACGCGGGCGTGGTGCCGCCGACGCTGAACCTCGATAATCCGTCCGAGGGGTGCGACATCGACCTCGTGCCGCACCGGGCCAAGGAACGGCCGGTTCGCGCGGCACTCTCCAATTCCTTCGGATTCGGCGGAACCAACGCTTCGCTGATCTTCAAGCAGGCCAACTAGGAAACGCCGCGGCATGGGCCGCTTCGGCTGTGCCGTGCTCTGGTCGCGCTGCTGGCCGTCGGCGTCGGCGCGGGCGCGTTTCTGTGGCTTTCCGGACAATATGAAAAACCCGGTCCGCTGACCGAGGAGACAACCGTCATCGTCCCCAAGGGCGCCGGCGTTGGCGCCATCGCCGAGCAGTTGGCGGAAGCGGGGGTCATATCTTCGCCGCTGGTGTTTCGCCTCGGTGCCCGCATCCAAAAGGTGGATTCCTCGCTGCGTGCCGGCGAGTACGCGTTTCCCGCCGCCATCAGCGCCGGCGACGTGGTGGCGATGCTGAGCGCGGGCAAGACGGTGGTCCGGCGGGTGACCGTGCCCGAGGGCCTGACCTCCGCCGAGGTGCTGGCGCTGGTGGCGGAAACGCCGGGATTGACGGGCGAGGTGGGGACGCCGCCGGCCGAGGGAACCCTGTTGCCCGAAACCTACCACTTTTCCTTCGGCGACACCCGCGCCGATCTGATTGCGCGCATGCGCGAAGCCATGACCGCGGAACTCGACACGTTGTGGGCGGCGCGGGACGCCGGCTTGCCGCTGGAGACACCCGAGGAGGCGGTGGTGCTCGCCTCCATCGTCGAAAAGGAAACGGCGGTGGCGGCCGAGCGTCGCCGCGTGGCGGCGGTGTTCGTCAATCGCCTCCGCAAGGGCATGCTGCTGCAGTCCGACCCCACCACCATCTACGCCGTGACCGGCGGCGCGGGACCGCTCGACCGACCGCTCACCCGCAAGGATCTCGCCATCGATTCGCCTTACAACACCTACGTGTCGCCCGGTCTGCCGCCCGGCCCCATCGCCAACCCGGGGCGGGCCTCGCTGGCGGCGGCGCTCAACCCTGTCGACAGCAACGAGTACTATTTCGTCGCCGACGGCACCGGCGGGCACGCCTTCGCCCGCACCCTGGAGGAACACGAGCGCAACGTTGCCCGCTGGCGCAAGATCAGAGACCGCTAGCCGGGGGCGGCAACGAGAGCAGGAGGACGGGGAGCCATGGCGCGGACGCCAAGCAATCGAAAAGCGACGGCGGAGAGCCGGCGGCTGGCGGAAGGCGATAGCGGCGAAGCGAAATGGCGGCGCTGGGGGCCCTATCTCAGCGAACGCCAGTGGGGAACGGTGCGCGAGGACTACAGCGCCGACGGCAACGCCTGGGCGGATTTCCCGCACGACCACGCGCGGAGCCGTGCCTACCGCTGGGGCGAGGACGGCATCGCCGGCATCAGCGACGACCAGCAGCGCCTGTGCCTGGCGCTCGCGCTGTGGAACGAGCGCGATCCGATCCTCAAGGAGCGGCTGTTCGGACTGTCCGGGCCCGAGGGCAATCACGGCGAGGACGTCAAGGAGCTGTACTACTACCTCGACGCCACGCCGTCGCACACCTACCTCAAGATGCTCTACAAGTATCCGCACGCCGCCTTTCCCTACCAGCGGCTGCGCGACGAGAACCCGCCCGACAACAAGCTGCGAGCCGGAATTCGAGCTGATCGACACCGGCCTGTTCGACGAGGACCGCTATTTCGACGTCTTCGTGGAATACGCCAAGGCCTCGCCCGACGACATGGTGATGGTGGTCACGGCGCACAACCGCGGGCCGGACGCGGCGCCGCTCCACGTGCTGCCGACGCTGTGGTTCCGCAACACCTGGTCGTGGACCGGAGACGCGCGCCAAGCCCGCCATCGCCGCTGTCGGCGGCGCCGCCCTCGAGGCCGGCCACGCCGAATTGGGCACGTTCAGGCTCTACTGCGACGGCGCGCCCGCGCTTCTGTTCTGCGACAACGAAACCAACGCGTCGCAAGCTCTACGGCGCCGACAGCGGTCCGACGGGCTATTTCAAGGACGGTATCAACGATTTCGTCGTCGAGGGCGACGCGTCGGCGGTGAATGCCGCGCGCCGCGGGAACCAAGGCCGCCGTCGCATTTCCGCGCCGATGTTCCGCGCCGGCGGCGCCGCTGACCTTCCGGCTGCGCCTGACCAACGTCGAGATGCGCCGGCCGTTCGACAACGCCGACGCCATCGTCGCGCGGGCGCGCAATTCGGCCGATACCTTCTACGCCGATCTGCAGCGCGACATCGCCGACGCCGATGCCCGGCTGGTGCAGCGCCAGGCGCTGGCCGGCATGATCTGGTCCAAGCAGTTCTATCACTACGACGTTCGCGACTGGCTCGCCGGCGATCCCGCCATGCCGCCGCCGCCGGCGGCGCGCCGGCACGGCCGCAACGCCGACTGGCGCCACGTCAACACCGCCGACATCCTGTCCATGCCCGACAAGTGGGAATATCCGTGGTTCGCGGCCTGGGACTCGGCGTTCCATTGCCTGCCGCTGGCGCTGGTGGATCCGGAGTTCGCCAAGGGCCAGCTCGTGCTTGCTGACCCGGGAGTGGTACACCCATCCCAACGGCCAGTTGCCGGCCTACGAGTGGAACTTCGGCGACGTCAATCCGCCGGTGCACGCCTGGGCGGCTTGGCGGGTCTACAAGATCGACGGCAACCGGCGCGGCGGCCGGCGACATCCGGTTTCTCGAGCGGGTATTTCACAAGCTGCTTCTGAACTTTACCTGGTGGGTCAACCGCAAGGACGAGGACGGCCGCAACATCTTCCAGGGCGGCTTCCTCGGCCTCGACAACATCGGCGTGTTCGACCGCTCGAAGCCGCTGCCCATGGGCGGCCACATCAACCAGGCCGACGGCACGTCGTGGATGGCGATGTATTGCCTGAACATGATGCGGATCGCCCTGGAGCTGGCGCTGCACGACGACGTCTACGAGGACATCGCCACCAAGTTCTTCGAGCATTTCCTCGAAATCGCCGAGGCGATGACCGACTTCCAGGGCTGCGGCACCGGGCTGTGGGACGAGACGCGACGAGTTCTACTATGACATGCTGAGCACCGACGACGGCGAGGTCTACCCGATGCGGCTCCGCTCAATGGTGGGCCTGATCCCGCTGTTCGCCGTCGAGGTGCTGGAGCCGGAGCTGCTCGACGCCCTGCCGAACTTCAACCGGCGGCTCAAATGGTTCCTGAACTACCGGCCCGATCTCGCGGCGCTGGTGTCGCGGTGGGAGGAGCCGGGCGCCGGCGACCGCCATCTTCTGTCTCTGCTGCGCGGCCACCGCATGAAGCGGCTGTTGGCCCGCATGCTGGACGAGAGCGAGTTCCTCTCCGACCATGGCGTGCGGGCGCTCTCCAAGGTGCACGAGACGCAGCCCGTACGAGTTCGACTTCGGCGGCGAGCATCACGAGGTGCACTACGTGCCGGGCGATTCCGACAGCTACATGTTCGGCGGCAACTCCAACTGGCGCGGGCCGGTGTGGATGCCGGTGAACTTCCTGCTGGTGGAGTCGATGCAGCGGTTCCACCACTACTACGGCGACGACTTCAAGATCGAATGCCCCGCCGGCTCCGGGCAGCCTGGTCACCATCCTGGAGGCCTCGGAAGAGCTGACGCGGCGGCTGCAACGGCATCTTCATGCGCGACGCCGACGGCCGGCGCGCCGTCTTCGGCGACGTCGAGAAGTTCCAGACCGACCCCCATTTCCGCGACTACGTGCCGTTCCACGAGTACTTTCACGGCGACACCGGCCGCGGCATCGGCGCCTCGCACCAGACCGGCTGGACCGGCCTCATCGCCAAACTGATACAACCGCGGCGCCCGGGAGGGTAGGCTCAGGCTTTTTTTTGCTTCGACTTGTCGCCGCGGTGCCATCGCCGGGGAATCATTGGCCGTTCCTTTTCCCTGTGCATGGCCGGCGCTTTTATTCGCTGGAATTCATGATGTCATTCAATTTCGGACCCTATGACCAATATTACCTCGCCGCCGTTGTCATGCTCGGCACCTACGGCGCGGCTTTCGCGCTGCTGTGGCTGGCGCAGCGTTCGCGCTACGCGGCGTTCATCAAGACGTTCCGCGGGATCGCGCAGAACTTCCTCACCGTGATCAATGTCATCTTCGCCCTCAACCTGGCGTTTCTCGCCAACGACACCTGGGACGCCCGCGATCGCGCCCTCGACACCGTCTACCAGGAATCGGGCAGCCTGCGGAACATCCTCGACCTCGCCGAGGCCTTGCCCGCGCCGGCCCGCTCGAACGTCAGCGAGGCGGTGCACGCCTACGCGCGGCTGAGCGCAACGTCCGAATGGCCGAGCCTGGCGCGCCGCGAGAGCAGCGAGGCGCTCTCCCGGCAACTGGACGCGCTGCTTGCCCTCGTCTCCGCCGGCGCCGTGACCGCGGCGGCGAACCCCGGCGTCGCCAGCCAGATGCTGCAACAAACCATCGACATCCGCGGCACCCGCGAAGTGCGGATCGCCCTCAGCCAGACCCATGTCAATCCGCTGAAATGGCTGGGGATGGCGTTCCTCGGCTTTCTCACCCTGATTTCGATCGCCATGGTCCATGTGGATGCGCCGCGCGCCCAGCTTCTCGCCGTGCTGCTTTTCGCCACCGCGGCGGCGCCGTCGGCGGCGATCATCCTGATCCACGGCAACCCTTTCCAAAACCCCTTCGCTGTGTCGCCGGCGCCCATCGCCGACATCGTCAAGCCAGCGAGCTGATCCTCGTCACCAACAACACCAGCGAATTCCACCGCGTGGTGGGCTTGCGGGTGGAGGACTGTACGGGGTGAGTGGCTCGAATGCTATGATGCTTGGCCCTACCCCGACCCGGGTGGCGTGCTACTATGCTTAACTAATCAACGACAAGGATATGGAGACTTCAGCATCACACTACACGACAATATAGCTGAGAGGCCGAGAATTTGCTGTTCTGGACGATTCTGTCTTGCGAACGGAGCCGTTCATGAACCGACATCTTCTCGACGCTCTCATGGGTACGCTATCGGGCCATCTTGATCTCAGCAAGTCGCGTGTGGAGACGTTGGCGTTGCTGATTTTGGGTTTGGTCAACGGCCGCACGGTCAATCTGAGTCACATTGCCAGCCAGCTTTCCGGGACCGCTTTGATCCCATCGGCGTATCGCCGCCTGCAGCGATTTTTCCAGTATGTGCGCCTCGACGGGAACTGGTCGGCGCCGCTCATTGTCAAGTGGCTGGGGATCAAGCCGCCTTGGGTCCTGTGCCTGGATCGGACCAACTGGAAGATCGGGCGGCGTGACGTCAACATCCTGACGCTGGCGATCACCACGCGGCGGGTCCGCATCCCGCTGATGTGGACGCTGCTGCCCACCGGCGGTTGCAGCACCCAGGATGAACGCATCGACTTGATGTGTCGCTACCTCGCCATCTTCGATCCCGCCTCGATCTCCTGGCTCCTCGCCGACCGCGAATTCATCGGCGTCAGGTGGATGGAATTCCTGTTGGAAAACAACATCATCTTCGCCATCCGGCTGAAGGAGAACACCGTCATCTATCTCGAGGACGGTCACACCTATCAACTCAAAAGCCTGTTGCGCACCCGCCGGAAAGCCAAGCAGATCCTGGCGCAGCCGGGACGTCTCGCCGCCATGATCGACTGCCCGGGACTGCCTCTCACGTTCGCAGCCAAACGCCTCCCCGACGGTGAGTTCCTGATCGTCGCCACCAACGGCCCCACCGACAAGGCTCTCCACATCTACAGGAAACGGTGGCGGATCGAATGCCTGTTCGGCGACAGCAAAACCCGGGGTCTCAACATGGAAGACACGCGCATCACCGACCCCGCCAAACTCAACACCCTCCTCCTCATCATCACCCTCGCCATGGCCTGGGCCCACGTCACCGCCGCCGCCGCTCAGGCCGGCGCCGCCATCAAAAAACGCGCCCACGGATACCGCTACAAATCATGGTTTCGCCTCGGCTTCGACCTCCTGCGAAACTGGATCCTCCACCAACCCGACAAAGCCGCACATACCTGGACACGAACCTGGCCGAAGCGACGCTTCAAACCCAAAACCCAGCAGAGTCGTGTAGTGTGGATGCCGACATCTTTATAGTGGTTTGATGCGCTAGCCTTGAAGGCAATGCTTGGCTCTCTTGATCGTTAGCACCCGGTTTCCTGTGGTGGCGGAAGGCCAGCGCGTAATATGGCGACAAATGACGACATTTGTCGTCATCGCCGGTTTTGCGGAATAGACGGGGGGCGAGTGGGAAGCCCCCTGGGGCTTCGGCCCCGCAGGGTCGGGAGTTCCTTTTTTAGAGCCGGTTTTAGAGCCGGGCGCTCTCCCGACCGCTCACCACCTCGTACCAGCGGTGGGACGCCTCGGCGTCCTCGGGCAGCGCCAGTTTCAGCCATTTGGCGAAGTCGACGACGACCATCGCCATGATGTCGGCGGCGGTGAAGCGGTCGCCGGCGAGGTAGGGGTGGCCGTCGAGCAAGGTGTCGAGGCGGTTGAGGAAACGTTGGGCGCGGAGCTTGCCGCGCTCGCCGAGCTCGGGGATCTGGGCATAGTCGTCGGGACCGGGCAGCGCGCGGTCCTTCATGGCCGGCGAGGTGTTGCGGAGAGCCTCGGTCATCGCCTGCCAGCCGTCGGTCTCGATGCGCCAGACGCGATCGGCGATGAGGCCCTGTTCGGCCGGCGTGGTGCCGAGCAGCGGCGGTTCGGGGGCGATGGCCTCGAGATAGCGCCAGCAGCCCTGGGTGGAAATCAGCCGCGTGCCGTCGTCGAGTTCCAGCACCGGCACCGTGCCGTACGGGTTGATCGCGCGGAATTCGGGCGTGAGGTGCTGGCCGCTTCGGAGGTCGACGGACTCGACCGGAACGTCGAGGCCCTTCTCGGCGATGAACACGCGGACCAGGCGGGGGCTTGGGGCGGTGGCGCAATCATAGAATTTCATGGGCGCGCTCTCCTCTGACAGGGGCCGGCGGCACGGCGACGGTGCGTCCGCGCCGCCGTTATCGGGCGTATGGGAAAGGGGATCAAGGGATAGTCGGCGTAATGGGCCCATACAACCGCTGAAACGCAAACGACACGCAACGGTGGTTTTCCTCGAGCGCCGTTTGGTGTATGGGAATATTCCGATAGCGGATCGAATTGGTGGGGGCGATGAAGCAGCGGTTGGGGACGGAACGCTCGAAGCGCATCGAAATGCTGCGCACCATCGCCATTCTCGGCGTGGTGTTGCTGCACGTGCCGCCGCTGGCGACGGAATTGCCGCTCGAGCACGCCTATTCGTCGGAATTCCTGCTGCAGATCAAGTATCTCTTCAGCAACACCATCTTCATGGCGTCGGTGCCGACGCTTTCGGTGATTTCGGGCTACCTGCTGTTTTCCGCCGCCGGCGGGTTGCGGTATCCGCAAATCGTGAAAAAGAAGGCGAAAACCCTCGTCGTCCCGGCGATCCTGTGGAATTTGCCGCTGCTCGGTATTCTCTTTGTCGCCAAGGCGCGGAGTTGGCCGATCTACTCCGATGTGCCCGACCCCGCGTCGGCATGGGACGTCATCAACCTGACGCTCGGCATCGTCGGCCAACCGTTGAACTATCCGCTGCACTTCCTGTTCGATGTATTCATCTGCGTTCTTTTGTCGCCGGTCATCCGCCTGTTCCTGCGGCACGCGCCCGCGGTGGGCCTGGCGATCTGTCTCACCCTGTTGTTCGCCGATCACGGAAATGATTTCCTGGTGCGCGGCGACATCCTGGCGGCGTTCTACACGGGCGGCCTGGTCGCCGACAAGGGCTGGACGTTGAGCGGAATCGATCGCCATTGGCGGGCCGTCGCGGTATTCTTTCTGGTGCTGTGCGTCGGCTATACGGTGATCGAAGCCGCCAACGGTTTCCAAGGCGGCGCGTTCCACGACTATGGCCGAAAAGTGCTTCGCCTGGCCGGGCCGTTCGCCTTCTGGGGGGTGTCGGCCTATCTCCTGCGGTTCGCGTGGTCCGATAGACTGGCGGTGTTCGCGCGGTATTCGTTCTTCATCTTCTGCGCGCACGCGCCGATCCTCAAGCTGTTGTGGCACGTCTACCGGGGCGCCGGGGGAACCGTCGAGCAGCCGGTCTATTGGCTGTTCTACGCGGCGGCCGTGCCGGCGGTGGTCATGCTGTCGCTGGCACTGCTGTACGGCCTCCAGATCTTCGCGCCCCCGCTTCTGCGGCTCCTCGCCGTTCCCGCGAGCCCCCGCTACGCCTGGGCCGCGGGCGATCGGTAGCGGGGCCGGCAGGGGGCGCTCGCGGGGCGCCGGTCGCGGCGAGGCGCTGGAACCGCAGCCCGACGTTCGCCGGCCAGACATTAAACACGTCATCGGTGTTTCTCGCGCGGGATGTTTGCGTTATAGTTATCGTTTCGAAGTCGGTATGATCTTCGTTTCGGAGCCCGTGCTCCAGGGGGGGGATATCGATCCGATGGCACGCCAGCGCGCCATGCCGGACTGGATCGTCATCGACAGAGGTTCGCCGGAACCGCTGTACCGGCAAATCTCGCGTCAGATCGAACACGCCGTCGACGAACAGCGGCTGATGCCCGGCACCTATGTGCCGGCGACGCGGAGCTTGGCGGCTTACCTCGGCGTGTCGCGCCTGACCGCGTTGACAGCCTACGAGCTGCTGGTGGCCGATGGGGTGCTGGAAACCGTCGCCGGTTCCGGCACCCGGGTTTCCGCGGGATGGCTGGTCTGCCGCCGGCCGCCGGAACCGGTCGCGGTGCGGCGCCGCCCGGCGCCATCGGCGAGCGGCCGAGTTTACCGGTGGAGCTCCCCTGGTTGCCGGCGGATCTGGCGCCGCTTGCGTTCCGCGCCGGCATTCCCGGCCTTGACCGGTTTCCGCGGCGCGACTGGTCGCGGGTGCTGCGCTGCCACGCACTCCGGGCGATGCCCATATCCTAGACTACGGCCACCGCGGCGGCTACCGGCCGTTGCGCGAGACGATCGCGCGGTACCTGAGTGCGTCGCGCGGTGTCGCATGCACATCTGCGCAGGTGATCGTCGTGTCGGGCGTGCGTTCGGCCATCGCCCTCGCGTGCTCGGTATTGAGCACCTGGGCGATACCGCCGTCTGGGGCGATCCCGGCTACCGCTGGGCGCGGGCCGCCATCGGGCTGGCGGGGTTGCGGGTGGTTTCCGTGCCGGTAGACGAAGAAGGCTTGCGGGTGGACGAGCTCGACGGCGCGGGCCCCAGATGCCCGCATCGTTTACGTGACGCCCAGCCACCACTGGCCCACCGGCGTGGTCATGGGCGCCAAACGCCGGCGCGATCTGATGGCCTGGGCGCACCGCCACAAGGCCTGGATCCTCGAGGACGATTACGACAGCGAGTTTCATTCGACGGCCCGCCGGGCCTGCCTATCAAGGCCGAGCCGGACACCGCGCCGGTGATCTTCATCGGCACGTTCGCCCAGACGCTGGCGCCGTCGATCCGCTGTGCCTATCTGGTGGTGCCGGAATGCCTGGAAACGCAGTTTGCCGAGCATGCCACCCACCTCGGCGTCGAGCCCGCCGTGCACGTCCAGGCAGCGCTGGCCGACTACATGAACGAAGGGTTCTACGGCCGCCACATCCAACGCATGCGTAAGGTTTATCAGGCGCGCCACAATGCGCTGGAGCACGCCTTGAATGAAACGCTGGGCGACCGGATTTCTGTTCGGCATCCAACAGGTGGATTGCAGCTCGTCGCCGATTTGCCGGCGGATCTCTGCGCCGAGGCGGTTTCGGCGGAGGCGGCGCGCCGGGCCTAATGACCCGTCCCATGTCCATCTACTATGAGACGTCGAAGCCGCCCAACGCGCTCCACCTTGGCTTCGCGCCGGTGCCCGAGCCCGAGATCGCGCCCGCCGTCAAACGCCTCGCCGAGGCCATCGACGCCGTTGCGTGAAGTGGTCCGGTTTTCTCCGAAAGCGGTCCTGGAAGAACTCCCGCTGCCAGATAAGCTGCCTGAGCCACATTCCAGTTGCAGAACTGGGTGTTCCGGAGTTGCGGCGGGAAAGGGATGTGATTGGATCAGCACGGTTAGGAGGAAACTAAGGCATGTCAGCAGAGCGCTTGGTACGATTCAGAAGGTAGATCGTGAGCAAATCGGAGAGCTATGGCTTTTGGGGAGAACCTATCCTCAGCGGAGTGGTACATGAAATTCACCGTCGGTGGACATATGGAATAGCGGAAACTCCCGCAGGCGCAGGTTTGGTGCCCTTGTGCAATGAACAACAGCTGAGAGCAGCAGGCGAGCTGTGGAACTCGTCAAGGTTCGAGCGGATAATCCTTCGGTGGCTGGCAATGACGCCAGGTTTGCGAACCAGGGTACATATGGGCAAGTTGTACTGGGCACAACTAAGGAGAAGACGGACGAGCTTTGGGGATCGATGCGCTTGGCGAGATTGGCCCCTTGTGGTCGGCAATCGAGGTCCGCTACAGCGGTATCTGGAACCCGCACTTCGGCAAGTATGGTGGCCAAAATGCACCGGAACAGAGTTCAGAGAAAAAACAACCGATCTCTGGAGTAAAGCCAGGGTCTTTGAGATGCAGCCGTTTCTGGCATAAAGGATCAGGCCTCAATGATGGAGGGTATCCCAACGAGTTTGTGCGTCAGAAGGATTTCTAGAAAGGCTCTTATCTCAGTGGTCTTTAACGACTTCGAGCCGTGTTCCGAGGCAGGTTTGTCCCGGGACACGGTATTTTTTCAGGTTCTGTTACGGATATCGGTACGCGATTTGAGCGTACTGGCAGGCGGCCTGTGCGCTTCAAACTTTGGAGGCTGAGGTTATCAAGGTTTCTCTACTTTCCGTGGGCTCGGCATCACACTTCCCGTCCAACGGCTTGCCGAGGTGATCGGTTCTAGCGCATGAACTGGTACTGAACTATTTCGTCGAACTGGATATGGAAAAGATAATTTTTCGGCCTAAAGTTGTCGACGTAAAATGGGCAATGCGGCCCCCAGGCGGGACTATGGACCGGTTGTGCGGAAGACGGCGAGCCGGTCGGGGGGAGACAAATGCATTCGGGTCAATTGCAATGGTCTTTGGAACTGTCGGTGGGCGTCAACGAGCTCGACGATGCGCACCGCGAGTTGGTGGACCTCTACAATCGCATCTCATGGGCTTGCGAAAACGACGGTGGCGTCGAGGCCGTTCGTGAAAGAATTCGCACCTTTCTCACCTATGCCCGCTGGCATTTCGACCAGGAGGAAGCGTTCATGCAGCAAATGCACTACCCGGGTTACCTGGACCACAAGACTGATCACCAGCGGCTGTTGCAGGATGCCGCGGATTTCGTCGAGAGCGTCGGCGCGCTGGGCGGTGGCGACTGCGCCGCCATCGCCGAGTATTTCAAATTCTGGTTGACCCGCCACATGGCGCAAAAGGACGGAACGCTCAGGCTCTATTTGAGACCGCCGCAGAGCGTGTTGCCGGAGTCACGAGGCTGATCCGTACAGTCGCAGTCATTCAGCCGCTGTTTCACGTATGGGCTGGCCGCCAATTATGGCCGGCGCCGACAACAGCGTGGTCCTATTTCTCAACACCGCGCAGGGGTGAGGCGGCCACGAGTGCCCGACCCAAGGGCGATGTGACACTACGCCGGCGAACGACCCTTAACCTAGGATAGGGCGGTTTGGCCGTCCCCCCTGTCATATGTATCTTGTATCTCAAGCCTGTTAAAGGGCTTCCGCTTTCGCTATAGACCCATTCGGGTGTAACGTGACTGCGCTGTGGTGACCGGTTACAGTGTCGGACGCGTCATCATGCATCCGCGCCGAATACGATGCGGCGGGGTATCGGGGGCTGACGAACGTCATACATCAAAAAGAGGGAACTATTCGATGAAAGGTGGCACGGGAAAACCTAATGGGTCGTCTGGTGCGAAGCAGGCGCCGAAAACGAAACCGGCGTCCGACGACAAAGGGGCGCAGGAGACGGCGCAACTCTCCGACGTGAGCTCAGGCGCCCATCGCCAAGCCGTCGACGGCGGCCGCCGCTCCGAAAGTCTCTGCGCCCAAAATGGATGCGGCGCCGAAGACCAGTGAGCCGAAATCCGCTGGGCTCTCGCCCGATCCGCGTCCGAAACCCAAGGTGCCGAAATCGCCGACGCCGGAGGCCGCCACGCTTCCGGAAACCGGCGCGTTCAAATCGTCAACGCCGGCGGCCGATCAGCTTCCGAAGGCCGATGACCTCGCGAACGCGGACGCGTCCAAAATTCACACGCACAAGGACGAATCGGCGCGCGGCCGGTCGACGCGCCTGTTCCACGATCTTGGCACCCACTTGAGAAGCCGCTCCATCATCATTCGCGACGTCCAGCCGGAACTGGAGAAGGGGCGGTATGCCATCAAGCGCGAGGTGGGCGACAGCCTCGACGTCTCCGCCGCCATCTTCCGCGAGGGCCACGACAAGCTCGCCGCCGTGCTTTTGTACCGCCGCGAGGACAAGGCCGATTGGAACGAGGTTCCGATGACGTGCATCAATCCCGGCTTCGGACCGGTGGGTCGCCAGCGTCGTTCTCGAGGAAAACGCCACGTACGTCTACACCATCGAGGCGTGGACGGATCTGTACGCCACCTGGTGCGACGGAGTGCGGAAGAAGCTGGACGCCGGACAGAACGTCAGCCTCGAATTGATCGAGGGCAAGGAGCTTGTGGAGGAAGCCATGTCGCGCGCCCAGGGCGCCGACGTTCCGCGGCTCAAGCAGGCCTTGCGGCTGTTCGAGGACTACGACCACGACGGCCGCGCCGGCCTGCTGCTGAGCGACGAAGTGCGCGGCGCGGCGGGGCGTTGGCCCGACCGCGGCACCGGCGTGCGCTACGATCAGGAGCTGGAAGTGGTGGTGGACCGCGTCGCGGCCCGGTTTGCCGCGTGGTACGAGATGTTCCCGCGCTCGCAAGGCACGATCCCCGGCCAGGGCGCCACCTTCGACGATTGCATCGCGCGCCTGCCGGAGGTCCGGGCCATGGGCTTCGACGTGCTGTACTTCGTGCCGATCCATCCCATCGGCCGGGCGTTCCGCAAGGGTCCCAACAACACCCTCGATCCCGGGCCCCGACGATCCCGGCAGCCCCTACGCCATCGGCTCCGACGAGGGCGGCCACAAGGCGGTTCACCCCGAACTCGGCACCATCGACGATTTCGACCGGCTGGTCAAAGCCGCCGCCGAGCACGACATGGAGGTGGCGTTGGACTTCGCGATCCAGTGTTCGCCGGACCACCCGTGGATCAAGGAGCATCCGGAGTGGTTCCTGTTCCGGCCCGACGGATCCATCAAATACGCCGAGAACCCGCCGAAGAAATACCAGGACATCGTCAATGTCGATTTCTTCAACGACAACTGGGTGGCGCTGTGGGAGGAACTGTTGTCCACGGTTCTGTTCTGGGTGGACCACGGCGTCAAGATTTTCCGCGTCGACAATCCTCACACCAAGCCGATTCCGTTCTGGGAATGGCTGATCCGCGAGGTCAAAAGCGAACATCCCGGACGTTATATTCCTTGCCGAGGCGTTCGCGCGTCCCGAAGTGTTGAAGATGATGGCGAAGGTCGGGCTTCAGCCAGTCCTATACGTATTTCACGTGGCGGCACACCAAGGACGAATTCATCGAATACCTCACCGAACTGACGCAGACCGAGGTGAACGGAGTATCTGCGGCCGAACTTCTTCCCGAGCACGCCGGATATCAATCCGCCGTATCTGCAGACCGGCGGCCGGCCGGGTCATCAGATCCGCTTGGTTCTGGCGTCGACGTTGTCGAGCGTTTATGGCATGTACAACGGCTTCGAGTTGTGCGAGGCGACGCCGATCCCCGGCAAGGAGGAGTTCCTCCATTCCGAGAAGTACGAGTACAAGGTCTGGGATTGGGATCGGCCCGGCAACATCAAGGAGTACGTGGCCAAGATCAACTGGATCCGGGGCGCCAATCCGGCGCTGCAGGAACTGGACAACCTGCGGTTCTATCCCTCCACCAACAACAACGTGCTGTTCTACGGCAAGATGACGCCGGACCGGTCCAACATGATCTTCGTCGCCGTCAATCTCGATCCGTTCAACGCTCACGAAGCCAACATCGATTTTCCGCTGGATGACATGGGCCTGTCGGTGTGGGATCCGTTCGTGGCCGAGGAATTGCTGAGCGGTCGATACATGGAGTGGAGCGGCATCCGTCAGTGGGTTCGTTTGAATCCCGTCGGGAATCCCTGCGAAATTTTCAAGATCAGCGCCCGGCGCGTAGCAAGCCGCGAGCCAGGCTGGCTGGTGAGATACAATAGGGAGTAGACTATCCAATGAACTATGACGATCCCCTGTGGTACAAGGACGCCGTCATCTATCAGCTCCATGTCAAGGCGTACATGGACTCGAGCGGTGACGGCATCGGGGATTTCCGCGGTCTGACGTCCAAGCTCGACTACATTCGGGATCTCGGGGTGACGGCGGTGTGGTTGTTGCCGTTCTATCCGTCGCCATTCCGCGACGACGGCTACGACATCTCCGATTACCGCGGCGTCCATCCCTCTTACGGTACAATGCGGGATTTTCGCATTTTCGTTCGCGAGGCCCACAAGCGCGGCCTCAGGGTGATCATCGAACTCATCATCAATCACACCTCGGATCATCATCCGTGGTTCCAGCGCGCGCGCAGGGCCAAGCGCGGATCGAAATACCGCGATTTCTACGTGTGGAGCGACACCGACGAGAAGTACCGAGGGCACTCGTATTATCTTTACCGATACGGAAACCTCCAACTGGGCCTGGGACCCGGAGGCCAAGGCCTATTACTGGCACCGGTTCTTCTCGCATCAGCCGGACCTGAACTTCGACAATCCGCGGGTGGTCGAGGAAATGATCAGCGTCATGCGGTTCTGGCTCGACACCGGCGTCGACGGACTGCGGCTGGACGCCGTTCCCTATCTGTGCGAGCGCGAGGGCACCAACAACGAAAACCTCGCCGAGACCCACGCGATCATCAAGCGGTTGCGGGCGGCCATGGACGAAAGCCACCCCAACCGCATGCTGCTCGCCGAGGCCAACCAGTGGCCCGAGGACGTGCTGCCTTATTTCGGCGACGGCGACGAATGCCAGATGGCGTTTCATTTCCCGCTGATGCCGCGGCTGTTCATGGCGGTCGCCCAGGAGGATCGGGCGCCGATCACCGACATCATGCGCCAGACGCCGGACATTCCGCCGAACTGCCAGTGGGGGATCTTTCTCCGCAATCACGACGAGCTGACGCTGGAGATGGTCACCGACCGCGAGCGGGACTACATGTACCAGTTCTACGCCGCCGATCCCCGCGCCAAGATCAACGTCGGCATCCGCCGCCGCCTGGCGCCTTTGCTGAACAACGACCGGCGCAAGATCGAATTGCTGAACAGCGTTCTGATGTCCATGCCGGGCACGCCCATCGTCTACTACGGCGACGAGATCGGCATGGGCGACAACATCTATCTCGGCGACCGCAACGGGGTGCGGACGCCGATGCAGTGGTCGCCCGACCGCAACGGCGGTTTCTCCCGGGCCAATCCGGCGCAGCTCTATCTGCCGCCGATCATGGACTGGGTCTACGGCTACAACTCGGTGAACGTGGAAAGACAGGACGACGATCCGTCGTCGCTGCTTAACTGGGTCAAGCGGCTGCTGGCGGTGCGCCGCTCGCGGGTCGCGTTGGGCCGCGGCAAGTTAAGCTTCCTTTATCCCGGCAACCGCAGGATCCTGGCGTACTTGGTCCGTTACGAGGACGAGGTGGTGCTGTGCGTGGCCAACCTGTCGCGCTCCGCCGAGCCGGTGGAACTGGACCTGTCGCACTACAAGGGCTACGTGCCCGGTGGAATTGCTGAGCCGTAGCGTCTTTCCGCCGATCGGCGAACTCACCTATCTGCTCACGCTGCCGCCGTACGCGTTCTACTGGTTCGTCGCTCACCACCGAGGCCGAAGCGCCGGCGTGGCACGAGGACCTAACGCCCAAGCTCCCCGAACTGGTCACGCTGGTTTTCAGCAATGGGTGGAACAGTATTCGCGAAGGCCGCGAGTGCGATCGCTTATGAGCAAGACATTCTTCCCTCCTATCTTCCCAAGGCGCGGTGGTTTGGCGCCAAGGGCCGGCACATGGAGGGCTTCGGCTTGGTTGCGACGGGCGAGCTGACGTCCGGTGACGGCAGTTGGCTGCTGAGCGTCGCCGAGGCTCGGATTTCCGGTGGCGAACGGCAGCGTTATTTCCTGCCGCTGGCCATTACCTGGGAGCAGCCGAAAGAAGACGTCACCACCAGCCTGCTGCCGTTCGCCCTGGGCCGCGCCCGCCGGGGGCCTCGGACCGGGCTGATCCACGACGCCTTTGTCGACGGCCGGTTCGTGCTGGCACTGATCGAGGCGGTGCGCGAGGGACGGACGATTGCCGCTTCGCCGGGGGAATTGCGTTTCGTGCCGACCCGCGCCATTGAGAAAGTGACGTTCGATCAAGTGCCGGAGGTGCGCCGGCTCAACGTCGAGCAGAGCAATACCTCGGTGATTATCGGCGATTACATGGTGGTCAAGGGATACCGCAAACTGGAACAGGGCATCCATTTGGAACTGGAGGTCGCTCGCTTCCTCACCGAAAAGGCCGGCTTCAGCAACACGCCGCCGCTGCTGGGCGCCGTCGAGCACGTCGGCGACGATGGCGCGTCGACGGCCCTGTGCATCGTTCAAGGGTTCGTGCGCAACCAGGGCAGCGGCTGGGATTTCACGCTGCACCACCTGGAGAGGATGTACGAAAACGAGGGCGCGCTGCAATCCGACATCGAAGCCGGCATTCCCGATCTCAACGAGGTCTACTTCGTGCTGGCCGAGACGCTGGGCGTGCGGACCGGAGAGTTGCACCGGGCATTCGCGCTCAACACCGGCGATCCGGCGTTCGATCCCGAACCGATCACGGTGACCGATCTTCGAGCGTGGACCGATCAGGTGCGCACCTTTGCCGACGACGCCATGACGGTGCTGCAGCAGGGACTGGGCAATCTCCGCGAGCGGGATCGGGAACTCGCCGAGTCGGTTCTCGCGCGGCGGGGCGAGTTGCTCGAGATCATTTCGTCGCTCGCGCCGGAGCGGGTATCGGCGGTCAAGACCCGCTATCACGGGGATTACCATCTCGGCCAGGTGCTGATCGTTCAGGACGACTGGCACATCATCGATTTCGAGGGCGAACCGCTTCGCTCGCTTGCGGAGCGCCGGGAAAAGCATACGCCCCTGAAGGATGTGGCCGGGATGCTTCGGTCCATCGACTACGCCGCCTGGGCGGCGTTGTTCCGCCAGACGACCGAAACGCCCGAACACCTGGAGGAGCTTCGTCCCCTCGCCGAAGAGTGGCAGGCGCGCACCGTCGATGCGTATCTGCGCGGCTACGACCGGGCGACCGAGGGGTGCCGGTCGCGACCGGAGGACGACGAACACATGCAGGCGCTTCTCGATCTTTTCATTATCGAGAAGGCGGCCTACGAGGTTCGGTACGAGGTCGGCAACCGTCCGACATGGGTGCGCATCCCGCTCTTGGGTCTGAGCCGCATTCTGAGCGAAAGGAGTTCGTAGGGCCATGACCCCGAAACAGCGACAAAAGCACGTGGAGTTGATTTTATCCGCCAAGCATGGCGACCCGTTTTCGTTTCTGGGCATGCACCAGGAACGCAACGGCGCCCTTGAGGTGCGCGCGTTCATTCCCAACGGCGCGAAACGCGTCCATGTGATCGAGGCGAAAAGCGGCAAGGATGTCGCGGAGCTCCCGCGCATCCACGACGACGGGCTGTTCGCCGGGACCATCGGCCGCTCGGGGGACTTCTTCGCGTATCGGCTGCGCGTCGAAACCGCCGATGGCAAGGCCAGCGAGATCGAGGACCCCTATCGGTTCCCGCCGGTGCTCGGCGAAATGGACGTCTACCTGATCGCCGAGGGCAAGCATCTCCGGCTCGATGAAAAGCTCGGCGCCCATCCGATGACCGTGGACGGTGTCGCCGGTGCCGGTTTCGCGGTGTGGGCGCCCAACGCGACGCGGGTGAGCATCGTCGGCGACTTCAACGACTGGGACGGGCGGCGGAACCCGATGCGATTCCGCGCCGAGTGCGGCGTCTGGGAGATCTTTCTGCCGGGCGCCGGCGAGGGGCTGCTCTACAAATACGAAATCGCGTCGAAGAAGGGCGAACTAATGGCCTTGAAGGCCGATCCCTTCGCATTCTTCTGCGAACAGTCGCCGGGCACCGCCGGCATCGTTTATGACATGACCCGGTACGGATGGGCCGACGACGGTTGGATGGCGAAACGCGAAGCGGCGATCGCCCGTGACGCGCCGGTCGCCATCTACGAGGTGCATCTCGGCTCATGGCGGCGCGGCGGAAACGGCCTGCACGGCTATCTGACCTACGAAGAATTGGCCGACGAGCTGATCCCCTACGTGGTCGACATGGGATTCACCCACATCGAGTTGATGCCCATCTCGGAATATCCCTTCGACGGCTCGTGGGGCTATCAGCCCATCGGCCTGTTCGCGCCCACCAGCCGGTTCGGCCGGCCGGACGAGTTCCGCAATTTCGTCGACCGCTGCCATCAGGCCGGCATCGGTGTCATCAACGACTGGGTGCCGGGGCACTTTCCCAACGACCCGCAGGGTCTCGGTTACTTCGACGGCTCGCACCTGTACGAGCATGCCGACCCTCGCAAGGGAAAGCACATGGACTGGGACACGCTGATCTACAACTACGGGCGCTACGAGGTCGCCGATTTCCTCCTCAACAACGCGCTGTTCTGGATCGAGGAGTATCACGTGGACGGCCTCAGGGTCGACGCCGTGGCCTCCATGCTCTACCTCGATTACAGCCGCAAGCAGGGCGAATGGATCCCCAACGAGCACGGCGGCAACGAAAACCTCGAGGCGATCTCCTTCCTGCGGCGCACCAACGAGCACCTCTACCAGCAGTTCCCCGGCGTCTCGACCATCGCCGAGGAATCCACCTCCTGGCCCATGGTCTCGCGTCCCACCTACCTCGGCGGCCTCGGCTTCGGCTACAAGTGGAATATGGGCTGGATGCACAATTCGCTGGCCTACGTCAGCCTGGACCCGGTGTTCCGCAAATTCCACCACGACCAGCTCACCTTTTGTCTGTCCTATGCCTTTTCCGAGAATTACGTCCTGCCCATCAGCCACGACGAGGTGGTCCACGGCAAGGGCTCGCTGCTCGGCAAGATGCCGGGTGACCGGTGGCAGAAATTCGCCAATCTTCGGGCCTATCTGGCGTTCATGTACACCCATCCCGGCAAGAAGCTGTTGTTCATGGGCTGCGAATTCGCCCAGGAGCGGGAGTGGAACCACGATGCCGGCCTGGATTGGCACCTGCTCGAGGATCCGGCCCACGGCGGCATCCAAGGGGTGGTCCGCGACCTCAATCATCTCTATCGCCGCCTGCCGGCGCTGCATCAGCGCGATTGCGAACCGGACGGTTTCGAGTGGATCGACACCACGGATTGGGAAAAGAGCGTGATCTCGTTCATGCGGAAAGCCACCGACCCCGGGGATTTCGCCGTCGTCGTCTGCAACTTCACGCCGGTGGTCCGCGAAGGGTACCGGGTGGGCGTACCGCAGCCGGGCGCGTACGCGGAGGTCCTCAACACCAACTCCGAGCTCTACGGCGGCAGCAACGTCGGCAACGCCGGCGAAGTCATGGCCGAAACCTTCGAGTGCCACGGCCGCGCCCATTCCATCGTGCTCAACGTGCCGCCGTTGGCGACCGTCATTCTCACGCCCCGGCCGGATTGATCGGAAACAATTTTACGACGAAACTCGGCCCCGTGTGACCAACCGGGCCAAAGTAAAACGAAGGCGGGCGCCTCCCGAGCGAAGCGCCCGCCCGCGACCTTGAAATTCAGGCCGACGCCTCGACCCGCGCCTTGCCGGCGATGATCTCCGGAGCGTCGGGTTGCAGGTCGGCGACATTTTCATCGAGCCATTGCGCGGCGGTGGCGTTGGACTCGAGCGCCATGCCCTCCGTCGAGAATATGCTGACCGTCGCCATGGTGCCGCCGCCGCCGTCGACGGCATAGTAAGCGATGAACCCGGGAGACTTTTGCAGGAGCGGCACGAAGCTGACCGCGATCTTGCCGCAGACCTCGCTGACCGACACCACGTTGCTGTAGCGGCGTATGCTGATGTACATGGGCGTTACCTCCGGCTTGGGACGCGTCTAGCCGTTCTGGTACTTGAAGAAGCCGCGGCCGGTCTTGCGGCCCAGGTAACCGGCGTCCACCATCTGCTTCAACAGCGGGCTCGGCCGGTACTTGGGATCGTCGAAACCCCGGTAGAGCGTCTCCATGATGTCGAGGACGATGTCCAGGCCGATGAGATCACCGAGCGACAGCGGACCCATGGGGTGGTTGGCGCCGAGCCGCATGACCGCGTCGATCTCCTCCGGCGCGGTGAGGCCCTCGTACAGGCAGTTGATGGCTTCGTTGATCATCGGAATGAGCACGCGGTTGACCACGAAGCCGTAGCTGTCCTTGATCTGGTGCGGCGTTTTGCCGATGGCGCGGGTCGCCTCCTCGATGGCCGTGCACACCTCGTCTGCGGTCTGCAGCGCGCGAATGATCTCGACGAGCTGCATCACGGGAACCGGATTGAAAAAGTGCATGCCGCACACCCGCTGGGGTCTCTTCGATGCCGCCGCGATCTTGGTGATGGAAATGGATGACGTATTGGTTGCGAGGATGGCGTCCTCGTGGCACACCGCGTCGAGCACCTGGATCAGCTCGCGCTTGGCGTCCACGTCCTCGATGATGGCCTCCACCACGAGGTCCCGGTCGGCGAGCGGATCGATTTTCGTCGTAGTGGTAATCCGCTCCAGGGCGGCGTCCTTGTCCTCGGGCGTAATCTTGCCGCGGGTGGCCATCCGCTCCAGGTTTTTCTGGATGGTCTTGACGCCGCGGTTGACGAACTCCTGTTTGATGTCGCGCATCACCACATCGAAGCCGCCGAGCGCGAAAATCTGCGCGATGCCGTTACCCATGGTTCCCGCGCCGACGACGCCGACCGATTTGATTTCCATTGTGTCCTCCCCGTGATGGTCTCGATCCGCGGGTGCGTGACCCGATCGCTCAGGGTGGCCGCCCCGCTCGCCCGTATCCCTTCATCTGACATTTCCGTGACCGAAACGGAAGGGAAAAACAGTCTCGCGGGCTTTAGAAATAGGTCGCATATTCGGCTTGCAAAAACACGAACCGAAGGCGTTTTGCCGTGATTCATGCAAAGGCGGTTTGCCGTGCGTCAGGCGAAGGCGCGGGACACGAAATATCCCACGACCGCCGAGCCGCCGGTCAAGGCGGTGCCCCATGCCATATCGGCGGCGGCCACGGAAACGGGCCAGTCGCGCAGCGTGGCAAGGTTGGTCATGTCGTAGGTGCCGTAGGCGATCAGTCCGAGCAGTCCCCCCAGTACGAGCGCCGTCTTCCAGGATTCGGACTGGAGGGCCGGCATGACCGCGAACACGACGATCCCGACGATGTACAACAGGTAGAATCCGCCCGCGGCACCCAAGTTCATGTCGTCCGCCATGAGGTGGCCGATTCGCTCGCGGTAAAACGATTTTGCGACAAAGCCGAGCCACAGGAAGTCGATGACAAAAAAAGCCGTGGCGGTACCGCCATAGGCAATTAGATATTTCATCACGTCGAATACCTCAAAAAAGATATGCGGATCAGGGTTGAAGACAATCGATACGAGACCGAATGGCGGATCGGATCAGTGCTGGAAACCCACGATCGAGCCGGGGTAGGGTTTGCAGCGGGTTCGCGATCGAGCAAATCTCTAGCCGCGGCTCATTTTCTCGAAAAAGTACCGGCAATTTCGTTTCGCAATGCCTATATATTGGGGATGGAAGAGCAAACGAGCGAGCACACCGTCACCGAGAATCCGAAGACCAGGCCGTGCCTGAGGTGTCGAAGCGAATTCCAAAGTGCATGGGCCGGCGAGCGCATTTGTCCGCATTGCAAGGGCAGCGCGGCGTGGCGGAGCGGCGCGCCGATGGCATCATATTCGGGCAACGCCAGCGGTTAGACGGCGGTATTCTGGGCATGGCGCGTTGGGCCCCCATCCTCCTGATCGCAGTGCTGGCGGGGCTGTTGGGAACGACCCTGACGGCCTGCGCCGCGTCATCCACAGGGGAGGTGAGCCGTTCCGTGACCCCGGCCAACGCTCTGACCGATTTTTCAACTCTCGCACCGCCTGATACCCCCAACAATTGGCTTGTCGCGCCCGCCGACTTCGCGGGCGCCGCGCAGCCGGACGAATTCGCGCCGGTATTCGACATTCCGCCGGGCGCGCTCGCCGAAGCCTGGCGCGCCGCCGTTGAATCGCGGCCGCGGGCCGAGATCCTCGTCACGTCCGACGACGGCTTGCGCATGGAGGCCCGGCAAAAAAGCGCCGTGTTCGGTTTTGTCGATCGAATAAGCGTACAAGTCCTGCCCGTGGACGACGGGCGCGCCACTTTCGCCGCATACTCGACGTCGCTTGTTGGCTACTGGGACATCGGCGCCAACCGCGGCCGCCTGCGGGAGTGGATCGACGGTGTGCGGCAGAGAGCGGCGGACTCGGCACCATCGCGCCGATAGCGTTTATCCGTTGTCACGCGGTCCCGTCGATGGCATGACAGACCCGGGCTCAACTCTTGAGGAAATTGATGTCGCTGCTGTCGTTGTTGCTCAATATTCTTTGGATCGTCACGGGCGGCGTGTGGATGGCGCTCGCCTGGCTGATCGCCGCCGTGATCATGGCCATAACCATCGTCGGTATTCCATGGGCCCGCGCCGCCATGAATATCGCGCTGTATACCTTTTTGCCGTTCGGGCAGCGGGCGGTGTCGAGGACCGAGGTGTCCGGGCAGGAGGACATCGGTACCGGTCCGCTCGGAACCATCGGCAACATCATTTGGCTGTTGCTGGCCGGCTGGTGGCTGGCGATCGCCCATCTGGTTTTCGCCATCGGGCTTGCCATCACCCTTATCGGCATTCCCTTCGCCTGGGCGCACCTGAAGTTCATCCCACTGTCGCTGTGGCCCATCGGCAAGGCCATCGTGCCGGCCGATGCGCCGGGTCGTTCATAGTCTCACACGGTCATGACGATGTCGCGGTGCACGATGCCGGCGTCCAGATACTCCGGCCCCACCGCCCCGAAACCGAAGCGTTCGTAGAACGCGATGGCATGGGTCTGCGCGCTGGCCTTGATGGTGGTGACCGGCCCGAGCGCCCCGAGGTCGGCCAGCACCCGCTCGACGAGGGCCGTCCCCACGCCGCGACGCTGGTGCCCGGGCAGCACCGCCATTCTCTCGATCTTGCCCATATCGCCGCCGACGATGCGGTAGCGCGCCGTCCCGACCGGTTTTGCTTCTCCGGAGGCCAGATAGTGGACGCTGGTATCCTCAAAGCCGTCGATCTCCAGGTGGCCGGGCACCGCCTGAGCGAGCACGAACACACGATAGCGGATGACCACGCAGGCGGCGTAATCCTGGAGGGTTTCTGTCTTGCGCACGATGATCGTCATTTGGTTATCCAGTCCTCCTTCATCGGGCCGTCGAGACCGCCGGAAAGCCGGAACTTTCCGCTGGCGTAATCGTTATCGTCTTCGTGTATGGCCATCGGCATAGAAGGAGCATACGGTATGATGACGGAGCAGGCATTATGGCCCGCTATCGGCGAGGATGGCGGTCCTGGACACGAAAGTAAACTGGAGCCGAAGCCGGAGTGGGAGCCGCGTTATCCCGGGTCGGACCGCCTCCGGAAGAAGGTTGCGATGGTGACCGGCGGCGACAGCGGTATCGGCCGAGCGGTCGCCGCCCTGTTCGCGCGGGAAGGCGCCGACGTCGCCATCGTCTACCTGTCGGAGCACGACGACGCCGAGAAAACCAAGGAGATCGTCGAAGCGGAGGGCCGGCGCGCCATCACGATGGCGGGCGACGTTGGCGACGAAGCGTTTTGCAGAGGCGCTGTCGAGCTTACCGTATCGGAACTCGGCGGCCTCGATGTGCTGGTGAACAATGCCGGTGAGCAGCACCCCGACAACGAGATCGAGGACATCACCGAAGAGCAATTGCGACGCACCTTTCAGACCAACATCTTCAGCATGTTCTTCCTGACCCAGGCGGCGCGGCCTCACCTAAAGAAGGGAAGCGCCATCGTCAACTGCACGTCGGTCACCATGTACAAGGGCTCGCCGGGGCTGCTCGACTACAGCGCCACCAAGGGCGCGATCACCGCGTTCACGCGGTCGTTGAGCGATAACCTGATCGCCGACGGTATTCGCGTCAACGCCGTGGCGCCGGGTCCCATCTGGACGCCGCTCAATCCCTGCGGCGGGGCTCCCAAGGAGAAAGTCGAGCATTTCGGCGAGAGCACCCCCATGGGCCGGCCCGGCCAGCCGAACGAAGTCGCGCCGTGCTTCCTATTTCTCGCCTGCGCGGACTTCGAGCTACATGTCTGGCCAGGTGCTCCATCCCAATGGCGGGGTTGTGGTGGGAAGTTAATCAACAGAGGAACCAAGCTGGCCATGCGGGCTTACTGGAAGGGCTATCTGAGACTTTCGCTGGTGACCATCGGTGTCGAGTTGTACTCGGCGGCGACGACGGGCGGACGACCGTCCCTTCGTCAGATTCACCGGCCTTCCGGCAAGCCTATTCACTACCAGAAAATCGCATCCGGTGTCGGTCCGGTGGAGCGGGACGAAATCGTCAAGGGCCTCGAAATCGACAAGGACGAATATGTGCTGCTCGAAGATGACGAACTCGATGCCATCAAGCTCGAGAGCCGGCGCACCATCGACCTGCTGCAGTTCGTCGACTACTGCGAGATCGATCCCCGCTATTACGAAAAACCGTATTATGTGGTGCCATTCAGCGACGAGGTCGCGGTGGAGGGGTTCGCCGTGATCCGCGAAGCGTTGCGCCAAGCGAAGAAGGTCGGACTGGGCCAGATGGCGGTCCGCGGACGCGACAGCCTCGTGGCCATCAAGCCGTGCGGCGAGGGTCTGCTGCTCGAAACGCTCCGCTATGGTGATGAAATTCGCGGCAGCGACGCCATTTTCAGCGACATTCCGGACGTCTCCATCGATCCGGACATGCTCGATCTGGCCGGCGAGCTGATCGAGCGCAAGTCGTCGGATTTTGAGCCGGAGGCATTCAAGTCACAATATGCACTGGCGCTCCGCGACCTGGTGGAGGAAAAACGCAAGACCGGCGATATCACCACGGCGTCCGATGACAACCGGCGATCCGGAAGCCGCAATGTCATCGATCTGAAGGAAGCCCTGAAACGAAGCGTCGCGCAAGGAAACAAGGCGTCCGCCAGGAAACCGGCGGCAAAGAAGCGCGCGCCCCGAAGCAGATCCCCCAAGCGCAAGGCAGGTTAGCGCTCGTATGGCGCGCGCCGACCATGCGTTGGGAACGTACCGGGAGAAGCGCGACTTCGCTCGCACGCCGGAGCCAGCCGGCAAACTCAAAAAGACGAAGGGGAACCTCTTCGTCGTGCAAAAGCATGACGCGCGGCGGCTGCACTATGACTTCCGCCTGGAACTCGATGGCGTCTTGAAGAGCTGGGCGGTGACGAAGGGGCCAAGCCTCGATCCCGCCATCAAGCGGCTCGCGGTCAGGACCGAGGATCATCCGGTCGACTATGGCGAATTCGAGGGGATCATTCCCGCAGGATACGGCGCCGGGACGGTCATGCTGTGGGATTGGGGTAGGTGGACACCCAAGGGCGATCCGGCCGCCGGTCTGGACGCAGGCGCTCTCAAATTTACGCTCGATGGCCAACGGTTGAAGGGCGGTTTCGCGCTTGTCCGCATGAAGAACTCCAAGGGGGAGAAGCGGGAAAACTGGCTCCTGGTCAAGGAGCGCGACATCGATGCCGACAAGCAGCGCGATCCGACGGTCGATTGGACGACCAGCGTCAAGACGGGACGCGACCTCGCGGCCATCCAGCAAAACGAAGACGCCGGGCCGGAGACAGAGACGCTGGAAACGGCGGATACGGGCCGACGGCGGCCGACAAAGGCGAAAGCGCGCCGGCCAGCGCCGCGACCGCGTGCCGCGAGGTCCGCGAAACCGACCTTCGTCCCGCCGCAACTGGCCGAGCTCCGTGACGAGCCGCCCGGCGGCGAGGACTGGCTGCACGAGGTCAAGCTCGACGGATACCGCATCCAGGCGCTCATCCATCAAGGAAAGACGCGGTTGATGACGCGCAATGCCCACGACTGGACGGACCGCTACCCCGTCATCGCCGACGCACTGGCCATGCTCGACGTGGACAGCGCCGTCGTCGACGGCGAACTCGTCGCGCTCGACCGTCACGGCCGCCCCGACTTCGGACTTCTGCACAAAGCGCGGGAAACGGATGAACTCGATCTTCTGTATTTCGCGTTCGATTTGCTGTTTCTCAATGGCTTGGATCTCCGGTGCCACGCACTGATTGACCGGAAGAAACGACTGCGGCGGATACTGGACCCGAGCATCGGCGTCCTTTCGTTCAGCGACCATGTCAGAGGATCGGGCAACCGGCTCATCGCAAGGATCTGCTCGATGAACCTCGAGGGTATCGTCTCGAAGCGGGCGGACGCGGTCTATCGCTCCGGCCGCGGATCCGCATGGGTGAAATCCAAGTGCGTCGGCCGCCGCGAGTTCGTCATCGCCGGGTACCGAAAATCCGACAAGCGGGGCCGGCCGTTCGCGTCGCTGCTGCTCGGCGAGTATGTCGGCGGCGCCCTCGTCTACCGGGGCCGGGTCGGCACCGGATTCGACGACGCGGCCTTCCGTCTGATCGCCGACAAAACCAGGAATTTGACGTGCGAGACCAGCCCCTATGCGGATACGCCGGCCGAGGCCCGCCGATCGGCCGTCTGGCTGACCCCAAAGCTCGTCGCCGAGATCGCATACACCGAACAGACCGCCGATGGCCGTTTGCGCCATCCGAGTTTTCTCGGTCTTCGCGAGGACAAGGCCGCCGAAGAGGTCACGGCCGTCGCCTCTGCTCCCGAGCGTGACACGGCGCGATCTTCATGGTGTCCGGCTGACCCATCCGGACCGGATCATGTACCCTTCGCAAGGCGCGACCAAGCTGGCGATCGCCAGCTATTACGCGAAGCACGCGGAACGTGTTCTGCCATTTCTCAAGGGCCGGCCGGTGAGCCTGGTCCGCTGCCCGTCGGGGCGGGCAGGGAAGTGCTTTTTCCAGAAACACAATACCGCGTCGATGCCGGAGCATTTTGCCACGACCGAGATCGTGGGAAAAACCGGCAAGACGTCGACGTATCTCGTCATCGACGACGTCGAGGGGCTGATTTCGGCCGCCCAGATCGGCGCCCTAGAAATGCACGTTTGGGGCTCTCGCGCCGATCTCATCGAGAAACCGGAGCGGATCGTCTTCGACCTCGACCCGGCCGAAGAGCTCGACTTCTCCGTCGTCCGCGACGCCGCGCTGGAAATTAAAGATATTTTAGAGGCGGTGGACCTGCGCAGCTTTGCCCTATTGTCCGGTGGCAAGGGGGTGCACGTGGTCGTGCCGATCCAACGCCGCCGCCCCTGGCCGGACATCAAGGCATTCTCCCGGGGACTGGCGATCAAGATCGCGTCCGCCGCGCCGGAACTCTATATCGCGACGGTGGCCAAGGCCAGCCGCAAGAACAGGATCTTCATCGACTGGATGCGCAATCAGCGTGGCGCCACGGCGATCGCGCCTTATTCGCTGCGTGCCCATCCAGGCGCCCCGGTCGCCACCCCCGTCGCTTGGACGGACCTGCCCGGGATCGACACCGCCCGGCCGTATACGCTGGACACCATCGACTCGCTTCTATCTCGTCGCGGGCACGATCCGTGGCGGGGGTACCACGACGTCAGACAAACGATAACCAGCGGCCACATGGCGGCGGTCGGATAGCGCGGAGGTTATTTTTTCTTTTTCGATCCATCCTTCTTTTTCGGCAAGTTCTTGCGGCTGGTCGCGGCGAGGTCCTTCAGCTCGCTTTTGCTCATGGAGTCATGCATTTCCTTGGACGCGCCTTTCAGCGACGATTTCTTCGTCTCCCCTCGTTTGGCCGCAAGCGCGGCGCCCGCCGCTTTCTGCTGGGCCTTTGATTTTGCCGGCATCGGAATGCTCCTGTCCCGGGGTACACCCGGAATAATTCGCCATCGGGAAAACAGTTCCCAAATCGCAACGATAGTGTGCGCCGCCGCTTTATGCGGGGCTTTCGATCCCATACACTGCCGGAAAAGCGACACCACGACAGGGGAAGGAATACAACGGTCATGCCATTCGATTACGACCGTCTGATGGACTGGCGGTTCGACAACGTCACTCAGGAGTTCGACGCCTGGGACACCATCCGCTATGCGCTCTCCATCGGTATCGGACGGGACCCCACGGACGCCCGTCAACTGCGTTTCACCTACGAGGACGACCTCCAGGCGTTCCCGACCATGGCGCTGACCCTGGCATCGCCCGGCTTCTGGCCTCGGGATACGGAGACGGGCATCGATTGGCAGGCGGTCCTGCATGTCGGAGAGCGGCTGGAGATCCATCGGCCCCTGCCGGCCCTCGGACGGCTGACGGCGCGCACGGTCGTCTCCGATATCGTCGACCGGGGCAAAGGCCGGGGCGCTCTGATCCGCACCGTCCGCGAAATTTTCGATGCCTACAGCGGTGACCGGTTGGCCATCGAGACGACCGACTTTCTGTGCCGCGGCGACGGCGGCTGCGGCGGGCCCGGCGGCGCCCTGCCGAAGCCGCACCCGGTGCCGGGCCGGGCGCCGGATGCGGATCTGGCGGTTGGCACGTGGCCGCAACAGGCCCTGTTCTACCGGTTGAATGGCGATCACAACCCACTGCACGCCGATCCCGCGGTGGCGGCGGCGGCTGGCTTCGACCGGCCGATCCTGCATGGCCGGTGCACCCTCGGCCACGCGGCCTTCGCGGTGCTGGCGGTCATGGGCGATCACGATCCAGAGCGCGTCAAAAGCATCCAGGTCCGCTTCACCGCGCCGGTGTTTCCGGGCGAAACGCTGCGCACCGAGATGTGGCGCGAGGGCGACACGGTCGCGTTCCGGACCCTGGCGGCGGAACGCGACATCGTGGTGCTTTCCAACGGCCGGGTAGATCTGTTCGCGTAGATCCGGCGCGCCCGCAGCACTATTCGGTCAAAACGCTGGCGAAAACACGGCGAGCGTGACCGAAGGCGATGCGGCGGCGCTACGTGGAACAAGAGCGTTTGCGGATGTCCTGGCATTGCCCGATCTTCTGCATACCGGTATCTCGACAACGACGATGATGATGGTGAGGCTCGTGATCGTGATCCGCCTTTCTTCCACGACTGCAACCGCTGCTTACACCTACGTCTACAACGCCCGCGGCATGGGCGGTGACTAGGTGGTCGGCAGCAGCAACGTCATCAACGGTTTCGGCCTGCGCGCTCAGGTGGACTTCTGACCAACGCAACCGCCGCCGTCAAGGCCGCCTCGGGACGATCCCGCGTCATCGGAGGTTGTCCGCATGCTCCGCGATATCGTGGGCGGTGGCCGAAAAGAGCTGGCGGCGGACCAGCACCAGGACGATCATCACGGTCGCCGCCATGAACAAAAGCGGGTGGATGAACCAGCCGAGGGTCGCGAGCGCGAAATAATAGGCGCGGATGCCGGCGTTGAACTGCCAGAAGGCGAGGCTGAGCATCAGCGCCATGCGGCGGGCGAGGTCCAGATCCACTGGCCCCGCGCCGGCCTCCGGGGCGCTGCCGATGATCGCCGTGAAATAGTTGAATTGGCGTATGGCCCAGGTGAATTTGAAGAACGCGTACATGAAGATCGCCGCCAGGGCGAAGACCTTGAGCTCGAACAGCGCCAGGGTATCGCCGCGAAACAGCACCGACAGGTTGTCGGTGGTGGCATGGATCCGGTCGGCCGAGCCGAGCACGCCCGCCAGGCCGGCAAGCAACAGCAGCGTCGTCGAGGCGAAGAACGTTGCGCTGCGGATGGAGTGCCCGATCAGCGTCGCGTCGCCGATGCGGTTTTCCCGGCCCAGCAACCGGACCATCCACGTCTCTCGGATGTCGATCATCCGGGTGTTGATGCTGTCGGGGCGGCGCAGCCGGCCGTCGATCAGCAAGTTGTATCCCGTCCAGATGGCGAGGAACGCCAGCAGCGCCGCCACGTCCAGGAATGTGATCTGTTCGAGCATCGACTACACCATGAATGAGCGGATGAACCGGGCGGCCTCCGCCTTGTTGGTGAAAACTCCGTAATGGCCCTCGCACAGGATGTCGGCGTCCAGGTCGAGCAGTTTCTGGAGCGATGCCCGGTAGTCCTCCGCGTTCGACAGCAGGTCGGAATGGAGCGGGCCGTGGACGTCCTGGGCGAAGACGACGGTGCGGCCCTGGGATTGCGTCACGTACGCCACCGAGCCCGGCGAATGTCCCGGAATATGCACCGCCGTCAGCGCTCTGTCCCCGAGCCTGATCTCGTCCCTGTCGCCGGACAGATGCCGGTCGACCGACGCAGGCCTGGATGCGGGCGTCGTACCATCCCGCGGCGGTGACCTTGTCGTCGCCGTGCTCCAGGTATCGGGCGTCGCTTTCGTGCATCACCACCGGGCAGCCGAGCCGGTCGCGCAGATCCCTGAGGCCGCCCGCGTGATCGAAGTGGCAGTGGGTGGCGAGCAGGAACTCGATCTGCGCCGGACGCACGCCGGCGGCGGCGATATTCGCCCACAGTCTTCTCATGCCGCCGCCGCAGCCGGCGTCGATGAGCGCCGCGTGACCATCGAAGTTGACGAGATAGATGGCCGCGTCCTCGGCGGCCGTCATCCCGGGTCCCCCCACCTGGCTGATTTCTTCGGTTATGCGGACGGCCTTTCCGGCCATGGCTGCTCTCCCGGGACGCGGCGATCAGCGCGGTCGTTTGCGTGTGAGGCGTTCCACCACCCGATCGTGATGCTGTCCGCCCATGGCGAGGCTCCGGCCGCCGGGACGGCTCATGTCCAGCTTGAGACGGAGCAGCGAAAGCCGGGTGGTGGCGCGCAGGCGCTCGGCCTCGTCCTCAATGTCCGCCAGCATGGCTTCCAGGGTGCGGATTTCGTTGTGGGTCTCCACTTCCTGGGGCACGACGCCGGCATTTTTCAGCACCTTGTAGGCCATGCGAAGTTCCATCGGTACGAACGGATTGGTGTCCAGATCGAGGGGCTTTCCGGCGCCGGGCAGGTTGTCGAAGTCGCCCCGCTCCATGGCCTCGCGGATCCGCCGCTCGGCAATTTTTTCAAACAAAGTCATGCCCGCCACCAATGGCTGGGAAACGCATATCGAACCCGTACCATATGTCAGAGCCGAACCGTTAGTTCACGATGATACCACACCTTGACTTCCCGGCGAACGACGGTAGTGAACGCATCAAGAACAATAAGCGCATCGACCGCGTAATCAATGGCAAATCTGAATGCGGCGTTACCGGTCGTTAACCACACCGCGGCTAGGTTGGCGTCCACCGGCAACACGACAGGCATGGAGGCTCGGATATGGCGACGGATGGTATCATGGAGGAAGTGGCAACGGCCTACCGCGCCCGGCGCGCGCTGGGCGAGCCCGATCAACCGGCCTGGGAGGCGGCGCTGGTGGCGTTCAAGCGCTGCCGGCCGGAGCTTCCCGAGGACGAGGCGCGCAGTCGTGTGGCCGAGTTGATCTTCGAGGCCAGCGAGGTCTACGGACCCTGGCTCTACGGCGCCGACGGCTGCCACGCCCCGTGGTGGCACCAGACCGTGGGCACGCCCTCGGAGTAGGCGGGGCCTCGCGCCGCCGCTGTCCTTCCGGCGTCTATGCTGGGGACGGGATGCCATCGGGAGCGGCAATCGATGGCCGCGGTGTGAGCACGATCACATCTCTTGCACGGGCGATGGCTCTCGATCGATGTCGCGCATCAGGCGATCGGTGGATGACGCCAGCCCTCGCCCCATGGGAGGTCCGAGGGATGCCGATCGACAGCCTTTACAACATCGAGCTTGGCGGCCGCTACACCACCGACGGCACCGACGCGTGGATCGTCGACGCAATTCGTCCGCTCCCTTCGCTCACCTTACGCCAAATCGGTTCCACGGGCGCCACGAGCGATGCGCCCGAGCCGAGCGTCGACGCCAGCCTCGACGCCGCTGGCTTCGCCCGGTTCCACCCCTTGGAAGGCGGCGCACTTCGTCTCATCGCCCCATCCGTCGGACGCGTTCCGGGTCGCTATAACCTAGTCAAATCAATCAGTTTCGGATTTTCTCTCGTGGCAATCCGCGCTGCTGGAGCGGTGGCGACACGCATGCCATGCCGCCAGCACAGGGCAGGTGGCCGGGATTGGCATTTGCATCTGCGTATCGTTTCGGTCTTGTATTGGGTGTTTCGCTTTCCCCAATCGCGGGGGGGGGGCGGGAAGAACCTCAACAACAAACGGTAAGATTATTCATGCCGAAAAATATTGGCTCTACAGGTGCACGTGAAAAAGTATATTTGAGCGAGGCGCAACATCATCATTGCCGCTGGATCTTGGGTCGTCAGGGATATGGTGTCTTTTCCATTTGCGGACTGAACGTCCGGCAGGGCTCGTCGTTTTGCAAGGTGCATCACGACCTTGTCTGGGGCAACCGCCAGGCGAGTGGCGAGCAACAGCGCGCGAAGGCCATCCGGGCAGCCTAGTCGGTACGAGAGATCGCTCCGGACCGGCCGATCGAACCCGGTTAGACTCCTGCTTCTCGAGAGGTATTTGCCCGCGCCGGCCGATGCGATGTATCGTTGAGCCGTTCCGGATCCACGACAACGGCACGGGCCGATGCCATGACCGATAATGACAGTCCCCTCGCGACGGCCGCGCGCTGGCGGCGCGCCGGCAAGGGCGTTGCGCTCGCCACCGTGGTATCCACGTGGGGATCGTCGCCGCGCCCCGTCGGAAGCCATCTCGTGGTCGACGAGGCGGGAGCGTTCGTCGGCTCGGTTTCGGGCGGGTGCATCGAGGGCGCCGTCATCCATGACGCGCTCGAGGTCATCACCAGCGGCGAGCCGCGTCTGCTGGCCTTCGGCGTGACCAACGAACAGGCGTGGGACGTGGGTCTGACCTGCGGCGGCGAGGTTCAGGTCTTCGTCGAGCGGATCGAATGAAGGGCGCCGTTCTCGACCGTCTGCTGTCGGCCGAGGCGCGCGGCGAGCCCGTGGCGCTGGTAACGCTGCTTGCTACCGGCGAGCAGACGGTGGTCGGCGTCGGACGGATGCGTTCCGCATCGGCGATTTGCGTCTGGGATCGGCGGACACGCTTGACGGCCGTCCGCGAAGCCATCGCCGGCGATCGCAACCGCAACCATGGACACGGCGGCGGGCCGTGTTTTCGTCCATGTTTTCAATCCGCCCATGCGGCTGATCGTCGTCGGCGCCGTTCATGTCGCCGAGCCGCTGAGCCGGATGGCGGCGCTGGCGGGCTACCGTGTCATCATCGTCGATCCCCGTCGGGCCTTTACCTCGCGGAGGCGATTCGATGGTCTCCGGGTCGTCGGCGAATGGCCGGACGAGGCCTTGGAAACCATTGGTCTCGATCACCGCACCGCCGTGGTCAGCCTCGCCCACGATCCCAAGATCGACGATCCGGCGCTGACGGCGGCAGTGCGGTCTCCGGCGTTCTACATCGGCGCGTTGGGCAGCCGCAAAACCCATGCGGCCCGGCGGCTGCGTCTGGCGCGGGCCGGGGTCGCCGACGCGGAACTCGATCGTGTGCACGGCCCGGTCGGCCTTGCCATCGGTGCCCTGTCGCCCGCCGAGATCGCCATATCGATCATCGCCCAAATCACCCAGGTGCGGCGCCAGGGCGCAAAGGAGCGGGAATGACGTTCGACGTTGCCGCGGTTCGGCGCGAGTTTCCCCTTCTTGCTCGACGATCCGGCGATAAACCGCTCCATTATCTCGACAGCGCCGCCACCGCGCAGGTTCCGAAAGCCGTCATCGACGCCGTCACGCGCCACGAGACCACCGCCCGGGCCAACGTGCGGCGCGGCGTCTATGGTCTCGCCGAACAAGCCACGGAAGCCTACGAGAACGCCCGGCGGTCCGTCGGGCGCTACCTCAATGCCGACCCCATGGGTGTCGTGTTTACCTCGGGCGGCACGGCGGCACTCAATCTCGTTGCCACCGCCTTCGGCGAGACGCTGGCGCCGGGCGACGAGATCGTCATCTCCGAGTTAGAGCACCATAGCAACATCGTGCCCTGGCAGATGCTCCGCGACCGGCGCGGCGTCGTCGTCAAATGGTTTCCGGTCACTGACGAGGGACGGCTCGATCTGGCGCCGCTCGGCAGCCTTATCACCGGGAAATGCAAGCTGGTGTCGCTGACCCATGCGTCCAATGTCACCGGCGCTATCAGCTTCGTCGGCCCCGTCGTCGGCGCCGCCCACGCGGTCGGCGCCAAGGTCCTGCTTGATGGCTGTCAGGCGGCAACCCATGGTCCCGTCGACGTCTCGGCGCTCGGCGCCGACTTCTACGTGACTTCCGGCCACAAGATGTTCGGCCCCACCGGTATCGGCGTGCTCTGGGGCCGTCCGGAGGTTCTGGCGGGCCTGCCGCCGTTTCTCGGCGGCGGCGAGATGATCGAGCGGGTCACCATGGAGCGCGCCACCTATGCCGATCCGCCCTGGCGGTTCGAGGCCGGCACGCCGCCGGTGACCCAGGCGATCGGCCTCGCCGCCGCGTGCGAATGGCTGATGAGCCTGGACTGGACCGTGATCGCGATCCACGAGACGCGCCTGAAGCAACGCCTGCTCGACGGTCTCAGCCGCATCGACGCCGTCCGCATCGTCGGTCCCACCGCCCTGCGGTCGCGGATCGGCGTGGTTTCGTTCGACGTCGCTGGCGCCCATCCCCATGACATCTGCCAGATCCTCGACCGCCACGGTGTCGCCGCGCGCGGGCGGTCACCTCTGCGCCCAGCCGCTGATGGATCGCTTCGATCTCGCCGGCGTCACCCGCGCGTCTATCGCGCTCTACACCGATTTCGACGACATCAACGCCTTCCTCGCCGGCCTCGAAGACGCGGTCGAGACGCTCACATGAGCGACGACCTCTATCACGCGGCGATCATGGACCGGGCGCGGGCCGCGAATGGCGATCACCGGCTGGCCAACGCGGACGCCACCGTCACCGTCGACAACCCGCTCTGTGGCGATCGCATCACCCTCGATCTGCGCATGGATGGCGAGCGGATCGCCGCCGTCGGCTACCGCGTTCGCGGCTGCGCTCTGTGCCAGGCATCGACCTCGGTGAGCGGCGAGGTTCTGCCCGGCGCGACGCGGAGCGCGGTCGACGACGCGGAAGCGGCGCTCCGCGGTCTGCTGGAAACGGGCGCGGAACCAGCGGGCCGGTGGGCCGCCCTCGCCATGTTCCGGCCCGTCGGCCCGCATCGCAGTCGCCATGGCTGCGTGCTGCTGGCGATGCAGGCCGTCCGCAAGGCGCTGGTTGGCATGAGCGGGTGACGCTTTCAGGCGGCGAGCATGATTTCGGTCACGCGCCGCCGCCGCCCAGCAAGGCTCTCGTTCAGAGCGGGATGGCGGGAACGATGCCCTGTCGCCGGCGACTTCGCCCGCGCCGACCTTGAGTGGTGGGGAGGGTTCATTGCTTTTTGCAAGAACAACCCCACGCAAAGTAGCAATCCATTCGTGAAGACGCGCCCTCCTCCGCGATGATCCTCCAACAAGCGGGATATCGAGTGGCGTCATCACCACTGCAAAAGAGTGGCTTGGAATCGGGTTGTCGCGGAACATTTTCGATCCGCCGGGGGTTATCGACCGCGAAAGCATCGCGCGAGGGCGTGACGTTCGCGCGTGACTTGCCTGGTGGAGGAAATCAGCATGCAGAATTCCCGTAACCGCACGTGGCAACTCCTTGCCGCTGCCGCGCTGACGGTCGCCGTCGGCGGGGCGATTGCTCTCGCCGCGGGCAGCCGCGGACGCCCTGGCGCGCCGCCGGACAGCGCGCCCGGCCGCACCGCCCGGCAAGGGAGGTTCGGCGACCATGCCGTGGTCGGCCGCGCCGTCACCATCAACAAACCGCGCGCCGAACTCTACGCCTTCTGGCGGCATTTCGAGAACCTCGCCCAGTTCATGGAAAATGTCGAGGCGATCCGGTCGGTCGCGCCGAACCGCGCGGTGTGGACCGTTTCGGCGCCGGCCGGCCGGTCCGTCGACATCGAGACGGAGGTGATCGAGGAGCGGGAGAACGAGGTCATCGCCTGGCGTTCGACGGAGAACGCGGCCATCGAATGCCAGGGACGCGTCAGCTTCCAGGACGCGCCGGCGGGACGGGGCGCCATCGTCGAGGCCATCATCGCCTATGTACCGCCGGCGGGAGATCTCGGCCGCCTGGTCGCCAAGCTGTTCCAGCGCGAGCCTGGCATCCAGACCCGCCGCGAGCTGAAGCGTTTCAAGATGTTGATGGAAACCGGGGAAGTGGCGACGTCCGACAATCGCCGTCACGCCGCCTGAAGGAGATCCGAAATGCGCGCAGTCACCTACCACGGCACCCACGATGTCCGCGTCGACACCGTTCCCGACCCCGAGATCGTCAATCCGCGCGACGCCATCATCAAGGTCACGTCCACCGCCATCTGCGGTTCCGACCTGCACCTCTACGACGGGGTGATGCCCGGTGTGTTGAAAGGCGACATCCTCGGCCACGAGTTCATGGGTGAAGTGGTCGAGACCGGACGGAATAGCACATTGGAGATCGGGCAACGCGTGGTCGTGCCATTCGTGATCGCCTGCGGCAGTTGCTTTTTTTGCGGCAAGCATCAATTTTCCGCCTGCGACAATTCCAATCCGGTCGCCAAGCAGGACATCTCCGAAACCATGTACGGGCGTTCCATGAGCGGTCTGTTCGGCTACTCGCACATGACCGGCGGCTACGCCGGCGGTCAGTCGGAGTACGTCCGCGTGCCGTTCTCGGACGTGGGCCCCGTGGTGATTCCGGACGGGCTCGACGACGAGCAGGTGTTGTTTCTCTCGGACATTCTCCCCACCGGGTGGATGGCGGCGGAGAACGCCGACATTGAAGAAGGGGACACTGTGGCCGTCTGGGGGTGCGGACCGGTCGGTCTTTTCGCCATCCAGAGCGCCTTGCTGATGGGCGCCCATCAGGTCATCGGGATCGATCACTATCCAAACCGTCTGGCGCTGGCGCGGAAGCTCGGCGCGGAAGTCATCGACTTCCGTCAGACGCATGTGCGCGAGGCGTTGACCGAGATGACCGGCGGCATCGGCCCGGACGCGGTGATCGACGCCGTTGGCATGGAGTCACACGGATTTGCCGTCGACAACGTTCTCGACACGGTCAAGCAGAAGGTCGGCATCGGCGCCGATCGCGCCCACGCGCTTCGGCAGGCGATCCTCGCCTGCCGCAAAGGGGGCCGGATCTCGATGCCGGGCGTCTACGGCGGACTGGTCGATAAATTTCCGCTCGGCGCGCTGATGGAGAAGGGACTGCAGCTCCGCACCGGCCAGACCCACGTGCAGCGGTATACCAAGGATTTGCTGCGGCGCATCGAAAGCGGCGAGATCGATGCGACCTTTCTGATCAGTCATCGCCTGTCCCTCGAGGAGGCCCCCATGGGCTACAAGAACTTCAAGGACAATCAAGACGAGTGGACCAAGGTCGTCCTGACGCCGGCGCGATAGCCGAAGGGCTCGCTCGGAATGCGGCGGCGGTCAGGGTGCTGTGAGCGATATTGTTCTCTTCGTGGGGTCGGGTGGCATACCAGTGCCCTGGGCGTGTCGATCACCGATGCCCGGCGGCAGCTCGTTCCTGCTGGATGACCGCCTCGTCCCCTCGTCGCGAACGCATCGGCCGACCTACTCCGAACAGGCCATGCGATGCCACACCCTACGGCTATGATAGATGTTTCTTCAACGTTTCTACTCGAGCCAGATGGCGCTTGACCACCGGTGCGCCGCCAAGCGCGAGCGATCGCAACTGCGGGTTCGGTCCGCTCGACGCATGACCCGAAAGCAGATCGACGGTTTCCTTGTGCGCCAGCACCTGCTGGTCGACGTAGGTTTCATCGAACTTGTCAGCCGGTCAAGCCTTCACGACGCTCGAGCCACCGCCCGCTTGGCCATCACCGTGATCAGGTGGGCGCGGTATTCGGCGGAAGCGTGCATGTCGGCGTTCAGGCCGTCGGCGGGAACCGCCACGCCATCGAGCGCGTTCGCCGGCGAAAACGGCCGTCAGCGCCGCTTCCATCTCGGGGGCGCGGAACACGCAAGGACCGGCGCCGGTGACGGCGACGCGCACGCCGGCCGCCCGGACAATCTGCCACCATGACGCCGACGATGGGGTAGTGCGAGGCGGTCGTCGTGAACTTGACATACCGACATGCCTCGGGGATCGGAAAGCTGATGCGGGTGATCAGTTCATCGTCGGCGAGCGCCGTTTCGAAGATGCCGGTGAAGAAATCGTCGGCGGCGATCCGGCGGCGGTCGGTGTGGATCGTGGCCGCCAGCGCCAGGACGGCGGCCGGGTAGTCGGCGGACGGGTCGTTGTTGGCGACGGAGCCGCCGATGGTGCCGCGGTTGCGCACCTGCGGATCGCCGATTCCGCCGGCGAGGTCGGCCAGTGCCGGGATCGACCCGCGCACATCGGCGTGGCCGGCGACGTGTCGTGGGTGGCGATCGCGCCGACGACCAGGGACGCGCCGTCGCGAGCGATGGTGGCGAGCTCGGCGAATGGCGCCGACGTCGATGAGGTCGGACGGCATGGCGAGGCGCTGCTTGAGGATGGGGATCAGGGTCATGCCGCCGGCGAGGAACCGGCCGTCCGCCGATCGGCGCAGCGTCGGCGACGGCCTCGGCGACGGTGGTCGGGCGCCGGTAGGTGAAGCCGTGCATACGTTCGGATCTCATCGCGCGGGTGCCGGCCTTCACCGCCTCGACGATGGTCTGGTAGCCGGTGCAGCGGCAGAGATGGCCCTCCAGCCACATGCGGATGTCGGCGTCGCTCGGCTCGGGGTTGCGGGTCGCGAGATCGATGGCGCTCATGACGATGCCGGGCGTGCAGAAACCGCACTGCAGCCCGTGGTGATCGCGGAACGCCTGCTGCATCGGGTGCAGCTGCCCGTCCGATGCGAGCCCCTCGATGGTGGTCACCGCGCGGCCATCGGCCTGGACCGCGAGCATGGTGCAGGATTTGACGCTCCTGCCGTCGACCAGGACCACGCAGGCGCCGCATTGGCTGGTGTCGCATCCGACGTGCGTGCCGGTCAGCCGCAACTGTTCGCGCAGGAACTGCACGAGCAGGGTTCTCGGCTCCACGTCGTCCGCGACGCATCGACCGTTCACCGTCATCGATACGGTTACCATGGCGCGGGGTCTCCAAAATCGGATGTCAACCGATGACGCCCACCAGAATACGGCGGTCGGCCGGCCGGTCAAACCGCTTTTCCAGATAGGTCCCGGATCTACGGCAACTACGCGAACAGCAGGGCGAAAAAGCGACCATGACGACGAGCGTCGGAACCCAGATCGCGGGCGAGAGGCTCTGCTGGGCGGCGGCCCGCGCCGCAATCGCCGGGTCCAGGTCCGGTGGCGGTCGCATGGAGACGATCGCGCCGAACTCTGCGGAAGAAATCGTCGCGCCATCTTGCGCGCCGTCGTGTCCACCAGACGCGATCCGATCTGCGCCAGCTTGCCGCCAACGGTGGCGTCGACGTCGTATCTGATGACGGTACCGTCGCCGTCCGGAACAAGCGATACCGTGGCGGCGCCGTTGGCGAACCCGGCCGGTCCGCCGTGGCTTTCACCGGTGATCCGCCAGCCGTTCGGGGCATCGATTTCGGTGAGCCGGACCTTGCCCTGGAACCTGGCCCTCACGGGTCCGACGACGGCGGTTACGGCCGCGACAAGCTCGCCGGCGTCGATCCGTTCGAGGGTTTCGCAGCCGGGAATACTCCGACGCAGAACCTCGGGCGTCGTTCAGTGCGGCCCATACGGCTTCGCGCGAGGCCGCGATGCGCTGTTCGTCGCTCAGACGCATGGCGAATGTGTCCCGACACAAGATTCCTATGCGGGGCCGATTATAACGATTTCATAACGATTTTGCAACATTGCCGCAATATAATTACGGACTCTGCTCGTTGGTTGCTGCGGAGCTTCGGCTTTTCAGTCGAGGATCACGTGGGGGATGAACCGGGCATCGTCGGAGGTGACGAGGGCGCGGTCCTCGCGGACGCACATGCCGGCGGCCTGGCTCGCCACCAACCAGCAGCCGAGCATGGGATGGTTGCCGTCGAACGCGGGCAACGGATGGAACGCCTGGACGATGAACCCTTCGTCGCCATAGGGGCCGTCGTTCGATGTGCGGATTTCGCCGTTCTCGACGATGTCGATGTTTCGGCCTTCGCGCGACAGCAGCGGCTTTTGAACATAGGTGCCGCCGAGCGCCGAGGCGCGCGGGTCGTCGGCGAAATAGGCCGGCAGGAGATTGGGGTGGCCCTCGAACATCTCCCACAGCAGCGCCAGCAGGCCCTTGTTGGAGAGGATGGACTTCCACGCCGGCTCGATGAACCGGGTGCCGCTGGCGAGCACCTGCAGGCCGAATGCCTCGGCCATGATCCACTCCCACGGATAGAGCTTGAACAGGGTGTGGATGAACCGGTCCTCCACGTCGGTGAACCGGCCCTCGGCGTCGATGCCCATGTCCTCCATGTAGACGAAATGGGTCTGCAAGTCCGGCCTGGCGGGCGCAGTCCTCGACGTAGTCCACCGTGCCCTTGTCTTCTTCCGTATCGCGGGCGCACGCAACGTGCAGGGGACCCTCGATGCCGAAGTTCTGGAGGGCGGCCACCAGGCGCTCGTGCAGCGAGTTGAACTGGTCGCACCCCTTGGGGATCAGGCCGCGCTCCATCGCCTGTTCCAGCCATGTCCACTGGAAGATCGAGGTTTCGTAGAGCGTCGTCGGCGTGTCGGCGTTGTACTCGAGCAGCTTGGCCGGGCCCGTGCCGTCGTAGGAGAAATCCATCCGGCCGTAGAGATTGCGGTGCCGGCCGGTCCAGGTGTCGGTCACGTACTCCCAGAACGCCGGCGGGATGGCGAGACGGCGGAGGATCTCCTCGTCGCCGACGGCCCGTTCGACCACCGCGAAGCACATCTGCTCCAGTTCCTCCAGCGGGTCTTCCAGATCGTCCTCGATCTGGCGAAGCGTAAAGCGGTAGTACGCGCTTTCGTCCCAGTAGGGATCGTTGTCGATGGAGTGGAAATCGAAGCCGTGCTCGCGCGCCGTGTCTTTCCAGTCCTCGCGCTCGGCGACGTCAATGCGTTGCATGGGATGGGCCGGCTATCTCGTTCTCTTGCCTAGGTGCTGGCCGATCCGTAGGACCGGGCGCCCGATCCGAAGCCGCCGCGCGAAACGGTGTAGGCCTTGGTGCTGGGTCGCGCGGCCGCCGTCTTGTTGACGGTGGTCTTGCCGGTGCTGGCGCCGACATTCCGGTTGTCGGCGGTACGGAAATTCTTCGAATCGTCGGCGGTGCGATAGAGCGGCTGGGTGAACGCGCCGCCGCGCCCGCCGAGCATGCTGCCCATCATGTAGCCCATCATCAGCGGCATGAAGATGGAACCGCCGCCCTCGGCCCGATAAGGCGCCACTTCGCAGTTCTCCGTTCCGAAGTCGGCCTCGCAGGCGGCCTGGTCGGTATACTTCGGCGCCACCGCCGCGTGCTGCTCGGCGGCGATGTTGTACTGCGCCTCGCATTCGGCGCGGCTGGCGCCGGGCGCGTCGACGCATTGCTCGATGCTTTCGAAGATGGTGGCGTCCACCCGCGGCTCCTCGCACGCGCTGAGCACGAGGGCGCCGCTTCCCATCATCACCAGCGCGACCGACCGTGAGCGTTTCATTGGATTTTCTCCGTGGATGTGCCAAAGCCTCCTTAACTACATAGCGCTTGAACGGCAAAACCAAAACCGCAAAGGTGCACTTTGATAGGAGAGTTCGACGATCCATGCGGACACGACCCTTGCACGCCGACGACCGCGCCCGGTGGGGCCGCCTCTGGTCCGGCTATCTCCGGTTCTACGCCCAGGACCTGTCGGCGGCGGTCACCGACACCACCTGGCGCCGCCTGATGGATCCGGACCACGACCTGCACGGCCTTTGCGCCCTCGATCCCGAAGCGCCCCCGAAGGCGCGCCGGATAGCGCCATGCTGGGCTTCGTGCACTACCTGTTCCATCCGGTGACCTGGTCGGCGGATCCGCGATGCTACTTGGAGGATCTGTTCGTCGCCGAGGCGGCCCGCGGGCTCGGTGCCGGGGCCGCATTGGTGAACGGCGTCTACGCGGCCGCCGACGCGCGCGGCGCCGACCAGGTCTACTGGTTCACCCAGGCGTCAAACACGACGGCCCGCAAGCTCTACGACCGGGTCGGCCGACTGACCCCCTTCGTCAAGTACCGGCGTTGAGGTCGAAGCGCGGCAGTCCGCGGAATATGGTGATTGCTCAGCATCTCGCCCCGTGCTTCGGCCGCTGTCTCGCGCGGCGGGGGCCAAGGGGTTCGATATCTCGTTCTGGAGCGTCTTCAAGGTCGGCCTGTCCGGGTCCGTCGTCACGCTGGCCATCGCCTATCCGTGGGTGAAGCTCGTTGTGGCGGTCTGATGGATCGCGTGCCGCTGGTGCCACTCGGCGATGGACTCGTCGGGGTATTCGTCGAAGGTCTTGTCGCCGGAAGCGTATCTCCGGCGTTACCCACGAGGCCTTGGAGCCCAGCATCAGGTGCGTGCGCTCGGGCGGAATGGGAAGTTCGGTGTCGATGGCGGACGCGAATGGGTGGATCAGGTCGGGCCATCGCGGGTCCCAGGCCCATAACATACTGCCGCACCGCTTGCAGAAATGCCGCTCCAGCGGGCTGAGTTCGCCGGTGTCGGATGGGTCCAGTCGCGCGCGGTAGACGCGGACATTTTTCCGACCCTTCACGCGGAGCGTCGCCGCCGTGCCGCCGAGGTTGATGGCATAGCCACCGGCGCCGGCGGTCTTGCGGCAAATGGAGCAATAGCACCGGTTGTAGGGGTAGGGGTGCGGCGATTGCACGGTGAATGTCACGGCCCGGCAGTGACAGCTTCCTTCAAGCAGCATGATCCGCCTCCAAACCACTAGTGGTCCGAATCTAACATATGGGCACCATATGTTAGATCCGCACCGCTCAGGTTTCAGCCTGCAGGACCTGCGAGATGCGTCCAACCAGCGACGGGTGGCGCAGATACGGGGCGTAGAATTCGAGAAACCGGCGCAACTGAACATACTGGCGGCGGCTGATTTCCCAGTACTCTTCCTTCAGCGTCATGTCGGTAGCAAAGGTTTTCAGCGCCTTGTTGTTGGATTCATCACCCGCCCCCATGTCGGCCAGCGTGATCGACTGGAACCATCCGAGATAGGAGAGGCCAACGGGGTGGTCCTCCGGCTGCGGTTTCAGCGCGAGGATGGCGTCACGGTTGCCCTCCACGTCGGGCCGCTCGAGGTTGTGGTCGCGAATGCGCAGCAGCACCATGTTCTTGAGGCGGGACTGGGCGAGGTATCCCGGGTGTTTCAATTCGCCCTTCATGCGCGCTTCGTCGATGAAGCGGATGGCGTCGGCGGAGGCCGCGATGGCGCGCGCGAGATCGGGGGCCTCGCGGCTGAGCTCCCATCGCCACTGGCGGAGCCCCGCCAGCCGCCGGTGACATTCGGCATAGATCAGCGTGATATTTTCCTCCGCTGACGCAGGCGGTGTCTGCTGCTCCACCTTCGCCATGACGTCCTCGACCATCTTGATGGCGTGGTCTGCGCCCGTGATGTCGGGATGGGCCTCGGAATAGGACGCGGCATACGACAGCAGGCCGTCCCGCGGCAGCATGCCGGCCTCCAATTGCCGAGCGTACAGTTCGTTGGCGAGCCGGTACTGCTCGACGTCGTTGAGGTGGTTGGCCACGCGGATGGCGGTCTCCGAAATGGGATCGGTCTTCAGGCAGAGGTAGGCCAGCGCCCGGGATCCGAAAATACTGTCGCAATGCTCCCCGAACAGGTCGGCTTCCGCCGCGCCGCGCGTTTCCCAAAGCTCGGCCACCAGACGCTGGTACTCCTCGAGCGGCGCGCCGATAATGCTGGCCTCGCTCTGAACGTAATGGATCGCCGCCGCCACGGCGGGGTCGCCCTGGCGCAGCACCGAGTCGGGCAGAAGCGCGTGCACCGGGCTGTCGGGGAGCCCCTTGCGCGCCTCTTCCAGCGAGAGCTTAAGCGGCTCGAGCACCCGCTCCACCTCCTCCCAATCGAGGCTCTGGCCATCGAAATCGTAGAAGATGGTTCGCGACAGCTTGACATCGAACGGCAGCACCGAGCCCTTGCGGCACATCAGCACCGTTCCGCTCGAGCTCATCACGTGGCGAATGCCAAGCTCATAGAAGACGTTGGGATTGTCGAGCGAGAGATCGGCGAGAACGACGGCGCGGTCGCGCAGGTCGCGAAACATGTCGGAGTGGATCAGGGCGGATCCCACATGCTCGTCGGCGCGGATCGGCGTCATGCCGGCCTCGCGCACGGCGCGCTGGATGACCACGCGGTAGACCTTGTCGAAATCGAAGCTCCGCCCGGATCCATCCGGGAACGGCTTGACGCCGAACGGCATGACGATAAAGCACTGGTCGGGTTTCATCCCGCACTCCCCACGATCCCCGCCGATCCGGACTTGAACACCGCCGCCGGCCAATGGCAGAACAGCTTATCAGCGATTGACGCGGCCGGGGAGTCCCGTCGATGCTTGGGTTTTCAACGCGGCTGGCAGGTGAACGTTGTTCCCTCCGGCCATTCCACAAGGGCTTCGCCGTGGTGCTCCCAGAACACGATGCCGAAGTCGGCGACATACCGGACGCCGGAGCCGGCGCGGGCCTGTACCGCGATGATCTGGCTGTCGCCGCGTTCGAGACGGACCGACGATGGCTCGGTGGGATAGAAGGTGGCGACGATCTCGTCGGCGGGGGTGCCGTCACAGACGTACGCTGTCCGATTGCCGCCTGGGACCAAGGCGTAGCGCGCCTGCAGCTCGGCGATGCGCGTTGTGTAGGCGTCGTCGGCGCAGCGTCGCTGATCATCCGCCTTCCAGCAGTCGTTGCGCCCCTTGATCCAGCCGCGCTGATGGGCCTTCAGGGATTTCACCGCCTCGTTCTCGTCGGGCGCGCCTTTCAGGGCCCGGAGCGCGGCACCGAAGACGGCGGCCAGTTTGTGGTCGAGGGCGGCGAGCCCCGGGTCGTCGCAGACGAGGGTTTCGATCTGCCCCGATGCCTCGGCGCAGTCGAAGGCGGGGCCGTCCGCGCCGGCCGATGACACCGCGCCGGCACCAAGAGCAAAAACGGCCGCAATCATGGCGGGGGCGGAGCGCTTCATGTCGGCTCGCCTTTCACTGAGCTTTCACTGGGGCCTTGCGCGGTTTGCCCGTCGGCCCGGGATCTGGACTGTGCCCGGGAGCGGATATCATTTCAAGCCAGGGATAACCAAGTGTACTGTGGCCGTTATGTTTAAGCCGCGATCGCAAACCCGCGCGCTGTTAATCATCGATGTGCAGAAGGCCATCGACGCGCCCTATTGGGCGGCGTTGGGTCCGAGAAACAACCCGGACGCCGAACGGGCCATGGCTTCGGTGCTATCGTCGTGGCGGGCGGCCGGATCGCCGGTGTTCCATGTGCGTCATGACAGTCGCGCGCCCGCGTCCGCGTACCTGCCGGGCCAGCCGGGCCATGCCTTCAAGGACGCCGTTCTGCCCCAGGCCGGCGAGCCGGTGATCGGCAAATCCACCAACAGCGCCTTCATCGGCACGGACCTGGAGCCAGCCTTGCGCGCGCGCGGCATCCGCCATCTTTGCGTCATGGGGGTGATCACCAATAATTCCGTGGAAACCACCGTGCGCATGGCCGGCAACCTCGGGTTCGAAACGAGTCTGATCGAGGATTGCTGCTTCACCTTCGCCAAGACAGATTACCGGGGAACGCTCCGGTCCGCCGAGGATGTCCATGCGCTCTCCCTTGCCAATCTCGACGGCGAGTACTGCCGGGTGGTCACCAGCCACGACGTCATCGCCGCGATTTCGTGATGCCATTTATACCAACCTGCGCCGATAGCGACTGATTGTGACGGCCTTTCGAGGTTTTCTGCAAGGAGCGTGGTGCGCCGTGATGCGGGGCATCACAAGCGCCGCGCGACGCTGTCCGAAAACCTCGAAAGGCCGCCCTTCGGGTCGTGATTCACGCATCCTCGGGGCGTCGGAGGCCGCTTGACGATGCGCCCGCATCGCCGGCGCGACCCCTCCTGCCGAGGAAGCGTAAATCACGATCACAATGGGTCGCTATCAGCGCAGGTTGGTATTAGGGCCTCGAGGCCGCCATCGCGGCGGCATTTGCCGCCGACCGCAAGAGCCTCGGCGTGCGGTCGGCCGGCGATCTTGGCTCTCGTTCCCGAGCGCACGAACTGTTTGAATCGGAGGTAAATACATCATGGAATTTGTCACGACGGTTCTGATGGTAATTCCAGTAGCGCGTCCTAACGGCCGTGGGATGGAGCCGACAATGCACGACCGCAGAATGCAAATACTTCAATTGTGTTGTCGACATGACTTCACTTTATAGGATCATGTCGGATATAACGCGTGTTGCCAACGAAACCAGGGAGCGCTGGCTCGATCGACCGTTCGGACGGTGGCCGCGCGTTCTTTTCGTCCAAGTGAACGACATCTGTTGAAAAACGGAGAGGAACCATGAGCCAAGACGTCAAAAAAATAATGCACGACATGCAGGATCGGGTTCGCGAGGTTGCCTATATGATGTGGGAATCGGCGGGCCGTCAGCATGGAATGGCCGCGGAGTATTGGCATGCCGCCGAGCGCGAGGTTCGCGCGGCTTTCGATGCGGCCCATGAAAAATTGAAACCGTCCACCGCCGCCAAACCGGAAACCTCCGCCAAACCGGAAACCTCCGCCGAGCCGAAAGCCGCCAGCCGAGCCGAAAGCCGCCAAGCCGAGCCGAAAGCCGCCACCGAGCCGAAAGTCCAAAAGCCAAGCCTCCGGCACCGCGGGCAAAATCCAAGCCGGCGCCCAAGCCCAAATCCGCCACCCCTGCCGCCAAGGCTCCCGCCAAGCCGGCACCCGCGCCCAAGTCCGCCGCGAAGCCGGCCGCGGCCGCCGCCAATACGTCGGCGAAGGCGGCAACCGCTACCGGTGGTTACAGAACCGCGGAAATCGAGGGCATCGGTCCGGCGTACGCCAAGAAGCTGGCCGCGGTCGGCATTCAGACGACCGACGATCTACTCGAGCAGTGCGGCGGCGCCAAGGGCCGCGCGGCCGTCGCCGACAAGGCGGGCATCACCGCGAAGCTGCTGTTGAAGTGGGCCAACATGGCCGACCTGATGCGCGTTTCCGGCGTCGGCGGCGAGAATGCCGAAATGCTGGAAGCGGCCGGCGTGGATACGGTCAAGGAACTGAAGACGCGGAAGGCCGAAAACCTGGCGGCCAAGATGGCGGAGGTGAACGCGAAGAAGAAACTCAATCGCCGCGTGGCGAGCGCCGCCCAGATCGAGAAATGGGTGGAACAGGCCAAATCGCTTGAGCCGAAGATCACGCATTGACATCCGCCGCCACGCCTGCCGCCACGCCCGCCGACTTGCCGGGGGCGTTGCCGTGTTGGCGATCCCCGGCCGTTGCGGTCGTGGTGTGCCTTATGTTGGCGGCGTGCGCCGGAGATGAGGCGATGCGGATATCCCAAAAGCCCTTGCTCGCGTCCATCCAGGACGGAACCGCGCCGGTCATCATCGACGTGCGGACCGGCGGCGAATACGCCAAGGGCCATGTGCCCGGCGCGGTCCATATCCCGTTCTACAGCCTGTGGTCGCGGCGCTCCGAGATCGAGGCCGGCGCGCACGAACCGGTGGTGGTTTATTGCGCCCATGGCCCGCGCGCCGGGTTTGCTAAGTTCGCGCTCGGGACCCTGGGGTACGACCGCGTTCTCTACCTGGACGGCCACATGTCGGCGTGGAAGGATCGCGGCCTGCCGATCAACACCGGTCGGCGGCCGTGACGGTCTTTTGGGTGACGTCGGGTAACGTCGTATGCTCTCTTCCATGCGTATTCTGCTGCTGACCCATTCCTTCAACAGCTTGACCCAGCGCCTGTTCGTGGCGCTGCGCGCGGATGGCCACGAGGTGTCCGTCGAATTCGACATCAACGACAGCGTCACCCAGGAGGCGGTTGCGTTGTTCCGTCCCGACGTAGTCGTCGCGCCGTTTCTCAAACGCCGCATTCCGGAAAGCGTGTGGCGGACCGTGCTCTGTCTGGTGGTCCATCCCGGCATCAAGGGCGACCGCGGCCCTTCCGCCCTGGACTGGGCGATCCTCAACGGCGAACGGGAGTGGGGCGTAACGGTTCTGCAGGCCGGCGCCATATTGGACGCTGGCGATGTCTGGGAGACGCGCACCTTTCCGATGCGCGCCGCGGCCAAGAGCAGCCTCTACCGAGGCGAGGTTTCGGAAGCCGCCGAGCGGGCGGTGCGGAGCGCCCTCCAGCGCGTTTCCGACGCTTCCTTCCGGCCGGAGCCGCTGGACACGGCCGCGCCCGATGTGCGGGGACGCCTCCGCCCGGCGATGAAACAGGCGGACCGGACCATCCGTTGGCAAGCGGATGGCACCGCCGACGTCGTTCGGAAGATCCGCTCCGGCGACGGTCGGCCGGGCGTGCGCGATACCCTGCTCGATGTTCCGCTGTGGCTTTACGACGCCCATGCCGACGACCGTGCCACCGGCCCGCCCGGCGCGGTGATCGGAAGGCGCGACGGCGCGGTATGCGTTGCGACCGTCGATGGCGCGGTCTGGATCGGCCATGCGCGGCTGCGCGACGCGCGCCTGTCCACCTTCAAACTGCCGGCGGCCATGGTTCTCGGCGATCGCCTGAACGGCGTCCCCGAGCTGCCCGCCCACGACGGTGCCACCTGGCGCGAGATCTGGTACGCGGAGCGGGGCGGTGTCGGGATGCTGTACTTTCCGTTCTACAATGGCGCCATGAGCGCGCGGCAGTGCCACCGGCTGCGCGCCGCTTACGCCGAGGCGCGACGCCGCGACACCCGGGTGATCGTGCTGTTCGGCGGACAGGATTTCTGGTCCAACGGAATGCATCTCGGCGTCATCGAGGCCGCCGACAGTCCGGCCGACAAGTCATGGCGGACCATCAACGCCATCGACGATTTCGTCCGCGACGTAATCACCACCGAAGACCATATCGTCATCGCCGCTCTTCAGGGCAACGCCGGCGCGGGTGGCGTGTTCATGGCGCTGGCGGCCGACCGCGTAGTGGCGCGGAACGGCATCGTTCTCAATCCGCACTACAAGAGCATGGGCAATCTCTATGGCTCGGAGTACTGGACCTACCTGCTGCCACGACGCGCCGGTGCCGACAACGCCGGGGCCGTCACCGAGGCGCGGCTGCCCATGGGCGTCGACGAGGCCGGGCGTCTCGGTCTGATCGACGAGAGCCTTGTCGGCACGGCGGCGGAGTTCCGCGAACTGGTTCTGGATCAAGCGCAAGCCTTGGCCGGCGATCCGGCACTGCCGCAACTGCTCCATGACAAGGCGCGGCGCCGCGCCGCCGACGAGGCCGAAAAACCGCTCGTCGCCTACCGCGACGACGAGCTGGCGCGCATGCGCATGAACTTCTACGGGTTCGACCCCAGCTATCACGTGGCCCGGTCGAACTTCATTCGCGATGTGGCAAAGTCACGGACCCCGGTGACCATCGCCCGCCACCGCCGCCGCGCCGCCCCCACAACCGGCGGACCCGCGCGCCGCTGAACGGCCGTTGGTATTGTCAGCAAGCACGGGTATCAGTCGTCCGGCTGCCACCGCCGGTATTCCTCGGGCAGGAAGAACAGGTAGTCGAATTCTTCGGCTTGGATATGGCAGGTATGGCAGAACGCCGCGGTCTCGGGGAATGCCCCGGTGCTGTCGGCGAAAACGCTGCCGTCCGGCAGGATCATCAGATAACGCCAGTCGGCGGTGTCCGGACTTTTTCCGGCGGCCAGCTTCTCCATGACGAACAGCGCCCCGATGAACAACGCGCGGTCATCGGTGAAGGTGAAGCTGTCCTTGGCCAGTACCGCGCCCGGCGGCATCACGATGCCCGGCCTGAGATTGTTGTAGCCGGCCCGTACGGCGGCCAAGTTGGCGTAGTTGTTGACATATCGGCTGCCGTGGGTGGCCGACAGGTAGGGCGCGTCGTTGGATCGTGGCCAGGACCGGTACTCGGACGCCACCGGCTCGCCGGAAATGGCCAGCCGCTCCGCCATATGCTCGGCGATGGTGTCGTAGATGACCATGGCATCGTTCTTGGTCAGGCGGCCGGGGCGATTGAGCTTGAGGTGCTCCTGCGGGTTCAGAGCCCGGTCGCCCTCCAGGGATTCGGCCCGGGCGACGACTGGCGGAAAGACGACCGGGGCCAGCGCCACCAACACGGCCGTCGCGCCACCGACGAACAACGCTCTTTGTTGCGTCCGCGTCATCTTTAACCCCCATCACATGCTCACAGTATACCCGTTTCACCCTCCCGCAACGTTCAGATTCGCGTCGCCGGCAATCATTTCTCCGTGATGGGCATTTCTCCGTGATGAATTGTCCCGCGAACCGGGCCGGCGGGTTCCGTCTATTCGTAGGGGTCGGCGGCGTCGCGCATGCCGTCGCCTAGGAAATTGAAGGCGAGCACCGTGACCACCACCGGAAACATTGGCATGAGAAGCCACGGATAGAGCGCCACCGCCTCGATATTCTGCGCTTCGATCAGCAATACGCCCCAGCTTGTCACCGGCGGCCTGAGCCCAAGGCCGAGAAAGCTGAGCGCGGTTTCGCCGAGGATCATCGACGGGATGGAGAGCGTCGCCGAGGCGATCAGGTGGCTCATGAAATTCGGCAGCAGGTGGCGGCCGATGATCCGGCGCGGGCGGGCACCCATCAGCCGCGCCGCGGCGCAGAAATCTTCCTCGCGCAGCGACAACAGCTTCGAGCGCACGGCGCGCGCCAGACCCGGCCAGTCGAGCAAGTCCGAGGATGACGGTGATGCCGAGATAGATCAGGATCGGGCTCCAGGTGACCGGCAGCGCCGCCGAAAGCGCCATCCATAACGGCAGTTCGGGCAGCGAGCGCAGGATCTCGATGAGCCGCTGAATGACATTGTCGACCCAGCCGCCGAAGTAGCCGGCGATGCCGCCGATGGTGATGCCGAGCAGGAAGCTGATGGTGATGCCGACTAGACCGACGGTGAGCGAAATGCGGCCGCCATAGAGCAGGCGCGAGGCCATGTCGCGGCCGAGCCGGTCGGTGCCGAGCAGAAACAGGGTGCCGCCCTCCGCCGGACAGACGAGGTGGAGGCTGCCGGGGAACAGGCCCCAGAATTCATAGGGGTCGCCAAGACAGAAAAACCGCAGCGGCTGCACGTCCGAGCGATCGGTCACGTATTCACGCTGCAGGGTCTCCATATTGAGCTGGAACCTCAAGCCGTAGACGAACGGTCCGACGAACGCGCCCTCGTCGAACAGGCGGACCATCTGCGGCGGCGCGTAGATGAACTTGTTGTGCCGGGTTTGCAGGCCGTAGGGCGCGAGGAACTCGACGACGATGATGGACATGTACGAGGCCAGCAGGATCACCCCCGCCACCACCGCGATCTTGTGCCGCTTGAACCGCCACCACATCATCATCCACTGGGACGCGAGGTAGTAGCGCTCCTGCTCCGGCGTCAGCTTTTCCGCTTCCGACGTATCGAACGGCGCCGTGGAGACGAAATGCGGCAGGCGTTCGCTCATTGCATGGCCGCCCCGTGCAACCGGATCCGCGGATCCAGCACGGCCAACAGGATATCCGACAGAAACATGCCGGCGACCGTGAGCACCGCCAGGAACATGAGGAACGACCCGGCCAGGTACATATCCTGGCTTTGCAGGGAGCGGAGCAGCATCGGACCGGTGGTTTGCAGCGACATCACCGCCGAAACGATGACCGAACCCGAAACTACCTGCGGCAGCAGGTTGCCGATATCGGCGATGAACGGGTTGAGCGCCATCCGCAGCGGATATTTCCACAACAGCCGGCGCGACGGCAGGCCTTTCGCCCGTCCGGTGATCACGTACTGCTTCTGCAATTCGTCGAGAAGATTGGCGCGGAGCCGCCGGATCATGCCGGCGGTGCCGGAGGTGCCGATCACGATCACCGGAATCCACATATGCTCGAGCACGGACATGGCCTTGCCGAAGGACCACGGCGCATTGACGTACTGAGCATCCATCAAGGTGCCGATGGACGTGCCGAAGACGACGTTCGCGAGATACATCAAGATCAGCGCCAGAAGGAAATTCGGCGTTGCCAGTCCAAGCAGACCGAGGAAGGTCAACCCGTGATCGCCCCAACTGTACTGATGGGTCGCGGAGTAGACGCCGATGGGAAACGAAACCACATAGATGAAGATGATGGTGGTGAAATTCAGCAGCAGGGTGAGAAACAGCCGGTCTCCGACCACCGCGGTCACCGGCATGTTGTATTCGAACGAATAGCCGAGATCGCCTTGGATCAGCCCGAACAGCCAGAGGAAATACTGTTCCACCATGGGGCGGTCGAGACCGTAACGCTCCCGTAGGAAATCGATTTTTTCCTGCGGCACCAGCTCGCCCTGGCTTTGCAGCTCGGCGATGAAACTGGAAAGGTAGTCGCCGGGAGGCAGCTGGATGATGATGAACACCAGCGCGCTGACCGCGAGCAGCGTCAGGATCATCGTCAGCAACCGGCGGCTCAGGTAGGTCAGCATCGTCGCGCGTCGACCTTTCGCTCAGGAGTTCGAAAAATTTACTTGGCGTTCGCGAACCAGAAGGTGTCCGGATTGTAGACCCCGAAATAGGCCCCGGGCTCCCAGTTGTAGATCCCCTCGGCGGGCACGTTTCTGAGGTTGTCGTCGACCACCACGGGCTGGGGCACGCCGCGCACGGTGCCGATGGTGAACGTGTTCTCCGCCCGGATCTCCAGCATCTTGTGCCAGATCTCCTCGCGGACCTTGGGATCGGTCTCCGTCTCCCACGCTTTGTTCAGCCGCACCAACTCCTCGACCGCCTCGTCGTCGACGGCCTCTCCGGCGAGCCCGTTGGTTTCGTGGTGTTGGCCCCATTTCGGCCACTGCAGCTGGTGCTGACTGGTGGGCGCCAGCTCGTGCGGCGACGAATTCGGCGGTCGGAATGGCATTCTCGAGGCCGGTCCACACCGACATCACGGCGGAACCCACGAAGACGCGGTTGCGCAGCACCTCGCGCTGTTCCGGTTTGATGTGCGTCCGGATACCGATCTTTCTCCAGTCGTCGGCGATGAGCTGAAGGATATCCACCTGCGTCGGATCCTCGCCCGCCGTCTCGATGATGAGATCCATGGGCTCGCCGTCGGAGAGCAGGCGCGTGCCGCCGGCGTCGCGTTCCGTCAGCCCCATCGCGTCGAGCAGTTCGTTGGCCTTGTCGATATCGTATTCGGTCCAGGCGGTTTCGTATTCGGGTTTGAACAGCGGGCTTTCCGGAAGCACGGTATCGTTACCGGGCTTGGCCAGGCCGAAATACATGACCTGGTTTATCTCTTCGCGGTTGACCGCCAGGGAGAGCGCGTGGCGGAAGTCGCGCGTTGCGCAGCAGCTTCCGCCACTCCGGATCCATCGCGTTGAAATTCGGCAGCAGGGCCAGTTGCGACCCCCGTCCGGACCGCCACAGCAAGACCTTATAGTCGTTACGCTCTTCTCCGCTGCTTGAGAACGGCGTAGTTCTCGAAGCTGAGGTTGCGCGCCTGAAGATCGGATTCGCCCGCGGCGGTCTTGGCGGGGATCAGCTTGGTGTTGACGATGGACAACGCCACCTTGTCGATATACGGGAGTTGCCGACCCTCCGGATCGACGCGGTGGAAATACGGGATTGCGCTCGAACACGAAGCGGGTGGACGGCGGCTCCGTCTTCAGCACCCAGGGCTGCAACGAAGGGAGGTCGGGATTGTCGTTTTGGTACTGGTGGCCCATCCGGAAATGGAGCGCGATCCAGTCGCGTTGGCCCTCGGCCTCGATCCGCGAGCGGAGCGTCTCGGCGTCGGTATGGCCGGCATGGAACTGCTTCATGTAGTGCGCGGGCATGTAGATGTATTCCGGCCGCGCCCCGGCCAGGCTCGGGAGGAAGAACGGATTGGGCTTGTCCCAGCGAATAGCGGACGGTCGTTTCGTCGATGATGTCGAACACCGGCGGCTTGCCGTCGACCTGGAGATAGCGGGGAAATCCGTGCGACAGCTCCTCGTTGTTGAGGACGTCTTCCCAGTAGTAGCGAAAATCCTCGGTGGTGAACGGCTGGCCGTCCGACCACCTGTGGCCTTTGCGGAGATGCAGGGTGAACACCCGCTCATCGTCCACGTCGACGCTTTCAAGGACATCCGGCACCAGGCGCCACTCTGGATCGTACCCCACGAGGCGGGTGTAGCCGTAGACGACCATCATCCGCGTGTCCTTCGGCCGCCCCATCAGCATGTTCAGGGTGCCGCCGTATCGGCCGATTTCTTTTCCGTCGTCGTATGTCAGTTGGCGGGGGGACGCCGGCAAACGCTGATCCAAGGACGGCAGCGCCCCGGCGGCGACCTTTTCGGCCAGGATGGGTGCTTCGGTGTACGCCAAGGCCGGCATGGCCCGCGAAGGCGATGGCCACCGCGCAGGCGAGAACGAGCATAACGCGTTTCATCAAGCGATCTCCGTGTCGTACCGGATCGGCACGCGACCATGGGCCCGAACGAAATGTCCGCCGCCGAGATCGTACAGCGGCGGCGGACCGGCGCCATCCGAATTGAACGGCGGCGGCCAGGCTTCTGGCGTCGACGCCCGTCCATCCATCAGCGCGGCAGAAATCGAGCCGGCGGTCGGGATCGGGGTACGGCACCGCCGCGAGCAGGGCGTTGGTGTAGGGATGCACCGGATTCTTGAACAACACCTCTCGCGGGGCCTCCTCCACCAACTGGCCGGCGCACATCACCGCGATGCGGTCGGCCATGTAATCGATGACCGCCAGATTATGGGAAATGAACAGGTAGGTCAGCCCCAATTCCGACTGCAAATCCTTCAACAGATTAAGGATTTGCGCCTGCACCGACACGTCGAGGGCGGAAACGGGTTCGTCGCAGATGAGCAGCTCGGGCCGGAGCGCCAGTGAACGGGCGATGCCCACGCGCTGACGCTGGCCGCCGGAAAAACTATGCGGATAGCGGTTGAGATGGCGCGGGTCCAATCCCACGAGGCGGAGCAGTTCGACGACCATCTCGCGGCGATAATCGGCGTCGCCCACCGCGTGAATGACCAGCGGTTCGCTGAGGATGTCGAATACGGTCATTCGTGGGTTGAGCGAGCTGAACGGGTCCTGGAAGACGTATTGGATCCGCCGGCGGAACGGCACCAGCTCGCGATTATCGAGGCTGAGCAGGTCGACCCGCCGGCCGTTGTCGTTGTAATACACATGGCCGGAGTCGGCATCGACGGCGCGCATGATCATCTTGCTCACCGTCGTCTTGCCGCAGCCGCTTTCGCCCACCAGTCCCAGGCAGCTCGCCGCGTTCGACCCGGAAACTGACGTCGTCCACCGCCTTGACGGCTTCGGCGTTCGACGTCCGGAAGAACCCCGAGCGCTTGCGCGTGGTGAAGCTCTTGGTGAGGTTGCGGACCTCCAGCAGCGGCAGTTCCGCATCCGACGGCGGCGCCACGCCGTCCTTTCTCGGCGTCAGGAGGTGCCCCGTCTGGTATTCGATTTCGCGGACCGGCATCAATCGCTCGCCGGGCTTCATATCGAAGTGCGGCACGGCACGCAGCAGGGCGCGGAGGTAGGGATGGCGGGGGTCGCCGAACAGATCGCGCAACATGCCGCTTTCCATCATCTGGCCGCGATGCATGACGACGACCTCTTCCGCCACGTTGGCGACGACGCCGAGATCGTGGGTGATGATCAGCACCGCCATGCCCAGTTCGGCCTGCAGATCCTGGACGAGCTTGAGGATCTGCGCCTGGATGGTGACGTCGAGCGCCGTACTCGGTTCGTCGGCGATGAGCAGGGCGGGACGGCAAACCAGCGCCATGGCGATCATCGCCCGCTGGCGCAGCCCGCCCGACAGCTCGAAAGGGTACGTCTGGTAAGCCCGCGGCGCATTGGGGAAACCCACCAGCTCCAGCATCCGGACGCTCAGCGCGTAGCCCTCCTTGGCGCTGATGTCGCGGTGAAGAAACAGCGCCTCGCTCACCTGGTCGCCGACCGTATGAAGCGGCGACAGCGAGGTCATCGGCTCCTGAAAAATCATCGAGATGCGATTGCCGCGGACGTGGCGAAAGGCGCGGCTGTCGGGGTCCAGGGTCGCGAGATCCTGGGACAGACCGGGGGTCTCCGTATCGGCCAGCAGGATCTCGCCGCTGGTGATGCGCGCCGTGCGCGGCAGCAGCCCCATGATCGCCTGGGCGGTGACCGACTTGCCGGAACCGGATTCACCCACCAGCGCCACCGACGACCCGGGGCGCAGGCGGAACGAGACGCCATCGACCGCCTTGACCGTGCCGGCCTGGGTTTGGAATTCCACGCCGAGATCGCGCACCTGGAGCAGGTCGCTCACCGCCGGTCCTCCGCCGCTTCCACCGCGTTCATCTCATCCACCGTAAGTCCGAGCGATTGAAAATTGTACAGGGTCGTCGGGATCGACCTTGAGCCCTTGCTTTCGCGCCGCCCCGGCCGCGTGTTTCGCGAGACGATGGAAGCCGGCAATGCGCGAGTCGATTTTCACCGTCCCCGTGTCGCCGGCGATGGTGAGTTGCAGCCACCCGCCGGTCCGGTCGCGCCGTGTCGAGTAGTACGCGAGCTTGACCCGCCTGACGCTCCGCCACGGGACGGTCGCGGGTCCTCGGGCCACGGGCGCGGACGCCGTCATCGTCGACCTCGAGCCGTGTAAGCTGGCGGTTGGCCGTCCGCAGCGCATAAACGGCGAACACCACCACGAGGATCGCCAGGATGGCGGTCACCAGCGGCAGGGTGTCCGCCAGCAGCAACGGCGCGGCGGCAATAAACAGCCCGGCCCCGGCGCGGGCGAAATCGGCGAGCGCCACCGCCGGTGGATAGGCGTGGACGCTCATGGCCAGAATGCCTGCCGCGCATCGAGCCACCGCGCGGCGGGGTGGCCGCGGGTGCGGTCGATCACGTCGCGCACGAACTCCCAGCACTCCTCGTCGTGGAACAGATGGTGGGTCATCAGGCCGGTGGGCTCGGTGCCCTCGACCCGGCGCGCGCGTCTGGCCGCGAGATGACCGACGATCTGATCGAGCGCGGCGCGCCGGCCGACGAACCCGCGGGTTCCGCCCCAATCGACGATATCCGCGTGGACGTTGGTTCGGCGCACCCCCGGCGCGGCCTCCGCCGCGGGCCGTGGCCCCAGGGTGGAAACCGCGGCGAGCCCGGCGCGCGGCAGCGCCGGCACCAAGGCGGCGTCCATGCGGTTCCAGGGCGCGACGAGCACCGGCAGGGCGCGTTCGAAGGACGCGAGGCGTTGCCAGCCCTCGGACAATTCCGCGACCATCACGTCCATCGGACGATGCGGTCCATACTCCTGCCGGCGCTCATCCGGCGGCGCGTGGTTTTCATGGCTCCAGCCGTGCTGCAGAACCGCCGCGCCGGGGTGTTCGGCAAGGCGGGCGCGGAGCGTGCCGTTGGCGTTTTCGGGAATCACGGCGAGGCTGACCGGCGTCCCGGTTTCGACGCTGATGGACAGCAACCGCTCCAGTTCCGGGGTCGCGCCCGTGGCGTCGTCGTCCCGCCACCACAATGTGGCCGTTTTGCCATTGTCGCGCCAGGCGTCGAGTTCGCGTGCCAGATCGTTCCAGTCGGCCATGCCCTCAGTGTCTCAAGATTTGGTTGCCGTGCAAAGCGTCGCGATGATCTCCGCCGTCGTTGCGGCGCCAGAGCAATCGATGTCGGCCGCCGCCACATTCGTTTCCAATGCCGTGTCGACCGCCCTTGCGAGAACATGGGGCGACAGCGACCGCGGATCGACCACGGTTACGAGACCGCGCCGCTCCAGCGCGCGGGCGCGGAACTCCTGCTCGGTCTCGGCGCCGGCGGCGAAGGGAACGATCAACGCCCGTGCCCGCGCCTGCAAAATATCCATGACCGTATTGTATCCGCCCTGCGAAATGGAGAGGACGCAGTTTCGCATCAGAACCGTAAAATCCGGGCGCCAGCGATCGACGACGATGCCCGGTGGCGCGTCCCATGACGAGCTCTTGCAGCACCGAGTCGGCCAGATTGGGGCCGCAGATCAGGCGCCAGACGTTGCCGCCAGGCGGCTGAGCGGCCTGGCGGCGATGGCGGCGCGCAACAGCGGCTCGCCGACGGCGCCGCCGCCTACCGAAACCACCACCTCGTCGCGCCCCGCCACCCGGTCCGGGGCGCCATGGACGGATGGCGCCGGGTCGACGACGTAGCCCGTGTAGGTGAGCGTGTCGGCGAGCGCCGCCGCCTCCGGCATCGACGCTTCCAGCGGCAGCACGGTTCGGTCGCCGTGGATCAGCACCCGGTCGAACCAGGCCCGGGCGACGGTAACCATCTCCGTGTTGCGTTTTGGATCGTCCTTGCGCACCAGGACGTCGCGGACCGACGAGACCGTCCGTGGAGCCCGCGGCGCCGTGCGCGCCGCCGCCAGCAACGGCATGAGTTCGAAGCGGAACTGACGCCGGCCGAAGGGGAATTGTTCCACCATCACGACGTCGGGCTCGATGGCCTCGAACGCCGTCATCAGGCGCGCCGCGCGGCGCTCGCGCCAATCGTCGTCGATGGGATTGTCGTTCTCGTCGACAAGCGCGGTGAAGGTTTCGTCGGTGGCGCGGGCGGACGGCAGGAGGACGCGGGCGCATCCGTCGAAGTCGACGCCGGGAACCTCCGGGCCACCGAGGACCACCGTCACGCCGAGACCGGACTCGGCCATCGCCCGGGCGATCAGCGACGCCCGCTTGAGATGGCCGACGCCCAGCAGATGTTGAACATAAAACAGCACCCGTTTGCTCATCGTTTCGCTCCGCCCGGCGTGACCAGCCCGTCAAGGGTGGCTCGCGAGGATGCGGGCCGCCGCGCCGATATCGTGGTCGCGCGCCATGCGCTGGCGCGCCGCCGTTCCGAAGGCCAGACGGACCGCCGGCGCATCCAGCAGCCCCGCGAGCGCGCCGGCGAAGGCTTCCGGATCGCCCGGCGCCACCAGGCGTCCGGTCCTGCCGTCCGCGACCACGCCGGCCACCCCGCCGGACCGGCCCGCCACCACCGGCAGTCCCGCGGCTTGCGCTTCGAGAAGGGCCATGCCCCACGCTTCGTTGATGGCCGGCCAAGCGTAGATGTCGCACGCGGCGTATATACCGGCCAGCGCGTCCGATTTCACCGGTCCCAACCATGTAACGCGGGTTCCGAGCGGTGCCAAGGCGGCTTCGACGTCGCGCCGCGCCGGTCCGTCGCCGGCCACCACGAGGTGCCAGGGCCTGGATGTCAGGCGCGCGAGCGCGTCGCCGAGCAGGCGGTAGGACGCGAGCTTGTCGCCCGGCCGCATCATCGCCGCCACCGCCAGCAGCGGCGTCCCGCGGGTCGAGGCCGTGGGCGCCGATCAGGGTGTCGCGATGGTGTTGGCGTCGGTCGGCGGCGGCGGCGTAGGGCCCGACGCGGATGAACGGCTTGAGAGCAACGAGACGGCGCGCATCGGCAAGCAGCGGCAGGACGCATTCACGGTCGGCGGGGTTGAGCCCGAAGACCCGGTCGGCGGCCCGGATCGCCGACGCGGCGGCCCGGTATCCGCCGGCCCACGGGCCGCGCGCCTGCTTCGGCGCATGCGAGGCCTCGGCGATGACGTACGGGATGCCCAGTTCGCGGCTGACCGGCGGACCCAGCCAGTCCGGCGCCTTGTGATAGAGATGATAGGTGAACCACAGCCGGGGGCGCTGGTCGGCGGGGCGGCGCCGATAGCGGCGCAGCAGCCGCGCCGCCAGGCGCTCGCCGACGGCCGCGATGCGCCGCTGGCGGGCCGCGTCGCCGGTAGCCGTCGTAGCTGCGGAACCGGCTTGCCGGGTCGACCGCGTACCCGGCGTCGCCGAGAGCGGACATCAGCAGCCGCGCCATCAGCCGATCGCCGGAGGGCCACCGGTGGCCGGCGGCCTTCATGGGCGCGTAGAATGCGATACGCATGCGGCGCCCTGTTCTTGTCCGTGCCAGTCGATGACGCCGACGCCGAAGCGCGCGGCCAGATCGTCGACGACGCGGTCGTGGTCGAACAGCGCACGCACCCGCTTCATGCCGGCCGAGCCAAGGCGGGCGCGCAACTCCTGCGACACCATCACCCGCCCGAGCGCGTCGGCGAGCGCCCCGGCGTCGCCGGGGTCGACGAGAACGCCGGTTTCGCCGTCGACAATGAGTTCGGGAATGGCCGAAACGCGGGTGGAAACGCAGGCCAGCCCCTGGCTCTGCGCTTCCATCAGAACGTTGGGCAGGCCGTCGCGGTCGCCGTCGGCGGCGACGCGCGACGCCAGCACGAACAGATCGGCGGCGCGGTAGTGCTCCAGCACACGTTCGTGCGGTTGCGGGCCGAGCCAAACGATTCGGCCAGCGAGCCCGAGCCCGTCGGCCCGCGACCGCAGCGCCGCGCCCAGCGGTCCGCCGCCGATGTGCACCAATCGCCAATGCAGCCCTTCGGGAAGCCGCGCGAGGGCGTCGAGGAGAACGCCGTAACCCTTCTTTTCCACCGCCCGGCCCACCGAAAGCAGGTTCAAGGGATCGGCCGCGTCGCTCCCGTCGCGCGGCGGCCGGGTGCCTTGCGGCGGCGGGAACCGCGCCAGATCGAGACCGTGGTAGACGAGCTGGACGCGATCCGGGGATGGCGCGAGGCTGGCGAGATGGTCGGCGTTGGCGCGGGTGCAGGTCACCAGCCACCGGCAGTCCGCGAGCTTTTCGCGCTTTTCCCATTCGGGCGTGGTCCAGATGTCCTTGGCGTGCGCCGAAACGCTCCACGGCAGCTCCAGGATCAGGCCGGCGTAACGGGTCACCGACGCCGGCGTGTGCATGAAATGCGCATGCAGCCAACGCACGCCGCCGGGCAGCTCGTGCGCCAGCACCAGGGCCTGGCCGAACCGGCGGATCCGATTGGCGGAGCGGTCGCGGGCGAGATCGCCGAGCCAGGCGGCGCGGGCCCGGGCATAGCCGGGCCGGCGGCGAACGGCGCGCCAGGCACGCAGCACGCGGCCGGGTTCGTGGTGCAGGTATTCCGGGAGGTAGGCGACCGGCGCGCCGATTTCGCGGTGGACCGGGTGGACGGCTGGGTCGGTGGGGTGACGGAGCGAGATCAGCCGGATATCGAGCCCCCGGCGTTCAAGGCTCAGGATCTCCTGGGCGATGAAGGTTTCCGACAGGCGCGGATAACCCTTGAGCACGAAGGCCACGCCGCCGCCCGGATTCCGCCCCACGTCAGGAGCTTTGCGTGACCAGCGACAGATGCGTCGCCGCCGGGCTGAGCCACTGGTCCACCGTCTCGGAAATCACCGAAAGGCCGTCGAGAAGACCGGGAATGCGCACCTCCGACGGTTTCGGCTGGTTCGGCAACGCGTGCAGTGCCGCCGCCATGCGTTCGGGGCTGCGGCCGTCGTCCGCCACGAGCATGCCCGCCAGGCCCAATTGCTGCGCCCGGCGGGCGCGAATGAACTGCTCCAGCCGGGGCGTGGTCCGGGGCACCATCAGGCTCGGCTTGTCGAAGGACAGGATCTCGCAGAAGGTGTTGTATCCGCCCATGGCGACGATGCCGGCGGCGTCCACCATCAACTTCTCGATGCTGGCGTCGAAGGTGATGGCCTCTACCCGTTCGAGCCGGTTGACCCGGTCCATGAATTCGCCCTGGAGGGTGGAACGCATGAACGGCCCGAGCACCAGAAGCGAGCGATGGGGGATGGCGGCGTCGTGCTCGTAGGCCCGGAGCACCCAATCGATCAGCGCCGCCCCGTCGCCGCCGCCGCCGGTGGTGACCAGCAGATATGGCTCCTCGCCGCCGGGCTCGAGCGAGCCGGGCGCCGGCGCCATACGGCTCGCCGAGCGGCGCAGGTAGCCGGTGTAGCGGATCTTTTCCGCCGTCGCCTTGGGGATCGGCACGTCTTCCAGCGGGTTGCAGATTTGCGGCAGGCCGTAGACCCAGAGATGGTCGTACAGGTCGTTGAGCGCCGGCACGGCGTTCTTGCGCGCCCATTCCTCGGCCAGGCGGCGCGGCTCGTCCATGACGTCGCGCAGGCCCAGGACCAGCGGCGTGCCGCGGGCCTTGAGCATGGCAAGCGTCTCCTTGACCTCGCCGCGCAGCCCCAGCGGCTCCTTATCGACCAGAAAGATGTCGGGATCGAAGGCCTCGGCGGTGTGACGGATGATGGACGCCCGGAGCGCCAGCGTCTGGTCGATGCCGATCTCCAGGCTGAGAGGCGTGTAATCGCCCCGCCGGAGCTTGATGACGCCGGGAATGCGCACGAAGTCGACGCGATTGCGGAAACTGAAGCTGCCGATGATCGGCGAGCCGGAGAGGATCAGCACCGACAGATCGGAGCGATGATCCACCAGCGCGTGGGCGATGGTCCGGCAGCGGCGCAGATGCCCGAGCCCAAACGAGTCGTGGCTGTAGATCAACAGCCGGCGGTGTCCGCGATCCCGACCCATGGCTATCCCTTCGGACCCAGTGCGCTTCCGGTCATTACGCTTTTGACGCGTATGTTGGGCGAGCACTATCGCAAAGTCCGCTTCCTGGCAACGGAAAACCCTTCAATTCTGTGTGTTTTACCGCCCGTCATGGCGCCAATGACCGAGCGGCCGGGGCTTTAAAAAGAACGAGGCCCCGAAAACGGAGCCTCCGATAAGTTTGTCGAGGGGTATGGTTCTGTTTATTTGTCGCCACCGTCAAATTGTCACGCTGGCGGATACCTGTGGTCCGAATCTAACATATGGTAAATTCGGACCACTAGACGCCGCTGGCCGAGCGTTTTCGGCGAGCCAAGCCGGCCAAGGCGATCAAGCTGGTGCCCATCAGCCACACCGCGCCCGGGATCGGCACGACGGCATTGGGAAGTTTGTCGCTGTCAACGCCTTCAATTTCCGTAATTCCGCGAAACCGTCCGGCAAAAAAGAAGTCGCCCTTGGGGGAACTCGTTGTATCGGCAACGAAATCATCGATATTCACCGAGAGCAGACCATTGAACTGGTAGGAAAAAGTCTGCTGTTCCCCCGGAGCCAGACCCTTGGGCATCCCGCCGCCCTCCCAATCGCTATTCGTTGCGGACGTGAGCAGGTCGTAATTACCATACGGAGCGGCACTCTGTGCAAGCGTCGCGGTCCATGGATCGCCGTCCGCCGGCGGCGTAAACGTCGTCAAGGCCAAATTGCCGGGGGTGTCGAACACAAATGCTGTCATGAAGCCCGATACCGAGGCCGGCGAGTTGTTCCATACATCAACGGTGAGCAGCCCCGTTGTGTCCTCGTACGTCATCGTCACTTGATAGCTGGACCCGGTTACGGCCGGAAAATTGCTTCCAGCGCTGATATCGGGACCAAACGCAACGCTTGTGGATGCGGCGTTCGCGACGCTCGTGATCAGCAGCATGCCGACAGCGCTCGCGAGCGACGGTCGCGCCGTTTTCCAAAATCCCCTCATCCCTCATCTCCGCTAAAGGCTTATCCCGCTGTTTCCGGCGCGATCAACATTTTGTAGGTGATGGGTTTTGTTCGGGTGCCGATCCCGAGCAGTGAGCGGAAGGCGGCGTGGCGGGTGCGGCGGCGATTGAAGCGGAAGACGAACTCGTCGAGGTAGGATTGGAGATGGTTGCGGCGGAGACCATGATAGACGCCCAAGGCCCAGCGTTTGAGGTTGGCGAACACGCGGTGGGTCCACGGCAAGACGACGTGGGCGGCCATGGTGCCGACCACATGGGGATCGTGCTTGACCTCGGGAGTGCCGGGATAGGAGGCCCATCCGTCGGTCTTGAGGGTCGCGCCGCCAGCGATGTTGGCGGCGACGAAGGCGCGGATGCTTTCGGCGGAATAGTCGGCGATGGGAGCGAGGCGAAGGCGACCCGGGCCGTCACCGATGATTTCAACCGCGGCGATCACCGCCATCTTGCCCTGTGGGCTGCGTCCGCCGCCACCGGCAACGGGGTCTTCCTTGGTCCGGAACGGGATCGTGGCCTCGTCGACTTCGACCAGCCCCGTCAAGGGGTTGCGTTCGGGGTCGACCATCGCCCGGCGGAGTTTGGCGCACAGCAACCACGCCGTCTTGTAGGAGCCGAGTCCGAGCTGCATCTGCAGTTGCGTCGCCGAGATGCCGTTGGAATGGGTCGCCATCAGATAGGCCGCCCAGAACCATATCGTGAGGTCGAGCTTGGAGCCGTGCATCACCGTCCCGGCGGTGACCGACGTCTGCCGACCGCAGTCGGCGCACTCCCAGGTGGACGGCTTGGTCGAAAGGCGCCAAGCTCTGGCTCCGTCACACGCCGGGCACCGAAAGCCGTCCGGCCAGCGGGCCGCGGCAAGGTATTCAACACAGGCGGCTTCGTCGGGAAAGCGGCGCTGAAACTCCGGCAGCGAACGGGGAAAGTCGGTCATGGCAGGGCCCTCCGATCAAAATGTTCGCTTTATGTTCTATGCGCCAAGCCTGCTCTTGTCACTACATTTCACGTTACCGGATGCAACGGGATAAGCCTTCTCCGCTATATGCGCAGTGTAAATTACGATCAATATAGCCTAATTATTATTGTATTTTATCGCCAAATATGTAGTAACGTCAAATAATTATGGCCCAAAAGGTCTATTGTATTGTTATGTTTTAGCATCGAGAGATCGATCAACCCGCGCAACATGTGGTGTGGCAATTCTTATGCGAGATGTTTACTGCAAATCGGATGTTTACAGGTTGCAAGGCGTGAAACACGATCACAATGAGCCACTATTAACGACCGTTGGTATAAGCGCGCGTATTCAAGGTCGCACTCCGGGATTGCGGTCCACCGCGGAGCCGTTCGATAATGGCGGGCTTCCGATGAGCGGAAGGCTGGAAAAAGCGGGAGTGTTATAGTTGGGCACCAGATGTTCGAATTCGACAAGTATGACAGGCGGTCGCACCGCCGGCGGCTGATGCCGGGACCGGGAGCAGACGCCTGCGTGTCGCGTTCCGACGTGGCTCGGATGTCGATGCTGTTCTGGAGCGAGCATTGCATCGAGTGCGCCGCGCCCGAGTGCTATGCCACGTGCGATCTCTACGAGCCCCGCTCGGACGACCGTTGCCGGCGGTTCGCCTACGGCATCTACCGCAACAAGGCGTTTCCCTCGCTCAGGGGCGCCGGCGCCGAGGTGACCTTCAAGACCTGGGGCCGGCTCAAGGCCAACGGCAACACCCGCATGGAACCGCTGCGGACCCTGCTCTGGAAGGAGCGGTTGATGGCGGCGGGCCTTCGGGCGACGGATGCGCTCGGCGGGTTTCTGTTCAACGTTACGGGCGATCCGCGATGGAAGACCCTGGGGCCCGATCTGGACAACCGTTTCCGCCGCCTGCACCGGCGGGACGCCAGCGGCCGCCGGCCGGATGCGTTCGTGATGGAGGTCTACAACCCGTCGCCGCGCCCGGTGACGGTTCAGCTTCAGATGCGGATCGGCGAGGATTTCCATGACCCGGACCTCGACGCCGCCGCGGGTGCCGCCGCCGTTCACCGCCGCGGTCGCGGTTGCCGGCCGGATATTCCCGTCATGAATTCGAACGCGCCCTGTTCGGGCCGGTCACCGAATGCGGCCTGCCATTCAAGATGACCCTCGCGCCGGATGGCGAGAGCCGGGCGAGCCTGGTCTTCCTGACCCTTGATTTTATTACGTATCGCAAGAGAAAAGGCCACCAACGCATTGATCATAAAATAAAATGCGTCGTGTTCGACCTGGATAATACGCTGTGGGACGGCGTCTTGCTGGAAGACGAAGACGTACATGTCCGCGACGACGCCGTCCGGCTGATCGAAGCGCTGGATCGCCGCGGCATCCTCCTTGGCATCGCCAGCAAAAACGACGCCGATCAGGCGATGGCGAAGCTGAGAGCGCTGGGGTTGGCGGCGTATTTCCTGCATCCGCAGATCGGCTGGGCGCCGAAAAGCGAGGGCCTGGAGCGGGTCGCCGAGGTCTTGAACCTCGGCATCGATGCCTTCGCATTCGTCGACGACGCCGGCTTCGAGCGCGACGAGGTGGCGCACCGGTTGCCGGGGGTCACGTGCATCGACGCGGCCGGAGACCTCGGCCGCCTGCTCGACGATCCCCGCCTGCAAGGCAGCGGCAGCGCCGAGGCCGGCCACCGGCGATCGTACTATCGCGACGCCATCGTCCGCGAGCGCGACCGGCGGGCGTCCGACATCGACTACATCGATTTTCTCGCGTCTTCGCGTATCGAGCTTGAGATTAAACCCTACGGCGCCGAGGACTTCGAGCGGGTGGCGGAACTGGCGCAAAGAACCAACCAGCTCAATTTCTCCGGCACCCGGTACACACGGGAGGATTTGCGGTCGCGGCTTGCGGACCGCCGGGTGGCGGTCCACGTGCTGCGCTGCGCCGACCGATACGGATCCTACGGCACCGTCGGGCTCGCGTTCGTCCGGCGCGACGGCGCCGAGATCCGGGTGGAGGAATTCATGCTGTCGTGCCGCGTCCAGGGCAAGTTCATCGAACAGGCTTTCTTCGATCACCTGACCCACGGGGAGCACGGGGAACGGACCCGGCGGTTGTGGGTGAATTTTCAGTCCACTGCGCGCAACGCACCGGCGCGCCACGACACTGGAGCGGCTGCACTTCCGCCGCGGCGCGGATGGCCGGGGGCTATGGCTCGACGTGGAGCGGCATCCGCCGGTTTGCGATTTCATCGAGACAATCGCCGGTCCGAAGCGCGCGCCGCCTCCTCGGGATCGCGCGGAGTCCGAGTGACGGCGCGGCCATTCGCGTATACACCTCTCCACGACCGTTGGTGTACGATCACGGGTATTCGGTAGGGGCCGGCTAGCGAACACATGGAACCGACGTTCTTCAAGTTCATTTTCCGCTACAGCATGCGCCAGCAGATCATGTTGGTGGTGCTGACCTGCGCGTCGTTTCCGTTCCTGTACTATTCGCTCGTCCTGCCCAAGCTGATCATCAACGATGCCATCGGGTCGGAGAATTTCCCGAAGACCCTGTGGACGTGGGAAGTCGAGCAGATCAATTACTTGATGATCCTGTGCGTCGGCTTCCTGGTCATGGTGGGCATCCGTTTCGCCCTGCGCTACTACGTCAATGTCTACAAGGGGCAGGTGGGCGAGCGCATGCTGAGACGGCTGCGCTATATCCTGTTCGCCCGCGTCCTGCGATTTCCGGTGCCGCACTTCCGCAAGACCTCGCAGGGTGAAGTGATTTCCATGATCACCGCCGAGGTCGAACCGCTGGGCGGTTTTATCGGCGATGCCCTGGCGGTGCCCGTTTTCGAGGGCGGGACGTTGCTGACCATCCTGATCTTCATGTTCGCCCAGGACTGGATCCTCGGCGTCGCCGCCATCTCGCTCTATCCGGTGCAGATGTACCTCATTCCCAAGCTTCAGAGACAGGTCAACCTGTTGGCCAAGGACAGGGTGCGCGCGGTTCGCCGGCTGTCGGAGCGGATCAGCGAGTCGGTGGCCGGCGTCGAGGAAATGCACGCGCACGACACGTCGGAGCGCGAGCGGACCGAGTTCGCCGAGCAGGTCGGCGTCATCCAGGACATCCGCTTCCGGATCTACCGCAAGAAGTTCTTCATCAAGTTCCTCAACAACATCATCGGCCAGATAACGCCGTTTTTCTTCTATTCCATCGGCGGCTACCTGGTGATCAAGGGCGACCTGACATTCGGGGCCCTGGTGGCGATCCTGGCCGCCTACAAGGATCTGTCGTCGCCGTGGAAGGAACTGCTGCGGTGGTACCAGATCAAGGAAGACACCCGCATCAAGTACGATCAGCTGTTGGAGCAGTTCCAGCCGCCCGGGATGTTGGACGAAGCGCTGCAGCAACGGCCGGATGGAGACATCCCGCGGTTGTCGGGCCCGGTTGTCGGTTCCAACCTGACGCTGCAGGACGAGAGCGGTGTCAAGGCCGTGGACGGGGCGAGCTTCCAGTTCCAGATCGGCGACAACGTCGCCATCGTCGGCGGCAGCGGGTCGGGTTCCGATACTCTCGCCAAGCTGCTGGCGCGGATCATCCTGCCCACCGCCGGCAGCATCCGGATTGGCGACGACAATCTCGCGACCCTTCCCGAGGCGGTCACCGGGCGGAGGATCTCGTTCGTGTCGCAGGGCGTCGGCCTGTTCAGAGGCAGCATTGGAGAAAACCTGTTCTATCCCCTGATGCATCAGCCGTTGCGTCCGGGAGCCTACGACGGGGAGGCGGCGAAGCGGCGCGAGCGCTATGTTTCCGAGGCGGCGGAGACCGGCAACACCGACAGCGACATGGGCGCCGACTGGATCGATTACGAAGAGGCGGGGGTCGCGACCATGGATGCCCTGATCGAACGGGCGGTCGAGGTGCTGCATGCGGTGGGGCTCGACGGCGATATCCATGCCTTCGGCCTGCAGGGGACCATCGATCCCGAGAGCGATCCGGGCCTCGCGGAACAACTGCTGAAAGCCCGCGAGATGCTGCGCGAGCGGCTCGAGGGCGGCGCGTTCGCCGGTCTGGTGGAATCGTTCGATCGCGATCGCTACAACCGCAACATGTCGGTGGCCGAGAACGTGCTGTTCGGCACGCCCATCGGTCCGGTGCTCGATCTCGAGCATATCGGCGAAAACCCGTACATGCTGAAAGTGCTGGGCAAGGTAGGGCTGACGGAGACGTTTCTCTCGACCGGCCTGCAGGTGGCCAAGGTCATGGTGGAACTGTTTCAGGACCTGCCCGCCGGCCACGAGTTCTCCGAGCGGTTCAGTTTCATCGGCGCCGAGGCGCTGCCGGAATATCAGGCGCTGGTGCGCCAGATCGATCCGGCGCACCTCGACGATCTCGAACCCGCCGACCGGACGCTGCTGATGTCGCTGCCGTTCAAATTGATCCCCGAACGCCATCGTCTCGGTCTTCTGGATGACGATATCGAAGACATGTTGTTGAGGGCGCGGCGGGAGTTCGCCGATGGCCTGCCCGACGGCCTTCGCTCCTCGGTGGCGTTTTTCGAGGCCGATTCCTACAATCCGGCGGCGACGGTGCAGGACAACATTCTGTTCGGCAAACTGATTTACGGCCGCCAGCAGAGCCAGAGAGAGGTGGGCGCGCTGATCGCCGACGTGGTGGATACCTTGGATCTCAGACGCAAGATCGTCGAAATCGGGCTGGGGTATCAAGTGGGTATCGGCGGCGGGCGCCTGTCGGCCGCTCACCGCCAGCGGCTCGGTATCGCACGTGGCTTGCTAAAACGGCCCGACCTCCTCATTCTAGATCAGGCGACCGCGAACCTCGACCGGTTGAGCCAGTCGGCCATCATGCGGCGATTGCTGCGGGACTCGGGCGCGATGGGTCTGGTATGGGTGCTGAACCACGGGGAGGATGCAAGCCGGTTCGATCGGTTGATCGAGATGGACGGCGGCAGGATTGTCGCCCAGGGTCCGGTCGACGAGATCTTGAGTCCCGACCGTTCCGGGACCCGGCGGCGGAAGCCGCCGCCGGCGAGTAAAAATGATAAAAGGTTTATGAAGAGGAAGGAGACATGCAGTTAACCGAGACGGTGGCGGTCTTGCGTGGCAATCCCCTGTTCGCCAGTTTCGATCCGTCGAGGCTCAAGCTTCTGGCGTTTTCGAGCCGGTACCTGACTTTGCACGCGGGGGAAGTGCTGTTCTCGGAGGGCGATCCCGCCGACAGCGTCTATCTGATCGACGAGGGCGAGGCGAATATCTTTACCGGACACGGCGATCGGAAATCAAGGTGGCCAAGATCGGCAAGCACGGGCTGGTCGGCGAGATGGCCATATTCCGCGATGCCCCGCGCTCCGCGACCATTCGGGCGGCGGGCGAACTCAAGGTGATCAAGATCGACGGCGAGGTTTTTTTGCGGGTGGTGACGGAACATCCCGGCGCCGCCTTGACCGTCATGCGCATCCTCAGCGAGAAGCTTGCGGCGACGACCGATGATTACGAACGCATGAAGGCGGCTTGCCGCAGCGCCGGCCGACATTCGGGCCGAAGTCCACAGATAATCCACACTTTACAGATTTCCGATGATTGACCCGGATCTCATCTTCCGATACGTGGCGCGCCGCGGCAGCCTGGCGCCCGACCCTTCCGGTGATTCCGGGGGCCGCGTCGGCATGGCGTCCCGATACCGCTTGGTAGAGGCCAACGGCGCGAGCGTTTGCGGAACCCGCGGATAGGAATGGCGGATGGAGTTTTTCGAACAAAGCGTGCAGATGTGGGCGATCTTCGCCGTGATCGTATGCGCACTGGCCATGTACGCCATGGAACGCGTTCCCATGGAGGTGGTCTCCGTTGGCGTCGTCTGCGCGTTGCTGGTGCTGTTTCAGATCTTTCCGGTGATCGACGCCGTCCGGCGAGGACCGCCTCACGCCCGGCGCGCTTGCTTCAGGGCTTCGCCAATCCGGCGCTGGCGACCGTGCTCGCCCTGCTGGTCATGGGCCAGGGCATGGTGCGCGCCGGCGTTCTCGACATGGGGGCGCGGTGGGTGCTGAAATTGGGCGGCGGCCGGAAATGGCAGTCGGTGGGGCTGGCGCTGCTGGCGGCGGCGGTGGTCAGCGCCTTTCTCAACAATATTCCCGTGGTCGTCATCTTCATTCCGATCATGCAGGCACTGGCCATCCGCTTTCAGAGCTCGGCCAGCAAGCTGATGATCCCGTTGAGCTACGCCGCCGTTCTTGGCGGCATGACGACGCTGGTGGGGTCCAGCACCAACTTGCTGGTGAACAGCGCGATGATCGAACTCAGGGTGACGCCGTTCGGATTCTTCGAGTTTTCCGTGCCCGGCCTGGTCATGGCGTCGGCCGGGTTTCTCTACGTGCTGTTCGTCGCGCCGGCGCTGTTGCCGCGCCGCGAGCGCTTCGCGGGCTTCCTTTTCGCGGGCACCGGCAAGCAGTTCATCGCGCAATTCACCATTGCCGCCAACTCGCCGTTGGTGGGCCGGGGCGCGCCGGGCGGCCTGTTCGCGAGCCTTCCCGACATGACCGTGCGCATGGTCCAGCGGCGCGAAGAGGCCATTCTGCCGCCGTTCGAGGGGTTCGAGGCCCGTCCCGGGCGATATTCTGGTCGTCGCCGCCACCCGCAAGGCCCTGACGGAGGCGCTCGTTCGCAAGGCCGGCCTGCTTCATCCCGACCTGCCGGCGCGGTAGAGCGAGGAAAAGAAGCCCGAAGGAAAGGGCAAGACCAAGCCGATGGCCGCCGACGAGGACGGGCCCGGGTGGAGCGCCAGCTCGCAGGTGGTGGCGGAGGTCATGGTGGTGCCGGCGTCCCGCCTCGAAGGCCAGACGCTCAGGCAGGTGGGCTTTCACAACCTCACCCAATGCGTCGTGCTCGGCATTCAGCGCCGGGCGCGGATGATCCGCTCGCGGATGACCGACATCCGCCTGGAGGCCGGCGATATTCTGCTGGTCCAGGGAAAGGCGGCGCAGGTCAACGCGCTGAAGGCGAATCGCGACGTGGTGCTGATGGAATGGTCGGCGGAAGAGCTGCCGGCGCTGACCCATGGCCGCGCCGCCGTCTTGATCTTCGTCGCCGCCATCGGCCTGTCGGCGACGGGCTGGTGCCGCTGGTGGTCACCACGCTGTGCGGCGCCGTCGCCATGGTCGGCCTCGGGGTCATCAATGTCGCCCAGGCGGCCCGCGCCGTCGATCCGAGGATCGTAACCACCATCGGCGCCGCTCTGGCGCTCGGGGTGGCCATGCAGGAAACCGGCGGCGCCCAGTTCATCGCCGGCGGCCTGGTGGACGTGCTCGAAGGGGCGGGGCCGGCGACGGTATTGTCGTTGTTTTTCCTGGTGGTCGCGGCTCTGTCCAATGTCATCAGCACCAAGACGGCGGCGGTGCTGTTCACGCCCATCGCCATCGACATCGCGAACGAGATGAATGTACCGGCGCACGCATTTGCCGTGGCCGTGGTATTCGCCGCCAACTGTTCGTTCGCGTCGCCGCTCGGATACCAGACCAATCTTCTGGTGCTCGGCCCCGGGCATTACCGGTTCGTGGACTTCGTCCGCGCCGGCGTGCCGCTGATCCTCGTTCTATGGGTGGCGTTCACGCTGTTCGTGCCGTGGTGGTACGGGTTCGCGATTTTCTGAGGCCGGCACCAGCGGCGTTCATCGACCGAGCGACGCGACCTTACGCGCGGGCCGTTCGGCGGATTGTTCTCGATCGTCCCATCTATCGTGCGTGGCAAATGCCCGTTCCGCCTCCATGATGTAGTCGCGCGTCAGCGGCACCGACGAATGACGCTTCGCCAGCTGGATCTGAAACACGCAGAGCTTCATGTAGCGGAACGCCATTTCGCAACTGGCCAGGTAGAACTCCCACATCCGGCAGAACCGTTCGTCATGCTGTGCCCGGGCCTGGTCCCGGTTGGCGAGGAAGCGTTCGCGCCAGTGCCGAAGCGTCTCGGCGTAGTGCAGGCGCAATACCTCGACGTCGGTCACCAGCAGGCCCGAGCGTTCGATCGATGGCACGATCTCGGAAAACGCCGGCGTGTAGCCGCCGGGGAAAATATACTTATGGATCCATGGAATGGGCGGTTTGGGTGGATCGGTGTGACCGATGGTGTGCACCAGCGCCACGCCGTCGTCGGTCAGATGGTCGCGGATGATGTTGAAGTACGTGTCGTACTGATTGACGCGGACGTGCTCAAACATGCCCACCGACACGATGCGATCATACGTTCCGGCTTCACTGCGGTAGTCGCGAAAGGCGAAGTCCACCCGATTGCCGGCGGCGGACCGATCGGCGCGCTCCCGGGCCACCTTCAGCTGTTCCTCGGACAACGTGATGCCGACCACCTCGACGCTGAACCGCTCCGCCAGATACAAAGCCATGCCCCCCCAACCGCAGCCGATGTCGAGAACGCGCACACCGGGTTCCAGCAGCAACTTGGCGGCGATGTGCCGGCGCTTCTGGCGTTGCGCGGTCTCCAGGGTGTCGGTGGCATCGCCAAAGTACGCGCACGAATATTGGCGGTCGGGATCCAGGAACAGATCGTAGAGACGCAGATTGAGATCATAGTGGTGCGCCACGTTGCGCCGCGCGCTTCTCGGTGAGTTGAACTGGAAAAGGCGATGAAACAGGCGCTTGATCCGGTGGAAGGGGCCGTCGAGGCTGCCCGGGCCGGCAATCTCGTAGTTTCGTCCGATCAGGTCCAGGAAATCGTAGAGCGACCCGCTCTCCACCGTCAGGTTGCCGTCCGTATAGGCCTTGCCGGCTGCCATGCCCGGCTGAACGAAAAGGCTCCAGTGCAGGCGCCGATCATGCAGGCGGACGGTCGCGGCTGGCACGCCCCGGCCAAAGCTGTGCGTTCGCCCGGCCGCGTCGATGACGGTCAATTGGCCGACATGGATCAACCTTCGAAGCAATCGTGTCAACAGCATGCTTCTACCGTTCCTCTCGGACACGAACGGTCGCCGGATGCCGCTGGAGCAGAGGCCTTCCGGGCCCGCTCGAGTTCGCGGTTGAATTACGCTATAACCTTATAACGCTTTCACTGGAGTAAAGTTCCTTGAGCCCGCTATCTCGCGGAATCTGTTGTTTTCCTCAAAATACGGGTATATACCCGTAGACATGGACAATACCATTTGCATCTGCACCTCGCTCCGCCAGGCGGCTCTCGCGACCAGCGAGTTTTACGACAAGGCGCTGCGGCCGTCCGGCCTGAAGGTGACCATGTACCGGTTGTTGAGACGGGCGGCCGAGGCCGGCCGTCCCAATATCAGCGAGCTTTCGCGGATCGTCGGATTGGACCGAAGCACGCTCGGTCGCAACTTGCGGGTGCTGGAACGCCAGAACCTCATCCGCTTCGAGGCCGCCGGGGACGAGCGTGCCCGTGTCGTCGTGCTGACACTGGAGGGCGAAGCGGCGCTGGCGAAAGCGCGGCCGCTGTGGGTCCAGGCGCAAAACGCCATGCACCGCGTTCTGGGCGAACATACGGATGCTTTGCTCGGGCAGCTCGCAAGATTGAACGCTCGGGATCTGGCGTAGCGGCGCGGCCGCGCGGCCGCGCGGCAAAGCCGCCGCTCATGGTGCGGTTATGGATAACGGAAAGGAAGCGCGTGATGACGACGCAACATGCTACGACGTCGAAGTGGGGGAGTGCCCTGGTCGCCTTGATCTGCGGATCTGTCATCCTGCTGTTTTCCCTCGGAATCCGCCACACGTTCGGGCTTTTTCTCCAGCCCGTGACCGTCGACCAGGGGTGGGGACGCGAAACCTTCGCGTTCGCCATCGCCCTGCAGAACCTGATCTGGGGCGTGAGCCAGCCGTTTGCCGGCATGCTGTCGGACCGTTTCGGCGCGCTGCGCGTGGTGTCGCTTGGCGCGGTTCTCTACGCCACCGGGTTGTGGATCATGTCGAGCGTATCGGGCGAGGCCACGTTCATTCTCGGCGCCGGCGTGCTGATCGGCCTCGGTCTGTCCGGAACCACGTTTACCATCGTGTTCGGGACGCTCAGCCGCCTGGTGCCGGCGGAACAGCGCTCGCTCGCCATGGGTATCACCATGGCGGTCGGCTCGTTCGGCCAATTCGTCATGCTGCCGTTGGGTCTGGGGCTCATGGGCTGGTTGACCTGGCCGGGCGCGCTGGTGGTGTTTTCGGCTCTTGCCCTGCTTATGTTCCCGCTGGCCTATGGCATGCGGGAACCGGCGCGGGTGGAGCCGCCCGGGACGGTCCACCAAGGCGCGCTGGACGCCCTCGGCGAAGCGTTCTCCACCCGCGACTTCTGGCTGTTGTGCATGGGCTTTTTCGTCTGCGGCTTTCAGGTGGTGTTCATCGCCGTTCACCTTCCGGCGTTTCTCGCCGACGAGGGGCTCGATGTGTCGGTGGCGACCACCGTCCTCGCCCTTATCGGCCTCGTCAACATCGCCGGCACGTATTACGCCGGTCTGTGGGGCGGCCGGCGGCGCAAGCCGATGCTGCTGTCATGGATCTACCTCGGCCGCGCGGTGGCCATCGCCGGCTTCATCTTGCTGCCGGTGACCGCCATCACGGCCTACGCCTTTGCCGTCGCCATGGGCCTGTTCTGGCTGTCCACCGTTCCGCTCACCAACGGAACGGTCGCGTCGGTATGGGGGGTGCGTCATATGTCCATGCTGGGCGGCATCGTGTTCTTCGCGCACCAGCTCGGATCGTTCGCCGGCGGCTGGCTGGGCGGCTGGCTTTATGACCGCACGGGCTCTTATGATAGTACCTGGGCTATCGCCATCGGGCTCAGCGTCGTCGCGGCGGCATTGAATTGGCCCATCCAGGAGACCCCGGTGGCCGAACGGATGAAAAAGGCTCTGGCATGAAACGGCATACCGCCCGAATGGCTTTGTTGCTCACGGTCCTGGCGGCGGTGTTGATTCTGGCGTTCACCATTTATCAGGCCCCGGCCATGCGGTTTTTGCTCGATGGCTTCAAGCTTTGTGTTTAGCGGACTGGATCCGAGACAACGCCGCTATATGTCGAGCGTGTCGATCAGGGGAAGTCCGGCGCCATCGAACCTGTAAAGCCCGCACTCTGATTGTGAGCCTTTGGGGTCGTCGTCCGGCACATGTGTGCTTTAACCCCCTGGCTCGGCGTGCTACTTAGATTGCGAATAATGCGCGTTAAGGAATGAAGCGATAACAGGAGAGGGTCAGCATGAAGGGTCACGACAAGGTCATCGTCCATCTCAACGCGGTCCTGAAGAATGAACTGACCGCCATAAACCAATATTTCCTGCATTCGCGAATGCTCAAGGACTGGGGTCTCGAGCGTCTCGCGGCTTACGAGTACGAAGAATCCATCGACGAAATGAAGCACGCCGACATGCTCGTCACGCGCATTCTGTTCCTCGACGGTTTACCGAACCTGCAGTCCCTGCACAGTCTGATGATCGGTGAAAATGTCCGCGAACTTCTGGAATGCGACAAGAAGCTGGAAGAGGCGGCGATCCCGGATCTTCGAGCGGCCATCGCGGACTGTGAAGAGGTGGGCGACTACGTCAGCCGCACGCTATTCACCTCGATTCTGGAGAACGAGGAAGCACATATCGATTGGCTCGATACCAACCTGGGTCTGATCGACAAGGTCGGATTGCAGAATTACATCCAATGGCAGATATCCGGCGGCGGGGACTGAGCGGCCGATCCTCCCGCGCGCTCCCATGGATCGTGGATGTGTGCGATCCCGGCACGGGTGCCGAAGTCAGTGGCTGTAACCGCTCTGGGAGGGAGGATCGCGATCCTTGGCGGCGGGCTGGCGCGGGTCGGTCGCGGCGGCACGCGGTTCGCGCCTCTCGGGTGGTTCTTTTGACCGCTCCACAAGCGACCTAAGACAGGCTACGATATTGGCGGACGGAAGGGCGCGCCAAATCAGCATGGTCACGCTCCTCGGCGATCTCCCGCGCCCTGATTGGGGCGGGCGGGTGCTGTGCGGGAGAATTCAAGGTGCGCCTCGTCGATAATCTGCTGTGCGCGGTTCAGGCAACTCCCGCAGCACGGACCGTTGCCCAGCGCGATATAGGCCTCCTCCGCCGACAAAAATCCCTCCCGCGCTACGTCACGCAGGTCGGTATCTCGGTAGCCGTTGCACGAGCAAACAAACATTCCATTCTCCTTCCATGCACCCGTTATCGCATCATTGAGAATGATTGTCAATTGCAGTTGCCACTGCGCGACCGCCGTCCGCCGGTGTTCCTATTTCATCAGGCCTATTTCATCAGGGTGTCCGGAGCCGCGCCGGTTTCCACCCACTTCGCCAGGGCGCTCAATGGATCGATGCTCCATTGATCGATGCCGCCGGGTCCGGGCAAAAGCCCGCAATGGTCCATTCCGGGGATCATGAACAGCCGGGCGAACTGGCCGACGGCGTCCGCGCCGCCCATATCGGCTGAAAGCTTCTGGAACCAGTCCACGGTCTTGTAAGGCGTTACGAGGGCATCGGCCCATCCGTGCCAGACGATCAGTTTGCCGCCGGCATCGCGAAAGGCGCTCAAGTCTGTTCCGTCGGAATTGTAAAGGGCCGCCTTGGGCGCCATCCCCGCGGGATCCGTCTCGAAGTCGAAATCCAGGAGCGAAAAGGACGGACCCGGGTCGTCGGGAAACGCCATGTACGCGACGAAGTCCTGCGCGAACAGCGGGGCGATTTTTCCGCCGCCGCCAGGCTTTCCGGTCAACCACAGCCACCAGAAAGGCTCGGAGCCCTCCGGGACGCCGCCCGGATAGAGCTGCTCGCCGGCGGCGTTGCGCGGACCCTGCCGCCACTTTGCGATCACGTCGAGTTCCGCCGCGCTCAGGCAGCCGGCGCCGGCCTCTCCTTCGCACTCAAGCACCGACAGGTCGACGGAGCAGTTCCGGGGATCGTCGATCATCCCGTCGGTCTTGCCGTCCACGGCGTCGCACTGGCGCATCACCTCGTCGCCGACCAATGTAGCCTTGCCGGGCTTGAGGATGGCATTGCCGTCCGCGTCCGTATTGGCTTGGACGATCCACGCCATCTTGGTCGCCACCAGGCCGGTATAGTCGAGGGCAGGCGCGCCGGAGATGATGCCGTCGAACAGCGTCGGGTATCTCAGCGCCGCCATGTTGGCCATGCGCCCGCCGGTGGAGCAGCCCTGGAAATAGTTCCGCGTCGGGGCTTCGGCGTAGAACGCCTCGATCAGGGCCTGGGCGACCCGGTGGGTCTCGCCGATGGACCGCCAGGCCCAGTCGCGCTCGGCCGGCGGGTTGTGATCGGCCCAGCTGGCATCGGTGACGCCGAGGCCATGGTGGCCACTGTCGGAGGTGGCGGTGGCGTAGCCCTTGTTCAGCCCGGGACCCATGGCGTTGATGAAGCCCTTCTGCGCGTCGGCCCGCCCGAGAACGCCGCAGAACCCGCCGCATCCGGTCTGGTAGTACTTGCCGTTCCAGCCCTCCAGGGGCAGCCGGACCTCGATGGATATGGCCGGAAGCGCGGTGGCCCGCGCCCGGCAGTACGCCGGCACGTCATCCGTCGCACCGACGACATCGGCCGATGTCACATAAGCGGCGTCCAGTGTCATCTCGCGAAGTGCCGCGCAGCGTTGGGTGCCCTGGGCCCAAGCGTGCCTGTCCGCGATCGGTGCAAGCAATGCCGCGCATAGCAAAGCGCCGCCGAGCCAAATCCGGTTGCCGATGTGCATGTCCGCGTCCCCCTATAAACCACGCGCACTATGGGCGATGGGACGCCGGTGTTGCAACCCGTTCTCAAATTCTGTGAACCGGTTCACAGACCGGCCCTCGAATGGGGTTCATATGTTGTCCACGCGGCACGCCTCCGTGAGGCAACGACGGGGCGGCCGCGATGCATGAGATGGAATGGGGAACATCCACACCGCTCGTGACTTCGCGATGAAGCACGAAACAGGTTAGAGGAGGTTTGCTATGGAGCGTTTCTATTACAAGCGGGACAAGCGTATCGTCGTCGAAGAGCTGTCCGACGTCCGGGCCGTCCAGCTCAGCGTCGACCAGCGCGGTCTGTCGGCCGACGCCGGCGCAGATCTGGGCGCATCGGCCATCGAGTCGGTCCGCTCGACGCTTGGGGACGAGGTTCCCGACGATCCGTTGGGCGCTTTCGAAAACGCCAACTGGCGGTTCGTAAAGCCGTCGGAGACCCTGACCCGCAGTCTGAACGCGCGCGAGGCCGTATTGGGCGCCGAGGAGGTGGGCAAGGTCTTGCGGCGGACCGACGGATCGGTGGCCATCGCCACCCATCGGTTGAACGTGCAACTGAAACCCGAATTGTCGGATGGCGAGTGCGAAGCCATCCTCTTCGAGAAAAATCTCGACGTGCAGATGAAATTGGGGTTTGCGCCCAATCTCTACGAAGTCGATGCCAAGGGCCGGGAGGACGCGCTGGAAGCCTCGGTGGAGCTGCATGACGACCCGAGGTTCACCTTTGCCGAACCGTCCCTCACCGAACACATTCCGCAGCGATTTTCACCGTCGGATCCGCAATACACCAACCAGTGGCAATGGCGCAACACCGGTCAGAGCGGCGGCACGGCCGGCGCCGACGTCAGCGTCGAGCAGGCCTGGGACGTCACCCGCGGCGCCGGCATCCGCGTTGCCGTCATCGACAACGGCTTCGACGCCGATCACGACGATCTCGCGCCCGGCGTTTCCGGAATGAGCGGCTTCTTCGCGTCGTCTGGCGGTTTCACCCAGGGCACCACCGGCATGCCCGACAACAACCACGGCACCTTCTGCGCCGGCATGGTGGGCGCCCGGCAGAACAACGGCCGCGGCGGGTGCGGCGCGGCGCCGCGGTCCCAACTGATGCTCATCGCGGCCCTCGGCGACCAGGTGGGAACGCAAACGACGCTGGCCCGCGCCGTTGCCTACGCCGGCAATCCGCGGACCGAGATTCCCGGCGCCAATCCCAACAACGGCGCCGATATCCTCGTCAGCAGCCTCGGTCCCAACGGCGCCGATTGGAACCTGACCACGACACTTGAACTGGCCATCGAGGGAGCGGCGGCCCAGGGTCGCGGCGGCCGGGGTCTCGCCATCTTCTGGGCCGCGAGCAATGGCACCAACGTCAATGTCACCCTGGACGAGGTCGTCTCGCACCCCGACGTCATCGCCGTCGTGCGCTCCGACCGCAACGACCGCGAAGACAACGCGGCGCGGGGGTCCACCGTGGAGCTGATCGCGCCCGGCAAGGATGTCTACAGCACCCGCTCGGGCAACGCCTACGGCACCAGCAGCGGCACCAGTTTCGCGGCGCCGTGCGCGGCCGGCTGCGCGGCCCTCGCGCTTTCGGTCAATCCCAATCTGACGCGCAACCAGTTGCGCCAGATCATGCGGAACTCGGCCGACAAGATCGGCGGCGCAACCTACGATGCAAGCGGACACAACGACGATTACGGCTTCGGCCGGGTCAATGCCGCCAAGGCGGTCGGTCGGGCGCGCAGCCCGCGGCTGGTGGTCGCCAACTTCGGCTACGATGCCGGCGGCTGGCGGGTGGACAGGCATCCCCGCATGCTCGCCGATCTGACGGGCAACGGCCGCGCCGACATCGTCGGCTTCGGCAACGACGGCGTCTGGGTGGCGCGCAACAATGGCAACGGCAGCTTTCGGGGGCCGCGGTTGGTCGTCGGTAACTTCGGTTACGGTGCCGGCGGCTGGCGGGTGGACAGGCACCCGCGCATGCTTTCCGACATCACCGGCAACGGCCGCGCCGACATCGTCGGTTTCGGCAACGCCGGCGTCTGGGTGTCGCGCAACAACGGCAACGGCACCTTCCAGCCGCCGCAGATCGTGGTCGGCAACTTCGGGTACAACGCCGGGGGCTGGCGGGTCGACCGGCACCCGCGGTTCCTCGCCGATACCACCGGCAACGGCCGCGCCGATATCGTCGGCTTTGGCAACGCCGGGGTATGGGTGTCGCGCAACAACGGCAACGGCACCTTCCAGGCGCCGCAGATGGTTGTCGGCAACTTCGGCTACAACGCCGGCGGCTGGCGGGTCGACCGGCACCCGCGGTTCCTCGCCGATACCACCGGCAACGGCCGCGCCGACATCGTCGGCTTCGGCAACGCCGGGGTCTGGGTGTCGCGCAACAACGGCAACGGCACCTTCCAGGCGCCGCAGATGATTGTCGGCAACTTCGGCTACGATGCCGGCGGCTGGCGGGTCGACCGGCACCCCCGGTTTGTCGTCGACATTACCGGCGACGGCCGCGCCGATATCGTCGGCTTCGGCAACGCCGGGGTCTTGGTATCACTCAACAACGGCAACGGCACTTTCCAGGCGCCGCAACTGGTGGTCAATAACTTCGGCTACAACGCCGGCGGTTGGCGGGTGGACAAACATCCGCGCGTGCTCGGCAATGTGTCGGGGAACAACCGTCCCGACATTGTCGGCTTCGGCAACGCCGGGGTCTGGGTGTCGCGCAACAACGGCAACGGCACCTTCCAGGGACCGCAGATGGTCATCGGCAACTTCGGCTACACTGCCGGCGGCTGGCGGGTGGATAGGCACCCGCGCTTCCTCGCCGACATAAGGGGCAGCAACCACGACGACATCGTCGGCTTCGGCAACGCCGGCGTCTGGGTGTTCGACGCCCAGTAGACGCCCAGCAGACGCGACAAAACGGGCCGCCGGAACCGGGCCACCCTCTCTCACGGTTTCGCGCGGCCCGACACTCGAAACAGTGGACACGGTCGTGATCCTCCCGGAATAATACCCGACCAAGAGCAACGACGGCGTCGCCAAGCGCGCGGCGGACCCTTCAGGTCGATTTTCGGGCGCCCATATCATACGTGCCCGAAACCGGCCTGGCCCGGCGCCGCATCGAGCGATCGGAGCGATGATGGATCTGAAAGGGCTCGTTCGCGACATCGCCGAGAGCATGGCGAAGGAAACCGACCGCGGCCGGGTCGCCCGGTACATTCCCGAGCTTGCGAAGGTCGATCCCAAACAGTTCGCAATCGCCGTGGTCCTGGCCGACGGACGGTTACTCGCCGCCGGCGATGCCGGAACACCGTTTTCGATTCAAAGCATCTCAAAGGTCTTCACCCTGAGCCTGGCGTTGGGCCGGTTGGGCGACGCGCTTTGGGACAGGGTCGGCCGCGAGCCGTCGGGCGACCCGTTCAACTCCATTGTCCAGTTGGAGGCCGACAACGGCATTCCCCGCAACCCGTTCATCAACGCCGGCGCTCTCGTGGTGACCGACGTCCTGCTCGCCGGGCACGAGCCTCGCGAGACGATCGGCGAGATCCTCAGGTTCGTCCGTCACGTCACCGACGACGACGAGGTCGGGATCGATCCGGCGGTGGCGCGGTCGGAGGAGCGGACCGGCTTTCGCAACGCCGCCCTCGCCAATTTCATCCGTGCCGCCGACAATCTCCACCATGCCCCGGAACGCACGCTCGGGGTGTACTATCATCAATGCGCCATCGCCATGACATGCCGCCAACTGGCCATGGCGGGCCGGTTGTTCGCGTTCGGCGGCCAGCTCGGCGTGGGTGGCCCGACGATCATTTCGCCGGCGCGCGCCCGGCGGATCAACGCGCTGATGCTGACCTGCGGTCACTACGACGGCTCTGGCGATTTCGCGTTTCAGGTGGGTCTTCCCGGCAAGAGCGGCGTCGGCGGCGGCATTCTCGCCATCGTTCCGGACGTCGCGTCCATCGCCGTCTGGTCGCCGGGCCTGAACGCGGTGGGAAATTCGCAGCTCGCTACGCGGGCGTTGAAAATGCTCAGTGATCGCACCGGCTGGTCGATCTTCGGCGAGAAGTAGGGCATTTTCCAGAAGATCTTGGAATCAAGCCGGAAGTCACCGGCCACCCGCGAGGGAGGAAAAGATGAATAAGCAGACCTACTATGACCACGCCGGGACCGGCGAGACCACCTTCACGGTCGCGGCATCCAGCATCAAGTTCGGCGCCGGCTGCCTGCGCGAACTGGGTCCGGACGCAGCGCTGCTCGGCATGAAGCGCGTTGCCTTTGTCGTCGATGCGAATGTGCTCGAAACCGAGCCGGCCCAGGTGGCGCTCAACTCGCTCCACAAGGCCAACCTTGATCCGGTGGTCTACGACGCGGCGCACGTGGAGCCGACCGACGCCTCGTTTCGCGAAGCCGCGGACTTTGCCCGCGACGGCGCGTTCGATGGTTTCGTCTCTCTCGGCGGCGGCTCGGTGATGGATACCGCGAAGGCGGCCAACCTTTTCTCCACCTATCCCGACGATCTGCTCGCCTATGTCAACGCGCCGATCGGCCGCGCCCAACCGGTGCCCGGTCCGGTCAAGCCGCACATCGCCTGTCCGACCACGGCCGGCACCGGCAGCGAAACCACCGGGGTCACCATCTTCGATTTCGTGGAGCGCAATGTGAAGACAGGCATCTCGTCGAAATGGCTGAAGCCGACGATGGCGGTGGTCGATCCGACGACAACGCATACGCTCGCCGCCGGCATCGTCGCAGCCACCGGGTTCGATGTCTTCACTCACGCCATCGAGTCCTACACCGCCGTGCCGTTTACCGCACGCGACCGGCCGGCGTCGCCCGACCTCCGGCCACCCTATCAGGGCGCCAATCCCTACAGCGACATCGGGTCCATGCAGGCGATCCGGCTCGGCGGCCGGTATTTGATCCGCGCGTTCAACGATGCGAATGATCACGAAGCCCGCCACGCCCTGATGTTCGCCTCGACGCTCGCGGGTCTGTCTTTCGGCAACGCCGGCGTTCACATCCCGCACGCCATGTCCTACGCGGTGGCCGGCCTCAACCACAGCTTCCGGGCGCGTGGATACGAGAAGGCGGATCCCATGGTGCCGCACGGAATTTCGGTGGTGGTGAACGCGCCGGCGGCGTTCCGCTTCACCGCCGAGGCCGCGCCCGGCCGTCACCTCGACGTGGCGGCGGCGCTCGGCGCCGATATCTCGGGCGCGGCGCCGGAAGACGCCGGCGACCATCTCGCCGAACGGCTGATCGCGATGATGCGCGACACCGGCATTCCAAACGGACTGAACGAGATCGGCTACCGCGACGACGACGTCCCGGCGCTGGTGAAAGGCGCGTTCCCGCAACAACGTCTACTGGTCATGGCGCCGCGCCCGGTGATCGAGGACGACCTCGCCGATCTGTTCCGCGCCGCCATGCGGTACTGGTGGGCGGCACAGCTTTACCCCAGGCCGGTGCGCTGGACCACCCAGACGGCGGCGATCAGGCCGATGGCCAGCGACAGGGGAATGGCGACGCGGGCGCGGTACCACGGGCGGCGCATGGTCCATCCGAGAACGAGAAAACAGACGGCGATCACCGCGAGTTGGCCAAGCTCGACCCCGACATTGAACGCCACCAGGCTGAGGACGAACTGGCCGGGCGCCGGTCCGATCTGGTGAAGGATGTCGGCGAAACCAAGGCCATGCAGCAGACCGAAGCCGAAAACCACCACCGGCCGCCAGACGTGTACGCGGTCGGTCATGATGTTCTCCACCGCGACATAGACGATGGACGCGGCGATCAGCGGCTCCACGACCGCCGGCGAAAGCTCGACGATGCCGGCCATGCCGAGAGCCAGCGTCGCGGTGTGGGCAAGGGTGAACGCGGTGACCTGCCACAGCAGCGCGCTCAGCCGCGTCGACAGCAGAAACAGGCCGATGACGAACAGAATGTGATCGAGGCCCTTTGGGACGATATGGGTAAAGCCGACCTCGAGATAGCGAACGAAAACCGCGCCCCGGCTCTGGTGTTTCGGTTTATGCATCGACAGCGCGGCGGAGGTGTCGCCGGCAAGGACGAATTCGGCGCCGAGCATGTCGCCCGACGCGGCCGCGGCCACGCGGATGACGCTGTTGCCGAGCCGGGGATCGACCCGCCAGGTCAGGGTCTCGCCGTCGGCTGGCGCCGGCGCTCGCAGCGTCAGCCGTGACGTTCGCGGCAACGCCGTGTCGCCGACCTCGGGAATGTGCAGCGCCACGACGCTGAGCGCAACGGGTTCGCCTTCGGCCTCGAGCGCGATCCAGCCGAGAAAATCCCCGGCGATCCGGTCGAACACCGGGCGCAGCGCCGCCGGCGGCAGCGCCCGCAATCGATCGTAGGTGACGGCGAGCGGGCTGTCGGTGGTGTCCTCGTGTCCGGCGCCAATGCCGGCGATGGCGGCCTCGAGATTGAGGGTCATGTCGAGGGCCACGTCGCCATCGGCTGTATACTCGATCGTCGCGATGACCGGCCGCACCTCGTGGGCGTCGGCGGGCACGGACCACGGCGCGGCCATGACCAGGAAAAACCACGCCAACGATATCGCATTGGACTTCGCCACGTGCCCCTCCGATGCAATGATACCACCGAGACGTGGCAGTAGCCGGTTGCCGCCGTCACCGACGATGAGGGATCATACCGCATGCCGACCGCGAAACTGATAGCCTTCATCGGTGTCGTCCTCGTGGCCGTTTGGGCCGGCGGCGTGCCGGCGGCGGCGCACGAATTCTGGGTGGCACCGGAGCGCTACACGGTCGCGCCCGGCGATCGCATCGTCGCCACGCTCCGCAACGGCGAGATGATGCGGGGCGTCGAGCTTCCCTATCTTACCTCCTGGTTCCATCGGTTCACCGTGACCACCGCGGACGGCACCCGCGATATAAAAGGGTTCGAGGGCGACATCCCCGCGCTCTCGTACATGGCCGAGCGGTCTGGACTGCACGTCATTGCCTATCACTCGACGGCCGACCGGGTCACCTATGACGACCCGGACCGGTTCCGCGGATACCTCGCCTACGAGGGGCTCGACGGCATCGCCGAGGCGCACCGCGCCCGCGGCCTGCCCGAGACCGGCTTTACCGAGGAATACAGCCGTTTCGCCAAGGCGCTCGTTCAGGTGGGGCCGGTGACCGAGCGGGACCGGGACGCGCCGCTCGGGCTGCGTTTCGAATTGGTGGCGGAGACCAATCCTTACGCGCCGGGGGCCGAGACGGTGACGGTCACGCTGCTGCGCCGGGACGAGCCGGTGGCCGGTCGCCAGATCGCGGTGTTCCGGTGCGCCGGCGAGGTCACGCGTACCCTGGTGACGACCGACACGCGCGGGCAGGCGGCGATCGCCATCGCCGGGGGCGGCGTCTTTCTTCTCAACGCCGTCGACATTTGGCCGGTGGAGCCGGATCCGGCGGAAAAGGACGCGGCGGTATGGGCGAGCGACTGGGCGTCGCTGACCTTCGGGCTCGGTACCGCGGACGCCGCATGCGGCGACGGACAATGAAGCCGGAAGGGCTGGATCCACGTCGGGGAGCGAAGTAAAGTCCGGTCCCGAACATCGACACTGACCGCAAGCAATGACCATGAGCCAGACACACAACCGTACTCATAGCCGTACTTATACCGGCCCCGTTGCCCAGTTGCTTACTTATCGCCGGTTGACCTCTGAGGACTGGAGCGAGCCCTGGCCCGATTATCTGGAACTGGGCCTCGCCGGCGAGCATGTCCCCGAGCTGATCCGAATGGCGACGGACCCCAATTTCTACGGTGCGAGCGCCGACACGGCGGAAGGATGGGCGACGTTGCACGCGTGGCGGGCGCTGGCGCAACTGCGGGCCGAGGGTGCCGTCCAGCCGCTGCTACGGTGCATGGAAGAGCAGGAGGACGACGATTGGCTTCAGAACGAGTTGCCGAGGGTGTTTTCGATGATCGGGCCGGAGGTGATCCCCGCCCTGGAAGCCTGGCTCGACGACGACGGAGCGAGCATGCGGTCTCGCATGTCCATTCCGGAGTGTTTGGCGCGGCTGGTGGAGGATCATCCCGGCGAGCGTGACCGCTGCGCCGGCGTGCTCGTGCGGACATTGCAAGCCTTCGCGACCAACGATCCGGACCTGAACGGCCTGGTCATATGGGCCCTCCTCGACCTCGGCTACACCGAGGCGATCAGCCTCATCCGAGAAGCCTACGCGGCAAACCGGGTGGAACTTCAGGTCCTCGGCGACGTGGAGGACGTGGAAATGGGAATGGGATTGCGGATCCACCGGTCGACACCACCGCCGCGTCTGGGAGTTTCAGACATTTTCCGGAACGCGCCGCCGCCGGCCTCGGTGATGGGCCGCTCGGGAATGCTCCCGGCTCGGCGCGGCGAGAAGGTCGGCCGCAACGATCCCTGTCCGTGCGGAAGCGGCAAAAAATTCAAGAAATGCTGTCTGGTTTGAAGTTCCAGCGCACGCAAATCGGCTCGAACGGTAATCGCTTCTGGCAGCACATCGGACCTTGGGCCGTGCGGCGGCTACTTGTGTTTGGCTGCCAGCTTCCTGGCGGCGGTTTCGGCGGCGGTCTGCTTGTCTGCTGCTTCCTTGGCGAGACGCTGGGCGCGCAGGTTGGCCACGTGATCGGCCTTGTCGCGCTCTGCCTTTTGCTTTTCGTCGAGGACGTGATCGTCCTTCTTGCGCGACCGGGTAAACAGTTCCTCGGCCCTGTTTTTTGCTGATTTCGACATTTCCGAATCCTCTGACTTCGTTTTGTTAGGCCGTGGCGTTGGCGGTTGTTTCTTCATTCTCGCCGCCGCGGGCATCGAGGTTATGCAACGGCGGCAGCGCAAGATCGGAGGCACGGGCCTTCAGGCGTATCGTTTCGCTGGCGCCGTTGTTTGATAGGGTTCGTGGGGTCGAAGGCATGACGGCGAACGCCTCGTTATGTCCGCATCCTTCGGTCCACCGGGAGATCGCCCGCTCTGGCATCGCCACCGGTGGCCGGCAGCCGCCTCCAACGGACGTTGGAAGCGGCGCCTTCAGCATTCAGTCGACGATGGACAGGTTCTCGGCGGACGATTTACCGTTCTGCCCGGGCTGAAGCTCATAGGAGACCTTCTGCCCCTCGCTCAGGAAACTCAGGCCGGCGCGCTCGACGGCCGAAATGTGAACGAAAGCGTCTTTAGAGCCGTCTTCCGGCTCGATAAATCCAAAACCTTTGGTCGGGTTGAACCACTTAACGGTACCAGTAGGCATAGTCATTTCCTTTATAGGAGTATCAAATTCGCGCGTCACGGCATATGACGGCGCGCTCGTTGCAACGCTCACATTGTCAGGAGATAACCAAGCTAATCGGCGTACCGGTCGTTCAGGCAGCACCAAACGAATGCAACACGTATGCGGAACATGTAGAGGAAATCCCGGGGAAGTCAATGCGCGCATTGGGGCGCCGGCACACTTACGATGCCGAGTGTGGCTTCTGGTTCGCACGACCTCCCCGCCGCGGCGGCGGCGAACCCGGGCGCGGCGTTCGACGGATCAGCCGCCACGCTCCGGCGCGCGGCCGGGCCTGGCGCTGAACAGCCGGATGAATTCGGCCTTGGCCTTGGGGTTTTTGTCCAGGCTCGATACGAACGGCGGCGGTTGATTGAAGTAGGAATGATACGCCAAGGGCACGCCCGCCTGGGCCGGCACCGTGTTCATCCACTCGTACATGAACGTGAGAAAAGCCGCCCGATCGTCGACCACCGACCATACCCCCCATTCCGGAACGGCGAACGCCTTTCCGTACTTCTTCGCCATGTCGAGGGTTCGGCCCAGCTCGCGACGCGCCCTGTCGAAGCTGTGGTTCGAATCGTACTGGTCGAGGCTGATGATATCGACCCAATCGTCGCCGAGGCGGCGCGGCGGCGCTACCCCGTCCGCGCCCTTGCCGGGATAGGACGCCTCGGCGTTGGGCAGGCCGGCCACGGGGTTGTCCTGCCAGAACCGGTAAGCACCGTTGTAGTCGAACCGGGAGTTCGTCGAGATTTCCTTGAAGATCGTCCAGACGTGGCGCCAGGCGTTGCGGTAGTCGTCGTAGTTTGCGTTCTTGGATTGCCACGGGCGGCAGCCGTCTGGTTCGATGCCGAGGCGGTAGATGGCATGGCCATGTCCGGCGTCCTTGGCAAGCCGGGCCACTTCCTCGTACCACCGGTCCCACTTGCCGTCGACGACCTCCTGGAGATGCTGGCGCACGGTTTCGTCGTCGCAGGTATGTTCGTCGGGGGACATGAACGCGAGCGGGACGGCGACGACCATGGTGACGTCGGGGCGCCCGCGCATGGATTGCCTGCCGGAGCCGAAAAAGTGCTCGGCGTTGGCCACCATCTCGGGCTTGTACGTCCAGGGCTCCTTCATGCAGGCGTCGGAATATTTTTCCGCCTTGCACGCGCGCCAGCCGTAATTGACGCCGACGAAGGGAATGTCCCGCCCAAGGATGTCTTCCCACTCGGCGTGGTTGGTTCTGACATCGTAGAAATTGTACATGCCGAGGTTCGCCCATGCCGGATCCGGTTCGGCGCGGGCCTGCCGGTTGGCGAGCCCGAACACGACGACGAGGAACAGGCCGGCGACAAAGACGAGCCGGGTCGCTGGTGCCGCGTACCGCATGGTTTCCCTCTGCTCCATTGTTGGCGTTCCGCCCTCTTTAGGCCATGTCGCCCGCTCCCCTCAACCCAAAAACCGGACGCGGGCGGATGTATCGACCCGGCAAGATCGATCCGCTTTGCGGCGACTTTAGGGTGGTCGCGGCCCGAAACGACGCCCGCTGATCCGAATGGAGACAGAGGTGGGGGAGGGGGCACCGGCTTTTTTAAAAAACAACCCCATGCAAAGTAGATTTCCCGCCGGCGGAAGACTCCGCGCGCCTTATGCGGCGGAACACGCTTCCATGAGCTCTATGAGCGACTATACGCTATGCGCCCCGCACGGGCTGTCACCGGTTGATCCGATCAACTTTTGGTTGCGCAAGGCAGCGGGCATGTCGTACAGATTTCCGTGCAATCAGATGCGTGTGTCCCAACCGGTTAGGTGTCGACAATGCGTAAGCGCCGGGTGAACCCGCTCTGCCTTTGATCGGCCCTTCGACGAAAAGAAAACTGTCGCGGGGGGTTTCGCGGAAAGCTCGGTTCGCCTCAACAAGTTCGTTCGGGAGCAGGCGTGTTGGACTGCCGACGAAATGGAGCGGCGAGGTGCTGATCTGGCGGCACGAGCATTACTGGTTTGGCCTGCCTTGGTGGTCGAGCAGTCCCTGGTAAATGCAGCGTTTCAGCGTGAGATGCGATCTCTTGCCTCCCGCCGTGACGTGAGCAAGGTAACCATGAGCGCAACAGCCAGGGCGTTATTCGATTCCTTCCGGCAGAAAGTGCTCGATATTGATGGCCACGAGATATGCGAACTCGCCGAATCAAAGTCCGTAAGCTACCACGGGCCCGGGTTCTTTCTTGAAGTGCTGCCGCGAAAGCGTCGTCTTGTTCTTCTCCTACCGCTTGTTTTCAGCGAAATCGACAATTCTTCGGGACTTGCCGAAGACGCGACCCAATGGAAGTTCTTCTCGAATGCACAGTATGACGGTGGCGTCACTCTGCAAGTGAATACCGACGAGGACATTGAATCAGCCATGTCGATTGTTCGGCAGGCTTATACCAATTCTCGTTGATAGGATCACAATGGGTCCCTATCAGCGAAATTTGGTATTACGCCATGGTCTGCGCATGATGCAATTCCACCTTTTGATGTTTTATGCCATATCGGAATCCCGTGTCCGCGAGCACACCATCGGGGCGGCGGTTTCAGCGGGGGAAGTCGGCGATCAAGGGGAGCGCCAGGCCCGCCGCGAGCCACGCGAAGGCGAGCATGGCGAGCCCGAACAGAATGCGCTCGCCGGTCTCGCCGCTGACGCCGAGATCGAACCCGGCGGCTTTCGCCTTCCACGCCACGAACGCCGCGCTCAGCGCGATGAACGCGAGATTGAGGAACAGCGTATAGTCGACGCTGAAGAATTGTCGTTCGGTCACGCTCGTCACGCTGCCCGCGTCCGGCAGCAGACCGGAAAACGCAAACGCGTAATGTAAGATCAACGCGGCCGCGACCAGGACCACCAAGAAGACTCCCAGGATGTACATCGCCATCTTCCATCCATAGTACGAGGCCTGGATTCGAAGGACCGGAAACACGACGAGATCGCTGAAGATGAAGGCCATGATGCCGGCGAAGCTCACTCCGTTGCCGTAAAGAACGGCGGCGAGCGGAATGTTGCCCATGGAGCCGATGAACGTGAAAAAGGCGGCGACCGGTCCGACGAGGGTTTGCACCAACAGCTGCCAGACGGCCGGATCGTCGCTGCCGGAACCCACGAACAGCGCCTGAAAGAAGCTCCGCGGCACGAAAGCGGCGATGATGCCGGCGACCGTGAAGCCGATCGCCACGTCCTTCCACACCATCATCCATTCCATGACGTAGCGGTTCGCCACCATGCGCCATCCGTCGCGGCTGCGGATCATCTGCTGCCAATCGGGAACGTCCCCGTTGCCGCCGCTGCCTTCCTGCTCGCGGGCGCGCCGGCGCGCCTTTTCGATCAGGCGATTTGGATAGGTCAGCCGGACGACCAGCCACATCAACAGGATAAGAAGGACACCACCGACATACTCGCCGACCACGAACTGCCAGCTGAGGAACACCGCGATGACGATCCCCAGCTCGATGACGAGGTTCGTCGACGCCAGCAGGAAGGCGAGAGACGGAATGAGACCGGCGCCCTTGGTGAACAGGGACCGCGTTGTCGCGAGCGCCGCGAACGAACAGGAACTGGATAGAAAGCCGAAAAAGGTGCCGAGAAAAACGCTCTTCGCGCCGGCCTCTCCCATGCTTTTCTTCATTCTTTCGCGGGTGACGAAAACCTGAATCATGCTGGAAATGAGGTAGCCCAGCCCGAATGCCCAAAACGCCATCCAGAACAGCCCGACCGTCGTCCACGCCGCGGTATGCCAATCTTGGAAAAGCCCCTGCACGATTTCCCCTCCTATCTGGTGCCGGCTGAAGTTCAACTTACGGTTCTAACGCCGAAGTGCGGCGCATGGTTCCCCTCCACTGCGGGCGACCGCTCAGGATTGCCATTTCCGACCTGGGAAATCGGTCTCGGTGCGCAAACCAGCGTATCGGGGCCGTTCGATCAGGCCCAGTTCGCCTTCGGGAATCCGACGCCGGGGGTGTTCAATTTCCAATACACCTACGGCGACGGGACGTCGGATTTCCGGATCTGGGCCCCAGGCAATCCGCGTGCCCGCCGAATGCCGATGTTGGAATCAACACATCCGGCGGAATACGCTTCCCTATTCCGCCCTACACGAGACTTCTTCTTCAATACAAAAAGCGCACCCTTATCGTCCCGTCGATGGCCTGCAACTCACGGCGGATACCCAGGCCCGCTTCAAGGCGGCCGTCGATGTCGGTGACCATGTAGCCGACCTCGGCATCGGTGCGGAGGTACTGGCCGGCGATGTTGAGGCCCTTCGACGAGAACACCTCGTTGACCCGGGCCAGCACGCCGGGGACGTTGCGGTGGATGTGGAGGAAGCGTGTCGCGTTTCGTTGCGGCGGCAGCGACGCTTCCAGGAAGTTTACCGCGCCGATGGTCGAGCCGTTGTCGGAATACTTGATCAGCTTCTCCGCCACTTCCGCGCCGATGTTGGCCTGCGCCTCCTCGGTGGTGCCGCCCACGTGGGGCGTGAGGATGACGTTGGGCAGTCCGCGCAGCGGGGTTTCCAGCGGGTCCTCGCCGGTGGCGGGCTCGGTCGGGTAGACGTCCACCGCCGCGCCGAACACATGGCCGCCCTTTACGGCTTCGGCCAGAGCGTCGAGATCCACCACGTCGCCCCGCGCCGCGTTGATCAGGCAGCTTCCGGGCTTCATGCGGGCGAGCTCAGCCGCGCCGATCATGGCGCGGGTCTCGGGCGTGCCCGGCACGTGCAGGCTGACCACGTCGGCGCTCTCGAGCAGTTCGTCGAGCGAGCCGCAGGCGGTGGCGTTGCCGAGCGACAGCTTGTCGACGATATCGAAGTAGCGCACCCGCATGCCCATGGCCTCGGCGAGGATCGAGACCTGCGAGCCGATGTGGCCGTAGCCGACCACGCCGAGCACCTTGCCGCGGATCTCGCGCGCGCCCTCGGCGGTCTTGCGCCACACGCCGGCGTGGGCCAGAGCCGATTTCTCGTGGACCCGGCGGAACAGCATGATGATCTCGCCGATCACCAGTTCCGCCACCGAGCGGGTGTTGGAATACGGCGCATTGAACACCGGGATCCCCCGCAATTTGGCGGCTTGCGTGTCCACCTGGTTCGTGCCGATGCAGAAACAGCCGATCGAGAACAGCCGGTCGGCTTTCGCGAGGATGTCGGCGGTGAGTTTCGTCCGCGAGCGGATGCCCACCACGTGAGCGCGCCGCAGCAGCTTTTTCAAGGTGTCGGGATCCGGTGTTCCCGCATGCCTTTCGATGGTGCCGTAGCCGCTGGCATTGAGGGCACGCACGGCGCTCTCGTGAACGCCCTCGAGCAGCACGATATGGATCTTCGACTTGGCAACGGAAAGCCGGCTCATGACCACCCCCCCTGTTGGCGACCCCCCTCTTGGCGATAGGCAAACGTCGCTCAATAGTGACGCCGCACCCTGTCGCGGCCGGGCACGCGCGTCAAGGGCACGCAGAAGGCGATTGACGTAAAACTTTGCACTACTTACAAGGGGCGCGGGCCACGATCCCCCAACGGATCGCGACCCAACTGTAAGGTTGGGAGTCATCGATGAACGAACCTCCGCGGCCGAACGTCCGTCCGGCCAACCCCTGTTTTTCCTCGGGTCCCTGCGCAAAGCGCCCCGGCTGGTCCGTCGACGATCTTGCCGGCGCCTGCGTCGGGCGGTCGCACCGCGCCAAGCCCGGCAAGGCCAAGCTGGCCGAGGTCATCGACCGCTCGCGCGTCCTTCTCGGCGTGCCCGACGATTACCGCATCGGCATCGTGCCGGCGTCCGACACCGGCGCCGTCGAGATGGCCATGTGGTCGCTGTTGGGCGCGCGCGGCGTCGATATCCTCGCCTGGGAGAGCTTCGGCCAGGGCTGGGTCACCGACGTGGTCAAGCAGCTCAAGCTCGAAGACGTGCGCGAACTCAAGGCCGGCTACGGTGAGCTTCCCGACCTTGCCCAGGTGGATCCCGCCCGCGACATGGTGTTCACCTGGAACGGCACCACGTCGGGCGTCCGCGTTCCCGACGGCGCCTGGATCGCCGCCGACCGCGAGGGCTTGACCATCTGCGACGCCACGTCGGCCGCCTTCGCCATGGATCTGCCCTGGGACAAGCTGGACGTCACCACGTACTCGTGGCAGAAGGTCATGGGCGGCGAGGCCCAGCACGGCATGATCGTGCTCGGCCCGCGCGCGGTGGAGCGCCTCGAGACCTACACTCCGCCGTGGCCGATGCCGAAGCTGTTCCGCCTCACCAAGGCCGGCAAGCTGATCGAGGGCGTGTTCAAGGGCGAGACCATCAACACGCCGTCGATGATCGCCGTCGAGGACGCCCTGGACGGGCTCAGGTGGGCCGAGACCGTCGGCGGCCTCGAGGGCCTCATCGGCCGGTCGACCGCCAATTTCGAGGCCATGCAAGCGTGGGTGGACGCCACCGGATGGGTGGATTTCCTGGCCGAGGAGCCGGCCGCGCGGTCCAATACGTCGGTCTGCCTCAAGGTGGTGGATCCGTGGTTCCTGGACCTGCCGGACGACCAACGCGCGGCGGCGGCCAAGCGGATCTCCGCCCTGGTGGACGCCGAGGGGGTGGGTTTCGATACCGGCGCCTACCGCGACGCACCGCCAGGCCTGCGCATCTGGGCCGGGGCGACGGTGGAACGGAGCGATCTGGAAGCGCTTTTCCCATGGCTCGACTGGGCCTTCGCCACGGTCAAGGCGGAGCTGTCCGCATAACTTGTTCCGTTTCGACTATCCAAATCATTTTTTGAGTGTTGGGGGCGCCACCATGCCGAAAGTGCTGATTTCAGATAAAATGAGCCCGCGCGCGGCCGAGATCTTTCGCGACCACGGCATCGAAGTGGACGTGAAGACGGGCATGACGCCCGACGAACTCGCGGGCTGCATCGCCGGCTACGACGGTCTCGCCATCCGCTCGGCGACCAAGGTGACCGCCGACGTTCTCTCCGCCGCCAACGGTCTCAAGGTCGTGGGGCGCGCCGGCATCGGTGTCGACAACGTCGACGTGGCGGCGGCGACGGCGCGCGGCGTCGTGGTGATGAACACGCCGTTCGGCAATTCCATCACCACCGCCGAGCACGCCGTCTCGCTGATGATGGCGCTGGCCCGCCAGATCCCGGCCGCCAATGCCTCCACCCACGCGGGGAAATGGGAAAAATCCAAGTTCATGGGCGTCGAGGTCGCGGGCAAGACGCTCGGCGTCATCGGCTGCGGAAATATCGGCTCCATCGTCGCCGACCGGGCGCTGGGGCTCAAGATGAAGGTGATCGCCTACGATCCGTACCTATCGCCGGAGCGGGCCGAGGATCTCGGCATCGAGAAGGTGGACCTGGACCAGATCTACGGCCGCGCCGATTTCATCAGCCTGCACGCGCCGGCGACCGACGCGACCCGCGGCATGATCAACGCCGCCAGCCTCGCCAAGATGAAGAAGGGTGTGCGGCTGATCAACTGCGCGCGCGGCCCGCTGGTGGTCGAGCAGGACCTGAAGGCGGCCCTTGACAGCGGCCACGTGGCGGGTGCGGCGCTCGACGTGTTTCCCACGGAGCCGGCGCGCGACAGCATCCTGTTCGGCATGGAACAGGTGATCGCCACGCCGCACCTCGGCGCGTCGACCACCGAGGCGCAAGAAAAGGTTGCGTTGCAGGTGGCCGAGCAGATGGCCAATTATCTGCTCACCGGAGAGGTGGTGAACGCGCTCAACATGCCGTCGGTGAACGCCGACGAGATGCCCAAGCTGCGTCCCTACATGGCACTGGCGGGGCAGCTCGGCAGCTTCGCGGGCCAGCTCACGGAAACCGCGCTGACGGCGGTGAAGATCGAATACGAGGGCCAGGCGGCGCGTCTCAACACCACGCCGTTGACGGCGCTGGTGCTGGAGGGGCTGTTGTCGCCGTTGATGGAATTGGTGAACATGGTCAATGCGCCGACCATCGCGCGGTCGCGCGACATCGATGTGAGCGAGGTCAAGAACGAACGCGCCCGGGCCTACCAGACGCTGATCCGCCTCACCGTGGTCACCGAGGCGCAGACCCGGACGGTGGCGGGGACGCTCTTCAACGGCGATCAGCCGAGGATCGTCAGCATCAAGGGTATCCCCATGGACGCGCAACTGCGTCCCAACATGCTGTTTATCACCAACAACGACCGCCCCGGCTTCATCGGCGGTCTCGGCACGGTGCTGGGCGACGCCGGCATCAACATCGCCACCTTTCACCTGGGCCGCGACGTCGCCGGCGGCAACGCCATCGCCTTGATCGAGGTGGACGAAACGCCCGACGAAGGCGTCCTTGAGAAGGTGCGCGCGTTGCCCAACGTGGTCCGCGTCAAGCCGTTGAAGTTCTGATCCGGACAGCCATTGCCTGCACGGTAGGGCGCGCGCCAGGGATTATGCGGGATCGATGGCGTCCCGCGATCTGTTCCAACGCGGAAACCGTAACAACGATAGGTTTTACGGGGTTTCACATGGCTCACACGCTGCAGTATTTCGCTTTGTTCGCCACGGCCCTGCTGTTCGGCTCGATGGTGTTTTTTTCGGCGGTGATGGCGCCGCTGATCTTCATCAAGATGGATGGCGAGCGTGCCGGCCGTTTCATCCGTCAGGTCTTTCCCTGGTATTACCTGGTTGTTCTCGTTCTCGGCGGCGTCGCCACGGTATGTCTGGTCTTCCAGCGTCCGATCGACGCGGCCATTCTTGGCGGCGTGACCTGCGTCGCGGTGGCCACGCGGCAGCTCCTCATGCCCGCGATCAACCGGGCGCGAGACGCCATGCTGGCCGGAGACGAAAGCTCGGGACAGCGGTTTTCCAGGCTTCACCGGCTGAGCGTGTGGATCAACGCGGCGCAAATCATCGCCATCGCCATCGTACTGGCCCGGTTCGTTTGACGTCAAAGGCTAACGGCCAGAAGCAAAAGGAGCACGTTGATGGCTACCCGTCTTCCCTTTACCGCCACCACCGCCAGCGGCGAGCGGTTCGAGATTTCCTTTCCGCTTCACCCCCATACGGAGAGCCCGGTGCGGGTTGCGCAGGTGCTCTCGGCGGTGCTCGAGACCATCGACCGGGAGGTGGCGGTGTCGCGCGGAACGGCGAATGGCGATATACTTCAGGCCGTCGCCATGGCACTGTCGATTCGCGCCGCCATGATCGACGCGCCGAAGCCGACGACCGATCGGCTTGTCATGGATGTGGTCAATACGGCGCTGAGCGCCATGGACGAGGCGAAGCGCGGGTACGTGCATGTCGGGCACGCGTGAGCGCCGGACCGCGGAGCACGCGTCCCAGGGGGAGAAAAATCACATGGCCGAGGGCAAAAACGTTTTTGGTGAACCGTTGGAAGCGTGTTGCGATGCGCTGAAGACCGGGTTCTACCGCTCCGGTTCCTGCGAAACGGGACCCGAGGATCGGGGCGCGCATGTGGTCTGTGCCGAGGTGACGCAAGAGTTCCTCGAGTTCGCCCGATCCAACGGCAATGACCTGACCAGCCCGGTTCCGGCGTTCGGGTTTCCGGGGCTGAAGCCGGGAGACAGGTGGTGCGTGTGCGCCGGCTGGTGGAAGCGGGCGCTCGACGCCGGCGTGGCGCCGCCTGTCGTGTTGACGGCAACCCACGAAAGCGCGCTCGCTGATATTTCCTTCGAAAACCTCAAGAAGCGAGCGCTGGACATCTCCTGACCAGCGACTGAACCTCGAACAGATATTGCTCTAAGGGCCGAGTACAGGATTCTCGCCCGCCATCCACCGTTTGATTTTCGCCACCGCCTCATGCTCGATCTGGCGAACCCGTTCGCGTGAAATATGGTGTTGCCGGCTCAGCGCCTCGAGCGTCTTGGGCGTTTCGACGAGGTGGCGTTCCATGACGATCTGCCGTTCCCGGTCCTTCAGCCCCTTCATCACCTCGTCGAGCCGATGCCGCCGGTGACTGTACTCCTCGTGTGTCGCGAGGCGCTCATCGTGCGTTTCACCGTCGTCCTTCAACCAGTCCTGCCACTCGCCGTCGCCGAGATCGCCCGCCGGAACATTGAGCGACGCGTCTTGTCCCGCGAGCCGCCGGTTCATCGACACGACGTCCATTTCCGACACGTTCAACTCCTTGACGATCTGGCGCACATGATGGTCGCGAAGGTCGCCCTCGTCGTAGGCCCGCAGTTTCGATTTTATCTTGCGCAGATTGAAGAACAGCTTCCGTTGCTCCGTTGTCTGACCCATGCGGACGAGGGACCACGACCGGATGACGTAGTCGGTCATCGCCGCCCGGATCCACCACAGCGCATAGGTGGACAAGCGGAAGCCGCGATCCGGGTCGAACCTCTCCACCGCTTTGATCAGGCCGACGGTCCCCTCGGAGATCAGATCTTCCACCGAGACCGAGTATCGACGGTATTGCATGGCGACTTTTACGACCAAGCGCATGTGGCTGCTCACCAATCGTCCCGCGGCCGCGGCGTCGCCCTGATCGCGGGACTTGCGGGCCAGAACATGCTCCTCCCCCGGATCGAGCATCGGCTGTTTGCGAAGATCACGGATATATCGCTGGAGACCTGAGTCCATTGAAACCACCCATATCGCTTTTCCTGCACGGCACCGAGGCCACTTCAGATTAACCCGCGCCGCCGATTAGCGTTCCATCGAGCAGCACAATCCGTTTTGGAACGGATCAAATCTACCGTGCAACAGGCTTGGCCTCCTATGTTTACGGTGACCCAGCCTCGCCGGATGAGTGACCGCTACCGGGTATCGACGATTTGCGCGAAAGCTTGACGCCTGGCGGAGGCGTTGAACGCAACCCGAATCCGAAAGGTTGTTTTCCTGCCGCGAAACACGCATGATTTCGTAAATACCTATCAGGGGAGAGACAGGAACAATGACGCTCGGTGGACATGGAGAGGCGTTGAAAGCCGATGTGCTGACGGCGGAAGAGCGTGCGAAAAGCGTGGTGATTTCGGACCCGTCGCGGCCCGACATGCCCATCATCTTCGTCAGTGACGAATTCGAGGCCCAGACCGGTTATCCGCCGGAGGAGGTTCTCGGCCGCAATTGCCGGTTTCTCCAAGGTCCGGAGACCGACCCGAAGGCCGTCCAGGCCATCCGCGACGCGCTGGCCGGCGAAACCGAAATCACCATCGACCTCCTCAATTACCGAAAGGACGGATCGACTTTCTGGAACCGCCTGCGTATCCGGCCGCTGCTCGATGACCGGGGTCGTCTTCAGTATTTCGTCGGGGCCCAAAACCCGATCGCCCCCGAGGACGTTCGTCCGTATCCCATTGAAGCCGTTTTCGATTGAATGACGCCACGCCACACCCGCGCGGCTGAACCGACGCGGCCGATGCCTTCCGATACTCATACGACGGCGCCTTTGCCACGCATGGCGGTCTGGCTTGGCGCCCTCGGGGTCATTCCCTTTGCCGCTCTTACCGGGATGGCATGGCTCGCGGGCGAAGCCGTGGCGTCGGCGGCCACGTTTGCCGTGGTGGCGTATGGGGCGGTGATCCTGTCGTTTCTCGGGGGCGCCCATTGGGGCCTCGCCAGCCGGGGAATGAACGAGCAACCCAAGCTGGCATCGCGGCTGCTGATCCTAAGTGTGGTGCCGTCTCTCACGGGATGGGTGGCGCTGCTGTTTCCAATGCCGTGGTCGCAGGCGGTGCTCGCGATCGCTTTCATCGCCATCCTGCCCCTGGACCGCTGGGCCCGCGAGCACGCCTTCGCCCCGCGGTGGTGGTTGCGGCTGCGCGTGCCTCTCTCGGCGGCCGTGTCGTTACTGCTGCTCCTCGCGTCCCTGAGCGCGCTGGTGCGATCCGGCCCGTAAACAAAAGCGCCCGGGTCAATAAGAAGCGATGCTTTCGAGGAATTCCGAGGCCTGATCGCGCATCGCCGCGACACGCGTCCGCGTCCATCCGACCCAGGTTCCTGATACATCATCGCCATGCGCGGGTTGCGCGACAACGCGTCGCCGTTCTCGACGAGAAAGTTCCAGTAGAGAAAATTGAACGGGCATGCGTCCGGCCCCGTCGCCTGGCGGACGTCGTACCGGCAATGGCGGCAATAATCGGACATGCGATCGATATACTTGCCGCTGGACGCATAGGGCTTGGAGCCGAGGATGCCGCCGTCGGCGAACAGGGCCATGCCGTGGGTGTTGGGCAGTTCCACCCATTCGTAGGCATCGGCGTAGACCAGAAGATACCATTCGCAGACTTCTTTCGGGTCGATCCCGGCGAGAAGCGCGAAATTTCCGGTCACCATAAGCCGCTGGATATGGTGCGCGTAGGCTTCTTCCTTGGTCTGGTTGATGCACTGGCGGAGGCAGTTCATGTCGGTTTCGCCCGTCCAGTAGAAGCCGGGCAGGGGGCGGCCGCGCACCGAAAAAATTCGTCTCCGCGTAATCGGGCATCTTCAGCCAGTAGATGCCCCGGATGTATTCGCGCCAGCCGATGATCTGGCGGATGAACCCCTCGGCGGCGTTCAGGGGCGCGCGGCCTTCGCGGTATTCCGTCTCGACCCGGCGGCACACCGCCAGCGGATCGAGCAGCCCGGCGTTGAGGTAGAGGCCGATCACCGCATGATAGAGGGTCTTCTCGCCCTGCTTCATGGCGTCCTGATAGTCGCCGAACAGGGGGAGGGCGGTTTGGACGAAATGTTCGAAGGCCCGCGCCGCCTGCGTCCGGTCGACGGCGAACCAGAACGGCTCGATGTCGCCAAAATGGTCCGGGAACCGCGCGCGCACGAGATCGATGACCTCGCGGGTGACGGCGTCCGGCTCGAAGCGGGCCGGTTCGGGGGGGCGCATGCCCTTCGGCAATCTGCTTCTGTTTTCGGCGTCGAAGTTCCACTTGCCGCCCTCGGGCTCGCCGAACGCGTCCAGCAGCAATCCCGTCTGTCACGCGCATCTCGCGGTAGAAGTACTCCATTCGCAGGGACTTGCGGCGTGTCGCCCAACCGGCAAAGTCGGCGGTCGAGCATACGAAACGGTCGTCGGGGCGGATCTCGAACGGCATGGCGATCTGTTCCGCCCACGTCTTCATATCCTCGAGAACGCGCCATTCTCCCGGTTCGGTCACGACCACCCGGTTGGGCCGATGACGCTCCACGGCCGCCAGCAATTCGCCCCGGAAGCTGCCGGTATTGCCGGCGTCGGTCAGCCGCCGGTAATCGACGCGAAAGCCGGCTGCCTCCAGGTCCGCCGCGAAATGCCGCATGGCGGAAAACAGAAAGGCGATCTTTTTGACGTGATGGCGGACATAGGTGCACTCGTCCATGACTTCGGCCATCAGAATGACATCGGTCTCACGGTCCGCATCGCCGAGGCTGGACACGCCAAGGCTGAGTTGATCGCCGAGCACGAAACGAAGCGCGCCGGTGGATGCGGTCACGGTGCCGTCCATCGCATGGTCATGAAGAGGACGTGTTCACCAGCACCGGCGTCTGCCCGATGTAGGTGTCGTCCTCGACCTGCCCGACCAGGAAATCGGCGACGTCCGCCCGCGAGATGAAACCGCTGCGCCACTCCCTCGGATCCGACAGCACCTGGTACGTGCCCGTGGGGCGGTGGTTGGTCAGAACGCCCGGACGGGCAATCACCCAGTCGAGCGTGCTTTCCCGGATGATCCGTTCCTGTACGGTCTTGTCGTCATAGGCCCGGCCAAGGAAAAGATTGAATGCGGTGTTGTAGAGAAATCCGCCTCGATTCCGGCTGTCGCCGGCGCCGAAACCGGTCAGGCAGATCAGCCGCTTGACACCGCACTCCTCCATCGCCGCCACGAGAACGCGGGTGGCGTCCGAGAACAATCGGACGCGTTTCACGATCATGTCGGGCGAGGCCGATAGACCCAAGGTCTGGATCACGGTATCGACGCCCGTCACCGCCCGCTTGACCGCGTCCGGGTCGAGGGCGTCTCCGGTTACCGTTTCAAGGGTATCGCGGCGTCCGAGCACGTTGACCGGCGAGCGGGCCATGGCGCGGACGGTATGGCCCGCCTTGAGCGCCTGTTTGACCGTCTCAAGCCCAATTCCCCGGCTGGCGCCGATCACCAGTACTTTTGCCATGATTTTACCTCCGATTATAACTGTGTTCGCGCATGGGGGCCGGCCCGGACCCCGCGATGATCCGCTCGGCCAGGGCGCGCCCGGATTGCATCGCCGCCTCGATCTTACCCCCCAGACACCAATCGCCGCACGCGCCGATGCCCAGCTCGGGGTCGAAAAGACAGGCTGTCGAAAGCGGCCGTTCGGCGCGTGCATAGCGCCACCGGTGGGCGGCCGCAAACGTCGGTGTCGGTGTGTTGGTGCCAATGGTCTCACGAAACGCAAGACACAGATGTTCCAGCACCGCGGGTCTGTCCGCTTCCAGATGATCCCGCGACCAACCGGGCGACGCATGCAAGACCCAGGCATCGCCGCCGGTTCGCCCCGGTTTCGATCCATTTCGTGATATCCACGCGAGCGCGCCATCATCGACGAACGCGCCGTCGAACGGCAGGGCCAGCGGCGTCTCGAAACCCAACAGGACGGTCCAACACGGGGCCATCGTTGCCGCCGCCGCGCGGTCTGCCAGTGCGGAGCTTTCCGCAAGCAACGGAGCCGCTTGCGGCGCCGGAACCGCCACGACGACGATATCGGTCTCGATCTCCACCGAACCGCTCTCCCCCGCCAGCCGCCATGCGTCACCGGCCCGCCTTACGCTCGCTATGGTCCGTGCGTTGCGGATATCCATGCCGGCGGACAGATGCTGGGGCAGTGCACTCATCCCGGGTACACCCACCCACCGCCGCCGGCCATCGTCGACGGTCGCGGTATGTCCGCGTCTCAACGAAACGATGGTTGCATCCCAGGGGACGACCGCTCCTTCCCGGACCGCCGTGGCGATCACCGAGTCCGCCGCATTCGATTCCGTGGTGACATATTGCGCGCCGTGGTCAAACGCGAACCCGCTGGTGCGCCGGGTGGCGATGCGCCCGCCCGGACGCCGCCCCTTGTCGAATACCGTAACGCGCGATTGGGCTTCGACCAAGCGCCGTCCACACGCCAGTCCAGCGGCACCGGCGCCGATGATGGCAACCCTTGGACGGGGCGAAGCGTTCGTGGTTCTGGTCATGCATACCCGGATCGTCAGTGCGTTTTCATACGGCAGTACGACGGTATGGGCGCTTTGGATGGCCCCGGCCGCGAAGCCGATCCAACGCGGCGCCGGATCCGTAGTGATGGAGCTTTATAAACATGTCCAGTTTCCCCGGCGGCGAGGTTGCGCTGGGCTCGGTTGAGACCAATTTATATGAATAAGGAGGATTTGAGATGGTATTGTCATATCTCGTCGCCACATCCGGCTTCGTCAAGGGTATCGCCCTCGGGACGGTGATGGCCGTCGTGGCATGCAAGAGATGCGGTCGGCGAAAAGGGAAACGCTGATGATCATCCGACACGCATTGAACTTCACCGCGCATCTGGTGGCCGGGATGGCCATGGGCGCCCTTGCCGTGACCGCCGTAAAAGCGCTCAGGCAGCGCGACAGGGAGGAATGGACGGCTGCGGTCGGGCCGGACGAAGGCACGGAACCGATCGAGCCTCGGTGACATAAGACCCGGCGCCCCGGGTTGTACCTTGAGCTAACGGAGCCCCTGTCGGCCGCCGGACGGGTGGTTGTTGTCGAGAACGGAGCTGGTGACGCTGTGAACCCGCTCGCGGCCGATCAGATGAACCTGGAACACCGGCTCCAAAATTTTCCGCATCGCCGGATGGAAGACGTCCAGCCCGCCGGTGAAGGCGCCGAACGAGGGCAGGATCAATCGCCGGGTGTCAACGACGAAGCACCGGCACGAGATGCGGCGGCCGCCCACCGTGATGCGCGCTTTCGGATGAAAATGACCGGAGACCTCTCCCGCGCCGGCGTCGATGCCGGCTTCGTGGCGAAACACCAACGGGCCAATGACGGATTTCGCGTGAAATTTGCCCGCCGACAAAGGCCGTCGCGATCGGGTCATGATTGCCGGCGACCCAGATCCATTCTCTGTCTCCGGTCAGTCGCCGAAGGGTGGTCCGGTCACCTGGGGCCAGGCGCTTGGGACCGCCACCGTCGTGAAAGCTGTCGCCGAGACAGATAACGCGGGCCGGCCGCAGCCGATCGATGCACCCGGCCAATCTCCGCAGAGTCTCGCGGCTGTCGTAGGGAGGCAGGAACGAACCGCGAAGGGCGAATTGCGAACCCTTTTCCAGGTGCATGTCCGCGACCACGAGGGTCGAATGATCGGGGATGAACAGCGCCCCGTCCGGCCACGCCCGCATCTCCATGCCGGCGAAGGAAAACCGATTTGCCGTCATGCCGCGGGTTCGGCCGCCTCGGCGGCGCCCCCCTCGGCAACGCCCCCTTCGATAGTGCCCCCTTCGGTAATGCCAGTCGCCTCGAGGATCAGGGCTTGCGCGGCGCTGTCCAGAAGCGCGTCGACGGCGGCGCCATAAACAGGTTCCTTGCCCACCTCCAGGAGAACCGGCACCGCCAGCGGCGAAACACGCGGCAACCGCCGATGGACGATCCGGCCCTGGATCCGGCCCAGCATGTCGGCGAGGCGCTGGAGGTCGGTGAACCCGCGCGCGGCGTCCTGCCAGGTAGCCCGAAGCAGAATATGATCGGGTTCGTACGATTTCAGAACCTTGTAGATGAGATCCGAATTGAAGGTCACTTGCCGCCCGGTCTTCTGCTGCCCCGGGTGGCGCCGTTCGATGAGCCCCGCGATCACCGCCACGTTGCGAAACGTGCGACTGAGCACGGCGGACTCGGCCATCCATTCCTCCAAGTCGTCTCCGAGCATGTCCTGACTGAACAACGCGGCCATGTCCGTGACCGGGTTCAGGCTCCATACCGCCAGGACATAATCCGTCGCGACGAACCCGAGCGGCCCGATGCCGGCGCGTTCCATGCGCCGGGTCAAGAGCATTCCCAGGGTCTGATGGGCGTTGCGGCCCTCGAAGCAGTAGGCGACCAGGAACTGTTTGCCACCGCGAGGGAAGGTTTCCACCAACAGGTCCTGCTCGCCCGGCAGGATCGAGCGATGGCGCTGCTGCTCCAGCCACTCTTCCACGGGAGCCGGCAGCGCGTTCCACGTTTGCGGGTTGGCGAGCATGCGGCGGACCCGCGACGCGAGGTGGGTGGACAATGGCAGCCGGCCGCCGGCATAGGCGGGCACCTTGGGATCGGATCCCCGCGCGCGCGTGACGATCACCGTGGTGTCGCGGATGCCCTCGAAGCGCAGCGTTTCGCCGGAAAAAACGAAAGTGTCGCCCAGTTCCAGGCCCTGGACGAAATATTCCTCCACCTGGCCGAGGACGCGGCCGCGCTTCAGCTTCACTCTCATGGTCACGGCCTCGACGATGGTGCCGACGTTCATCCGGTAGAGCCGCGCGAACCGCGGCGACGCGACGTCGTAACCACCGTCTTCGGTTCGCTTCAATCGGTGATAGCGCTCGTATCCGCCGAGCGCGTAGCCGCCGTTCTCCACATACCGCAACGTATCGTCGAAATCGCCTCGGCCAAGGTGGGCGTAAGGCCGGGCGCGGCGCACTTCCGCGTACAGATCGTCGGCCATGAACGGCGCCGAGCAGGCCGTACCCATGATGTGCTGAGCGAGAACGTCGAAGCCGCCGTCGGACGGCGGATCGCCGTCCAGCGTGGCGTCGCGGATGGCATCGAGGGCGGCTCGGCATTCGAGGACCTCGAAGCGGTTGGCCGGGACGAGGAGGGCGCGGCTGGAACGATCCAACCGGTGTCCCGAGCGCCCGATCCGCTGGATCAGCCGGCTCACGCCTTTCGGGGCGCCGATCTGCACCACCAGATCGACGGCCGCCCAGTCGACGCCGAGATCCAGCGACGAGGTGGCGACGACGCACCGGAGCGCGCCGCCGGCCATGGCGGCCTCCACCTTGCGCCGCTGCTCGGGCGCCAGACTGCCATGGTGAAGGGCGATGGCGAGATTGTCGTCATTGAGGCGCCACAGGTGCTGGAAGACGATCTCGGCCTGAGCGCGGGTGTTCACGAAAACGATGGTCGTGGCCGCGCGGCGGATCTCGTCATAGACCTCGGGGAGCGCGTGGATGGCCATGTGTCCGGACCAGGGAAGGCGTTCGCGGCTCTCCAGGATGGCGATTTCCGGGCTCAGGCCGGCGGGTCCCTCGATCACCCGAACGGCCTCGGGATTGCCGTCGGGAGACAGCCATTGGCGATAGTCGTCGGGCCACGCGACGGTCGCCGACAAGCCGACCCGCCGGCATGCCGGCGCCAGCGCCGATAGCCGGGCGAGACCCAGCGACAGGAGATCGCCGCGCTTGGAATTGGCGAAGGCATGCAGTTCGTCGACGATGACGCAGCGGAGAGAGGCGAAAAACCGGGACGCCTCGCGTTGGGACAGCAGAAGCGCCAGCGATTCCGGCGTCGTCATCAGGAACCGCGGCGGTTTGCGGCGTTGCCGCTGGCGTTTGCCGGCCGGCGTGTCGCCCGTCCGGGTCTCCGCGACGACGGGCAGGGCCATCTCGGCGATGGGTTGCTCCAGGTTGCGGTGCACGTCCACCGTCAGCGCCTTCAGCGGCGAAATGTAAAGCGTGTGCAGGCCCTGGGTTCGCCGACCTTGGTGCGCGGATCCTGGGGCGGGGTGCGAACGGCATCGATCAGCGACGGCAGAAAGCCCGCCAAGGTCTTGCCGCCGCCGGTAGGCGCGATCAGCAGCACATGCCGGCCGGCGGCCGCCGCTTCCAGCATGGCGATCTGGTGATCGTGCGGCAACCAACCACGGGATTGGAACCACTGATCGAACGGCGGGGGTAGCGAAGGCGTCATGCCCCTATACATAGATCGTATGAGCCGTTCCGCACCTCTCCCATCCGATCCCGTCGGCGCCGTCCCCTGGTTGCGCACCCTGCCGGATGGTTTGTGGTGCGAACCCGGACGGTTCTTCGTCGACCCGGTGCGGCCGGTGGAGCGCGCCGTCGTCACCCACGGGCACGCGGACCATGCCCGTCCCGGCCACGCGCGCGTGCTGGCGACCCGCGAAACCATCGCCATCATGAAGACGCGGTACGGCGATACGGCCTGTGGAGTAACGCAAGCGCATGCCTATGGCGAAAACGTCCGCGTTGGCGGCGTCGATGTGCGATTCGTCCCGGCCGGACATATTCTCGGCAGCGCCCAGGTGGTCCTGGATCATGCCGGCACGCGGGTGGTCGTTTCCGGTGACTTCAAGCGGCGGCCGGATCCGACGTGCGCGCCATTCGAAACCGTCGAGTGCGACGTGTTCATCACCGAGGCGACCTTCGGCCTGCCGGTGTTTCGTCACCCGCCCGACCGCCAGGCCATCGAGCGGATCTTCGCGTCGTTGCGCCTGTTTCCGGACCGGCCCCATCTGATCGGCGTCTACGCCCTCGGCAAATGCCAGCGTCTCATCCGGCTGCTGCGCGACGCCGGCTATGACCGGCCTCTCTGGATCCATGGCGCATTGCGGGCGCTGTCCGATCTGTACGAGAACCACGGCGTCGCGCTCGGCGATCTGCGGCCGGCCACGGCCGAGGCGCGCCGCGAACTTGGGGGCGAGATCGTCCTGTGTCCGCCGTCGGCGCTCGCCGATCGCTGGAACCGGGCGTTCAAGGATCCCGTCATCGGCCTGGCATCGGGGTGGATGCTGATCCGCCAGCGTGCCCGCCAGCGCGGCGTCGAGCTGCCCGTCGTCCTTTCCGATCACGCCGACTGGGACGAACTGACCCAGACCATCGCCGACGTCGGCGCCGGCCACATCCTGGTGACCCACGGACGCGAAGAGGCCCTGGTGCACCACGCCCGGACCCGGGGCCTGACCGCGTCCGCCCTCGATCTCCACGGATACGAGGAAGAGGGCTCGTGAAGGCTTTCGCCGCGCTGCTCGACGGCTCTGGTATTCACGCCGGGCCGAAACGCCAAAATCCGGCTCCTGCAACAATTATTTCGAGAACACGCCGGATCCGGACCGGGGCTACGGGCTCGGCGCGCTGGCCGGCGCCTTGTCCTTCGCCACCGTCAAGCCGTCGCTGATCCGCAAGCTCGCCACCGAACGGGTGGACGCCAGAGCTGTTCGCGCTGTCCTACGATTTCGTCGGCGACCTCGCGGAGACCACGGCGCTGATCTGGCCGGGCGAAGAACGGGACCGCCGCGGCCCGGCGCTTTCCGAGATCGTGAAACGCGTGTCGGAAGCCGCGCGCGCGGAGGTTCCGGGGCTGACGGCGGACTGGCTCGACGGTCTCGACGCCGGCGGCCGGTATGCGCTGTTGAAGTTCCTGACCGGCGGCCTCCGGGCCGGGGTCTCGGCCCGTCTGACCAAGGTGGCGCTCGCGGAATACGGCCAGGTGTCCGTCAACGACATCGAGGAAGTCTGGCACGGCCTGTCGCCGCCCTACGTTTCGCTGTTTTCCTGGCTCGAGGGCCGGTCCGCGCGGCCCGCCATGGGCGCCGGAGCGGTATTCCGGCCGCTGATGCTGGCCAATCCGCTGGATGAAAACGCGCTCGCCGATCTCCATCCCGCCGACTTCATGGCCGAATGGAAATGGGACGGCATCCGGGTCCAACTGGTGGGCGGCGGGGGCGAGAAAAGCGACAGCCGCATCTTCTCGCGCGGCGCCGACGATATCACCGGCAAGCTTCCCCGATGTCGCCGAACATCTCGCCTTCGACGCCGTGCTCGACGGCGAGTTGCTGGTGGTGCGCGACGGCGAGGTGGCGCCGTTCAACGATCTGCAGCAGCGCCTCGGCCGCAAGACCGTATCGGCGGCCGCGCGGGCCCGCTATCCGTGTCATGTAAAGCTCTACGACATTCTCATGGAGGACGGCGCCGATCTGCGGCCGTTACCGCTGGCCGAGCGGCGGCGGCGGCTGGAAGCGTGGTTCGAGCGCTATCGGCCGGAGCGCATGGATCTGTCGCCGCTGGTCGCCATCGACGACTGGGAAACGCTGTCCGGCCTGCGCGCGTCGACCCGCGCCGCCGGCATCGAGGGCCTGATGCTCAAGCGCAAGGACAGCGCCTACGTGGCCGGCCGGCCGAAGGGGCCGTGGTTCAAGTTGAAGCGCGATCCGCTGATCGTCGATTGCGTCTTGATGTACGCGCAACGCGGCCACGGCAAGCGGTCGTCGTTCTATTCGGATTTCACGTTCGGCTGCTGGCGGGACGACGCAGAGGCGTCGCCGGGGCTGGTTCCCGTCGGCAAGGCGTACTTCGGGTTCACCGACAAGGAACTGGCGGAACTGGATAGATGGGTGCGGGCGAACACCGTCGAGCGGTTCGGCCCGGTGCGCGCGGTCTCGCCGGGCTTGGTGCTGGAGATCGCGTTCGAATTCGGTTCATCCGCTCGCCGCGCCACAAGTCCGGCCTGGCCATGCGGTTTCCCCGCGTTCACCGCATTCGCTGGGACAAACCGCCGCCGAGGCCGATCAGCGTCGAGACGCTGGAGGGCCTCGTCGCTGGTTGATGGGCGGCCAGATGGCCGCTCTCAGGCGTCCACCACTTCCAGCCGGGCTTATCGGGCCGGATGGCCACGGCCATGTAGTTGACCGACGTGTCGTCGCCGACGCGGAAAGCGCCGGTCCATGGCGAGTAGGTCACGCCCACCAGTTCCGTCAGCGATACGCCATGGCGCTTCAGACTGCCCGCCAGTTCGCCAGGGCGGATGAACCGGTTCCAGTCGTGCGTGCCCTTGGGCAGCAGGCGCAGAATGTACTCGCCGGCGATCTTGGCGAACAGCAGCGATTTCACGGTGCGGTTGAGCGTCGCCACCACCATGATGCCGCCCGGGTTCATCAGCCGGCAGCACGCCTCCACGAACCCGCCGACGTTGGCCACGTGCTCGATCACCTCGGCGTTGATGATGATGTCGAAGCGTTCTCCGGCCGCCGCCAGGTCCTCGGCCAGCACATGGCGGTAGTCGACGTCCACGTAGTTCGCGGCGGCATGGACACTGGCGACGTGAACCAGCTTGGCGGTGGCGTCGATCCCCACCACATCCGCGCCGAGCAAGGCCAGGGGTTCACTCAGCAGACCGCCGCCGCAGCCGATATCGAGAACCCTGAGGCCGTCGAGCGGCAGGTGTTTCCGGGGTGGCGGCCGAAATGCGCCGTCGCGCGATCGCAAATGAACCGGAGCCTGACCGGGTTGAGTTGATGCAGCGTCTTGAACCGGCCGTCGGGGTTCCACCACTCGTCGGCCATGGCCGTGAAATAGGCGATTTGCTTGGGATCGGCGGTGGTCGCCGCCGCCCAAGGGTGTATCGAGTCGATCTCGCCGGATCATGGTCTCCGCTCTCCCGGTTCGATTGATCGGATCGTACACTCGATACGGAGCGAAGCCATCCGCGGATCTCGTCCCGCCGGTCCGCCGCTTGCGTGATCGTCCGCCGCGATTGCCGCGTATAAGAACCGAGCAACGATGATGGAGTGACCCGTGAAGCCATCCGAAGAGGCGTCCCGGCCCCTGACCATGTACTATGACGGCGCTTGTCCGGTCTGCTCCAGGGAGGTCTCGTTCTACCGCAACCTGGACCGCAAAGGCGCCGTCCGATGGCGCGATATAAGCCTCGACGAGGGCGACCTCGGCGCGGATCGTATCAGCCAGACGGACGCGCTGACCATCCTTCACGCCCGCTTGCCCGACGGCCGGTGTGGTGACCGGCGTGGACGCCTTCATCGCCGTCTGGGACCGTTTGCCCGGGTTCAAGGGTTTTGCCCGCCTGGCCCGATGGCGGCCCGTCACCTGGATGCTCGAGAAAGGCTACGCATGGTACGCGCCGCGCCGCAAGCGGCTGGCGCGGCTGCTCGAGCCGTCGGCCAAGGCCGCGCCGGGCCCCGGCGGCGAGCGTAAATAGACCCTGGAGAATGCCATGATGATCTTTCCGAAACCCGTTCCGCCGAAACCCGGCCAGGAGTCGGTCTGGGACTATCCGCGGCCGCCGCGCCTTGAATCGGCGGCCAGACGGCTTCGCGTCGTGTTCAATGGCGTCACCATCGCCGACACGCGGCGCGGCCACCGCGTCCTCGAGACCAGCCATCCGCCGGTCTACTATTTCCCGCCGGACGACATCCGCGGGGAGTATCTGAGCGATGCCGGCGGCGGTTCGTTCTGCGAGTGGAAGGGCGCGGCGCGGTACTTCGATATCGAGGTCGATGGCAGGCGCGCCGCCCGCGCCGGTTGGTGCTATCCCCAGCCGACGCCGCGGTTCGCCCATATCGGCGGCCACGTCGCCTTCTACGGCCATATGATGGACGCGTGTTATGTGGGCGTTGAACAAGCCCGGCCTCAACCGGGAAATTTCTATGGCGGCTGGGTTACCGACGACATCGCCGGTCCGTTCAAGGGCGAACCGGGAACCGCCGGCTGGTAGCGTTTGTAGCAACGAGAATTGGTATTAGTGGTTCAAAACGGGATTTCTTCGCCGTCCCAGGCGAACAGCTTGCCCGAATGATCCGGTGTCAGGCCGTCGATCACAGATAGCAGGTGGCTTGCCGAGCGCTCCGGCGAGAACAGTTTCTCATCCGGGAACGTTGGACTGGAACGGCTTGGAAAGCCGGCTGTCGACGGTTCCCGGGTGGAGGGCGATGCAGAGCGCGTCGGGGTTCGACCGTTTCAGTTCGATGGCCAGCGTTCTCACCAGCATGTTGAGGGCGGCCTTTGAAGCCCGGTAGGCATACCAGCCGCCCAGCCGGTTGTCGGAGATGCTGCCGACCCGCGCGGAGAGCACGGCGAAGGCGGATTTCCGCTTTCGCGCCAGTAACGGCAGGAAATGCTTGGCCACCAGCGCCGGGCCGGATGCGTTGATCCGGAACGCCTTTTCGAGCGATGCGGCGTCGAGCGCGCGCCAGGACTTTTCCGGATGGAGCCCGTCGCCGTCGTGGAGAATGCCGGTGGCGACGATAACCAGGTGCAGGGGTTCGCCGCTCCCGCGGATCTCCGCGGCCGCCGCTTCGATGGTGTCCTCGCGAACGATGTCCATGGGGCGCCACGTACAATTGGGCATGTCCAGACCTGGGTCGCGTCGCGACAATGCGTTGATCCGCGCGCCTGGGTGGTGAACGCCGAAATGCTCGACGAACGCGCGGCCGATCCCGCCGCCGGCGCCGATGATAGCGACGTTTAGATCGGAACCGAATGAGCGGAGTTGCGCGGCACTGACACCGGAACCGGGTCTTGTCATTTCTTTGATCTCCATCAGTCGTCGACATCGCTAGAGGACCACCCGCCGTCATTGACCACGCAGGCATCGGGGCCGAAGATTCCATTGTCCCGGTGCTCGGAATCCTCGCATCGGGGGCATATTCGGTTGGTGGTCACGGGCAGGTCGCTTTCGAACATTTTGCCGCAGGCGAGACAGCGCCGCGAGACCAGTGGAAATGCCTTCCTGTCGGTGTTGCGCGGCCGGTAGTGCCCGCGCGCTTTGGTGAATGGCCGTATGTTTTCGTTTTTTGCTTTCTGTCCCATGACCGCAACCGCGTTCGCGGTTTTCCCAAGGCACACGGCAGAAGTTTGTCGCCCGCCGCCAAAGCCAAAAAAATACGGTCCCGCCAGAGGCATCAGCGTTTGCATTGATGTTTACGCAACCGACACCCCCGCGGATCGGAAAACGCGTTGTTTAGACCGTATGTCCTTTCCTGTGAGAGGCGGCTCGTCTTCGATGTGAGAACGAGGGTTGCCCGGATTGGCCGGGCCGAGCCTCACACAAGGAGGACGGGTCGTGGTGCATATTAGCGAAGCATTCGTGGGCTTTGACACATCGAAATTGCGCAACGCAGTGGCGGTTGCCGAGAGCGGACGCGATGGGGAGGTGCGTTATCTCGGCGAGATCGACAACACCGAGACCGGCACCCGCAAGCTGGTGGCAAAGCTCAAGGCGAAGTACCAGCGGCTGACCTTTTGTTACGAGGCCGGCCCAACGGGCTACGGACTTTATCGGCTGATCAAAAATCTTGGGCACGACTGCATCGTGATCGCGCCTTCGATAATTCCCGTAAGGCCGGGCGATCGGGTCAAGACCAATCGGCGCGACGCGGTGAACCTGGCAAAGCTACTCAGAGCCGGTGACCTCACAGCAGTCTGGGTTCCGGACGATCGGCACGAGGCGATGCGGGATCTCGTGCGCGCCCGCGACACGGCGCAGAAGGACTACAAGGCCAAGCGCCAGCACGTCTCCTCATTCCTGCTTCGGCTCGGCCGGCATTATCCGGGCAAGAAAACCTGGGGCAAAGCGCACCTGAACTGGCTCGCCAGCCAAAAGCTCGAGCATCGCGAACAGCGCATCGCCTTCGAGGAGCAGTTGCTTGCGGTGCGCCAGGCAAAGGAGCGCGTCGAGCGATTGGAGCAGGCGATGCGCGAGAGCGTGGCGGACTGGTCGCTGGCGCCGATCGTCGAGGCTCTGCAGGCCATGCGCGGCATCGACCTGGTCACGGCAATGTCGTTCCTTGCCGAGATTGGTGATCTCTCGCGCTTCGAAGGTCCGCGTCAATTGATGGCGTTTCTCGGCCTTACGCCGTCCGAACGGTCGACGGGAGAGAGCGTCAAGCGCGGTGGCATCACCAAGACCGGCAATACTCGGGCACGGCAACTCCTCGTCGAATCTGCGTGGAGCTACCGGCACCCGCCGCGGGTCGGCAAGGAAAAGCAGGCAAAGGTCGAGGCCGCACCCAGGTCGGTGCGGGAGATCGCATGGAAGGCACAGATGCGGCTGTGCGGGCGGTTCCGGAGGGTCTGTCATTTGAGCTGTGTAAGTGTTTTGAACGGAGGCCTGTGGTTAAGTTTGCAGCGAGCGACCTAAAGAGTTCGAACGAGCGGAGAACTTATCCATAGGCCGGGCCGGATTAGGCACTGACATGGAGAATAGCGGAGATGACAAAGACCAAGCGTAAGACTGAAACGTTTTCCAATGAGACCCTTGATGCCTTACTTGCCGGGCATGAGACACCGGAGGACATTTTCGGAGAGGCCGGGCTTTTCAAACGGCTTCAATCAGCGCTGATTGAGCGCGCCCTGGGGGCGGAGTTGACCCATCATCTGGGTTATCCGCCCCACGGCCCGGCGGCCGGCGATGACCGGCGCAACGGCCATGGCGCCAAGACTGTCGAAACGGAGACCGGGCCCTTGGCGATCCGGGTTCCACGCGACCGGGACGGGGATTTCACGCCGCAATTGGTCAAGAAGGGCCAACGGCGCCTAGAGGGGTTCGACGACAAGGTTCTCTCGCTCTATGCCCGGGGCGTGTCCATGCGTGAGATCCAAGGGCACCTGGAGGAGCTCTACGGCACGGATGTCTCGCCCGAGTTGATTTCGACAGTCACCGACGCGGTGCTGGACGAGGTGAGGTCCTGGCAGAACCGCCCCCTGGAAAGTCACTACCCGATCGTTTATCTGGACGCCCTTCGGGTCAAAATCCGTGACCGGGGGCATATTGTCTCCAAATCCGTCTACCTCGCCATTGGCGTCACCATGGAGGGCCAAAAGGAGGCTCTGGGCCTCTGGCTGGCCAACGCCGAGGGGGCGAAGTTCTGGCTTCAGATCATCACCGAACTGAGAAACCGGGGGATCGAGGATATCTTCATCGCCTGCGTCGATGGTCTCAAGGGTTTCCCCGAAGCCATTGCCACCGTCTTCCCCGAAACCCAAGTGCAGCTCTGTATCGTCCATATGATCCGACATTCATTGGCCTATGTGTCTTGGCAGGATCGCCGCACCATGGTGGGGGATCTCAGGGCCATCTATGACGCGGCCAACGAGGATGCGGCGCGGATGGCGCTCAATGACTTCAAGGACAAATGGGACGGCCAATACCCAACCATCTCCGCCTCATGGGAGAGGAACTGGACCGCGATCGTGCCGTTCCTGGCCTACCCACCGATGATCCGCAAGGTCGTATACACCACAAACGCCATCGAGGCCGCCATCCGCCAGGTCCGAAAGATCATCAAAACCAAGGGAGCCTTCCCGAACGATGACGCGGCCATCAAACTCATCTACCTCGCCTTGCGAAATGCCGAGAAGAAGTGGAAAATGCCATTGAAGGAATGGAATGCGGCGATGAACCAATTCGCCATCCTCTTCGCCGACAAATTCCCGAAGCAATAGGAATGTCGGCTAAAACTTACACAGATATTCTGACAGCCTCGTTCGGACGCTAACCCGGAAGGGCAAGCGATCGACGATCGTCGCAACCGCAATCGCCCGTGAACTGTCCGCCTTCATCTGGGCGATCAACCGCGAAGTCGTGGGCAGACCATGACCGCTCCATCCATGGCCCGGGGCTGTGGACCGCCTGCGCTATATGAGGGCTCCGCCGCCCCACAGCCCCTCCATGTGCCATCCGATCCAGGGAGGTTCATGGCGTCGAGTTGATGCGGCGCTCGCCGGCCGGCGGCTCGGCATGACAACCATCGTGCAGCAGTGAGGGCGGGACCACGGCAGGGGAACTCCCGATTGGACTATGTGGCCGGTCACCTGATCGACGCCCGAGTTTAGACAGGGACAGCCCCGGACGAAAAAACGGAAATGCGGACAACAACCCGCGGATCAGAGTTTGATCACCGACGTCTCCAGGCCCCGCTCTCTCCCCTGCACGATCCATCGCCCGATGAACTCCCGCCGGCACGGCGTGGAAGCGACATGTCGCGCGCGCAGTGCTTGACAAAGGACATCAGAGTCCTGAGAAAGAGGAGGGGAACGCGCCACGGGGAGTGGCGGCCCTACCACGTAACAAAGGCGGCGACACGCTCCCCGGCTGGAGCCTGTCCTGCTCCAAATAGTGCTGATCAGACCGCGAAAACGAAGGCTAAGTCTATTCCATCAGTGGTCAGCCTTACGGATTGTGACGGCTGCACCTCGGCTGGCAGACGTTGACAAACATTGGCCGAACCGGGGAAAGATGACCCAGAGCGGTCCCTGACCCCCGGCATGCTCGGTATCATGGCTCGAAACCCACCAATCAATGCCAGGACGTCAGATTAAGTCTAAACTGTTTGAGGGGATCACCTCAGGTCACGAATATGCGCAAGGGTTTTAACGGTCTGTCGGCGCTGGCCGAGACGATTTTGCCTCCTTCAGTATGGCAATGGGGTTCGTCCGGGCGATGCGCGGAAGCCTTTGCCTGGAGCAGCGCGCCGTCGCATTAGTGTTCCGCCGGAACGGCACATCCTGTTGATGGCGTTTTAAAATACGGTTAAGACTCGAACGTTGAGGGGGAATAGAGGCATGAACTTAAACTGCAAGCTCGCCGTCGGGATGATTGCGGCGACAGCCCTGATACTTTCGTTCGGACATGACGGCGAAGCGGCCGCGGTTGACGTTTCGGATTCCATCATTATCGCGACCGGCAAAGTCCTTCAAGGATTTCAAGGGCAAGCGCGTGTACATTGGCCCGCCCGGGGGGGTTAAGCGCGAAACCATGCGAATCATCTTGGACGCCTTTGGTTGGAGCGGCGACGACATTGAAGGTATCTCCGAACTCAAGGCGCCCGACGCCGCCGAAGCCCTTTGCGACAACGGGATAGACGCATTCATCTATACAATCGGGCACCCAAATCCGGTGGTTGAACAAGCCGTGGCCACGTGCCGCGCGGTACTCGCACCCGTCGCGGGACGGGTCATCGACACGTTGGTCGCCAATAGCCCGATTTACGTGCGGGCGGTTATCCCGAAGGGAACGTATCGGGGTCAGTCCCGGGACATTTCGACAATCGGTCTCGTCGCGACGGTGGTCACCACGACGAGGACCAAACCGGAGGTCGTCTACCAGGTTACCAAGGCGTTCTTCGAGAACCTCGATCGGCCTCCGCGACGCGTCCCCATTGTTCTCGTCCTTGACCACCCCGGAAATGGTCTCGAGCGGCCGAATGGCTCCCCCGCACGTGGGTGCTTCGAAGTATTTTGCCGAGGCCGGACTGAAGTGAGACAATACAACCGATCGTATTGCATGAACAAGAACCTTCGCCTCGGCTTGGTTGGCTGGGCAATGTCCATCGTCGTTGCGCTGGTCGCGGTTCCAGCCGCGGCGGATCCCGATGATCTCGACGCAATCCTTGGCGCGATCGATGATCCGCATCCGCTGCGAGCCGCCGACACATCAAGCCCCCGCGACACGCTTCGAAGCTTCATCCGCGATTTCAGTGAAGGCATTCAGGCGTGGCAGAAGGATGAACCAGAAGCGGCCATCTATCGGCCGCTCTACCGTGCCAGCGAAACTTTCGACGCGACCGAGCTTGCCGCCATTGACCGTCTTGCGAGCGGTGCCCTCAAAATGGCTTTCTTAAGGGAAATCCTCGACCGCATCGAGTTGCCGTCCTTCGAGCAGATTCCGGGCGATGAGGAGGTTGCCGAAACAGGAATCACCCGTTGGACCCTTCCAAACACCAATATCGAGATCGTCAAAATTGAAGACGGACCCAATGCCGGGCAATTCCTCTTCAGCAATCAAACCGTCGAACAACTCGAAAATTACTATGAAATGGCAAAGGCCTGCCATACAAGAAAGGGGCATTTTTTGATCTGCACGAAGACATTTTGTCGAGTCCGGGGCGGTGGTTGCCGAGAACTTTGCCGGATCGATTTCCAAATTGGGCCAGTCAAATCGCCTTCGGTCAGGCCTTGTGGCAATGGTTCGCCGCCGCGCTTTCCCTAATGATCTTGGGAATGGCGATTTGGTTGTTGTGTCGCGTGGGCGCGCGACCCGGGACCGGCAGAAGATCGGCAACGCGTTCGACGCCTATCGCCAGTGGTCTGGATCTAACACATGGGTACCAATATGTTAGATCCAGACCACTAGATGTTCGGTCCTGGAGTGGCAAGATCTCTCGTCCCGCTCGTCAAGTCTTGACTTAACCCGATTGGCTTTGCCCTGTATGGTTTGCGCCCGGAACAGAAAGATTGGGAAAACGTCATGCCGCTCAACGCAATCCGGGATTTCTTCAAGATGGAGGCCGCCGGCGGTATCGTGCTGGTGATCGCCGCCGCGCTGGCGGTGGTGGTGTCGAATTCGCCGCTGGCCGGCATCTACGACGGCTTTCTGACCCTGCCTCTCCAAATTCGCGCCGGTCCCCTCGATATCGACAAGCCGCTGTTGTTGTGGATCAACGATGGCCTGATGGCGATCTTCTTTTTCCTGGTGGGCCTGGAGATCAAACGCGAACTTCTGGAAGGCGAGCTCTCGACGCTCTCGCAAGCGGCGTTGCCGGCGGTGGCGGCGGTGGGTGGAATGGCCGCGCCGGCATTGATTTACGTCCTCATCAACTTGGGGCAACCGGAAAATCTAAAGGGCTGGGCGATCCCGGCGGCCACCGACATCGCCTTCGCCCTGGGGGTGATGGCGCTGCTCGGAAAAAAGGTGCCGCTGTCGCTCAAAATTCTGCTCACGGCGATCGCCGTGTTCGACGACCTGGGCGCCATCGTCGTGATCGCGCTGTTCTATACCGCCGACTTGTCCCTGATTTCGTTGTATCTGGCCTTGGCGGGACTCGCGATTCTGCTGGTCATGAACCTGATGAACGTCACCAAGATCTCGCCTTATATCGTGGTCGGCGCGATTATCTGGATCTGTGTGCTCAAGTCCGGTGTCCATGCGACGCTCGCTGGAGTCGCCATCGCCTTGACCATTCCGCTGAGGGCCACGGACGCCGACGGCCATTCTCCGCTCCGCCACCTGGAACATGGCCTTCATCGCTGGGTCGCGTTCGGGGTTCTGCCGATCTTTGCGTTCGCCAACGCCGGGGTCACGTTTGCCGACATCGGTCTTTACAATTTCGTTGAGCCGGTGACGCTGGGTGTTTCCGCCGGCCTGCTTTTCGGCAAGCAGATCGGTGTTTTCGGTACGCTGTACCTGATGATCCGATGGGGGGTCGCACGCATGCCCGAGGGGACCAACTGGACCCAGCTCTATGGCTTGTCGATGTTGTGCGGCATCGGTTTCACCATGAGCCTGTTCATCGGCGGCTTGGCGTGGGAGCACGCCGAGTTCTACGCGCCGGTCCGTCTCGGTGTGATCACCGGTTCGGTCCTTTCCGCCGTGGCGGGATTTGTGGTGATCAGTTTCGGGGCCGTCCCCAAACCTGTAGTGCAGTTGGATAGATAACGTTTTGTCCGCTGGCCATTCTGTGTAAGGTTTGCCGCATGTTACACAGGCGGAGCATCGACAATGAGGCCTCTTGAAAATCGGCGTTTCGCGGCGTTGTTGCCGTCGTTGGCCCCGGTCGCCGTCGTGTTCGCCGCCGTGTTCGCCCTGTCCGGGTGCGAACTGGCCTATCACCAATTGAGCGCGGAGCGGCAGGCGGGATGCAAACCGTGGTCGGTCGGCTGCCAGCCGGTGGTGGATGTCGCGGGCGAGGGGCCCATTCAAACGACCCGGTACGATATGAAGCGCGTGCAAATCGTCGACGCCGCCGCGCACGCGCCCTATCGCCAGTGCGACACCCTGGCCTTCGGCTGCCAGTTGATCATTGCGGTCGACGCGCTCGATGAGCAATACGTTCAGCCATTCGGAACCGACCCCTACTGACGCTCACCGAATGCGATCGCGAATAGCGAGGATGACGGTCGTGCCGTCATCCGTTGATTTTAGAGCAAGTCAATCCGATCGAGTGATTCCACTCGACGGATATTGCTCTATCCGACCACGTGATAACCGCCGTCGACGTACATGGTATCGCCGGTGATCAGCTTGGCGAAGTCGGTGGCCAGAAACGCCGTGGCGACGCCCACGTCCTCGATGGTGACGAGGGCGCGAGACGGCGCCCTTTCGGCCGCCTTTTCCATCAGTTCGTCGAACCGGCCGATGCCCGAGGCCGCCCGCGTCTTGATGGGACCCGGAGATATGGGGTTCACCCGGATGCCCTTCGGTCCCAATTCGGCCGCGAGGTAGCGCGCCGTCGCTTCGAGCGCCGCCTTGACCGGTCCCATCAGGTTGTAATTTTCGACTACTTTCTCGGCGCCGAAGTAGCTCATCGTGAACAGGGCGCCGCCGTTGGTCATGAGCGGCTCGGCATAGCGCGCCATGCGGATGAAGGAATGGCACGAGATGTCCATGGCCATGGCAAAGCCCTCCCGCGAGCAATCGACGACACGGCCATGGAGATCGTCGCGCGGCGCGAAAGCGATGGAATGCAGCGCGAAGTCCAGCCGTCCCCATTCCTTCTCGATCGCCGCGAAGACGGCCTTTAATTGGCCGGGCTCGCGGACATCGCAGGGGAGGTAAAGGGCCGGCGGAATATCGAGAGCCTTGGCCAGTGCCTCGGTGTACGGTTTCGATTTTTCGTTCAGATAGGTCATGCACAGATCGGCGCCGATGCCCCGAAACGCCTGGGCGCAGCCCCAGGCGATGGACTGGTCGTTGGCGATGCCGATGACGATGCCTTTTTTCCCCGCAAGTGCCTGTACGCCTCGCTCCCGCTGGCTTCTCAGGGAGTCGAGCAATTCGGTGTTGATGGTCTTTTCAGTCATTGGTTCCCTTCCTTTCTCCCAACACGCGGAGCGTATGGATGGCGATCATCCGTTCCTCGTTGGTGGGAATGACCCATGCGCCGACGGCGCTGTTTTCGGTGCTGATGCGGGGGCCGCCCCGGCGGTTCGCTTCCGGGTCGAGCTCGATGCCGAGCCAGGCCGCCCGCCGGCACACCCGTTCGCGGATTTCCGGCGCGTGCTCGCCGATACCGGCGGTGAACACCAGCGCGTCGAGTTCCCTCCAGCGCGCTGGCGAGCGCCCCCGTCTGCTTGGCGATGTGATAGACGAACAACGCGATGGCTTCCGCCGCTCGCGGGTCGCCGCTGGCCAGCAGATCGCGCATGTCGTTGCTGATACCCGAGACGCCGAGCAGACCCGACTCTTTGTAGAGCAACTTCTCGATGGCGGCGGCATCCATGCCGAGGCTCTGGAGGCAGTAGAGCACGACACCGGGATCGAGCGAGCCGGTCCGGGTGCCCATGGGCAGGCCGTCCACCGCGGTGAACCCCATGGTGCTCTCGATGCTGTGGCCGTCCTTGAGGGCGCACATGCTGGCGCCGCTGCCGAGATGCGCGACCACCGCCCGCGCCGCGGCCGGCGCATATTCCGGCAGCTTGCGGGCGATGTATTCGTACGACAGGCCATGAAAGCCGTAGCGCCGCACGCCCGCGTCCGTCAGCGATCGCGGCAGCGCGAACATCTGCGCCACCGCCGGCAGGGTGCGATGGAACGCGGTGTCGAAACAGGCGACCTGCGGCAGTCCAGGGTGGGTCTCGGCGAGCGCGCGGATGGCGGCGAGGTTGTGGGGCTGATGCAAGGGCGCCAGCGGGATCAGCGTCTCCAGTTCCGCCAGCACGCCACTGTCGATGAGGGTGGCGCCGGAGAAGTTCAGGCCGCCGTGCACCACCCGGTGGCCCGCCGCCGTCACCCTGACGCCGGTGGCGTTCCGTTCGATCCATTCGATGAGGTGGTGGAGGCATTCGGCGTGTCCCACCCGCGCGCCCTTCGGCCAGCGGTGTTCACCCAGCAAGGCGCCCTTGTCGTCCTTGACGGAGAAGGAGGGCGTGGTGCCGATCCCCTCGATCTGCCCCTTGCCCAACAGGTCCGGATCTTTCGCGCCGGTTTCCGCATAGGCGGCGAATTTGATGCTGGAGGAGCCGGCATTGATGACCAGGATGGCGTTTTGCATGCCGCTACTCAGCCGCGGCCGCGGCCAGTATAACCTTGCGCTGATGCTCCACGAGGAGAACGGCCACGGCGCACGACGCCAAGCGGGTCCGGGCGCTGTCGGCGCGGCTGGTCAGGACGATGGGCACGCGGGCGCCGAGCACGATGCCGGCGGCTTCGGCGTTGGCCATGAACGTCAGCTGCTTGGCCAGCATGTTGCCGGCTTCCAGGTCGGGAACCAAGAGAATATCCGCCAGACCCGCCACCGGCGAGGTGATGCCCTTGGTCGCGGCGGCTTCCAGGTCGATGGCGTTATCGAAAGCGAGCGGCCCGTCGACCAAGCCGCCCTTGATCTGACCCCGGTCGGCCATCTTGCACAGCGCCGCCGCGTCCAGCGTAGAGGGAATGTTGGGTGTCACCGTTTCCACCGCCGATAAGATCGCAACCTTCGGCGTTTTGAGCCCCACGGCATGGGCGAGATAGATCGCGTTCTGGCAAATGTCCGCCTTGGCTCCGAGATCGGGAAAAATGTTGATGGCGGCGTCGGTGACGATGATCGGCCGCGCGTACGTCGGAACCGCCAGCAGGAAACAATGACTGAGCCGGCGCTCCGTGCGGATGCCCTTCGCCTTGCTGAGGACCGCATGGAGCAGTTCGTCCGTGTGGAGGCTGCCCTTCATCAACGCCTGGGCATCGCCGGCCCGTACCAGGGCCACGCCTAGCTCGGCGGCATGGTGACTATGCTCGCTGGGAACCAGCCGGTAGGGTGAGATATCGAGCCCCTCTTCCTCAGCGATGGCCCGAATCCTTTTTTCCGGTCCTACCAGGATCGGCTCGATCAACCCCCGCTCGGCGGCTTGGATCGGACCGGCGAGCGCGTCGTCGCTGCATGGATGAATGACCGCGGTCACGACAGGTTGCAATCCCTCGCATGCCTTGATGAGTTGAAGATAGCGGTCCTCGCGTCGGAGCTGCACCTTGGGAAAATCGACGACCGGCTGGCTGATCTTTTCGGTCGGGGCGACCACCTCGGCACGACCGACAATGAGGTCATTGCCGTTTGCGTCAGTGCACCGGCAATCGACCAAAACCACGCCTGTGTCCGAGCGCTTTTCCCTGACTACGACGGTCGACGTGACCGGCTGGCCGATGGGCAGGGGCTTGAGGAATTCGATTTCGGCGGCGCGGGTCACCGATCCCATCCCCGGCAATTTGGTACCGATGATGGTCGCGAAGAGGGCCGCGCCCCACATACTGATGCCGCTCGCCTCCAGCAAGTCGCCTTCGCTTGGCGCCGCCTGCTTGACGGTTTTGATGTTGGGGTTGGCGGTGATGGCGGCCCAGGTTTCGATATCTTCTTTTCTGAGCGCCCGGGTAACTGAGGCGGAATTGCCAACCTCGATTTCGGCGAAGGTCTTGTTCTCCAGCATCTCGGTCATCGGACTGCTTCTCCTCGCGCGGCTCAGTGTGCAGTGCACAATAATGTCATGAACATAGCGCGGCTCGGTGTGCAGTGCACAATAATATCATGGTTTTGTCGACGGCAACGCGTGTTGGTTAGAAAAAATAAAAAAATTCACGATGGGGCGATGCGGTCTTGAGCCGATCACATATGACCCATTTGCGGTGGGCGACTTGAACCGCCAACCATTAGCGGTCAAAAAGAAGCCGCTCTCTCGCCAAGCGGCCCTGCCGAAAAAGGTTTCGACAATGCATCTGGATGCGTTTCTGCTTGCCGCCGTGATCCTCCTTGCCGCGGCCGCCGTGTTCGTTGTCCTGTTCAAACGGCTCGGGCTCGGATCCGTCCTCGGCTTTCTTGCCGCCGGGGTCATTGCCGGTCCGTCGGGCTTCGCGATTACCGACCAGGTGGATCAGCTTCGCCACTTCACTGAGCTGGGCGTGGTTCTGCTGATGTTCGTCATCGGCCTGGAAATGCAGCCCAGGAAGCTCTGGTCCATGCGCCGCGCCGTCTTCGGCATGGGCTCGGCACAAGTGCTTCTGACCGGGTTGGTGATCGCCGGGTATGGCATTTTCTATGGCTTCGAATGGAAGATTTCACTCATCCTTGGTTTCGGTTTTGCCCTTTCGTCCACCGCGTTCGTGCTTCAGATGCTGGGAGAGCGCGGCGACATGGCGACCGAGCATGGCAAGGCGTGTTTCTCGGTCTTGCTCATGCAGGACATCGCCATCGTGCCGCTCCTCGCCATGGTGCCGATCCTGGCGACCGCGCCGGTCATGGCCTCGGCGCAGCCCTTGTGGCTCGAGGGGCTCGTGGTCATTGCCCTGATCTGTTGCGTGCTGGCCGTTGGCCGATACGTCATTCCGTGGCTGTTGGCCAAGACGGCGGAGAGCCGGAACATGGAAGCCTTCGCCATCGTAACCATGCTGGCCGCGCTCGGCGCCGCCTTTGTCATGGAACTGGTAGGCGTCTCCATGGCGCTCGGCGCGTTCCTGGTGGGCATGACGCTGTCGGCGTCCGACTACCGCCACCAGATCGAAGCGTCGGTGGAGCCGTTCAAGGGGTTGATGCTCGGCCTGTTCTTTATTTCCGTCGGCATGTCCATCAACCTCGGCCTGTTGTGGCATAGTTGGGCGGAGGTGTTGGGGGCGGTCGCCGCCCTGCTCATTCTGAAAGTGGTGACGTTGTATGTGCTCGGCCTGGTTTTCGGACTGGGCCGCAGCGTCGCGGTGCGAACCGCGTTCATTCTCTCGCAATGCGGCGAGTTCGGCTTTGTCCTGTTCGGCGCGGCGCACGCGGCCGGCCTGTTGGACGCGACGCAGTTCGCGGTCGCGTTGTCGTTGATCACCGTCACCATGATCGTCACGCCGCTGGTGACCAAACTCGGAGATACGCTTGCCGAGTGGTTGAAGGCGGCGCCGGGCGCCGGGACTCCGGCCGAGCCGGCGACGGTGGATCTTGAACGTCACGTGGTGGTGGCCGGCTACGGTCGGGGTGGACGGGTGATCTCGCTGATGCTCGAGAAAAGTGGAATTCCCTATGTTGCATTCGACATGGATCCCGAACGCGTCCGGCTGGGCAAGCGCGAGGGCCGCAACGTCCGCTATGGCGACATGACCGATCCCCGTGTTGTCGATGCCTCCGGAATTGGCGACGCGGCGGCCCTCGTGGTGACCCTGTATGACATGCGTCACACGGAAAAGTTGGTCAGCACGGTGCGCAATTTCTATCCGGGCGTGCCCGTGTATGCCCGGGTCCGCAACCTGACCGTTCGCGATACTCTGCTTGCCCGCGGCGTCAGCCACGCCACGCCCGAGGCCGCCGAGGGGAGCCTGCAGTTGGGCAAGGCGGTGCTGCAGGGCGTTGGCACGAAGGACACGGACGTCCAGACCCTGCTCGACGACTTGCGGCGGCACGATTATGAGATGCTTCGATTGGTTACCTGACGGCCATTGGGTGGCGAGTGTCGGATGACGGGGTCGGGAGGGAGGATGAAGGGTGTACAGATCCCACTGCGATCGGCGCTGGTCCTTGGCTCCGGCGGGCTGATGCTGCTGGCGGTGGCGGTATCGCTTTTTCTCGGATACCGAGGCGCCAGGGAAACCACCGTTGAACTGTTGACCGACCAAGCTGAGACCGTCATCAGCGGGACCATTCACGTTATTGAGAGGGAGCTGGATCCCATCGTCGATCAGGGGGACTGGATCGCACAAGAATTCGCCTCGGGCGACATCGATTTCAGCGATCCTAAGCGACTCGCTCTGTTCGTTCGCGGGGCATTGGCTGCGACGCCCGAACTGACGCGGCTGGCTTTGTTCACGCCGGATTTCCTGGAGCGCTTCTATACGAGGGCTGGCGGCCATGCCGAACTCTTGGACCGTTCTTCGGATGCAGAATTGAGGCAATTGCTTGGTAGCATTCGCGAACAGCGTGGTGCTTCCTGGGGGGCGCCCATCTGGGTTGATGACCTGGGCGAAACGGTGATCAACCTGCGCACTCCTCTGTTCAGAGAGGGGCGATTCCTGGGCGTCCTCATTCAAGGTGTGAGTATTGCCCGTTTGTCCCGCACTCTCTCCAAGGAGGCGGCGACGGACGATTTCGTGTATTTCGTACTGTACGACCGGATGCAGGTTCTCGCCCATCCGCTGCTTGTGGATACGCGCAAGGTATTTTCGGACGCCGAGCCGCTTCCGGCGCTGGCCATGTTCGGGGATAGGAGTCTTGTGGAAATCTGGTCATCCGACCGTACTCCGTTCCAATACATCCGCCACAATTCCACGGTCCAGGGAGGCGTCGTTTCGGTTGACGATCATCGGTATGTCTTTATTCATCGCGAGCTTCGCCACTATGCCGATAAGCCGCTGACGGTCGGCGTCTATTTTGACAGGAACGTGGCGGAAAATTTCGAGCAGATCCTGCGACTGAGGAGAATTGCGTACGCGGGCGGCGCGATCCTGGTTCTCTCGGTGATCGCGGCCCTGTTGGTCGGGCGCGCCATCGGGCGACCTATCCTTCGCCTTTCCGACGCGGCCAAGCAAATAAAGGGCGGCGACCTCGACGCTTTCGAAACTTTGCCTCGGACCGCGTTTCGTGAGATCACGGATGCGTCCATGTCCTTCAATGCGATGGTTCAGGGATTGAAGGAACGCAACCTGGTGCGCGGGTTGCTGGGCAAGTACGTGCCCGAAGATGTGGCGAAAAACCTGATCAAGGATGGCGGCGCGATCGAGCCCATCTCGACCGAAGCGACGATCATGTTTACCGATATCGCCGGGTTCACCACCTTGAGCGAGTCCATGACGCCGGAAGAGATGGTGCACATGCTCAACGACTACTTCACCGTGATGGCCGATATCCTCGAGGATCATGGCGGGGTCATCGCTCAGTTCCAGGGCGACGGCCTGATCGCCATGTTCAATGTGCCGGTTGCCGATCCCCAGCATGCCGCCGAGGCGGTCCGCTCGGCCCTGCAGATCCAGAAGGTGGTCGGCGAGCGGTCCTTTGCCGGCCATGTCCTCTCGTGCCGGATCGGTTTGGCGAGCGGAGCGGTGATCGCGGGAAGCGTCGGCGCCAGCGACCGGCTCACGTTCACGGTGTATGGGGACACGGTGAACCTGGCCTCGCGGCTGGAGCAGATGAACAAGGAGTACGGCACCCGGATTCTGGTGCACCGGCGAACCGCCGAACTGGCGGGGGATTTCCCTTTCGAAAGCAAGGGGGAGGTGACGGTCCGCGGTCGGCTCGAACCGGTGGGCGTTTACACGGTCAAAGCGGGAACAACAGCGGGATCACCAACAGGCTGACCGCCATGACCATCAAACCCATGGGTGTTCCGACCTTGACGAAGTCCATGAAACGGTAGCTGCCGGGGACCACCACGAGGGTATTTACCGGCGACGAAACCGGCGTCATGAACGCCGCCGAGGCTCCCATGGCCACGGTCATGGCGAACGGGTAGGGAGACACGCCCATGTCGTAAGCGGCGCCAATGGCGATGGGCGCCAGGAGCACCGCGGTCGCGGTATTGGAAATGAAACAGCCGATCCCCATCGTCAAGACGAACAGGACCGCCATCATTGCCATGGGGCCGGCATCGCCGAGGGCGGCTACCAGTCCGTCGACGATCAGAATGGTGCCTCCGGTTTCGTTGAGCGCCGTCGCCATGGGCAACATCCCGGCGATCAGAACCAGGCTTTGCCAATTGATGACCTTGTAGGCATCGACCATCGTGACGCAGCGCGCGAGCACCAGCGCCAATGCGGCCAGCAGCACCGCCGCCACGTTGGGCACCAGGCCAAAGGTCATGGCCACGATCATCGCCGCTAGGATGATCAGCGCCGCCGGGGCCCTAGCGCGGGCGGGCGCGACCTCGGCCACCTCGACCGGCAGGCTGAGCACGATGAAATCCTTCATATCCTTCTGCAATCGGCCGATATCCTTCCACCCGCCGGCCACCAGCATGGAGTCGCCGAACTGCAGCTTTTCGCCGACGAAATCGGCGAGAACCGCCGCTCCGCCCCGGCGGATCGACAGGACGCTTACTTTGTGGCGGGATCGAACCTGGGCCTCCTTCAGTGTGCGGCCGATGAGTTTGGACTCAGGTGCCAGCATAATCTCGGCGAGGCCAAGCTCCTGGCTGACGTTTTTCACTTGCCGCTGCTCGATTACGAGCCGCTGCAGTCTCTGCGACCCGATGAAATGCTTGATGGGCTCTTCCTGGCCGACGACATAAAGAACGTCGCCGGCCTCGAACTCCGAGTGGGCTAGGGCCGGCTCCACCGATACGCCGAACTGTTGGCGCTTTTCCATGCCAATCACGGTAACGGCGAAACGCGTGCGGAGCTTCGCGCCGCCTACCGTCTGGCCCACAAGGAGAGAGCCCTCGCTGACGCGCAGCCTGTGAAATTGGTCTGTCAGTCCGTAGGCTCCGGCCAACTCCTCAAGCCTGCGACCTTTGATTCCGGAACCCTCTTGTTCGCCGCGAACCGACAGCAAGCGGCGGCCAATGGTCATCATGTAGAGCGTTCCTAAGGCGAGGGCCAGGAGTCCGATGGGAGTGAATGCGAAGAAGCCGAAGGGTTCGAGGTCGAGGTCCCTCACCGCCGCGTTGACCACCAGGTTGGGCGGCGTCGAGATCAGCGTCATCATGCCGCTGATCATCGCCGCGAACGCAAGCGGCATCAGTAGCCTCGACGGGTTTATGCCGGTCTTGCGGGCGACACTCAGCACCACCGGTATGAAGATGGCGACGATGCCGGTGGAACTCATGGGCGCGCCGACGATACCCACCAGCGGCATCAACACCATAATCAGTCGCGTTTCGCTGGATCCGCCCACCTTCATCAGCCAGTCGCCGAAGGCATAGGCGATGCCGGTCCGGACCATGGCCTCGCCCACGACAAACAGTCCGGCAATCATCAAAACGACGGGATCGCCGAACCCGGCCACCGCTTCCCGGGGCGAGATCACGCCACTCAGCATGAGGGCAAGAAGAACGCCAATAGCGATGATGTCCAGGCGGACCTTGTCGCTGGCAAACAGCACGATGGTGACCGCCAGAAGGCCGAAAACGAAGATGGTCTCTCCGGTCATGGACTGTGTTTCCAGCGAATCCGGTCAGTTGGTCATCGGCGGTCAGTCTTTCTTGAGCCACCCCATGGCGGCGTCGCGCTTCGACGGCGAGAAAGCGCGGACCTCGGTGGGCGCCAACACGTCGCGGATCCTGTTCATCTCGTCGTTCCACCGAGAGTCGGCAACGATCGCCATGCGCTGGATCCGGTCGTTGTGGACGCGGCCGAACCAGGTACTGGCCGATTTCGCGCCCGCCTCCCATCCCGTGAGCTTATCCCAGTCCAACAGCACCCGGACAAAGGGATGTTTGCTCACGAGGGCGTCCATGTCCTCGCTCAGCAAATCGTAGTCGCCATCGCTGAGCATGCCGATCGCTTTAAAGGTGACGACGATGCTGTCGCCGTGTTGAACCAGTTCATACATAGGGACCCTCCATTCTCCGGCAGGTGGCGAAAAACGTTAAAGCTTACTCTGATCCGTGGATATTGCTCTAGTACCGACTTTACTCAAAAAAGTGGCACGACGCTTCGGCGAGCCGGCCTTTACGTGGAGCGGATCGCGATCCATCTCAGCGTTATCGCCGTAATTCCTTCATTCTCAGCAAAGGAACAGGGAGCATGTGGTTCACACCCAAGCACAAAGTCAACCTTCCGCCGCCCGATCAGGCGTTGCCCGGAAGATCGACCCCGATTTACGTTTCCCGGACGCACTACGTCAACGGCAATGCGCTGACGCCGCCTTATCCCGACGGTTTCGAGACCGTGGTGGTCGCCATGGGATGTTTCTGGGGCGCCGAGCGCATTTTCTGGCAGGCGCCCGGCGTGTACACCACCATGGTCGGATATGCCGGCGGTCACACGCCGAATGCGACGTATGAGGAAACCTGCTCCGGCCTCACCGGTCATGCCGAGGCGGTTCGCGTCGTGTACGATCCTAACGTTACCAGCTTTTCGGCAATGCTGAAGCTGTTCTGGGAAAATCACGATCCCACGCAGGGCATGCGCCAGGGTAACGACGTGGGCACGCAATACCGCTCGGCCATCTATGTGCACGGACCCAAACAGCGGGGCGAGGCCGAGGCCTCGCGCGCGGCCTTCCAGGATGCGTTGCGCGGTGCCGGCCAGGGCGAAATCACCACGGAAATTATCGACGCACCGGCGTTCTACTATGCCGAAGACTACCACCAGCAATATCTCGCCAAGAACCCCGCGGGATATTGCGGCCTCGGCGGGACGGGGGTGAGCTGCCCGGCGCCTGTCGCGACGGAAGCCGGTTCGGCGGCGGGTTCGTGACCATGCCGCGTGGAGTCTGCGCCGCGTCCATCGCGGCACTGACTTTATTGCTGTCCGGCTGCTCGGCCCTGACCGCGCTCAATGCGTTCGTTCCCGACGATGGCTATTCGGCGCGTCAGGACATCGCCTACGGTCCGCAGCCGCGCCAGGCGCTCGACGTCTACACGCCCGTGGACCGCGCGGATCCGGCGCCGGTCGTGGTGTTTTTTTATGGCGGAAGCTGGAAGTACGGCAGCCGTAAACAATACGAGTTCGTCGCCGAGGCGCTCACCGGGCGGGGTTACATGGCCGTCATTCCAGACTACCGCGTCTATCCCGACGTGAGCTTTCCGGCCTTCGTGGAGGACGGCGCCAGCGCGCTCCGCTGGGTCCACGACCACATCGCCGAATATGGCGGCGATCCTGAACGGATCTATGTCATGGGGCACTCCGCCGGGGCCTACATCGCTGCCATGCTGAGCCTCGATTCCCGCTATCTCGCCGGCGCGGGGCTGTCGCCCGCGGTGATCCGGGCCATGGTCGGCCTCTCCGGTCCGTATGCCTTCGAGCCGCTGAAATACAAGAGCGTCCGGGCGGTCTTCGCCGATCATCCGGATCCAAGCGACCTGCGCCCCATCAACTTCGCCGACGGTACGGCGCCGCCCATGCTGCTCATTCACGGCGGCGACGACACAACGGTCGTCCCATCGAACTCACGGACGCTCGCCGATAAGATCGAAAACGCCGGAGGCGAGGTGCGGTATATGGAGGTCGCCGGCAGTGGCCACATCGCGGTCGTGCTGGCGCTCGCCAAGCCGTTTCGCCGCGATGGCGGGATATTCGATACCGCCATCGCGTTCCTCAATTACGTGGAAACCACCGACAACCAAACGTCGGCCGGTACCGACGATCGCCGATAGGAAGCGCTATCTCCCGCCAGCGTTAGACCCCATGTCCCATTAGGTCTGGGGCGTCGGTTCAGGGGCGGGGGGTTTCGACCAGGACCACCCTCTCTTTCGCACCGGCTTCCGGGGCGGTCGCCGGCTTGCCTTCAGAGGCCTCCGCGGTGACCGCCGCCGGACGGTCGTCGGCCGGTTTCCAGCCGCCGCCGAGCGAGCGGTAGATGCCGATCAGGAAGCTCGCGACCTGGCCTTGGCTCTCGAAATACAGGTCGTCCTGCACGGCCTTGGAGCGTTCCTGGGACTGGACGTTCTGGAAATCGGTGAGGCCGGTTACATAGAGCGTGGAGACCAAGTCCACCGATCGTGCCGCCGCTTTCGCCGACAGCCGCAGCGCCTCGCGCCGTTCGATTTCCTGAACGTAGAAAACCATGAAGTTCTCCACCTCGCGCAATGCGTCCAGCACGGTCTGCTCGTAGCTGAACAGCGCCGCCTGGGTCAGCGCGTCCTCGGCTTGGATGCGGCTGCGCACCCGGCCGCCGTCGAAGATGTTCCACTGGACCGTCGGACCCAGCGAAAAGGCGCGGCTCTCCCAATTGAAGAATTGCGATGGGCCGATGGTTTGCAGGCCGAAGAAACCGCTGAGCGAGAAACGCGGATACAGGTCCGCCTCGGCGACGCCGATCAGGGCCGTTTGCGCCGCCAACTGGCGCTCCGCCGCCCGGATGTCGGGACGCTGGCGCAAAAGCTCCGCCGGCCGCGCCATTAGGATTTCCTTGGGCGGCTGCGGGATCGGCCGGGGCTCGGCCAGTTCCGGCCACAGCGCCGACGGTTGCGCGCCGACCAGCACGCCGAGTGCGTGAACCGCCTGGGCCAGTTGTTGGCGGAATTGGGGAACGGTCGCCACGGTGGTGTACAGGTTCAGGTCGGCCTGGGCCACCTCCAGGTCCGACGCCAACTCCGCCGCCACCCGATCGCGGACCAGCTGGAGGGTTTTCTTCTGCAATCTCGACGTTCTCCAAGGCCGAGGTGATACGGGCCTGTGCCGTTCGCACATTGACGTAGGCGTTGGCGACCTCGGCGTACAGCGACACCAGCACGTCGCGGTAGTCCTCGACGGTGGCCTGAAGACCGGCGTCGGCGGACTCCACCGACCGCGCGATCCGGCCCCAGATATCCACTTCCCATTCGGCGCTCAGCCCGGTGGAATACAGCGTGCTGGTCCGCCGGCTGCCGACAATGTCGTTCGGCTGAACGTTTTCGCTGACCCGCGAGATGTCGATATCACCGACACCGTCGATAGCGGGAAGTGCCTCGCCGGCCGCGAAGCCGACATTGGCACGGGCCTGGAGGATGCGCGCCACCGCTTGTTTGACGTCGAGGTTGCCGGCCGAGGCGCGCTGGATCAGGCTGTCGAGAAGGGGGTCGTCGAAGGTCGTCCACCAGGTCCGGAGGTCGGCCTCGCCGACTTCGAGGCCCTCGGACAGGACCTGGTGCCAAGTGTCGGGCATTCGCGTCCGAGGCGGCTCGTAGTCCGGCCCGACGGCGCACGCCGTCAGCCAACCGGAAACGACGACCAGGGACAGCACGGACGGAAGCCTGTGGCCGCTCCGCCGTCGCGGCCCGGCTGGAGATATCGTTTGCGTCATGGTCGCGGACGTCCCCTGGCTTCTAAACGTCTTCGCTGGCGGCGGTCGCGCTCGGTGTCCGAGTCGGCCAAGCTATTCTTATTGAATGCCTCGGCGCCGCGCAATCCTTATCCCCCGGCCGTACGCCGAGCCCTTATGCCGTGGCATCTCCGGCGCGCCCGGCTTTGCGGCCGCCGAACGCCAGGCGTCAGCCGCTGGACCGGCTCCAGCCGCGGCCTTCCAGGCACGACCAGTAGCTTCGCCGGTCCTGCTGGGTTACGCGGGGGCTTGCGATTGTACCGCCTTGCTGCTCGCGGAGCATTTCGGCTGCCAGTCTCGGGCTCGAGTTTCTGGTGAACTGACGGCAGAAGACGTCGGCGGCCCCGAAGTTCGGCGCCTCGCCCTCGCCTCGCCAGGTCCAACCTTCGCCCACCGGTTCCATGCTCTCGGGCAGGCTCGGGGCGACCTCGTAGGGGTCCTCCTCGGAGGCGCAACCTCCGGAGAGCGCCACCGCCACGGCGGCGAAAAGGGATAGGCTTGTCAATCGTCCACGCATCATTATCCTCCCGGCAAACTGAATTCTGCATCGTGGCCAGCGTTGTTTCGTTCCTCACGATGCACGTTACGACACCGCCGGGCAACGGGTCCACCGGAATTCGCGCCGTCATGAGGATGCATCGTCAACGCTTATGACGGCGTTGCCCCGAAATGCAAGGTGTTTGATTTCGAGATTACTTGCGAAGTTCATCGCGGTTGCGGCGAAATCGCCCGAGGCGACGTCGCGAACGCAATTGACGTTTACGTAAACGTAAACTACCGTACGATCCATGGGCAAAGCGAAAACGGTCGAAACATCCATCAGAATGTCACGTTTCACACCCTCGGATCCGCACTTCCACCGGCGGGTTCATGACAGCTTCGCACGCCAGGGCGTGATGCGCCACATCGGCGCCAAGGTGAAGAAATCGAGGCGGGGCGGTGTGAAATCCACCTGCCCTACAGAGAGCACGTGTCGCGGCAGCATGGATTTTTCCATGGCGGGATCGTCGCCACGATCGCCGATTCGGCCGCCGGTTATGCCGGTTGTCCCCTCGATCCGATCGCCACGGGTCGATCTGGTGTCATCAGTCGAAGCTTGTGAGTGGCCGTGGCAGGCGTATAGTCAGAACAAAGGATTCCGGGGAGGGACGATGAGCGCGACCGATTTTCCATCGCTGAGGTTCAATCTCGGCGAGACCGCCGACATGCTCCGTGAAACCGTGCGCGATTTCGCCGACGACGAAATCGCGCCTCGGGCGGCGGATATCGACGCCGCCAACGTGTTTCCCGCCGATCTGTGGACGAAAATGGGCGAGCTTGGCTTGCTCGGCATCACCGTCGAGGAAGAATACGGCGGCGTCGGCATGGGATACGTGGAGCACACCGTGGCGATGGAGGAGATCAGCCGCGCCTCGGCGTCGGTGGGGTTGAGCTACGGCGCGCATTCCAACCTGTGCGTCAACCAGATCCGCAGGAACGGAACCGAGCAGCAGAAGCGCACGTACCTGCCGAAGCTGATCAGCGGCGAGCACGTCGGCGCCCTCGCCATGAGCGAAAGCGGCGCCGGGTCCGATGTGGTGGGCATGCGGCTCCGCGCCGTCAAGACCGGCGACCGCTACGTGTTGAACGGCACGAAGATGTGGATCACCAACGGCCCCGAGGCCAATGTGCTGGTGGTCTACGCCAAGACCGATCCGAACGCCGGACCGCGCGGCCTCACCGCCTTTCTCGTCGAAAAGGGATACACGGGCTTTTCCACCGCTCAGAAGCTGGACAAGCTCGGCATGCGGGGGTCAAACACGTGCGAGCTGGTGTTCGCGGACTGCGAGGTGCCCGAGGAAAATGTCCTCGGCGCCGTTGGCCGCGGCGCCAATGTGCTGATGAGCGGCCTCGACTACGAGCGGCTGGTGCTTTCGGCCGGCCCCCTCGGCATCATGCAGGCGTGCATGGACATCGTCGTGCCGTACATTCACGAACGCAGCCAGTTCGGCGAGCCCATCGGCGCCTTTCAGTTGATGCAGGCCAAGCTCGCCGACATGTACACCACGATGAACGCCAGCCGGGCCTACGTGTATGCGGTGGCTCAGGCGTGCGATCGCGGCGAGACCACGCGCAAGGACGCCGCCGGTGCGATCCTCTACGCTTCCGAACGCGCCACCTGGATGGCGCTGGAGGCCATTCAGTGCCTTGGCGGCAATGGCTATATCAATGAATATGCCACCGGACGGCTGTTGCGCGACGCCAAGCTGTACGAGATCGGGGCCGGGACCAGCGAAATCCGCCGCTGGCTCATCGGTCGCGAGCTGTTCGAAGAGACGTCTTGAGAGAAAGAGGAAAGGGGAACGACGATGCCGACCTGTTTGATTACCGGGGCCAATCGCGGTCTGGGCCTGGAATTCGCCAGACAATACGCCGCCGACGGCTGGAAGGTGATCGCCGCCTGCCGCCAGCCGGAGGCCGCCGCCGACCTGAAGGCGCTCGAGGGCGACATCCATGTCCATGCCCTGGACGTGACCGATTTCGCCCGGGTGGAAGCGCTCGCGAAAGAACTGAACGGTGAAGCCATCGACCTGCTGATCAACAACGCGGGCAAGTACGGTCCGAGGGTCGTCCCCCATGATTCCGTCGACTATGCCGCCTGGGCGGATGTGCTTCGGGCCAATGCCATGGCGCCGCTGAAGGTGTGCGCCGTGTTCGAAGCGCATGTCGCCAAAAGCAAACTGCGCCGCATGGTGGTCATCTCCAGCAACATGGGCAGCATCGCCGACAACACGTCCGGCGGCTCCTATATTTACCGCTCGTCGAAAGCGGCGCTGAACGCGGTGATGAAAAGCCTGTCGCTGGACCTGAAGGACAAGGGGATTTCCGTGTTGATGCTCCATCCCGGATGGGTCAAGACCGACATGGGCGGCCCCGGCGGCAAGATCGACGCCGCCGAGAGCATTACCGGAATGCGCCGGGTCATCGACGAAATGTCGATGGAGAACACGGGCCGTTTCATGAGTTATGATGGGACGGAATTGACTTGGTAGCGGACGGGCTCACGAGCGGTAGCGTGCGGCCATGGGCGCGGCCGAGGGCTGACCGCAGAACGGTTGCGAGACCGCGATGACCGTATTCCGGAGCACCGTCGACGTCCGGTCGGACGCCTTCAAGGAGGGCGCCGCGGCGATGGAAACGCTGGTCGAGGACCTGCGGACCGAGGTATCGACGATCAAGCTGGGTGGCGGCGCGCGGGCCCGGGCGAAACACGCGGAGCGGGGACGGTTGCTGCCGCGCGAGCGGATCCGCCGCCTGCTCGACGTCGGCTCGCCTTTTCTGGAGCTGTCCCAGTTGGCGGCGCACGGAATGTACGGCGGCGAGGTTCCGGCGGCCGGTATCATCACCGGCATCGGCCGCATTGCCGGCATCGAGTGCATGGTCATCGCCAACGATCCGACGGTGAAGGGCGGAACCTATTACGGCATGACCGTAAAGAAGCACCTGCGCGCCCAGGAAATCGCTCTCGAGAATAATCTGCCCTGCGTCTACCTGGTGGAATCCGGCGGCGCCAACCTGCCGGAGCAGGACGCGGTGTTTCCCGACCGCGATCACTTCGGCCGCATTTTCTACAACCAGGCCAACATGTCGGCCGCCGGCGTGCCGCAGATCGCCGTCGTTCACGGGTCGTGCACGGCCGGCGGCGCGTACGTTCCCGCCATGTCGGACGAAAGCATCATCGTGCGGCGCCAGGGAACCATCTTTCTCGGCGGGCCGCCGCTGGTCAAGGCCGCCACCGGCGAGGTGGTCAGCGCCGAGGATCTCGGCGGCGCCGACGTGCATACGCGGGTTTCCGGCGTCACCGACCACTATGCCATGGACGACGGCCACGCCCTGGCCATCGCGCGGCGCATCGTCACCAACCTCAACCGCATGAAGACCCCCCGGCTGGCCATGCGCCGGCCGCGCGATCCGAAATACGATCCCAAGGAAATCTACGGCCTCGTTCCGGTCGACCTCAGAAAGCCCTACGACGCGCGCGAGATCATCGCCCGCGTCGTCGATGGGTCGGACTTCGAGGAGTTCAAGCAGCTCTACGGCACCACCCTGGTCTGCGCCTTCGCCCATATTTTCGGCTATCCGGTGGGCATCGTCGCCAACAACGGCATCCTGTTCTCGGAGTTGGCGTTGAAGGGCGCGCACTTCGTCGAACTGTGCAGCCAGCGCGGCATCCCGCTTGGTGTTCCTGCAGAACATCACCGGCTTCATGGTGGGCAGCAAGGCGGAGGCGGGCGGCATCGCCAAGGATGGCGCCAAGATGGTGACGGCGGTGGCCTGCGCTCGCGTGCCAAAGCTGACGGTGCTGGTGGGCGGATCGTTCGGCGCCGGCAACTACTCCATGTGCGGCCGGGCCTATGGTCCGCGGTTCCTGTGGATGTGGCCGAACGCCCGGATCTCGGTGATGGGCGGCGCGCAGGCGGCGGGCGTGCTCGCCACCGTCCGGCGCGACGGCATGGAGGCGCGGGGCGAGACGTGGTCGGCGGAGGACGAAGCCGCCTTTCGCAAACCCATTCTCGATCAATACGAGTCCCAGGGCCATCCGTACTATGCCAGCGCGCGGCTTTGGGACGACGGGATCATCGATCCGGCCGCGACGCGCATGGTGCTCGGTCTGGGTCTGTCGGCGGCGCTCAACGCACCGATCGAGGAGACGAAATTCGGCGTGTTCCGGATGTAGCGGAGAGGTGAGAGACATGGACGAAGCCAATCGACGCGGCAATTGGTTGTGGATTGCGGGCCTGTGCCTGGCCATCGCCGGGACGCCCGCGCCGTCGATGAGCGATGAACCGGAAGCGCCGATCAAGGTGCCGCCGGTGGCGCCGGCCGATCCGCAACCCGACGCCGCCGCCCTCGAGGACGGACTGGCGGTCCGATATTATTTCTCCAAGTTCACGCACATCGACAACCTGGCGGCGTGGATGAACGCCGATGAGGGCATCGAGGGCGAACCGCTGCCGAACCTGGACTACCAGATGGGAGAAGGGAACGTGTTGACGACCACGTCCGCCGATCTGGTGGGCGCCCATATCACCGGCTTCATCCAATTCGCCGAAGCGGGGACGTTCGAGTTGAAAGTCACGTCCAACGACGGCGTCCGGTTGACGCTCGGCGGCGAGACGATCTTCGAGGATCCGGAAATCCACGCCGATACCGCGTCGCCGCCGCTGGTGGTGACCATCGACGAGCCAGGCTGGTACCCGCTCGATATCCTCTATTACGAGAAGAAGGGCTCGGCCGCCCTCAAGCTGCACTGGAAGCAGCCGGGCGCGAGCGGTTTCACCGTGGTTCCGGCCGCCGCGCTAAAACATCCATGACTGAAATGAGCGTCATCAAGAGAGATCGACGAGCGGGGCACCGGTTGGCTGACCCTCAACCGGCCGGACGTCCACAACGCCTTCGATGACGCCCTAATCGCGAGCATGGCCGAGGGCCTGGCCGCCTTTCGCGACGATCCGGCCGTCCGCGCCGTCGTGGTGCGGGGCGCCGGCCGGAGCTTCTCCGCCGGCGCCGACCTCAACTGGATGCAGCGAATGGGCGGCTACGGCTTCGCGGAGAATGTCGACGACGCCATGGGACTGGCGGAGATGATCCGGGCGCTGGATACCCTGCCCAAGCCGACCATCGCGCTTGTCCAGGGGCCGGCCTTCGGCGGCGGCGTCGGTCTGGTGGCGGCGTGCGACATGGCCATCGCCGCGGCGGAAACCGCGAAGTTCGCCTTGACCGAAGTGAAACTGGGCCTCATCCCGGCGGTGATCTCGCCGCACGTCCTGGCGGCCATCGGTCCGAGACAGGCGCGGCGCTATTTCGTGACCGGCGAGACCTTCGGCGCGGCTGAAGCCCATCGCATCGGCCTCGTCCACCAGGTGGTGCCGGCGGCGGAACTGGAGACGACGGTGCATGGCGTCCTCGAGACGCTTGCCGGCAACGGCCGCCGGGCCATGGCCGAGGTCAAGGACCTGATCCGCGCCGTCACCGGGCGCCCCATCGACGACGCGTTGCTGCGCGATACCGCCGAGCGCATCGCCCATGCCCGCGCCTCCGACGAAGGTCGCGCGCGCATCACCGCGTTCCTGGAGACGCGAAAGGCCCCCCGGGCCAAGCCGGCTGAAAGCAAAACCTGATGTTCGACAAGATCCTCATCGCCAACCGGGGAGAGATCGCGTGCCGGGTGATGCGCACCGCCAGGCGGCTCGGCGTGCGCACCGTCGCCGTCTACTCCGACGCCGACGCCGCCGCCGAGCACGTGGCCATGGCCGACGAGGCCTACGGCATCGGCCCCGCCGAAGCGCGCTTGAGTTACCTGAACGCCGAGCGTGTTCTGGAGGTGGCGGCGCGGAGCGGGGCGCTCGGCATTCATCCCGGTTATGGATTTCTCTCGGAGAACGCCGGGTTCGCCGAGGCGTGCCAGCGCGGCGGCTTCATCTTCATCGGCCCGCCGCCCGACGCCATCCGCGCCATGGGGTCCAAAAGCGAGGCCAAGGCGATCATGGAGGCGGCCGGGGTGCCGGTGGTGCCGGGCTACCATGGCGACGACCAGGATCCGGAGATCCTCGCCGAAGCGGCCGCCGGCATCGGCTATCCGGTCCTGCTCAAGGCGGTGGCCGGCGGCGGCGGCAAGGGCATGCGGATCGTCGACCAACCGGGCGCCCTGGCGGCGTCCCTCGAATCGGCGCGGCGCGAGGCCCAGGCGGCGTTCGGGGACAGCGCCATGCTGGTGGAAAAATACCTGGTCCGGCCGCGCCACGTGGAGGTCCAGGTGTTCGCCGACCGGCACGGCAACGCCGTCCATCTGTTCGAGCGCGACTGCTCGGTCCAGCGCCGCCACCAGAAGATCATCGAGGAAGCGCCGGCGCCGGACGTCGACAATGCGCTGCGGCGGCGCCTCGGCGAGGCCGCGGTCGACGCGGCCCGCGCCATCGGCTACGAGGGCGCGGGGACGGTGGAGTTCCTGCTCGACGGCGGCGCCTTCTTCTTCATGGAGATGAACACGCGGCTCCAGGTGGAGCACCCGGTGACCGAGATGATCACCGGCGTCGACCTGGTGGAGTGGCAGTTCCGCGTCGCCCTCGGCCAGGCGCTGCCGTTGCGTCAGGACGATCTGGCGATCAACGGCCATGCCTTCGAGGCGCGCATCTACGCCGAGGACCCGGCGCGCGATTTTCTGCCCGCCGCCGGGACGCTCCGCCATCTGCGGTTTCCCGCCGAGGGTCCGCACGTGCGCATCGACGGCGGGGTGCGCGAGGGCGACGACGTGGGCATCCATTACGATCCGCTGATCGCCAAGCTGATCGTCTGGGACGCCGACCGCCCGGCCGCGCTCACCCGATTGCGCCGGGCCTTGGACGGGGTGCAGGTGGTGGGCCTGACCACCAATACCCCGTTCCTCGCCGCCGTCGCCGGCCATCCGGCGTTCGCCGCCGCCGATATCGATACCAACTTCATCGCTCGGCATCACGCCGACCTGTTCCCGGAGAGCCGGCCGGCGTCGCGCCGCATCCTGTCGCTCGCCTGTCTCGACGTGCTGCTTCGCCGCGACGCCGAAGCGGGGTCGGCGGCGCGGCATTCGGCGGACCCGCATTCGCCCTGGCACTTCACCAACGGCTGGCGGCTCAACGACGACAACTATCATGTGCTGAGCTTCCGCGACGGCGACGCGATGGTCGACGTGACGGTGCATTACCGCCCGGACGGCATCCTGCTCCAGCTTCCCGGCGAGGCGGAGCCGATGAAGGCGGCCGGAGAGATCGACGCGGCCGGCGACCTGATCGCCGATCTGGGCGGCGTCCGGCTCAAGGCCACGGTGGTCCGCCATGCCATGGAGCTCACCATCATCTGCGGCGGGACCAGCCACCGGCTGGAACTCGACGACCCGGCGGCCCGCGCCGAACTGCGCGAACCGAGCGGCGGCTCCCTGAAGGCTCCCATGCCGGGCCGCGTCGCCGTGGTGAAGGCCAAGGTAGGCGACAAGGTCAGTCGGGGCGCCACGCTGCTGGTGCTGGAGGCGATGAAAATGGAACACGCGGTCACCGCGCCCACCGACGGAACGATCGCCCGGATCCACTACGACGTGGGCGAACAGGTGGAAGACGGGGCGGTGCTGGTATCCTTCGAGGACGACGGCAACGCCGCCCCCGACGAGGAAGACTTCGGCTGACAACGGTCACATGCCGTTTCTCGCCCGCTTGCCAAAATTTACCGCATTTTCAAATCGAAGCCGGATCTCAACTCAGGGCAATCGGGCGAAAGAGTTGATGACAGAGGGTTAAAGTTCTGAAATCGATGGATGGCCTCGGATTGGATATGGGAGGTCATGATGGAGATGGATGGAGCGATTGGGGATGGAGTTGTTTTTCTTGAGCATTTCCGGGATTTTCCGGACCCTCGGCAAGCCGGCAAGGTGGTGTATCCGCTAGACGAAATTCTGTTGCTTTGTTTGCTGTCGGTCCTGGCCGGGGCGGAAACCTTCACCGATATCGCCCGTTTCGGGGCGAAGAAGCTGGACCTTCTGCGGCGCTTCCGGCCTTTTCGCGACGGGACACCCGCGCACGACCATCTGAGCGACATCTTCGCGACACTGGACGCGGAGCAATTTCAGAAATGCTTCGTCGCCTGGGTTTCGGCCGAGACCGGGGCGGCGAGCGACGTGATCGCCATTGATGCAAGACGGCGCGGCGTTCCGGCGACAAGAAGGGAGCGAAGGCCGCTGTTCATATGGTCTCGGCCTTCGCGGCGCGCCAGCGGCTGGTACTCGGGCAAGTGAAGGTGGCGGAGAAATCGAACGAAATCGTCGCGATCCCCAAGCTTTTGGAGATGATGGCCATCGCGGGCGCCATCGTGACCATCGACGCGATCGGATGCCAGCGCCATATTGCCAGGACCATCATCGACAAGAAGGCGGCCTATGTTCTCGCCCTCAAAGGCAACCAAGGGAGCTTGCGCAACGACGTCGACGTCTTCGTCGCCGAGCAGAACGCCAGGGACTTCCAGGACACGACCATCAGCCGACACCAGACGGTCGACGGCGACCACGGACGCATCGAGACCCGAACGACAACCGTGATCCACGATGTCGCCTGGCTCCAGGAGCGCCACGACTGGCCGGGACTAAACGGCATCGTCATGGTCGAGAGCCGCCGCGACATCGATGGCGCAATCAAGCAGGAAACCCGTTTCTACATCACATCCCTGGGCCTTCAGGCCGTGCAACTCGGCGCCGTCGTGCGGGACCATTGGGCCATCGAGAACAGCCTGCACTGGGTCATGGACATGATCTTTCGCGACGACGAATGCCGCGTGCGAACCGATCACGCCCCCGCCAACTTCACCACCATCAAGCACATGGCCATCAACCTCCTGCGAAACGCCCCGAGGCAGACTCCCTGCGCCTCCGGCGCAAAGTCGCCGCCTGGGACGACGACTTCCTAGCAAGCCTCATCGCTACGTGATCTTTCACCCGATTTCCCTGTCCTTACTCGGTTATAATGGATCCTAAGCGCGCGTCGAGGATCAGTCGGGAGCGGCGTCCGATCGCTCGCGATTCCGTGCGATCGCCGCTTCAAGCACGCGCGCTTCGGTGTGGGTGCCGTCTATCTCCAGAACCCTCGCCGCCAGGGCCGATGCGCGCGAGAGCGAGCTGTCCGGATCGTCCCCCCAGCCGTAGTGCGCCTCGTTGAAATAGGACCATCCGAGCGCCGCCCAGGCGCTAGGAACTCCGGATCGAGGGAGACCGCCGTCGTGAAGAAATACTTGGCTTCGGCATTGTCGCCCGGGGTGAACCGCCGGTAGTGCTCAAGGCCGATGACCGCCAGCCGGTAGGCCTCGGGGCTTTCGGCTTCGTTCCGCCAGGCGGCGGTTTTCGCAGTTTGGGTGAGTTCGGCCCACAATCCGGTGGCGATGCTGTCGATGACGCCGTTGTCCGATGAGAACACATCCTTCAGAGAGGTGTCGTACCGGCCGCCCCAGACATAGCGCCGGGCCTTGGTGTCGAACAGCCTGGTCGTGATGCGGACGCGGTCGGCGGTCCGGCGCAGTGCTCCCCGCAGAAATATCGGGGCCCCCGTTCGCTGGCTGATCGTTCGGCCATTGCGGCGGTTTCGATGCTCTTGCCGCCGCCCGCCCGGGGGGCCGAGACGTCCAGATTGGGAAACCGGGAAAGGGCCGCGGAAATTCCCTCGGCAAGGCTCGCCGCCAGGAGGTCCTGCTCCGGATCACCGGTAAGATTTTCAAAACCCACAACGGCGATGGCCGGCTTTTCCAGCAGTGAGACGGCGCTTCGTCCCGCGGCGGGCGCGAGGTCGTGCACCGGGGGCCGCCGCCACAGCATCAGACCGGCGAGGACGGTAAACACCGCAATCGACGCGACAGCCACCAGCGTCCATGGCGAAGGCTTCGCCGAACGCCGCTTGCGGCCGACGACCTTGCCCGCGTCTTCCGGCCGCAGCAGGACCTTGAAAGCACCGATGGGTTTGGCGATGTTCCGGACCTGCAGTTCGCCAAGGTATTCGAACCCCAGGTCCGACGGCGATTGCAGCTCGGTAAACTCGGTTTCGGAAATGCAGATCCCGCCGGCCTCGGCGCGGCCGGCCAGGCGGGCGGCGATGTTGACGCCGTCGCCGTAGATATCGTCATGATCAACAATGACGTTGCCGGTGTTGATGCCCGCCCGGAACCGGAGCCGGCGATCCACCGGAACGTCGCAGTTGCGCTCTTTAATGGTGTTGCGGGCGTCCACGGCGGAGCGGAGCGCCTGCGCCGCGTTCGGCAACTCGGCCAGAAGCGCGTCGCCGGCGCAGTTGACGATACGCCCGCCCCGTGCACCAACAATGTTCGACCAGATATCGAGGTAGGCTCTCAGCGTCTCGTGGGTGCCTTCCTCGTCGCGCTCTGTCAGGCGGCTATAGCCGACTACGTCGGCAAACAGGATCGCGGCTTGCCTGCGCTGCATGGTTTCCCCCGCGAAAGGTCGAGTTCAATGATACCACTTTTCGTGTCCCGGCTGAAATGTTGCGAAAATATGAAAGATGTGGGGGGGAGGTCTATTCGCCGTGGGTTTTCTGTTTTTCCCCTTTTTTCAATGGGTTCCTATCAAGGATCGTTGGTATTACTATCAGTGATCCTTGGGATAAGCTGACGCAATGGCGTCTCTGTCCACGCCAACCGGCCACCGGAGCATCCGCGCATGAGGGAAAACTGGATCGACGCCTTCCCGGCACTGGCGCGGCTGGAGGAGCCGGCCAAACGAATTCTCCAGCGGGCCGCCATGGTCGCCACCCTGCCCGCCGGGACGGTGCCGTTTCGTCATGGCGACAGCTGCGAGAGCTTCCTGTTCGTTCTGTCCGGCACCGTGCGCGTGCACATGACGTCCGAGACCGGCCGCGAAATCGTTCTGTACCGCGTCGAGGACGGCCAGACCTGTATCCTCACTACCTGCTGCCTGATGTCGAACGAGGATTACCCGGCCGAAGCCGTGGCCGAAACCGACGTCGGCGCGGTTGTGCTGCCGGCGGCGGGGTTTCGGGAGCTGGTGGCGCGCTCGACGGTCTTCCGCGATTTCGTGTTTTCCACGTATGGCCGGCGGATCTTCGATCTGACGCTGCTGGTGGAGGAGGTGGCGTTCCAAAGCGTCGATGTCAGGCTCGCCCGGTTTCTCCTCGAGGCGATGGACGCCGACGGGCGCCTGGCGCTTACCCACCAGGAGGTGGCGGTGGAGCTCGGATCGGTGCGCGAGGTCGTCAGCCGGCAGTTGAAGGAGTTCGAGCGCCGCTCCTGGGTGGCCCTGCGCCGCGGCCGGATCGATGTCCTGGATGGCGACGCGTTGCGCCGGCTGGCCGACGGCCGCGCTGTGTGACCTAGTCACAGACGCTGCCGTTCCGATGTGCTTTGGTGGTCCCGCAAGTAAACGCCAAAAGGAAAGGGACCGTCATGCACAGGAACGAGGGAACCATGGATCGCGCGCTTCGAATCATCGCCGGCGTCGTCCTGATCGCGCTGGTCTTCGTCGGCCCGCAAACGCCGTGGGGCTGGATCGGCGTCATCCCGCTGGCGACCGGTCTGATCGGCTGGTGCCCGGTCTACCGGATGCTCGGGCTTCGCACCTGCTCGATCGAAAACAAGGCCTGAATCGCCCATCGCGCTCTTCGCAATCGGCCGATGGCGGGCTATGTTCGGAAGGCACGCCGGCGCGCATGGGCGCCGGCGCCATCCGGATCATCAGGACATGCATCTTCCCGCCACGGTCAAACTCGTCGACGTCTCGCCGCGCGACGGTCTGCAGAACGAGCCGGGTACCGTTTCGACGGACCTGAAGATCGCGCTGATCGACCGGCTGGCGGAGGCCGGCGTCCCGCTGATCGAGGCGGGAAGTTTCGTCTCGCCCAAGTGGGTGCCGCAAATGGCCGACACCGCCCGGGTGCTCGCCGGCATCCATCGCCGCCCGGGTACCCGCTACGCGGTGCTGACCCCCAACCTGAAGGGGTTCCAGGGCGCGCTCGGCGCCGGCGCCGACGAGATCGCGGTGTTCGCGGCGGCCTCCGAGACGTTTTCGCGGCGTAACCTCAACTGCTCCATCGATGAGAGCTTCGAGCGGTTCGCCGCCGTCTGCGACGCCGCCCGGGTCCAAGGCATGCCCGTTCGCGGCTACGTCTCGTGCGTGCTCGGATGCCCGTACGAGGGCGAGGTGGCGCCGGACGCGGTGGCGCGGGTCGCCGAGCGGCTCCTCCGGCTCGGCTGCTACGAGATCTCGCTCGGCGACACCATCGGCGTGGGAACGCCGGGGCGGGCCCAGGCCATGGTCGACGCGGTGGCCCGCGTGGTGGCGGTGGAAAATCTGGCGGCGCATTTTCACGATACCTACGGCCAGGCGCTGGCCAACATTCTGGCGGTGCTGGAACTGGGCGTGCGGGTGGTCGACGCCTCGGCGGCCGGTCTCGGCGGCTGCCCCTATGCCGAGGGCGCGTCGGGCAACGTCGCGACAGAGGATGTTTTGTTCATGCTGAACGGCCTCGGTATCGAAACCGGCGTCGATCTCGATGCGGTGGCGGCGGCGGGCGTGTTCGTCTGCCGCGCCCTCGGACGGCGGCCGGCCTCCAAGGTGAGCCAGGCGCTGCAGGGGCGGATCAGCGGATGGCCGGATGAGCGGATAACTGGCGCATGACCCTTCATATCATCAAGCTGGCGGTGGGGATCGAGGACGTGGAGCACCTGGCGACGGTCCAGGCGCTGCGGCTCAAACAGGCGCGCGACGGCGGCCATTCCGAAACGCTCCGCCACGTGACCCGCAACACGCCCCGCCAGACGGCGGCGCTGCTCGATGGCGGCTCCATGTACTGGGTGATCAAGGGGTTCGTCCGCGTCCGCCAGCGGCTCGTTGGCGTGGAGGCGGTGACCGGCGGCGAGGGACCGCGGTGCGGCCTTGTCCTCGATCCGCGGTTGGTGCCGACGGTTCTCCGCGCGCAGCGTCCGTTCCAGGGATGGCGGTACCTGCGCCCCGAGGATGCCTCGCCGGACGCCGGCGACCGTCCGTCGGAGACCGCGATCCCGGAAGACATGGCGTCGGAACTCAGGGAATTGGGATTGTTGTAAATGGGCGGATGAAAGCCGATTTCTGCGGGGTTTTTCCCTACTTGGTTTCCCCCATCGATGAAAACGGCGCGGTCATGGACGACGTCCTCGGCCGGCTGTGCGAGCATGTCATCGCCGCCGGCGTTCACGGCCTGGCGCCGCTGGGCAGCACCGGCGAGTTCGCGTATCTCTCGTGGGAACAGAAGAAACGGGTGGTGGAGGTGACGCTGGAGGCCGCGGCCGGACGGGTGCCGGTGATCGCCGGCGTCGCCGCGACCACCACGGCCGAGGCCCGCCGCCAGGCGCGGCAGTTCGAGGCCATGGGCGTCGCCGGCGTGATCGCGACGCTGGAGGCCTATTTCCCGATATCCGAGGACGGCGTCGTCGCCTATTTCACCGGCGTCGCGCGAATCCATCGAGTGTCCGGTGGTGATGTACACCAACCCGAGCTTCCAGCGCTCCGACCTGAGCCTCCCGGCTATCCGGCGCCTCGCCGACGTGCCCAACATCCGCTACATCAAGGACGCGTCGACCAACACCGGCCGGCTGCTCTCGATCATCGAGGCGGTGGACGGCAAGATCCAGGTTTTCGCCGCGTCGTCGCACATCCCGGCGACGGTGATGCTGATCGGCGGCGCCGGCTTCATGGCCGGCCCGGCCTGTCTGATCCCGGCCGAAAGCGTGCGCCTGTACGAGCTGTGCGCGGCGGGACAGTGGGGCGAGGCGATGGTGTTGCAACGCAGACTGTGGAAGGTCAACCAGGTGTTCGCCAAGTATTCCCTGGCCGCGTGCATCAAGGGCGGGTTGGAACTGATGGGCTTCCCGGTCGGCGATCCGCTGCCGCCGCAAGCCCCGCTCGACGCCGCCGGCCGCGCCGAGGTGCGGGAAGTGCTGGAGAGCGTGGGCGTTCTCTGACTTCAACCCCGTTTCGAGGGATGGCGCCGTTTTTGGTTATTCGGGTAACGTCCCGTTTTCCGCTGACCACCCCACTCGGCGCGCATATCATATGAAAGCGTAGAATAGAACGGTCGGAAAACTTACGCGGAGAAGACAGAATGGTAAGACGACCAAAACAACAGCCGGAACCTCGGGATGCTGCATTATCATATGGTGATATGGAATCGGCGATAAGGAAAGTCGACCGCAGAATAACGGACCTTGAGTCGTTCGACACCGACACCGTTGAAGATCGACGCGACGCGAGGATTAGCTCGCTCGAGTTTTCACTTGAGAGCCTCTTAGTGCATGTTTTTGGTTCAGATACAACTGAATTCAGGACATATCAGCGAATCTCGCGTCTTGATCGAGCCTCGATCAACATGATGCACGCTACCCCCATTCACGACGTGCGGGAAGGTCTCAAGAGAGGAGTGGCTGAAGCAATTGCGGCCCTTAACACGATTAAGCGCGATTTCGAGGAGCACTTACACGACGCTGGACGCCATTCGGCCTCTAAGCCCTTGCGTGGTACGAGGCTCTTGAACTTCACCCGGAGATCGAAAGACAGGTGGGCGCACTATATCGGGACGGCCACTATTCTGAAGCTGTCGAGAAGTCCGTAAAGGTGCTGAATAACTTGGTTCGCCTTCGCTCCGGTGAGGAACAGGATGGCACGGCCTTAATGCAGCGTGTGTTCAGCGTGGACAAGCCGGTACTGCGATTTAACGATATGGCCGATGCCTCGGACAAGGACGAACAAAAGGGTTACATGTGGCTCTTTTCAGGTGCCGTAATGGGCCTACGCAATCCGCGAGCCCACAAGATCATCAAAGACGACCCCGAACGGGCGCTTGAATTCATTGCCTTCGTAAGTCTACTTGCAAAAATGCTGGATGATGCTCGATAGCGGACAATTGTGAAGAAGCCGCACGACGAATTTCTGGCATTTGCCTGTCCCCGCCAAGGACCGCATCCAATTGCGAGACATAATCCTATAGACTTAACCAATTTCGAGATCAACATCAACAAGACCGGCTTTGTGCTTGAGCATAAAGTTTCAAAAATTTTACAGAAACACGGTTGCATCAGAGGCATTCGTCGCTAGCGTAAAACGATGGGGTCAGAATCGATTGATATTGCCAACGGCTTTACGACCGTTCCACCTTCTCGGCGATCCACATCTTGATCAGCGATTGGCAAGGGACGTCGCGCTTGTTGGCGGCGACCTTGATGCTTTCCAGGAGCGTCACCGGAAGCCTGAGCGAAATCGCGCGCGTCGACGGCTTCAGATTGGGGAAGCGGGCGCGCTCGGCCGTGGACCAGTCCACATGGTCCGTCGAGTCGTGGGTTTCCCAGAAGGCGCGCTCGTCGGCCTCGCTCCCGAACGCGGGTCGCGGCTTAAGTTTCCTGTCCATAGCGGGTCCTCTCCTTGCGATGCATGTCGCGGGCCGAGATCACGCGGATCAGAGTGGCTTCCTATCAAGGATCACAATCCGTAACGACAAAGGCACGTCTTGGTCGTTTTGATACACTGGGTGAGGGACGACTTCTACACCGGCGGCCGCGCAATTCCTATCGTCTTCGCGAGCGAAGCGCGGCGATCCAGGATGGTCGATCCCCGGGACACATTTCTGGATTGCCGCGTCGCTCCGCTCGTCGCAAAGACGGCTTCGAAGAGAGGCGGGAAATGGCGAGAGTGGGGACGCGGGCGATGCCGCTGACCTGACTTCACCCAGCGTGAGTGGTCCGGCGCATACCCTTTTTCAGCGTCAATCGATCTCCTCGAGGAGCTTTTCAGAGTTTCTGATCAGCCGGTCCAGCATCTTCCGCTCCGCGATCGCTTGGCGTGTATAGAGGCCATGCTTCAAGGCGTTCTGGTTGCCGGGTGGGGCGCCCGAGCCGTTCGCGCCGCCGTGCATGCGGCAGCGGTTTCGGCCTTGGACCGTCGGCGATCGGCACGGTTTGCCACTGCGCGTCTTCGCGCCGCAGCGCGGGCTCGCAAGCATGGGAGCCGTGGTGTGGTCATGCGTGCCGGTCATCGCCGGATGTCAGGCCTTGGCGCGGCTCTGCCGGCGGCCCGCTCCGGCGCTGGTTTCGGAGGCGCCATCGGGTTCGTCGAGGATGACACCCCCGTCGGATCCGGCGTCCCGATTTCGTTTTCGCGCCGGGTTTCCCGTCTCGATGTGGCCGACCACGGCCTGGCCGCCCGATTCGATGTTGACGTATTCCACGGTCACCTTCTGCTGGCCCTTGCCCCGGTGCTTGTCGAGGACCTCGATCTGCCGCGCATAGAGCGAAAGCAGCTTGCCGGCGTGGCGGAGATTGTGATCCCTGCCTTGCGCCGACTGCGCCGGTAGCATCGCCCGGCGGAGGCATTCCATCGCGGCGTTATGGGTCGCGACCATCTGGGTCGCCAGCATGCCTTCGGTTTCGTCGGTTGGCTGGATGCCCTGGAGCATCGAGATCGCCGAGCGAACCAGCGTCACCCGCTCGTCGTCGCGGAGGCCGTCGGGCAGCCAGAGGGTGTCGGCGACCTGTTTGATCAGGCGTTGCTGCAGGGCCGGCTCCCGCGTGCCCGTCGCGTGCTCGATGACCGCGTCGTGTTCGGCCGGGACGGCCGCCGCCGGCGTTTTCCTGGTGCTGGAGCGTTTGGCCAAGGGGCTTGCCTCATATCGGGATGGCGATTGACGATAACGCGACCATAGCAGAAGCACGCTAGATGTTCACTTTGAATGTCTACTGTGCATGGGGTTGTTTTCGCAAAAATGCAAACACCCTCCCCCCTGTTTCGCCATTGTCGCCGGGAGCACCGGGCCGGAGCGCGGGAAGCGCGCGAGAATCCGCGGGCGGTTGCCGAACGCGAGCCAGGGGTGATAAATCAAATCGGCACAGAAGCCTTTGACGCGAAAGGGACCAGCCGTGGCCGAAACTTTCGATCTTGTTCTTCGTGGCGGTAAGTGCGTCACGCCGGGCGGTATCGCCCGGGCGGATATCGGTGTTCGCGGCGGGCGGATCGCCGCCATCGGCGATGTCGATGGCGACGGGGCCAACGTGCTGGACTGCGCCGGTCTGCACGTCCTGCCGGGCGTGATCGATAGCCAGGTGCACTTCCGCGAACCGGGACTGGAGCACAAGGAGGACTTTGGCACCGGGACGGCGGCCGCCGCGCTCGGTGGCGTAACCGCGGTGTTCGAGATGCCCAACACCAAGCCGTCCACCGTGACCGCGGCCGACCTCGCCGACAAGTGCCGCCGCGCCAAGGGCCGGGCATGGGTGGATATGGCGTTCTACATCGGCGCGACCGCCGAAAACGCCGAGACCCTGCCTGATCTGGAGACGCTGCCGGCGTGCGCCGGCGTCAAGATGTTCATGGGAAGCTCCACCGGCGATCTGCTGGTGGACGAGGACGCGGCGGTCGCCGCGGTGCTCGCCAACGGCTCGCGCCGGATGGCCGTTCACTGCGAGGACGAACGCCGCCTGCGCGAGCGCTTCACCATCGTCGAGGGCGGCGCCGAACCGGTCATGCATCCGGAATGGCGGGACGTGCGGACGGCGTACCTGGCCACCGAGCGGCTCTTGAACCTCGCCCGCGGAACCCGGCGCCGGGTGCATGTTCTGCACGTCACGACGGCGGAGGAAATGGCGTTGCTCGAGGACTACCGCGACATCGCGACCGTCGAGGTCACGCCGCAGCATCTCACCCTGGCGGCTCCCGAGTGTTACGAGCTGCTGGACAGCTTCGCGCAGATGAACCCGCCGATCCGCGAGGCGCGTCATCGCGACGCGCTGTGGGCGGCGTTGCGCCAGGGCCTGGTGGACTGCATCGGTTCGGATCACGCGCCGCATACGCGCGAAGAGAAGAAACGTCCCTATCCGCAGAGTCCCTCCGGCATGCCGGGGGTGCAGACGCTGCTGCCGGTGATGCTCGATCATGTGGCCAAGGGCCGGCTCAGCCTCGAACGCCTGGTGGATCTTGTGTGCGCCGGACCGGCGCGTATCCTGGGGGTCGCCGGGCGGGGGCGCATCGCGCTCGGATATGGCGCGCACTTCAGCGTCGTCGATCTCAAGATGCGGCGCATGATCACCAACGCGTGGATCGTCAGCCGGTGCGGCTGGACGCCCTTCGATGGCCTGACGGTCACCGGCTGGCCGGTGGCGACCATCGTCGGGGGCCGGATGGTCATGCGCGACGGCGCGCTGCTGGGCGATCCGGCCGGCGAGGCGGTGCGGTTCGTGGAATGCCTGTGACGCCAACCGGCGTCGGACCCGCTCCGGGCAACCTGCGATCGGTCGTCACCTATCTGGAAATGCGCGCGCCGCCGTGGGGAGCCGGAACGCCGCCGGACCTCCGTCCGCCGGCCTCCGACATCCGCCTCGAATGGTTCTCAGACATGACGGTCCCGGTGTACCGCTCGCTGTACGACGCGGTGGGCGAAGCGTGGCTGTGGTGGGAACGCCGCGTGATGAGCGACGCGGATCTGGCGAGCGATCCTCGCCGATCCGGGCGTTGTCGTGGGCGTGCTGCGCGCCGGAGCGGCGCCGGCCGGATATGTCGAACTCGACCGGCGGCGGGCCGGCGAAGTGGAGATCGCCTATTTCGGTCTGACGCCGGCGTTCATCGGCCGAGGCCTCGGCCGGTATCTGATGGCGGCCGCCCTACATGCCGCCTGGGGGCACGCCGCCCGGGATCAGACGGTCATGCGCGTGTGGCTCCACACCTGCACCGAAGATCATGCCGGCGCGCTCGCGTTCTATCGCCGGGCCGGCTTTGGCATCTACCGCAGCGATACGATCGACATCGACGATCCCCGCGCCGCCGCCCGCTTTTTCTTTCGTCGAACGCTCTGAGGCCCATCCGCATCGCCGGGCCCGCGTCACTGAATTACCCTATATAGGTCAATAATAACCTAAACAGGGTATTTAATGACTAGCATGTTCCGGGGCTTTTAATGCATAATAGTTGTGTTCAAAGCACGTTGGGGGAATATGGCGTTCGCGCGTCTGTCTTGACAGGAGGTCTGTTGTGCGCACTTTCTATGCGGCCGCGCTCGTTTTCGTGGTCGCTCTCTTAATCGGCGGGGCGAAACCGGCGCAAGCCGCGTTCTATTCCATCAGCGGCATCGGCGATCAACCGCTGCCGGCTTCGCTTAACAATTTGATACCAACGCCGGACGCGGATTTTCAGGCTCTGGTCCCGGGCGGCGGCGTCATCGTCGATCCCGATGGCGGCGAATTGTTCTGGAGCGGCGGCGCCACGTTGTCCACCACCGCCGCCGATGTCGCCATCACATATAATTATATCGGCTCTTTCGCCGAGGCCACCAACGTCTTCTCCGCCGGAGGATTGACCTTCCAGAATTCCGGTGTCGGCGAGGACGGCGGTGGCGATTCGATGCCGCGGGCGCCCATCCACGCTTTCCAGGCGCTGGCCGGGCCCGTCGATTTCGCGTTTTCCACCAGTCTCGACGGCGGATCCTCGGTCGGCAACATCGCAGGCAACAACGCGGTCGGCAGCGGGTTCGTCAACTACCTGATGTCATATCTGGAGCCTGCCGGCGTCGATGGCGACTGGAAGCTGACGAGCGCGCCCGGCAATGCGGTTCTGATCCTTTTCGACGACGCCGGCAAGGGGCCGGATCGCAACGACTATGACGATCTCGGGGTCATCGCCATCGCCACGCCCATTCCCGCGTCCCTGCCGTTGTTCGCCGCCGCTCTCGGCGGCCTCGGGTTGATGGTGTGGCGCCGGACCACGAAAAACGAGAACGTGGGCCGGCCGGCCGAATAAGGGCCTTCGGTTCCGCGCCGCACCCGGTGACGATGCGGGCGCCGCCAAGTCGGGCCTTTATTTTTACCCTCGGTGTCGTTACGCTTGATCATCCATTCCTGGCATCGATCACCGATTCCTTGGAACGAGGCAAGCGATCGTATGTCGACCATACGCTTTTTGTCGTCTTCTACCGACAAAACCGTTACCGCTTCGGCGCCATCCGGAGAGCGGCCGACCCTTCTCGCCATTGCGCAGGAACACGGTGTTCCCATCCTGTTCAACTGCGATAGCGGCGATTGCAGCGCCTGTCTCGTCGGTGTGGAGACCCTTTCCGGCACGAAAACGGCTTTCGCGCCGCTCACCGATAAAGAGAAGTTTCTTTTGACGTCCATGGTTTTCCTGACGGACGCGGACGTCAGAAATGCGGAGGCGGGGCGCGCGGCTCCCGAATCGCGGCTGGCGTGCCAGTACCGGCCCGGTGATGAAGATATCGTCGTCACCTTTGAAGACGGCTTGTGACGACGGCCCTGAAAACCTGAATTAACGGCCGCGCAAGTCACAACACTTCGGGGAGCATGGTTCATGGCTGTAAAGAGCGAATTCACGGCTCTGGTTCTGGACGAGGCCGATGGTAAAGTGACGTCCAGCGTGCAGACGCTCGAGGACGCCGCCCTGCCGGACGGCGACGTGACGGTTTCCGTGGCGTATTCGGATCTCAACTATAAGGACGGCATGGTTTTGAGCGGCATCGGCCGGCTGGTCCGTCAATATCCGCACATCCCGGGCATCGATTTCGTCGGCACGGTCGAGCAGTCGGATTCGCCGCGCTACAAGCCGGGCGACGAAGTGATCCTCACCGGCTGGCGCGTCGGCGAGGTGCATTGGGGCGGTTACGCCACCAAGTCGCGGGTCAAGGCCGACTGGCTGGTGCCGCTGCCCCAAGGCATGACCATGCGCCAGGCCATGGCCATCGGTACCGCTGGCTTTACCGCCATGCTGGCGATCATGGCCCTGGAAGACCACGGTCTCAAACCGGACAACAAAGGCGAGGTTCTGGTTACCGGCGCGGCCGGCGGCGTCGGCGGCATCGCCATCGCCCTTCTGGCCAGCCTCGGCTACCGCGTCGCGGCCTCCACCGGTCGGGCCGGCACCCATGCCTACCTCCGCGATCTCGGTGCCACCACCATCGTCGACCGCGCCGAGTTCGAAACGCCGCCCAAGGGACCCATGGGGCCGGAGCGATGGTCGGGGGTGATCGACAACGTCGGCGGCAAGAGCCTCGGCGCCGTGCTCGCCGGCATCTGTTATTGGGGAAGCTGCGCCTCGGTGGGAAACGCGGGCGGCATCGCCTTCGAGTCCACGGTGATCCCGTTCCTGCTGCGTGGCATCAACCTGCTCGGCATCGACTCCGCCACCTGTCCCCGGGAGCGCCGCCTCGTGGCCTGGCCGCGACTGGCGCGCGAGTTGCCGATGGACAAGCTGGAAGCCATGACCCGGGTGGTGCCCTTGGCGGAAGCTCCGGCGGAAGCTGGGAAGATCCTCAAGGGACAGGTCCGGGGACGGACGGTCATTGACGTTCGCGCATAATTTTGAGAGTATTACCCTTCAGTCGCGCAACCATCGGTGCACGCGCCGATACTGGGGGTTCAAATCTTGAGAAAAGCAACGCCCTTGGGTACGGCGGCGTTTGTCCGTGTTGCGCGGTACGCTTGCATGAGCGTCGTGGTGGCAGGGTTCGTTTCCGGATGTGGCGGACGCGAGCATGCGAGTCCATACGCCGCGGCCGTGTTTGACGATCCGCCCATCTATTGCTACCGGACCATCGGAGACGCGGATTGCTACCGGCAACCGCTTGTTGGCGCCGAGCGGCGGCTGGTGAACTATTACGGACCGCCGCCCGAAGATTACGATCGGCCGGAACCGCTTCCCGCGCCCCAGCTCCATCCACCGCCTCCGAGGCGACCCGTGCCGGATCCAAGTGTCGTCGTGCCAGCACCCGCGTCCGCCGTGACGCCCGCGAACCAGCCGACCCCGCTGTTCCCGACGACACCGTCGCCGGCCGCCGAGGCCGAAGGCGGCAACGACTTGGCCACGACCACAACTCCGGGCACGACCACCGCCACTGCCACCGCCACGATCGCGGTGACACCGACAGCCACGCCACCCGTCGCCGCTCAGCGGGCGGCGTTGCCAAGCCCCGGGAATCCGGCAAATGCGTCGCCGAAACCGCGGCCCGGAACCGCGCCGGGCGGATCGACGCCTCAAGTCAACGCGCCGCTGGTGATCGAGGTGGCGGACCGCTAGACCGACCGCCGCGCGCGCCCTTGACCCCTGTGTCCGGTTTGGACATAGTGCGAGCCGGTGATGTCCTTCGGGGGCGGAGTAGCTCAGCTGGTTAGAGCAGCGGAATCATAATCCGCGTGTCGGGGGTTCGAGTCCCTCCTCCGCTACCAATATCTTGGCGTCACCGTCACCGTCACCGTCACCGTCACCGGTTTCCGCCGTGACGCAAACGGCGCCGCGGCCCCCGTCGAGACCGATCGCGGCGCTATCGAATGCACCGAGGTGGTGGTCGACGCCGGTCCATGGATCCGGCGGCTTTGAGACCTTCTTGATCTGCCCGAAAGCATCTCCGTCCGGCGTCGATCCGGATCTGCAGCGTGCCGACGACGGCGCATTCCCGCCCGTCATCCACGTCGACAGCGATGCCCCGCTGCTCTCCGACGAGGACAGATCCGTGATCACCGAGCGAATGTGGGGCATCTACTGTAAGCCTGATTTCCATTTCGGCGGCATCCAGGGCGGCGCCCAGGCATTCCGGATCGAGACCGATCCCAAGGAGGTGGCAGTCGATCCTTATGGCCTGGACTCGCCGGAATTCGTCGTCGGCGCCGATTTCGCGCAGATGTGGGTTTCGGCGCTGGCGCATTGCCAGAAACGGTTCGAGGGCCAGCATGCCCGGTTCAAGCGCGAGCCTTCGGCCGGCATCGGCGCCTTTTCGCCGGACAGCCTTGCGATATTCGATCGTTTCCGCAGGAACTGTACGGTATCGCCGACGTCAACCATGGGGCGGCGTGTCCCGGCGGGTCAGTGCCCTGGCGTCATGCTCCTGCCTGCTCGTGAAATGAACCCGGTTCTCGTTGATGGGAATCCTGCCTTCACCCTAATGCCTTTCTGATCAGATTGAGGCCGAGGACGAGCAGGACGATGAGCACCGCCTTGCCGAACCGCTCCGGGTCGATGCGGCGGCCGAGGCGTTCGCCGAGCCACATGCCGGCGATCACCGGCACAACGCAGGCGAGCGACCAGGGCGCCGTCTCACGGTCGAGGACGCCGCGCTCGACAAACGCAACGGTGACGAAGATGCCGCCCATCAGAAAGAATGTGCCCAAGGCGGCGACAAAGGCTTCCTTGGTCAGGCGAAGGGAGGCGGCATACATGATCAAGGGCGGGCCGTGTACCGTCGACAGGCCTCCGATCACCCCGGCGATGAAACCGATGGCGACGCCGACGGGGCGCTCCCGCCGCTCGGACAGCCTGAACTGCGGGTGAAAATGGTTGAGCGCGCAAAACGCCACGACGAGGACGCCGAGGATCCCGAGAAGCCACCGCGGATCGAGTGCGACGATCAGCGTGGCGCCCATCCACGTTCCGATGGCGAGGGTGATGAGAAGGGGCCAGAAACGGCGCACCGTCACCCCCAGCAGGCCGCCACGGCTGGCCTGTAACGTATTGGCGCACAACATCGGCAGGACATTCAGCGCCGCCGCCGTTGGCACGTCGAGAAACGCCGAGAGCAGCGACATGGTGGTCAGCGGCATGCCGAAACCGAACACGCCCTTGATGGTTCCGCCGATGGCGAAGGCGAGAAAGATCAGTGGCAACAGATCGAGGATGTCCACGAAGAATACCAACGATTGTTAATGGTGATCACAATGGGTGACCATTAGCGATCCTTGGTATAATTCCAAAGACGGGTGGACGCGGCCGCTGCCCGATCCGTGGATATTATACCAAATCTCGCTGATAGGGGCCCATTGTGACGGCCTATCGGGGTATCCGGACGGCGTCGCGCGGCGCTTATGATGCTCCCGCATCACCGCGCACCACGCTCCTTGCCGGAGACCCCGAAAGGCCGGGTCACAATGGGTTCCTATCAACGAGAATTGGTATTATTCCATTGCCGTCGCGGTCATTGAACGTTTTCGTAGAAGCTCGCGTCGACCGCCGGACCGTAGTCGTCGAGCGCCGCCGGTATTTGACCTTGCTTGACGAAGAAGTCCGCGACCTCTTTCGTGAAGGATTGCACGCCGCCTCCCATCCAGGGTTCCGAAAGCTGGGCATCGCGTTGCGGGAACTGGAACAGCGACAGGACGATGTTCAATTCCTTCAGCTCCATGCCGGCGGCTTCGGCGATGATTGGCTTGGCTTCTTCCGGATTGTCTTCCAGGTAGCTGATCGCGGCGTCCGTGACCTCGAGGAATTTGGTCACCAGGTCCGGATGCGCTCCGGCGAAATCGTTGGTGACGGCGATGACATCGAACACGCGGATACCGATCGCTTCCTGCTCCTCGGCGGACATCAGTTCCCAGCCGTGTCCCTTCATCCGCCGCAACGCGCCGCCCCAGCCGCAGGCCATGGTCAGTTCGCCGCGGATAAAGGCCTTGGCGGCTTCGGTCGAAACCATGTCCACCAGATCAAGTTTGCTGGCGTCGACGCCAAGATGATCCAGGGTGCGCAGAAGCTTGTAATGCGTGACCGTTCCCATGGGAACGGCGACCTTCTTGCCCTCCAGTTCGTGGGCATTGGCCTTGTCGATGGCGACTTTCTTGTAGACCACGCAGTTGTCGTTTTCGGCGTAGGACACGGCCACGCCGACCGCTTTCAGCGGCGCGCCGCGCGAGACTGCGACGGCAAAGGGGACGATACCCATGGAATAAGCGATTTGCACGTCGCCTGCCTCCATGGCTGTCGCCATCTCGGTTCCGCTATCGAAGGCACGCCAATTCACCTTGACGCCCATCGCGTCGTCGTACCATCGCTTCGCCTGAGCGACCTGGTTCGCCGTCGGCCATTCCTCGAAGTAGGCGACGGTGATTTGTTTGAGAGCGTCCGCGCCGGCGATGCCAGGCGCCGCGGCTAAAATCGCCGCAACGATGAAGAGCGCCGCGAAAAGCCGTTTCATCTCATCCTCCTCTCCCGGCGGAATTGCCGCAAGGAACAAGCATGTTGACGCCGCTTAACGTTCCTCCGGCAATGGGACAACCAGGCTTGGAATCCGTGAACGACGGAGAACCTTTTCGGCGACGCCGCCGAGAAACGTATGGGTGAACCCTCGGGCGTGTGCGCCGATGACGATCAGGTCGCAGGTGTGCTGCTTGGCCGTCTTGAGAATTTTTTCGGGGGCGAATGCCTCGCACACCGTGACGGATTTGATTTGATCGCGAACTTTCTGGTCCTCCGCCGTCTGCTCGGCCCAGTACCGATCTTGATGTTCCATAAAAAGGGCCCGGGCCTTCTCCACCCGCTCCTCCAGGATCTTGTGGCGCGCATCGTGGTCCAGCACATAGGTTTGCAGGGTGAATCTCACATCTTCGGACAGTTCCGGCACCACATGCAGCAAGTGCATCTCGGCGCCCGTCAACTTGGCCAGATAGGAGGCGTAACCAAACACGTAAACGGAATTGTGACCGAGATCGGTGGCATAGAGAATGCGTTCTACTCCCGATATCATCTTGTTGCTTCTCCTGTTTATGACCTATCCGCCCGAAATGTCGGACCCGTCACGCTTCGTACCGCTCAGTAGCCAAAAAGCCGGGGCAGCCAAAGCGAGATCTCGGGAAAAAAGGCGATAATAAAAACACCAAGTGTATTGACCGCCGCGAAGGGAAGCGCCCTGAGCGAGATTTCTTCAATGGTCGCATTCGCGATGCCGGATGCGATAAAGAGGTTTTCGCCGAGCGGGGGAGTCTGGAAGCCGATGGCCAGACAGCAGACGACGACGATCCCGAAATGGACCGGATCGATGCCCATGCTGTAGGCGATAGGCAAAAGCACCGGTGTTAAAATCAGAATGGCCGCCAGCGTTTCCATGAACATGCCGATGAACAGCAGGAATATGATAATCATCGCCCAGATGAGATAGATGTTGTCGGTGGCGCTGAGCATGGCGTCGGCGATGATTCCCGGGATCTGATTTTCGACAAGCAGCCGTCCGAACACGGTCGCGGTGAACAGAATCAGCAATACCCGTCCGGTAATCCAGGTGGTGGTTTCCAGACACCGCCAGATCGCTTCGATTTTCAGTTCTCTGTGGAGGAAAAACCCGACCACCAGGGTGTAGAAGATCGCCACGATGGCGGCCTCGGTTGGCGTGAAAATACCGGTATAGATGCCGCCGAGGATCACCAGCGGCGCCAGAATGGACCAGAAACCGCTGTACAGCGCACAACCGATGGTCCGCACCGACCATCCCTCGTCGGAGCCGCTATAGCCTTTTTTCCTGCACAGCAGATAGTTCATCACCAGGAGCGTCCCGGCGATGACCATCCCCGGAAGCACACCGGCGATGAACAACTTCGGGATCGACACCGACTGGAAGACGCCATATTTTTCGACCGCTTCGGGAGGCGGCTCCATGCCGAGGGCGGCGATCCCAAAAATCACCATCGGGATCGATGGGGGAATGACGACGCCAAGACCCCCGGAAGACGCGGTGATCGAGCCCGCATAGCCCTTGTCGTAACCCCGATCGATCATCGCCGGGATCATCAGCATGCCGACGGCGGCCGTCGTCGCCGGACCCGAACCGGAGATGGCGCCGAAGAACAGACAGGCGAAAACCGCCGCGGCGGACATGCCGCCCGTGAAGGGTCCCGCGAAGCTCTCGGCAAGGATAACCAGGCGCCTCGATATCCCGGCCGCTTCCATCAACGCGCCGGCAAGAATGAACGCCGGCAAGGCCATCAGCGGGAACGAGCCGACGGACGTGAAGGCGATCTGGACGAATTTGATGGGGTTTTCGCCAATGTAAAGGAACGAAAGCAAAGCCGAAACACCGAGTGCTACGGTGATTGGCGCCCCAATGATCAGCAAACCAAGGAACAATCCGAAGAGAAGAAATACGATCGTCGTTTCCATGATGAATCGGCGCCTTCCCGGTACTTAGATCCGTTCCTCAAATTTTTAAGTAACTATGGAGCCTTGGCACTGTCGTCTAAGATCTTTTCCATTTGAATTTCATCCGGATCGCGCACGTCAATTCCGCGAACAATCCGATTGTAATTCACTTGGATGATCCGAACTGTCATCAGGGTGAATGCGAGCGGTAGGATCATGTAAATATACTTCATGGGAATCCCAAGGGTCTGAGATTTCCAGAAGAGGTTCATTTTGTTGAAAACAAAATCATAACTCAAATAAACAAAATAAATATTAAATCCTATCCAAAACAAATCGGCAAACGCTTCAATATAATAAACCGTTCGACGCGAAAATTTCTTGAACTGGAAAGTTACCCTATTGTGGGCCGCCAGCTTGGCGGCGTAACTGGCGCCAAAGTATGTAAACCAGACAAAGAGATACGTGGAGAGTTCTTCGGTCCAGGAAAACGAATATCCGAATACGTTTCTGGCGAAGATCTGGAAAAACAACAGAACGACAAAGAACGCCAGGAGCAAGCGGCACACATAGCTTTCGAAGTTATCGAAAATTTTCCCGAGAATTGCCATCTAGACCGCCTCCCAACCCGACGGGGCACACCCTGATTCCGCGAAACACGTCGGCAAGGTGCGCCCCTTTGGGGGATGCCTGGTTCATACGGGTCGGTGGAACGCCACTCTGTCTATTCTGTTCCGCTAACGCCCCAGGGTCTTCAACACGTCATCCAACTTTTCCTTTCCACCGATGCTTTCATAAAAAGCCGGCCATACGGCCGTGGTCGCCTTTTCGATCCACTGCTTCTCGCCGTCGGCTGGATCGACGATCTCCATGCCATTCTCGACCAGCGTTTCCTTGATGCTGGCCTCCTGGTCGCGCAGGAACTGGGCACTGTATTCTGTGGCGGCCTGGCCGGCCTCGATCATCATCTCTTGCGTCTCGGGATCGAGGTCCTGAAACACGGATTCGCTGATCACCAGGGGCTCCAGCGAGAAGATGTAGCGGATGTTGGTGACGTACTTCTGAACCTCATAGAACTTCATGGCGTTGATGGTGAGGTACGGGTTGTCCTGGCCGTCGACCACGCCCTGCTGCAAGGCGGTGAACGTTTCCGACCACGCCATCGGCGTCGGATTGATGCCCCAGGCCTTGTAGGTGTCGATCATGATTTCGTTCTTGGGAACGCGGATGACGAGACCCTGAAGGTCCTCGAGCGTCTCCACCGGCCTCTTTGAGTTGGTCAGCCGGCGAAAACCGGTGTAGCTCCAGCCGAGAATGCGAACGCCGGCATCGCGGATCGTGTTCTCGGTCAGCTCTTTGCCGACGTCACCCTGGGTCAGCGTTACGGCGTCGTCGAGACTGAGGATGACGTACGGGAGGGTAAAGATGCCCACCGAGGGTGAAAACGGTGTGATGTTGTTGATGGCGACGATGGAGAAGTCCAGGACACCCATGGCGGCGTCATTGACGGTGGCCTGCTCCGTTCCGAGCTGGCCATTGTAGAATAGTTCCGCCGTATGCTTGCCGTTGGATCTGGTTTCAAGCTCCTCGACGAATTTCTTGCCGAGAGCGTCTTGCGCGCTTCCCTGAGCGTCGCCGAGCGCAATCTTGAAAGACTTGGCCTCCACGCCGGTAGTGGCGAACAGCGCGAGTACCGCCGCGGCGCAAACCATGCGAGCGCAATTTCCAGGTTTCATTGTTTCCTCCATGTTTGGTTCACGACCTATTGACGCAACAAACAGTCGTGTTGATCCGCGGGCGCGCCGAAACGGTCAAAGCACCACGAAACATGCGCGCTCTTATTTTGATTTCCGGGATACGGTCGCCGGAAATCCGTCGCTATTCCGTCTATTGGATGAACCGTTACCACGGCTTCCACATCTTGCCGTAGTGCCAGACCGAAGGTTTGAGTGGGACCAGCGCGAGACGCCTTGGCATGGGGGATGCGGGGAGGTCTTCGGCGGCTCGTGGCGGCGGAAACTATTTCGCCCGATCCCGCGTGGCGCGAACTTCCGCGGCACAGTCCGCGATGATTTCGCCGATGACCGCGCAATCAGCCTCGTCGAACGTCAGCGGCAGGCGAAGATCGCATAGAACTGAGAGCACCCGGCGGGTTTCGGGAAGATCCTGGGCGCCATCCAGGTATTGCCAGCTGTCGAAGCGGCTCGTGTATCCGCTTGGTTCCGCATCGCCAAACCACTTGATCTGGACGCCGTGGCGCAAACAGAGATCGACAAACCGCCTGACCTCATCGCTCGAAAATCCCGGCAGGGAGAACAGGATGGAACTGCCGACATAATGCTCATGAGGCGGGCGCAACGGCACGCTGATCCCGACAGCCTCCCTCAGCCGACGTTCGACCACCGCGTACAAGCGGTTCCAACGGACGCATTGCGCGTCCAATGTCGCGAGTTGGGGACGCAGAATCGCGGCCCTAAGGTTGTCCATCCTGCCGCTGTAATTGGGAGTGGCCAGGCGAACTTCTGCAAAAATTTCCGCCGGCGGCGCCGCGAGATGGCGCCCGTACAGCATATACGAGCCGGAGTACAGCGCCGCGCGCGCCGCAAGCTCGGGGTCGGCCGTGATCAGCAGCCCGCCTTCTCCCGAGTTGAGGTGTTTGTATGTCTGGGTGCTGAAGCAGCTCGCTTTGCCGAACGTGCCGCTGAGCCGACCCTTCCAACGCGCTCCCATGGTGTGGGCGCAGTCTTCTATCAGGACGATTTGGTTGGCATCGCAGATCCCGACGATGGCATCCATGTCGCCGATATGGCCGCGCATATGAGACAGGATAAAGAAACGGGCGTTGGATCGGGCGGCAAGTTTTCCAAGGTGGCCGATGTCGACTGTATAGTCTTCTGCCGTCTCGACAAGAGCCGCCACGCCTCCGGCGTTGTGGATAGCGCCCGGAACCGGCGCCAGCGTGAAGGCGTTGGACAGCACTGTGTCGCCTGGCTTCAAGCCCGCGCTGCGCAACGCGATGTGCAGGGCATACCCGCCCGATGCGCAGGCGAGACAGTACGGCATCCCCATGTAGGCCGCGAATTCCTGCTCCAGGCGTTCGGTTTCGGTAGTCTCGCCGGGCTCGGCGTTGTAGCGATGCAAACGTCCGGACCGCAGGACCGCCACCGCCCGCTCGATAGCTGTCTCGGGGATCGCCTCCTGCTGGGTGAATGACTTGAAGAATGTTTTCATCGGTCCCGTCTCGGCCACCAATATCGGAAGTATCGAACCCCACTTCGTATTTATACCAAATCTCGTTGATAGTGATGGTGTGGACGGCCCCTGCTCCCCGGCATCGAAGTGCCATATGGTGGTCGTATTGACCACCACAACCGAGAGGAGCCGTCCGAGATGCAAATTACCACAGTGGGCCTGGATTTGGCCAAGAACGTGTTTCAAGTACATGCCATCGACGCCAAGGGAGAGGTCGTGGTCCGCCGCTGTTTGCGGCGCGCCCGGGTTCGCGATTTCTTTGCCGGCCTGGAACCGTGCCTGATCGGCCTGGAGGCGTGTGGCACGGCGCATTTTTGGTCGCGGGAACTGAGGGCGCTGGGGCACGATGTCCGGATGATGCCGCCGTCTTATGTAAAGTCCTATGTGCGCCGCGGTAAGAACGATGCCGTCGATGCCGCGGCCATCTGCGAAGCGGTGATGCGGCCGAGCATGCGGTTCGTGCCGATCAAGACCGAAGACCAGCAATCGGCGTTGATGCTGCACAAGGCCCGCGAACTGCTGATCCGCCAGCAGACCATGCTGGTCAACGCGCTGCGGGGGCACATGGCCGAGCTCGGGATGATCGCCCCCCAGGGCCGAGAGAAGGTCAACGATCTCATCGCGGTGATCGAGGATGGCGAGGACGAAAGCGTTCCCGCCCTGGCGAAGGCGGCGTTGAAGCCGCTGGTGGCGCAGCTTCGCGCGGCTGAGCAAGCGATTGCCGACGCGACGCCGAGATCATGGCCTGGCACAAAGGCAACGAGGCCAGCGGCGCCTGGAGACGACCCCGGGGTCGGGTTTCGCATCGCGTCGGCGATCGTGGCGACCGTCCCCGATCCGTCGTTCTTCCGCTCTGGGCGCGAGTTCGCCGCCTGGCTGGGGCTGGTTCCCCGGCAGAACTCCAGCGGCGGAAAGGAGCGGCTCGGTCGCATATCGAAGCAGGGAAACCGCTACATCCGCAAACTTCTGGTGCTTGGCGCGACCAGCACGTTGCGCTCCGCCCGGGCGGGCAAGGCGCCGGGGGCGGACTGGGTCAATGGTCTGCTCGAGCGCCGGCCGCCGCGGCTGGTCACCGTCGCCATGGCCAACAAGACGGCGCGTATCGCCTGGGCCTTGCTGGCCAAGGGCGAAACCTACCGCGCTCCAGGCGCCGCCGCCTGACGAAAAGCGGACGACTGATTAAGCGAAACCAGGAGAGAGTGTGCAGAGATTTGCAAGGGTGAAAATGACATGATGCCAACCGGGTCGAGCCGGGGATCGGGACACCTCGCCAATGAGTATGCGGACAGACCGCGTGATAGAGTATGCGGACAGACCGCGTGATAGTGATTGAGACCCGATCCGCGAACTTCATCAGGGCCAGCGGCCAGGTGCCGCGTCAACAGGCCGGACACATGACCGCACCCGACCGAGGTGGCAAATACGGCAATTTTTCCTTGCAACGCAGAGGCCGTCACGACTCAGTGTGATGTGTTTCACGCTTCCTCGGCAGGCGGGGCCGCGCCGGCGATGGGTCCCCATCGCAGGCGTTTCCCCACCTTAACCTGGGCCCCGAGGAAGTGCGATACACGACCCTCCGGCGGCCTTTCGAGGTTTCCGGACGGCGTCGTCGCGCGGCGCTTATGATGCTCCCGCATCACCGCGCCCCACGCTCCTTGCCGGAAACTCGAAAGGCCATCACAATGTGGATCCATCAACAGAATTTTAAGGGCAGATGCTCGAGCCCAGGTAGGTCCAGAAACGGGCGATTGTCAGGCCCAGTATCGCGCAAGTACTGGTGCCTCGATCGATCGCCAAGGCGCTTCACCGCGCCCTGTCAAACAAATCCATCTTGTAGGGCGAATCGCGCATCACCACATGATCGAAATAAGCGGAAGAGAGGACGGGAAGATCCTGGGGAGTTCGGCGGCACGCAACCGCGATGCTGCCTCGAAGGAGCAAACGACATGCCCAACCGGATGTCACGGTCATCGGACGTCATGTGGTTGCCGCTTTTTCTGGACTGCGATCAGGAAGGGTTGAACCTGCAAAGCCGTATCCGCCAGATGATGGTGTCGGCGATCCTCGACCAGCATCTGCCGCCGTGCACGTCGCTTACATCGTGCCGCAAATTGGCGGACCAACTTGGTGTCGCCCGCAATACCGTGGTGCTGGCCTATCAGCAGCTCGCCGACGAGGGGTTCATTATCCCGCGAGAGCGCAGCGGCTATTTCGTCAACCCGGAAATCCTGGAAGGCCGGGCCGCGCCCCAAGAAGATCTCCCGCCCGTGGATCCGCCGGCCCGCGACTGGGAATCGCGATTTCGCTTCAAACCCTCTTCTCAGCGCAACATCGAGAAGAGTCCTGATTGGCAGAGATACTCCCATCCGTTCATTTTCGGCCAGTTCGACGCTTCCCTTTTCCCCATTGCCGACTGGCGGGAATGCTGCAGAAAAGTGCTCAGCGTAATGGAAATTCGCGACTGGGCGCCGGATCATATCACCCGAGACGATTCGTCGCTGATCGAGCAGATCCGAACGCGGGTTCTGCCGCGCCGAGGTCTGCGGGCCAGCGCAGATGAAATCGTCGTCACCATCGGCGCCCAACAGGCGCTTTATCTGCTAGGGGATCTTCTGGTTACCGGGCGAACCAAGGTCGGTGTCGAGAATCCAGGCTATCCGGATGCCCGCAACATTTTTGCCAGCCGTACCGCACGGACGGTCGGATTGAGCGTGGACGAACAGGGCTTGGTCGCCAGTGGTTCCCTGCGCGATTGCGACTACGTTTACGTCACGCCCAGTCACCAATGTCCAACCACGGTGACGATGCCGATGGAACGGCGGGAGGCACTCCTGAAAATTGCCGAGGAAGAGAACATCATCCTGTTCGAAGACGATTACGAAAGCGAGAATTGTTACACCGGAACGCCGAAACCCGCGCTCAAGAGCCTCGATCAGAATGGCCGCGTCGTTTATATCGGCAGCCTGTCGAAGAGCTTGGCGCCGGGTCTTCGGCTCGGATACATCGTCGGCCCCAGGGAGCTGGTCAGCGAAATCCGGGCACTTCGCCGGCTCATGGTTCGCCATCCGGCCACCTTCATCCAGCGCTCGTTCTCGCTGTTCCTGTCGCTTGGTCACCATGACGCCCTCACACGCCGACTGTCCCACATATACAATAGGCGGGCCCAGGTTCTCATGGACGCCCTTGTCCGCCATTTGCCGCAGACGACGTTCGTTCCGGTATCGGGCGGAGCATCGTGCTGGGTCCGAGGACCGGAATGGCTCGACTGTCACGAACTGGCGCGATTGGCCGAACAACGAGGCGTTCTCATCGAGCCCGGGGAAGTTTTCTTCATGATCCAACCGGCTCCGCTGAACTATTTCCGTATTGGGTTCACCTCGATCACCGAGGAAAGAATAGAAGAGGGCGTCCGTGAACTCGGAGCGGTCATGAGGGAACTGGAACCTCGATCCGGCCACGCCGTCAGTCACTAGAGCACCGTGCTCTAAGATTCTGCTCTGACTGGCACCAGCGAATACCGTCATCTGGCGCTACCGCGGCGTTTCCTCACGGCCTAGCGTGAAAATGCGGGGAGGGGGCGGCCGGCCGGCCCGTTCGTCCCAAACTCTGAACGGGACCGCGGGCGGCGGCTCCCTATCTCCAACGGAATGAGGAAACCGATGCCGGGTGAGACCATGCAAGTGACGGCGGAAGATTTGGCGGCGCTTTCCGACGCCTTCAATCGCCACGATGTGCAATCCATTCTTTCGTTCATGACCGACGACTGTGTCTTCAATGCCGCCGGCGGACCCGACGTCCATGGCACCCGGTTCGTCGGGCACAAGGACGTAGGCGCCGCGTTCGAGCAGGTGTGGGCGATGTTCCCCGACGCTCAGTGGGCGGACGGAAATCATCTCGTCGCCGGCGACAAGGGTGTTTCCGAGTGGACCTTCATGGGGACCAAGGCGGACGGCTCGCGCCTCGTCGCCCAGGGCTGCGACATCTTTACCTTCCGTGATGGCAAGATCGCGGTGAAGAACGCCTTTCGCAAGGATCGGCCGGTGCTGCCACCGCATCAGCGCTGACCGATACCTCTCCGCAAGCTCTTCCATGCAAGAGGGCGATGGCATGAGTAACACCACGCGCGTCAACCCCGGGCAGTCGAGCCCTTACGATCCGACGTACGATCCCCTGGTGTCGCCCACTCCCGGCCATGGCCAGGCCTATGCGCCGACCTATTGGATCGACACGGCCGGCCGCTCCACCGCGGCACGATGGCCCGATCGACCGGGACCTCGATGTCGATGTGGTTATCATCGGATCCGGTTTCACGGGTCTTGCCTGTGCTCTGTTTCTCGCGGAAGAACACGGCATCAAGGCGCACGTCGTGGAGGCCAACCAAGTGGTCTGGGGGTGTACCAGCCGCAACGGCGGGCAGGCGCAGAATGCCTCCGGTCGGCTGACCCGTTCACAGTGGATCGAGCGGTGGGGGAAGGAAACCGCGCTGAAGCTGCACGCCGAGATCCAGGAGGGGTTCGACACCTTCAAGCACCTGATCGAGGACATCGACTGCGACGCGCAGCGCGACGGGCATCTGTACAACGCGCACCGTCCGAAGGCATTGGAAAAACTGCGCTCGGAAGTGAAGATTCACAACGACGTCTTCGGATACAAAACAAGGATCCTCGAGAAGGGTGAACTTCAGCAAGCCTACGTCAATGAAGCCGAAGCCGCGGCGCCATGCTGGAGCCCGAGGGTATCGGCGTGCATCCCTTGAAGCTGGCGTATGGCTATATCAAGAAGGCGCGGGCGCTTGGCGCCAAGATCCACCCGTCCAGTCCGGTGACGGGTTGGGAGACACGCGATGGCGTGCACTCTCTTCGCACCCCTGGAGGGACCGTGCGCGCCCGCGCGGTGGGTGTCGCTACCGGCGGCTATACCAGCCAGGGCCTGCATCCGTCGCTGAAGAACCGGTTGATGCCGATCCTGTCCAACTCCATCGTCACGCGTCCTCTTACCGCGAGGGAAAAAGACGCCTGCAACTTCCGCAGCACGCTGGTCATCACCGACACGCGGACGCTGCGGCACTACTATCGGCTGCTGCCCGACGACCGCGTGCAGATCGGCAGTCGCAGCGCCATCACCGGCGCCGACGCCGGCAATCCACGGCACCTCCAGGTGTTGATCAATGGCTTGCACCGCAAGTTCCCGGCGTTGAAGTCGATCGACATCGACTATTCGTGGTGGGGCTGGGTCGACGTCAGCCACGACATGATGCCGCGCATCGTCCAGCCGGATCCGAGCCAGACCTTGTTCTACGCGCTCGGCTACGGCGGCAACGGCGTCATGTACTCGGCGCAGGCCGGACGGCGCTTGGCCGAGCGGATCGCCGGCAAGGGCGACAACGTCGATCTGCCGATCTTCAATTCCGAGTTGCCGGGAGAGCTGTTCGCGCCCTTCCGCCGGATCGGTCAACGCTTTCTGTACAGGTGGTACTACTTGCGCGACGAAGTTCTGTAGTCCGCGCCGACTTCCTAATGCGACATCCTTAATGCGACATCAAGACGGGGATCGTCATATGCCTGAGCAGGTGCTTGGTGCCGCTGCCGCGAAGCAGGTCCGGGAAACCGTAATGCCCGTGCGCGCCGACGACGAGAAGGTCCGCGCCGCTTTCCGCTCCATGCGACATCAATGTTTCCATCGGGCTCATTCCCTCGATCACGCGCGTTTCCGTGTCCGCCTTCACGCCATGCGCTTCCAGGTGTTTCGCCATGTCGGCGCCGGGTACGGTGCCGTGTCCTCTGCTCTTCTTGACGGGGGTTGATGGAGACCAGTGTGACCAATTCCGCCGACCGCAGGAACGGAAGCGCGTCATGCACCGCCCGCACCGCTTCGCGGCCGGCGTTCCAGCCAATCACGATCCGTCGTCCGATATTCTCCAACTCTCCGGAGGAGGGAACGATCAGTGACGGCCGTCCGGTATGGATGACCACCTGCTCGACCAGATCCACCGGTACGCCGGATCGCTTGTCATTGGGGTCGTGCTGACCGAGAATGGCGAGATCGCAATGACGCGCCCCGAATGCGACGGCCTTGGTCAGGGCGCTGTCTCTGCGTGAAATCGACGAATCCCAGTGCACCGAAACTTCCGCCTCCGCCGCCCTTTTCTTGAACGCGGACTTCGGCTCGCGCGACCAAGTCGGCAAACATCTCATGCACCTTCTGGGAGGCGAGATTGGCGAGGAAGGGGTCGCACTCGCCGTACAAGCCGGCGACGCTCGCATTGAAGCGGCGCGCGAGATCGAAGGCGATCTCCCGTCGATGATCGCTTCGTTCCGTGCTGTCCAGATGCACGAACAGTTCTTTGTAGCTCATACCGATCCTCCTACGAGCGGACGATAAACACGACGGTCACCAGATCGCTCTTCTCAACAGATTTAGTCCCAGCAGCAGGAGCGCAAACAACACGACCTTGCGGAACCGTTCCCGGTCGATGTGACGGCTCAGCCGGTGCCCGAGCCACATGCCAGCGAGTGCCGGCGCGGCACACAGAAGAGACCAGGGCGCGGTTTCGCCGTTCAGGACCCCGCGTTCGACGAACGCCATCGCGAGAAAGATACCGCCCATCAAGAAGAACGTGCCGAGCGCCGCCACGAACTCCTTTCTTTCCAGGTGGAGGGATACGACATACATGATCAGCGGCGGACCGTGCACCGTCGATACGCCGCCCATGACCCCGGACATCAATCCGATGGCGCAACCCACCGGCCGCTCCGAGCCGGGGGGTAGCCGCAATGCCGGATGAAAATGATTGATCGAACAAAACACCACGACGACGGCGCCCAGCACGGCGAGAAGCCAACGTGGATCGAGAATCGAGATCAGCATCGCGCCGAGCCAGGTGCCAATGGCGAGGGCAACGAGAAGCAGCCAGAACCGGCGGATCGTCATCAGCATACGCCCGCCACGCGTGGCCTGGAAAAGACTGGCGGCGAGGATCGGAAGCGTGTTCAGCGCCACTGCCGTCGGGACATCGAGAAAAATCGACAGCAGCGACATGGTGGTGAGGGGCAAGCCAAAGCCCAACGTTCCCTGAATGATGCCCCCGAGCGCGAACGTCGCGACACGACCGGCAAGACATCGAGCATTTGCATCGTCCGGCATCGAGATCGGGTTATCCGGCGCGTGCGTCTTCAAGGATCATGTCCGCGGCCTTTTCGCCGATCATCACGGCCGGCGCATGGGTGTTGCCCGAAACGATATTCGGCATGATGGACGCGTCCGCGATGCGAAGACCGGTAACGCCATGAACGCGGAGACGGTGGTCGACCACCGCCATGGGATCCGAACCCATCTTGCAGGTGCTGGTGGGATGATAGATGGTCGTGCCCAGATTGCGGGCCGCGTCGAGGAACTGCTCGTCCGTTTGAACTTCCGGCCCCGGCCGGAAATCCTCGGCGATGTGCTTCGCCAGGGCTTTCGTCTGCGTCAGCCGGCGTGTCAATTTCATGGCATCGACGGCGACCCGCTGATCGACCGGCGAGTCCAGGTAATTCGCATGGATCTTCGGATAGTCGCGGGGGTCGGGTGAGGTGACGACGATCCGGCCCCGGCTTTCCGGGCGCAGTTGACAGACCGAGGCGGTGAAGGCCGAGAACCGGTGAAGCCCCTCGCCGGGGCTGTCGGCGCTCAACGGCTGCACGTGGTACTGGATATCCGGACGGTCCAGTTCGGGCCGCGATTTGGTGAACGCGCACACCTGGCTGGCGGCCATGGTCATGGGCCCGGTCCGCTGGAGAATGAACTGCAGGCCGATGAGCATTTTGCGCAATGGATTGTTGACCTCGTCGTTCAGGGTCGGCTCGACGGTCTTGTAGATGCAGCGAATTTGCAGGTGATCCTGCAAATTCTCGCCGACGCCCGGCAGGTCGCTGAGCACGGGGATGTCCAATTTCCGGAGCCGTTCGCCGCCACCGATCCCGGAGAGGTGCAGGATCTGAGGCGAACCGATGGCGCCGGCCGAAAGCACGATTTCGTTGCGGGCCGTGAACACCTGCCGGGTGCCCTCCACATCGGCTTCGACGGCGACGGCTCTTTTGTCTTCGAACCGGATGCCGCGAACCAGGGTTTTGGTATCGACCGTCAGGTTCGACCGGTCCCGGACCGGCTTGAGAAAGGCCGTCGCCGAGCTCCACCTGAGGCCGCGATGGGTGTTTAGCTGGAAATAGCCGGCGCCTTCCTGGCCGGTGCCGTTGAAATCGTCGTTCTTCGGTATGCCGAGTTCGGTGCAGGCGGCGACGAACGAATCGCAGATCGGCCGGCTGAACCGCATGTTGGCCACCTTCAGCGGTCCGCCGGTGCCATGATAGTCATTGGCGCCGCGCTCCTGATCCTCGGATTTTTTAAAGTAGGGGAGGACGTCGTCGTAGGACCATCCCTCGTTTCCGAGTTGGCGCCAGTCGTTGTAATCCTCTTTCTGGCCGCGAATGTAGAGCAGTCCGTTCAAGGCGCTCGAGCCGCCGAGAACCCGGCCCCGCGGCCATTTGATCCGCCGATTGTTCACACCGGGATCGGGCTCGGTCTCGTAGCACCAATCGGACCTTGGGTTGTGGATCGTTTTGAAATAGCCGACGGGGATGTGCAGCCACGGATAGGTGTCCTTGGGTCCGGCCTCCAACAGGAGAACCCGGTTGTTGGGATCGGCCGACAAACGGTTGGCCACTACGCAGCCCGCCGATCCGGCACCGACGACGATGTAGTCGAATTCCTGGTCCGGCCCGTTTTCCATCACTGCTCCTCCCGCTTCGGTTCGCGATTACTGCGCGTCATGGTTGAGCGTCGGAGCGGAGCCCCCGTGCTCGTTATTGCGGCCAAAAGATTGTTGCACGCGGTTACCGATAATGCAATTATGATAAATAAAATTTCATTTTTGGATAATTCAGTGCATCTGGGAGGATGTCCATGATCAAGGAAAAACTCACGGGTATCACGCGCCGCGATCTTCTGCGGCTTGCCAGGACCTACGGCATCAGCTCGACTCTGCTCGCCGCCGGCGGTCTCGCCGGCGTGGTGACGCTGCCGCGGCTCGCCCAGGCCGCCAACTCCACGTACGAAAAGCGGTTCAGCAAGGAGCCGAAGGTCAAATGGAAGTTCGGGGCCTCCGGGTTCAACGAGATGAACATGCTGATCGAGCGCGCCGGCTTTATCGAGTTCGTCCGCGACGTCGAGGAACGCACCGATGGCGCGATCCAGATCGAGTTCATCGGCAACAACCAGATTTGTGGACAGCTGAACTGTCTCAGCAAGGCGCAGCAGGGGATTGTCGACGTTTTCGCCGCTTCGACGCAAAACTCGGCGAGTTCCGCTCCATACCTGAACGTCCTCGACTATGCCTACATGTTCCCATCGCGCGCGTCGCAGTATCACTTCTTCTACCACCCGAAAAGCATGCAGCTGCTCCGCGAGCCCCTGGAAAAGAGGCACGGCGTCAAGTTCCTGTTCACCCATTGCGAGCTTCGCGGCATCCAGCTGGGTCTCGGATGGAAAGACAAACCGCTCGTCACCAGCATCGAGCAACTGGCCGGAACCAAGAACCGGGTCACCGGGACCCAGCTCGGGCGGATCGCCATGCAGCTGATGAACCTCAATCCCGTCCCCATCGCCTGGGAAGAAACCCTCGACGGGCTCAAGCAGGGCTTGCTCGACGGCGCGGAGACATGGGCGTCGGCGGTGGCTTACGCGAACATGGCCCCGGTGGTCTCGCAAAGCGTGGACCTCCAGTTCTTCTGCGGGACCGAGCACTGCGGCATGAACGCCAAGGTTTTCGACAAGCTCGACGGCGAGCTTCAGGACGCCGTGATGGAATCGGCCTATTTTACCCAGGCCCTCATCCAAGGCGCCAACGAGGCCGCGCTCATCAACACGGTCGGCTTTTCCGACCCGCAACTGCCGAACACGATTTTCGCCAACAACGGGGTTCGCCCCGCCTTCCTCAGCGTCGCGGAGCTCGAGAAGGCCGAGAAGATGTGCTCGCCTCAATACGTGCCGGAACCGTGGGAAGAGTGGCGCGAACGTCTCAACGAATGGGCCGGCGGCATCGATACCTACACGGAGATGTCGAAGATCGCGCGCGAAATACCCGCGGGCACCCTTGCCGAGAATGTCGAGCCGCGGCGCTGGTGGCGAAGCTAGGTTAGATCCAGGCAGCTTAGCGGCCAGCCCCGGTGGCAGGGGTTGGTGCGTTGTAATCCGGCGGTAGGAGAGAAGCCGTGCCCGTGATCAGGTTTATCGATCGGAATTTGGAAAAAACCATCATCCTCGTTTCGTACCTCGCGATGGCGGCGATCATATTCGTCGAGGTGATCAGACGGTATGTGTTCAAGGAGCAGGCGGCCTGGAGCACCACCATTCCCGTCTATCTTTTTCTTTGGGTTACATGGTTCGGCGCGGCCTACAACGTTCGCGCCCGATCGCATTTGCGTTTCTCGGAACTGCGCCAGAAACTGCCGTACAATCTACAGTTCGCCACGCTGTGTCTGGATTTCGTGCTGTGGGCGGCGTTCGGCGCCATCGTCATCGCCTTCACCACCGAGCAGGTGCAGCTTCAACATATGAACTTCGCCATCGTTCCGGGGACCACCAACGTCATGCAGTGGTGGTTCTATCTGGCGACGCCGGTGGCGTGGGCACTGCTGATCTTCCGCGCCGCTCAGAACCTGCTCGAAGACTGGAAGACCTACCGGTCGGGCGAGCCGTTCGACTTATCCATGAGCGTTGTTTCGGAATAGGAGGGACGTGCCGTGGACGGAATTCTCATTAGCGCCATTTCCATTGCGGTCGTTGTCCTTTTCCTGATCGGCGTTCCGATCTTTCTCGTCATCGGCTTCTGGGTCGTCGGTGTCAGCGTGATCATCGATTTCACGCTGGCGAACATCGGCGTTACGCTCTACGAGGGGTTAAACTTTTTCGGACTGCTGGCCCTTCCGTTGTTCATCCTCACCGGCGATCTGATTGCCGCCGCCGGCATCGCCAAAAGATTGACGGACTTCGCCTACGCCATGATGGGATGGATGCGGGGCGGCCTGGCCATGGCGTCGCTGGCGGCGTGCGGGCTGTTCGCGGCGATCTCGGGATCGAACTCCGCCACCACGGCCACCATCGGCTCGCTCATGCACCCGGAAATGAAGGAGGGCGGATACGAGCCCTCGTTCTCCGCCGCCACCGTGGCGGCCGGCGGAACGGTGGGGATCATCATCCCGCCGAGCGTCATCTTCATCGTCTACGGGTACATGATGAACCTGTCCATCAGCGATCTGTTCGTCAGCGGTCTGCTGCCGGGGATCATGATGGTGTTGGGGATGCAGATCACCTGCTACATCCTGGCCAAACGCAACCAGTGGGGCCACCTCATTCAGTTTGAACCGGTCCGGATCGTGAAGACGGGCGCGCGCGCCTATCTCGGATTTTTCGCCATCTTCATCGTGCTGTTCGGCATTTACGGCGGCGTCTTCTCACCGACCGAAGCCGCTGGCGTAACGGCGGGCTTCTGCCTTCTGTCGGGCCTATTCGTCACCCGGGAACTGAAGCTCAGCAAGCTCCCCAACGTGATCTTCCGCTCCGGCCAGATCACCGGCCTTCTGGCGCCGTTGATCGCAATTTCCGTGGTAATGCAGCAGATCCTCTCCCTGCTTGGCGCCAACGAATTCCTTACCGGGCTGATCACTCAACTCGGCGGGTATTACCCGATCCTGATCGCCTGCATGCTGATCGTGTTCGTCGTCGGCATGTTTCTCGAAAGCCTTCCGGTAACGATCATTCTGGCGCCCATCCTCGCGCCGATCGCCGACTCCATTGGCATGAACCCGATCCATTTCGCCGTCGTCTTCCTGGTGGGGGCGTCGATCGGTTTCATCACACCGCCGTACGGGCTCAATCTTTACGTCGCCAGCGGCGTCACCGGCATCCCGTACCTGAAGATCGTGCGCTATGCCGTACCCTATCTGATCGCTTTGCTGATGGTGTGGTTCGTGGTCGCGCTGGTGCCATCGTTGTCGACAATCCTGCTGTTCTATGAGGGCGCCAATGTCGCGCAGTAGCCTTATGTCCGCAGAACCATGGAGAACCATGGTGAACGGATGATCGCTCCATCGGACGCGGCGGACCGGAGTCGAGATTGAAGCCGTCTTCGAAAGGTGATAGCCAAGCGCAGCCGCGCCCGACGACAAATGCGTGGGCTATTTAGGGAGTGCAGATGCAGCGCGATAAAGGGCGATCATTTCTTCGGGTTTTCAGCATCTTGGAAAAGGTCTCCGCCGCAACAGCGCCCCTGAGTCTCTCGGACCTCAGCGACGATCTCGACATTCCTCGGCCGACCGTTCATCGCTTGTGTCAAATGCTGATGGACGAGCGATTGCTCGAGAAAACGGTGGAAGGCAACCGCTTCCTGGCCGGACCGCGCTTGTTCGAGTTTGCCCACTGGATCATTGGATCGTCGCACTTGAACCTCGAGCGCAAAGTCATCCTCGAATCGCTGGTCGAAGCGGTGAGAGAGACCTGCAATCTCGCCGTTCCGGACGGTCATCGCATGGTTTATGCGGATCGGGTCGAATCCAGTTGGCCGCTTCAGTTGCAATTGCCGACGGGCACTCACGTTCCGCTGTATTGTACGGCGAGCGGCAAGCTCTACCTGAGCAGTCTGTCGGACGACGACGTCCGGCACGTGATTTCGCGATTGCATCTGGAACGGCGTACCCCGGCCACGATGACCGATCCGGACGATCTGCTGAAAGAACTCGCCCGGGTCCGGGCGGCGGGGTTCAGTTGGGATAACGAAGAATTCCTCGAGGGCCTTATTGCCATCGCCGTCCCGGTCCACAATTCGCTCGGTCAATTTTGCGCGGCCTTGACGGTCCATGCTCCGACGCGCCGGATGTCGCTGGAAGATGCCAAGACGCGGCTTCCGGCGCTGCGCCGCGCCGCCGCGCGGATCGAACACCTGATTTGCCGGGAAGCGGAAAAATCAGTGGCGTAGCGCGGATCCGCTCGGGTCCGCCGACATCTGAAAACTGGCACAAGCGAATGCCGTCAACTGGCGCTACCACCCGCCTGTGACGCCGCCTAAGCTTTCACTCGAGCGGAGCAACTGCATTTGCTTCGCGCGCCCTTTTGCGAGCAAAAATGAGATAATTCAATTTACTATTGAACGCAAAAGTGAACTGTGAAATCATGATTTTGGCGATCCGAAGGCCAGTGGCCATATCGATGTGCTGTACGAGTGTGCCCAGAATAAAATCAGTGATTGTACTTAAAGCGCAGAGTCAGCCACTGCGTAGCGGGAGGAGAAGCGGACAATGACGCTCATGACACCAAGTGAGGCATTTGTGGAGACACTGGTCGCCAATGGCGTGACCGAGGTGTTCGGGATCGTGGGCTCGGCGTGCATGGACGCGTTGGACATCTTCCCGGCGGCGGGTATCCGCTATGTCCCGATCGTGCATGAACAGGGTGCCGGCCACATGGCCGACGGTTATTCCCGCGTGAGCGGCCGTCACGGCGTGTGCATGGCCCAGAACGGCCCGGGCGTCACCAATTTCGTGACCGCGATCGCCGCTGCCTACTGGGCGCACAGCCCGGTGGTGATGATCGCGCCGGAATCCGGGACCGCGACCATGGGGCTCGGCGGATTTCAGGAAACCAACCAGCTTCCGATCTTTTCGGAGATCACGAAGTTCCAGGGTCATGTCAACAACCCGCGGCGCATGGCCGAGATCACCGCGCGATGCTTCGACCGCGCCATGCTGGAGATGGGTCCGACCCATCTCAACATTCCGCGCGATTATTTTTACGGCGAATACGACTACGAAGTCCCCGAGCCGAGCCGCATCGAGCGGGGGCCGGGCGGCACCCGGGTGCTGAACGAGGCGGCGGAGATTTTGGCGTCGGCGACGTTTCCGGTCATCGTCTCGGGTGGCGGTGTGATCAATTCGGCGGGTGTCGATGCCTGCATGGAGTTGGCCGATTTGCTCGCCGCCCCCGTGGTGAACAGTTACCTGCATAACGACTCGTTCCCGGCGAGCCACCCGCTGTGGTGCGGACCGCTGGGTTACCAGGGCTCGAAGGCCGGCATGAAGCTGATCAGCCAGGCCGATGTCGTGCTGGCTCTCGGCACCCGGTTGGGCCCGTTCGGGACCCTGCCTCAGCACGGTCTCGATTACTGGCCCAAGGATGCCAAGATCATCCAGGTGGATGCCGATCCGACCATGCTGGGTCTGGTTAAAAAGATCTCGGTGGGGCTGTGTGGCGACGCCAGGGAGGCGGCCGAGGCACTGACCGAGCGCCTCCGCAACAAGGATCTGGCCGGCCACGCCAACCGCGACGGTCGTTTGTCCAAGATCCGCGCCGAGAAGGACGCGTGGGAGGCCGAACTCGACGCGTGGCATCACGAAAAGGATCCTTACAGCCTGGACATGATCAACGAAGACCCTAACCTAATGCATCCGCGTCAGATGCTGCGGGAACTGGAGAAGGCGATGCCGTCTGACGCCATGGTCTCCACCGACATCGGCAACATCTGCTCTGTGGCGAACAGCTACCTGCGCTTCGAGAAGCCGCGCAGCATGTTCGCGGCCATGAGTTTCGGCAACTGCGGTTACGCCTTCCCGACAATCATCGGCGCCAAGATGGCCGCGCCGGATCGTCCGGCGGTCGCCTACGCGGGCGAGGGCGCCTGGGGCATGAGTTTCGGCGAGATCCTGACCTGCGTGCGGGAGAACATTCCGGTCACCGCGGTGGTGTTCAACAACCGTCAATGGGGCGCGGAGAAGAAGAACCAGGTGGATTTCTACGGCCGGCGGTTTGTCGGCTCGAACCTGGACAACCCGAGCTTCGCCGCGATCGCCCGCTCCATGGGCGCCGAGGGACAGGTCGTCGAGCAACTCTCCGACGTGGGTCCGGCTCTGCACGCCGCGTGCGAGGCCCAGAAGGAAGGCAAGACAACCATCCTCGAGGTGATCGTCAACCGGGAACTGGGCGATCCGTTCCGCCGCGACGCCCTGAGCATGCCGGTGAGGCATCTCAATAAATACAAAGCCTACGTTTAATACAAGTCTCCCCTGGCACCCGCGCCGCAAAAGCCCGGAAGGATGAAGACGTGTCCTTCTGGGCTCTTTTCGGCGCGGCCGTTCGGCGGTTGTCATGTCTCGTGACCGCATCCTTGTGCTCAACGCGGGCTCGTCGAGCGTCAAGTTCGCCCAATTTTGTATCGGCGACCCCGGCTCGGCGCCGCTGCTGGCGCTCGAGGGTCAGGTGGACGGGATCGGCGGGGACGCGCGGTTCGGCGCCAAGGATCGCGAGGGAACCGCGCTGCCCGATCCCGCGGCGCGCGAGGTCGAGGCCATCGACGACCACCGCGGCGCACTCTCGACCCTGTTCGCGTGGCTGGATCGGCATTGCGGCGGCGGTCGGCTGCGCGCGGCGGGACACCGGGTGGTGCACGGCGGCGGATGGTTTCACGAGCCCATGGTGGTGACGCGGGAAATCCTGGAGACGCTGGAAAGCTTTTGCCACCTGGCGCCCCACCATCAGCCGCACAACGTCGCCGCGATCCGAGGGCTCATGGAGCAGCGCCCCGACTTGCCTCAAGTCGCCTGCTTCGATACCGCGTTCCACGCAAGCCAACCGGCCGAGGCCGTCAGCCTGTCGCTGCCCTCCGAATACGGGGACAAAGGGTCCGCCGATACGGATTTCATGGACTTTCCTACGAGTATGTGACGTCCGCCTTCTCCGAGATAACCGGCACGCCGCTTCCCGCGCGCGCCGTTATCGCCCATCTCGGCAATGGCGCCAGCATGTGCGCGGTGAGGGACGGAAAGAGCGTCGCGACGACCATGGGTTTCTCGACGCTCGACGGCCTGATGATGGGAACCCGCTGCGGTGCCCTGGATCCGGGTGTATTGATCCATCTGATGCGCTCCGAAGGGCTGGATATCGATGCCCTCGAGGACCTGCTGTACAACCGTTCCGGCTTGCTCGGCGCTTCGGGCGTCAGTGCCGACATGCGGGTCCTGTTGGCGAGCAGCGACGCTCGCGCGGCAGAGGCGGTCCGGCAATACGTCTATCGAATTGAACGCGAGCTCGGTTCATTGGCGGCGGCACTCGGCGGCCTCGATGCCCTGATTTTCACCGGCGGTATCGGTGAGAACGCGGCGCCCATTCGGACAATGGTGCTTGAGGGCGCGGCGTGGCTGGGTTTCGAGTTGGACGAGACCGCCAACGCGGCGGGGCGGGCCCGGCTCACTCATGAAAGCGGCGGCGCCCAGGCATGGGTCGTGGCGACGGACGAGCAAGCCGTCATCGCGCGCCACTGCTGTCACAGTCTCGCGTTGTGAGCGGTGCTCCTATCGCTGACCGTGCGGCGCGGGATGCGGTGTTATCATATGTTAATGCCCAATTCGTTGCCGCTCGCTAACGTTTTTCAGGCATCAAGCATGAACACAGGTGGCGGATTGGTTGAGCGCGCTGCATCGCCGCGGCCAACGCTACCAACACCGACGAGCGGGAAAAGGAGCCATCAACGATGGGTCAGACTGTCGGCGATTTTCTTTTGGAGCGCGTATCCGAGTGGGGCATCCGGCGCATCTATGGCTTTCCCGGCGACGGGATAAACGGCTTGATGGGTGCAATGGCGCGAATGGACGACCAGTTCGACTACATTCGCGTGCGCCACGAGGAGATGTCCGCGTTCATGGCGGGCGGGCACGCCAAGTTCACCGGCGAGGTGGGTGTTTGCATGGCGACGTCGGGCCCGGGCGCCATTCACCTGCTCAACGGCCTTTATGACGCCAAGATGGATCACGTACCGGTCGTCGCCATCGTCGGTCAACAGGCCTCGTCGTCGCTCGGCAGCGACTACCAGCAGGAAGTCGATCTGCCCACCCTTTTCAAGGACGTCGCCGGGGCATACGTCGAGACCATCTTCAATCCGGCGCAAGTGCGGCACGTCGTCGATCGCGCATTCCGTATCGCCGCTGCGGAACGGACCATCACGTGCATCATCGTTCCAAATGACGTTCAGGAAATGGATGCCGTCGAGAGCCCGCCACGCAGCCATGGCAATGTCTATTCCGGGATCGGGCACGCGACGTCCCGCCCGACACCGACCGACGAAGAGATCGCGCGCGCGGCCGCTGTCCTGAACGAGGGAGAGAAGGTCGCCATACTGGTCGGTGCCGGAGCCCTGGGCGCCACCGACGAGGTGATCAAGGTTGCCAACCTTCTCGGCGCCGGTGTTGCCAAGGCGTTACTCGGCAAGGCCGCCTTGCCGGACGATCTGCCATTCGTTACCGGGTCGATCGGTCTGCTCGGCACGCGAGCGAGCTGGGACATGATGCAGGATTGCGACACGCTCCTACTGGTCGGGACGACCTTTCCTTACGTCGAGTTTCTGCCCAAGGAGGGCCAGGCGCGGGCGGTCCAGATCGACATCCAGCCGCGCAATTTCAATCTCCGCTACCCGACCGAGGTCAATCTCGTCGGTGACAGCGCCGAGGTCCTGGAACGCCTGGCCGGCCACCTGACCTCGAAGCGCGATGACAAGTGGCGTAAGACTATCGAGGACAACGTGGTTTCGTGGTGGCGGGAAATCGAGGCCGAGGCAATGGAGGATGCAAACCCGATCAATCCCCAGCGGGTATTTTGGGAATTGTCGCCGCTGCTTCCGGACGGCGTCATCCTGTGTGGCGATTCGGGTTCCCACACCAACTGGTACGCACGCGATATCAAGATGCGCCGAGGGATGATGGGGTCCGTGTCCGGCAAGCTCGCCACCATGGGAAGTGGGGTGCCGTACGCCTTGGCCGCGAAAATGGCCTATCCGGACCGGCCCGTGCTGGCAATGGTCGGCGACGGCGCGATGCAGATGAACGGGAGCGCCGAACTCGTCACGGTGAAACAGTACTGGGAGCGCTGGTCGGACCCGCGGTTCATCGTCATGGTGCTGGTGAATCACGACCTCAACCAGGTGACCTGGGAGCAGCGGGCTCTCGCCGGTGATCCAAAGTACGAGGCGGCGCAGGATGTCATTGAATTTCCGTACGCCGAATACGGCATCCTGCTCGGATTCAAGGGGATTCGGGTCGAAAGACCCGAAGACATCGTCGCCGGTTGGAAAGAGGCGCTGGCCGCGGATCGGCCATGCGTTATCGAATTCATCGCCGACGCGAACGTGCCGCCGCTGCCGCCCCATATCACTTGGAGCCAGGCGAAGTCATACATGACGGCGCTGTTCAAGGGCGATCCCGAGCAGTCCGGCATCATTCGGCAAAGCGCCAAACAGATGATGGACAAGGTCTTGCCGCATCGCGAAAGCGATCGCGAACCCAAGTCGATCGTAATGCTCGACCGTCCTCGCGTAGATCGCGTCGAGGTCGATGTCTACACGGTGCCAACCGATTTTCCCGAGGCCGACGGGACGATCAGTTGGAGCTCGACCACGCTGGTCTTGGCGACGGTTCATGCGGGCGGTCGCGTTGGGATCGGCTATACCTATGCACACAAGGCCGCCGCCGTTCTCATCCGCGACGAACTGGCAGATGTTGTGGTCGGTATGGATGCCCTGGACGTACCGGCGGGGTGGCAGGCCATGGTAAACGCGGTTCGCAATCTCGGCCGTCCCGGTGAAGCCCTGATGGCGATCGCGGCGGTCGACCATGCGCTTTGGGACCTCAAGGCCCGCCTTCTCGACGTTTCGCTGATCGACCTGCTGGGACGGGCCCGGGACGCGACCCTCGTTTATGGCAGCGGCGGCTTTACCTCCTATCCGGTGGAGCGCCTGCAGGAGCAACTCGCGGGTTGGGTCGACAGCGGCATAGACCATGTGAAAATGAAGGTCGGCAGCGACCCGCACGCGGATCCCGGTCGGGTGCAAGCGGCGCGCCAGGCGGTCGGCGCGGACACGGTCCTGATGGTCGACGGCAACGGCGCGTATCGACGCAAACAGGCGCTTGCCCTGGCCGAGCGCTTCGCCGAGGAGAAGGTCACATGGTTCGAGGAGCCGGTTTCGTCGGACGACCTCGAGGGATTGCGGCTCATCCGTGACCGTGCCCCGCCGGGCATGGCGATCACGGCCGGCGAATACGGGTGGGACATTTGGTATTTTCGCCGCATGCTGGAGGCCGGAGCGGTCGACGTGCTGCAAGTGGATACGACCCGCTGCGGCGGCTTCTCCGGCTTCATGCAGGCGAGCGTCTTGTGCCGCGCCCATGGCGTGCCGCTGTCCGCCCACACCGCCCCAACCCTCCACGGGCACATATGCGCGGCGCTGCAGGACGTCTGGCATATCGAATATTTTCACGATCACGCCCGCATCGAGGAAATGCTGTTTGACGGCTTCCTGAGGCCCGAGCAGGGCATGCTGCGCCCAGACCCATCCCGCCCCGGCCTGGGACTGGCTCTAAAACGCGCCGACGCGGAGAAATACCATGTTTGACCAAACATCCACCGGCGAGACCGGGAGCGAGAACGGAAACGGCGGCGGCTTTTCCCCCAGTCGAACGGCCACGCTTGCCAAGCAACTGGTCGAGACCGTGGCCGGCGAAGTGCGCTTCGATGCCGGTAGCCGGGCGCTGTATGCCACCGACGGCTCCATTTATCGCCAGGTGCCGATCGGCGTCGTTCTGCCGAAGAGCAAGGAGGACGTTATCCAGACGATGGCCGTCTGCCGCGAACACGGCGCGCCGGTGCTGGCGCGCGGCGGCGGCACCAGTCTCGCCGGCCAATGCTGCAATACGGCTGTGGTCATGGACATGTCCAAGTATCTCAACGAAATCATCGAGATCGATCCGGAGAACAAGCTGGCGCGGGTGCAGCCGGGATGCGTGCTGGATTATTTGCGCAACTCGGCCGAGTCCCACAGCCTGACCTTCGGCCCCGACCCCGCGACCCATGCCCACAACAGCCTCGGCGGCATGATTGGCAACAATTCCTGTGGTATTCATTCGGTGATGGCGGGGCGGACGGCCGACAACGTCCGCCGGCTCGAGGTGCTGACGTACGATGGCCTTCGTATGTGGGTGGGACCGACACCGGATGACGAGCTTGAAGCGATCATCCGAGACGGCGGCCGGCGTGGCGAAATTTATCGCCGGCTCAGAGACCTGCGCGACGAACACGCGGACCGGATCCGAGCCCGCTATCCGCAAATTCCGCGGCGTGTTTCCGGCTTCAATCTCGACGAATTGCTTCCCGAGAAGGGCTTCAACGTCGCCCGCGCCCTGGTCGGCTCGGAGGGCACCTGCGTTACCGTGCTCGAGGCGGAACTCGACCTTGTGCACAGTCCGCCGGCGCGCAATCTCCTTGTGTTGGGATATCCGGATGTGTACCAGGCCGGCGACCATGTACCCGAAATCTTGTCCTGCGGACCGGTCGGTCTGGAAGGAATCGACTCTCACCTGATCGATTTCATGAAGAAGAAACGTATGCATCCCGAGGACCGGGAACTTCTTCCCGAGGGCGGGGGCTGGCTTTTGGTCGAATTCGGCGGCGAAACGGTCGACGAGGCTGACGGTAAGGCGCGGGAGCTGATGGAGAAGCTCGCCGAGGGCACCGATCCGCCAACCATGAAACTGTTCGATGATGATGATGAGCGCAAGCAAGTTTGGGAGATCCGCGAGTCCGGCCTCGGTGCCACGGCCCATGTGCCCGGTATGCCTGAAACCCATCCCGGATGGGAGGATGCCGCCGTTCCCCCCGACAAGGTCGGCGAATATTTGCGCGATTTCCGCAAGCTTTTGGAGAGCTACGATTATGGCTGTTCTCTTTACGGCCATTTCGGCGACGGCTGCATTCACGTGCGCATCGATTTCGATCTCGCCAGCGAGGACGGCGTCCGGCGCTGGCGCCGGTTCATGAACGACGCCGCCGATCTCGTGATTTCATACAACGGCTCGTTGTCCGGGGAGCACGGTGACGGACAGGTGCGGGCCGAGTTGCTGCCAAAGATGTACGGCTCGGAATTGATCGAGGCGTTTCGCGAGTTCAAAAAAATCTGGGATCCCGACTGGAAGATGAATCCGGGCAAGGTGATCGACGCCATGCCGATGGACGCCGACCTGCGGGCCGGACCCGGCTTTCATCCCGAAAATCCCGAGACCCAGTTCGCCTACCGTGAAGAGGGCGATTTTGTTCGCGCCGCCAACCGGTGCGTCGGCGTCGGCAAATGCCGCAATCGAACCGGGAAGGTCATGTGTCCCAGTTACCGTGGTACCCTTGAAGAGAAATATTCCACGCGCGGGCGGGCCCGCTTGCTGTTCGAGATGCTGGCGGGGGACCCTCTGACGGACGGGTGGCGGAACAAGGACGTTCACGATGCCCTCGATCTCTGTCTCGCGTGCAAGGGGTGCAAGAGCGATTGCCCGGTGGACGTCGACATGGCCACCTACAAAGCCGAATTCAATTATCATCATTACCAGGGCAGGATGCGCCCGCGCGCCGCCTATTCCATGGGGATGATCGATCTGTGGGCGAGACTCGCGTCGCACGCTCCGCGGCTGGCTAATTTCGTGCTCGAGGCACCTGGATTAAGCCGCGTCGCCAAGGCCCTCGGCGGGATTGCCCAGCAAAGGCGCGCGCCGAAGTTCGCCGACGAAACCTTCAAACGCTGGTATGCTCGGCGCGGAACCCTCAATCCGGGCGGAGACAAGGTCATCTTGTGGCCGGATACCTTCAACAATTACCTCCATCCGGAGGTCCTGGAAGCGACCGTCGAGGTTCTCGAGGCGGCCGGGTGCCAGGTCGTTGTTCCGGAAGCAACGCTTTGTTGCGGCCGGGCGCTTTACGCCGAGGGCATGCTCGATCGCGCCAAGAAACTGCTTCGGGCGATCATCGAGGAACTGGGTGACGGCGAAATGCCGATCGTGGGGGTGGAACCGGCCTGCGTTGCCGCCTTTCGCGACGAGTTGCTCGGACTTTTCCCCGATGATGCGCGCGCTCGGTCGCTCAGCGGTCGCGCGGTGATGCTGAGCGACTATCTCGTCGAACGGGACTATCGTCCGCCGGCGCTGAAAGCAAAAGCGGTCGTTCATGCCCATTGCAACCATCATGCGATCATGGGCGTCGCCGGCGAGAAGGAAATTCTGTCGCGCCTGGGGTTGGATGTCGACTTCCTTGACGCTGGCTGTTGCGGCATGGCGGGAAGCTTCGGTTTCGACGCCAGGAAGTATAACCTTTCCGTGAAGATCGCCGAGCACCAGCTGCTTCCGGCAATCAGAAATTCGGACGCGGAAACGCTCGTCATCACCAGCGGCTACAGCTGCCGCGAGCAGATCTCTCAACTCACGGACCGCAAACCTCTTCACCTGGCCGAAGTGCTGAATAGGGCAAGACAACAAGGAACATCGCAATGACACAAGCAATCGGTCGCGGGCTGTGGGCTATCGCCGAGGGCTATATCCCCTCGAACAGTCACGGACCGGAAGGCGCGATGACCAGCCACGAGACGGCGTGCATTCTCAACGCGAACGATGCGGAAGCCCATGTGACGATCACAATTTTCTTTTCCGACAGGGAGCCGGCGGGCCCCTACCGGTTTGTGGTGGAGCCTCGCCGCACGGCGCACGTGCGCTTCAACGATTTGCAGGATCCGGAGCCCATTCCGCGGGATACGGACTATTCCGCCGTTATCGAGTCCGACGTTCGGATCGTGGTGCAACACACCCGCTTGGATTCGCGGCAAAGCGAACTGGCCCTTATTTCAACGATCGCCTACCCTGGCGAATAGAACGCGCACGAACCCCCGCATGAATTCGGCGCGCGCCAATCAATTGCATCAGGATCGGACGTCATCAGCCGTTTTTTCCTGCTTTTCGCCGGACACCCGCGCGGCGACGCGTTCGATCGTCAAGCCCTGGACAACGATGGAGAAGACGACGACGGCGTAGCAGGCCGTCAAGATCACGCTCTTATGAGGTGAATCCGGCACCGACAACGCAAGAGCGACCGAGATACCGCCGTGCAGGCCGCCCCAAATCATGAACGGGATCGTCCCTTTCGGGCGATCGGTGAAGATCTCAAGGCCGACGAGAGGAACCGATATGCTGACCGCGCGCGCGAACAGCACCAGCGGAATGGCGATCAGCGACGCTAGCACTTCGCCGCGCGTGTACTCAATCGCCAGCAATTCGAACCCGATGATCACGAACAGCACCGAATTCAGGATCTCGTCGATCACCGACCAGAACCGCAACACATGTTCCGTAGTCCGTTCGCTCATGGCGAATTGGGTGCCATGATTGCCGATAAATATGCCGGCAACGACCACGGCGAGCGGCCCCGAAACGTGCAGACGCAGTGCAAGCGCATAGATCACGCTGACCAACGCGAGGGTGATCAGGACTTCGAGATCGTGTTCGTCGATGCCGCGGAGCACCAGATACGCCGCGTAGCCGCATGCGAAGCCGAGGGCCAGACCGCCTCCAGCCTCCAACAGAAAAAGCTGTACGCCCTCCGCGACCCCCATGTCGCCCTCGCCGGTCGCCACGGCGACGGTGATGGTGAAGATCACGATGGCAACGCCGTCATTGAACAGGCTCTCGCCGGTTATCATGGTCGTAAAGGAGGTCGGCAGGCCGAGCTTGCGCAGGATCGCGAGCACGGCCACCGGATCCGTGGGCGCGATAACCGCTCCAAACACGAAGCAGTAGACGAGCGGGAGTTCGATCCCCACCAGTGGAAACAAATACCAGGCACCCGCCGCCACCAAGCCGACGGAAATCAGAACCCCCAGGGTCGCCAGCGTCAGTACCGACAATTTTCTCTGGAGCAGATCGGGAAGGTTGACGTTAAGCGCGCCCGCGAACAGCAGGAAGCTCAACAGGCCTTCCAGGAGCACGGCCGAGAAATCGATCCTCGACAGGAGACCCTCCGCCAGGTTCTGTACGCCCCAGCCGGGCAAGAACGCATGCGCGGCAAGGATGACGAGCGACACGGCGAGGGCGATAACCACGAGGCCGACGGTATGCGGCAGGCCCAACAGGCGATGGTTGAGATAGCCGAAAGTGGCCGCCGCCAGGAACAGGAGCGCAAGAACATCGAGAAAGAATTCCGCACCGCTCGCCGCCACCGGTCACTCCCTCTGATGATATCCGTTACGCAAGAACACCGACTGGCTGCCAACCAGCCGCAGAACATCCTGACAGGGTCGCGCATTTGACACCCTTATCCTGTGTTAATGCCGCTGGACCGATGCCGCGATAGGTTCAACGTACGCGGAAGCGAGTTAACAATAATCCATGCAAATCGGGCGCTTGACGCCGAGGGGATTGCTTTGACAGCGCGGACGGTGTGCCCGGCGATTTCCGATTATGCGATCATCGGCGACTGCCGAACGGCGGCGCTGGTTTCCCGCCAGGGCTCGATCGACTGGCTTTGCCTCCCCGGTTTCAGCAGCAATTCCGTGTTCGCCGCGATTCTGGATCCGCACGCAGGGGGATGTTTCAGCATCACTCCCGACGCCCTCACGCATACCGAGCGGCGATACCTGCCTCACACGGCCGTTCTGGAGACGACCTTCACCACTGAAACGGGGCGACTCCGGGTGACCGATTTCGTGCCCATTCCCGACGGGTCGGTGTCGGTGCTGCAGCCCGATCGCGAAATCATCCGTATCGTCGAGGCGATCAGCGGTTCTCCCATCCGCGCGCGTCATGCTACCAACCCCGTCCGGACTACGCGAAGGTGCGTCCCCGCTTGCGCCGGCGCGGGCCCGGCGCCTGGATCTGCGGCGACCGCCGCGACGCGTTTCTGCTGCTCTCTGATGCGTCGCTCGCGCTCGACGACGCATCGTCGGCGGTAACCGGCGAGCTTCAGCTTTCCGAGGGCGAGAAGCGCTATTTCTCGATGAGCTACGCGCATGCGAGCCCGATCGTCTATCCGGGAACCGCGGACGACATCGCCGAGCGTCTTGACGCGACCGTGCGCTGGTGGAGGCGTTGGAGCGAACAGTGCCGTTACGAGGGTGCCTACGAGGAACCGGTCCGGCGTAGCGTGCTCACCCTGAAGCTGCTCAGCAACGCTCTTTCCGGCGCGGTGATCGCCGCGCCGACGGCGTCGCTTCCGGAAAACATCGGCGGCGGCCGGAACTGGGATTACCGTTATTGCTGGCTGCGCGACGCCTCGCTGACGCTCAATGCCTTCGTCGAACTGGGCTACGTGGCCGGAGGGTCAGGCGTTCGTGGACTGGCTTATTCAATCGACCCGTCTGACATCGCCGGAACTCCAGGTCATGTACGATATGTATGGCAACACCGATCTTGATGAGCAGCATTTGCGGCACCTCGCCGGCTATCGCGGCTCGCGGCCGGTTCGCATGGGCAACGGCGCGGCCGATCAGCTTCAACTCGACGTGTACGGCCAGGTGACACTCGCCGCTTACGACCTGTTGCGGCGCGGCGGTCAACTGGACTCGACCGAACTGCGTCTGCTTGCCGGTTTCGGCGGGGTCGTCCTGCGGCGGTGGCAGGAACCCGACGAAGGAATCTGGGAGTACCGCAACGGCCGTCGCCACAACACCTATTCAAAGGTGATGTGTTGGGCGGTCCTGGATCGCCTGATCCGTCTGCACGACGACAACGTCGTCGATATTTCGCGGGAGCGGTTTGTCGAAGGGCGCGAGGCCATCCGCCGAAGCATCGAGCGGTACGGCTACGACGAGGTGCTCGGCAGCTACGTCGGCGACTTCGCCGGCGACACCATGGATGCCGCGCTCCTGTTGATGGCGCGATGCCGCTATGTCGAACCCCGGCGATCCCAGAATGCGCGGCACTTACGATCGTCTCGAGCAAGCAGATCGGCCGGAACGGCTTGATTTATCGCTATCCCGTCGGTTCGGACGGGATCGACGAGCCCGAGGGCGCCTTCGGCGCTTGCAGCTTCTGGGCGGCGGAGTACCTGGCTCGCCGCGGCGATCTCGGCCAGGCGCGCGACAGGTTCGACCATCTCCTGAGCCTGGCGAATGACGTCGGTCTTTTCTCGGAAGAGATCGATCCCGACACCGGCGCGGCGCTCGGCAATTTCCCGCAGGCGTTCTCGCACAGCGGCTTGATCAACGCCGCGCTCGCCATCGACCGCGCGGAGCGCAACGAAGGGGCGGGATCATGCGCCTGATCGAAGCGACATGGCCGCATCATCGACAGCATCCTTCTGTGGGGCCTGGTGGCGTCAGGCGCCATGGCCACTCTGCTCGAGATGAGCCGCGCCTGGGGGATCTCGCGGATGAGCCTGCCCTTCGTCTTCGGAGCGATGGTGTCCAGCCGGCGCGACCGCATCGCCGTCTTCGGCTTCGCCATGTATTTCGCCGGCGGCCTGTTGTTCGCCTATGGCTATGCCCTCTTGTTCATCAGTCTCGGCTGGGCCACTTGGTGGCTGGGCGCCATCGTCGGCGTTTTGCACGGCGTGTTCCTGCTGGCGGTGTTTCTGCCATCGCTGCCGGCGATTCACCCGCGGATGGCGGCCAGCTACGATGGTCCGGTTTCCACGGAGCCGGCTCGAGCCGCCCGGATTTTTCGGTCTGAATTACGGTCGGCGCACCCCCTGGTGACGCTCGCCGCCCAAGCCGTTTACGGCGCGATCCTGGGCGCCTTTCTTCCGATTGGAGGTTGATCATGTCCGAACGGTCTCGCGTCGTCGTTATCACCGGGGCATCGGCCGGCGTCGGCAGGGCGGCGGCGCTCGCATTCGCGAAACAGGGCGACCGGGTCGGTCTCATCGCCCGAAGCATGGACGGTCTCAAGAGCGCGAGCGACGAAATTGCCGCCGCCGGCGGCACGTCGTTCGCGCATGCCGCCGACGTCTCCAATCCCGACGAACTTCGGCGCGCCGCCGACGCCATCGAAGAGGCGCTCGGCCCGATCGACGTTTGGGTCAACAACGCGATGGTCGACGATCCTCGCCCCGATAGCGGAGCTGCAACCCGAAGAGGTGCGCCGCGTCACCGAGGTGACCTATCTCGGAACCGTTCACGGAACGATGATCGCGCTGGAGCGCATGCGCGAGCGGGGCAAGGGCCGGATCATCCAGGTCGGCTCGGCGCTCGCCTACCGTTCCGTGCCGCTTCAGGCGCCGTATTGCGCCGCAAAAGCGGCGATCCGCGGATTTACCAACTCGCTTGCGCTGCGAGTTGATCTATCAGAAGAGCCCCATATCGCTGACGGTCGTCCACATGCCCGCCCTCAATACGCCTCAGTTTTCCTGGGCGCGCACCCGCTTCAAGCGGCACCCGCAGCCGGTTCCGCCGATTTTCCAGCCCGAGGTCGCCGGCCGGGCGATCGTGTTCGCGAGCAAGCATTCCCGGCGCGAGATCTGGGTCGGATTTCTCGACGGTGCAGGCCATCCTCGGCAACCGTATCGCGCCGGCTCTGCTGGACCGGATGATGAGCAAAAAGGCCTGGGACGGACAGTTTACCGACGCGGAGATCGCCGCCGACCGGCCGGACAATCTGTTCGTCCCGGTCGACGGTCTGCATCAATACCCACGGCGCGTTCGACGATCGCGCCAAGCCGAATAGCGCCAGTTCTGGTTCGAACGACATCGTTTGATGGAAGCGGCGGGGGTGTTGCTTGTGCTCATTGTGTTCGCGATTATCGCCGTGATCGCCGCAGTGGATTTGGTGATGGTCAGACGGCTCATCCATGTCTTGTCTGCATGCTGTTGCAGGGCTGCGGGTCCGAGAGACATCTCTTTTCTCGACCCGGAGGGCCCGGTCGCCGCCGCGCAGCGCTGGCACTTCCTCGAGATCATCGCGCTGGTGATGATCGTCGTCCTGCCGGTGCTGGTCCTGACGCCGCTGATCGCTTGGCGCTATCGCCGCACCAACGAAGCGTCGCGCTACACCCCGAAATGGAGTTTTTCCCGGCCTCTTGGAATTCGTAATCTGGGGCGTTCCGATAGCCATCGTCGCGGTCCTTGCCGTGCTCCTGTGGCGCGACACCCAAGCGCTCGATCCGTATCTCGCCACTTCAAGCGGACAAGCCGCCGTTGCATGTCCAGGTGGTCGGGCTCGACTGGAAATGGCTGTTCATTTACCCCGATGAAGGCATCGCCACCGTCGGCGAACTGGCCTTTCCCGCGGATCGCCCCCTCGCCTTCGAACTGACCACCGACACGGTCATGCAGTCCTTCTTCATTCCCGCGCTCGGCAGCCAGATCTACGCGATGGCGGGCATGGTGACCAAGCTGCATCTGGCTGCCCGCGGCCCCGGCCGCTTCAAGGGCGAAAACACCCAGTTCAACGGAAAGGGTTTTCACAAGCAGAAATTCACCGCCGTCGCCATGCCGCCGGGCGAGTTCGACTGGGTGGGTCGAGACGGTGCGCTCGACTGGCATCGCGCTGGACGAGGCGACCTATCGCGTGCTCGCCCGACGGAGCACGCCGGAGGCGGCGCACGAGACGCTCGGGCACCCCCGCCATGCCGCGCAATGTCTGTATTTCAGGGATGTCCCGCCGGATCTGTTTGCTTCGATCGTCGACCACGCTACCGCCGACGGCCTGACACGGATGCAGGACCTTCTCGGCGGGACGCACGCCGATGACGTGGATTGAAGCCCGATATCTGCTTCTCGGGCAGGCTGTCTTGGGACGACCTGCCGTTCTGGAGCCTGATCCAGGACCCCTCACCTCCGCATGTCGTCAGCGACGTGATCGCGACGGGCGCGGCCGGAATGGTCGTCATCGGCGCGCTTGTCGTGCTTGCGCTCATCACCTGGTATCGCAAATGGGGCGTGCTGTGGTCCGAGTGGCTCACCAGCGTCGATCACAAGCGCATCGGCATCATGTATATCGTTCTGTCGTTCGTCATGATGACGCGCGGCGTGATCGAAGCGGTGCTCATGCGGACGCAGCAGGCGTTCGGGCTCGACGGCGGTTTCCTGACGGCGGAGCACTTTTCGCAGTTTTTCACCACCCATGGCACCATCATGATCTTTTTCATGGCGATGCCGTTTCTGACCGGCCTCATCAATTACGTCGTGCCGCTGCAGATCGGCGCGCGCGACGTCTCCTTTCCCGTCATGAATTCGATCAGCCTCGGACTGACCGCCGCCGGCGCCGGGCTCGTAATGGTGTCGCTCGTCGTCGGACAGTTCTCGACCGGCGGTTGGAGCGGGTATCCGCCCTATACCGGGGCGGCGTTCAACCCCGGCGTCGGACCGGATTACTGGATATGGGCGGTGACGCTGTCGTCCATCGGCTCGACCATGACCGGGATCAACTTCGCCGTGACGATCTACAAGAAGCGCGCGCCGGGAATGGGCATGTTCCAGATGCCGCTGTTCTGCTGGACCGCTCTCTGCACCAGCATCCTGATCATTTTCGCCATGCCGCCACTGACCGTGGCGACTCTGCTGCTCGCTCTCGACCGCTATCTGGACTTCCACTTCTTCACCAACGACCTCGGCGGCAACATGATGAACTATGCCAACCTGTTCTGGCTGTTCGGCCATCCCGAGGTCTACATCCTTATCCTTCCCGCGTTCGGCGTCTTCTCTGAAGTCTTTTCGACGTTCTCGGCCAAGCGTCTCTACGGATACACCTCGCTAGTCTACGCGACGATGGCGATTGCCGTCCTCTCCTTCACCGTCTGGCTGCATCATTTCTTCACCATGGGGCAGAGCGCCGGCATCAACGCTGTATTCGGCATCGCGACGATGATGATCGGCATTCCGACCGGGGTGAAGGTCTACAACTGGATGCTGACGATGTTTCGCGGCCGGGTCCGCTTTACCGTCCCCATGCTCTACGCGCTTGCCTTTGTCATGCTTTTCGTCATCGGCGGGCTGACCGGCGTGATCCTGGCCAATCCCAGCGTCGACTATCAGGTTCACAACACGCTGTTTCTCGTCGCGCATTTCCACAACGTGCTGATCCCCGGCACGCTCTTCGGCATGCTCGCGGGCTATCATTTCTGGTTCCCCAAGGCCTTCGGCTTCCGCCTCGACGAGCGGTGGGGGCGCATCGCGTTAGCGCTTCTGGACATCGGGATTCATGGTGGCGTTCTTTCCGCTCTACGGTCTTGGCCTGCTCGGCATGCCGCGCCGGACCGTAGCTTATTTCGAGCCGGCGTATCTGCCCTACACGCTCGTCGCCGTCTTCGGCGCCGTCCTCATTGCGGGCGCGCTCGCCAGCCTGTTCGTCCAATTGTGGGTCAGCATCCGCGATCGAGAGGAGAACCGTGTATATGCCGGCGACCCGTGGAACGGACGCAGCCTGGAATGGTCCATATCCGCGCCGCCGCCGGAGTACAATTATCCCGTCCTTCCCGAAGTGACCGACCACGACAGCTTCGCCGTCGCCAAGGAAAAGGGCTGCGCCTATTTGCCGCCCCGACAATATGCCGACATCGAAATGCCCCGCAACAGCGCTGCCGGCATGGTCATCTGCGTCGCCACGGCGGCCACGGCGTTCGGCCTCGTATGGTACATGTGGTGGCTGGCGATCCTCGGCTTCCTCGTGACGTGGGGAGCGGTGATCGCACGGAGCTTCGTGCGCGAGACCACGGAGATCATGTCCGCCCGCGAAGTGGAGCACGTGGAGACGCGGTGGCTGCGGACAGTCGCGGAAACGCGCCCCGTCTCGCGCGACGACGAGGTCAAGACCGCCAATCACGGCCTGGCGGAGGCGGGGGCATGACCATTGGCGCCTTCAAGCACCCGGGAATCAATCTCGGCGTCGCCCATCCGGACGCGCACGACGCGGCCGAAGAGGTGGTGTTCGGCTTCTGGGTCTTCCTGATGAGCGATTTGGTGATCTTCGGGCTGCTGTTCGCCACTTACGTGATGATGATCGGAGCGACGGCCGGCGGCCCAGGACCCCAGGAGTTGTTCGAATTCCGGAGCATCGCCATCCAAACGCTGGCGCTGCTGGCCAGCAGCTTCACGTTTGGAATGGCATCCCTGGCGCTGAAATACGGCAATAAACCGTTTCGCCTTCAATTCTGGCTCGCGGTGACCCTCGTCCTGGGCGCCATCTTCCTCGTCTTCGAGGTCCGCGATTTCCTGACGATGTTCGAAAAAGGCGGCGTGCCGAGCCGCAGCGGTTTTTTGTCTGCCTTCTTCGCCCTGGTACCCACCCATGGACTGCACGTGACCGCCGGCATTGTATGGATGGTCATCATGATGATCCAGGTCGTCACATTCGGCGTCGACACCCAGGTCAAGACGCGCATCCTGCGCCTGGGTCTGTTCTGGCACTTCCTCGACATCGTGTGGGTGGGTATTTTCTCGGTCGTCTATCTCGCGGGGCTCGCATGAACACGCGGGAACAAGAACACGCTCGCGAACGGCGTTCCTATTTCATCGGGTTCGGTGTCGCATTGATGTTGAGCATCGTTCCTTTCGCGGTCGTCTATTGGGGCGGACTGTCAACGACCACGGCGGTGTGGACGATCGCGATCCTTGCGTTGGTCCAGATCTTCGTCCACTTCCGTTTTTTTCTGCACATCGACCTTTCGACGCAAAAGCGGGAGGATCTTGAGCTCATATTATTCTCGCTCCTCTTGATCGTCATTATGGCCGGCGGAACGATATGGATCTTGCATAATCTCCACATGAGAATGATGTAAATGGTGGCGGACCCCGCCATGATGCGACACTCCTTGACGCTCGCGGGGCCCTCATTTCTCGACGATTGTAAAAACACGTGGATTTACACGACGGCGTGCCTCATATTAGCAAAATACGGTGTGTCATCGGGTAGCAGGGTGTTTAGTGCATTGTTTCTGGCAGGTAGCGTGCGGTCGTCGCGCAACGGAGTGAGGTCGTGATGGCTGCGCCATCGAGATCGGTCGACGTCAAGGAATTGTCTCCGGAGATGGATGCCCGCCTGGCATCCGAACTGCTGAAGGCGCTGGCCAACGAGAACAGGTTGCGCATTCTGTGCGAGCTTCTGGAAGGGGAGCGGTGCGTCAATGTACTGGAGCGGGTGGTCGGACTTTCGCAGTCCGCGCTTTCGCAGCATCTCGCCCGGCTTCGCCGCGACGAAGTGGTCAAGACGCGGCGCGATGGGAAAACGATCTGCTACTCCCTGAACGGTCAGGCGACCGCGGTCCTGCTGGAAACCCTGTATCGCCTGTTCTCGGAAGACGTGAAGCCGGATTCGGCCGCGGCGCGGATTGCGGGTAAGTCAGGCGCTGGACGCGCGGCGTCACCCCGCTGACGACCTTTTTACCTGCAGACGGAAACCAAGCAAGGTCCGCCGTGTAAATTCTCCGGTCCGATCAAGCCGGGACAGCGCCGCCTCGGCTGACTTCTCTTACTCTTCGTCACCTAAATCGGGTTTCAGGTGCCCGTCGAAGCTTCTGGTGCGCTCCCGCAAGCAGTTGCCGAACGCCACCATGAAATTGAGCGTCTGGATCGTTTCAGGCTTGGAGAGGGAACGCAGGACCCCCATCATTCCTTTCGGGGCTTGCGGCCCGTTGCACCAGTCCGCGGCCTCATACAGAGACAACTCCGCATCCTGGGCGAACTGGGCGACGTTTTGCGTCGCGAGGCTGCTCACCATGGTTTCCATGAAACCATAGAGCCGCTCGACCATCTGGTCGGTCATCGCCGAGCGAGCCGCCTGCATCATCTCCGCGAGTTCGAATACCGCATCGAGTGAGCCGGTCTGGTGCATGATCGTCAATCCATCCACGAGCCGGTGCACCGCGGCACGGGTATCCTCATCGTTGAGACGATCGAGCAATTCGACACCGTGCGCCGCGGTCGTCACGAGCCTTTCGACCATGGCATCGTTGAGCGCCTGCGACGCGGCGAGACCGAGGCTGCCGATCTCCAAGTCTTCGGGCATGTCCTTCAACGGCGTATCCATTTTCAATGCCTCCGCCATACCGGTCACAACAGCCCGCCGGCCGACAACCAGTACATCCGATTGTAAGCAAGCTTCGCCCAGTGAACCATCTGGGTGGGTGGCGTCGGTTTCGGTGGGGTTTCGTAATTGAACCAGATGTAGGTCCCGGTGCTCATCCCGGTTTCGATGAAACAGAACACCTTGCCATCGTATTGACGTGCCCAGCGGCCCTCCAGCACCAGATGGGTGATGTTCTGGACGACGGTATCGGCCTCGAAATGGGCGGTGGAGCCTGCTTTCGAAAGGGGGATGTTGGTGGTGTCGCCGACCACGAAGACGTTGTCCGACCCGTCCCGCAGCAAGGTCTTGGTATCGGTCGGGATCCAGCCACTAGCACCCAACTCGGAGTCCTCGATAACGGCGGCCCCCTTGTGCGGCGGGATAGTGATCAGAAGATCGTAAGGCAGGGTTTCCCCTTCCTCGGAGGTGATGGTCTTGGCGACCGGATCCACTTCCATGGTGTTGAAGAAGGTTTCGTACTGTATGCCTCGCCGGTCGAATTCGGGAAGCGCCCAGTGCGCCACCGGCTCGAGCCCGTGAAGACGGCCGATCGGGTATGTGTACGTGATTTCGGACTTGTCGCGCAGGTCACGCTCGCGCAGGTATTCCTCCAGCATCAGCGTGATTTCGAGAGGCGCGACGGGACACTTGTGGGGCACATTGACATTGATGACGATCCGGCCGCCGTCGAAGTCGTCCAGGGCTTCGCGGGTTTTGCGGGCGCCTTCCGGGTCGTAGAACTGGTACGCGCCTTCCTCCAGGCCGGGAACCATCTCCGGTGCCAGGCGTGATCCCGTGGCAATGACGAGGTAGTCGTAGCGATAGATCTTGCCGGACTCGCCTTCGACGCAGTTGTGATCGACGTCGATCTGTCTCGCCGGATCCACGACGAAATTGACCCGGCGGTCGAGGATCGCCCGTTCACTGCGGCACAGCTCGGCCTCGCGCGACAGGCCGAACGGGACGTAAAGCAACCCGGGTTGGTAGAGATGGTTCGGCGTGGTGCCCAGGATCGTCAGGCTGGCCTCGCCGATGCGCAACTGACTGGCGAGGCTGCGGGCGAGACCGTTGGCGACGATCGTGCCGCCCATGCCCGCGCCTACGACAAGAATGCGTGTCTTCATGATTTCCTCCTCCTCGGAAGTCTCCTCATGCATTGTTCAACGTGACGCAACGTCACGCCGTTCTCGCACCACAGCCTCTTTTCCTGGCGGGCTGCTTGAACATCGACAACTCGCTATTTTACTTCATCTTCTTGACGATGATCGACCAGTAATCATCAATCTGTTCTTTTGCTATCAGTTGATGGCCGACCTTCTTGGTCCACAGCGGAATATCGTTGGCCGATCCCTTGTCCTTCGACAGGACTTCGATCTCGTCGCCGATCTGTTTCGTTTTCAACGCGGCGATGAGTTCCATCATCGGTCCGGGACAGAATGCCTTACGGGCATCGATCGTCGTGCGGTTAGACATCTTCATGCGCCTCCTCGTGCTGATCGGTGGAAAAGAGAAAAGGGAGCCGACGCGGCGAGGAGCCGCATCGACTGGGTGGGGAGACGCTTCGGCTTCCATGGCCGATCTCGGCTCGCGCCGCCGCCGCGCCATGGACGAACCCGGCGAACCGCCGAGGCCAAGGGTGGGGGCCGACGCCGCGCAGATGGCTGAACGAAGCCAGGGTGCGGCCGGTGACGATGCCGTCGCCGCCGCCGGTGATCCCGTGGCCGCGCAGCACCTTGTAAGCGAAACGGGTGTCGGCGCCGAGATTTTCGATGCTGGCATAGTGGAACTCGTGGGCCGGAATCGGGCCAGCCGGTGCGTCCGGGCCACGGCGCGTTCTCGGTCTCCTCGAGAAGCACATGGCCCTTGCCTTGCGGCCGCGCGTGCATTACCGCGTCGGCATCGAGGGCACCCACCATGGCCCGGCTTTCACCCTTCCAGGAGATCGCGCGGCAGAGGTACATCATGCCGCCGCACTCGGCGTAAACCGGCAGCCCGCCAACCACGGCGGCGTGGATCTGGGTCCTGAGTTCCACGTTGGCCTCGAGGGCCGCCATGTGGGTTTCCGGAAAGCCGCCGCCCAGGAACAAACCGTCAAGGTCGGGCGGCAAGCGGCGATCGGTCAGGGTGTTGAATGGAACAGGATCGCAGCCCGCTTCCGCCAGGCCGTCGAGATCGTCTTGATAATAAAAGCCGAACGCGGCATCGGAGGCGAGACCGATGCGGCGCCTCGGGCCGGACCATGCGGCCGCGGTCGAACGGGGGAAAACGGGCAGGGGGCGGGCCGTTCTCGCGATGGCCATCAGGCGGGAGAGATCGAGCCGTTCGCCGAGCGAGGCCGCGATCCGCGCGATCACCGCGTTGGCTTCCGCCGCTTCGTTGGCGGGAACGAGACCGAGGTGGCGCTCCTGGATGGCGAGATCGGGAGAGCGATGAAGTGCGCCCAGCACCGGAATATCGGTGTAGGTCTCCACCGCCCGGCGGAGCTTGGCCTCGTGCCGCGGACCCGAAACCTTGTTGAGAATGACGCCGGCGATGGCGAGGTCCGGATCGAACTGGCGATAGCCGAGCAGCAGCGGCGCGATGCCGCGGGTCATGCCTTCGGTATCGATGACCAACAGCACCGGCGCCGCCAACAGATGGGCGAGCGCGGCCGCGGAATCGTGGCCATCGGTGGCGACACCGTCATAGCATCCCTTGTTGGCCTCGACGATGGCGAGATCGGCGCCGGCCGCGTGCGCCGTGAAGCACGCGAGGATCTCGTCGCGGCTCATGGTGTTGAAGTCGAGATTGCGGCACGCCCGCCCGGTCGCCGCCGTCAGCCACAGGGGATCGATGAAATCGGGACCCTTCTTGTAGGGCTGCACCGCGAGACCGAGCGATCGAAACGCGGCCGACAGACCCAGCGACACGATGGTCTTTCCCGAAGACTTGTGCGCGGCCGAGATGAACAGCCGGGGCGCCGCCTTTGCCTTCCGTTTGTCGAGAGGGACGTATGTCATGCCGGGCCCTCCGCGCCGAGCGGCCGCCGCGCTCCGGACCGGCGCGCCGGCACGACACGGAACAGCAGACAACCCGCGAGCAACACTAGCAACGCGACCGCCACGCCGCCGAGACCCAGCAGCCATTCCGGCCAATGGGGAACGTACCGCGCCACCATGCCGTCGCCGTAGGGCGACGAGACCATGTGGCCCGGCATTATGTTCTGCGGAAAGACCTGCGCCGCGATCATCAACACGTAGATGGTGGCCAGCCCGCCGGCGATGACGGCGGCGGCGGCGGCGATGGGCCGCTTCAACGCGATCAACAGCAACGCGACCGCCGTGCCGACGAGGATCTGTCCGCCCCACAGAAGCACCGTGTACACCCCGCCGTCGAACCAGACGAAGCGGGCCAGGCCCCGTCCGGCGGGGGCATAGAGGGTGAACGCGTAGAGCGTCAGCGTGAGATAGAGCGACACCGCGACGAAGATCGCAAGCAGGCGGCCCAGGCGCTGCTCGACCTCCGGTTCCGGCCGGCTGCCGCCCAGCCACCCGACGGCGGGAAGCAGGACGAGAAGGACCGCCAGCCCGTAGGTGAGGGCGTACGCGATGAACAGCGGCGCGAACACCGCCGAGTGATACATCTCGCGGGCGATCAGCACGCCGAGGTCGAGCCCGGTGCCGGTGGTCAGCACGAAACGCCACACGTTCGCCGAATGGCCGGTGATCGGGCCGAGCCGGGCGTAGCGCCGATTGAGCAACGTCGCGAGATGGGCGGCGGCGAGGGCGAGGAATACCGTATAGAGGACGGTGTTCCACGCGAAAATCGACCAGTTGTTGCGGTACTGCATGGTCAACAGCACGCGGTCCGGACGCCCGAGATCGAGCACCAGGATGGTCAGCCCGCCGATCAGGAGGGCGATGGCGAGCAGGGTCGAAAACGGCTCCAGCGGTTTGTAGACGGTCCGGCCGAATACGGCGGCCAGCACCGCGACGTTGATCGCGCCGGAGGCGGCGAGGATCAGGAAATAGGCGAAAACGTGGGGGACGCCCCACGGAACCCGCTGGGTCATGCCGGTGACGTGGTGGCCCTGGATATCCATGATCAGGAAGGCCGCGAGACCCGCCACCACGACGGCGGCGATCACGCCGAGCACCGGCCAAAGCCGGGTCGGCGGAGTCTCCAGTTGGGCATGGGTAATCGCCGCCATGGTCGGTCTTCTCCCCTAAAGGTCCTGGTAGCCGACGCCCTGGGCGAGGGCGAGGTCCGGGCGCAGCCGGGTTGCGCCCTTTTCGGCCAACGCCGCGCGGATCGGGCTGTTCGGGTCATGCAGATCGCCGAAGGTCATGGCGCCGTTGGTGGCCGCGCACGCTTCGACGCACGCCGGCAGCCGGCCGGTGTCGACGCGGTGTACGCACATGTTGCATCCCTCGGCGGTACCCTTGCCGCGGGGCGAATTGGGGCGCTGGTCCTCGACCGCGTCGCCCAGGAAAAACCGAACCCCGAACGGACAGGCCATCACGCAATAGCGGCACCCGATGCAGCGGTGGCGGTCCACCAGCACGATCCCGTCGTCGCGGCGGAAGGTGGCGGTGGTTGGACACACGTCGGCGCACGGCGGGTTGGCGCAATGCTGACACATCAAGGGAACATGCGACGTCTGTCCGGTGATCGGGTCGGTGGCCTCGACGATGCGGATCCACTGGGGCTCGCTCGCACCGCGGCTCTCCGCATGCCAGCCATGTTCTTGGCTGCAGGCCTCGACGCAGGTCGAGCAGCCTTCCCGGCAGCGCGAAAGATCAATCAGCATACCCCAGCGTCGGCCGCCACCCACCGCCGGTCCCGCCGCCGGTCCCGCCGCATGGGCGTCGCGGCCGAACTCGACCAGCAGAAGTCCCGGCGCCAGCACGGTCGCGGCCAGTCCGGCGACGGCGGTCTTGAGGACGGTACGTCTGTCGACGCGTTCGGTCGTGCTCATGGCTTTTCCTCCGCCGGGTCCGGCGCCGCCGGTGTCGAGCGATGGCAGGAAAAGCAATCCGGAGCGACCGCCACCCGCATGTGACACGCGCGGCAGAAGTGCCGCTCGTCCTCGTACGAAACCGGCTGGCCGCTGTCGTCGTGGACGGCGTGGCAGGCGACGCAACGGGTCAGGCTCGCTTCCGGATCGCGGACGCCGTGGCGCACCGCCTGGGTCCTCTCCTCGAACAGGATTTCCATGTGCTGGCGCCGCATCTCGGGCGCCGGCAGCAGGCACGGCCCGGGCAGCGCCGTCGCGACCGGATTGGCGACGGCCGCCGGTTCGGGCGGGTTCGACCGCCCCTCACTCAAGCCTGGCACCAGCAGCATGGCGATCGCCGCCAGTGCCAGTCCGGCGATGGCCGGGACCAGTTTCCACCAACGCCAAAACGGGAGCGGCCGCCTGATCATTCGCCGAGCCCCATCTTGATGTACCCGGTCGGGCAGATGTCGTGGCAGATGTGGCAGCCGATGCAGCGGTTGTAGTCGGTCTGAACGTAATGGCCCATGACCGCGTCGGACCGCGGCACCCGGCTGACCGCCCCCTGCGGACAGAAATTGATGCAGTTGTTGCACTGAATACAGAGGCCGCAGCTCATGCAGCGGTCGGCCTCGGCGATGGCCTCCTCCTCGCTCAGCGCATACAACCGCTCCTCGAAGTCGCCCACGACCTCGCCCGGGGCGATCGTGCGGCTGACACGGCGATGGCGGGGCGCATAGGGAAAATGACCGACAAACAGCTCTTCGTGCGTGCTGATCTCGTGGGCCGAGCGGTCCTCGAAATTATGGATGGCGAAATCCGCGGTGGCGGTCCCGCGCACCGGCTGTTCGCATGTTCCCGACAACTGCCCGGTCTTGCGCAGCCGTTCGGCCAAGTCGAACGATAGGGTATCGATGCGCGGCCGGCGCTTCGGCTCCATGCCCTTGAGGTAGGCGTCGATGCTCTCGGCGGCGATCCGGCCGTGACCGATGGCCGAGGTCATCAGGTGCGGCCGGAGGATGTCGCCGCCGGCGAAATGCCCCGGGCGGCCGGCGACGCACATCCTCGGGTCGGTGGAGATGAAACCGTTGCCGTTGTCCAGCTCGCCCAGATCGCCCAGATCGCCCTTTTGGCCGATGGCGATCACCAAAAGCTGGCATGGCAGCTCTTCGTTGGTGCCGGTAATGGGCAGAGGGTTCATGCCGTCCATGGTGCAGCCGCACACCTTGAGCGCCGTCACGCGGCCCTCGTCGTCCTTTGTTACCTCGAGCGGCATCAGTCCGCCACGGATCTCGACACCTTCCTTGATCGCGTCGTCGACCTCTCGGCGGGACGCCATCATCCGGTCGATGGGGAACAGCGACGTGAGCACCACGTCCGCGCCCTCGCGCCGGGCCGTGGTCGCCACGTCGTGGGCGACCTGGCCCATCACGGCGATGCCGGGACGGTCCTTTTCGTGCGTCTGGCTGACATGACCGAGGCGCCGGGCAACGGAAGCCACGTCGAGCGAGGTGTCGCCGCCGCCGATCACAACCACCTGGCCGGTCACCGATTCCAGCCGTCCTTCGTTGAACGCTCTCAGAAAATCCACGCCGGTGATGCAATTGGTTGCATCGCCGCCGGGAATGGACAACGTGCGCCCTTGGTGCGAGCCGAGCGCCCAGAAGATCGCGTCCGTATCCCGCTCGAGGTCGGCGATGGTGAGATCGCGTCCCACCCGCGTGTTCAAATGAACGGTGACCCCCATATCGACAATACGCTGGACCTCGCCGTCGAGTACATGTCTCGGCGTCCGGTAGCCGGGAATGCCATAGCGGACCATACCGCCGAGCGCCTCGTGGTCGTCATAGAGAACGACGCCATGACCCCGCCGGCGGAGATGGTAGGCGGCCGACAGGCCCGAAGGCCCGCCCCCCACGACCGCAACCACCTTCCCCGTCTCATGCACCGGTTGAGGGAAGCCGAGACCTTCGGCGAGCGCCCAATCGCCGACGAAATGCTCGATGGAATTGATGCCGACGTGATCCTCCAACTCGTTGCGATTGCAGGCATCCTCGCAGGGCGACGGGCAGACGCGGCCCATGATCGCCGGAAACGGGTTGGCCTCCGTCAACCGCTGGAAGGCGTATTCCTGCCAGCGCCCGCCATCGGCGGGCCTGTCGTGGCCGCGGACGATGGACAGCCACCCCCGGACGTCGTGGCCCGACGGACAGGCACCTTGGCACGGCGACGCCTTGAGGACGTAGGTCGGGCACTTGAACGACTTGCTGGCCTTGAAGATGTCGTCTTGCAGCGAGTCGTATTGGCTGTCCCCTTCGCGGAACCGGAGGAAGGTCCTGGCTTGCGGTGCCGGGTTTACAGCTTCGGTCATGGCTACGATGTCCTTCCAACTCTGGGCCCCGTGCTCGCGGAGGCCTTTTCCGTTCGACTTGTCTCGTCTCCCTTTACGGCGAACCGCCGAGCCGTATCGCCCGGCTGACCAACTGATGCAGCGAAACCACCATCTCCATGGGGTAATCGTAATAGGGCAGCACTTTGGTGAACTGGCTTTTGCAGATGGCGCACATGGCGACCATATGAGTCACCTGCTCCTCGTCGATCACCTGCTTCAAGGCCTCCATCCGGGGCTTGGCGCCCTTGACCCGCAACTCCATCAGTTCGTCGGTGAGAAGGCCGCCGCCGCCGCCGCAGCAGAAGGTCTTGTCGCAGATGGTGTCGGGATGCATGTCGACGAAGGTGGGCACGCAGGCGCGGATCAGGTCGCGCGGAACGGTGAACTGACCGCCCGGACGGTCGCCGAGACGCGAGGCGCGCGCCACGTTGCAGGAGTTGTGGAGCGTCACCGTCATGTCGGCGTTGGCGTCCTTGTCCAGGGTAATGGCGCCTTTTTTGACAAGATCGAGAGTGATCTCGGCGATGTGCTGCGGCACCGGGTAGCGCGGATCGAGAAAATCCCACGGCCCGGCCAAGGTGTTGAGGAACGAATAGGCGACGCGCCAGGCGTGCCCGCATTCACCGAACACCAGTCGCTTCACCCCGAGATCGAGGGCGGCCTTGCGGATGCGGTTGGCGATGATGTGCATCTGCTCGTAGGAGCCGATGAACATGCCGAAGTTGCCGGCCTCCGAGGCGTGGGAACTGAGGGTCCAGCTCATGCCGGCCTGGTGAAACACCTTGGCATAACCGATCAGGCCGTCCACATGGGGCTCGGCGAAGAAATCGGCCGACGGGGTGATCAGCAATACGTCGGCGCCATGCACGTCCAGCGGAAACCGTACTTCGACGCCGGTATCGTCGAGGACGTCCTCTTCGAGACCTTCGAGGGTGTTGGCAAGCGCCGGTTCGGGGAGGCCGAGGTTGTTGCCCACCTTGTGAACCTTGGCGATGACCTCGTTGCAGTACTTCTGTCCCATGCCGATGGTGTCCATGATCTCGCGCGCGGCCATGGAGATCTCGGCGGTGTCGATGCCGTAGGGGCAGAAGACGGAACACCGGCGGCATTGCGAGCACTGATGGAAGTACGTGTACCACTCCTTGAGGACGTCCTCGTCGAGCGGCCGGGCCCCGGCCAAGTTGCCGAGCGCTTTGCCCGCGACGGTGAAATAGTACCGATAGACGCTGCGAAGCAGATCCTGGCGCGCCACAGGCATGTTCTTGGGATCGCCGGTGCCGAGGAAGAAATGGCACTTGTCGGCGCAGGCGCCGCACTTGACGCAGATATCGAGAAAGACCCGAAGCGAACTCGTAGCGTTCCAAAAGCTCGCCCATCTTGGCCACGGCCACCGCCTGCCAATCGTCCACCAAGGTGCCGGGAAAACCGAGGGCCTCGTTATGCGCCGGCTGGGCGACGAACGAGCGGCACGCCGCCATGGCGTTCGGCAGCAAGCGTGGCGGCGCCGCCGTTTCCGGGTCGGACGTCAGCGGTGGGGTTGCGAAGGTGTCCATGTTTCAGGTCCGTTGCATCAACCGCGGCGGCTGTCGAGCGGCTTCGCCCACGGGGCGACATGCCGGTGCTCGCGCGCATCGTCGCGCTGGTTGCGGGTTGGGCTGAAAAAGATGCCGGCGGCGTGCAGCAGCTTGGAAAACGGGGCCACCAAGAGCAAAGCCGCGAACAGCATAAGGTGAGCGGCGAGCAGGGGATCGCCGGGCAGACCGGTCCACTGCAACAGCCACAGGCCGGCGAGGTACTCCTTGAGCGCGACGATGTCCGGTGTCATCCAGAACGTCATGACGAGGCCGGTACCGCCGAGCACGAAAATGAGAAGCAGGATTGCCATGTCGGTGGCGCGGGTCACGTAGCGGACCCGGGGAAGAACGATGCGCCGGACAAAGAGACCGGCGAGTCCGGCCATCATCGCGATAGCGGCCAGCTTGCCCACCGGCTGCAGCATGACGATCGGCAACGGCGGCACCGCCAGGAAATAGCGGAGGTGGCGGAGCAGCACCACCAGCAGCCCCCAATGGAACAGCATGGAGAAGACCCACAACGCCTTGTCCGCCCGGAACAGGCTTTCGAACAGAAACACTTCCCGCGCGAGCCGCATGACGACACCGAACCGCGTGAGCGGCGCCGGCGTGGTGGCGATGCGCAAGGGCGACGGCGTGACCGCGTAGCGCCACAACCGTCCCGCCATCGCGACCACGAAAAGGGCGAAGGAAAGCGTCAGCGCGATGGAGACGGCGGTGGTCAAGAATGTCATCGGTCTCTCCCGTTCGCCAGCAAAGGGTTGCGAGCGGCTGCCACCGCGGCCGAAACCGGCGGAATTCGGCGAGCCGCTCGCGGTATCTCACACACAGCCGGTCGGTTTCGGCAGGCCGGCGATCTTGCACGCCTGCTTGGCGGGGCCGTAGGGGAACAACTCGTACAGATACTTGTTGCTTCCCTTGTCTTGTCCCAGGCGTTTGCCGACCGCCTTGGTCAGCACCCGGATCGCCGGCGCGATCTGGTATTCCTGGTAGTAATCGCGCAGGAACTTGATCACTTCCCAATGCTCTTCCGTCATATCGAGCTCTTCTTCCTGGGCGATCTTGTTGGCGAGGTCCTCACTCCAGTCGTCGAGGTTGGCGATGTAGCCTTCTTCGTCGTGTTCGATGGTCTTACCGTTCAATTGGTACATGTTGAGTTTCTCCTTTCATCTTCCGTTCGGTCACGCTCAGGGTCTTGATCGCTGTTTCAGAGCCAGGATTGGACGCTTTGCCGGGCGATCGTCAGGTCGACGAAGCCGCCGTAATCGATGGGTTCCACCCCCTGGAGGACCTGGCTGGTATCGAGTCCACGCGCGGCGAGGTCCGGCGCGAGCACGAAGAAGTCGTAGGCATTGACCGCGCCGGCGACGAGATCGGACTGGGCGGTGCCGCGGAGCGACGCATAGACGGCGTCCTCGAACAGCAGGATCGCCGATCCCGGAACCGCCCGTTTGAGGCAGGCCTGCAGGTTGGTGCGCTCGAAGGGGGATTTGTTGACGAGATGCAGCATCGCCCTTGCCTCCCTCAGGCGCTCAGGACGACGTCCATGGACTCCATCAGGGAGCTCATGTCGTCGCGCCGAAGCACGGTGGTCGGAATGATGAAGTCGTCGGGCGTGAGCCCGCGCTCTTCGATGGATTCCTTCTCGACGTAGACATTCTCGACGCCGTAGTCTTCAAGGGCGCGATAGGTTTTCGAGAAGTCTTTCAATTCCAGCTCGGACGGCTTCTGGTTTTTCTTGATCTGGAAGACGCCATCGTCGAGGAAGGCAAGATGGACGTCCTGCTCGAACATCGCGGCGATGAGCACCATCTCGAGTTCTTCCAGCGCGTAAATCGTGCCGTGGGGGGCTTTGCGGTTGACGTAGAGAAACCGTTTGACCACCACTTCGGCCGGCGCTTCATCGGGTGTTGTCATCAGTTCGCTCCTCAGTCGCCGAAGACGACGGTTCGACCCGCGTCGATGCACGCTTCGATGAATTCACCGAGACCGGTAATCCGGAAACCGTCGGCCAGGGAATCGTCGGTAATGCCCCGCCGCAGCCCGGCGGCGACGCACACGGCGAGGTCGACGGCATGGGTTTCCGCCAACGCCGCCCAGCGCTTGACGATATTGCGGTCGTCGGCTTGCGGGGCGGAGAACTTCGTCCCGTTCAGGACGCCGTCGTAATAGAAGAAGATCCGCCGGATCGTGTGCCCCTTGTCGAGGGCATGCGTCGCGAAGTGATAGGCGGAATTGGCGGCCTGGTGATTGTAGGGACCCTCGTTGACCATGATGACGTAGTCCATTGGTTCTGACCCCTTCGATCTTGAACTCGGTTCCTCAGAAGTAGACGTGCGTCGACGCATTGAGGCTGGGACGCGCCAGGCGCCAGTCGTCGACGTGGTACTTGGTGAACGGCAATCCGGTCAGCTCGAAGAACCGCGGCCAGCCGATCCGGGCGATCCATTCGCCCATGCGTTCGAACGGCCGGGCGTTGGTCTTGTAGGCGCCGAGGATGTCGTGGACGACCGCGGTGACTTCCGGCCAGCGCGGCGGATTGTTGGGGAGCCCCGCCGCCACCAGCTTGTGAAAGCTCGGCTTTGAGCGCGTCGAGGAATGCTTGCCGCCGACCCACACCGCGAGCTTGCTGTGGACCGGATCGTTGATCCGCATCGGCGGGCACGGCGGGAAACAGGCGCCGCAGCACACGCATTTCTTTTCGTCGATCTCCAGGCTCGGTTTGCCGTTGACCACCGCCGGGCGGATCGCCGCCGTCGGGCAGCGCGCCACCACCGCCGGCCGCTCGCAGACCTGCGCCACCAGGTCGTGATTGATGGTCGGCGGCTTGGTGTGCTGGATGTTGATGGCGATATCGCCCTGGCCGCCGCAGTTGATCTGGCAGCAAGACGTGGTGATCTTCACCTGATTGGGCATTTCTTCGTGGGTGAACTCGTGATGCAGCGAATCCATCAAGCGACTTGACGACGCCGGACGCGTCGGTCGCCGGGATATCGCAATGCAGCCAGCCCTGGGTGTGCGAGATCATCGTCACCGAGGGGCCGGTTCCGCCGACGGGGAAGCCGTGCTCGCCCAGGGCTCGAGCAGGGGTTGGACCGCCTCCGCCGAGCCGACCATGAACTCCACGTTGGAGCGCGTGGTGAAACGCAGGTAGCCGTCGGCGTGCTTGTCCGCGATCTCACAGAGCGTACGGATGGTGTAGACGTCCATTTGCCGCTGGGTACCGGCGCGAACCGTCCACACTTCCTCGCCGCCATGGGAGACGTGGTGCAGGACGCCGGGGCGAGGCCGGTCATGCCATTTCCACTGCCCGTAGTTCCGCCTGAGTATCGGGTGCATGAACGGCATCGGATCGGGGACGCCACATTCGACGGGTCGACGCGGTTGAGCCACGGTTTTTCCTCCCTCTACTGTCTTTAGTTTCCCAACGCGGTCCGGCGTCGCTATTCCGCCGCCGGGGCGGGTGCGGCCTGCCGCTCCCGCCACTTGGCCACTTCTTCATCCCAGCCGTCGGTGCGCACATAGGAGTTGGCGCGCGGGTGGCTGATCATGTTGGGATCGAGATCGAGGCCGATCCCCTCCAGCAAGTTCACCAGGCCGATGCGTTCGACCATTTCGCCGATGCGTTCGTGCTCGAGGGCGTTTTCGACGAAGAAATCGAGGACCCGCTGCGCCACATCCAGAAGCTTCTGGTAATCTTCCTCGGTCTTCATCGGCATGAAGGGGACCACCACCGTGCCCATGAGATCGCCGATCTTCAGCGTCCGCTTGCCGCCGATGAGAATGGTGACGCCGCGCTCGCGGCCGGGCTGCAGGGCCTTGGTGAGGACGTTGATGCAGTGCATGCAGCGCACGCAGCTTGCGTTGTCGATCTCGAGCGTGTCGTCGTCGTTCAACGACAGCGCGTCGGTGGGGCAGAGCCGGATGACGTTGTCGATCATCCATTTGCGTCCCAGACGCTCGACATAGGCCTTGAATTCTTCCTGGTCGACCTGGATGTCGTCGCGCCATGTCCCGAAGGTCGCGAAGTCGGAACGATGAACCGCGTTGGAGCAGTCGTTGGCGCAGCCGGAGAACTTAAACTTGAACTTATAGGGCAGCGACGGCCGGTGGATGTCGTCGAGGAAGTTGTTGACGATCAGGCGCATGGCCTTGGCCTCGTCGTAGCAGGAGTGCTCGCAACGGGCGTGGCCGACGCACGAAATGGAGGTCCGGATGCCGGCACCGGCGCCGCCGAGATCGAAACCCATCTCGTTCAGCTCGTCGAAGCAGGGCTGGACATTGTCGGTGGTGCATCCCTGCAGCATGATGTCGCCGGTCTGGCCGTGCAGGGCGATCAGGCCCGACCCGTACTTTTCCCAGACGTCGCAGATCTGGCGCAGCGCCTCGGCGCTGTAATGGGTGCCGGGGGCGGGGATGATGCGCAGCGTGTGAAACTCCGCGGAGTCCGGGAACTCGTCGGCGATTTCGGAAAACCGCGCGATGATGCCGGCGCCATAGCCGAGCACGCCGACCGTGCCGCCCTTCCAATAGCCGGTACGTGTTTCGTAAGACCGCTCGAGCTGGCCGAGCAGATCCTTCATCATCGGTGCGTAGGGTTTGTCCGTGGATTCGGCCAACCGCTTCAGGCCGGTCACGAAACTCGGCCACGGTCCGCTTTCCAACTGGTCGAGCATAGGCGTTGCAGGCATCGGCTTGGACATCGAACGCTTACCTTCCATCCCGTCGCATGTCTGGATGGGACTGCCGAAGCCGATCGATGAATGGCGTGCCGGCATCCGAAAGGTGAGTGTTACGTTACGGGGAGCGGTTAACTAAAATCGTCAAGTCTCACTTGCACGTCGACTATGACCACCCGTAACTTCATCCTCTCGGCTCTCAACTTTCGAGCTTTGATGCCGTCATCTCCCAAAAACATCGGCCGCGGATTTACCGGCAGCCCTTCTTTTTTTATTGGTCATCCTCGCCTTGTGAGCCGATGACCCATTTGAGTTTGATATTAGTATAACCTGATACGTCCGGCAACATTTTATTTCGAAACCATCATGTTAAATTCTTCGAAGTATTTGCGAATCATTGTCGTTTTCTAAATATAAATGATAATCATTTTCAATATCCGAATAAAACGGCGTGATTATTGAGTGTCAGGAGTCGGGCCAAATTAAGGCGGTGAATTGCCCTCGGCGCCGCCTTCAATGGAGACCGCCTTCAATGGAGGCCGGCGTAGTATGCGCGCAGCACCTCCAGCACCTCGGGTCGGCTGAACTCGGCCGGGACGGTTCCGCCGTTGGTCAACATCTGGCGGAGACGGGTGCCCGAAATCTGCAGACGATCCTCGTCGCCGTGCGGGCAGGTGCGCCCGGTGGCGATGCCGCCGCAGCGATAGCAGTGGAACGTCACGTCCATCTTGAGCGGCCGCGTCTTCAGGCTGTCCTCGGGCACGGTGTCGAAGATGTGGTGGGCGTCGAACGGGCCGTAGTAGTCGCCGACGCCGGCGTGGTCGCGCCCGACGATCAGGTGCGAGCAGCCGAAGTTCTGGCGAAGAACCGCATGGAGCAGCGCCTCGCGCGGTCCGGCGTAGCGCATCTCGATGGGGTAGCCCGCCTGCACGCAGGTTCCGGGCACGAAATAATTTTCCACCAGCGCGTCGATCGCCCGGGTGCGCACCTCGGCCGGGATGTCGCCGGGCTTGAGCGCGCCCAGAACTTGGTGGATCAGGACTCCGTCGCAGACCTCGACCGCCACCTTGGCCAGGTACTCGTGGCTGCGGTGCATGGGGTTGCGGGTCTGGAAGGCGGCGACTCGCGACCAGCCCTTTTCGGCGAACAACGCGCGGGTCTCGGCCGGGCGCAGGAACAGGCCCTTGTAGCGGTCCGGGATAGACGCCCTCGCTCAGCGCCCGCACCCGCCCGGCCAGGTTGATCGCGGCGTGGGCCTGAACCTTGGCGACGCCCGGGTGCGCCGGATCGGTGGTGCGATAGACATGCGCGCACTCGAAATCGGGGTCGGCCGCGTAGGTATCGGTAACCTCCATCAGGCCCATGATCTCGCCCGTCTCGGCGTCGACAAGCGCCACCTCTTCGTCAGGCTGCATGGCTTTGGCGAGGTCGCGATCGCACGAAAGGGTGATCGGGATCGGCCAGAAGGTGCCGTCGGCGAGCCGCATGCCGTCGCAGGCGCCGCGCCAGTCATCATGCCCCATGAAGCCGTCGAGCGGCGTATAGGCGCCCATCGCCAGCATGATCAGATCCGAGGTCTCGCGGCTGGTCATGGGTACCTGGGTGAGGGTGCCGGCGCGCTTGCGCTCCTCGGCCCGCTCGGCTTCGGGGATCAGCAGCGGCTTGAGTTGCCCGCCGCCGTGAGGTTCCACCAAGCTGGTCATCGCCTGCTATCCGGCCGGCCGGTTGCGGGCCTGGCGGTAGCGCGCGAGCAGCATCGCCGTCGGCCGATAGTAGGCGTGCGCGAATTTCGAGAACGGCGAGTACGCGAGCAGGAAGAACACCAGGCACAGGTGGATGAAATAGGTGGGATAGGCGACGCCCGGCAGCGCGCCGATGCGAAAGATCTGGCAGAGGAACCCGGTCACCGCCACCAACAAAAGCACGCTGACGAACAGCCAGTCGTTGTAGGTGGTCTTGCCCGCCTTCTCCTGGTCGACCCAGCGCCGGATCATGAATATCGAGCACGCGACGATCACCGCCGCGCCGCTGACGTTGCCGAGGATCTTCAGCGGATGGGTCTGCGACATGGGCGGGAAAAAGTCGAACCAGTAGATGCCGATGAACAGCCCGGTGGTGGTGATGAACAGGCCCGCGAAGCCGAAGAACACGGCGATGTGCGAATGCGGCAGGTGGGCTTTGTAGGTCGGGCGGTCGCCGACCCGCTCGCTGTTGCATTTGGTGAACTGGCGATGAAGCAAGATGTCGCGAACCACCGCCCAGATCGCTCCGATACTGGATGTCTTGGCGCCGTCGAGGCCGCCGATCTCGCGCACCGCGCCGCGCCAGTACCGCGTCATGCCGACCCCGGCGGCGACGAAGGCGAAGATCACGGCCGCCACATAGATGACCTCCACGGAGAGGAAGGGGATGAAGGCGCGAAACAGGATGTCGCCTTCCGGCAGATCGGTGAGGGTCCCGTTGATCGCCAGCGCCACCAGCAAGAGCACGGCCGGAATGCCGAACAGCACCGGCAGGTAGCGCGGATCGTTCAGCCACTTGCCGAAGACGCGCGGCCAGGCGTGGAAGGCGACGCTGTATTCCCGGAGCGCCGCCATCACGTTGGCGGGTTTGGCCTCGCGCGGGCAATAGGTGGAGCAGAGCTGGCACTGATGGCACAGCCAGATGGCCGGGTCGTGCATCAGGCGATCCTTCAGGCCCCACTGCGTCCACACCATCTCCTTGCGGGGAAACGGATCGTCGTCGGTGGAGATCGGGCACGTCACCGAACACGTGCCGCACTGGTAGCAGTTGGTCAGATCGCCGGAATCGAGCCCGAGGACAGCGCGCTTGAAGTCGAGGTCCGGCTGCACGGCGATGGACGGGCTGGTGGTGCTCATGATGTTCATGGTCTGCGCTTCCCCTTCAGTCGGGCGTGTAGCGGAGTGGATTGGTGCCAAGCGCTCGGGCCTTCTCGACCACCTCGTTCAACATGGCCGGGATTCGATCCGCCTCGGAAATTTGCACTTCCAGGAACTGCACGCGCTCGGGGTCCAGCGCCATCCGGTCCATGACCTCGCGGATGTTGTCCATCCGCGTCTGCAGAACCTCGCTGCCGTGGATGAAATGGCACTGGTAGTCTTCGCCCGACTTGCATCCCATCAGCGCCACCGCGTCGTAGCCGGCGATCACCGCGTCGGAGACGACGGCCCGGTTGACCGAGCCGAGGCAGCGCACCGGAACGATACGCACCGAGCCGGGCAGGGTCGCGCGGTTGATGCCGGCCATGTCGATCGCCGGATAGGCGTCGTTCTCGCAGGCCAGCACCAGGATCCGCGGCGCCGCCCCATCGCCGTTCGCCGGGTCGCCTTCCGGCAGCGAGGCGGCGCGGACCATCGTCGACAGCATGTCCACCGAGTAGTCGGCGAACGAGATCACCTGGACCGGGCAGCCGCCCATGCAGGTGCCGCAACGCCGGCAGCGATTGGGGTTGACCCGGGGCGTGCGGGTCGCCTCGTCAATCTCGATCGCGCCAAACGGGCACTCCTCGGTGCAGCGCCAGCACTGGGTGCAGTGCCGGGTCAGAATCTGCGGGTAGCTGAGATCGCCGACCCTGGGATGCACCGCGGCCCCGGCCGACGACTGTTCGATGCACTGGATGGCCTTGAGCGCGGCGGCCGATCCGTCGCGCGCGCTTTCCGCCAGGTCCATCGCCTTGCGCACGCAGCCCGCCGAATAGATGCCGGTGCGCCGGGTCTCGTAGGGGAAACAGATGTAGTTCGAATCGGCGTAGCCGAAACCGTTCACCGGCAGCCCCTCGCCCTGCAGGTAGGACAGATGGAGGCCTTCCACCTCGGGCGACGCCGGCTCCATGCCGGTGCCGACGACCACCAGGTCGACGGCGACCCGGACGCGGCCGCCAAGCAGCGTGCTGTCGAGTTCGACGGAAATCCGCCCGTCGTCGGCCGTGCTCACCGAGCGTCCGGCGGCGCGGGTGAGGAAGATGCCGGGGTCGCGCTGGGCTGCCTTGTAGAAGTATTCGTTCTGGCCGGGCGCGTGCATATACCGATAGGCCAGGTAGACCTGACGTTCGGGATCCTCGGTGCGCAGGTAGCGCGCCTGCTTGAGCGCGACGAGGCTTTCCACATTGCCCGAATACGGGATCTGGTCCGTGTCGGCGGCGTCGTCGACGTTGATGAACGCCACGGTCTTCACCGGGCCGCCGTCGGAGGGCCGGCGCACCCGGTCCTTGGCTACCATCTCCTCGAGCTCGAGCGAGGTGACGACGTCGGGAACCTCTCCGTAGCCGTAGCGGTGCACCCGTTCCTTGCCGGCCGGTTTCCAGCCGGTGGCGAGCACGATGGCGCCGGCGATGAACTCGAGGGGCGAGCCGGTTTGGGCCACCGTGACCTCGAAGCGGCCCGGCTGGCCGCTCACCCGCGTCACCCTGGAGCCGGCGTGGACGCGGATCCGGTCATTGTCCTTGACCTTGCGGATCAGTGCCTTGATGGGGATCTCCTCCGGCGCGTCGTAGGGCGGGCGCTTCGGATACTGGAGGTGGAGCCGCGCGGCGACGCCGCCCAGCCGCGACTCGCTTTCCACGAGGACCACATCGAACTCGGCGTCGGCGGCGTCCAGCGCCGCGTTCAGCCCCGCCATCCCGCCGCCCACCACCAGAACCCGGCGCTCGTTGGCCTCGGTGTAGGGGTCGGGCCGCGTCCGTTTCGCCGCCCGCGCGATGCCCATGCGCAGATGATCCTCGGCCATGGCCTGGCCTTCGGGATCGCCCGCGGGGTGGCACCAGACCACCTGCTCGCGAATGTTGACGCGCTCCACCGTGGCTTCGGGAAAGGCGAACACATCGGTGTTGACGCGCGGCGAGCAAGCGGCGATCACCACCGCGTCGACTTTTTCATTGGCCACGTCACCGCGGATCTGCTCCGCGTCTTCGAGACAGAATGCCGCCGACGACCTGATGATCGACGCTTCGAACTCGCCCTTGGCGATTTCGCTCAGGCGGTCGGCGTTCACGCACTCGCCGATGCCGCAACCCGAACAGACGTAGACACCGAGTTTTCTTGTCATCGGACTTATCCCCTTGCCGCGTTCTGGATGGCCCCGATCGCCTTCATCGTCACCGCGGTCGCGTCCTGAACCGCGGTCGCCACGTCCACCGGGCCGCGGGCGCAGCCGGCGGCGAAAATGCCGGGAGCCGTATCGCCGGCGACCACGAAATGGTCGTCGTCGAAGGCGATATCGCCTTTCGGTTTGCCGTTGTCGAGCGCCGCCGCCATGCCCGTGGCCAGCACCACCATGTCCACCGCCACGCGGCGCTTGGCCATCGCCAGGGTGTCCTCGGCCTCGACGACGAGGTCGCCGCCGTCGTCGACGATCTTCGCCACCTTGCCCTTGATCAGGTTGACATTGCCCGACGCCTGGATCTTGCGCGAGAAGGCGTCGTAGCCGCCGGGCGTGCGGAGATCGATGTAGAAGATGCTGACCTCGGCGTCCGGGTAGCGTTCGATCACGTACGATGCCTGCTTGAGCGAAGCGAGGCAGCAGATCGCCGAGCAGTAGCCGAGGTGCAGCGCGTCGCGCGACCCGGCGCACTGAACGAAGGCGATGCGCTTGACCTCGCGGCCGTCCGAGGGCCGCACCAGGCGCCCGCCGGTCGGGCCGTTGGCGGCGGCGAGGCGCTCCATCATCATGTTGGTGACGATGTCTGGGTGACGTCCGAAACCGAGGTTGTCGATGCGCGTGGCGTCGTACGGCGTCCATCCGGTGGCCATAATGACGGCGCCGGCCTTGAGCTGGATCGAGCGGGCCTGCATGGCGAGGTCGATGGCGTCGTAGCGGCAGACATCGACGCACTTGGCGCACGCCTCCAGCTTGCACGCCGCGTCGTCGATCGCGTACTTCATGGGAAACGCCATGGCGTGAGGCAGATAGATTGCCTTGGTCGTGCCCAGGCCCAGGTTGTACGCGTCCGGCCGGGTCTCCGGACACACCTCGACGCAGGCGTTGCAGGTGGTGCACCGGTCGTTGACATAGCGCGGATACTGCATGACGGCGACGTCGAACTCGCCGGGCCGGCCGCTGACGCTGGTGACCTTGGCCATGGTCAAAAAGCGGATGCGGGGGTTCTTCTTGATCCGCTGGAAGTTGATCTCGAGCCCGCAGGTCGGCGAGCACAGCTTCGGGAAATACCGGTTGAGCTGCGCCACCCGGCCGCCGATGTAGGGGTTGCGCTCGATGATGGTGACGTCGTAGCCGGCCTCCGCCGCCTCCACGGCCGCCGAGATGCCGGCGATGCCGCCGCCGACGACGACGATGGATCGGTTGACCGAGCGATGCTGAGATTTCGCCATGGGTCCGTGCCTCCTTCCAACGCGCGCTCAGTCACATACCGGGATGTAGGGTTTCTTCGACATCTCCCACTGGCCGGTGGCCGGATCGCGCCGCGAGTTGACGAAGCACTTCCAGTTCTCGTCGTCGAGCTTCGGATGGTCGGCGTTGTAGTAGTACCCCGGCCACCGCGTTTCCTCGCGGAACTTGACGTGCTGGATGTGGCACTCGGCGGACATGGTGCGGTCCCAAAGCTCCCAGCACCGGAGCAGATCGTGAAGGTCGCGCGCCCCGAGGTTGCCGAGATCCTCCTTGAAGACATCCAGCAGCTCCATGCCGCGGTCCAGCAGCGGCCCGTTGGTCATGTAGTAGGCGCCGGGGCCGCCGACGTACTCGTCCATGAGCTTCTGCAGCCGGATCAACCCCATCTTGGGCAGCAGGTAGTTCGGGTTGAGATCCTCGCGGGTCGAGGAGCCGCGGTGTTTCTCGAAGTGCTCGACGGGATGCCACAGCCTCGCCATGAAATCCTCGATCTCGGCCTCGTCGACTTGCGGGGCGTCGGCCTGATCGACGCTGTACGCGACCGCCGACTTGCCGGCGAGGCGGCCCTCGGCGAACGAGCCCGACGAGAATTTGTGGCCGCTGGCGCCGACCCCGTCGCCGGCGGCGAACAGGCCGTTGACCGTGGTCATCCGGTTGTAGCCCCACTGGTATTCCTTGGGCGATACGTCCTCGGGCCCGCTGACCCAGGCGCCGCAGCCGGTGGCGTGCGAGCCCATCAGGTAGGGTTCCGTCAGGTAGACCTCCGACGGCGTCTCCGCCGGATCGATGTTGTGCGACGCCCAAAGCAGCGCCTGCGACATGGTCATGTCGAGGAAGTCTTCCCAGGCTTCGCTCTCGATCTGGCGGACCTTCTCCACCGTCTGGCCGGCGTACATCTTTTGCAGCGCCTCGTCGGTGCGCATGTAGTGCGGACCGCGCCCGGCCTTGATGTCCTGCAGCATCTGGTGGTTACGGAGCGGCGTCGGCACCGGCATCATGCCGCCGTAGGGCAGCCAGTTCTGCAGCTCGTCGTCGCGGGTCTGGTCGTAACGCTCGCCGTAGGCGTTCTTGATCACCGACTTGAACAGCAGAAACCACATGCCCACCGGGCCGTAGCCGTCCTTGAAGCGGGTCTGCACCAGGCGGTGCTCCATGGACGTCATCTCGGCGCCGGCGTTGATCATCAACTTGTAGACCGAACCGGTATTGAACACCGAATACCAGATCCGCCCCAGGCCCTCGCCGACCGCGTGCGGCCGCCAGACGTTGGTGGCGCCGCCACAGGCGCACACGACGGCGCGGGCCTTGAACACGTAGATCTTGGCGTCGCGGGTGGAGAAGCCGATGGCGCCGGCGATGCGATTGGGATCGCGCTTGTCTCTCAACAGATGGCAGATGAAGACGCGCTGATAGATGTTCTCCTCGCCGATGGCCGCCTTGGCCGCCTCGGCGACGATGGGCTTGTAGGACTCGCCGTGGATCATCACCTGCCAGCGGCCCTCGCGCACGTAGCGCCCTTCCGGCGTCTTGAAGAACGGCAGGCCCCATTCCTCGAACATATGGACGCTGGCGTCGACGTGCCGCGCGATGTCGTAGACCAGGTCCTCGCGCGAGATGCCCATGAGGTCGTTGCGGACGTAGCGGACGAAATCCTCGGGGGTGTTCTCGCCATGTTTCATGCCCATGTAGCAGTTGATCGCGGACAGCCCCATGGCGACGGCGCCGGAGCGCTCCATCGCCGCCTTGTCGACGACAATCGCCTTGAGGCCGTGCTGCTTGGCCCAGTACGCCGTCTCATAGGACGCGCCGCAGCCGGCCATGCCGCCGCCGATGACCAGAACGTCGCATTCCACCGTTTCAGTTTCCGGACGTTGCATGGTTCATGTCCTCCGTCGTGTTTGTTTCTTGGGGGGCTGGGTCGGGGCGGTCGGCGTGGGTAGTCGATCGACCCCGAGATAGATGTCCTCGCCGAACAGCGTCGGAGCCTTGAGGTCGTTGGCGCGCGGGCGGTTTCTGTCGGGATGGGGCTCGATCTGTCCCCACGACGTGTTGCGGATGGGAAACTTGAACCGCTTGATGTTGCCGTTGCGGTAGCGCACCGTCCAGGTGATCGCGGCGGTCCCCCGCAAGGGCGTCAATCTGCCGCCCATCGGAAAGTAATCGGCGCCGCCGCGCATCTCGATGGCCGACTGCGGGCATGTCTTCACGCAGGAATAGCATTCCCAGCAGAGGTCGGGCTCGTGATTGTAGGACTTGCCGAGTTGCGGGTTGAGCTGCATCAGGTTCATCGGACAGATGTACATGCAGGCGGGACGCTCCAGCGCCTTGCAACCGTCGCACTTGTCCGGGTTCACGTATGTAGGAATGGTCCGTCTCCCCCTAGAGGTTGAACGCCCGGGCGGGACTTCGCTCATTCGGCCGGGCCGCGTGCATTTCATTGCAGATCGGGTCATTGGAGGTCGGGTCGCCCGGGATCCGGCTGCCGCCGCCGCCCGTCCGCTTGGCCCAATGCTCCAGGCCGCGGATAAAGCGGGGCGCCGGCGCGCTTTCAAGCCGATCACGTACAATCTCGGGCGGAGCAGGCTTGGGCTTCGACATCGATCGCTCACCTCCCGTGTGTCGGTGGGGCTGCGGCACGGTGTCGATGGCGGGCGAGCGGGCGAGCGGGCGTCCGAAAGGTCGCTTAGATGCCGTCGTCTCCCAACACATCGGCCGCGGATTCACCGGCAGCCCCTATCGCTTTTTTCGTCTTCCCTGCCCAGCGGGGGCGGGTGACCCATTTGCGACTGATATTAGTAGATGCTGATACGTGCGGCAAGATTTTATTTCGGAAAAGTAAAGGTTAATTCTTTTTATTATTTGATAACGATTGTCATTGACTTAAACTGAGTGATAATCACTTTTAATATTAATGAGACCGTTGCCGTTGGCCCGAAAACATAAGGAAATCGTGATGGATGAAACCGGCGAAGCCGAGGTGACCGACCTCGGCAAGATCGATGCCCCTTGGGGCAAGGAGATCCTCGTTCAGGCCCTCCATTTCCGCAGCGGCCTCACCCTCGCCCGGTTGCGCATCCGCGAGGGCCGGCGGTTCACCATTCTGGACGTCGACCAGCCGACGGCGGCGTCGCTTGGCGGCCTGCTCGCGGAGGTGTTCGACGCGTCGCCATCGTGATTGTCTATCCTATAAGGATATGCTAATACGTTTGGCGGAATGAACGCGCGGTGTGAATGTTTATGTCGGAGGTTGATCGTGAGCAGCATCACCAACGCCGACCTCGATAGGCGATATCGGTTTCTCGTCTGTCTCGATGGATCCGAGGAGTCCTTTCGCGGGTTGCGCTACGCCGCGAGACTCGGAAAGGGCATCGATGTCGACATCGTGCTTCTGTATATACGGTCCATCGATCGCTCCCTGAGTTACGAGCGGCTTCGCGACAGACCCCGCGGCGACAGTCTTCTCGCGTGGGTAGACGAGGTGCCCGGCGCGATGTACCTGGCGAAGGGCCGCGACCTGCTCATCGATCTCGGAATCATGTCGACGAATTGGTCGGAAGAGGCCGACAACGTGGCGGTCGCGGGAGACCCGGTCGGGGACAACAAGGTCGTCTTCCGGAGCGGCGAGGGCAAGGAGGTCGTTCTCAAGCTCAAGGTGGCCCCGGATGTCGCCACCGGCATTCTCGATCAGACCAAGGTCACCGACTACGACCTGGTCATCCTCGGTACCGCCGACAGCGGGCGGAACAGCGCTCTGAGCGGCTTGTGGAACGCCTCGATGATCGAGAAGATCGTGAAAGAGGTGCCGTGTTCGATCCTGGTCGCGCGCGATCTGGAAGTGGGGCATGGGCACCTGATCTGCACCAATGGCTCCGAACGGGCGATGAACGTCGTTCGCGCCGATGCCGTGCTGGCCAACCGGTGCCAGTGTCCGGTGTCGCTGATCTCCGTCGCCGCCAGCGAAGCGAAGGAAGCCGATGCGCGGCGTCATGTCGAAGACGCCAAGGCGATGCTGGCCGGCCTCGGGATCGAGGTGCACGATGTCCTGACGCCGGTGGGTGAACCGGTGAGGGAGATCGTCGAAGCGGGGCCGGACTATTCGCTGATCGTCGTTTCTGATTCGGACGTATCGGGCCTGCAACGGCTGCTTACGGGCAGTGTCACCATGAAGGTGCTGAAAGAGGCCTACAATTCGGTCATGATCGCCCGCTGAGGGCGACGCCTGTCCCATCCGACGCCAATCTCTCGGCCGCCGGTTCACCGTCCGGATGCGGCTGTTCGAGCAGAAGGGGGCGGTTCTTCGGATCGCCGAGCCGCTTGTAGATGGACGTCAGCGCCATATCTTCGGTCGGGAAGATGTTGGCGTCGCCGCCGATCTCCATGAACAGCCCGGTGCGCCGCATGACCTCCTGGACCTGGCGCTTGAGGCCCGAGAACACCATGGTGACGCCGCCTTCCCCGAGCCGCTCGACCATTTGATGGATGACTTCCACGCCGGACGCGTCCAGCTCGTTGATGCCGTCACCGACGACGAGGATGTATTTGGCGGTTGATTTGGCGGCGACGGCCTCGAGGATCATGTGCTCGAAATAGGCGACATTGGCGAAAAAGAGCTGACCGTCGAAGCGGATCAGGATGATCTGCTCGTCGGTGGGCAGCTTGGGGTGAATGCGGATATCCCTCAGCGTTCCGTCCTTGAAGCGCCCGAGGATGGCGACCCGCGGCCGCATGACACGGAACAGAAAGAGAAAAATGGCAAGACCCGCACCGACGATGATGCCCTTGTCCAGATGCGGCGCGAAACCAAGGGTGGAAACGAACGTCACCAGGGCGGCGAGGCTGTCATGCCGATTGGCGCGCCAAATGTTGACGATGGCCTTGAGGTTGACCAGGCCGATGACGGCCATCATGATCACCGCCGCCAGCACCGCCTGCGGAAGATGGTAGAACAGCGGCGTCAGGAACAGCAACGTCATCAGCACCACGATGGCGGTGACCAGCGACGATATCCCGGTTTTTGCGCCGGCATTGAAGTTCACCGCCGAGCGGACGAACGAGCCGGACACCGGATAGGATAGGGTCAGGCTGCCGACCACGTTGGCTATCCCCTGGCCGATCAGCTCCTGATTGGGGTCGAGCCGGTCCTTGGTCTTGATGGCCATGGCCTTGGCGATCGAAATGGCCTCCATGAACCCGACAAGCGAAATCACGATGGCGCTGGGCAACAGTTCGCGCATGGTGCCGAAATCCAGCGCGGGCACGGCGATGGCGGGAAGCCCATGCGGAATGACACCGACCACCTTTCCCCCCATGGCCTCGAAATCCAATAGCCAGCTTGCCAGGGTGGTCAGCGCGACGGCGACCAGCACGTTGGGAACCTTGGGAGCGTAGCGCTTCAAGCTCACCATGATGGCAAACGCCACCGCGCCGAAGATCAGCGTCGGCACGTGGGTATCCGGTATCCGCAGGATCACGGCCCAGATGTCCATCGCGAAGCTCTCGCTCCGCGCCATCGGCACGCCGAAGATCTTGGAGAGCTGCGACAGGCCGATGATGATGGCCGCCGCGTTGGTGAACCCGAGGATGACCGGGTGCGAGAGAAAACTCACCACCGCGCCCAGCCGGAACAGGCCGAGGCAAAGCTGGAACGCGCCGACCAGTAGGGTCAACGCAATCGCCAGCGCGATGTAGTGCTCGCTTCCCGCCGTCGCCAATGGCAAGAGCGATGTGGCGGTCAGCAACGACACCAAAGCCACCGGTCCCGTCGACAGTTGTTTGGAGGACCCGAAGAGCGCCGCCAATGCACACGGCAGGAAAGCGGCGTACAGGCCGTAATAGGCCGGCAGGCCCGCCAGCAGCGCATTGGCCATGGACTGCGGGATCAGGACGAGGGCGACGGTAAGCCCGGCGATGGCGTCGGCTTGCAGCCACTCCCGCCTGAGCGGAAACCAACCGAGAAAAGGCAGGATCCTCCGCGCACGTATCATTTCAAACCGTTCACGGCCTCGGCCATGCTCTGGTGTTTACCCGGCGACCCCCCGCAACCGGAGGGGCTCCGCCGCCATCGGCGGTGCGGCGATCGGCTGGAACCAATCGACGCTGTCGGCCAGCGCGACCACCTGGCCAATGATGATCAGCGTGGGCGGAGCCAGACCGGCGCGGCGGACCTCCTCGGTCAGGGTGGCGACGGTGGCGAGTACCCGCCGCTGGGCGCGGGTCGTGCCATTTTCAATGGCGGCGGCCGGCGTGCCGGCGGGCAGGCCGGCGGTCATCAGGGCGGATGCGATGCGCCCAAGGTTGGCGAGCCCCATGTAGATGACCAAGGTGGACTTGCCGTCGACCAGCGTCGGCCAGTCATAATCCAGCCCATCGCCGTCCTTGGTGTGGCCGGTGATGATGCGGACCGTGCGCGCCCAGTCGCGATGGGTCAACGGAATGCCGGCATAGGCGCTGCAGCCGGCGGCCGCGGTAATGCCGGGCACGACCTCGAAGGCGACCCCATGGCGGGCGAGAAACGCCGCCTCTTCGCCGCCGCGCCCGAACAGGAACGGATCGCCGCCCTTGAGGCGGACGACGGTCCGACCGGACCGCGCCAGGCTCACCAGCAGGGCGTTGATGCTGCCTTGTTCGATCTGGTGCTGGCCGGTTTCCTTGCCGGCGAAGATCTGTGTCGTGCCCACCGGAATCAGGTCCGCGATCGGCTGGCTGACGAGGCGGTCGAGGACCACCACATCCGCCGATTGGATCACCCGAAGCGCCTTGATGGTCAACAGATCCGGATCGCCCGGACCGGCGCCCACAAGGTATACGCATCCACGTTGCATTGAATCCTCCCCGCGTCGGTTCGGTGCCCGGTCGTTGCCTGGACTTCATTTTGATATTAGTGTACACTGATATGAATAAAAGCTAAAGTGTCTTTATAGAGGTCGAGCGCCTTATTCGGGGAAGGAGGGACCGCTGGATATTCCGGGGCACCATGGCAACGCGCCGACCGAATCGACCAGACGATGGCCAGAGCGACGGACACTTTGGCCCGATCAGCGGACACGTCGGCCAAGGGACCCGCGGCTGCGCCGCGAAGGGCTGTTGCTGGTCGGTCACGGCTCCAGGGGCTGGCCCGACGCAATGCTGCTTGCCATCGCCGAACGGCTGACCAGTGAGCGCCTGGACGTCGGCGTCGCCGTTCTGCGCGGCCGGCCGACACCCGCCGCCGCCTTGTCCACGCTCGCCGCCGAGGTCGTCCATGTGGTTCCGGTTTTCATGGCCGATGGGCAGATGGCGTCGGCGGTACGCTCTCGCCTGCCGGCCCACGGGTCCGGCCGGCTCGTGCATCACCCGACGGTGGGCAGCCACCCGGACATGGCGGCGGTCGTCGACGGCCTGATCCGCCGGGCGCTCGCCGAGAACGCGCTGCGCGGCGACGAGACGGCGGTCGTCCTTGCCGGCCATGGTAACGCCCGGCATCCCGCCGCCGGCGGCGCCATCCACGACCTCGCCGATCGCCTTCGGACCCGGGCGGCGGCCGCGGAAATCCACGGTGTCTTTCTGGAGCAGGCGCCGATGGTGGAGGCATGGCCGACGCTTACACGCCTTCCCTCGGTGCTCGTGGTGCCCTGCTTTCTAAGCGCCGGCGCCCATGCGCGCGAAGATTTGCCGCGACGGCTGCGGACGGTTGCGCCCGGCGATGGCACAACCGGGGCTGACGCGCGCCTTCATCTGGCGCCACCGCTCGCCATGGCTACCGGCGGGCTCGCCGCCATCGTCCGCGACCTTTTCGCGGCGGCGGCGCATCGAGCTTCCGGGAGCGAAAGTTCACCGACGATCGCACGATGTGATCGACAGCCGACATTCACGGAAACAAGACAAGCCTCATAGCCCGCCGTCAAATTATATCGCCCGTGTCCTTTGCGCGGCTCGACGCGGAAACTATGCGCGTTGGTTCCCGCCCGCAAAGCTGACTGGGGCCGCCATGCTCGGCGGCCGCGCTCAGTGAATGGTGTGGAGCGCGATCACCCGTCCCGTGGGCTTCGGCTCGTGGACCTGCAACACCGACATCTCGTCGTCGGCCCATGACGCGATCCGCAGCGCCATCACCTCGTTTCGTGTTTCGGCGGAAGGGTCCGTGGCCTGCCATATGTACAGTCCCATCGGATCCACATAGAAAGTGTGATCGCCAAAATTCTCTTCAAGACGCTCAAGGGACGGTTCCAACTCGGGAATAGGCTCGATGCCCGTCTCTTCACGAATTCGCTCGATTTGACCCATGTCCAGCTTCATGGTGCCACCTCCTTCCGTCAAAATGCCGCCGCCCACGACCCTGAAAATTTCTAATATAGCCATGGTGCTCCCGAGCTTCGGGACGTGCATTAACTTGAGATAAACGGCTGGAAAGCGCCGCAAAAGGGCCGGTGATCATTGCGGCGCGCGGTCGCCCCGCGAAAGAACCCACCTGAGGCCGATCGGCATGAGCAGCGTCGTAACGATCGCCATGACGACGACGGAGGAGAACAGGCTATCGACCACCGGCGAAGGCTGAGCCATGGTGAACAGGCCCGCTCGCAGGGCAACGTCGGCCACCACCAGTTCGACGGCGCCCCGGCCGCTCATGCCCACCCCGACGGCCAGGGCATTGCGTGTACTCATCCCCACCAGGCGTGCCGTAATGCCGGCACCAAGCACCTTGCCGGCGATGGCGACGACGACAATCAGCAAGAGGAAGACCGGTATTTCGACAAACGCCGCAAAGCTGAGGTGCAGCCCGATTGAGGCGAAGAACACCGGCGCGAGAAAACCGCTGGTGATTCCCGATACCTTGGTCTTGACGCCGTCGAAGGTCTCGGGATCCGGCGTACGCCGGCTGAAGAACAGTCCGGCGACAAACGCGCCCATGATGAAGTGGAGGCCGAGCGCTTCGGCCAGCATGGCGAACCCAAGGGCGGCGATGAGAAGGGCGGTGAATTCCAGCTCTTCGACGTGGGCACGCTTGAGCCATTTCCCGGCCCAGGGGAACCCGTAGTGACCGATGGCGAGGGTAATCACGAAGAAGGCGGCGATCTGACCGCTCAACCAGCCCAGTGTCGCGATGTCCGGCAGGGATCCGGTCCGGATAACGCTGGTCAGAACGGCCAGCAACAAAAGGCTCAACACGTCATCGATCACCGCCGCCGAGACGATCATGCGCCCGGCGCTCGTTTCAAGCTGACCGAGATCCATCAGCACCTTTACGGCCACCGGAATGGCCGTTACCGCGAGCGCCACGCCGAGAAAGAGGGTCCGCGCACCCTTAAGATCGGACTCCGGCAGGAAGTACCAGCCCATCCCCATGCCCATCGCCATGGGGATGGCGGTGCCGGCGATGGCGACTGCCAGAGATCCCTTGGAACTCTCCGCCAGCTCCCGCGGTTGCAGTTCGATGCCGGCGAGCAGCATGAGAAAGAAAATGCCGAGGTCGGTGATGGCCTGGAACACCTCGTTGTCGTTCAACTCGGCCAATACCGGAAGCGCGCCGGAAAACTGCCCCGCGACGACACCGAGCACGACGCCCGCGATCAATTCGCCGACGAGCGCCGCCTGACCGGATCGCTGAGCGATCTCGGCGCCAATGCGGGTGACCACCAAAATCACGAGGAGAATGTACAGTATTTCCATATCTGCACCTTTGTGACTGGGAGCCATCGGTCACCGATGGCACGCACGCGGGTGGCCTTTGGTTGCCCCGTCGCGTCTCTACACCTTTCCGAGCCGGCGGCTGCCCGCCGTTCAAATTTCGTCTTGGACCTGGGCGTAGGAGATCATCGCGAACAGCAAACTGCCACCCACCACGTTGCCGAAAAATGTGGGCAGGACAAAGCCGACAACCATCTCAAGCGGCGCCAGATCGCCGTTGAGGGTCAGCCAGAAGGCTTCCACCGACCCGGCAATGACGTGGGTGAAGTCGCCGAGCGCGATGAGGTAGGTGATCACGACAATCACGAGAAATTCGCCGCCCTTGCAGTTCGGTATGATCCACACCATCACGGCGATCAGCCAGCCGGCGATGATTCCACGCCCAAACTTGTCGAGCGGTTCTATGTCCACCAAATGTCGAGCGATCTCGGTGAACGCGGTTTCCGCCGCCGGCGAAAACAGGCCCTGCTGGCTGCAGAAGGCAGCGAATAGGAACGCTCCCACCATATTGGCGGCGAACACGACACCCCACAGGCGGAGCATGCACCAGAGGTTTGTCAGAGATTTTTCCGCCATCACCGGAAGAACGGCGGTGATGGTGTTTTCCGTGAACAACTGCTGGCGTCCGAGAACGACGATGAGGAATCCGACGGAATAGCCGAAGTTGTCCACCAATGGGCGCCATCCCGCGTCTGGCAAGTGAGCCCGCAGCAATCCTTCGGCCACCATCGAAAAGCCGATGCACAGGCCGGCCGCGACGCCCGACCACCACAACCCGGAGGCCGGCCGTATTAGCTCGGCTTCGCCTTCTTTTCTGATGATCTCGTAGAGCATCGGAACCCGTGGCCGCACGCGTTCCTTGACATCGGCGCGCTCGCTGTCGGTCAGCTTATGATTGGTATCGGATCCCTTGTCGCGCGTGTTCATGCGTTCTCCGCTAGCATCGATGGGACGAGGGTCTGCCCCGGATCGGTCCACGCCGCCCTCCGGATTATATCAGGGGAGGGAAACATGCCGGAGGCCAGGAGGAGAATCAGTGGAACTAACCATAGCCGGCAGCGTTTCCCTAGAGAAAACCAAACCGGCACCGGTTTGTTCCGGGAACGGTCGAATTCGTCTCATATCATGTATTCAGGAGGCCCGGAATGTCAGACGATGCCCGCACCAAAGCCAACTCGAAAATCGGATCCGGCGGAGAGCTTCACCAGACCGCGGGGTCCGACGGCACCGTCATGACGACCCAGCAGGGTATCCCGGTTTCGGACGATCAGAATTCCCTGAAGGCGGGAACGCGGGGTCCGACGCTGCTGGAGGATTTCCACTTCCGCGAAAAAATCTTTCATTTCGACCATGAGCGCATTCCCGAGCGCGTCGTTCATGCCCGGGGCTATGGAGCACACGGATATTTCGAAAACTACGAGCCGCTGGCGGACATCACCAAGGCGGACATATTCGCGCGCGCCGGCGAGAAGACCCCGGCATTCGTCCGGTTCTCCACGGTCGCCGGCAACAAGGGCTCGGCGGACCTGGCCCGCGATGTCCGGGGCTTTGCCGTCAAGCTTTACACGAAACAGGGAAACTGGGACATCGTCGGCAACAATATCCCCGTATTCTTCATCCAGGACGCCATCAAGTTTCCCGATCTCATTCACGCCGCCAAGGTAGCGCCTGACCGCGGCTTTCCGCAGGCGCAGACCGCGCACGACAACTTCTGGGATTTCATCTCGCTGATGCCCGAAAGCATGCACATGGTGATGTGGATCATGTCGGACCGCGCCATCCCGCGCTCGTTCCGGTTCATGGAAGGCTTCGGCGTGCACACGTTCCGACTGGTCAACGCCGAGGGCAAGTCGCATTTCGTCAAGTTCCACTGGAAGCCGAAATTGGGTGTCCAGTCGGTGGTGTGGAACGAAGCCCTCAAGCTCAACGGCGCCGATCCCGATTTTCATCGCCGCGACCTGTGGGATGCCATCGAGAGCGGCGACGGCGCGGAATGGGAGCTCGGCTTTCAGGTTTTCGACGAGGCGTTCGCGGAGCGCTTCGAATTCGACGTGCTAGACGCCACCAAGATCATCCCCGAAGAGCAGATTCCCGTCCGCCCCGTCGGCCGGCTCGTCCTCGACCGTACCGTCGACAACTTCTTCGCGGAGACGGAGCAGGTGGCGTTCTGTACCCAGAACATCGTGCCGGGGGTGGATTTCTCCGACGATCCTTTATTGCAGGGACGCAATTTCTCGTATCTCGACACTCAGTTGAAGCGCCTCGGCGGTCCCAACTTTACCCACATTCCGATCAATGCGCCGAAATGCCCGTTCCATCACTTCCAGCAAGATGGCCACATGGCGATGACCAATCCATCGGGCCGGGCGAACTACGAACCCAACTCCTGGGGCGACGACGGAGGCCCGCGCGAGTCACCGGAAATCGGTTTCCGCACCGTGCCGGCGAACGTGTCCGGGCAGAAGGAGCGGGTCCGCTCCGAGACCTTCGCGGATCATTACAGCCAGGCCCGCCAGTTCTTCGTAAGCCAGACGGAGGTGGAGCAAATGCATATGGCGGCGGCGCTGACCTTCGAATTGAGCAAGGTGGAGATGCCCGCCATCCGCGCTCGTGTGGTGTCCCACCTTCGCAATATCCATGAGGACCTGGCCGCCAAGGTCGCCGCTGGCCTGGGGCTCGAGGAGATGCCCGATGCCGCCGAAGCCGCCATGCCGACACGCACTGATCTGCCGCCGTCGCCGGCGCTCAGCATCGTCGGCAACTGTCCCGGCACCTTCCGCGGTCGGAAGCTCGGCGTGCTCGTCACCAACGGCTGCGACGCGGACATGATCGGCGGATTTCGCAAGGCGGTCGAAGCCGAGGGAGCGATGATCGAGTTTGTCGCCCTGGCGGTCGCGGGCGTGAAGGCGAGCGACGGTTCGTGGATCGAGGCCGACCACAAGATCGACGGCGGTCCCTCGGTCCTGTTCGACGCCGTTGCCATCTTGCCGTCTCCGGACGGCGCCGAGGAACTGACCGGGGAGGCCACCGCCCGTGACTTCGTCGCCGACGCGTTTGCCCATCGTAAATTCATCGCCTACGTTCCCGCGGCATCGGTCCTGTTCGTGAAAGCCGGTGTTCCCGCGGATCTCGACGACGGGTTCATGAAGATGAGCGACGGTGCCGGACCGAAACAGTTCATCGAGCGCTGCCGCTCGCTGCGTTACTGGCCGCGCGAAACCACGGTCAAGCAGATGTGAGGGCCAAGCTGATGTGAGGGCAGGGGGTCGAGCCGGCGAGACGCGTGCCGCCACGCCGGCTCTCGGTGCTTTACCCGGGCATAGCTACTGTGCATGGGGTTGTTTTCGATAAATGCGCTAGATCCCCCCCCCTTTGGGATTCGATCGAAACCAACTTCGTTCCGCTTCAAGGCAGCGATTTGTCGATGCCGCAGGCGATACGCAACCCGCCAACTAGCCGCTCGACGCCGGGTGTCCTGGAGGTACCGCGCGACAGGATTATTTCCGAAGTGGCGTCCTCGGTATAAAAGCGGCGGTTCAGCGATTGATCGGCCGTCAGCTTCCAGCCATCGAACGACGAAGGGCCGATCATTCCTCTTTGCACATCGACGAAGGCCAGGACATCGGCGGTCGCATTGATTTGCACGCTGGGCTCGATACTGGTTGTTACGGATTCGACGCTCAACCCGTCCGGCCCGCCGAGCGACGCCGATCCCTCGATGATCGGACGGACCGCATCCATGTTCATGACCATGAGGATCACGCGGCCGTCCGTTACCGCATCCTCGCCACCCGTCGCGCGCACCCGATAGAACGCGGGATCGCTCCACGCGCCGCGGCCGCCGTCATGGACCACGACAACGGCCGGCCGGCCCTTTTCGCCCGATTCCGGCACACTGGGAAGGACGACCACCGCGTCCGCCCGCCGGATGTTGGCCCGAAACTCCGTCCGGTAGTGGCCCCCGTCGAGATCCTCGACGGTGGCGCGCGCGGCCTCGATGATGTTGTAGGGTTCGGCCACGCCGGCGGTGGCGGTGTTGCCCCATCCCGTGGCGGCGAACGCGAGGGCCGCCCAGGCCATGAACGTTCCGCGAAGTTGCATTTGCATTCCTGTCTCCCTGGTCAATCGTGATCGCTGCACAATGCGGTCAAAATCCTGGCCGGGCATTAACTTACGACAGGGTGCGGACACCGCGGTGTCGGCGCTTGGAAAAAGCGGCGGCTGGCCTCGCTCATGCCTTGCCTGGCGACACCGTCTGCGCGCTCGGCCACCGGCCGGTTTGGTTGCCGTCGGCCGCCGCCTGATCATCGCCACCGATGGATTTGACCCAAGCCGGAGGGGCGCTTCCATCCTTGTCCACGCCGAAGTAGATCGTCTGATGCGGGAACGGGATCTCGATGCCCAACTCGTCGAAGCGCCGCTTCATGCGCCGGTTGAAGGCGCGTCCGACGCTCCACTGCTGGATCGGCCGGGTCTTGATGCGGGCCTTGATGATGACCGCGGAGTCGGCGAACTGGTCCACGCCCAGCACGTCGAGCGGCTCCAGGATCTTCGACGCGAATTCGGGCTCGGCGCGCATTTCCTCGACGATGTCTTTGATGACTTCCGTCACTTGGTCGGTGTCCTCGCGATAGGCGATGCCCACGTCCAGCAGATAATACGAGAAGTCCTTGGTCATGTTGGTGACCGTCTCGACGGCGCTGAACGGTATCGTGTGCAGGTTGCCGCCGAGATCGCGCAGCCGGATCGTGCGGATGGAAATGCTTTCCACCAGACCGCCGGTGCCCGCCACGTTGACCACGTCGCCGACCGCGATCGCGTCCTCGAACAGAATGAAGCCGCCGGTGATGACGTCCTGCACCAGCTTCTGCGCGCCAAAGCCCACGGCCAGTCCGATGACGCCGGCGCTGGCCAGCAGCGGGCCGATGCTGATCCCCACCTCCGCCAGGATCATCAGCGTCACCACGACGCTGAGAGCGATGAAGACGACGCGGCGAAACAGCGGCAAAAGCGTGCGGGCGCGGGCGCTGCGCTCGATGACCGAGCCATCGGCGCCCCTGGGTGCGAGATAATGCTCGATGGCGAGCGTCGCCAATTGCCAGACGACGGCGGCGGCCACCAGAATGACCGCGATGTTCATCAGGCTGCCGACGAACTCCTGTCCCACCGGCTGGTTGATCCACCCGAATACATCGACGTCCCAGGCTTCCAGGACCAGCAGCACCGCGACGACCGATACCGCCGCCCGCAGCACCCAGGAAACCAGCGGCGCCGATCGGGCCAGATGATCGTGCAGCCGCGGATGCCCGCCGGCCAGCACTTTCGTGTTGATCCAATCGCGCAAATGGGCGGGATCGAGCCGCGGCAGCAACGCGAAAACGACAACCAGGATCAGCAGCGACAGGATGCTCGCGCGCGCGACGAACGAGAATGCGTCCTCCACGTCGAGCAGCCAGACCACGAACACGCCGAGGACGTAGGCGATGGCCACCACCGGCCACAGGGTGGCGATCTGGGCCATCCACCCGGATTCGCCGGCGGCTTCGTCGTCGGCCGAACCGTCGGATCCTTGCCGAGCGAATCCATCGCTCGACCGGGCGCCGGGTTCGGAAGATGAACGTAATAGCCATGATGGTCAGCGTCAGGCCGATGAAAAGACCGAGGATTTTCACGGCGCCATCATCCAATCCCAGCAGGGCGGCGGCCTCGGTCGCGAAGTACCCGAAAACGGCGACCGCGGCAAAGCGGCGCACCCAGGTCAATACGGTTGCCGACGCATCGTCGCTCCACGAAACGAGCCGCAGGGAGGGCGCGGCTGGCGCGGTCAGAGCCCGCCCCAGCGCAACGATCGACCGGAAGATGACGTAGGCGTTGAGCCAGCTTACCGCCACGATGTCGAAGGTGCGCGACGTATCGACGACGGTGAGGGCGCCATACGTGGCGAGCGCGAAGACAGCGAGCGGCAAGAGGTCGAGAACCGTTCGCCCGAACAGAAACAAGACGCGTTTTGCCCACGAACCGGAGGGTCCACGCTCCAGCCGGCGACGCGGCATCGACAGCAATGCGCGCGCCGCGAATTCGGCGATCAGGCCGGCGAACAGAACGATGGCCACCCGCAGCGCAAGATCGAGAAGTTGCTGCCGCGTCTCGGGATCGGCGACGGCCGCCGCTGCCTCGTCGATCCATTCAGGACCTTCGGCAAGCCACTCGGGCAGGGCGCGAAGCGGTTTCCCCAGTGCCCCCGCCGTGGCCGTCAACGCGGCGATCACCCGTGCGCCCACGCTATCGGCTTTCGCCGCTTCCGGCGCTTCCTGTTGGGCGGCGATGAGGGCATCGATCCGCGAAATCAATTGCTTGCGTTGCTCCGGATCCTGCAGCGTTTTGCTCAGAGCTTCCAGGTCTTCCACGGACGCCGCCGTGTCCGGCGAGTCAACCGATTGTGGGGCGACCTGTGCCGACGAGACGCTCGACAGGCAAAGCGGTAAGACAAATGCGAGGGCGAGGGCTACCGTGCGAAAGCTGCAGGGCATGCGGGCACTCCTTCTATGAAATTCTGTAAACAATCCAGAGGGTCGGAAATTCGCTTTGACGGGCACAACTCAGATCCTGGTCGTCGGGTTTCCCGCCGGCCCGGGCGGGCCAGGGACGGAGGTTCGCGGGTGCCGGGAAACGGTTACGGCGCAGAGCATTACCCTTAATCGGAAGGGAAAAGGGTTGCCAGCAAAACTCGAGGTGGAATGATCGGCCGGCCGCGGGCGGTCGCCGCCATTTGGCGGCTGGCTTGACAGGGTGCGGACGCTGCCTTTGGCGGCTGGCTTGACAGGGTGCGGACGCTTCATGGACAATCGGCCCCCGTAGCTTCGGCTGTGAAATCCATGAACGACAGGGGAAAACGGATGACCAAACCGGCATATGCGCTGCCGGCCGCCGACGTTATCGATGGGCTGGACGTCTCCGCCGAAGACGGCCTGACGGAAGCCGAGGCCCAATCACGCATCGCGGAATATGGCCCGAACCGCCTACGCGAGTCCGAACAGAAATCGTGGCAGCGTATTCTCTACGAACAATTCACCAGCCTCGTCGTCATCCTGCTGCTGGTCGCCGCTGTCACCGCCGCCGCCTTCGGCCAATTCGTCGAGGGTATCGCCATTGCCGCGGCGCTGGTGATCAACGCCGCCATCGGCTTCATCACCGAATACAAGGCCTTGCAGTCGATGGAGGCGCTGCGCCGCATCGGCCAGGTCAACGCCGTGGTCCGCCGGGGCGGAGAGGCGCGCGAGGTGCCGGCGGAAGAACTTGTCCCCGGCGATATCGTGGTGTTAACGGAGGGCGAGGTGGTGCCCGCCGATCTGCGGCTGCTCGCCACCGAAAATCTTCAGGCCAACAAATCCGCCCTGACCGGTGAATCGGTGCCGGTGGACAAGATCACGGATCCCATCGACGAGGACGATCCGCCGCTGGCGGACCGATCCAATATGGTGTTCAGCGGCACTTCGGTGTCGCGGGGCGGGGGCAAGGGCGTCGTTGTCGCCACCGGCATGGATACCGAAATCGGCCGGATTTCGGCGCTGGTGGAGGGGGCGGAAGACGAGGCGACGCCGCTGGAGCGGCGTCTGGAGCGGCTCGGCCAGAAACTGATCTACGTGGTGATCGCCGTTGGCGTGGTGGTGGCCGGGGCCGGCATCCTCGCCGGCAAGGAATTGTTCCTGATGATCGAGACCGCCATCGTTCTCGCCATCGCCGCCGTTCCGGAAGGACTGCCCATCGTCTCCACCGTGGCGCTCGGCCGCGGCATGTGGCGCATGGCGCGGCGCAATGCACTGGTCAAGAAGCTGTCGGCCGTGGAAACGCTGGGCGCGACGACGGTCATCTTCACCGACAAGACCGGCACGCTCACGGAAAACAGCATGGTCATGCGCCGGGTGGCACTGCCGGCCGGCGATATCGACGTGGTCCGGGAGAGCGACGCCGCGATATTTCGCGCCGGCGGGCAATCTATTTCGCTGGACGGGCGCTCCGACCTCGAAGCGGTCCTGCGGGTGGGCATTCTTTGCAACAATGTGGACAGGGCGGAAGACGGCGGCGACGTCGGCGGGGTGAATCAGGCCTGGAGCGGCGATCCCACCGAGGTGGCGCTGGTTGCTGGCGGCACCGCCGCCGGACTGGATCGCGACCATCTGCTCGAGACGCTGCCCGAGGAACGCGAGGAGAGCTTCGATACGGCCACCAAGATGATGGCGACATTCCACCGCGACGACAACGGTTACCGCGTGTTCGTCAAGGGCGCGCCGGAGGCCGTGCTCGGCGCCTGTGCCCGCGTCGCCGGCGCGAACGGCGACGGCTCGGATTTGGACGACGCAAGCCCGCGAGCAGTGGCTTCAACGCAACCAGGACATGGCGGGCGACGGTCTCCGCGTTCTTGCCGTCGCAGAAAAGACGGCCGGAGACGTTTCCGAAAAGCCTTACGAGGGTTTGTCGCTGCTTGGACTGGTCGGCCTCTACGATCCGCCGCGCGAAAGCATCCCCGATGCCATCGCCGCTTGCCGCCACGCCGGCATCGGCGTCGTCATGGTGACCGGCGATCAGCCGGCGACGGCCGCCAACATCGCCCACGCCATCGGCATCGTCGAGGACAAGCAGCCCAGGGTCCTGCGTGGCCGCGACCTCGGCCACGTCGCCGAGGCCGACGCCGCCCGCCGCGAAGAGATCCTGAAGACGTCGGTGTTCGCGCGGGTTTCGCCCGAACAGAAGCTGGCCCTGGTCGATGTCTATCAGAACGACGGCGCCATCGTCGGCATGACCGGCGACGGCGTCAACGACGCGCCGGCGCTCAAGAAAGCCGATATCGGGATCGCCATGGGTCAGCGCGGAACCGAGGTCGCCCGCGAAACCAGCGACATCGTGCTCAAGGACGACGCCTTCGAAACCATCGTCATGGCCATTGAGCAGGGCCGGTCCATCTTCGACAATATTCGCAAATTCATCGTCTTTCTGTTATCCGGCAATCTCGGGCAGATTATCGCCATCACGGCGGCGGCCCTGATCAATGCGCCGCTCCCCCTCCTGCCCTTGCAGATCCTGTTTCTGAACCTTCTGCTGGACGTCTTTCCCGCCCTTGCCATCGGCGTCGGCAAAGGCGATGCCAGCGTCATGGACCGTGCACCGCGCGACTCCAAGGAGCCCATTCTCGCCCGGCGCCATTGGTTGGCGGTTACCGGATTCGGCGCGATCATCGCCGCGTCGGTACTGGGCGCGTTTGCCTATGCGCTCGTGGTCATGGGGTTGGACGAGCGCGAGTCCGTCACCATTTCCTTCCTCACGTATGGCTTCGCGCGCCTGTGGCACGTCTTCAACATGCGCTCGGTAGGCTCCGGGTTGATCAACAACGACATCACCCGCAATCCCTTCGTATGGGGCGCTCTCGCCATTTGCGGCGGGTTGCTGCTGGTGGCGACCTACGTTCCGTTCATGGCGTCACTGCTGCACGTGACGGTACCGAGCGCGCAAGGATGGGTCGTGGTGGCCATCGGCAGCCTTGCACCGCTCGTGATTGGCCAAGCCGCGGTATTTGTCACGGGTTTGGCGCGGCGCCGGGTGTCTCGGAGCAATGCGGATTAGTGAACCAACTTGACCGAGGCGGATGCGGATCCGCCAGTGGCGTTAGGGTCCATTGGATCCATTGCAGGGCTCGTTTCGTTTTTTTTGGTACCTCCGCCCCGCGCAAGACGCTCAGTATCCCTTGCTCTCGGCCGCGCGTTCGTCCTGAACGGGGTACCCGAGGTCGCTTCCGATCACCCCGTCCGCGTCGCCACGATCCGTGTCACCGACGCGGACTTCCGCGCCGGGCACGCCGGGCGAACCCAAGCCACCGTCGGCTCCGACGGGAGTTTTCTCGGGGATACCGGTGGTGTCGGGCTCTTCATATTTGCTTTCGCAACCGGCCAGAACCAGCAATCCGACTGTTCCAAGTACAACGCTCAGACGTACCGTCATGAGTTTCCTCCGCTGCGGTGAAATGGCCGCGCCTGCCTCCGCCGAGATCCGCGCCTGCGATTCAACGCCATGGCGCGGCGAAAGTTCCAGCGCCATGGGGTACGAGCGGATCCTGTGCCGATCTCGCCGACATCCGTGGCCATGGGGTGGAACTTTTCGGGGCCGCCGCGCGTTGTCGAGGCAACTTGCTTCCATTGGGAGGACTTGATCATGACGACATCACCAACCGCGCGCGACGCGGCCGAAACGGCCAAGGCCGTTGCCGCGGACGCGCGAGATCGTATTCGTGCCGAAGGCGAGCGGGCCGTCGACAACGCCCGTGAAAACGCTCAAACGTTTGCCGCCGAGCGCCGCGATTTCGCCTCCGACTACCTGGGAGACGTCTCGGATGCGCTGGTCAGCGCGCAAAACACATTGACCGATCGCGGCCGCACCGGAGCGGCCAACCTGGTTCACAAGGCGGCGACCGAAATGAACGACCTGGCGAGCCGCGTCCATGGCCAGGACGTCGGCCGCGCGATCTCGGAGGTGGAAACCTTCGCGCGAAACCGTCCCGCCCTGTTTTTCGGCGGCGCCTTCGCCCTCGGGTTCATTGTAACGCGCGTGCTCGCTGGTGCGGGCGACCCTTCCAGGTCTCCTGGATACGCGGATCCCGAGGCCAGGTCTCCTGGTCACGCGAAACCAGAGGTTCGCGCGAGCGCTGGGCCCACGGCTGGCGTGCCACAGGACAATGGATAAGGAGACGACGCCATGACGACCAACGACACACGATCTCCGGACGAGATGATGCGGGAGACGGAGAAAACACGCGCCGATATCGAAAGCAATCTGGAGGCGCTGGAACAGCGGTTGTCGCCGGACGAGATGCTGCACCAAGTCGGCCAGGCGGTTGCGCCCGCGCGCGACGGCGCGGTGAGGTTCGCGCGCAATTTCGGTGACACCATACGCGAAAATCCTATTCCGGCGGCCTTGGTGGGCATCGGCATCGGATGGCTGCTCTTGTCAGAGCGGCGCGACGACCCGGAGATGGAGTATTCCTCGTATCGCGGCGACCCCAGCCGAACCGTCCACGATCCCGTCGCCGATCCGGGCGACAGCGGCGGGACGCGGGTTCGCGAGGCGCGGGAATGGGCCCGGGACCGCGGCGAATGGGCACGCGAACGCGGTGAACGCGTCCGCGAGCGCGGCGAGCGGGTTCGCGAACGCGTCGCCGATAGCGCCGACATGGCCTACCGACGGGCATCGGATTCTGCACATCGGGCCGGGCAGCAAATAAGCGAGCGAACGGCCGCGGCCGGCAATTTCGTACAACGCCGGCCGATCTTGACGGGCGTGGCGGTGGCCGGCGTCGGCGCGGTCATCGCGGCCGCTATTTTCGCGCGAACCGACCGGGGCAGAACCATGGTCTCGCGGGCGGCGGATGCCGTGAAAGACGGCTCCCAGCAAATGGGCGAGGCCGTTCGCGACACCGCCGAGAGCGTATTTGCCGAGGGGTCGCGCACCGCTTCGGATACGAAGGAGCGAATGGACGGTGCGGCGGCGAAAGCTGGAGAACGCGCCGGCCATGCTAGCGACAACGTGCGGCAGCAGGCCGCCGATGCCCGCGACAAAGCGCGGGAGACCGCGGAAAGGGTCAGGTCGGGGCCAAGGCAATCTGAGGAAACCGCGTCATCGTCGGCGCCGCACACGCGTTCCGTGTCCGAACAAGTCAATGCGGACAACAACGATCCGCTCAAGCCCGCGGCGGTCAAGCCCGTGCCGGTGTCGCCGCCGCCATTCGAGGAAACCGAGTCGACCGGTCGGTGCGGGCGGGGTTGTCCATCACGACGCGGACACGATCGCCGGCGGCGTCAGCCCCGGCTCGAAGCCGGGTTCGACGACCGACAGCAAGGGTGCGGCGCCCGGCGCCAGCAAAAATTAACGCCAGGCGACCGATGGAGCTTCGCCCGGGCTCCCGCGCCGCGGCGCGGGAGCCCGGGTGGTGATTCCAAAGCCCTTATCCGACCCCGGGTTCGCGGCAATCCCCGGAGATTGGAAGACCGATGATCACCGAAGAGCTCATCCGCTGGTTCGCGACCGCCAATGGCGTCATTGCCGCCATCGCCGTGGCCGGCAACTTCGGCCGGCTGGTGACCGGGATCGGGTTCATCATCTTCACCCTATCCTCCGTTGCCTGGATACTCGCCGGGTATCTGGAGGATATGCCAAGTCTGATTACGCAGAACATCGTGCTGACCGCGATCAACCTGATCGGGATTTACCGCTGGCTGATCGCCAAGGAAGGGAAGTGATCTCCGGATAGGGGTCTCGATGCCGCGTATGGGCACCGGCAGCGCCGCGACGAACTCGCACGCGGCAGAGGGGGGAGGGGTGTTTCACTTTATCGAAAACAACCCCATGCACAGTAGAAATCCTCTGGTGAATCATCAGGCAATCGACTGCCCAGTACCGCCTCCACGTCAATTCATCCAGTTCTAGCCGGCACCACGAGTGCGACGTCCAGACATGCTCGTCCGATCGGCTCACGGCCGCCTCAGCCGCGCGGGATGATTGCCGCTAGCGCCTCGACGCCGGTGGTTTCAATGAGGTTTGCTGTATCCTGGAATTATGTTAAACGCGCTCGGTCCTTCTGCTCGAGGAATGATTTCGTGTTCGCTGCGGCGGGGAGTATGATCGACTTCGAGATTTGTGGCCTGGATTGAACGAATGGGCTCCATATGTTGGATCCAGACCCCCAGGAGGGCCATGTGGTGATTGAACCGGGGGACCCGAAATACGACACCGCGGGTCATCGACACGAAAGCCGGAGGCTGGCGGCGCTTGAACGGTTCGACTTCGTCGACCCGGAGCCCGGCGATATCCTCAACCGCTTCGCGCGACTCGCCGCACAGGTGGTCGACACGGCGTTCGCCGCGCTCTGCTTCGTCGAGACCGATCGTGTCCGATTTGTTGCCCGGCATGGTTTCGAGTGCGCGGAATGCCCGCGCGCGAGCTCGCTTTTCGATCAAACCATCCAACAAGGCGACATTCTTTGGCTCGCCGATGCGGGCGCCATCGAGCCCGTGCGAATTTCGGCGCTGGTGACGGGCTCGCCCGGCGTGCGGTTTTATGCCGGCACTCCGCTAAAAACACCCGACGGTCTCGCCATTGGCGTGCTGTGCGTGATGGATACCAAGCCGCGTCCGCTGGCCGATCTGGCGACTCGCGGCGCTCTCAAGGACCTCGCCGCCTGCGCCATGAGCGAGATGGAATGCTGGCGGCTCAACCGCGAAATGGAAGCTCTGACCGTCCGCCACGATAACGATAGCCGTGAACTGGATCTGATCTACGAAAGGGCGCCGGTAGGGCTCACCCTCATCGACCGCGAGCTTCGCTTCCGCCGCATCAATAATCGCCTGGCCGAAATGAACGGCAAGCCGGTCGAGGAACACATCGGGCGCGCTATCCGCGACGTCTTGCCGGATCTGGCCGACACGGTGGAGCCCGTGCTCCGTCGTGTGCTCGAGAGTGGCGAGCCCATCCTCGATTACGAGCTTGTCGGTGAAACGGCGAAGCAGCCGGGCGTCGAAAGGGTTTGGATGGAAAGCTACTATCCGATTTCCGAAGCCGACGGCGGCGCCGGAGCGGTCGCCGTGGTGGTCCACGAGGTCACCGAGGAGAGGCGCCTGGAGGCGCTCGATCGCGCCTACGTCAACCGGGTAAGGCGGATTCTCGACGGAATCGGGGCGCTCGCCGGTCTGCTGGATGTCGACGGCCGGCTGATCGAGGCCAACAGGAAGGCGCTCAGTATCGCCGGGCTGCAGCCGGAGGACGTTCTCGGCAAGCCGTTGGAACAGACGTACTGGTGGGCCCATTCCGCCGACGTCCAGGCCCAGCTCACGGATGCCATGAAGCGCGTGCGCGGAGGGTGAGACCGTGCGCTACGACGTGCCGCTGCGCGTCGCCGGCGGCCGACTGATCACAATCGATTTTCAGCTCGCGCCGCTGCATGACGACCAGGGGCGGGTGATCAGCCTGGTGCCGTCGGGCGTCGATGTGACCGAACGCAAGGCGGCCGAGGCGGCGCTGGCGGAGAGCGAATCGCTGTTTCGCGAGACCTTCGAGCAATCGGCCGTCGGTATGGCCCACGTCGGCGCTCGATGGCGCAGTGGCTGCGCGTCAACGACCGCTTGTGCGAAATTGCCGGCTATTCCCGGACGGCGCTGCTCGGCAAGACCTTCCAGGACATCACCCATCCCGACGACGTGGACAAGGATGTGGACAACGCGGCGCGGCTGCTTGCCGGCGAGATCCACTCCTACGCCATGGAAAAGCGCTACGTCCGCGCCGACGGTTCGCTGACGTGGGTCAATTTGACGGTATCGCTGCGGCGGACATCGTCCGGCGAACCCGAACATTTCATATCCGTTATCGAGGATATCACTTCGCGCAAGAAGGCCGAGGAGCGACTGGCGCGTTGTCGTGAGCGAGCTCAACCACCGGGTCAAGAACACGCTCGCGATCATCCAGTCCATCATCACCCACGGCGCCGCCGAACCAACGCCGAAGCATGAATTCGTCCGCTCCGTCAACCGGCGCATTCAAGCCATGGCCAGTGCCCATGACCTGCTCATGCGGAGCCAGTGGCGGGGTGCCGCCTTCGCCGACCTCCTCGCCGATGTGCTTCGTCCCCACGACCTGGATCGGTTCCGCATGGACGGGCCGGCGATCTGGCTGACGCCCAACGCGGCATTGGGTTTCTGTCTGATGATTCACGAACTGGCCACCAACGCGGCAAAATACGGCGCGCTATCGCGCGAAGCGGGCAGCGTTTCCATCGACTGGAGGCTGACGGGCATGGACGGCGAGAAATCGCTGGTGTTTTCGTGGGTGGAGGAGGGGGGCCCATCCGTGTCACCGCCGTTATGTCGTGGCTTCGGCTTGAAGATCATTGAGCAGTACGCCTCGACGGAACTGCGGGGAACCTTGATCACGGGGTTCGATCCGGAGGGAGTGCGGGTTTCTCTGAAGGCGCCCGCCAAAAGCCTGGTGGCCGAGGCGCCGACGGACACCATGTCGTGGTCGCGGCGCGAAACGGTGGCGACAGGCGCCATTTCGTCGCCGCTCAAGGTGCTGGTGGTGGAGGACACGGCGCTCATCGCGATGGATCTGGAATGCATCCTGATAGACGCCGGACATAGTGTGATCGGTCCTGCTTCGACGGTATCGGACGCACTGGAGCTTGCCGAGCGTGGACAGGTGGATGTCGCGCTTCTCGATATCGATCTGCATGGCGAATTGGTGACGCCGGTGGCCCAAAAGCTCAGTGATGACGGCGTCCCCTTCGCGTTCTCCACCGGTTTCGAGGCGGGCGGCTCGCCCTTGCCGGTATTCGCCGAGACACCCGTGCTTCGCAAGCCTTTCGACGATCAATCGGTGCTGTCGACCCTGGCGGCCCTCGCGGCGGCCAGACATTCGTAAGGCGCGCTCGTCAGGCCGGCCGGGTTCCGCATTTACGCCGGATCAGCAACGATGGGGGATGGTGACCCGCAGACGGTATCCATTTTCCGTCTCGAGCGTGGAATGGCCTCCCAACTGCTTGACGAAACCGGCGGCCAGCTTTGCGCTCAGATTGTCGCCGCCGGCCGGGGCGACCGGCCCGTCGCTCTCGACCGTGAGGGCCGCGATCTCGTCGTCGGCCAGTTTGAGCGAGACCCAAAGATTATCGGAAAATTATCGGGACCGGCGCCGCCGTTCGACACATTGAGGGCGCTGGAAACGGCTTCGGTCACCAGCAAGGCGATGGGGACGGCGCTTTTCGAATTGGTTTTTACCGGATCCAGATCGAAATGGACGCTGACCGGTTTGTCGAGCGAGCCGCCGGCGCGTGTCAGATGATCGGTGATTTGGGTGATCGTTTCATCAAGGTGAATCATGCTGTCGCCGGATACCCGGCTCAACGAATCATGCACCTTGGCGAGGGCGTAAATCCTGTCCTGCGTCGCCCGCAACGCGTGCCGCTCGCGTGGTTCCGTGGCACGGTGGATCTGAAGGTTGAGGAGGCTGGTGATCACCTGCAGGTTGTTCTTGACCCGATGATGTAGCTCCTTCAGAAGCGTCTTCTGCTCGTCGACGGCGCGTTCCAGGTCCGTCTCGCGGTTCGCCAAACCGTCCGCCATGAAGTTCATCGTCTGGCCCAACTGGCGCGATTTCGTCGGGCATGTCATCGAGCCCGGACGCGCGAACCGATTGTTTCCCGGCCGCGAACGCCGCCGCCGTTCGTTCCAGCCGCAGGATCGGACGCACGACCAGTCGATCCACGGCGAACCAGGCAACGACCAGGGCGATCAGCCACATGATCATCGGAAACCCGATGGCGCCAGCGAGGCGCCAACCGAACCCTCGCCGCCGCCGAGCCCGGCGGGCCGCCGACAACTACATAAAGATCGTTGCGCAGCAGCGGCGCTACGGCGATGACGCGGGCGCTTACGCCTTGTCGGAACGTTCGCAGCGCCTTGGCGCCGCCGGCGACGCTGGCGCGGAGGAACCCCTGGTCCGGCAGCCAGCCGGGCGCGGTCGATTGCGGAGGATCGCTGGCGATGACATTGCCGGCGACATCGACCAGCGCCAAATGGGCCACTTCGGGCAATGCCGCTCTCGACCAGTAGATCCTTCAGCCACTGCGTCTCGATGGCAAGGAACAGCGCGCCGGTGATCGTCCCCGCCGCCATCGACCAGCGGCAGGCTCGCCGCCATGATCCGGCGCCGGGCGCCAAGTCCCTGGCACCGCCTGTCACGGTAAAGTCGCCGCGTGCATGACGGACTTGAAACCACGGCCGGTCCGAATACGTTGACGGGAACCGGGTCGGCGGAGAACTGCACACGATATCGCCGCGCTCGTCGATTACCGCCAATGAACCGTAGGAATCCGATGTCGACGCGAACGGCGGCAGGGTCGCTCGCAACTTCCGGCCGGGGAGCAGGCGATTTCCGGAAGGACCGCCAGCGTCGTAAGCACGCGCCGGGCATTGATGACGACGTTCTCTTCTTCCTGCGTCGACAGCACCGCCGCCTGCAGCATCGGTCTCGTCGGCGAGGGTGTCGAGTTGCCGATAGTTCGACAGTGCCTGCAGACAGGCGAGAACACCCGCCGGCAGCATCGCGAACGCCAGAAGAAGGACCGCCTTGACCCTGAGCGAGCGCACAAACCGCCACTCGGGCGATGCCGGTCAACGGCGACCCCGCCTATCTTCGCTCCCTTCAGAAAAGGCCGGTCCGCGTCTCTCCTGACCCGCCAGGCGCTCCACGGCCTCGGGATCCAGTACCTCATTGAGCCGCACGCGTGCCCGATTGACCCTGCTCTTGATGGTGCCAACGGCACACCCGCATATATCGGCGGCTTCTTCATAGGAAAACCCGGATCCACCCACCAACACCAACGCCTCGCGCTGCTCGTCCGGCAACGCGCCAGCGCCTTCTGAAAATCGCCCATTTCCAGATTGCTGATTTGCCGCGGCAAACTGACCAGCCTGGCGGCGTGCACACCGTCACCGTCCTCCACTTCCCGCCGGCGATTGCGCAATTCGGTGTAATAGTGATTGCGGAGGATGGTGAATAACCAAGCGACCACGTTCGTTCCCGGCTGAAATTTGTCCACGTTCGCCAGCGCCTTCACGATGGTGTCCTGAACGAGATCGTCGGCGCGGGCGGCGTCGATCGCGATGCTCCGCGCGAACGCCCGCAAATTGGGCAAACACTCCACGATCTGATCGCGAAATTGGGTGCCCGCGGGTTCCGTCATTTGGGCTTCGAATCCTTTTTGTCGATTGCATCGAGTAATTCGAGGAAACGTTGCGGAATGGGTTCTTGCAATGTCTTGTCATACACCGTCCGAAGCTGCTGGCCGATCCACGTCTCCTTCTCGTCGTCGCCTTCAGGGGCCAGCGAACGCGGATCGCCTGTGTCCGGATCCTGCTTTGTATTGGCGGATTGTTTCATGCGCTTTTGTTTATCCCGATTGGTCATCTTGAACTCGCTCACCCTGCATCGCCGTGGCATTACGCTTTCAAGAATAGTAAAACGCGTGGCAGAGCGTTGTGTTCCTGACGGCGCGAAACTATTTTGACGTTGAGAATATACACGCTCGCGTCTACATCCTTGCAATAATACCAACGATCACATGCATCCTTATTGCGTGATCGGTGTTAAAACGGCCCGAAGGATTCAGGAGGGAGGATCGAGAGAAATGTCGCTTGCACAGGAAATCGCGCCGCATATTCCGCTGCTTCGCAGATATGCCCGGGCGCTCGCCGGCAGTCAGGCCAGCGGCGACGCGTTCGTGGGAGCCGCCCTCGAGGCGATACTTGCCAGTCCCGAAGATTTTTCCAGGGGCATTCCGCCCCGCGTCGCGCTCTATCGTACCTTTCACGTGGTCTGGTCGACGGCGACCATCGAGGTTCCCGAGGCGCCGGACATCATGGAGCGACGCGAGGCCATGGCGAAGAGGCGGCTGTCGACGCTGACGCCGAAAAGCCGCCAAGCGCTTCTGCTGACCGTAATGGAAGGCTTTTCCAACGATCAAGCAGCCCAAATCCTCGGCCTGCCCCGCGACCAGATCGCCGATCTCCTATCCGCCGCCATCGATGAGATCGATCGGCAGACGGCCACCAGCGTTCTGATCATCGAGGACGAATCGATAATCGCGATGGATTTAGAGCACATTGTCGAGGGCCTTGGCCATGCGGTCGCGGGCATCGCCGATACGCGCGACGAGGCCGTTAAGGTCGCTAGGGGCAAACGTCCGGGCCTGGTTCTCGCCGACATTCAACTCGCCGATGGCTCGTCGGGAATTGACGCGGTGAAGGATATTCTCGAAAGCTTCGAGGTTCCGGTAATTTTTATTACCGCCTTCCCGGAACGCCTACTGACCGGCGAGCGCCCCGAACCGACGTTCCTGATAGCCAAACCGTTCCAATCCGAGACCGTCAAGGCCGCCATTAGCCAGGCGCTGTTCTTCGAATCCACCGCGCAGTTGGCTTAGACATTCATTGCATCCCGCGGAAATAAGCAGAGCGCGCCGCTTATCAAGCGGCGCGCCGACGATCCACTAATGGTTTTCCAATCCCTAGAAACTAGACCAAGGCATTCATTCAGATAATTCCGCTTCACCGGACATTGCTGTAGAGGCGAACGGTGCAATACCCTACTTGCGGGCTTCGCTCTTGCCTTTCTCTTCCGCTTTCCGTAGATCACCCTGATCATCGTTCTCCACGGCTTTTCGGGCTTCTTCGGCTTTCGCCTCGACGTTCTCTTCGTCGATGAATTCACGCGTGTCCTTGTTGTACTCCTTGGCCGCGTCTCGATTTCCTTCGCCCTGGTTCTTGCGGTCGTCTGTCATAACAAATCTCCGTGATACTGTTCGTCGGCACGGTCCAGGCAGACTGAACTGACCTGATCTGATCGGACGGCCGAACTCACATTTTCTGCTTGACGTCTTCCGCGGTATTTTCGATCGCGCTGCCGGTGGACTGAACGTCCTCACCAACGCCCTCCGCGGTGTTACACGCGGCGATGCCGAACGACGCGAGCAGCAGGAGAGCCAACGCGGAGTGAGATAGAATTTTCTGCATGAGCCATTTCTCCCGGGTTGCCTATTTCGTATGCCGGTCGCCGCCGCGCAAAATTCGGCCTTCCGCCATTCGCGGCGCGGCACCCGAGCGTTTTTAATGGGCTCGAGTGCCCACCGATTACCGACAAAAACTCGGTTGCTTAATCGAACGGGTTTAGCGCCGCCTCTATAGGCCGCGTTCCCATTCGGAAACCTGCTTCTCGGCTTCGTCCCGGGCAACGCCATAACGCTCCTGCACCCGCCCGACCAGCTCCTCGCGATGGCCTTCGGCCACCTCCAGATCGTCATCGGTGAGCTTGCCCCATTTTTGGCGGGCCTGGCCCTTAACCTGTTTCCAGTTTCCCTTGATTTCATCCCAATTCATCGTCTGGTTCTCCTTCGCCGAAAATTAGACATGTTTCCTATCAACACATCGAGACCGGGTCCGGTTCCTCGAAAATTGACGCCACAGCGAAAAAATCAATCAAGCGGACAAATCAAGAGGCGCCCGATCGCGTGCGCGCCGGTTGGCGTCGAACCGATCGCTTTCGGCGTTGACGATCTTGGTCGATGGATGGATGCCCGCGATGCCGCCGTTCGCCGCGATCATCAGTTCGATGACCATTTTTTCGGCCATCAGCCAATAATCGAGCGCCACCCAGTACGGCCGATCCGCCGATAGCCAGATGCTGTAGGCCAGCTCGCGGATGCTTTGCTCGCGGTCGTGATCCATCGCTCATCTCCCGTCTGCCCCCTCTTCGTGATTCCGCTCCTATGATGCCGCTTTCCGTTGCTCGGCCGCGGCGCCGTGCCCTTCCCCGTTGCCGTCCGCGTAGCCGGGCGCTCCGAGGCCCTCGGGAGGAGGGCCCTTGAACGTCAATGTCCGGTAAGGGAATGGGATCTCGATCCCGGCGTCATCGAGGGCGCGTTTTACCGCCGCGACCACTTGGTCGCGGGAGACGCGGATGTCGATGGGCCGCGATCCCGTCCACCAGGTCACTTCGAAATCGATCGACGACGAATTGAACGCCTGAGCGAAGATCTGCACGTCGCGTACGTCGTCGCGGACGGTGTCGACCCGCTTGACCGCGTCGGTGATGACATCGCGCGCCTGGTCCACGTCTTCGCCATAAGCGACGCCGCAGATGATGGTGGTGCGGCGCAAATCCTTGTCGGTGCGCACGGTCACCGGCTCCTTGAAAAGCAGCGCGTTCGGCATGACCACGCGCTGGCCATCGGTCTGGCGAATGTGGGTGTCGCGGATGGTGATCTCTTCCACCTGGCCATCGATGCCGGAGCATTCGATATAGTCGCCAAGCTGGAACGGCTCGCGAAAAAGGATCAGGATGCCGGCAAGGAAATTCTCGAACACGTCCTTGAACGCGAACCCGATGGCGACGGAGCCGAGACCGAGCGCGGTCAACATCTTTGCCGGCGTCATGCTCGGAAAGACGATGACCGTGGCGATCAGAATGCCAACGATCCAGGTCGTGGCGCCAACGATCATCTGCAGGACCTCGGTGAGCGAACGGCGCATGCGCGTCGAGTGTGAGATACGCGACACGAGCGCCCGCATCATTCTGACGAGCAGCCAGGTGAGCAGCAGAATCACGAGAGCCACGATGATCTGCGGCAGCGCGTCCCAAAGATCCCGGACGAATTGCTTCATCTGTTCGGTCAACGACGACTGCAACCAATTTTCCAGCATTGAGCCCATTACCCCACGATGTCCGGAACAAACACGAACGAGCATCCGCGACGCCGAGCCGTCCGCCTGTTGCGCCATACAACGCGACGGCGGCGGCTTTGGTTCCATTCGGCGGCGTCGTTGGTTCAGACCGGGCGGCTTACCGGGGACAGGCGGCAAATGTCGAGCGGCGGAGGAACCATTGCGGCGTTCGCGCGTTAGGCGATGGACAACGCGCGAGCGGTTTTGCGACCGGGCCGGGTGTTAGGTCCGCCGCCGCGCGCGCCGGAACGCAAAAGAGGAGACACCAATGGGTATTGAAGTCGGCGGGATCATCGGCCTGATCATCCTCGTGCTGGATATCTGGGCAATCATCAACGTCATCGGCAGCGGGGCGTCCACGGGAGCGAAAGTGCTTTGGGTCGTGGTCATACTGCTGTTGCCTGTCCTCGGGTTGATATTGTGGTTCTTCATGGGACCGAAAAAGGGAACGGCGATGGCCTGAGGCGGCCGGGAAACGACCCCGCGCACGAGAGAACCGTTCGATCAGGTCGAGGCGATCTGATCGGACGGTTGTGCATCGAGCGATGGAGTTCCGTCCGCCGTCGGCCAGGTGCCCCATCGCGCCGCGGCTTCGTTGAACAGTCGATCGATGGCGTCGCGATCCGCGCGATGCGGCAGATCGGCGGCGCAGCCGGCCCTGAGGGCGTCGCAGTGCCGCCGCACGGTGGCGCGCTGTGCTTCCGTTTGCAATTGGCCCAGCAGCCCAAACATCCGGCGCAACGCGTGCAGGGCGGCATTGCGGTCGGCTTGTACGTACGGGCCGGAGCTGTCCGAACATGGCTTCGGCGAAATCATCGAAATCCACCTCGGGGGCGACAATCCTCAGATTGCCCTCATCATCGTAGCGATGGGGGTTCGGGATGGCGCGGCCCGCCAGGTGCCCGAGCGCGGCGGTCAGCCAGTCGATGCAGGTTGTCGCGGTGAACGGGTCGTTCACCCCCGGCGATAAGGCCCGCGCCGCGACTTCCACCAGTTGGTTGACCAGGAACAGCGCGTCCTGCGAGGCGGTGCGCCGGTTCCCGACAATAAAGGCGGCGCGGATTTCGCCGCGGACCCGATCGCTCACCATTCCGGCCGGTTTGGCCATGACGAGCGGGGTTCCGGGCGCGGCAAAGTCGCCGGGGTGCTTGAGAATCCACAAGACGAGGTCGTTTTTCTGCGCAATGCCCATGAGCTGCTCCCGCTCCTGGTGCTGCACGTATCCGCCCGTGTCCGCATTGACCGCGATGATGTCTTCCAGCGGCAGGCTGGCCTCGACCGCCGCGGCCACGACGCTTTCGCCGTCGGGGCCGTGACCATCGCCGGGGGTGGGGTGTCCAAGTTGCGACGGGTAGAGCACGTCGATGCGTGCCGCCAGCTTCCGCCCGACACCCGCGATCATCTGCGAGATGTGAATGCTCTCGGGTATGTGATGAATGAAGTAAATCAGCACGCCGAGACTGGCGAGCGCCATCACGAGACCGCCGTGGACCGCGAGATCCGGAACAAAGATAAAGTCCTCTTCGGCGCCGTTACTGCCGCGAACCGTCCTCAGGACCAGCAGGCAATACAGGAAGGTGGCCACGAACGTGCCAAAAGTGATCTGATTGCCGCGATCGTTCATGAAATTGCTCATGAGACGCGGCCCGAACTGGGCCGAAGCGTTCGCCACCGCGGCGATGGTGATGGAGAACGTGACGCCGGCAACGGTGATCATCGATCCGGCGATCGTCTGCAACTGGGCGCGGGCGCCCGTGGGCTGGTTGGCGTAGAGCCAGGGGACCTGACTGAGCCAGTTTGTTACTCCCTCGAGACGATCCAGGGCGACCATGACGACCGACATGACGATGGCGCCGATCGCCATGCACAAGGGGATGGACCAGTAGCTCTGGCGAACGGTTTCGACGATTTTCCAGATGCGTGCGCGCATGACCTAGTTCCCGTGGTTGAGCCTCCGGCAAGCCACGTCCATCGTCGCGCTCCCGTGCGGGACAGCATAACCCGCTTGCGGCCGGGCGCGCATCAACGGATTTGCGATCCGGCCGATGCGGCCGCTTCAGTCGATGTATTCGTATGTGTCCTGGAATTCTTCGCGCTGGATGCCGTAAATGTCGCCGGAGTCCTTGATCACCAGCACGCCGCCGGCCCGGATCCGCATCTCCTCCCCCCAGGGAGCCTGGAAGCGGACATTCTCCTGGAGCTCGACGACCTTCACCGGCGGCGAGACCGGTTCGTAGACATCCGGCTCCCGGTCGGACGATAGCGCTTTCGAAATTCCTCGCCCTGGACCACATAGTCCTCGCCGCCCGGGTTTTCCACCACGTAGTCGCCCGGTTTGGCGGCGTTCTCGGTTTCCTGGAACCCGTCCCGCATCTCGGAAGCGACCTGTTCGTCGCGGGTCGCGCGGCGGGCGTGCACGCGTGCGCACTTCCGGGCGAGACGCGCGCCGGACAAATCGATCTGGTCCGGATCTATCGCGTTTGAACTCTGTCATGGATGGCGCTCCGCTCCTCCAACGCCGAACCGCGGCCCCTGCACGGGGCGCGTCCGCGCGCTTTACAACACGGGATGGCCGTCGGTTCTGCATGCACCGCCCGCGCTCGAGCGTGGCCGGGGACGTCGGAACCCTGTCGGTCGATGTGTTGGCAGGATAACCGATTTCGGAGTTGCTTGGCATGGTGGCGATTGCGTCGCTGGTTTTTATTTTGTTCCTCTCGTTGATCGTCGTCCGGGTCGCCGCCGTCGCCCTGACACTGACGGGCATGTCCCGGGAGGTGGCGCGCTTTCAGGCCCGCTCGGCCTGGACCGGCACCGGTTTTACGACCGCCGAGTCGGAGCAGGTGGTCAGTCATCCGGCGCGCCGCGAAATCATCAGCTTTCTGATCCTGCTGCGCAACGCCGGCTTCGTAACGGCGGCATCGGCGCTGGTCTTGTCTTTTGTCGGCGTCGAGAATACAACGGAAGGGTGGCCCCGCCTGGGGGCTCTCATGCTGGGTCTGGTGGCGCTGCGGCTGCGCGGCGAGAAGCGACTGGATCGACAACTGGATGTCGAGAGCCATCGTCTGGACGCTGAAGCAGTATACTTCTATCGATACCCGCGACTATGCTGGACCTACTCCATCTGGCGGGCGAATACGGCGTCAAGGAGCTTAAAGGTGAAGGCGGGCGACGGGCTGGCCGGCGAGACGCTGAAGAGGCTGAAATTGCCAGATGAGGGAGTGCTGGTGCTCGGTATTGCCCGTTCTGGCGGCGAGTTCCTGGGAGCGCCCCATGGCGACACCGAAGTGCACGAAGGTGATGTGATGCTGCTGTACGGCCGGTCCTCGACGTTAAAGCATATCGATCGGCGGCGCGCCGACTTCGCGGGCGCGGAGGATCGTCGCGAAGCCGTCGAACGCCAGCGCGACATCGAAGCCGAGGAACGACGGAGCGAGGAGCGCGCTGGCGAGGGTCCGGCGGCGAACAACGACGACCGGACGGCACGGACGGGGCACGATGATTGATTTCACGGCGCTGTCGACGTGGTGGGTGGTTGCGGCTTTTGCAATCGCCGGCATCGCCGTTGTCTTTGCCGGAATTCGCATGTCGGCGGTGGCGGATCGCCTCGCCGATGTAACGGGGTTCGGCGAGGCCGCTACCGGCGCCGTGCTTCTCGGCGCCAGCACCTCGTTGCCGGGGATCGTCACGTCGGTCACCGCCGCCGGCACCGGCCACCCGGAGCTCGCCATCAGCAACGCCGCCGGCGGGATCGCGGTCCAGACGTTGTTCATCGCCGTCGCCGATTTCGCCTATCGACGGGCCAACCTGGAGCATGCCGCCGCGTCGGCGGTCAATCTCGTTCACGGAACCATGCTCATCGTGCTGCTGTCGCTGCCGCTGATCGCCCATGCGGCGCCGCAGGTGACCGTCTGGAGTGTAAACCCCTGTACCCCTTTGCTGATTGTTGCGTATCTGTTCGGCCTGCGATTGGCGTCGCAGACCGGAGAAGGGAAGATGTGGGGGCCGCGCAAGACATCGGAAACGCAGGTCGACGAGCCCGATGAGCCGCCCGGGGACCGAAGCGCCATCCTCTCTCTCGCCGCGACGTTCGCCGTGCTCTGCGCCATAATCGCGGTGTCCGGATATGTCATCGCCAAGTCCGGGATCGTGATCGCCGCGCGGGCCGAGATCGGTGAAGGCGTCGTCGGCGCTCTTCTCACCGGGGTCGTGACCTCGTTGCCGGAGCTTGTCGTGACCGTCGCGGCGGTCCGCCGCGGCGCCCTGACCCTTGCCGTCGGCGGCATCCTCGGCGGCAACACCTTCGACGTTTTGTTCGTCGCGTTTTCCGATGTAGCGTATCGCGAGGGCTCAATCTATGGCGCCTTCACGGGTCAGCAGACGATGCTTTTCCTCGTTTCCATCCTGATGACGACGGTGCTGCTTCTCGGGCTGTTGCGTCGAGAGAAGCACGGCATCGCCAACGTCGGCTTCGAGAGTGTTCTGATTATCCTGATTTATCTCACCGGAATGGGACTGATGGCCGTCAGTTCGTCCTGAGCCTTCATTGGCCCTACCGCCACGATGAAAACAGTTTATCGAACCGAACCAAAATGCGTCTCCGCATTGCGCGGTCGATAGGCGCGCCGGAGACGGCAATGCCGCCTCCGGCGCGCAAAGGGACTCACGGACGGGGTTCCGGAGTAGCTCACGGCTCCGAATAGCATCAGGTACAATCGAGCCGCTCAGTCTGCTTTAAGCCAGCCCGAGAAACGACAGAATGAACAACACGACGACGATGACGCCAATGATGTAGAAGATGCTGTGCATTGGTTCTTACTCCTCTGTGGTCTGATTGGGTTTCTTTGTTGGCGCTGATTGCTCGATTGCGTGATCTGCCACATACGCATTTCGAGAGCCGGCCGGCCTGGGCGTGCCGGTCGTGGAGTCGCGGCGGGTTTGATGTTCCAGTTCCGCGTTCAATTCCGCGCCGAGACAGACACAGTAGGCGGATACGAAGAACCACATTAGAAGCACCACCACCGCTCCCAACGACCCATACGTCTCGTTGTAGCTTCCAAAGTTCTCCACGTAGAATGAGAACAGCACCGATCCCGCGAGCCACAGGAACGTCGCCACGATGGCTCCCGGCGTGATCCAGCGAAACTTGGCCGTGGCACGGCTTGGGCCCCAGCGATACAAGATCGCCAGCGCGCCAATGGCCATCACCGCGATGAGCGGCCACCGAAGCCAAAGCACGATCGTCTCTATCGTACCGCTGCGATCCATGACAGCCGCGGCAGCCGGCAGGCCGGCGATCAGCAAGATCGCCGCGACAACGAAAACGACGGCGCCCGCGGTAAATACCAAAGCGACGGCGTTAAGTTGGACCATGCCCCGGCTTTCCTTTTCTTCGTAGGCGATGTTGATCGCCGTAAACAGGGCCTTGATCCCCTTGGCCGAACTCCAGATCGCCAAGGCAAGGGTAAAGATCACGCCGAGGCCAATGGCGGCGTTCTCCCGCGACGCCAGCGCGGTCATTTGATCATCGAGGATGGAGAAAGCCCCCTCGGGCATGAGGTCGCGCAACGGGGCCAGATGCGACGACACCTCCGCGGGATCCGATAACAACCCGTAGATCATCACCATCGCCGTCAGGGCTGGAAACAACGCGAGAAGCGCATAGAATGCAACGCCCGCGGCAACGATCGACAGGTTGTCGTTACTCACCTCACCGACGACCCGTCGTAAGACCTGGACCCATCCCTGGCGTGGAATGTCCGACGGCCTGTCGGCATATTGCCCGCGCGCTCCTACACTGTACTCGACCATTTCCGATCTGTTCCCGACTGTTCGATACGCTTGGCCGGTCGTGCCATTCCCGCTAGGGAATGGGCACTGACTTGTCCTCCTCGGTCGCGCCCTCCGTGTGGACCGATGGATCCGTTGCACGAACCGGGCGCTCCGCGTCGTGAAACTTCGGCGCGGGAGAGGGCGTTTCCACCGTCGCTCCTGTCACCGCGGCCCCTGTAGCCCCCGATCCTGCACCCATTGCACCCGATCCTGTCGCACCCGATCCCGTTGCACTGGATCCCGCCACGACAGGCGATCGGTGCGGCTCGCCGCGCGGCCTTGCAACCGGCACTACCGCGCGTGTGCGGCCGCCTTGGTCGCGGCTTGCCATCAACAGCCACGCAAGACCCGCTCCCAGCACCACGGCCGGCACGGGGTTGTCTCGGATGGTGCGTCCAACCCCGGCCGCGAATGCGCCGCCTTCTTGGCGGGAGGCTTCGATGACCCGATCCATGATCGCGCCTCGTGACAGGCGGAGCCGCAAGGCCGTCAGCGTTCGATCGATATCGGCGCGGGTTCGCGCGATCTCGCGCTCCCACGCGTCGGGAGACCGGCTCTGTGCTTCGATCATCGGACCTTGTCCATTACCATCTCGCGGTCTTCGCGCATCGCTTTCATGGTGCGCTCCGGCGCGAGGTTGTCGAGCTTGACCCGTGACTGGCCCTGCTGGATCAGAATGAACGCCAATAACGCAACCCCGCCGCCGACCAGCAGCGAGGCGTAAGTCGGTGGCATGATGTTGGACAAAGCCAGTACCAGCGCCTGAAGCAGGATGAGCAGGCCGCAGAAGGCAACCAGCAAGCCGACCATCAAGCTGACCAGACCGGTCATCACCTGCGACAATTTTTCGGAGCTTTCGGCCTGGGCCAGACGCAATTCTTGACGAATGAGTGTGCTCACTCCGTTAATCAGGTCCGACATCAGCGTCGTGACGGGCTGATCGTGGCGTACCATCGCTATTCTCCTCTGTTTGTCATTTCCCTCGGCACGGCATTGGCGCCGGGTGGATCTGTCCCGTATCAGAACGAAACTCATAAATGCCTCGAGAGTTCCCGACGGCAGCAATGTTAGTGCCCTTTGCGGATCCAGACCACCAGGAGGGTGCGCTGGTGCCTCGGCCGGGCAGATCCGGAACTTTTATCCAGCGGCCGGGTTGTGTAGAAACCAAATTCGAAGAAACGCGATGGTACCAGGGTGGCGCGAGATGTCGGACGAACGGTCGGCGACATCGGCCGCGTGGATGCACCGTTCGGAAGCTAATGGACGAGTTGGTCCCCAAAAGGGGATACGCGGGGGCGGTCGGATATGGCACAGTATCCGCCGCCGATGGCTTTGGGGCTGTGGCCGCCGCCACAGCGTATCCGCAGGGACGAAGGGGGTCTGGTCGTGACCGAGGACAATAATACGGATTACCGACTCGCGTTCGAGGGGCTGATCGGCATCCCCTTTTCCGAGGGCAACCGCATCGACGTTCTGCGAAACGGATGCCGCATATTCCCTGCAATGTTGGAAGCGATCGAAGGCGCGACCCACAGCATTGAATTTTTGACGTTCATCTATTGGACGGGCGATATCGCCGAACGGTTCGCCGAGGCTCTTGCGCAGCGGGCGCAGGCCGGCGTCCAGGTCCGCGTCATGCTGGACGCTTTCGGAGCCGCGGAAATGTCGCCACAGTTGGTCAGCCAGATGGAGGAGGCGGGCTGCCAAGTCCGATGGTTCCGGCCCCTGGCTAACTGGAAGATCTGGAGCAACGACAACCGTACCCACCGTAAGGTGCTGGTCGCCGACGGCCGCGTTGGCTTCACCGGTGGTGTCGGCATAGCCGAGGAATGGGAAGGCGACGCGCGCGATGAAACCGAGTGGCGCGACACGCATTTTCGAATACGCGGCCCCGCCGTGCATGGGCTTCAGTCCGCGTTTTACGGAAATTGGGTCGAGGGCGGCGGCTTGATGGACGAAGCCTTGGCCACGGTGACAGCCCTGCAGTCCGCCGGCGAGGCGCGCATTCAGGTCATCCGCGCGTCGGCGGCGGTCGGTTGGAGCGATATCGCCTCGCTTTTGCAGACGGTCTTCGCGCGGGCGGAACGCCGTATTCGCTTCGTCACTCCGTATCTGGCTCCCGACGAGGCCTCGACCCGGCTGCTGCTCGATGCCGAGCGGCGTGGTGTCGAGATCGAGATCATGATACCCGGCCCCTACACCGACCGGCGAATGTCCCGCCTCGCCGGAGCCGATCAGGTGGAGGCGCTGCTGGAAGCGGGTATCAGGATATGGCGATATCAGCCGACAATGATTCACGCCAAGGTGATCCTCATCGATGGCGTCATCGCGTGCATTGGTTCGGCGAACTTCAATCACCGCTCGGTATTGAAGGACGACGAGATCGTCTTGGTCATCGATTGCCCGGAAACCGTGACCACGCTTGAGCGGCATTTCGAAGAAGACAGGCAGCGTTGCGAACCGCTGGATATGGATACTTGGCACCGCCGCGGACTGTTGCGCCGCATTATGGAATTTGGCGCAGGGGTGTTTCGACAGCAGGTTTGAGGATTATGCCGATTCGAATTCCATCGCGTCTGGACGCGTGCTTTTGGCGTGCTCGAGAAGAAGACGCACGTTTTTACGGTTGGCCTTCCAATGAATATCCGCGAAATCCCCGACGATCGGAATAATCCCCACCGCCGCGTCGATCGCGATATTACTGACCATTTTCATGAGCAGGCGCTTCGGGATGCCGAGCCGGCGGGCCTCGAGAACGATATAGCCGGAGATAGCTGCGGTGGCGATATCGCCGATACCGGGAACCAGTCCGACAACGCCATCCAAGCCGAATCGTATGTTGGTTCCAGGAACACGGAATCGATCGTCGAGCATGTACGCGAGGTTGGAAAGGCGGTTCAGCGTGGCGTCATGGTGGCCACGGTCAACGTGATCTGCATTCGCTTCATGAGTAGTAGCGGTCGCCAGCTCGGGAGATCGAACAGAGGTCGTAGTTGTCATGATGGCTCCAATACTTGGTGCACCAAGGTATCGTCCGATAAGAACCCGCGAGCCGGAAGGTTGGTTCCCGGCTCCGTGGATTTTTCCCGGCTCGACGGTCGGAATATGAGGTGGTCCCGGTCAGGTTGTCCGGCTTAGGCGATATCACGATCATGTAGGGAGATACAGAGATGGAAAAAATCGTCCGGAGTGCGTTGAGGGTTCCGGTGTTGCTGCTCGTCGTGGCCGTTGTCGCGGCGTGCGAAACCGCGCCGGTCACCGGCCGCAATCAGTTCATTCTGGTGTCCGAGCCGGAGGCCCGCGAGATGGGGTTGCAGGCCTACCAGCAAATCCTCGACAAGAGCACCGTCTCCAATCGGCAGGACTACAAGCGCCGCGTTGAGACGGTCGGGCGCCGCATCGCCGCCGTCAGCGGCAAACCGGACCTCGATTGGGAATTCACGGTCATCGAGGACGAAACGCCCAACGCGTTCGCCCTACCGGGCGGCAAGGTCGGCGTTCACAGCGGCCTGTTCGACGTGGTGGAAAATGACGATCAGCTGGCGACGGTGATGGCCCACGAAGTGGCGCACGCCATCGCCCGGCACGGCTCGGAACGGATGAGTCAGCAAATGGTGGTTCAAGGCGGATTACAGGGGATCGGCGCCGCCACCGGCAACGCCGGTTATGTGCAGGTGGCCGCCACCGCCGCGACCCTCGGTATCATTTTGCCGTATTCGCGGAGTCAAGAAGCGGAGGCCGATCACATCGGCCTTATCTACATGGCCAAGGCCGGATACGATCCGCGCGCCGCGATCCAGCTTTGGAAGAATTTCGACGCACTCGGCGGCGGGCGCCCTCCCGAATTCGTCTCGACCCATCCGTCTCCCGGCTCGCGTATCGAACGCCTTCAGGAACTGATGCCCGAGGCCATGGACATCTACAGACGGAACACGTCGCAAGAATAGGCGAACGCCGCCGATGGAAAATAACCGACGGCCGGAACCAAATCGGCATTCAGGGGTTTTTTATCACGCACCAAGGAGGATGCGCCTCCCCGACCCCTTCCGCAAGCATCCTCCGGCCCTTGATCCCCTGGTCTGAAACCCCGGACCGGGGGATCATATTTAACCGCCATGAATGAGTTTTTTGTACGGAGGCTGCCCGCGCGCTGTTCAGTGCGGCGGCCGGCCGCCAAGGAACTGGCTTAACGGCGCCAGGCGCTCCGAAGCGTCGCAGACGACCTTGAGGCAGGCGAGGATGGGAACGGCCATCAGTGCGCCCGCGACGCCCCAAATCCAGCCCCAGAAGATGACGGATAGAAAAACGGCGATGGGATTGATGGTCAGGCGACGGCTAAGGATCACGGGCGTGAGCAGGTAACCCTCGAGCGAGTTGATGGCAATGTAAAGGATCGGCGGCAGCAGTGCCTCCACCGGCTCGGCATAGGTTACGAGCCCAACGATCGTCACGACGATACTGCCGCCGACCGCGCCCAAGTAGGGAATGAAATTCAACATCGCCGCCATGGCGCCCCACAGCGCCGGGTTGGGAAGCCCGATGCCGTACATGGCGAAGCCGATGGCGACACCGAGCCCCAGATTGACCAGAATCACGGTCGCGAGATAGCCCGATACGCCGCGCTCGACGTCGCGCGTCACCGTCAGCGCCATTTTCTTGTCCCGCACGGTGGGGAGCGCGAGAATAATGTTTTCGCGGAGTGTCGAGCCGGTCGCGAGCAGGAAATACAATAGGACGAAGACGATCAAGGCGCCCCACGCCACGTCGCTCAGCACGACGAAGGTCTGAGTAAAAACTTGAATGAGGCTCACCCGATTTGCTTGGACCACCGGCGCTGGAGGTTCGGCCGTCGGCTCGGCAGCCGCCGGCGGTCCAGCCACGGGCGGGGCGCGACCGGCCCCGTTTTCGATCGGCTTGGCAGCCGCATCCGTCTCGGTTTCCTCGACAATGTCCTCCACCACTTCCTTGGCGTCCTTGATCTCCTGGATCGGCGCTTTGATTTTCCGCTGTACCTCCGCGACCACGCCCGGCATTTCGGATATCCATTTGGCCGCCGGATCGGAGAGGAAAAAGATACCCACCGCCACGCCCGCGAATAGAGCGACAACGACGACGCCGGCGGCAATGGGTTCGGGGATCTTGATGCGCCTCAACGATCGCACCGCGGGTTGCAACAGAAAGGAAAGGATCACCGCCGCCGTCACCGGCATCAGAATTTCCTGCGCTATGTAGAGCGTGTAGCAAACCGCCAGCACGAACAGGCCGAAGATGGCGAACGACAGGTGGCGCCCCGACAGTGCCGGGCGCGCGGGCGATTGGGCGAGATCTAGCGGCGGTGGCGCGTCCGTTTCATTCATGCGGGGCCTGTCAAACAAAAGTCGGAACGTCGTTTCGTCCGAGCAAGCGAGCGATGCGCCGCCGTTCTGCCGGACCTCCCATAGAGTAACGCCGCACGGGGGGCAATGGTTCCCGCAGTCCGTGTGCCCGAGGGTGCGGCTGCCCCAAAGGTGGCGAGCCCGGCGAACCCAAGATCATGCCGAGGCGAAGGGGCATTCACGACATCCAATGGAACCTCCGATCCCGCACGGCGTTAACTCAGGTAAATGCCAAGTTGTCGCGAGGGTGTCCACGGCGGATCCAGCAATAAGGCGAAGCGGCGAGGCGTTAGACAGGCAGCGAAGTGAGGAGAGCTCAGGAATGGACCGAGAAACCGCCTCGTCGGGGATTATCTCACTGCGCGGCAGCGAACCGCTCATTCGCAAGCTGACGTCCGCGGGGTTCATTGCCGAACGCAACTTCAAGGTTCTGGAACAATCCGATGTGCGTTCCATCGCGCCGAATACCGACATCTATTCCGAGGGCGACGCTCTGGGAGACATACTTTTTCTCCGGGAAGGATGGGCCTATCGATATAGCCTGCTTGGCGACGGCCGGCGCCAGGTGGTGAATTTTCTGGTTCCGGGCGATCTCGTCGGACCGTTCAGCCCGACCGCCAAGCAGTTCGCCGCGACATTGACCGGTTCGTCGATCTGGCGCGTGCCGCGGCGAGATCTCGCCAACGCCAATCGCGATTGCCCGGCGTTCTCGGCGGCGGTGGAGGCGCTGATCGTCGCGGAGTTCGATATGCTGGCGGAGCGAACGGTCAGCCTCGGGCGGCGAAACGCCAAGGAACGGATGGCGCATCTGCTGATGGAGCTTCTCGCACGCCTGGACCGTGTCGGGCTCGTCATGGACAATTCCTTCGAACTGCCGCTGACCCAGGAAATGATGGGCGATGCGCTGGGACTGAGCGTGGTGCATGTCAATCGTACCCTCCGGGCCCTGCGCGAGGACGGATGCGCGACCATCGGTTATGGCCGCGCCACGATCCATGACCCGGAAGCCCTGGCGGTGGTGGCCGACTCGGATGACGCTTGTGCCCGGCCGCGCGAGGAGGTGACGCGTCCAACGGCCGTCCACTGATCCCTGTTTCCCGCCGCGCCGCCAATTCCCGCGGCCTACGCTGATGTTGGGTAAGGCGTTGACGGACTACCCGGACGCCGAGGCGCTCAGTTGCGGCGCTTCCGTTTTCAACCTGCTCGCCACGAAATCCCAGTTGACGAGATGATCGAGGAATACCTGTACGAAATCGGCGCGGCGATTTTGATAGTCGAGATAGTAGGCGTGCTCCCATACATCGCAGGCGAGCAGGGGCCAGAGGTCGCCGGCGATAGGAGTTTCCGCGTTCGAAGTGGAAATCACCCGGAGTTTGCCGTCGGCCGCGACCACCAGCCAAACCCAGCCACTGCCGAACCGGCGGACGGCGGCGTCTTTGAACCGTGTCCTGAAACTCTCGATGCTTCCGAAGTCGCGGTCGATCCAGCCGCGGACCTCCGCGGTCGGTTCGGTCGGGTTTGCCGCCAAGCTCGCCCAGAAGAAATCATGATTCCAGATCTGTCCGGCAGTGTTGAAGATGGCCTCCATCTCGGGCTCGCCCGACGTCGACAGAATGATAACGTCGAGCGGCATGTCGGCCATCGCCGTGCCGCCCACCAGCTCATTCAGCGCATCGACGTACGCGCGGTGGTGCTTGCCATGATGCAGGCGCATCGTGTCCGCGGAGATGTGCGGCCGCAGGCTGTCCTCGGCGAATGGAAGCGGCATCAACTCGAACATCGCGGTCTCCTCGTCGCGTGTGTTCCTGGGCGTGTGTCCGCAGTCTTTTTCATCGGCGCTTGCGGAGCAATTACCTAGGTTAAAAGTCCGTTCATCGCCCGGCATTCACTCAGGTTAATGCTCCAGACCGCGGACACCGGCATCGTGTCCATTATGTGAAAGCGCATGAACCGGCCGGCAGGAGGATATTACTGATGAACATCGTTCTTTGGCGAGCCGCGTCGGCGGTGCCGGTGCTTGCGGTGTTGGCGGGGGTTCCAAGTGTCGGTTCCATCGCCTTGGGGTCCGTCGCGGCGCGCGCCGAAACCGCGCCAGAAATTACGGACACGTCGATCGGCGAGACCGTCGAGGACCAATTGACCATCGACCAGGCCGTACCCGCCCATGCGATCGAGGCCACCGCCAAGGATGGTGTGGTGACGCTGAGCGGTACCGTCTCCAACATTCTCGCGAAAGAGCGGGCCGCCAAGGTTGCCGAGACCGTCAAGGGGGTGCGGGCGGTGGTGAATACCATTACGGTCGGGCCCGCCGGATCGAGAAAGCCGATCGACATCGGTGAGGATATCGTCAGCGCGCTGGAGGTCAATCCCGCGACCGATGTATGGGAAATCGTTCCGACGGTGTCCGATGACGGGGCGGTGGTGCTCAATGGAACGGTCCAGTCATGGGTCGAGAGGGATCTCGCCGCGCGGGTCGCCAAGAGCGTCAAGGGCGTCACCGAGGTGGAAAACAAGATTGTCGTCGAACCCGCCAAGAACCGCCCGGATGCGGAAATTCGCGCCGACATCGAGCGCACGCTCAGGTGGGATGCGTTGGTCGACCACGCGGAGATCGGTGTGAGCGTCGATGACGGCGCGGTCCGTCTGGCGGGAACGGTCGGCAGCGCCGCCGAGTGGCGCCGCGCCCGAGCGCACGCCTGGACAGCCGGCGTGAACGGGGTCGACGCCGGCCAGCTGGTGGTCGCCAAATGGACCCGCGACCCCGCGCTCCGCGACACCAAGTACGAAATCAAAGCCAACGATGAAGTGCTCGCCGCGGTTCGCCGCGCGCTGGAGGTGGATCCCCGCGTCGATGCCGACGACATCGACGCGTCCATTGTCGGCAATATGGTAACGCTGCGCGGCGCCGTCGACAGTGTGCGCGCCAAGCGGGCCGCCAGCGAGAACACGCGGAACACGGTCGGTGTTCGTGACGTGCTCAATCGTCTGCGCGTGCGCCCGAAAGGCGACCGGCGCACCGACGCCGACCTCGCGGCCCGCGTGCGAGCCGCAATGGTGCGCGACCCCTACGTGGAACGCTTCGATATCCGCGTCACGGTGGTCAACGGCGTCGCCCACCTCGATGGCGCGGTGAACAGCTATTTCGAAAAGGCCCGCGCCGATGACGTCGCCGCGGGCATCGGCGGAATTATTGGCGTCGAGAACGATGTCAACGTCAAGCGCGCGGACCGGCCTTATCCCTACGACCCCTATCGCGACGACTTTTATGTCTACGATTTCGATTGGTATGGGTACGGTCCTGGCCAAACGCTCGCCAGCGACGCCGACATCCAGCGCAACGTCGAGCGCGAGCTGTGGTGGAGTCCCTACGTCGATCTCGAGGACATCACGGTGACGGTAAACGATGGTGTCGCCGTTCTCGAAGGAACCGTCGACACGTGGACCGAATCCGCCGTGGCCCGCGAAAAAGCCTTCGAGGGCGGCGCCACAGGGGTCGACAATGATCTGGGCATACGGGGTCTGGAGGACAAGTGAGTATCGGTTTCGGTGGTGGCAGCCCGATCAATGCCGACGCGGTCGAACGGCGGCGCCGGGCGGCGGCGTTTGCGCTCAGCGAGGGAGGGCGTTCGTGAATAGGGACGTGGATGTCGCGATCATCGGTGCGGGCACGGCCGGTTTGCATGCCTTGTCCGAGGTTCGCGAGGCGACCGACAATTTCGTTGTCATCGACGACGGCCCGCTGGGCACGGTGTGCGCGCGCGTCGGCTGCATGCCGTCGAAGGTGCTGATCCAAATCGCCGACGATTATCATCGCCGTCACGCGTTCGCGGAAGAGGGGATAACGGGCGGCGGCGCGCTCGCCGTGGAGGTCCGAAACGCTCTCGGACACGTCCGCTCGCTGAGAGACCGGTTTGTGTCGAGCGTGTTGGAAAACGCCATCCGACCCCTGGGCGACAAGCTGATCCGCCAGCGCGCGGCCTTCGCCGAACCCGATCTGCTCCGGGTCGGCGACAGCCACATCCGCGCCAAGAAGATCATCATCGCCACCGGCTCGACGCCGGCCGTTCCCAAGCCGTGGCGGCGCTTCGGCGACCGTATTCTGACCACCGACACGCTGTTCGAACAGACGGACCTCCCGGCCAGGATCGCTGTTCTCGGGCTGGGGGCGGTTGGCCTGGAACTGGGCCAGGCTCTGAGCCGGCTCGGCGTCAAGGTCGACGGGTTCGACGCGCTCGAGTCCATCGGCGGTCTCGCCGACCCGGAGGTCAATCGACACGCGATCCAGCTTCTCGGCCGTGACGTCGCCTTCCATCTCGGCGCGGCCGCCGAAATTGAGGAGCGAGGAACGGGTCTCGCCGTGACGGGAGACGGCGAAACCGCCGTCGTCGACAAGCTTCTGGTCAGCGTCGGACGGACACCGAACGTGAACGGCCTGCAACTGGAACGACTGGGGGTCGGCCTGGACGATAACGGCCTGCCGCCGTTCGATCGCGAAACCATGCGGATCGCCGACCTGCCCGTGTTCATCGCCGGCGACGCCGACGGCGACCGGGAGATACTGCACGAGGCCACCCACGAGGGACACGTGGCGGGTTTCAACGCGGTCCACGAGCCTCCCGTGGCGTTTCGCCGTCGGACGCCGCTCGCCATTGCTTTCACCGATCCGAACATCTGCTCGGTCGGCGACGCGTGGGACGACATCAAGGATCGGAACGTGGCGGTGGGCGACGCCCGCTTCGATGAGGGGCGCGCCATCGTCATGCGTCGCGAGGGAGGGCTTATCCGCATCTACGCCGACGCGGACAGCGGCCGATTGCTGGGCGCGGCGATGATCGCACCCAACGGCGAGCATCTTGCCCATCCGCTGGCGTGGAGCATCCAGCGGCGCCTGACGGTCTTCGATGTACTGGAGATGCCGTTTTATCATCCGGTCGTCGAGGAAACGGTGCAGAGTGCGTTGGCCGACTTGGCCGGCGCATTCGAGACCGCGAACGACCGGCCGCTCGGGTTCGCCGAGGCCTGAGAGCGCCGCGAGGTTCTCGCTGATTGACTATCGCTTTGCGTAGGGATCGGCCGTGGGTTTGCCCTTGCTTTCGTCGAGCACATCCTCCTGGACGCCGTACGCGGCGATCGCTCCTTCGAGTTCCGCCAACTCGTCGTTGCTGTCCACGGTGGCGCCGCCGGCGCGGAGCTCATTGACCCGATCGAGAGCCTTGTCATAGGCCTCCGGTGTGGTGATCTTCACTATCGTTCCTCCGCCTGCGGGTTCGGTTCGGGACCGTAGCGGAGATGGATGGCGAGGACAACACGCGAACACACGCCTTTTCCGATCCGTGCTCGCTGGTATTATACCAACGGTCGTCGGTATTGACCCAGGTCAAAGGCCGGGGGCGAGAATTCGGTTGGGGCTTCCGAGCCAAAACGACAAGCGTGGTCGAGCGATGAAGAGCATGAGTGAGGACCGATGACGCACGGAATTGTGAATGTCGGCACCAACCTCCCGCGGGTGGTGGTGGTCGGGGCGGGTTTCGGAGGACTTGCCGCGGTCGAGGCATTGCGCGGGAAACCGGTGCGGGTGACATGGATCGACAGTCGCAACTATCATCTGTTTCAGCCCTTGCTCTATCAGGTGGCGACGGCGGCGCTGTCGCCGGCGGACATCGCCACGCCCGTCCGCGAAATTGCCCGCGACTGTTCGAACATCGACGTAGTCTACGCGGAGGTCATGGATGTCGATCCCCAGACCCGCGTCGTCAAGACCCGACACCAGGCGTTTCCCTACGACTACCTCGTCGTCGCGACGGGCTCCGAGACCAGCTACTTCGGAAACCGGCGGTGGGCGCGGTTCGCCGGTGGGCTCAAGACGCTGGAGGAGGCCGTCGCCATTCGCCGCGATATCCTGTTGGCGCTGGAAAACGCCGACATGGCGGAGACCGACGACGAGCGCAGGCGGCTTCTGACGTTCGTTCTGATCGGCGCGGGTCCGACCGGCACCGAAATGGCGGGCGCCGTGGCCGATCTGGCGAAACACACGTTGGCCGGCGATTTCCCCCGCCTCGACGCGCAAATGATCTCGGTCATTCTATTGGAGGCCATGGATCAGGTTCTGCCCGGCTTTCCGAGGGACCTGGCCGCCTTCGCCCAGCGCAAGCTCGAACGCATGGGAGTGGACGTCCGAACGGGAACCATGGTGGAGGCCATTGACGAACATGGCGTGCAGGCCGCCGGTGAACGGATCTCCGCGTCGGTGATCGTCTGGAGCGCCGGTGTCAAGGCCACTCCCGTGGCCGGTTGGCTCGACGTCGAGACGGCCGACAAGAAAGGGCGCGTGGCGGTGGGGCCCGATCTGTCGGTGGCCGATCGCGCCGAAGTCTTCGTCATCGGCGATGCCGCCTTCGCGAAAGGCGAGGACGGCCAGCCGCTGCCCGGTCTCGCCGCCGTCGCCAAGCAACAGGGCAGGTTCGTCGGCCGCGCGATCGTCGACCGCGTCCAGGGAAAGGATCCGTCGGCGCCCTTCCGCTACCGCGATTGGGGAACCCTTGCGACCATGGGGCGAACGTCGGCGGTGGCGGACTTCGGGCGCTTCAAACTGCGCGGTTTCGCGGCCTGGGTCGTCTGGGGTCTCGTGCACATCTGGTATCTGATCGCTTTCCGCAACCGCATCCGCGTGCTGGTGAACTGGATCTGGCAATACGCCCGTTTCGCGCCGGGTGCCCGGCTCATCCTCCACCCGGACCGGTCGGACTGAGCTATTGAACGGCGTACGGCCTTGCGCGTCACCCGTTCGACGGCGGGCGCCCACCGTCTTGCGCCCGCCCGCCTCGCGACGCGGTCACCAGCCACACGAGCCACCCCAGACCGATGGCCAGCAGAACGATCATCAGTGGCGGCACGATCACGCCGACAACCCACAAATCGTCACGGAAATAGTGGGCAAAGGGCTGGGCCAGCATCATGTAGGCGGCGGCGATGCCGGTCAACACAACCCAGATCACGAAAGTGTAACGGCGCCACCGGCCCGACGCCTGTCGCCGTGAGTGCTGCAACACGGTATCTCTCCCAAAATAAATTATAGCAAACAGCCGCAATCCTATTCGGGGAAGATCAACCGTGTCTTATCCCAGGTTATGTCGCCCTGTCAGGCGTCGGCGATTAACCTGGAACAATGCGGACACGGCGTTTTCGGTGGCACCATACAACCGTAAAGATTCATCGTCCTTAATCCCCGGAGACCATTGATCATGTTTCTCGAAATCGTTCGTTCCGAAGGCTTGGGTCATCTGTCGTATATTTTCGGCGACGGTGGTCGGGCGGCGGTCGTGGATCCACGCCGCGATTGCGACATTTACATGGACATCGCCTATCGCGAGGGCGCCCGGATCAGCCATATCTTCGAAACGCATCGCAACGAGGACTACGTGATCGGCTCTCTGGATTTGGCGAGCCGTACCGACGCCGCGATCCTGCATGGCAAGGCGCTGCCCTTCGGTTACGGGGACGCGGTGACGGATGGGGATACCATCGAACTCGGCGACATCCGCCTGACGGTGCTGGAAACGCCCGGACACACCATGGAAAGCATTTCGCTGGCTCTCGCCGACACGGGTTTCAGCGATGCGCCGATCGCCGTGTTCACCGGCGATGCGCTGTTCATCGGCGACGTCGGCCGGACGGATTTCTATCCTGACCGGGCCCGGGCCGTGGCCGGCCTCCTCTACGACAGCATCTTCGAGAAGCTTTTGCCGCTTGGCGACCATGTCATCCTCTACCCGGCCCATGGCGCCGGGTCGGTGTGCGGTTCGGGCATGGCGTCCCGGGAATTTTCTACCCTCGGTTATGAGCGCGAGCACAATCCGGCGCTCCAGGTCGCCGATCGCGAGACGTTCATCCGTCGCAAGACCAGCGAGCACCATTATCAGCCGCCTTATTTCGAAAGGATGGAAACGGTCAACCTCGAGGGACCGCCGCTGTTGGGAAGCGTTCCACGCGCGCGTCCGCTCAGCGCCGACGAATTTGCCGCTCACATGGCCGACGGCGTCATCGCGCTCGACGTCCGAAGCCCGGAAGCCATCGCCGGCGCCCACATTCCGGGATCGCTGGCCATTCCTTGCGAAATGCTGCCGGCCTTCGCGGGCTGGTATCTGTCGTATGACAGTTCGGTCGAACTGGTGGCGGCAAGTTACGCGGACGCCCAGATCGCCGTCCGCCACCTCGCCCGGCTTGGCTACGACACCGTGGTTGGCTTTCTCGACGACGGCCTGCACGCGTGGGAAGTGAGCGGCCGGGACTACGACGCCATTCCGGCGCTGCACGCCAAGGACCTGAAAGCCCGGATGAAGTCTCGCGAACCGTTCGTGCTGCTCGACGTTCGAGCCCGCGACGAGGTCGAGGCGGCGCGGCTTCCCAGGTGCACGCCCATTTATGTGGGCGAACTTCCGGCGCGGCTTGACGAGATCCCCGCCGAGCGGCCTATCACCACCTTTTGCGGCAGCGGCCAGCGCGCCGTGATCGCCGCCTCGATCCTCAAACGGCACGGCTTCGACGACGTGGAGGTTTGCCTGGGGTCGATGGCGGCTTGCAAGGCCATCGGGTGTTCGATCGAAGAGGGGTGACGCACCTGAGAGCCTAATTGGTGAGGGAAGAAACACACGTGGTAACCCGAAGACACGTTCTCAAAACCGTATCCGCCGCAGTCGCGTTCGCGGCGCTCCAGCCTTTGCTTCCTGCCTGGGCCCGTAATATGGCGGGAACCCGCGGACCTGGAGATCCTCGCACCGGTCCGCACGAATTCGACCTGACCATCGCCGAAACGCCGATCTCGATCGACGGCCGCCAGGGCGCGGCGATCACGTTGAACGGCGGCATTCCCGGTCCGCTCATGCGGTTCAAGGAGGGCGAGACCGTCACTATCCATGTGCACAACAGGCTGCCGGAGCCCACGTCCATCCACTGGCACGGCATTCTTCTACCGTTTCGGATGGACGGCGTACCTGGGGTTACCTTTCCCGGCATCGAGGCGGGCACGACCTTCACCTATCAATACCAGTTGAAGCAGAGCGGCACCTACTGGTACCACAGCCATACCAAGCTTCAGGAGCAACTCGGGCACTACGGCCCGATGATCATCGACCCGGCGGAACCCGATCCGTTCGCTTACGATCGCGAGCACATCTTGGTGCTGTCGGACTGGATGTTCGAGAACCCCTACCGGGTGCTCGCCAAGCTCAACAAGATGAGCGACTACCCCAATTTCCAGAAGCGCACCGTCGCTACGTTCTTCGAAGATATCCAGGAAGCCGGCCTCGGCTTGACGCTCAGGGACCGCCTGAACTGGGGCGACATGCGCATGGACCCCACCGACATCGCCGACATCACCGGTTATCTCTACACCTATCTGATGAACGGCCAGGGCCCCGACGAGCAACTGGACGGGGCTGTTCAATCCCGGCGAGCGGGTGCGGCTGCGCGTCATCAACGCCTCGTCGATGACCTTCTTCAACGTCCGAATTCCCGGCCTGCCAATGACCGTGGTGCAGGCGGACGGTCAGAACGTCGAGCCGGTCGACGTCGACGAATTCCAGATCGGCGTCGCCGAAACCTATGACGTCATCGTCCACCCCGCAAGGTCGGTCAGCCTACACCATCATGGCCGAATCGCTCGACCGCAGCGGTCATGCCCGCGGCACGCTGGCGACGCAAGAGGGGCTGGCGGCGCCGGTTCCGCCGCTCCGCGGACGGCCGCTCCGTACCATGATCGACATGGGAATGAAGATGGAGGGCATGGAGATGGGCGGAGCGAGTGAGGCGGACGCGCATCCCGGTCACATGGGCATGATGGACCCCCAAGGTGGCCAGAGCGGCAACACCCAGGGTCGGCAGCATCATCGAATCCGCCGGACCGATCGTCGCCCGCCATGGCCCCGACGGTCACGGCCTCGGCAATATCACGATCGCGGAGTTCCAGCGCGATCGTCTCGGCGAGCGGGGAACGGGACTGGAGGACGTCGACCACCGCGTTCTCGTCTACACCGATCTCAGGTCGGTAACGCCCTATAACCTGAGCCCCCCCGACCGCGAAATCGAGCTCCACCTCACCGGGAACATGAACCGCTACATGTGGTCGTTCGACGGCAAGAAATTTTCCCAGGTCGACGGCCCAATTGCGTTCCAGGTACGGCGAGCGGGTGCGCCTCGTCATGGTCAACGATACCATGATGGAGCACCCGATCCATCTGCACGGCATGTTCATGGAACTCGAGAACGGTCACGGGGCACATATTCCGCGCAAACATACCATCAGCGTTAAGGCGGGCGAACGCCTGTCGGTGCTGATCGACGCCAACGCGCGAGGCCGCTGGGCGTTCCACTGTCACTTCCTCTATCACCTGGAAATGGGCATGTTCCGCGTCGTCGAGGTGACGCCCTACGATGGAGATCCGTCATGACCGTCGCCGCGCGGCTATTCGTGGTCCTGACGGGGCTGCTCGCAGCCGGCGGCGCGGCGGCCGAGGAGATGACACCCGACGGCGCGCCGGCGGATTGGCCGGAGCCGGTGATGGACCAGCAAATTTACTATTTCTTGAAGACCGACCGCCTGGAAGCTCAGACCAACGAGGGCGACGGCCTGTTCGTGTGGGACGCCGAGGGGTGGGTCGGCGGCGACTACAACAAGCTGTGGATCAAGTCCGAGGGCGAGTATCTGTTCGAGCACAACCGTCTCGAAGCGGCCGAGGTGCAGGCCCTCTACAGCCGCGCAATCACTCCGTTCTTCGATGTCCAGGCCGGGGTTCGCCATGACTTCAAGCCCGACCCCTCGCGTACATTCGGCGTTCTCGGCATTGAGGGGCTCGCGCCCTACTGGTTCGAAATCGACGCCGCCGGGTTCGTCAGCGACGACGGCGACGTGTCGGCCCGCCTGGAGGCGGAGTACGACTTTCTGTTCACCCAGAGGCTCATTCTCCAGCCGCGCGTCGAGTTGAACTTCGCCGTGCAGGACGTCAAGAAACTCGGCATCGGCTCGGGCCTGAGCACGGCCGAACTGGGTTTGAGGCTGCGCTACGAGTTCGTACGCCAGGTGGCGCCCTATATCGGCGTCTCGTGGACGCGTCTCGTCGGGCAAGACCGAGGACTTCGCGCGCGACGAGGGCGAGCAGGTGAGCAGCGTCTCCTTCGTCGCCGGCGTCCGGCTGTGGTTTTAGGGCGCCGCCGATGTCCATGCAGTTTCGGCAGTTCGCGCCTCTGGCATTTTTACGGCGAGGCGGCGAAAACAGCTGGCGAGGGCCTTTCGGGGTTTCCGGACGGCGCCGCGCGGCGCTTATGATGCTGGCGCATCCCCGCGTACCACGATCCTCGCCGGAAACCCCGCAAGGCCGTCACAATGGGTCACCATTATCTACCGTTGGTATTGGTGATGAACGCAACAACAAAAGCCGACCGGGCAACCCCGATCGGCTTTTAGCAATTTTTCATAGTGTAAGGGTAATTAAGGTCAACTCATCGAATCACCTGGTTTTTCCGCTACCCTCGCCACCAACGTTGCCCGGAAGTTTCTCTTCGACCGGGACGCCCTGCGGCCTCTCGCCCCCGCTCGTTGTGTAACCCTTCTCGTCTATCGCGCCGACCGGGTTGGCATGCCCTTCGCCGCCGACGTTGCCGGGCAGCGGGTTCTCGCGCTTGTTCAATTCACTGTCGCCGGCGCTGCTGTGATCGCGCTTCTCGATCAGGTTCTTTTCGCGGGCGAAATTGCCGGCCGCGCCTTCGCCACCTTTGTTACCAGGAAGTGTACCGATGGCCGGTGTTTCCGCGCCCTTTTCCGCACCCGTGGTTTGAGCCTGAGCGTTCGACGAGAACGCCGCAAGACCAAGTGCGAGGGCAATCGCTGTTGCGGATCGTATACGCATGATAGCATTCCTTTCTGTATTGCACTGCGGGGTCTCGAAGACATTGGCCTCTACCCCGTGGATTGCGGTCGATCTCCACCTCGGTAGTGCCCGCGGTCGGCGACCCCTCTCAACTTTCTTGCGACCAGTATGGCGACGGTGTGGTCACGACACATTAACCTATGATAGCTCGTTCACGACACCGCTCGGGTTTGCGTCGCGCCGCGTTGACCATACGCTTGGTCCGACTGGCGCCCAACGCCATGACCCATTCTGTATTGCGGTGGATATAGAGGCGGATGTTTGCGCGTTCAAGGGCATGGTGACCGATCGCGGTGTTGGTCATTCCGGTTCGGCGCGATTCCACGTGTTGACCCGTTTGTGGCGCGCCCAGGGGGTGACGGCGGCGTTGAAGGATTTGAAGTGGTCGGTCTCCAGGTGCGCCTGGAAGGCACCGGCGGTGTCGTAGAGTTCGTAGAGGAAGACCCGGTCGGGGCGCGCCGGGTCGAAGCAGACGTCGAAGCGCCGACAGGCGTCCTCGCGCTCGAGCGAGTCGCGGGCCTGGGCAAGGACGGCCTCACGAAAGGCTTTGACGTGGGCGGGGTAGATTTCAAAGCTGACGGTGACGACGTACATGTGGGGTGTCCTCTGGAAATTCAGCCACCGAAGCGGTCGCGCAGCTCGGCGACCTGTTCGGGCGTCAACAGGCGAAGCGCCATGCCCCGGAGCATGAGATAGAGCTTGGCCGTTTCCTCCAGTTCTTCGGTGGCGTGGATGGCGTTCTCCAGGCTTGTTCCGGCGACGACCGGTCCGTGGTTGGCGAGCAGGACGGCGTGGTGTTTGCCGGCGAGCCGGCCGACGGCGCCGGCGAGCGCGGCGTCGCCGGGCGGGAAATAGGGGACCAGCGGCAGCCGGCCGACCCGCATGATGTAGTATGCGGTGATGGCCGGCAGCACGTCGGCGGGGTCGACCTCGGCGAGCGCGCTGACCGCCACCGAATGGGTGGAATGCAGGTGGACGACGGCGCGGGCGTCCGCGCGGTGGTCGTACATGGTCACGTGGAGGAACGATTCCTTAGTGGGCGGATCGCCGGCAACGAGGGTGCCGTCGACATCGAGGCGCGACAGGCGCGCCGGGTCGAGGGCGCCCATGGACGCGTTGGTGGGGGTCATCAGCCAGCCGCCGTCGTCGAGCCGGGCGCTGATGTTGCCGGTGCTGCCGAAGGTGAGGCCGCGGTCGAACAGCGACTTGGCCATGGCGCAGATGGTGTCGCGGGTTTTGGTCTCTGGGTTCATTGCAGGTGTTTCCAGGCTTTGACGAAGAAATCGGGGGCGCCGAAGTTGCCGGATTTCAGCGCAAGGGCGAGCGGACGCCCGCCGAGGGCGCGGGTCCACGGAACGCCGGGGTCGATCTCCGGACCGATCTCCAGGGCGCCGACGCCGAGCGCGCTCACCACGGCGCCGGATGTCTCGCCGCCGGCGACGATGAGCCGGGCAAAATCGTGGGCCGCCAGCGCCGTGGCGACGCTGGCCAGCGTCTGCTCCACCAGTCTTCCGGCGGCATCCCGGCCCAGTTCGGCCTGGATGCGTTGAAGGGCGTCGGGAGCGGCGCTGGAATAGATGAGAACCGGAGCGGCCGTATCCTGGCCTCGCGCCCAATCGACAATGTGGGCAACGCTCAGTGACCCCGACGCGAGGGCCAGCGGATCCACCTCGAAGCTCGGCATCCCGGCGCCCGTTGCGGCGGCGATCTGTTCGCGGGTGGCGGCCGAGCAACTGCCGGCGAGGATGGCGGCGCGGCCCTCCGGTGCCTCGAAGTCGCCGAGCGGGTCGGTGGTGGCGAGCAGCCCCTGGCGGCGGAAATTGTCGGCCAGGCCGATGGCGACGCCGGAGCCGCCGGTGATCAGCCGCAATGCGGCCGCGGCCGCGCCGATGTCGCGGAGATGGCGCTCGTTGAGCGCATCGACGATGGCGATGCGGATACCCGCCGCCCGGACTCGTTCGAAGGCGGCGGTGATGGCGTCGGGCCCCCGGTCGACGTCGGCGTAGGAGACCAGGCCGATGGGCAGGCGGGTTTGGCGCCGCAGCACCCGGACCAGGTCGGAATCCCGCATGGGGGTCAGAGGATGATCCTTGAGCGGGCTTTCGGACAATAGCTGGTCGCCGACGAACAGGTGGCCCCGGTAGACGGTGCGGCCGTTTTCGGGGAAGGCGGGACAGGCGATGGCGAAGGCGTTGCCGACGCGCAGCAAAAGCGCCTCGGCGACCGGGCCGATGTTGCCGGCATCGGTGGAATCGAAGGTGGAGCAGTACTTGAAGAACAGTTGCCGGGCGCCGGCGTCGAGCAGGGCGTTGGCGCTGTTCATGGACTGGGTGATGGCCTCGGACTTCGAACTCGTTCGGGTCTTGAGCGCCACCACCACGGCGTCGGCGTCGGGCAGCGACGCCGCGGTTTCGGGAACGCCGATCACCTGGACCGTCCGCATGCCGCCGCGTACCAGCGTAACGGCCAGGTCCGTGGCGCCGGTGAAGTCGTCGGCAATGCAGCCCAACAGAACAGGCTATGACGAGTCCTTCCCGTTAATTGTTTCCGGCGCTAGGGGGTTTCGGCGATGATGTCGATGATGGCGCGGGCGGCCTCGCTGAGTGCCATGAGGGCCATCGAACTCGATGGGATGGACCCGGCCGGACGCGAACCCTCGGTGACGGCGGCGTCGAGCACCGTGGCGGCGGTCTTCAGGGCGTCGACGTCGTGGCGCTCTCCGAGCCATTCCAGCATCATCGCCGCCGACAGGATCATCGCCGTCGGGTTGGCCTTGTCCCGGCCGGCGATGTCCGGGGCACTGCCGTGAGCGGGTTGGAACATCGCGTGGCCGCGGCCGATCTCGGCGCACGGCGCCATGCCCATGCCGCCCACCAGGGCGGCGGTGAGGTCGGAGAGGATGTCGCCGAACATGTTCTCCATGACCAGCACGTCGAATTCCCAGGGCCGGCGGATCAGGTCGAGGGCCTGAGCGTCGACGTAGTTGTAGCTGATCGCGATGTCGGGATTGCGGACGGCGCGTTCGTCGCGCAGCCGGCGCGGCGCGTTGGGGTAGGCCTTCGCCGGCCTGAGCCCGGTGCAGAGTTTGAACGCGGTGCGGATGCGGAGATGCGGCGAGATCTCGGTGCCATTGTCGTGGCGGACGGCGGGATCGCCGATGGCGCCGAGCAGTATCGCGTCGTCCCGCCCGAGGGCTTCGAAGTCCTCGTCGGTGATGTCGACACCGGTTTCGGCGAACAAGGCGGCGCCGGCGCGGTACGGAATATACGCCAGGGAATAGCCGCCGACCCGTCGCTCAAGTGCGTCGAGAATGGCCCGGCAGGCGGCCATGATTTCCAGGCCGATGCCGTCGCCGGGCACAACGGCGATGCGAATGTCCGAATTCCGCGCCAACAACACTCTCCCGTTCTCCCCGGCAACGGCCGAGGAGCGCCCGCGGCGAATAATGCATACTATTACGTATGCATTATTGTGTGCAAATGCAAAGCGCTCGACGCATCCACACGGCCGTCGCCGGCGGGCGCTTCGGGCGGGATGTGGCCCACGCGGGACTTTCGCCGGAAGGTGCGGGGGGCAACAGTGAAGCGCAGGATCGAGCCGCGCGGCTTTAGCGTTTTCGGATCCGACCACATTGGGTCGGATCCGAACCGCGGCTGGGTGACGCGGCAGCGAGCTCCCGGGCAGGGACCACCGGTTTCGAAGGCCTGTCAGATTGTCAGGTGTCGTTGACGCCAATGCGCCGATAGACCGCCTCGACGATCGAATAGAAGCCGAAGGCGAGCAACCCGAACGCCACGATCGCAAGCAAAACCTGACCGTATGGCTGCTGCTGAAGCGTTTGCAATGCGCCGGCGAGGCCGCGGGCTTCCTGAGGATCGTATTGCCAGGCCGCGACGACGATAAAACCGCCGATAATCAAAAAAACGACACCCCGGGCGACAAGGCCGAAGCGGCAGACGGGGCGAACCCAGCCCTTTTTGTCATAGCCGGGTTTGAAGCGCTTCTCGAACTTGGCTTTGACACCCTTGAAGATGTGCGCGACGCCTGCGCCGAATACGGCGATACCGACGATACCGACGAGCCACACGCCGAAGGGCTGCTCCATCAACTTGGCGACCAAACCTTGAGTTCCCTTGATCGCCGGAACCGCCGCCGCCACTGCCGCTGCTGAATATCAAGGTCACCGCGTAGATTGCCAGAAGCACATGGGTGACGGCGCTTACCGCAAGCCCGCCACGGACGACGAGTTCCTTGCCGTCGGTGCCGTGGTCGTCGGCATCGGCAATCGCCTGGACCGCGCGCCATACGGCGAACGCCACCAATCCGAGCGCCAGGATCACGAGCAGGGCGATGCCGAACGGTTCGCCCAACAGGGATTGCAGCGCGCCCTTGGTATCGGTGGTCTGGCCGCCGCCGAAAGCCGCCAGAACCGCGAAACCGCCGACGATGAGATAGACCACGCCTCGCGATGCATAGCCCAGCCGCGCCAAACCCGTGTATTTTTCCGATCCCTCGGCCTTCGACATCGCCTGCCGTCCGGCGGCCTCGGCTTTCGCTTGCGTCGCCATAGTCGTTCCTCCGTGTGGTTTGTGCCGGAATAACGCCAATGTCTTATTTTGGTTCCCCGCGCTTCGCGGGACGGTCTCCGCGGCGGAACCAAAGGCAGCGTAACGGTGTTGATCCAAGACAGGAACTTCATCAAGACGGAATTATTGCGGTATCGGTCGAGTGCGCCATGCGTCGTTTCATTTTATGGGTGTTGGGTATCGTCGGGGTGCTGGTGGTTGGCGTGGTCGCCGCATTCTTCATCATCGACTGGGAGGAGCCAGGGCGAGGATATCCTCGGCGCGGCCCTGGGGCGGGAGGTGCAGATCGGCAAGCTCGATATCCGGCCCGGTTGGACGACGCGTGTTCATGTGACGGATTTCCAGATCGCCAATCCCGATTGGGCCCGGGCGGATCACCTTGTCACGCTCGAAGAAGGCGAGGTCGCGGTCAAGATCTGGCCGCTGATCACCGGCGACATGGTGTTTCCGGAGATTCGGCTGCGCGAACCCGACATCGCGCTCGAAAAGAACGCCAAAGGCCAGACGACGTGGACCTTTGCCGCCGACGCCGAGAGCGCCGGCAATGCCGCGCCCGAAGACCGGGGCGAGCTGCCGGCGATCGATGAATTGGTCATCCAAGACGGGAGCCTCTCGTACCGCGATGCTCAGCGCGACTTGGATGTCAAAGGCACGATCGACACCGTCAAGGCGGCTGCGGCCGGCGACGACGCGGTTAATCTGAGCCTCGACGGGACCTTGCAGGGAAGGCCGGTGGCCCTGGATTTTACCGGCGGATCGATGGTGAGGCTGCGGGAAACGGAGAAACCCTATCCGGTCGACGTCGAATTCAAATCCGGCGCGACCACCATCCGCGCCGAAGGCACGGTCACCGACCCAGTGCAACTGTCGGGCCTGGATATCGACCTCGCCATCGAGGGGCCGACGCTCGGGGACATCTTCCCCGTAATTCAAGTGCCGCTGCCCGACACGCCGCCCTACAGGCTCGAAGGCGCTCTCGGCAAGGAAGGCGAGCGCTGGCGTTTCGATAATTTCAGCGGAATTGTCGGTGACAGCGATCTGTCGGGCTCGCTATACCTGGATAACGGGCAAAAGCCTCCGTTCGTCAAGGCCGATTTGCTTTCGAACAGGTTGGACTTCGACGACCTAGCCGGTCTCGTTGGCGCCGAGCTGGAGGAAGAAAAAGCGGACACCGATGGCGGACTGTTTCCCGACGAGCCCATCGCCGCGGATCGCCTGCATGCCATGAACATGGATGTCAGCTTCAATGGCACCGAGGTTCTGGCACCCAATCTTCCAATCGAGGAGCTCAAATTCCGCGTCCAGGTGACCGACGGGCGGGCGCTGTTCCGGCCGCTCAGTCTCGGCGTCGCCGACGGAACCGTGTCCGGCGAGGCGGCTCTCAATGCGCGCCAAGCCGTGCCGTCCGCCGATGCCGACCTGACGTTCGAGCGGCTAAACCTTAAACCCTTTTTCGAGGGGACGGAGTTTCTTCGAGAAATGGGCGGCCGGTTTTCAGGGCACGCCTACGTTCTTGGCGTTGGCCGCACTGTTGCGGAAATGGCGGACACGGCGCGCGGTGAAGGTGCGATCGCCATGCAAGACGGCTCCATCAGCGGTTTGCTGGTGGAGGCCGCTGGCCTTGACGTAGCCGAGGCCCTCGGGCTGGTGGTTGGCGGCGGCGATGCCCGCATCGGCATTCGTTGCGGGCGGGTCAACCTCAATGTCGACAAAGGCAAAGTGAAGATCGAACAAGCCGTCGTCGACACGACCGAACTCAGTGCTTGTCGCCGATGGCGTCGTGGATCTCGGGGAACAGACCCTGGATGTGCAGGTCGAAGCGCGCGCCAAGGACTTCAGTTTGATCGATATCGCGGCGCCGGTTCGCGCCTATGGAGCCTTCGCGGACCCCTCGGTGGCGATCGGCGGCTTCGATCCCCTGCCGTTCTTCGAGATGGGGGATCAGGAAAGCATGGACTGTGACGCGCTCGTGAGCGGCGCGGTTGAACAACAATTCGACAAGGAAGGCAAGAAATAGTGAATTGGTTGACCGGTGGATCGCTTATTCCAGGACAACCTTCTTCGGCCGGTCGGCGGCATCGGCATCGTCTAGAGTTTCCTTGAGACGGCCGGTCTCCACCGCCTCGCGTGTTTCGGCGGGCGTGTCGCTGGAAACGGTCTTCGCTCGGGCGCGGTCCGGGGTTTGTCCGGCCTTTTTCAGGTCGGATTCCTGAGCCCGCTTCACCCTTTGTAAAACGTCCGGTGCGATGAGGTCGCGATCGACCGCGTGCTCCGCCATGGCATGGCTGTCGCTGGCCAGCACCAGGGTGCTACCCGCGTTCGCGACTTCCTCGGCCAACGCCTCGATGGCCTCGATGCGCGTTGGATCGCGGCTGACGTCGCGGATATAGACGGCCAGTACCCGCGAACGGTGCTGGCGGACCACCTCGCTGTAGATTTCGGGATCGCGCTGGCCGCTGTCGCCGATCAGGACGAACGGAAGGTCGTCGTAGATGGCGAGCATATCCTCGATGAGCCCGTGCTTGTGGCCCTTCGACTGCTTCGGTAAGGGGTGCTGCAAGGTCACCCCCCATTCTCGCAGAAACAGCACCGGGCCCTCGGGAATTTCGTGAAGATTGAAAAATTCCTCCAGCACTTCGTAGATACCCCACGGAGCCCGCGAAACGTAAAGCATGGGATTTTGCTCCGAGCCGGAGGGGCCCTCGTGCAGTCCGCGGTAGAAAGCGCCGACGCCAGGAAAGGCCAGGCGGCTCTCCGCTTCCGTCGCGAACAGCCGCCACAGCATCTTCAGTTTATTGGCAACGCCGGTGAACATCACCGTATCGTCGATATCGCTGACCACCACGTACCGGCACGTTTCGGGCGGGACAAAGATCGAGCCCCGGGCGTGGACGCCGGCGGCATCCGGCGCCCGCACGGAGAGGTCCACGGGGCGCCAGATACCCTGCCAATCGTCGTCGCCGGGAACGCGCATGTCGATCTCGAAATATCCGTCCCGGTCGGTCCGCACCTCGGCCTCGCCACCGCCGGCGCGCGCCACCACGGTCATATCGGCGATGCCGTAGCGAACAAAACGTTTCGCGATGTTCAAGAGATCACCGAAGAGGCCGCCGCGCCGGTCGCCCGAGCCCCATGCGGGCTGCTTGAGAACCCGCCCCATGAGCAGGATCCGATTACGATGGCCGTAGCCGCGATATGCCAAAATGACCAGTCCGCCGCGCTCGCCGGTACGCCGTACGGGGCGGGACAGCAGGCGGAACAGGCGGCGGAAGCCGCGGGAAGACTTCTTGGCGAGAGGTGTGTCGTTCATGGTGCCCCTATTGCCCGAGGTTAATGCTTAAAATAACACACCGGCGCATCGTTCGTTCCGCGATTATCGCCGCGCATTCCGGCATGGCGAGCGCCACGACGGGTATTGTATGTAGCGCCGACACGGCCACGACGGTCCCGGCGGATACTCGAAAATACGGTTGCGACGCGAATTCGATTCGCTGTTTTGCGGCCCGAGGCGATGCCCGAGACGTGCGCCCGGCCAAAACCGGCGCGATTAGAATGTTGCAATATCGTAACGAGGGGTTGTATTTCCCGGTCGCCGTCGTTTTTTCGGCCGCTGCGCCATGTTTTTGTCACATTTTCCGCCACAATCGAATGTGAGAGAGCTTGGGAACACCCAACGGGGTCCGCGCCTTCGGTATACGAAATAGTAAGAGAGCGCGGTGCAGTATAATCGCTTGACGGTAGCCGCGAAGCGAAGGTTATCTAGCGCGTCGAGGCATACTGGAGCCAAGACCTGGAAATAAAGCCAAGATCTGGGACTGACCAACAAGCAGGGGAAATATCGAACGTGCCGACATCGCAATTCCGTTCATTCATAACGCGCCGGTGGCTGCTCGGTTTGGGCGCTGCTTCCGCTTTGATTGCACTGACCCCGCTGTCGGCGGCGGCTCGGTCGTCTAAAGTTTATGCGGCGAGGACAGCCAAGACGCCTCCTGTCGCGGCTTTCGAGAAGCCCAAGGCGCGGCCGGCCTCGATCGTACGGGCCCCCGCGGATGCGGGATCGGAAAAAATCCTATCGTTCCACAACGCCCACAACGGCGAGAATTTGACGGTCGTCTACTGGTCCAATGGCCGTTACGTGCCCTCGGGGCTCAAGAAAATCAGCCGGTTGATGCGTGATCAGCGCACCGATCAGGTCCGGCTCATCGACCCGCGCCTCTTGGACCAGCTTTACGATCTTAAGATGCGGCTGAGCCCCAATAGCCATTTCGAGGTATTTTCGGGCTACCGATCTCCCGCCAGTAACGCCAAGCTGCGACGGACCAGCCGGCGTGTCGCCAAGAACAGCCTCCACATGCGGGGCCAGGCGGTGGATGTGAAGTTGGTCGGCGTTCGTCCCAGCACTCTGGCCAAGACCGCGCGCAAGATGGAGCGGGGCGGTGTCGGCTACTACCGCCGGTTCGTGCACCTCGACTCGGGTGACGTTCGTACGTGGCGTGGATAACATGGGGCGCGGATAAAACGGGCGGACCGCGTCGTCTATGACCCGTGGCCTTGCGGGAACCCTCGTTAAACTTGTTATCGCGTCGTTGGTGGTCGGCTTCATTCTCGCCGTCCTCGGCATAACGCCGGCGACCATCCTGGCGCGGATGGGTGGAACCCTCCAGGGCGCTTTTGACACGGCGGCATCGCTGTTTGCCGCGACCTTCGAATATATTCTGCTTGGCGCCACGGTGGTGGTGCCGGTCTGGCTGGTGGTGGTTCTGCTCCGCTCGCGCGGCAAATGACGCCGGCGGCTCGGCGGCTTAAAGCCGCCGAGCGACGATGGTTTCGACTTCCTCGTCGGTGAGCACGATCGGGTTGGTCTTCATGCTGCCGCCGCGGGATCCCGCCACCACCCGCGCCATGTCCTCGTCGCGCATGCCGTAATCGCCGAGCCCGGCCAGCGACAGGCGCCGCGTCCAGTCCCGTAGCGTCTCCACCAACGCCGTCAGGCATTGGTTCTGATCATGGACATTGGTTTGCGCCAGGAGTTCGCCGACCCGCGCGTACTTGTCCAGCACCGGGCTGTCGGGATCGCGCGTCTTGAGCGCCAGGATGTTGACATCGGTGGCCTCGGCCACCAGCGTCCCGCAGCACAGCCCGTGGGGAACGGGAAAGTAGGCGCCGAGCGGCGAGGCCAGGCCGTGCACCGAGCCGAGCCCGGTCTGCGCCAGGCAGATCCCCGAAAGGAGCGACCCATACGCCATGCGTGAGCGTCCGGCCTTGGCCTCCGCGTCGTCACCGCCCTCCCAGGCCGCGAAGAAGCCGTCGCGGAAGGCCTCGATCCCCGACCAAGCGAGCGCGTCGGTTAGGGGATTGGCGCGGATCGACACGTAGGACTCGAGCAGCTGGGTGAAGGCGTCCATGCCGTTGGCCGCGACCACGCCGGGGGGGCAGGTGGCCAGCAGTTCCGGGTCGACGATGGCGACACGCGCCACCAGGGCGTCGTCGCGGAACGACTTCTTGAAGCCGTCGGCGCCACGCCGGCTGAGAACAGCGTTCTTGGTGGCTTCGCTGCCGGTGCCGGCGGTGGTCGGCACGGCGATGAGCGGCACCGCCGGTCCCTCGTAGGGGCGTTCGGGACCGACGCCTTCCAGGTGCTCCATCACCGAATGGCCGTGCGGCAGCAGACCGGCGATGGCCTTGCCGGCGTCGAGCGCGCTGCCGCCGCCGACGGCGATCACCACGTCGACGTCGCTCTCGCTGAACTCGGCCACCGCCCGGTCGACCATGTCGGGCGAGGGCTCGCCCTCGACGTTGAGGTCGTACCAGGCAACGTTGCGCTCGGCGAGGCCGTCCACAAGCATCTGCCAGTGCGGCGAGGCGCGGAACGAGCGCGCGCCGGTGACGATCAGCGCCCGGCGGCCGAAGGCGCGGGCTTCATCGGGAACGGTGTCCACCGTGCCGGCGCCGAAGACGATGCGCGGGAGCCGGGCGATGGAAAACGGCTGGATCGAGGCCATCGCTCAGGCCTCCGGAAACAGGCCGGTGTAGGGAACGCCCTGTCGCGGCTCGGCCATCATCTCCTCGACCGCCTCGCGCCACGCCAGATAGTGCGCCGTCTCTTTGTGTTTCGCCGCCTCGCCGGCACTGACGTAGGCTTCGTAAAGCACGAACTTTGTCGGGTCGGACGCGTCCTGAAGCACGTCGAAGCGGCGGTTGCCGGGTTCGGTGATGGAGGCCGTATGGTTGGCCTCGACGGCGGCGATGAAGTCGTCGACACGGTCGGGTTCGACCCGGACGTGGACCAAGGTGACATGCATGGCGCTTCTCCCCCGCGACAAATTCTGAGCAATAGTACAACGCGGCGAAATCTTGGCCGCTGGTCCGGGGTGGCGTCAAGCGGCGTGTTCGTGTACCAACCCCGTTTCGTGCGGGCGGCCCGTGGTTGCCGGTGTTCCCCTATGGATTTAACAGCAACGGTCTCCCATGAAGGTCGACGCGTTCGACTTCCCGCTTCCCGCCGACGCCATCGCCCAACGGCCCGTGACGCCCCGCGACGCGGCGCGGCTCCTGGAGGTGGTGGACGACGTGGCGGACCGGTCGGTTCGCGATCTTCCGGGCTTGCTGCGTTCCGGCGATATCATGGTGTGCAACGACACCCGGGTGATCCCCGTGCGCCTCCAGGGGCGGCGCGGCGAGGCCCGCATCGAGGCGACGCTGCACAAGCAGATCGCGCCGGGCCGCTGGCGCGCGTTCGCCCGGCCCGGCAAGCGGCTCAAGGTCGGTCAACGCGTCGACTTTGCCTCGGGGCTTTCGGCCGCAGTGGCGGGCAAGGGCGACGACGGTGAAATTACCCTCGCCTTCGACCGCGAGGGTCCGGCGCTGATGGCGGCGCTGGAGGCGTACGGCGCCATGCCGCTGCCGCCCTACATCAAGCGGAACGGTCTGGCCGATGATCGCGACCGGAATGATTATCAGACCGTGTTCGCGGCCAAGCCCGGCGCGGTGGCGGCGCCGACGGCGGGACTGCATTTTACCGAGGCATTGCTGGCGGCGCTGGATGCGCGGGGCGTGCGGCGAGTGACCCTGACGCTGCACGTGGGCGCCGGGACGTTCCTGCCGGTCAAGGCCGAGCGGGTGGCGGATCATGTCATGCACGCCGAATGGGGGACCATCGACGCGGCGGCCGCCGCGGCGGTGAACGAGGCGCGCGCCGCCGGCGGCCGGGTGGTGGCCGTGGGCACCACGTCGCTGCGTCTGTTGGAGACGGCGGCCGGAACGGATGGCGTGCTGCATCCGTTCGCGGGCGAGACCGATATTTTCATCACGCCCGGCTACCGCTTCAAGATTGTCGACCTGCTGCTCACCAACTTCCACCTGCCGCGCTCGACGCTGTTCATGCTGGTCTGCGCTTTGGCCGGCACGGACCGTATGAAAGGCGCCTACCGCCATGCCATCGACGCCGGGTACCGGTTCTACTCCTATGGCGACTGCTGCCTGGTTCAGCGGAGCGACGCGCCTTGACCGGTCTGGCCTTTCGGCTGATCGCCACCGACGGCGCGGCGCGGCGGGGCCGTCTGGAGACGGCCCACGGCAGGGTGGCAACGCCGGCGTTCATGCCGGTCGGCACGGCGGCGACGGTGAAAGCGATGACGCCGGAGATGGTTGCCGCCACCGGAGCGCACATCGTCCTCGCCAACACCTATCACCTGATGCTGCGGCCCGGAGCCGAACGGGTGCAGCGTTTGGGCGGGCTGCACCGGTTCATGAATTGGCCGGGACCGATCCTCACCGATTCCGGCGGATTTCAGGTGATGTCGCTTGCACAACTCCGCAAGGTCAACGAAGACGGTGTCCGGTTCCGATCCCATGTGGACGGCAGCGCCCATACGCTGACGCCGGAACACTCGGTGGATATTCAGCGGATGCTCGACGCCGACATCTCCATGGCCTTCGACGAATGCACGCCCTATCCGGTGGCGCACGCCGCCGCCGCCGAGTCCATGCGGCTCTCCATGCGCTGGGCGCGAGCGCTCCCATGCGGCGTTCGACGCGCGGGACGGCTATGGCCTGTTCGGTATCGTCCAGGGAAGCGTCTACGCCGATCTGCGGGCGGAGTCGGTGGCGGCGTTGCTGGATATCGGCTTCGACGGCTACGCCGTGGGCGGCCTCGCCGTCGGCGAGGGGCAGGAAACCATGTTCGAGGTGCTGGACGGCAACGAACCCGCGGCTTCCGCCCGACCGGCCGCGCTATCTCATGGGCGTCGGCAAGCCCGACGATCTGGTGGGCGCGGTGGCCCGCGGCATCGACATGTTCGACTGCGTTTTGCCGACCCGGTCCGGGCGCACCGGCCAGGCGTTCACCCGCTACGGTCCGGTGAACATCCGCAACGCCCGCCATATGGACGACCCCCGCCCGCTGGACGAGACCCTGGACTGCCCGGCGAGCCGCGATTTCAGCCGCGCCTATCTCCATCATCTCGTGCGGTCGCGGGGAAATTCTCGGCGCCATGCTGCTCACGTGGCACAATATATTCTACTATCAGGATCTGATGCGCGGCATGCGGGACGCCATCGAAGCCGGCCGGTTCCAGGCGTTCGCCGCCGAGTTCGCCGCCGATCAGGCACGAGGCGACATTGATCCGATTTGATAGACATACGAAATTCATTTGCGAGGCAGGGGCCATGGACGAAACCGCTTACGAGAACCTGACGCAACTGGGCGGCACGGGGCGTGATCCCGGCCTCGCCCGAGGAGGCCGTCGTTGGAGACGGTGGCCAACCCGCGCGCCGGCGCCGCGCTATCTGGTCCGTTTCACCTGTCCCGAGTTCACCGCGCTCTGTCCGGTGACCGGACAGCCGGATTTCGCCCATATCGTTCTCGACTATGTGCCCGGCGAGCGGCTGGTGGAGAGCAAGTCCTTGAAGGTCTACCTGGCCTCGTTCCGCAATCACGGTGCGTTTCACGAAGAATGCACCCTCGCCATCGCCGAGAAGGTTCAGCGGCCGCCCGGCCGCTGTGGCTGCGCATCGGCGGCTACTGGTATCCGCGCGGCGGCATTCCCATCGACGTGTTCCATCAGAGCGGCGAGCCGCCCGCGGGGCTTTGGATTCCCGATCAGGGCGTGCCGCCGTACCGGGGTCGGGGTTGACCGATCCGCACGCCATCAAGGAAGCCATCCGCGCCCGAGCCCATGAACTGGGCTTCGATGCGGTCGGTTTCGCGTCGGCGGTGGCGGATCCCGAAGACGCCCGCAATCTTGGCCACTATTTTGGCGACGGCCGCCACGGCGACATGACCTGGATGGAGGCCAACGCAGAGCGCCGTGGCGATCCGCGGACACTGTGGCCCGAAGCCCGAACCGTTGTCTCGGTTGGCCTGAACTACGGTCCCGCTGGCGATCCCCTGGCGCCGCTGGCCGAGACGGACCGGGGTGCGATCAGCGTCTATGCCCAGGGTCGCGACTATCACAAGGTGGTCAAGAAGCGCCTGAAGGTGCTCGGGCGCTGGATGACCGATACGTTTGCCGTGCGACGTCAAGGTGTTCGTCGATACGGCGCCGGTGATGGAAAACCCGTCGCCATGCGTGCCGGCGTCGGGTGGATCGGCAAGCACACCAACCTGGTTTCGCGGCGTTTCGGATCGTGGCTGTTCCTCGGTGAGGTGTTTACCACCCTGGAACTGCCGGTGGACGCGGCCGGAGATCGATCACTGCGGATCGTGCGACCGCTGCCTCCGAGCCTGCCCCACCGGCGCCTTGCCCGAGCCGTACCGCATCGATCCGCGGCGCTGCATCTCCTATCTCACCATCGAGCACAAGGGCGCCGTCGACGCGGATCTGATGTCCGCCATGGGCAACAGGATTTATGGTTGCGACGATTGCCTGGCGGTATGCCCGTGGAACAAGTACGCGCGGCCGACGCCGCACGCCGAACTGACGTCGCGCGCCGGACCTGGGCGCAATGCCATTGGAACGGCTGGCGGATCTGGACGCGGACGGCTTCGGCGCGCTGACCGCGGGTACGCCGGTCCGGCGAACCGGCCGCGACCGGTTCGTGCGAAACGTCATGATCGCGATAGGAAACGATCCGGGTTGCGCCTCTGGCTCACGGGCCCGCGGCCACACCGACGACGCTTCGCCCGGTGGTCCGCGATGCCGCGAAATGGGCGGCGGAACACCTCGGTTCGCCGGCCAGCAAACGGAGATGCGGACAAAGCAGGCTGAACGCCGCTTTGTCCGTATATCCGGGTGCCATCCCGGGCCCCGCTGGGCCGCTACTTAATGGCCAGCGCCCGGGCCATCTGGCTGATGGCCTCGCGATGACGATCGTTGGGGATCTGGGTGAAATTGCGGGCGAGCTCCAGGCACATGCGTTGGCGAACGCTGAGATCGTCGTCGCTTTTGTTTCCGTCCAGGCCATCGAAGAAGTAGCCGACGGGAACACGCAGGACCTGCGAAATCTCGAATAGACGACCGGCCGAAATACGATTGATACCACGCTCGTATTTATGCGCTTGCTGGTAGGTGACGCCGATCATCTGGGCCATTTGCTGTTGGCTGAGGCCGAGCATGACCCGCCGTTCGCGAATGCGGTTGCCTACAAATCGGTCAACGTCGGTGCCGCGGCTTGTTGTCGCCGCGGTGCTATCCAAGGGCACCATTTCTTTTTTTCTCCCTGACACTCAATATTGACTTCACCTCCCCCTAGTTCGACACCCCTTCCGGACGCGCTGATCCCCGGATTTTGCACTGGCGAAACGTTGTCTCGGTTTTATTCACTCGTAATTCGCACGTGCGACCTTTTCGATTTGATGGACATATAGCAATTTACTTCATTCAACCAGCCAGATCCTGCCAACGGGCGAAAAAAATTTTACACGTTTTATGACGCCCCGCCAAACGAAGTACTCTTATCATAGCGTCACGCCACCCAAAACTACAGCGCTAGATTTGTTGCCCATACAACGCGCGATGATATCGCCGGTCGCGCCACCCGGGCCAAACCGCGAAACGCGGTCGCGCGCCGGCACACGCGGTCGATGCGATTACCGATCGGAAATTGTGAGAGCCGGGTTTAGCTTTCGCTGTGGCCCTTGGTCAGCGCGTTGAGTTGTTTCTGCATCTCGTTGAGCTGCGAGCGCAGTTCCTGGATCTGATTGCCGCCGGCCGGAGGACGGTCGCCGTTCTTGGCGGCCGGCTGGCTTTCCTGCTCGTCGCTGTAAAACGGGTTGAACATCTTCATGGCCCGTTCGAAAATCACCATTTGCTGCTTGCTCATGTCCTCGAACTGACCGAACGGCATCAGGCCGTCGAAGGTGCCATGAAGGACATCGCGCATCTGTTCGCGATTGCGCGCGAACGAATGCATGCTCTGCTCCAGATACGTGGGCACCAATACCTGCAGGCTGTCGCCATAAAAACTGATGAGATGGCGCAAAAAGCTTACGGGCAGCATGCTGTGCCCCTTGGCTTCCTCTTCCACGATGATGTGGGTCAGCACCGATCGGGTGATGTCTTCGCCCGTCTTGGCGTCATAAACCGCGAACTCCGCCCCCGCCTTGACCAACTGGGCCAGGTAGTCGAGGGTTACGTAGCAACTGGTTGCCGTATTATACAGACGCCGGTTGGCGTATTTCTTAATCGTGATTGGCGGTTGCTCGCTGTCCGCCGCCGAGGTCGCTTGAGATTTTTCGTTCATCCTGAACCGCCCGTGTTCGCGACCAGGCCACTCGTCTGGTCAATAGCGCGCATGGATGGAAATGCTGCATCGCAATGTACGCCCAATCGCAGGCGCAAACAAGCCGCCAATCGCGACCAGCGACACGGAATGCGCGAAAATAGCGGGTTCTGGGTACGGCGCGTGCCTGATTTCGCGACCGCGGCGGTGGATTTTCACCGCTGGATTGGGCATTCGAGCCTGTTGTCGCCTGCCATTGCGCAATTTGTCGCTATCTTTCCGCTATCTTATCGGAAGAGGATGAGCACACCCTGGAAATATCCGGTTGGACCGTGTATGGTCTGCGCCTCATCAGGGGCAAACTTAGGTTGGCCTTGAGAATCGTAAACGGGGAGGAATAAAAAACCGCTCCCATTTTTGCTTCGATCTCGGCGCCGTTCATGCCGCCGGTTGACCGATGGCGAAAAGCCCAAGGTCCACGACTTGCCGAGGAGGATGATGACAGGGACGTGGCGGCTGGCAGGAATATTCCAGGAACGCGCGTGTCGTGATCGAAGGAGACTCGGCTCAACACCATTTGTATATCGGCGAGAATAATTCAGGGTATCGAAGACATCGATGAAATCGGGAGATGTGGCTCGAGGGTTCGTGCCGTCGAGACATTTTATCGCCCAACCACCAACGCACCAAGAAAACCCGGTATCGTAAACCCGGGTCAGGAAAGAGGAGACAAATATGACTGAGATCGTCATCGCGGGAGGGGCACGGACCCCGGTCGGAACGTTCAACGGAAAACTGTCCAGCGTAGCCCCCACCGAACTCGGCGTAACCGCCGTCAAGGAAGCCTTGAGCCGCGCCAAGACGGATGCCGCCGAGGTACAGGAAGTGATCATGGGCCTCGTGCTCAGCGGCAACACCGGCGCCGGCCCCGCCCGGCAGGTCTGCCTCAACGCGGGCATTCCTCACGACAGCACCGCCTATGCCATCAACCAGCTGTGCGCGTCGGGTATGCGGGCCATTGGCGAGGGCTTCAATTCCATCAAGGTCGGTGACACCGAAGTCGTGGTTGCCGGCGGCATGGAGAGCATGAGCTGGGCGCCGCACGTGGCGAACATGCGCGGCGGCACCAAAATGGGCCCGGTCAAGTTCGAAGACAGCATGCTGCGTGACGGGCTGATCGATCCGTTCGGCCGCTATCACATGGGCAACACCGCCGAGAACGTCGCCAAGAAATGGCAGATCACCCGCGAGGAGCAGGATCAGTTAGCCGTGGCGTCGCAGAACAAGGCCGAGGAAGCTCAGAAGTCCGGACGGTTCGACGACGAGATTACGCCCGTCACCATCAAGGGGCGTAAGGGCGACATTGTCGTCGACACCGACGAGCATCCGACACACGGCACCACCATGGAGTCCGTCGGCAAGTTGCGCGCGGCGTTCGACAAGGAAGGCACGGTGACCGCCGGCAACGCGTCGGGCATCAATGACGGCGCCGCCGCGGTGGTTCTCATGACCGCGGAAAACGCCGCCAAGCGCGGTATTGAACCGCTCGGCCGCATCGTCTCGTGGGCGACCTCGGGCGTCGATCCGGCGATCATGGGAACCGGCCCGATCCCGGCCAGCCGCAAGGCGTTGGAGAAAGCCGGCTGGACCATCGACGATCTCGATCTGATCGAGGCCAACGAAGCCTTCGCCGCCCAGGCGATCGCGGTCAACCGCGAAATGGGCTGGGACCTCGACAAGGTCAACGTCAACGGCGGCGCCATCGCCCTTGGCCACCCCATCGGGGCCTCCGGTTGCCGGATCATCGTCACCCTGCTGCACGAGCTGATCAAGCGCGGCGGCAAGAAGGGTCTGGCGACGGCCTGCGTCGGTGGCGGCATGGGCATCGCCATGTGCATCGAGCGCGACTGATCGCCTAACCTCTGAGCCGCGAACTCAGACGAAGCGGGCCGCCCTTTGGCGGCCCGTTTTTGTGCAGATGCGAGAAGATCCTTTATCTTGCCGCCGGAAGCCGCTAAAAGCCTAGGGGTATCGAGTTTAGAAACACCGTCCAATAACAACACCGGGACGTCATGCGGGTCGGAAGCCGATGCTTCGCGTCAATCCGCTCCGGCGCCCCTCAAGTTGGGGGATTGAGCATGCAAATCAATAAAGTTGGAATCATCGGGACTGGAACCATGGGGCTGGGTATCGCCCACGTGTGCGCCCAGGCCGGCCGCCAGGTTGTGGCCGTCAAGGCGACGCCCGGAAGCACCGAAAAGGCGGAAGCCACCCTCGATAAGGGCTTTGCCCGCCTCGTCGAACGGGGAAAAATGGACGCCGCCGAAAAAGACGCCATTCTCGGCCGCGTGACCGTGACCACCGACGAAGGGGCGGTCGCGGATTGCGAGCTTGTGATCGAGTCGATCATTGAAGAACTTGCAACCAAAAAGGCGCTGTTCGAACGGCTCGAGGGCATCTGTACGCCCGAGGCTTTGCTGACCAGCAACACGTCGACCCTGTCGGTTACGGCGATGATGGCCGTGTGCAAACATCGCGCGCGCGTCGCCGGGCTCCACTTCTTCAACCCGGCGCCGGTGATGAAGCTGGTCGAAATCATCCATGCGTTCGAAACGTCCAATGAGACTGTTGAGACGCTGGAGGCGTTCTGCAAAGACATCGGCAAGGATCCGGTGATCGTTCAAGACACCACCGGGTTCATCGTCAACCGCTTGCTGACGCCGTATATGTTGAACGCCATCCGCATGCTCGAGCGCGGCACGGGCAACATCGAGAGCATCGATAAAGCGATGAAGTTGGGCGCCGGCCTTCCCATGGGACCGTTCGAACTTGCCGACTACATCGGCCTCGACGTTGTCGAAGCCATGTCGTCAAACATTTTCATCGATGTTCGAAGCGAACATCATGCCCCGCCGCATACGCTCACGCGTCTCGTCCAGCTCGGCTATCTCGGCCGCAAGACGAAAAGAGGCTTTTATGACTATGCGCAGAAACCGCCGGTACAGAACCCGGATCTGGCGCATCCCGTCATCTGATTTCGGCGTTCGCCGAAATTCGAGGGGCGAGGAATCCGGCCCCCTTGCCCGCCGACGGTGGGTGAGGGGGTTGCTGTTTACGGGGTGCCCCGTCGATGCTGCGTTGCACCATGTAGACAGGGGCGGGGAATTTTTGGTATGGGGGTGCCGGCCCATGACAATCGTTGGGCCGGTGCACAGCAACTTCTAGACATCCGGATTTCTCATGGAGCATTTGGACGTCCTTGAAAGCAGGACGATTTATATTCTGCGCGAAGCTTTCAACAAGATCGACAACCTCGCCATGCTCTGGTCGCTCGGCAAGGACTCCAACGCCATGCTATGGATGGCGCGCAAGGCCTTTTTCGGTCACGTGCCGTTCCCGCTCGTGCACATCGACACCGAAAAGAAATTTCCCGAAATGTATGCGTTCCGCGAACGCTACGCCCAGGAATGGAAACTCGACCTGAGGACGGGCGTGTGCCCGCCGGTGGAGGAAATGGATCCGACCCTGCCGCCGGCGGCACGCTCCGCAGCCCGCAAGACGGCCGGCCTCAACAAGATGCTGGAAAAAGAAAAGTTTACCGGCCTGATCGCCGGCATTCGCCGCGACGAGGAGGGAACGCGAGCCAAGGAGCGCGTATTCAGCCCCCGCGGCGAACAGAATAAGTGGGACTTCCGCGACCAGCCGCCTGAATTCTGGGACCAGTTCAAGACCGACTTCGCGCCGGATACGCATATTCGGGTCCACCCCATCCTGCATTGGACGGAGATCGATATCTGGCGCTACATCCAGCGCGAGGGCATTCCCATCGTCGATCTGTATTTCTCCAGGAACGGCAAGCGATATCGTTCGCTGGGCGATCAGGACATCACATCGCCGGTGGACAGCGACGCCAGCACCCTCGACGAAATCATCGAGGAGCTCCAGCGAACCAAGATCGCCGAACGCTCCGGCCGCGCCATGGACCACGAATTGGAGGACGCCTTCGAGCGCTTGCGCGCCGACGGCTATATGTAGGATACGCACCGTGTTTGATCCCGCTGTTCACAGCACGCCCCCGCTGAAAATCGTCATTGTCGGCCATGTCGATCACGGCAAATCGACGCTGATCGGCCGCCTGTTCCATGACACCGGCTCGCTTCCCGACGGCAAGGCCGAGGCCATTCAGGCCATGTGCGAACGCCGCGGAATGCCCTTCGAATGGGCGTTTCTGATGGACGCCCTCAAAGCCGAGCGCGACCAGGGCATCACCATCGACGTCTCGCAGATCCACTTCAAGACCAAGCTCCGCGACTACGTGCTGATCGACGCTCCGGGGCACCGCGAGTTCATCAAGAACATGGTGACCGGCGCCGCTCAGGCGGACGCGGCGGTGCTCGTGGTCGACGGCATGGACGGAATCCAGGAGCAGACTCGCCGCCATGCCTATCTCCTCCATCTGTTGGGCATTCAACAGGTGGTGGTCGCGGTCAATAAGATGGATCTCGTCTCGTTCTCGGAGAGACGATTCATGGAGGTCGCCGACCAGGTCAAGGCCTACCTCGCCGATCTTGGGATCGATCTGCAGCACACGTTGATCGTTCCCGTTTCATCGCGCGACGGCGATGGGATCGTCAGCCTGTCGAAACGGATGCCGTGGTACGAGGGCACGACGTTGGCCGAGTCTCTGGATACGCTTCAGCCGCCGGTCACGTCCGAGCAGCTGCCGCTCAGATTTCCGATCCAGGACGTCTACAAGTTCGACGAGCGCCGTATTCTCGCCGGCCGGATCGAAAGCGGCCACCTCAATGTCGGCGATACGCTGCTGTTCTCTCCGTCCAACAAGACCGCCCGGGTGATGTCCATCGAAACCTGGAGCGTCAAGGACCCCATCGTCGCCGTGCGCGCCGGCCAGTCGGTGGGGGTCACCCTCGACGAGCAGTTGTTCATCGAGCGCGGCGAGGTGGCGAGCATGATGACCAACGCGCCCATGCTCTCCAACGTTTTTCGCGGCCGCGTCTTCTGGCTCGGCCGCAAGCCTCTGGTGCCCGGCAACCGCTACAAGATGAAACTCTGCACCGCCGAATTCATGGTCGAGGTGGAAAAGATCGAGCGCGTCATCGACGTGAGCGATCTTGGCAGCGCCAAGGGCGCCCAGGTGGAGCGCAACGCCGTCGGCGAAGTGGTACTGAGGACGCGCGGCCTGATGCCGCTGGATCCCTTCGACGTCAATATGGTTACCGGCCGTTTCGTGCTGATCGAGGATTTCGAAATCGTCGGCGGCGGCTTGATCAACATGGACGATTATGCCGATCAGCGGCCGGGACAGACCATCAAATCCAAGAACATCACCCGTGTCGAGCACCGCGTTCCGTCGGAGGAGCGTTGGAAGGCCAACGGCCACACGGGCGGCATATTGTGGATGACGGGACTGTCGGGCTCGGGCAAGTCGACACTGGCGTTCTCTCTTGAGCAATATCTCTTCCGTCTCGGCTATCAGGTGTATGTGCTCGATGGCGACAACATCCGCCATGGGCTTTGCGCCGATCTCGGCTTTTCGCCCGAGGACCGGGTGGAGAACATTCGCCGCGTGGGTCACGCCGCGGCTTTGTTCGCGCGCGCCGGGGTGCTGGTGCTGACCGCGTTCATTTCGCCCTACCGGGCGGATCGCGACCGGGTCCGCGCCCTGGCGAGCGAAATGTTCCATGAGATCCATGTGGACGCCGACCTCGGTACCTGCGAGGAACGCGACCCGAAAGGCCTCTATGCAAAGGCCCGCAAGGGCGAAATCGCCGATTTCACGGGCGTGTCCGCGCCCTATGAACCACCGGTCGCGCCCGAGTTGCATTTGGATACGGCCACGCATTCGGTGGAGGACAGTGTTGCCGTTCTGGCCGACTACGTCTCCAAGAAGTTTGCCCTGACATCTCGTTGAGGAGCGTCCGATGGATGTAACTGTGTATCCGGTAATTCTCTCTGGCGGCGTCGGCAAACGTCTTTGGCCCATGTCGCGGGCGCTGTGGCCGAAACAGCTTCTGCCGCTGGTGTCGGAACGGAGCATGTTGCAGGAAACCGTCGCCCGGGTTACCGGGCCGGACTTCGCCCCGCCGCTGATCATCTGCAACGACGATCACCGCTTCATGATCGCCGAGCAGATGCGTGAGATCCAGACCGCCCCCGAGGCCATCGTGCTCGAACCCGTCGGCCGCAACACGGCGCCGGCGGTGATCGTGGCGGCGATGCTGCTGGCCGCCCGGGATGCCCACGCGGTGATGCTGGTGCTTCCCTCCGACCATGTCATCCGCGACCTCGCCGGGTTCAACGCCTCCATCGAAACCGCTGTCGAGGCGTCGCGCGACGGCGCCCTCGTGACGTTCGGCGTCGTGCCGACCGCGCCCGATACCGGCTATGGATACATCCATCGCGGCAAGCCCTACAACGGTATCGACGGCTGCTATCATATCGAACGGTTCGTCGAAAAGCCGGATCAGGAAACGGCGGAGACCTACCTGGCCAGCGGCGAGTATGCGTGGAACAGCGGCATGTTCGTTCTGCCGGTGGCGCCGTTTCTGGAGGAGGCGGAGCGGCTCAAGCCGGAAATGTTCGAGCTGTGCCACCGGGCCGTCCATCGCGCCGCCAAGGATCTGGACTTCCTGCGCCTCGACGGCGACGCGTTCGCGGGTGTCGAAGCCATTTCCATCGACTATGCGATCATGGAGCAGACCGACAAGGGCGCCATCGTCTCGGCCGACTTCGGATGGAACGACGTGGGGTCGTGGTCGGCCCTCTGGGACATCAGCGAACACGACGAAAGCAACAATGTCATTCATGGCGACGTGGTCACCAAGAACGCCCGCAACTGCTACGTCCGAAGCGAGGGAAGACTGGTGGCGGCGGTGGGTGTCGAGGACCTGATCGTCGTTGGAACCGACGACGCCGTGCTGGTGGTGTCCAAGGACCACGCCCAGGACGTCAAGGACATCGTCGAGCAGGTGGAGCGGGCGGACCGCAGCGAGCACTACGTCCATACCCGCGTGTTCCGGCCGTGGGGCTGGTACAAGTCGATTAACGAGGGCGAACGGTTCCAGGTCAAGGAGATCGTCGTCAATCCGGGGCACAAGCTCAGCTATCAGATGCACCACCATCGTGCGGAGCACTGGGTCGTGGTGTCCGGCACCGCCAAGGTGACGCGCGGCAACGAAATTTTCCACATCACCGAGGATCAGTCGACGTACATTCCGCACAACACGCGCCATTCCCTGGAAAATCCCGGGAAGATCCCGCTCCGTATGATCGAGGTCCAGTCGGGCGCCTATCTCGGCGAGGACGACATCCTTCGCTTCGACGACAATTACGGCCGCGCCGGCAAGGACGATTACGCCATCAAGTAGCCGGCTCGCGGGGAACCGACTCCGCTATGGACGGCCGCCGGGCGAAGCTCTCGTACCACCGCGCGAGGGCGGCGCGGCTGCTCCGCCAGTCGTCGTCCGGCATGCGGAAATCGATCCATCCGAGGGCGCAACCGATGGCGATATGCCCGATGGTGATGGTGCCGTCCAGTGCCTCCGCTTCGTCCTCCAGGGCATCGAGACCGCGGGTCAGCGCCGCCGTCTGCCGGGCGATCCATGCCGGCGAGCGTTCCGTTTCGGGACGCCGGCCCTCGAGCAGACGCAACACGCCGGCATCGAGAATGCCGTCGCCGAGCGCCTGACGGCGAAGCGCCGTCCAGCGGGCGCCTCCCGGCGGCGGAAACAGTTTCAGGCCGTCGTGCAGGCTGTCCAGGTACTCGCAGATCACCGGTGAATTGTAGAGCGTTTCGCCGCCTCCGGTGATCAGCGTCGGCACCTTGCCGAGGGGATTGTGCTCGGCGATATCCGTCGAGGGGTCAAAGACGTTGGTGGGGATCCGTTCGATACGCTCGTCCAATCCCGTCTCCAGGGCGACCACGCTGACCTTGCGGACATAGGGAGACGTCGGTGAATAGCGGAGCTTCATGACATTCATCAGAATTCGTCCTTTCGCCGCCGAATTTCGGCAAAAACATCGACCGGATCGCCGCCGGGCAAACTGGCGGCGCGCTGGAGATCCTCCGCGTCGGCGCGGAGGAACGGGTTGGTGGCGCGCTCCTCGGCCAGGGTGGAGGGCACGGTGGGCTGGTTGTCGGCGCGCAACGCCCGGATCCGGTCGGCGCGCCGGCGCAAGGCCCCGTTGTCGGGGTCGACCTCAGCGCGAAGGCGGCATTCGCCAGCGTGTACTCGTGAGCGCAATAGACGCGGGTATCGTCCGGAAGATCGCGCAGCTTGTCCAGGCTCGACCACATCTGGGCGGCGGTCCCCTCGAACAGCCGGCCGCAGCCGAGCGCGAACAGCGTGTCGCCGCAAAACAGCGCCGCCGAGTCGCGGAACCAATAGGCGATATGGCCGACGGTGTGGCCGTATACCTCGATCACGCGGGCTTCTCGGTTGCCGAGCGCCACCTCGTCGCCCTCCGCGACGGCGATATCCAGTCCCGGGATGCGCTCTGGCGTCGGCGCGGTTGCCGACGATGGTGCAGCCGGTGGCGCGTTTCAGCTCGAGATTGCCGCCGACGTGATCGTGGTGGTGATGGGTGCTGAGAATGTGGGTTAGCGTCCAGCCGAGACGATCCAGCGCGGCGAGGACGGGACCGGCGACGGAGGGATCCACCGCGGCCGTGGCTTGCGTTTCCGGGTCGCGTATCAGGTAGACGTAATTGTCCGAGAGAACGGGGATCTGATGGATCTGGAGGGATGGCATGGGCGGCGCATCCACTAAAATCTATCAGAATCAACGTTTCGTAACACTACCACTTCGCCGGGCGAGTAGGCTAGACTCCCTCCACTATGTGGGCCGACGCCATCGATATGCGAGATTTCTACGACACCGCGCTCGGCCGGGTGGCGCGGCGGATGATCGGCCGGCGGGTTCGCGACCTGTGGCCGGACGTGCGCGGACTGAACGTCGTCGGGGTCGGCTACGCGACGCCGTTCCTCGGCGTCTTCCGCTCGGAGGCGCTGCGGACATCGCGGTGATGCCGGCGGGCCAGGGGGTGGTGCACTGGCCGCGCAACGGCGGCGGTCTGACCGCTCTCGCCGACGAGACGGCGTTGCCGTTTCCCGACCGCTCGATCGATCGCGTCCTCGCTGGTGCATGCTCTCGAATGCGCCGAGCAGACGCGGCCGATGATGCGCGAGGTCTGGCGGGTGCTCGCCGACGGCGGCCGGCTTCTGGTGGTGGCGCCCAACCGGCGCGGCGTCTGGTCGCGGTTCGAACGCACGCCCTTCGGCCATGGCCGCCCCGTACTCGCCCGGCCAGTTGTCACGGGGGCTTGCGCGAAACCATGTTCGCTCCGTATCAGACGGCGACGGCGCTCTATATTCCGCCGTTTCATTCGCGGATGATCCTGTCGTCGGCGTCGGCCTGGGAGAAGGTGGGCCAGCGATGGTTCTCCGGGTTCGCCGGCATCGTCATGGTCGAGGCCACCAAGCAGATCTACGGCGGTCAGATCGTCTTTTCCGAGGCGGGAAACAAGGCCTATGCGCCCGTCGCGAGCCGCTGACGGCCCGGGCGACGACGCACCTTGCACTCGACGCACCGGGGTCAAATATCCCTAATGACAGCCGCCGGACCGTTGACGCAATGAAATCAATCGATTATGGCTTTGTGCGGGCTGTCGACGCGGAGGAAGACAATGAAACGCACACTTCTGGCGGGGGGCATTGCTCTCGTGACCTTGATCGGTGGAAACGGCGCCGGCGCCGTCGAGCCGAGCGACTTCAGGATCGTTTCGACCGAAAGCCTGTATCGGCTGTGCTCGGCTCCCCAATCCAGCGCAACTGTTCGGGGAAGCCCGCCAGGCTTGTTATGGTTTCATTTACGGCGCGGGGCTGTTCTATTACGAGGTCGTCAAGGCCGGCAAGGCGAAGAGCGTGGTGTGCCCGGGCGACGAGATCGACCGCGAAGCGGTGCGCGAGGCGTTCGTTATCTGGGCCCGGTCCCATCCAGAGGCGATGAACGAAAGCCCCGTCGACGGACTTATGCGCGCCTCGGTGTCGCGCTGGCCGTGCCCCGGGTGAACGCCCTTGTGAGTTTGGATGAGTTTGAGAGGAGAATGGAAAATGAGTACCATCCTGAGCAACCGAAGAAACCTGATGGCCGTGGCGGTTCTGAGTATCGGCGTCGTGCTGTCGGCGTGTTCGAGCAACACGTTCAAGGGCGCCGCCATCGGCGCCGCTGGCGGCGCCACGGCGGGGCTGTTCACGGGCGACGTGGGCCGCGGCGCGGCCGTCGGCGCGGCCTCGGGCGCGGCCGCCGGATTTGTCTCCGGCTTGTTTTGAGCTCGTCGGGGCCCGCCGCTATGACGATCGCTCACAGGATTCAAGGCTCGCCGGGTGTGGCACGCTGCGTGGGCGCCGTGTTCATCGTGCTGGCTTGGAGCGTTCCGTCGGTCGGCGCCGAGCCCGGACTGTACGGCGGGGTGTGGCGGGCGGAAGAGATCCGCGGCCATGCGGTCGCGGATGACGCGCGGCTCACCCTCAGTATCGCGCCCGACGGCACCGTATCGGGATCCGGCGGGTGCAACCGCTTCATGGGAACGGCCGTGATCGATGGGAACGACGTGAGCTTTCCCCCGTTTGCCGCCAGCAAGAAAATGTGTGCCGCCGCGGTGATGATCCCGGAGCAGGAATTCCTCGGCGCGCTTGGCGCCGCGGCGTCCTATCGGCTGCGGGGCTCCGATCTGCTTCTTTATGACGCAGAGGGAATGCAGCGGATCAAAATGACCCGGTCGGAATAACGCGCCGATCGAGTTCGCGACGACCATGGCGAAGCCGCCTGGGCGGCCGGAGAAACCCCAAGGCATCGTGCCGCGCGGTGGAACCATCGGCCGCTTAAATTGTTAAACCCATAGCCACTCACAACTTCAAGGACATAAAATCATGAAAAAACCAGCCTATCTGGTCGGCGGTATCATTATTGGCGCCATCATCCTCGCGATCATTTACTGGGCTGTCGATGTGCGTGTAACCGACTCGGGCGAGCTGCCGACGGTGGATGTCGACGTCAAGGGAGGCGAGTTGCCGGAGACGAAAGTGGACACGGTCGACATCGAGGTGAAAGAAGACAAGGTCCAGGTCCCGGTGCCGGAAGTGAAGATGAAGGAAGAGACGGTCACCGTGCCGACGTTGGAGGTGGAGCCGGCCGACGCGGGCAGCGAGCCGGCCGAAACGGACGCCGAACCGGAAAAGCAGCAGTAACCGCGGGAGTTGTTCGAACGACGGACGATGGGTGGCGCGCCTCAACGGCGCGTCGCCGTTGGATCATGAAAAGTATGTTTCCAGGTCGATGATCTCCATGCGGTTGGTCCCGCTATGCCGGCCGTCGTGCCAACGGTGGGTGACGACGGCCACGCCCTCGAGCAGATCGTTGTCGCGAAGCCAGGCGCCGGCCGTCCGCACCCAGTGGGCGACCCCCTCGTCCAGGGCGACGGGGTGCACGCCGTAGGAGAAACACAGCCGCTGGCAGGTTGCCGGATTGGGGCTGAACGCCACGATCCATCGCGGCAGGCGGAAGTGCGAGATCAATCTGGAAATCTTGCCGGAGTTGGTGGGGGCGATGATCAGCCTGGCATGCAGACGGGTCACCGCCGACGCCACGTCCAGCGCGATGACATCGACGACTTCCGCCGGAGTGTCGTTCTGCAGCGCGTGAAAAGCATGCATGGTCGCCGGCGCCGCGACGTGCCTGCGGTTGGTTTCCCGAGCGGTTTCGGTCACAGCCGCGATGCGCGCCAGGGTGCGAACGGCGTCCACCGGGTATCGTCCCACGGCGGACTCCTCCGAAAGCATGACGCAGTCGGTGCCGTCGAGAATGGCGTTGGCCACGTCGGTGGCCTCCGCCCGGGTCGGCCGTGGATTGTCCACCATGGATTCAAGCATCTGGGTGGCGGTGATTACCGGCTTGCGCGCGCGATTGGCGCTCTCGATCAGCCTTTTCTGCACGACGGCGATGGACTCGATCGGCGTTTCCACCCCGAGATCGCCGCGGGCCACCATGATGCCGTCCGCGACGCCGAGAATGTCGTCGATACGCTCGACCGCGACGGCGCGCTCGATCTTGGCGATGATGAACGGATCGCCGCCGGCGGCCCTGGCGGCCCGGCGCGCCTCCTCGATGTCCTCCGGCCGCTGAACGAACGAGACGCTGAACGCGTCCACCCCTTGGCCGACGGCGAAATCGAGCAATTCCCGGTCGCGGATCGTAAAGGCGCTGATCCCAAGCTCCTGGCCGGGGACGTTGATGCCCTTGTGGGACATCAGGACGCCGCCCACCTCGACGCGGCACCTGATATCGGTTTCGCCCACCTCCTCGACGACGAGATGCAGGAAACCATCGTTGAGATAGATGGCGTCTCCCTTCTTCACCAGCCGGGGCAGTTCCGAGAACTGTATGGGCAGCCGGTCGTCGCACCCGTCGCAGGGGCCGGACGATAGCGTGATCGTCGAGCCGTTCTCCAGGCTCACCCGGTCGCCGGCGAGTTTGCCCATGCGCATCTTCGGGCCGGGCAGGTCGGCGAGGATGGCGACGCGGATGTTTTCCGCCTGGGCGGCTTCGCGGATCAGGGCGATGGCGCGGCCGTGACTGTCGAAATCGCCGTGCGCGAAGTTCAGGCGGCCAACGTTCATGCCGGCTTTGATCATACGCCGCAGCGTGTCGAGCGACGAAGACGCGGGGCCGACGGTGCAGACGATCTTGGTCTTGTGACGGGGTAGCGTCATCGACGTTCTTCCTCCGGCGGGTTCGCCGAACCGCGGTCCATGCGTTTGGCCTCTCCCGCGATCCGCCACCCTTACGCCAATACCGGCCTCGAGGGTAGGGTTGATGTCAACGATCGCAATGGGTTCGCATCGGTGATCGTCGATAGCGGTCAAAACGACGACCCGGGCGTCTTGAGGAACGCCCGTTCCAGAGTCGGTCGATGGACGGCCGAGGATCGCGTTGCGATGGGGAAACCGGCCGAACCGATCGATGATGGCCTTATGGCGAATGGCGGATTCCGAGGCCTCCCGGATACCGAGCCTGGCCAACAGCTCGACGGAACGCACCTGCGCTTCGGGATCTTCGCTGTGTTGCAAGGGCATGTAGAGGAACATCCTCCGCACGGGCGCCAATTGCTCGTCGAACCCCTTGTCGATGGCGTGACCGACGATGGAAATCGCCACGGGATCGGTCGCGAAGGCGCGCCGGTCGCCGCGGAACATATTGCGCGGAAACTGATCGAGGACGATGACCGCGGCCAGACATCCGTCGGCGCTATCGAGCCAGCCGGCGGGCACCCCGGAAACGAGGCGCTCATAGAGCGGCATGAATTGGTCGCGGCATGTCGCGTCCACCGCCGGATCCGCCTCGAACCATTGAGAAGGCGAAAGATCGTCGAACCAAAATGCCAGGACGGCTGCCATATCGGTGTGTGATTTCATCATGTTGCCCAACGTTGACCCCTCGGTTTCTGGTATCAGTCGATCCGCCGATGAAGTTTTCTTTGACTTCGGGTGAGTCGAAACAAACCTACTTGCGTACATTATAGGCGTGTGATCTATCCATCGCAGAGGGATATTTTACGCACGAAATCACGCTCAAAGAGGCACAATATGAGAACGGGGTCGGACGAGACGGGCGGCGCGGCGGCGTCGCCGAAGGCGGGAAAAACACCGAAAACGAAGCGGAACTGGCTGCGCTGGACGATCTTCGGCGTTTGCGTTTTCGTGGCCGTGCTCGCCGTGGTGTTGTCCGTGGTACCGAAATACGCGGCGCGAAGCGTGATGGAAACGGAGCTGGCGAAGATTGGCATCAAGACGACCGGCTCCGAAACCCTGTACGTCAATCTTTGGCGCGGCGAGGTGCGGCTGGGGCCGGTGGAGTTCTGGTCCGAGGGCGCGGAGCGCGGTCAGATCGGCACCGTCGGCGCCAAGCTGAGCCTGGTCACGCTATTCCAAAAACGGGCGCTCATTGAAACCTTCATCATCGAGGAAGTGGATCTCATCGTCGACAAGCGGGAATCCGGCATTTTCGTCAACGGCGTTTCGCTGCAACAGTTCATGACGGCCGAGGACGAACCGGTCGAGGAGGTCGAAGAGGAAGTCGAAGAGGATAAACAAGCGGGCTGGGGCGCGGGCATCGACAATTTCGACTTCAGAAACAGCCGGCTGATCTTGAAGAATTTCGTCGAGGGCGACGAGTTGGAAATCGAGATCGAACACCTGCTCGTCACGCTTTTTCACACCTGGGCGCCGGACGAACCCGGGGTCGTCAGTCTGCGCGGCACGCTGGCGGGCGCGCCGCTGTTTCTAGACGCGACGGCGCGGCCTTTCGCCGATGACATCAAATTCCGGTTCGAGGCCGGCATCGAGAACTTCGAAATCGCCCGGGCCATGGATTACGGCCGGATCGCCGTCTTCTTCGAAGAGGGCTTGTTCACCCGGCGCGACGGCATGGGGTCCACGACGCTCAGCTTCTCCGGCTTTCTGTTCGAGGACGGCCGCATCGAAATGAACGGCGAGCAGAAGGCCGTCTTCGAGGGCCTTCACCTTGTCATGTCCGACGGCGTTTCCGTACAGTTGGATAGCGCGACGCTGTCCGTTCGAAGCGCCGAGTCGTATGTTCCCGATGGTCGGATCGAAGTGGCTGGAGAATTCACCAGCACCGTGGAGGGTCTGAGGTTCGAAACGAAACAGGGCCAAATGGTCCGGTTGGATTCCGTCCTGACCAATGCCGACAACTTTTATCTCGAGATGAATCCCGACAAGAGCATCCACGCCGCGGCGCCGCACATTTCCCGCGTGAAGGGATTGCACGTGAAGCCCGACGCGAACACGGCCATTGATTTGGCCGCCGCCGGGTTCGCCATCGAAAAGCTCGCGTTCGACCAGAGCCCCGAGGGCAAGATGAACGTGTCGAGCGTCATCAAGATCAACATGGAGCAGCTCGCGGCCCAATCGGGTCCCGATACGCGCGCGACCGTCCAGACCGCCTCGATCGACAGCGGCGAGGTTGCCTTCGAACAGGCTGCCGACGGGCCGATACGGGTCAGTCTGAATCCCAAGCTGAATTTTGCGACGACCCGATTGCAGGGGCCGGCGGCCGGATCGGTGGATCAAATCACGGTGGCGCTGTCGCCGCTCGTTGCCGAAATGGCGGGCTCGTCGGTATCGGTGCAAACGTCGGGATCGACCAGCATCGCGAGCGTAAAGCTGACCACGCCCGGCGCCGAAGGGCAGCCGGGCGCCGATGTCAGCGTCGATGCCCTGCGCGTCGAGCTGCAAAACCTCGTGACCAACATGGCGGGTGGCGACACCAGAGTAAACGGCGCGGTGGATACCGAGATATCCGGCGTGGCCGCCAGCGTACCCCAGCCCGGCGGCGCCATGACGCTGGCGGCGGAGCAGGTGCGGACGGCGTTTCCGACCCTGAACGCGGAGATGTCCGGCGGCGCCACGACGGTCAATCTGGCGGGCACCGCCAGCCTCGCGGGGTTCGAGACGAGCCTGCCGTCTGTCGACGGACGGCCGGAGATCGTCGTCGGACTGAGTTCCCTGGAGCTCGCTTTGAAAGAAATCGCGGCTTCGTTGGCCGGCGATGCGCCACAGTGGATGGTGGCGGCCGATGTCGCGGTCAAAGAGGTGGGCACAGAGTTGAAAACGCCGGACTCGGCCAGCACGGTCAACATCGGGTCGGTCGACGTGATCGGCATCCAGACCGATCAGAACCTGGCCATCGTCTTGGACGAAATCGTCGTGACCGGCCTCGATGCCGATCTGGTGGATACCGAACTGAAAGCGTTCGGCGGCGGTGGGGAGCAGAACGAGGCGCCCGGCGCCGCCACCGACGATAACGCGGGCGCGGACGGCGGCGCCGCGCCGACCGTGCGGCTGGGCCGCTTGGCGGTCGGCGACCAGTCGGTCGTCACGTTTACCGATACGTCGGTGGATCCACCGATGGTCATGACCATCGGTCTCGATGACGTGGAGATCAAGTCGATCGATACCGGCGATCCCGCCACGCGGACCGACATTGCCATCGACACGACCATCAATAAATCGTCCAAGCTGGCGGTGACGGGCTGGGCCACGCCGCTCAAACCGACCCCGGATTTCAAATTGAGCGTCAACCTGAAGGCTTTGCCCCTGCCAGTGTATTCATCCTATGTTTCCGATGCCGTCGGCTGGAACCTGGACGGCGGCGACCTCAGCACGACGGTGAACGCGACGGCCGACGGCAACGCGTTGAACGGGCAAGTGGACGTAACCGTCGAAAACCTGTTCCTCAACCCCGTCACCGCCGCGGACGCGGAAAAGCTCGAAAAACAGATCGGTGTTCCGCTTCAATTCGCCGTCGGCATCATGAAGGACGAACAGGGACGCATCGACCTCGATCTTCCGGTGTCAGGCACTCTCGGCAAGCCCGAAGTCGACTATAGTTCCGCCATCAGAAAGGCGGTCAGCGGTTTCCTCGGCTCCATCTTCGGCGGCGACTCCTTCCAGGGCAGCGGCGGATTCGAGTTCCAGGCCGTGACGTTCGCTCCCGGCGCCGCGGTGATGGACGAAGCGGGCAAGCAGGTGGCCGACAAGTACATCGTCATGCTGGAGAAGAAGTCGACCCTGAAGCTCGGGGTATGCGGACGCGCGACGGTCGAGGACTATGCCGCGCTGTTCGGGGGTGCCGGTGCGCCGGCGGCCGGCGCACCGGCCCGGGCGACGCCCGCGAGTACCCCGGCCGCGCCGGCGCCGGCGCCGCCGCCCGCGGCCGCGCCGCGGCCGACGCCGCCCGCGTCTCTGTCCTCGACCCAAGCGAAGGCGTTGGTGGAACTGGCGACGGAACGGACCAATGCCGTGCGCTCGTATCTCGTCGACGAGAAGGGGATCGATACGGCCCGCATCGTTCAGTGCCGGACGACGTACGATCTCAAGGATCCAGAGCCCCCGCGGGCGCAATTCGCCATGTAACGCATCGGTCATGTAACGCATCGGCCGCGGAACGTGCCGTCGGCGCCCGTGGCCGGGGGTGTTTGCAAAATCAGCCCCACCCTGTCTTGCCGTCGGACCCGGGTGGACAATATCAACCGGCGAGGACGGCGCGATAACCAGGGGGATCCAGATGGAAGCGATCGACGCGACGGACGAGCCGGCGGCGGGAGAGCCCTTTGCAAGCAAGGGGATCCCGAATTATTACGCCAAGGTTGCGGATGACCTCGCCTTTCTCGGTCAATGTTTCCATGAGGTTCTGGAAGAAATCGGCGAGCACGACATCGCCCGGGCCCTGCCTCTGCCGGCGAACGCGCAAGCGCATGGAACGGCCGGGCTGTCCATCGCGCTGACGCAAGCTTATTGCATCTGGTTTCAACTCCTGCACATGGTCGAGGAGAACGCCGTCGCGCAGCACCGCCGGGCGCTGCAGGCGGCGGGGCGCTTCTCCGAGGACCCCGGCTCTTGGGAAGCCAATCTCGGTAAACTGAAGGCGCTCGGTCTGCCCGGACGCGATATCGCGGCGGCGCTGCCGGGGATCCGGGTGGAGCCGGTGTTGACGGCGCATCCCACGGAAGCGAAGCGCAAGACCGTCCTTGAGCATCACCGCGAGCTTTATCTGCTTCTGCTTAAGCGCGAAAACACCATGTATACAGCCGCTGAACAGGAGATCATTCGCGACGATATCAAGGCGCTCCTGGAACGCCTGTGGCGGACAGGCGAGATTTTCCTCGAAAAGCCCGACGTGGCGTCGGAACTGCGCAACGTGGTCCACTACCTTCGCAACGTGTTTCCCGAGGTTCTGCAGCGGGTGCAATGGCGGCTGAGGCAGGCCTGGGTCGAGACCGGTTTCGATCCGGCGCTGCTCGACGACCCCGCGTGCCGACCGCGGCTCGGTTTCGGCGACTGGGTCGGTGGCGACCGCGACGGGCATCCATTCGTGACCGCCGAGGTGACCCGCGACACGCTCCGAGAATTGCGGGCCAACGCGCGCGCGCTCCTGCATGGCAAGCTGACCCGCCTCGCCGCGCATCTCAGCCTCTCCGACCGGCTGCAGGATCCGCCGTCCGGTTTGCTCGGCCGGATCGCCGATCTGGTGCATCTTCTAGGCGACCGCTGTCAGACGGCGATGCACGGCAATCCGGACGAGCCCTGGCGCCAATTCGTCAATCTGGTGATCGCTCGCCTGCCGACCGACGCCGCCGACCCCGGTGCCGACCCACATCAGTACCGGCGGGCGTCGGAACTGATTGAGGACCTGACCGCTCTCGGCGACTTGCTGGTGGACATCGGCGCCGGGCGGTTGGCCCAGGCGGAAGTGCGGCCGCTCGTGGAGACGGTGCAAACATTCGGTTTCCATCTGGCCAAGCTGGATATCCGCCAGAACAGCCGATTTCACGACCTGGCGGTCGCGCAACTGATGGCCAAGGCCGGATTGGACGGCGCCGATTTCCCGCGGTGGGACGAAGACCGGCGTCTGGAATTTCTCAATCGCGAGTTGGTTTCGCCGCGACCGCTGGCCCGAGCCGACGTCAGCGTCGGGCCGGAAGCGGATGCGGTGCTCGATTGCTATCGCGTGGTTCGCGGTCACATCGACGCTCACGGCCGCGACGGCCTCGGCGCCTTGATCATCAGCATGACCCGGAGCGTGTCGGATCTGCTGGTGGTTCTGCTGCTCGCCCGCGAGGCCGGACTGGTCATCGAGGACGGCGACGGTCTGGTGTGCCAGATGCCCATCGTTCCGCTGTTCGAGACCATCGACGATCTGCGGCGCGGGCCGGCGATCATGAGCGCCTTTCTCGGCCATCCGCTGGTTCAGCGCTCGTTGCGCCATCAGGCGCGTGTCGACGGCGAGGATCCGCCGGTCCAACAAGTGATGGTGGGCTACAGCGACAGCAACAAGGATGGCGGAATCCTGGCCAGCCTGTGGCATGTATACCGGGCGCAGGAAGCGTTGGTCGCCGTCGGCAAGGACGCCGGCGCGCGCATTCGCATGTTCCACGGCCGCGGCGGTACGTCGAGCCGGGGTGCCGGACCCACCGATCGTTTCCTGAACGCGTTGCCGCATGGCGCCCTGCGGGGTGATCTGCGGTTGACCGAGCAGGGCGAGGTCATCGGGCAGAAATACGCCAACCGGATTACCGCCGCCCACAATCTGGAATTGCTGCTGGCCGGTACCACCGGCGTGACGCTGAAGCGCCGGCATCTCGGGAGCCAGAGCCATCGGCTCGCGCCGGTAATGGACCGTCTCGCAGAAACCAGCCGCAACGTCTATCAGTCGCTGCTGCAAGCGAACGGTTTTCTGGAGTTTTGGAGTCAGGCCACGCCCATTGACGCCATCGAATTCGAGCCGCATCGGATCGCGGCCGGTTCGGCGCACCGGCAAACGAACGCTGGCCGATCTTCGGGCCATTCCCTGGGTGTTCAGTTGGAGCCAGGCACGGTTCTCGCTCTCCGGCTGGTACGGTGTCGGCAGCGCGCTCGAAGATCTGCGGGCCAACGAGCCCCAGGATTTCGTCGCCCTGTGCGAGGATGCCTTCGACTGGGCGCCGCTACGCTACATCATCAGCAGCGCCGCCAGCAGCATCGCCGGCGCCGACCGGGACGTCATGACCATGTACGCCGCGCTCGTCTACGATGCCGCGCTGCGTGACCGGATTATGGCGCTGATCGAGGCGGAATACGACCGCACGCAACGGATGCTGGAGACGATCTTCGGCGGCCCGCTGGCGGAACGGCGCCCGAGGATCGAATCGATGCTGGGTCTCCGCCGCGAGGCCTTGCGACCGCTTCATGCCCAACAGGTGGAGAGCCTGCGGCGTTGGCGGGCGCTGCGCGGGATCGCCGACGAGCGCCTGACGGAGGACTTGGAATCGCAGCTGCTGCTTACGCTCAGCGCCATCGCCAGCGGCTTGGGATCCACCGGCTAGCGGTTATGACGGCATACGAGAAGTCGGACGCCTGTTCCAATTCAAACGAGAAAGGAAAATCGACGTGCCAAACGTGTCTGCCATCGATCGGCTGCAAGCAGGGTTCAAGGGGTTTCGGGCGCAGTACTATGACCAGCGGCCCGAGTTATTCGAGGCGCTCAAGGCCGGCCAGCATCCTGCGGTTCTGATGATCGCGTGCTCCGATTCCCGCATCGATCCGGCGGTTCTGACCCGGTCCGAACCGGGAGAATTGTTCGTGGTTCGCAATGTCGCCAACATCGTGCCTCCCTACCAGCCGGACGAGAACTACCATGGCACCAGTGCCGCCATGGAGTTCGCGGTCCGCGATCTCGGCGTCAAGCACATCGTGCTCCTCGGTCATTCCCAGTGCGGCGGCATTCGCGGCTTGGTCAGCGGCCTGGCGAACAAGCCGTCGCCCCGGGAGTTCATCGGGCCGTGGGTGTCCATCGTTGAGGCCGCATGCGATCACGGTCATTCGGACGGCGGTTCCACCGAGGATCTTAAAGACGTGGAGCAGGGGGCCATTCGGGTGTCGTTGAACAATCTCCAAACCTATCCCTGGGTGAAGGAAAAGATCGACGCGGGCACGCTCGATACTCATGGCTGGTGGTTCGATCTGGATGCGGGCAAACTCTGGCAGGTCAAGGCGGATTTGCCGACGGCTGTTTGCCTTGATTGAGATCCGGTTTTCCGAGAGAAAGATGCCGCAAAAGCGAAACGAAGGACAGGATTGGTCGCGATGAAAAAAACCGACAAGACGGGCAAGCATCACGAAGCGAAGCACGCTCGTGACAGCGAGCTGGATTTCAAGATCATGGCGCGCCGCAACCGCCTGTTGGGGCTATGGGCGGCGGAGAAGCTGGGGATGGCCGACGAAGCCGCGCCAGCCTATGCCAAGGAGGTCGTCATCTCCGATCTTGACGAGCCGGGCGAAGAGGATGTGGTGCGGAAGGTCATGGGCGATTTCCGCAAGCACGACGTTGCCACCACCGAGCAGGAGCTGCGGATGGAAATGGCGCGGTTGCTCGACGCCGCGCGTGAGCACTTCGGCGCCCGCTCGTAGAGCGGCGCGGATTGCGGTATGGTACTTTAGGGGGTCGCGCAGAGAACGGGAGGCTCGCTTTATGTCCGACGCGTCTATTGTAGCCCAGCCGATGAAGTATCTGGATAGGGCGCTGAGTGGTCTTAGGGACCTCGGGCTCGTTCCCGAGACGCACGGCGAAGCGCCGATGACGGCGCTTCTCGATAAGATAACCGGCCTCGACGAGAACAAGATCGTGGTCATCGCCCGCACCCTCGATCGGATGTCCTTCTTCAACGAGGTGGTCCGCGAGCAGATCAGCGCCATGAACATCGGCGAGCGCTACGACGATATCGCGAAGGGGTTCAACTCCATCCGCGATGACGCGCGCGGCATGGTCGAGCAGATGGACGACGGCAAGGTGGACACATGGGAACGACTGTCCAACGTCTGGCAAAAAGTCACTCGCGGCGATATCGCGACCCGGTTCGACAAGATCAAGGAGAGCTATCTCGACGTCTCCGCCGATACCAAGGATCAGATCGATCGCGAGCATGTCATTCTCGAGGCTTACCGGGATTTCCGCGGCGCGCTCAAGGAATTGGAGATCCTCGCTCTTGAGGTGCTCAAGACGGCCGAAGGCAAGCTTGCCGCCGCGAAACAGCGCGTCGACGAAGCGTCCAGGACCGTCGAAGCGGCGGCCGGCGTGGAACCCGCCGAGCGGGCGAAACTCGAGATGGCTCGGGACGAGCGCGTGCGGGACCTGCAGGACGAGGAAAAGCGCTACCAGATCGCCAAGGATCTCAGCGACAACCTAACGGTGGGCTACAACACGTCCGAGGTGGTGATGGCGCGGCTGATGCAGACAACCAGCGCCAAGGAGCGTGTGTACCAGCAATCGGTCAGCTTCTTCTCCACCAACGAGTTGGTCCTGACGGCGCTGACGGCGTCGTTTACCGGCATGCACGGTCTGCACGAAAGTACCCAGACGCTGAACCGGATGAAAGACGGCATCAGCCAGAGCCTCGAGACGTTGTCGGACATGGGCGGCAAGGTCCAGGAAGAAGCGCTCAAGGCCGGCTATGGGCCGACCATCCGCGCCGATGCCGTTCGCAAGCTGGTGGACTCGGTGGTCGGCTACCAGGAACGCTCGGTGGAGATCATCGACGAGATGCGCCGGCTGAGCACCAGGAACGCCGAGGAAATCCGTGACGCGGTCGAGCAGGGCAAACAGCGGATCGCCCGCCTCGCGCGGCAAGGGAACGCCTTGATCGATGGCTGAAGGGGCCGGTTCCCCGGCAAGCGGTACCAGCGGCGGGACGGCCACGGCCGCGCCGCTCGACGATGTGATGATGGCGATGGATGTGGTCGACACGCTGCGCCACGCCGAGACACTGGTGGAACGCGCGTTGTCGGCGGACGAGCGGGCGCGCCAACTCAAGGAACGGCTGCGTCAGATTTATGCGTCTCAGGGCATGGAGGTGTCGGACCGGATCCTCGACGAGGGCGTGGCGGCGCTCGAAGACGAGCGCTTCGTTTACGATCCGCCGGACATCGGGGCGTCGCGATGGCTGGCGCTGCTGTGGGTTCGCCGCAAGCGCTGGGGCAAGGTCCTGGCCATCGCCGTGGTCGTGCTCGCGGTGATCGGCGGCGGATACTATTATGGCGTGAAGCGGCCGGCGGAACGCCAGGTCGCGGAGCAGACCGAGGCCTTGACCGTCGGGCTGCCCGGTGAATTCGCCGCGGAGTTGGAGCGCATCGAGACCGTGTCGCGGGTGGATCGGGCGAACGAGGTGGCCGAGCGCCTCGTTGCCGAGGGCATGGCCGCGGCCAAGGCCGGCGATCTCGACGCGGCTCGAGGAAAAGCCGCCGCGCTCGGCCAACTCCGTCAGATGCTGGAACAGGAATTCGTTATCCGCATCGTCGGCCGGCCCGGTCAGCAAAGCGGCATCTTCCGCATCCCCGACGCCAATCCCAATGCCCGCAACTATTACCTGATCGTCGAAGCCATCGATGCTGGCGGGCGGCCGGTCAAGGTTCAGGTGACCAGCGAGGAACAGGGCAAGACCGATCTTGTCGAGACCTGGGCCATGCGGGTAAGCGCATCCGAGTTCGAGCGGGTGCGGTCCGACAAACAGGATGACGGGATCATCCAGAACAATCGCGTCGGCGTAAAGCGCCGGGGATACCTGCAGCCAGACTACGTGATCCCGGTCCAGGGAGGCGCGATACTGGAATGGTGACAACGCCATGCTGAGCGGCACACAGGTCTCGGGTTCCATCGACGCGGTCTACGGGCAAGCCCTGCGGGAGGCGGGGGCGATCGACGCCGAAATCGCCTCGCTTACCGAGAGGTATCTCAAGCTGCGCGAACACGAAGCCGCGGCGTACATCGCGCTCGCGCGATTGCGGCTGAGCGACCTCGCGGGTGACGCCGCCGTCGACGACCTGACGGCGGCGGAGAGCCAGGCGCGCCGGCTGCTGGATCAACGATCGGAGGCGATCAGGGTGATCGACGCCGATCTCGCCGGGGTGGAGGCGGACCTGGCGCGGCTCTCTCGGGAGCGGGCGGATCTTGACGCGGAGGTGGCGCAACAGTCCGGCCTGCTGGAGGCGGCCGAGAGCGCGGCGCTGAGCGAACTGTCGCGGACCGACGCCCATGCGGCCCAGCGAGCGGTGGCCGAGGACGCCGAAAAGGTCGCCCATCATGCCGAGCAGAAGGCGCAGTTCGCCGAGCACGACCGGATCGAGAAAGGCAAACCGTACAACGAAGATCCGCTTTTCATGTACCTCTGGAACCGGGGATACGGAACCTCGAAGTACAAAAGCGGCGCCATCGCCCGCTATTTCGACGGCTGGGTCGCCCGCCTGATCGCGTTCGAGAAGGCACGGGCCAATTGCGCCATGCTCGTCGAGATTCCAAAGCGGCTGAAAGCGCACGCGGAACGCCAGCGCGCCCTCGCCGACGAAGCAGCCGGCACGCTCGATGCCATGCAACAGGAGGCCCTGCGATCGGCCGAACCCGCGGCGTGCCGCGAACACCTCGCCGATGCACGGGCCAAGCTCGACGCCGTGGAGACGCGCGTGGAGGCGCTGGAGGCGCGGCGGGCCGCAATTTTCGACGAAAGGGCGAAATTGAACAGCGGCGCCGACAAGGCGACCATCGAAGCGCTCGATCTTATCGTCGCGGCCTTGAAGCGCGACGACCTGCGCCAACTCAAAGACCAGGCCATGCGCACGCCGCTTCCGGACGACGATACGGTGGTGGACCGGATCGAGGATATCGAGATCGAGATCGAGGCGGTCGAGGCCGCCGTCGACGAGCACAAGGCGCAACAGGCGGAGCACCGCAAGCGGGTGGCCGAGCTGGAGCGGGTTCGCCGCGAGCATCGCCAACAGGGTCGGGAAAACGCGGCGTGGGATTTCCGCGACGTGGGCATGCTGAGCATGCTGCTGACCCAGGTGCTCGGCGGCGCGCTTTCCGGAGACGGCCTGAGGGACCAGATGAACCGGCGGCGCATGCCGGGCTCGCGAGGCGGTTTCGGCGGCGGCGGGCCGCGGTTCCCTGGCGGCTTTGGTGGCGGCGGGCGCATGCCGCGCATGCCTCGGGGCGGTTCCGGCGGCGGCGGATTTCGCACGGGCGGCGGTTTTTGAGTGTGCTCAGGCAGGGAGAGAGACCGTGAGTGAAAAATGGAGCCATAGGATGGCACTGGTCGCTATCCTTGCCGTCTGCTGGATGGTTGTGCCGTCAAGTCAGGCGCTGGCGGCGACCGATGACGCGGCGCAGGCCGTCGAAGATGCCGACGGCGGGGCAGAAGATCAGGACGCCGCCGGCGACGAGACGCCAAGCGGAAACGACGATGAGGATGCCGGCGAGATTGACGTCGAGGAAGCGGATGACGCGTTCTCGGACGACGATCTCGAGGATCTTGTCGCGCGTATCGCGCTTTATCCGGACCCGTTGCTGGCGCAAATTCTGATTGCGTCCACTGAACCCATCGACGTGGTGCGCGCGGCTCGTTGGGCGAACGACAATGCAAGCCTCGACGCGGACGGGCGCGCCGCCGCGCTGGAAGACGAGGATTGGGATCCCAGCGTCAAGACTTCTCACCGCGTTTCCGACCGTCATCAAGACGATGAGCGACGATCTGGAATGGACTGAAACCCTGGGCGATGCGTTTGTCGCCCAATCGGATGACGTGCTCGACGCGGTTCAGGTCATGCGGGCCCAGGCGCAGGCGGCGGGTAGCCTGCAGACGACCGAACAGCAGGAGGTAACTGTCGAGGACGACGCTATCACCATCGCGCCGGCCGAGCCAGAGGTCGTCTACGTGCCGCAATACGATCCGCGGACGGTGTACGAACCGGCTTCGGCATTCGCGCCGGGCACCGCTCCGGCTGGCGCCTACCCGGCCACGACGGTGGTGGACGATTTCAGGGTTCAGCACCGGCGCCATGGTGGCGACCGGCGCGCTGTCATTTGGCGCCGGTATCCTGGTCAACGAACTGTTCAACGACGATGACGACGACTGGGGCGACCATGTCGACTGGGACGATCATCGGGTCTACGGCGGCGGCGGCAAGGACATAAATGTCGGTGACGTCAACATCGACAAGAGCGTCAATGTGGACGGCGGTGCCTGGAAGCCAAACCAGAAACAGAAGGCTGACGCGAAAAAACGGCTGAAACAGAAAAAGGCGAAGCTGGACGGCGGAACGCCCGCCAAACAGCGGCCCGGCGACCGCGGGGCAAAGAAGGTCTCCGGCGTGGAAAAAAAGCTGGCCGCGCGCGGTCACGACCGCGAAAGCGTCAAGCGCAAGGCCGGCGCGCCGGCCAAGATTAAAAAAGCCAGCGGCAATCGCGGGGGCGCCTTCGAGGGCAAGAAGTCGGCGCCCAAGGTCAAGAAGGAACGCTCGCGAGGCGCCGCCAGTGTTCGGAAATCCAAGGGTGGGAGTGCAGAGGCGAAGTCCGTCAAGAAGGCCTCGAAGGTCCCCAAGGGCGCAAAAAGGGAAAAAGCCTCCAAACCCCACAAGACCAAGACGGCGTTCAGCGGCGGCAGTGGCAAATCGGCAAAGGCCGCCAAGAAGCGCGGCCATAAAAGTACGAAAGCGAAGAAAGACAGGCGCAAGAAATAGCGGCGTCAAGCATTTTCCTGACATGACGGTCCCCGCTCGCGGCTGACCGACATGAATGTTCAATCTGAACCCGGGGCGGATTTTATTTGGTGGAGGACATGGCCGTGGATGTAGTGGCGGTGGATGGAAAACAGGCGGTTCGGCGGTGGATCGCGGTGATCGTGACCATGGGCATTCTCGTGGCCGCGGCGCCGGCGCACCGTCCGGCGTATGCGCAGGCGGTGGGACAGGAAACCTTCGCGACGGCGCAAGAAGCGGTCGACGCGCTGATGAGCGCGGTGGCCAACAAGGATCCCGCGACAATGGTCGAGATTTTCGGGCCTGGCAGCGAAGACGTGCTGTTCACCGGCGTCGATGGCGTCGATCGTCGAAGGTGGAAGTCGTTCATGGACCGCGCCAGGGAGATGAGCCGTCTGGTCAAACAGGATGACGGACGGGCAACCCTCTATATCGGGAAATCCCAGTGGCCGTTTCCCGTTGCCCTGCAGGAATCCGATAACCGCTGGTTCTTCGATACCGAGGACGGCCGCGAGGAAATCCTGATCCGGCGCATCGGCGCAAACGAGTTGAAAGTCATCGATGTCGCCGGGGCCTACCGAGATGCCCAAAGGCTCTACGAGAGCGACGATCGCGATGGCGATGGCGTTTTGGAATACGCCACCAAGATCGTCAGCGACGAGGGACAGCGTAACGGTCTCTATTTTCCGGTGGAAGCCGGCGAAGATTTGAGCCCGCTGGGTCCGGGGCTCGCCCGCGCCTCTGCCCAAGGATATGCCTATGACGAGATCGAGCGGCGCGCCGACCCCTATAACGGTTACTATTACAAGGTGCTCACCCGCCAGGGTCCGGACGCGCCCGGCGGCGAGTACGACTACATCATCAACGGTCACATGGTGGCCGGGTTTGGTCTCTTGGCCTTCCCGGCGCGTTATGGTTCCACGGGGATCATGACGTTCATGGTCAATCAGCATGGCGATGTCTTCGAGAAGGATCTGGGCGAGGATACGGCGCAAGCGGCCGGTAACATCGACACTTTCAATCCCGACGACACATGGAGCCGGGTGGAGGATGGAGAATAGTGGTTCGGATCCGCAGGTCGTGAATTCCGTTCCGTCGCATCGCGGCCGACTCCGGGGCATGCGTGAAATATCCTATGGTGGAGGTTTAGAGCCGTGTGGGATGTGATCAAGGTCTACGGTCCGTTCGCCCTGTTGGTGATCGCCGGGTTCGCCGTTGCCGCTCATTTCATCAAGCCCGCGCCGCCATCGAGTATCCGCATGGCGACCGGGTCGCCGGGCGGTGTCTACGCCGCCATGGGCGAAAAATATCGCAAGGCGCTGGCCGTCGATGGGATCGAGGTGGAACTGGTCGAAACCACCGGGTCCATGGCCAACCTGGTGCTGCTCACCAGCGAGCGCGACGGTGTGGACGTCGCCTTCATGCAAGGCGGTATCGGCACCCGGGTGGACGTCCCGGATCTGGTGTCGCTCGGCAGCCTCTATCCGGAGGCGCTTTGGGTGTTTGCCCGTAAGGACAGGCGCCCGCCGAATCCGCGCGATCTCGAGGGATATCGCCTCGCGATCGGGGCGGAGGGCAGCGGCAGCAGCGTCCTCGCCAACGACATTCTCACCACCATGGGGATGGATGAAGATGCCGTCGAGCGCATTTTCATCGGTGGCGAGGAGGCCGCGACGGCCTTGCTGCGGGGAGACGTGGATGGCGCGGTCTACGTCTCGGGCGGCGAATCGACGACCATACGGAAGCTGATGCTCTCGCCCGACATCGAGTTGCGGCCGTTTGGTCGCGCCGCGACTTACGCCCGTCTGTACACGTTTCTGTCGGAGGTCACGCTGCCGGAAGGCATCGCCGATCTGCGGAGGAATATTCCACCCGAGACCGTTTCCATGCTGGCGACCACCGCCAGCCTGGTGGCCCGGAAAGATCTTCATCCGGCGATACAGTCGCTCCTGTTGCAGGCGGCGCGGCGTATCCACGATCCAGGCGGCTTGTTCGCGAAACCCGGCGAGTTCCCGACACAGCGTTTCACCGACTTCCCGTTGAGCGACGAGGCCCGGCGGTTTTACGATAAGGGTCCGGGCTTTCTCGACCGCTACCTGCCGTTCTGGGCCGCCAACCTGGTGCAGCGGCTGATCATTCTGCTGATTCCCCTGATCACCCTGCTGCTGCCGTTCTTCAAGTTCGCGCCGCCGCTCTACCAATGGCGCATCCGCCGGCGGATCTACAAATGGTACGAAAATGTTCGCGACATCGAAAACCGGGCCCGCGCCGGCCCCTCCGGCGCCGAACGGACTCGCGCCGTAGCCGAGCTCGACGATCTGCAGAGCGAGGTCGGCAACGTCAAGGTGCCGCTCAGCTACACCGACCAGCTTTTCGCGCTGCGGCTTCACATTCAGTTCGTCCGCCAGTTGATCGGCGGCGCAGAAATCGAAGCGAGCGCGGCGGAAACCAGAAAGGTTTCCTGATCCGCCGTTATGCGCTCAGCAGAAAAACCGCCTGGTCCCCGAACAGGTTGGCGAGCGACAGCGCCTGGCCGAATTTGAGCGGGCGGATGTGGCGGTCGAGGGCGATGCTGCGCTCGATGCGGACCCCCAGATCGTTGCACAGAAGAACGAAATCGCGGATCGAGCACAGGTGGATGTTCGGCGTCTCGTACCATTGATGGGGAAGGTTGCCGCTGACTGGCATGCGGCCGAAAATCAAGATGGACCAGCGGTGACGCCAATGCGCGAAATTGGGTAGCGACACGATCGACCGGCGTCCGATGCGCACGAGCTGCTCAAGCATCACCTTGGGCGCGTCCATCGCCTGAAGGGTCTGGCTCAGCACCACGTAATCGAATGCGTGGTCGGGGTAGTCGAACAGATCGCTGTTGGCATCGCCCTGGATGACCGGCAGGCCGGCGCTGACGCACGCGTTGACGCCGTCGCTGCTCAGTTCGATGCCGCGGCCGTCGACGCCCTTGAAGGTGACCAGATAGTCGAGCAGGGCGCCGTCGCCGCATCCCACGTCGAGCACCCGCGAGCCGGGCTCGATCATGTCCGCGATGAGTTGGAGATCGACGCGGATGGGTTTGTCGTTCCTGGAGATCATGCACCGGACAGTTCGTGAAGACCCCGGTGATAGGCGGCGCCGCCGAGGAAGCCCCCGAGCACGCGGTAGAATTCGGGCTCATCCAGCAAGAAGGCGTCGTGGCCGGCGTCGGAGACGATTTCGGCGAAGCTGACATTGGCCGCGACCGCGTTCAGGGCATGAACGATGCGCCGGCTTTCCACCGTCGGATACAGCCAGTCGCTGGTGAACGATATGACACAGAACCGCACCGGCGTGTCGCGAAACGCATTGGCGAGCGCGCCGCCGTAGCGCGTGGCCATGTCGAAATAATCCATGGCCCGCGTGATATGCAGGTAGGAGTTGGCGTCGAAACGCTCGACGAAACTGATGCCCTGGTGGCGCAGATAGCTCTCGATCTGGAAATCGGCGTCGAAACCGTAGGTGAACTGGTCGCGGTCCTGCAGGCGGCGCCCGAATTTCTCGTGAAGCTTCGGTTCCGAGAGATAGGTGATATGCGCCGCCATGCGCGCCACCGCGAGACCGCGATGGGGGGTCTTGTCGTATCGCCAGTATTCGCCGCCGCACCAATCGGGATCGGCCATGATCGCCTGGCGGCCGACCTCGTGGAAAGCGATGTTCTGGGCGCTGTGCTGGGCGGCCGAGGCGATGGGGATGGCGGCGAACACGCGTTCGGGATAGAGCGCCGCCCACTCGAGGACCTGCATGCCGCCCATGGAGCCGCCGATCGCGGCGAACAGTTTGCCGATGCCGAGGTGGTCAAGCAGCATGGCCTGCGCATGAACCATGTCGGCGATGGTGATCACCGGGAAGTCGAGGCCCCAGCGTTCGCCGGTGTCCGGGTTGATCTCGCTCGGCCCCGCCGTGCCCATGCAGCCACCGAGCACGTTGACGCACATCACGAAGTAGCGGGTGGTATCGAGCGGCTTGCCCGGCCCCACCATCGTTTCCCACCAGCCTTCCTTGCCGGTGACCGGATGGGGCTCCGCCATGAACTGATCGCCGGTGAGGGCGTGGCAAACCAGAATGGCGTTGGATTTGTCCGCGTTCAGGCCGCCATAGGCCTGATAAGCGACCGGGAAATTCCGCAGTTTCGCGCCGCAGGCCAGCTCGAGCGGCCGGTCATCGCCCAAATACACCCGGTGTCCGGGAAGCACGAACTCTTCCTCCGCGTTCTCGGTCGTGTATTTTCTGGGAATAATCATTCAAGATTTCGCCCGTCAAGGCCGCGTTTATTCGGTCACCATAGCTATGAATGCCGCCGGCGACTGTCAATGTTTTCTTTGCTTTCGTTCATGGCTCGCTTTATCACTGGAGCCGCCCGCGCGGCCGTTTTTCTTCCGACATTCACGATGGCGTTTCTGGAACCGAGCATGACTGCCGAGACATCATTGGACGCGGTGCGTCACGAGATCGACACGATCGACGACACCATCCAGGACCTTATCATCCGCCGCACCGAGCTCATCGAGCAGGTTCGCCGGATCAAGCACGACTGGCGGGTCAAGATCCAGCCGGCGCGCGAGGCCGAGATCCTGTACCGGCTGATCGACCGGCACCGCGGCGCCTTCCCGAAACGTGAACTCACGGCAATCTGGCGCCAGCTCATCATCGCCACGCTGTCCTTCGAGGGTCCGTTTTCCGCCGCCGTCTACATGCCCGCGGCGGACAGCGGGTACTGGGATCTGGCGCGCGATCAGTACGGCATGTTTACCAAGATGACGCGGCACGGCTCGGTGCGCTCGGTGATCGAGGCGGTCAATCGCCAGCAGGCCGTCGTGGGCATCCTGCCGTTGCCGCACCAGGACGATACCGACCCCTGGTGGCGCCACCTGGTCAGCAGCGATCCGGAAGCCCCGAAGATCATCGCGCGCCTGCCGTTCGCCGGTCCCGGCAACGGTCTCGGTGGAGAACTGGAAGGGCTGGTCATCTGCCCGGTGGCGGTGAAACCGACGGGTCGCGACCGGTCGTTTTTCGCCATCGATTCGGAAGAACGCCTCGCTCTCAATCAGGTGGCGACGGCGTTGAACGCCGTCGATCTGCCGCCCACCTTCTCGGCGTTGTGGCGAGAGGAGCAGGGACCGCGCGCATGGTTGTACATGGCGGAGGTCGATGGATTTCTGACCCACGAGGACCCGCGCCTGGCAACATTCCAGAAAATGCTCGGCAAGCCGCTGAAGCGCCTCGTGCTTCTTGGCGGATACGCGACACCCCTGAGCGCGGGGGAATTGGGGCCTCTGGTGCCGCGCGCCGAAGCCGCGAGCATGGCCTAGGCATGAGCGGGATTTCGCCTCAGCCCGGCATCATGGACATCAAGCCCTACGTCGGCGGCGAGTCGACGATTCCCGGGGTGCGACGGATCATCAAGCTGGCCTCGAACGAAGGCGCGCTCGGCGCCAGTCCGCGCGCCATGGCCGCGCTCCGGGAGGCGGCGGGCGATATCTACCGCTATCCCGACGGCGGCTGCCAGACGTTGCGCGCGGCCATCGGCGAGCGGTTCGGCCTCGATCCGGCGCGCCTGGTCTGCGGCGCTGGCTCGGACGAACTGATCGGCCTGCTGTGCCGCGCCTATGCCGGTGCCGGCGACGAGGTGCTCTACACCGAACATGGGTTCTTAATGTATCCGATCGCGGCGAAGACGGCGGGCGCCACCCCCGTAACGGCACCCGAAACAAATCTCACCGCCGACGTGGACGCCTTGCTGGCGGCGGTCACGCCCCGCACCCGGATCGTGTTTATCGCCAATCCCAACAATCCGACCGGAACGTACCTGTCCGAAGGCGAGCTGACACGCCTGCGGTCCGGTCTTCCCCGAAACGTGCTGTTGGTCATCGACGCGGCTTACGCGGAGTACATGGATCGTCCGGATTACGCCGCCGGCGAGCCGCTGGTGGATGGCGGCGACAATGTGGTGATGACCCGCACGTTCTCGAAGATTTACGGACTGGGCGGCGTCCGGTTGGGATGGGCCTATTGCCCGGCGGGCATCGCCGATGTTCTCAATCGGGTGCGCAATCCGTTCAACGTGACCAGTTCCGCGCAGGCGGCCGGGGTGGCGGCGCTCGGTGACGGGGACCACACAGAGCGGGTGCGGGCCCATACCGTTCAATGGCGTGCCTGGTTTTCCGCGCAAGCGCGGGCGCTCGGGTTCGAGGTGCCGGATAGCGTATGCAATTTCGTGCTCGTACGCTTTCCGTTGGAGACCGGACGCAATGCCGAGGCCGCCGATACGTTTTTGAAATCGCGCGGCATCATCGCGCGGCGGATGGGTGCCTACGGACTTCCGGATGCGCTCCGGGTCACCATCGGCCGCGAGGACGAAATGCGCGCGGCGGTGGCGGCGCTCGCCGAATTCGCGGACTGACGAGATCATGGAAAAAAGTGACAAGGCATTGTTTTTCGACCGCGTGGCCCTGATCGGCATCGGCCTGATCGGCTCGTCGCTGGCGCGCGTGCTGCGCCGCGACGGCCTGGCCGGTCATATCACCGTCTGCGCCAACACCCACGCGACCCTCGACACGGCGATGAAGCTGGGACTGGCGGACAGCATCACCACCGACGCCCGACAGGCGGTGGACGGCGCCGATCTGGTGGTGCTGTGCACGCCGCTCGGCGCCTATGCCCGGATCGCCGAGGCCATGGCGCAGGGCCTCAAGCCCGGATGCATCGTCAGCGACGTGGGCTCGGCCAAGCAGTGCGTCATCGCCGACGTCGGTCCGCACGTGCCCGAGGGCTGCCATCTGGTGCCGGCGCACCCGGTGGCCGGCACCGAGCATTCCGGCCCCGAGGCCGGCTTCGCGGAGCTGTTTCGCGATCGTTTCTGCATCCTGACACCGCCGCCCGGCACCGACCGGGCCGCCGTCGACACCATCGTCGCGCTGTGGGAGGCGGCCGGCATGAAGGTTGAGATCATGAGCGCCCACCACCACGACAGCGTGCTCGCCATGACCTCGCATCTGCCCCACCTCATCGCCTACACCATTGTCGGCACCGCCACCGATCTGTCCGATCACCTGATGTTGGAGGTGGTCAAATACTCGGCCGGCGGGTTCCGCGATTTCACCCGCATCGCCGCCTCCGATCCGGTGATGTGGCGTGACGTGTTCCTCGGCAACCGCGACGCGGTGCTGGAGATGCTCGGCCGGTTCAGCGAGGATCTGACGGCGCTGCAAAGATCGATCCGCTGGGGCGAGGGAGAAAAGCTCCAGGAGTTGTTCTCGCGGACCCGCGAAATCCGCCGCGGCGTCATCGAGGCCAAACAGGCCTGACGAAGCGGACCGTCAGCGTCATAGCGGCAGTCCGCCGCTCTCGCGCGCGTTCCGCCAGATGGTGTCCAGGTCGGTCTCGAATATCAGCGATGATTCGACGGGCGCCGTCAGCCAGTCGTCGCGCGCCATTTCGCTTTCCAACTGTCCCGGTCCCCAGCCGGCGTACCCGAGGATAAACCGCGTCTCGCGCGGCCCCTCCCCGGCGGCGATGGCGACGAGGATGTCGCGGCCCGTCGACACCGCCACCGCGTCGCTGATCGCCTTGGTACTGGGACCGCTGTAATCGGTGGAATGGAGAATGAAGCCGCGGCCGGTTTCCACCGGCCCGCCGTAATGCAGCCGCACCGATCCGGATGCGGCGTCCGCCTCGATGCCGAAGCCTTCCAGCAGGGCTTTCAGTTGGCCGCTGCCCAGGCCGCGGTTGACCACGAGCCCGATGGCGCCCCCGGCGTCATGGTCGATCATCACGATCACCGTCTCGGAGAACCGCGGATCGGTCAATTTCGGCGCCGCCACCAGAAGCTGACCGGCGAGATAGCCGCTTGCCGCCGGCGCATCCTCGGCGCCCGCGCGGTTCGGACCCAATCCGGTCATCACGGCCAGAAACGTCACGATGATGATGGAGGTGCGGATGAACCGAATCATGATGCGGCATTGTACACGAGGGACCCTTCGGAGTAACGGCTGTTCCGACGGGCGGCGGGCGGCGGATACACAAACACTCGCGGCGAGAGAGATGCCGTGCCAGAATGGCGACCCGTCGCGTGCGGCGGGTCATGAATTCGCCCGTGGCCCCGTCACGGGCTTGACCGTATCCAATCAGACAGGCGCCGATCGGAGGCGCGAAGGAGGACATGGTGCAGAGGCGATCGAACAACGGTTTAGCGGCCTTGCTGGCGGTTGCGTTCCTGGTGGCCGCGATGGGTACGGCCCGAGCGGAGACCCTTCGGCTGTTGACCTGGGGCGGATATGCGCCCGACGAGGTGGTCGAAATGTTCACGGCCGAAACCGGCATCGACGTCGAAGTCACCAAATCCAACAACGAAGACATGATCTCGAAACTGCGAGCCACCGGCGGTTCGGGTTTCGACCTCGCCCAGCCGAGCCAGGATCGGGTGACCAGCGCCCAGGTCGATCACGACATCTACAAGCCGATGGATCTGTCGAAGATCGACGCGGACCAGATCGTTCCCTCCATGCTGAGAGCGACCGAGAAGAACACCGAAGTGGACGGCAAGGTCTACTCGGTGCCGCACGTCTGGGGCACCAGCGGCCTGATCGTCAACACCAAGCTGGCGAGCGGCATCGCCGATTATACCGATCTTTGCGGACCCGGGCTGGAGGACAAGGTGTCGTACCGGCTGAAGCGACCGACGCTCATCGGCTTTGCCTTCGCCATGGGCATGGACCCCTTTGCCGCCTACGACAACCCCGCGACGTACGAAGAGATCCTCGGTAAGGTCGAGGAGGAACTCATCGCCTGCAAGAAGAACGTCAAGGCATACTGGACCGGCGGAGACGCCCTGATCGCCCTGTTGCGCTCCGAAGAAGCGGTGGCGGCCATGGGCTGGGACGCGGGCGGCTGGAAGCTGAACAGCGAAAACCCGGACATTGTTTATGTCGCTCCCAAGTCCGGTGCTCTCGGGTGGATCGATACGTTCACGCTGCCCCGCAAGACCGAAAACGAAGACGCCGCCTACAAGTGGATCAACTTCGTCATGCGTCCCGAGGTCGCCGCGAAGATTACGGCCGCGGCGGGCAACTTCACCGCGTCCAAGGGTAGCGAGGAATTCGTCGACGAGGCGCTGCGCAAGCAGTTTGCAGAGAGTTTCAACCCCGTATCGATCGACGAGATCAAGTGGTATCCGCCCGTGCCGCCGGGACTGGAGGTGATGGAAGGAAAAACGCTGGATCGGATCCAGGCGGCGAAAACCGATTAACGGAACCACCGAGGCGGCTGCCCTTGCGGCGGTCGCCGGCGCCGGAGAGCACGAACGCATGCCGGTCGCGTCGCCGCCGACGAATGTCGATCTCGAGTGCGTCCACCTGATCAAGCGTTTCGGCGACTTCACGGCGGTGGACGACGTGTCGTTCACCATTGCCGAGGGGTCGTTTTTCTCCATCCTCGGGCCGTCGGGTTGCGGCAAGACCACGCTGCTCAGGATGATCGCCGGCTTCCAGCGGCCCGACGGCGGCGACATCCGGATCAAGGGCCGGTCGATCTTGGCGCTGCCGCCCAACCGCCGTCCGGTCAACATGGTGTTCCAGCATCTGGCGCTGTTCCCGATGATGACCGTCGAGCAGAACATCGCTTACGGCCTGAAGCGCCGGAAGACGTCCAGGGCCGAAATCGCCCGCAAGGTGGCCGCCGTGCTCGAACGCGTCGGCTTGCCGGAGCTGGCCGCCCAGCGCATCGATCAACTGTCCGGAGGCCAGAAACAGCGCATCGCCATCGCCCGTTGCCTGGTCCTGGAACCCGCCCTGCTGCTCCTCGACGAGCCGCTCGGCGCCCTCGATCTCAAACTCCGCGAACGATTGAAGGTGGAGCTCAAGGAATTGCAGAACGAGGTAGGGACCACCTTCGCCTACATCACCCACGACCAGTCGGAGGCGCTGGTCATGTCCGATCAGGTTGCGGTGATGGACCACGGCCGCTTTGTCCAGGTGGGGACACCGCGGGAGCTTTATTTCGAGCCGCGCACGGCCTTCGTCGCCGGGTTCGTCGGTGACAGCAACCGCTGGAGCGGCCGCGTCGAGGGGATCGACGGCGCCGGAGCCAAGGTCGGCACCCAGGGCGGATTGACCATGATGGTCACAACCGTAGCCGGCGCCGGGCTTTCCAGGGGCGATGCCGTGAATATCTTCGTGCGCCCGGAAGCCATCGCGATCGGCGAGACCGCGGACGCCATCGACGGGTGCGACAACCGCCTTCGAGGCCGGGTGGAAAGCATCCTGTTCGACGGCGCCAACAGCCGGGTCATGGTGCGTCACGTCGAAACCGGCGACGATATCATGGTGGCGCAGCCGCAGGCCGGCGCGCTGATCGGCCTCGAGCGAGGCGACAGTCTGCACCTCGGCTGGAATGCGGGGCAGGCCCAATGCTTCGCGGCCTCGAGCGGGGCGCCCGATGCGGTAACGCGATGAGCGCCACGCCTCGTGTCCGCCTCGGCCTCATTCTCCTGATCGCGCCCATCGTGTTGTGGCTGGCCTTGCTGGTGATCCTGCCTCACGTGGACATGCTGCTGATTTCTCTTCGCGTCCGCGTCGCCCCCCGGGAATACGACATCAGCCTCGCCAACTACGTCGAGTTCTTCACCGAGCCGCTCTACTGGAACACCTTCGCGCGCACCGCCATCATGTCGGTGACGGCGACGGTATTGACGCTAATCATCGCCTTTCCGGTGTCCTATTACATCGCCAAAATGGTGCGCGGCCGGTCCAAGACTTTTCTCTTCCTGCTCTGCCTCACACCGTTCTGGGTCAGCGAACTGGTGCGGACCTTCGGCTGGATGATCCTGCTCCGCGAAACCGGCATCATCAGCGGTCTGCTGGTCTGGGCCGGGCTGACCGAAACGCGGGTCGAACTGCTCTACAACGACGCGGCGATCATGGTCGGCCTGGTGTACACGTCCATGCTGTTCATGGTGGTTCCGCTGGTGACCACGCTGGATAGTCTCGACAACTCCCTGGTGGAGGCCGGTTACGATCTCGGCGGCAACAGCTTCACGGTGATGCGCGAGATCGTCATTCCCCATGCCATGCCGGGCATAGCGTCTGGCTGTATCATCGTCTTCATGCTGACGCTCGGGAATTACCTGACGCCGAAGCTGCTGGGCGGCAAGGACAGCCTGTGGTTCACCGACCAGATCTATACCCAGTTCATTACCCGCTTCAACTGGGAGTTGGGCTCGGCGTTCGGATTTCTGCTTTTGGTGCTGTCGTCGGTGATCGTGTGGATCGGTCTTCGGTTGTCGGGGCAAACCCTGTCGGCGACGGTGCGTTAGACGATGATCCCCTCGATCCCCCAGCCGAGAGCGTTCCGGATTGCCTATGGCGCCTACGTGACGGCGTTCTTTCTCTACCTCGTCGTTCCGCTGGTTGTCGTCGCCGCTTTTGCGTTCAACGACTCACTGTTTCCGTCGCTGCCGTGGAAGGGGTTCACGCTTGACTGGTTCTTCAATGACCGGCAACCGCGCCTCGGCCTGTTTCACGATCGCGCGCTGCTTCGGAGCATCGGTGTCTCGGCCTTCGTCGCGGTCTGGGTTTCGGTGCTTTCCGTCGCCGTCGGCACCTGCAATGCCTTCCTGTTCGAGCGGCACACCTTTCCCATGCGAGATCTTTTGTATGTGCTGATGCTGGCGCCGCTGGTCATTCCCGGGGTCATTCTCGGCATTTCGATCCTGGTATTTTCCAACTCCATCATCAATGCCGTGGACGCGGTGAGCGGGATCGAAATCGACGCCTTGCGGCCGGGATTGCTTTTGGTGGTGCTGGGCCAGTTCGCGTTCCTGACCACGATCACGACCCTGGTCGATCTCGGCCCGCCTTCGCAAGTTCGACGTTTCCCTGGAAGAGGCGGCGACCAACCTGGGAGCGAACCCGCTGACCGCCGTCTGGACGGTCACCATCCCCTATCTCAAGCCGGCCCTGGTGGGCGCCGGCATCGTCGCGTTCCTGATGTCGTTCGAGAACTTCAACACGACGCTCATGCTCGTCGGCTCGGACGCGCCGCTCGACCATCACCATGTACGACCGCCTCCGCGAAGGCTCGACGCCGGTGCTCAACGCGGTGTCGCTGCTGTTGATGGTGGTGTCGGGCGCGCTCGGCCTGATCAGCATTTTCGTGCAAAGGGATCGCGCGCGGTGAAAAGGGCGGAAGGGCACGGACGTGTAATTAACCTAACCGCAGATCAGGCAGTAGAGGGCGCAAAAAAATTGCGGCGAGGCGTTGGGGCAAAAGGCTAACTACTGAACATGCTCTCTAGACGATCAAGCACCAAAAGGTGGTCTGCTGACTTTAGGGGGGCGCTCGAATAAAATAATCTGCTATCAAACGAATGCCCAGCCCGCCGCTCAAAGGTAAACATTGACGGCCTTATGCCGTCGTCCTTCGATACTTCATAGTGAAGTCCCAAAAAGGTGGGCTCGAAAATAGGTACTTCATGTCCATAAGATGAAAGATGCTCTGCTATCAGTCTTCCCAACACAGAGCTCCTGTCTATCGATTGTGCAAAATTGACAGTAGTTTCAACCTCGACGCCGCTTGTAAAAAACTGACTTGGACCGTCCGTGCTTTCAATAGGCAACTGAAAATTACTGCGCAGGAATTGAAAAACATCATTAATAAATTCGGAAATGACCTCTGTTTGTAATTCAGCTTCGCAATAAACGCCGTTATTATAAATTTTTAACTTCGAAATTATTTTATCCGTGTCAAATATCTCCATTAATGAAATCAATTCCCTGGTCGATTCTAAAATCCTCTATTTTTGTCGGAACTTGCAAAAATCTATAGCGATCTCTGAACCCATCTACGACATCGAGGATGAAATTAGCTTTATAATTCTGTGGCAAATCCACTTTCACTAAACTTGCCACAGAGGTCATTAAATATTGCGATATCTTCATTTATACGGTTTACCCGAATATGTGGCTGGATCGCTCTTGCGCTAACCCATCTTGCTGACTTTTCGGATTGCCCAAAAGTTCGGCAAGGGTATTTGAGGGACCGCTCGCCCCCCTTGTCTCTTGCTGCCTCGTTTTCTCCTGCTGCGCCCTAGGCTTCGAAAGCCATTCTGGAACAGTGTGATTGCGGGGCGCGCGACCTAGTAGGGAAGCTGACTCAGGCTTCAACTCATCTGGACGGAAATACCAGCCAACAGATCGCTTATGGTGTCAATTGTCCAGTTGCCCGGTGCGCCAAGAAAGTCGGTTTACGACCTCCGGCCGTTTATGAATACGGCGGCACAACTCAGCTTGAGAAAGCCCCTGCCTCTGGGCCTGTAGAAATTTCCCAACAATGAAAATCGATACAGATTGTTGAAGTCCGCGCTCTCAGATGCATTCAAGCTTTCCAGCCGGAATAGGCTCGCCGTTCTCGATTTCATACAAGAAAGATGTTGATGCATACTCATGAGGGCTACGCGTTCGTTCAACTCCGCCCGGAGCCAATCGCTGTCGAAGGCCTTGTCGCCGATCAGCGCCTCGAGCGAGATGCCGTGCAGCAACGGCTCGACGCCGACGCTGTCGTGGCGTTGGCCCGGCAGCAGGACGAATTGCGAGAGGTTGCCGAGCGCGTCGACCAGCGCCACGATCTTGGTGGTCAGGCCGCCGCGCGACTTGCCGATAGCCTGATTTTAGTCCCCTTTTGCGCCGCCACCGTGCCGGTGAACCTTGACGATGGTGCCGTCGATGAGCGCGTACTCGAAGTCGGGGACACCCGACAGGGCTTCGAATATCCGCTCGAATACGCCCTTCTCGGCCCATCTTCGGAAGCGCTTCCAGACCGTCCCCCATTTGCCGAAGCTTGGCGGCAAGTCGCGCCATGGCGCGCCTGCCCGCACCACCCACAGCACCGCTTCAACAAACAACCGGTTGTCCTCGCCGGATCGACCGGGATCTCCTTCCTTGCCAGGCAGAAGCGGTATCTAATCCCCGCTTGCGGCTTGTATGGGTAAAACAATTTTCTCCACTCTGCTTTACATTGCTCCCTAGCGTCCCTCCAGATTCCCGAGAGCCCGGGCCTCCCAATTCTTCTCGAAGACCCGCAAGTCGGAAAGCCACGAAAATATCCTTCTCTGAGAAATGGCCAAAAACGCGGATTCGGGCTTGGGATCTCTGCTTCGTATTTCCCAAACCTGATCTCCAGGAGGATCAACAGGCGACAAATAAGCGCTCTTCTTCTTCTTGTATGGATCTGTAGCAACGGCGACGACGTTGCCTGCGACAAATGCGTCTAAATCCGCTCGGAGACGTCCAGCTCGCCGCTCGATCTTCGTGTCATCCCACGGCCCTAGAACAAGGGTGTAGAGGTCATTCGATAGAAACATTGTTCGCGCAGTCAGCGTCCCAGGAATGGCTTGCTCAAGAGCGAAAAGCCGTTTCTCACGACAACGATTTGCAATTTCATCACGTATTGACATACAAGTCAATGTCCTGTTGCGTAAGGTATGAACCTACAGGTTCTCACGCAAGTGTCGCAACCACCGCATGCAGAACTCATACGGTTTGCACAGTGCTGTGGGGCAGCTTTAGGTATTCTAGCTTTCCCAAAGCCCCGCCTTGTGCGGGGCTTTGCGTATCAAAAATGCAAATCCACACGGAGGCACTATCGTCTCCGCCCGCGCCTTGTCAGGGCCGTTGGATAATGAACTAACATCGCGCAAGTCTGTGGGAGGAAGGAAACCTTGGTCCGCGCCAGTCTGTGGGAGAACAGGATTTTGCCGACGACCGGACACACGTCGGGGCACGGGTCCACGTCCCAAGGGGTCGTCGAGGTGATCAATCCCTCGGGCCGGGGCGATTTCGTGCTCGTCTGCGAGCATGCTTCCAACGCCATCCCCGATGATCTGAACAACCTGGGTCTGGCCGCCGCCGTTCTCGACACCCATGTCGCCTGGGATCCGGGCGCGCTCGCGGTGGCGCGGACGATGGCGCGGCTGTTCGATGCGCCGCTGGTGGCATCGGCCGTGTCCCGTCTCGTCGTCGACTGCAACCGCGCAACGGACGCGCCGGACGCGATCCCCGACCGGAGCGAGACCGTGGACATCCCCGGCAACATCGGTCTCGACGAAGATGCGCGCCGGGAGCGGTTCGAGCGGTACGCCGCGCCGTTTCACGACGCGCTGAGCGCGTGCCTCGATGCGCGCGCGACCCGGCCGCGTCCGCCGGTGCTGGTGACGGTCCATTCCTTCACGCCGGTCTACGCGGGCGTAAGACGGGATGTGGAGCTTGGCATTCTCCATGATACGGATAGCCGCTTCGCCGACGCGTTGTTAAGCGGCGGCGGACGACGGAGTTCGCCATGGGGGTCCGGCGCAACGAACCCTACGGTCCCGAGGACGGTGTCGCCCATACCCTGGTCACGCATGGGATCCGGCGCGGGCTGCTGAATGCGATGATCGAGATCCGCAACGACCTGATCGCTATCCGCCGAGGCTAGGCGCACCATGGCGAAGCGCCTGGCGCGATGCGCCGTCAAGGCGCTGGCCACCGTCACCGAAGACCAACATTGAGACGAGTTGCATGCCGTCCATCATCATCACAATACGTCCGCTTGATCGATGCCCTCAATCGCGTGATCGGCCGGATCGCCATGCTTCTGATCTTCGCGATGATCGGCATCCTGCTTTATTCGTCGATCACCAAGACCTTCTTCCTGCCGTCGCTGTGGACGCTGGAGATGGCGCAGTTCGTCATGGTCGCCTATTACCTGCTCGGCGGCGGCTATTCCATGCAGCTCGATTCCCACGTCCGCATGGATCTGCTGTACGGCCGGTGGTCGGCCGCGAACGCGCGCCGTGGTCGATGTGTTCACCATCGTGTTCCTGCTGTTCTACCTGGTGCTGCTCCTGTACGGCGGTCTGTCCAGCACCGCCTACGCGCTGAAATACGGCGAGGAGAGCTACTCGGCATGGGCGCCGCAGATGGCGCCCATCAAGATCGTCATGTGCATCGGCATCGTGCTGATGCTGCTGCAGGCGGTGGCGATGTTTTTCAGGGATCTGGCGACGGCGATGGGGCGTCCCATTGCGGGCCCGCGCCCGGACGAGGCGACGCCGCGCATGAGCTACGAGTTCATCGCGCTGACCATGTTCGCGTCGATGATGGTCATGCTGCTGACCGGCCAGCGGGTGTTCGCCGCCATCGGCTTCGTCGCGGCGGCGTCGGCCCTGCTGCTGTGGGGCGACGGCGGCTCCGAGATCGCCTTCAGCGCCGCCATCAAACTGATGAAATGGTATCCGCTGCTGACCCTGCCGTTGTTCATCTACATGGGCTACGTGCTGTCGGAATCCGGCATCGCCGACGATCTCTACCGGATGTTTCATGTCTGGATGGGACCGCTCCGGGGCGGCCTCGCCATCGGCACCATCGGCCTGATGGTCGCGATCTCGGCGATGAACGGGTTGAGCGTCGCCGGCATGGCCATCGGCGCCACCATCGCGCTGCCCGAGCTGCTGCGCCGCGGCTACGACAAGATCATGGTGACCGGCGTCATCCAGGCCGGCAGTTCGCTCGGCATCCTGGTGCCGCCGAGCGTCGTGCTGGTGCTCTACGGCATGATCGCCCGCCAGCCGGTGGGCCAGCTCTGGCTGGCCGGCGTGTCTTCCCGGCCTGATGATGGCCGGGCTGTTCGTTCTCTACATCGTCGTCCGCTGCAAGCTGCAGCCGCATCTCGGCCCGGCGCTGCCCGCCGAGGAGCGTGACATCGGCTGGGCCGAGAAGCTGCGGCTGCTGCGCGCCGGCATTCTGCCCCTGGTCATCTTCTTCTGCATGACCGGGCTGTTCGTGATGGGCGTCACCAGCCTGGTGGAGAGCTCGGCGGTGGGCGCGACGGCCGCGACCCTGGCGGCGCTGGTCCGGCGCCGGCTGACCTGGCACCTGATGGAGGTGGTGAGCCGCAAGACGCTCGCCATCAGTTGCATGTTCATGTGGATCATCATGGCGGCGCTTTGCTTTCGGCGCGGTATTCGACGGGCTCGGCGCGGTCCGCGCCATCGAGGGCTTCTTCGTCGACCGGCTCGGTCTCGGTCCGTGGGAAATCCTCATCATGATGCAGCTCTCCTACCTGGTGATGGGGATGTTCCTCGACGACACGGCGATGCTGGTGATCGTCGCGCCGCTCTACGTGCCGCTGGTGGGAAGCCTCGGGTTCGACCTGATCTGGTACGGCGTGCTCTACACCATCACCTGCCAGATCGCCTACATGACGCCGCCGTTCGGCTACAACCTGTTCCTGATGCGCGCCATGGCGCCGCCGGAGATCAGCCTGACGGACATTTATCGCTCGATAATCCCGTTCGTCCTGGTCATGATCGTGGGATTGGCTCTGGTGACGGCGTTTCCGCAGATCGCCATGTGGCTGCCGGACATGGTCTATGACCGGTGATGCCGGGTTTCGAGCACCGCATTCGCAATGGGAAGGGAGCGAGACACAATGAAAAACAGGCGTGATTTCCTCAAGAAGACGGCCGTGGCAGGCGTTGCCGCCGGCGCCGCCGCCACCATCGGCGCGCCCTATGTCCACGCCCAGTCGAAAAAGACGATCAAGTGGCGGGTGCAGACCTACGCCGGCCCGGCGCTCGCCGAGCATGTCATCAAGCCGTCCATCGACGCCTTCAACAAGGCCGCCAACGGCGAAATGGAGATCGAGCTGTACTTCGCCGATCAACTGGTGCCGACCGGCGAGCTGTTCCGCGCCATGCAGCGCGGCACCATCGACGCGGTGCAGAGCGACGACGATTCCATCGCCGCGCCGGTGGACATCTCCGTGTTCGGCGGGTACTTCCCGTTCGCGACGCGCTTTTCGCTCGACGTGCCGGTGCTGTTCAACCAGTGGGGCCTGAAGGAGATCTGGGAGGAGGCCTACGGCGAGGTCGAGAACGTCACCTGGCTCAGCGCCGGCGCGTGGGATCCCTGCCACTTCAACACCGTCGAGCCGATCCGCAGCCTCGACGACCTCAAGGGCAAGCGGGTCTTTACCTTCCCGACGGCGGGCAAGTTCCTGCAGCGCTTCGGCGTCGTGCCGGTGACACTGCCGTGGGAGGACATCGAGGTCGCGGTGCAGACCGGCGAGCTCGACGGCATCGCCTGGTCGGGCATCACCGAGGACTACACGGTCGGCTGGGCCGACGTCACCAACTACTTCCTCACCAACAACATCTCCGGCGCCTGGTGCGGCTCGTACTTCGCCAACACCGAGAAATGGGAGGCCCTGCCCGAACACCTGAAGACGCTGTTCCGCCTCAGCATGGACAGCTCGCACTATTACCGGCAGTACTGGTATTGGGGCGGCGAGGCCAATCTTCGAGTCAACGGCAAGAAACTGCAGCTCACCACGATCCCCGAGGAGGAATGGAAACAGGTGGAGGACGCCGCCGTCGAATTCTGGGACGAGATCGCCGCCCAGAGCCCGCGAAACGCCAAGGTGGTGGGCATCTTGCGCAAATACAACGAGCTCATGCGCAAGGCCGGCCCGCCGTACCGCGCGTAAGCACCGCGCCGGGGCGCGCGGCGCGGCTTCTCGTTCAACCCTCGATACCCGAACGACGGATTTCATGGCAGGAAAACTGAGCTTCGAAGAGTTGAAACAGGCCGTCGCCGACGGCGACATCGACACCGTTCTGGTGGTCCAGGTGGACATGCAGGGCCGCCTCATGGGCAAGCGCTTCCAGGCCGAGAACTTCGTCGAGACCGCCTGGGAGGAGACCCATAGCTGCAACTACCTGCTCGCCACCGACATGGAGATGAACACGGTGCGAGGGCTACAAGGCGACGAGCTGGGCCGCCGGCTACGGCGACTACATGATGAAGCCCGACCTGGCGACGCTGCGGCGCATTCCCTGGCTCGAGGGAACGGCGCTGGTGATCTGCGACGTCCTCGATCACCATACCCACGAGGCGGTGCCGCATTCGCCGCGCGCGGTCCTGAAGAAGCAGATCGCCCGGCTGGAGGCCAAGGGGATGCGGGCGATGATGGCGTCGGAGCTGGAGTTCTTCGTGTTCCGCAACTCCTACGAGGAAGCGCACGCCAAGTCCTACCGCGGGCTCACCCCGATCAGCGCCTACAACGAGGACTATCACATCTTCCAGACCACCAAGGAGGAAGACGTGATGCGCGCGATCCGCACCGGCCTGCAGGGCGCCGACATCCCCGTCGAGAACTCCAAGGGCGAGGCCGACGCCGGCCAGGAGGAGATCAACGTGCGGTATGCCGACGCGCTGACCATGGCCGACCGTCACGCGGTCATCAAGAACGGCTGCAAGGAGATCGCCTGGTCGAAGGGCCGCGCGCATCAGCTTCATGGCGAAATGGAGCGACACCGCCGCGGGCAATTCGTGCCACATCCACCAGTCGCTTGGCCGGCGCAGACGGCGAGCCGCTGTTTTACGACCCCGACGCCGAGCACGGCATGTCGGCGCCGATGCGCCATTACCTCGCCGGGCTGCTGCACCATTCCAGCGACATCACCTTGTTCCTGGCGCCCTATATCAACTCCTACAAGCGGTTCACCGAGGGCCTGTTCGCGCCCACCAAGGCCATCTGGTCCATGGACAACCGCACCGCCGGATACCGTATCTGCGCCGCCGACACCAAGGCGGTGCGCATCGAATGCCGCATCGGCGGCGCCGATCTCAACCCCTACCTCGCCATGGCCGCGCTGATCGCCGCCGGCCTCGATGGAATGGATAACAACCGACCCCTGGAGCCGGCGTTCGTCGGCGACGCCTATGGCGGCGCCGATATCCCGGCGATCCCGTCGACCCTGCGGGGCGCCATCGCCGCGACGGATGGCTCCAAAATGCTGCGCGCCGCCTTCGGCGACGACGTCGTCGACCATTACCTCCACGCCGCCCGGTGGGAGCAGGCGGAATACGACCGCCGCGTTACCGACTGGGAAGTGGCGCGCGGCTTCGAGAGGGCATGACGCGTCATGACCGACCCGACCATGCTCCGCTGCGTCTCCCCCATCGACGGCTCGCTCTACGCCGAACGGCCGGTCGCCAGCGCCGAACAGGTCGCCGAGGCGGTGGCGGCGGCGCGGTGCGCCCAGCCCGGACTGGGCCGCGCGGCCATTGTCCGAGCGGATCGAACTGGTGCGCGCCGGCGTCGACCGGCTGGGCGAAATGACCGACGAGGTGGTGCCGGAGCTCGCCTGGATGATGGGCCGGCCGGTCCGCTACGGCGGCGAATACGGCGGCGTCCGCGAGCGCGCCACCCACATGGCCGACATCGCCGAGAGCGCGCTGGCGCCGCTGGTGGTGGAGCACAGCGCGCGCTTCGAACGCCGCATCCTGCGCGAGCCGCTCGGCGTGGTGTTCGTCATCGCGCCGTGGAACTATCCCGTATCTCACCGCCATCAACACCGTCGCCCCGGCCCTGATCGCCGGCAACGCCGTCGTCATCAAGCACGCGACGCAGACGCTGCTGGCCGGCGAGCGCATGGTCCGCGCCTTCGTCGAGGCCGGCGTGCCCGACGACGTGTTCGTCAACCTGTTCCTCGACCACCGGACCACCGAGGACCTGATCGCCGCCGGCGCCTTCGACTTCGTCAACTTCACCGGGTCGGTGGCCGGCGGGCGGACCATCGAGCGGGCGGCGGCCGGCACCTTCACCGGCCTCGGGCTGGAGCTCGGCGGCAAGGATCCGGGCTACGTCATGGACGACGCCGATCTCGACGCGGCGGTCGACGACCCTCGATCGACGCGGCGATGTTCAACAGCGGCCAGTGCTGCTGCGGCATCGAGCGGATCTACGTCGCCGCGCCGCTGTTCGACGCCTTCGTCGAGAAATCGGTGGCGCTGGTGTCCGGATACGCGCTCGGCAACCCGCTGGATGCGGCGACGACGCTGGGTCCCATGGCGAGCCGGCGGTTCGCCGACGAGGTGCGGGCCCAGACCGCCGAGGCCGTCGCCGCCGGCGCCAGCGCATTGATCGACCCGGGCCGATTTCCGGCCGACGATGGCGCCGGCTATCTGGCGCCGCAGATCCTCACCGACGTGACCCATCAGATGCGGTTGATGCGGGACGAAAACTTCGGCCCCGTGGTCGGCATCATGAAGGTGGCGGATGACGACGAGGCCCTATCGTTGATGAACGACAGCGCCTACGGCCTCACCGCGTCGCTGTGGACCGAGGATGCCGAGCGCGCCGCCCGGCTGGGGGCGCGCATCGAAACCGGGACGGTGTTCATGAACCGCGCCGACTATCTCGATCCCGGTTTGTGCTGGACCGGCTGCAAGGATACCGGCCGGGGCGCCGCGCTGTCGCCGCTCGGCTACCTCTCGCTGACCCGGGCCAAGTCTTACCATTTGAAGAAGGCACTCTGAGCCATGGGTCCGACAGCCAACTGGAGTTACCCCACCGCCATCCGGTTCGGCGCGGGACGCATCTCCGAGCTGCCCGACGCCTGCGGCGCGGCGGGGATGGGCCGGCCGCTGCTGGTGACCGACGCCGGCCTCGCCGATGCGCCGATCACGCAAGGAGCGCTCGATCGGCTTGACGAGGCCGGGCTCGGCCGGGCGATGTTCTCCGACGTCAGGTCCAATCCGAACGACCACAATCTCGCGGCCGGGGTCGACGCGTTCCGCGCTGGCGGCCACGACGGCGTCGTCGCCTTCGGCGGGGGGTCGGGTCTTGACCTTGGCAAACTGATCGCCTTCATGGCCGGCCAGACGCGCCCCGTGTGGGATTTCGAGGACGTCGGCGACTGGTGGACCCGCGCCGACGCCGACGCCATCGCCCCCATCGTCGCGGTGCCCACCACCGCCGGCACCGGCTCCGAGGTCGGCCGCGCCGGCGTGATCACCAATTCGTCGACCCACGTGAAGAAGGTCATCTTCCACCCGAAGATCCTGCCCGCGGTGGTGATCTGCGATCCCGAGCTGACGGTGGGCATGCCGCCCCGGATCACCGCCGGCACCGGCATGGACGCCTTCGCCCATTGCCTGGAGGCCTACTGCGCGCCGCTTCTACCATCCCATGTCCGCCGGCATCGCGCTCGAGGGCATGCGGCTGGTGAAGGAGAACCTGCCGCGGGTCTGCCGCGACGGCACGGACATCGAGGCCCGCGCCCACATGATGAGCGCCGCCGCCATGGGCGCGGTGGCTTTCCAGAAGGGCCTCGGCGCCATCCATGCGCTGTCGCACCCCGTCGGCGCGATCTACGACACCCACCACGGCACCACCAACGCGGTGGTGATGCCGGCGGTGCTGCGGTTCAACCGCCCGGCTATCGAGCCCAAGATCGCCACGCTCGCCGCCTATCTCGGCGTCACCGGCGGCTTCGACGGATTTCTCGAGTTCGTGCTCGCGCTCCGCGCCGAAGTCGGCATCCCCGACATGCTCGCCGACATCGGCGTCGGCCGCGACCGCATCGACGAACTGGCCGCCATGGCCATCGAAGACCCGACCGCGTCCGGCAATCCGGTGCAACTGACCCTCGATACGGCCAAGGCGCTGTTCGAGGCGTGTATCTAACCACCTCCTTCAATGCGCTGTCAGTGGCCGCCCGAAGCCTGCGGGCTTGTACGATTTGTGTGGTTGCCAAGCAGAGAGCAATGTCGCGGATCGGGCTCCGCGAAGCCATTGCCATCGCATTCCCGTCAATTTTCCCGCTCCACCTCGCTGTGGCCTTTGAGGACTTTATCGCCGTCATCCTGCTCGATCAGATACGCCGGCTCCTCGCTCGAGCCGTTGCGGGTAATCTCGGATCCCTTGATGGTCCGCGTGACCTTGTCCTCAAAGCGCTCGCGGATGGTGCCGCTGGCCGTTCCCTGGCCCCATTTCCAAGTCACCGCCGCGCCAATATCGAAACCGCACATTGCTTCTCTCCAAGCATGATGGACATGGTGGATATTACGCACCGAGCACTAGGCAAACGTGAAGAAGATGATGCCTAAAGCGATGACGGCAAGAACCAGGGATATGCCTAGAACGTTTCTGACCTTGTTGCCCGTGGCGCCCTGACGGGCTTCCGTCTTTTGTACCTCCGTCATGATGATCCTCCCTTTTTGACGGTTGAAGACCGGCGATCCTCAGAGCAGCCGCCAAGAAATGTAGATGTTCGCCGGGTTCCTGAAAATACATCGATGATGTGAGGCCAAAGGTTTCATCATGCAAGGGTAACTCCGGGTCGGATGAGATCATGCGACGTGGTCGATCGCCTGGTTGGATCTCGAAGAACCACCCGATTCACCTCGAAGCCCGGCGGTGGAAACCGCGCACGCGGACGACGGGGACGCCGACAACGCGGACGCGGAAAACGGCTGCGGGGACAACGGGACTCCGCCGTAAGGTTCGATCAATGACCGTCGGCAGGCATCATGCTCTCGGCCCACTTCTCGTACAGGGCACACGCCCGATCGTTGAAAACGTCGCCGACGATGCGCCCTGCGTAGAAGGGGGCGGCGGCCGCGACCGTGGGGCTGTCGAGATCGATCTGTCTGATGCCTAGTCGCGCGAGATCCGCGATGGACGCGCCGTACACCACTTCCGCGATGCCGGCCCAGATGATCGCGCTCATGCACATCGGGCAGGGCTCGGCGGTGGTGTAGAGGGTGAGATCGCGCCATTCCACGTCGCGGTCTGTTCGGCCGCACTCGAGGATCGCCGAGATTTCGCCGTGGAGGATCGGATTGTCCTTCTTTTGGTTAAGTCCGCGGCAGATCATCCGGTCTTCGCCTCGATGGACGATGGACGCGGCGAACGGAGCTATGCGCCTCGCCGGCCCAATCGAGCACCCGGGCCATGTGCCGCTCGTGAAGCGACCGCTCTGTAGCGTCGAGCGCTGCCGCGGCAATGAAGACGGTCTCGTTGGCCATCACGGATGCGCCTCGTCGTCGCATGGAAACAAAGAGAAACAATCACCGCAAGCCTTTTATATTGCGGTGCCGTCCGTCGATCGCCAGCCACCGGATCGTCAAGCCCCGACCGGGGCCTCCCTGGAGGCGCGCCGGGCGTCCGTCTGGACAAGCCGCCCCCCGCGGCCCATCTTTGCCGCATCGGCATCGTTATTGCGGCATCGTTATTGGGGCAGTAGGGGGCCATGGCGGTTTCACGAGACGACGTTTTTACCGTTCCCAACGTGTTGTCTTTCTATCGGCTGGCGATGGCGCCGGTGATCATCGGACTGGCGCTCGGCGAGGAACGAACACTGTTCATCGTGTTGCTGTGCGTCAGCTTCGCGACGGACGTGCTCGACGGTTTCATAGCCCGCACCTGGCACCTGTGCACGGCGCTGGGCGCGCGGCTGGATACCATCGGCGACGAATTGACCTTCCTCGCCGCTCTCGTTGGCGTCTTTCAGTTCGAGTACACGGCGCTGCAACCGCACATCGCCATGCTCTATGTGTTTTTCGGGTTTCTCGCGGTCGCCGCCCTGATCCCGTTGATCAAGTTCAAGAAGATGCCGTCTTTCCATCTGTATTCGTTCAAGGCGACCGCGCTGCTTCAGGGAATTTTCATTGTAACTTTGTTCGTATTCGGGTTTAATGTTTATCTTTACTACTTCGCAATGGGGTTCGGCATTCTGGCCTGTCTCGAGGCGATCGGCGTTTCCCTGGTGATCGACAAGCCCATCTCCAACGCTCGGAGTCTGTTCTGGATCCTGGGGCGGCGGGACCGCGCGCCATGACATCCTATCCCCTTCGCTTTTGCGTCACGGTTTCTTGCGTCACGGAGTCGGCCCGCCATGCATGACGGCATCGATCTGTCGCTCCACGAGATGTCGCCGCCGCCGGACATTCTCGACAAGCTCGAACGCCGGCTCGGACGGCTGCATGCCCGCCAGCGCCTCGGCATCGAACGCGACTACGAGGCGCGGATCTTCGGCCACGGGCTGAACTTCTTCCATATCGAGAACTGGTATTCGATCCACGCCGTCATTACCGGCGCGCTGAAGCTCGCCGGCCTCTACGGACGCGGGCGCCGCAACGCCAGCAACGTGCAGGTCCGCCACCACGCCGTCCGCTCACCGGGCCCTGCCGCCGGCCTTCGACGGGTTCACCATCCTCCACCTCAGCGACCTGCACGTGGACATGAACGCCGGGGCGATGGACAGGATCATCGCGCTGCTGCCCGGCCTCGCCTATGACATCTGCGTCCTGACCGGCGACTATCGCGGCAAGACGTTCGGTCCCTACGACCGCACCCTCGCGGGCCTGGCGCGGCTCCGAGGCCATGTAGACGCGCCGGTTTATGGCGTCCTCGGCAACCACGATACCGTCTGCATGGTGCCGGGGATGGAAGAGATGGACATCCGGATGTTGCTCAACGAAACCGACACCATCGCCCGCGGCGACCAGCGGATCCATCTGGCGGGGATTGACGACGCTCACTATTTCCGCGTCGACAACATCGAGAAGGTCGCGTCGGCGGTTCCCAACGATGAATTCTCGGTGCTGCTCTCCCATACGCCCGAAGTCTACCGGCAGGCCGCCCACGCCGATTTCGACCTGCTGCTTGGCGGCCATACCCACGGCGGTCAGATCTGCCTGCCCGGCTCCATTCCCGTGACCCTCGACTCGGTCCTGCCGCGGCATATGGGGGCGGGGCCCTGGACCTATCACCAGATGGCCGGGTACACCTCGGTGGGCGCCGGGTCTTCCATCGTTCCGGTGCGGCTCAACTGCCTCCCGGAGATCACCCTGCACCACTTGCAGCGCGCGTGAGCCCGCGCGCCCGAGAGGCGTGCATGGATTGGAAGCGAGCATGATGATACGCACCTAATAGGGCGTATCTCGGACGCCGAGCTTGAAGAAGATCAGCGAGAGCACCACGTAGGCCACGAAGAACAGCAACACCCCGGCAACGACATCGGCGACGCCCAAGTCCACCGCGAAAGCGCAGGCCACCAGCGGAAACAACGCCTCGGGCACCTGATCGAGACCCGTCGCCCGGGCGCTCGACGCCAAGCCCATGCGGCGTTTGACGAAACTCGAGAACAGATCTCCGGCCATGGCGCCGAGGCCGACGAGCACGCCGATCTCCCAATTCAGGCCAAGCACCGGCGCGCCCGCCGCCGCCGCGGCGACGGCGACGACAACGCCGCGGAGCGTTTTCGACGGCGCCGAACAGGGGCCGTCCGTCCGATAACTCAAGACCGCCATCGAGCGGAACCGACCACCGCCGCCGCAATAGCCGCGCAGCCAGAACCGGCGCGCCGTTGGCCAGCACCAGAAGAACGACAAGATTTAAAATCAGGGTGAACGGCATGGAGATAGTCTAAACGGCCATACGGAACTATTGAACCGTTGTTGACGGCAGTCGCGTCAATCATCCGGGGCTTGCCGTTCCCGGCGCCGCGAGTTTGCGAAATTCCGTGTGTCATCGACCGCGCGCGACGGGCGATTTGCCCGGTTTGACTTGTCACGCCCGGCAATGGTCGCTAGCGTTGCTTCCCATGAGGATCCGGGAAGGGATCGTCAATTGGCACACGACAGTGGAAGTATGCTGGTTTCCGTCGCCGCTATCGCGTCGATCGGACCCCAACCGGCGAGGCGCGCCTGTGAACGCGCTCATGTCGCGCGCCGGGAGGCGTAAATAGAATTTTCCAGCCTCGGGGCGGAGTGCCGACCCGGGTGGGACCGAACGATGCGGGAGAGCACATGTATGAAAAAATCATGGTGCCGGTCGATTTGGCGCATATCGAGCGCCTCGAGAAAGCCATCGGCGTCGCAACCGATCTGGCGAAACACTACCGGTTACCCGTCTGCTTCGTCGGCGTGACGGCGGAAACACCCACCGAAGTGGCGCATACCCCTGACGAGTACGCGAAGAAGCTTCGTGCTTTCGGCGCCGAGCAGGCCGAGGCGCATGGCCTGGACGTGGACACCGTCGCGTATCCGAGCCACGATCCGGCCATTGACCTCGACAAGACGCTCATGGGAGCCGCCAAGGAAAACGGCGCCGACCTGATCGTCATGGCCTCTCATGTACCCGGTCTGCCCGAGCACATCTTCGCCTCGCACGCCGGAGCCGTGGCGTCGCACGCCGAGGTATCCGTCTTCGTTGTCCGTTGAACGCCGATCGCGTTGACGGCGGCGGATGCGCCCGGGCCAGGCGCGCCGCTTGCGAACGCCATCGCCGAGTTTGACCCGGCTCGTACGGAACGTGCCGTCCGATGCCGGTGCAAAACAGGGATGCCAGCAAAAAATGAAATGAGGAGACCTCATGCCCATGGAACCGGAAATGCCTACGGAAGGCCAGTCGAATTCTGATCGAGACCGGCTACACGATCGGTCAGGACAATATCCAGCCGAGGGTCGGGCCATTCGGCCTCGACATCCACAATCCGGTGTTCGCGATATCCGGACTGGTCGTCATCGCCATGGTGGTCTTGACGCTGGCGCTGCCGACGCAGGCTGAAGCCTTTTTTGGCTGGCTGCGTCCGGCGGTGACGTCCACCTTCGACGGGGTCCTGCTCACCGCCTGTAACATTTTCGTCCTGGTGTCGCTCGGGCTGGCCATCTCGCCGCTCGGCAAGGTCCGGATCGGCGGCATGGACGCCAAGCCCGACTACTCGTACGCGGGCTGGTTCGCCATGCTGTTCGCCGCCGGCATGGGCACCGGCCTGATGTTCTACGGCGTGGCCGAACCGATATCGCACTTCTCGTCGTCGTTGGCGGAGGACGCGGGCGCTCCCGAAAGCTGGGCTCCCTTGGCCGGCGCCCCGGGCGACGCGTTGGAAGCGCGCCGGCTTGGCATGGCCGCGACGATCTTTCACTGGGGCCTTCACCCCTGGGCGATCTACGCCACTGTCGGGCTCTCGCTGGCAATATTCGCTTACAACAAGGGGCTGCCGCTCAGCATCCGCTCAATTTTCTACCCGATCTTCGGCGAGCGGGTGTGGGGCTGGACCGGCCATATCATCGATACGCTTGCGGTTTTCGCCACGCTGTTCGGATTGGCGACGTCGCTTGGCGTCGGCGCCGAGCAGGCGAGTGCCGGACTCAACTTCCTATTCGGCATACCGGCTACCGACCTTTCCAAGGTCGTGCTGATCCTAGGCATCACCGGCGTGGCGCTGATTTCGGTGATTGCCGGGCTCGATGCCGGCGTCAAGCGGCTGTCCGAGATCAACATGGTTCTCGCCGCGTTGCTGGTGATCTTCATCATCGCCCTCGGGCCGACGCTCGGCATCTTCACCGGCTTTTTCCACAATCTCGTTGCCTATGCCGAGTATCTGCCGGCGCTCGCCAATCCGTTCGGGCGCGACGATACGAACTTCAGCCAGGGCTGGACGGCGTTCTACTGGGCGTGGTGGATCTCCTGGTCGCCATTCGTCGGCATGTTCATCGCGCGGGTCAGCCGCGGCCGGACGGTGCGCGAGTTCATTCTCTGCGTTCTGATCATTCCGTCGATCGTTTCGGTGTTATGGATGACGGCGTTCGGCAATACCGCCATCAGCATGTTCAACGAGGGCTATCAGGCCATTGCCGACGCGCCGCTGGAGCTGAAGCTGTTTACAATGCTCGACAATATGCCGCTGTCGGGGATTACCTCGTTTGTCGGTATCGTGCTGGTCATCGTGTTCTTCGTCACCTCGTCGGACTCCGGTTCGCTGGTCATCGACACGATCACGGCGGGCGGCAAGGTGGACGCACCGGTCGCTCAGCGCGTCTTCTGGGCCAGCTTCGAGGGTCTGGTGGCGAGCGCCCTGCTTCTCGGCGGCGGCCTGAGCTCGGTGCAGGCGGCGGCGGTGTCGACCGGCCTGCCTTTCGCCTTCGTTTTGTTGCTCGGCTGTGTCGCGCTGGTGAAAGGCCTGATGTCCGAACCGCGCCCCCGCTGACTGGGCCGCCGGAGAACCGCTCGCGCGCCGGGCCCGGACCTCGTCCGGGCCCGTGCCCGTTCGCCCGCCCGCCGCGCCCGGACATGATTCTTTTGTGACGGCCACCGCCCATTATACCAACGAGCACCGATAGGCCGTCACGATTGGTTCCTGTCAGTGCTCGTTCGTATTAGTGATACTGCCCCTCGACCATACCCTCTCTTGTCGCCATAAATCGGCCGTGTCGGTTCGCTACCGCTCTGCATCTCGGTGGTTCATTCGTATCACCGGAGTACCGGTGCGCTCCGAAAGATGCTCAGAAATGCCACGCTTGCCCGCTCGTCTCGAACCCTGTTTCCATCGCGGTGGCGTGGCGCAACCGTACCCGAGAAAATTCGTAGGAGCGTACAACCAAACCCACCGAGGCCCCTGACTTTTTGCGGGCTCCAGAGACATGGCGGCTTGATTTGTCGAATTCCCCTAGTGTACAAAAATCGAAAACTGGGGTCTGTGGGAACATAAGCCATGACATCGTGGATGGTAGCGCCATTCTCGGTGGATTTGGTGCGCATGGTGCGTTGCCTGCGTGTGCCGTAACTGCCGTTGATCTTGCCTTTATCCCGCGTGCTGGACATGTCGGGTCGTTCGAAACTCTGAAAGCAGGCATGCAATGATCGCGACCAATGTCCGCGCTACACCCGATGCGGCCAATGATGAAACGAGTCTGGGCGCCGCCGTGCATGTGGAGGCAACGACGCATACGGTCGCCGAGGGAAGCCGCGGCAATATCATCCTGGTGGCGCTGTACTACTCGGAGGCCAACGGAAGTGCTCCGCCCTTGCGCATTTTCACCGAGGCGATGAGCGAACTCGGCTACGGCGTCACGGTGGTCACGGCGCGTCCGTTCTATCCGACGAACCGGGTGTTCGAGGAGTATCGCGACGGCTCTCGCGACGTCGAATGCCAGGGGTCGGTGCAAATCCGCCGCGTCTTCGGACGCGATGTCGATTACCGCAACATCAAGGCGCGGGTCGCCGCCGATTTCGCCTATGCGCGTGCGGCCTATTCCTACATGCGGGGCATGCCTCCGGCCAAGGCCATCTTTTCCGTTTGTCCCCCGGCGTTTTCCGCCATTGTCGCCAACCTGATCGCGCGGCGCATGGGCGCGCGCCACATCGCGATCGTGCATGACATCCCTTCCGGCCTCGCGCAGGCGCTGGGCATGATCTCCGTGAAGACCCTCGCTGTCGGCATGCGCTGGGTGGAGCGGCTGGCGCTGAACGGCGCCGATCACATCGTCACCCTTTCGGACGGCATGACCAAAGAGCTTCGCGACAACGGCGTGACGCGGCCGGTCGATATTCTGCCGCCGATGGTCGACGACGCTTCGATCTCGCCGCAGCCGGAACGCGACGGGCCGCCGCTGATCGTTTACAGCGGCAACATGGGGCGCAAGCAGGGGCTGGGCATTGTCGTGGAACTCGCGAAGATCCTCGAGCAGCGCGGCTCGCCCGCCCGCATTCTGCTGCGTGGCGACGGTGTGTTTCGTCCGCAACTGGAGGCGATGGTCGCCGAAGCGGGCGTCGGCAACGTCTCGTTCGCCGGTTTCACCCCCGATAGCGAGTTTTCGCAGAGCCTGGCCGAAGGACATGTGTTTCTCGTCCCGCAGGATCCCGTTGGCGCCAGTTACTGCGTGCCGGGCAAGCTCTACACGCTGATGGCGGCCAGCCGGCCGTTCGTGTGCACCGCTCTGCCGGGATCGCCGCTGGACGCGGAGCGCGAGGCCAGCGGCGCGTTCTTCATCTCGCCGCCCGGCGATGCCGTGGCGCTCGCCGACGAGGTCGAAAAGCTGATCGCGTCGCCGTCGCTTCGCGCCAAACTCGGCGCGGCCGGCCGGACCTACGTGGAACGGCACGTCGGCCGGGAGGCTCAGAAGGCCGCTTACGAGGCGCTCATCGAAGGCAACCAAGCGCCATGACGCGATCCCGTCTCGAGAGCGCCGCCGATAAGGCCGTCGGCGCATGAAGGTTCTGTTGACGGGCGGCGGCGGATTGCTCGGAACGAGCCTTCGGCGCGTTGCCGAGGCCCAATTCCCGCACTATTCGATCTTGGCGCCGGGCCGCTCGGAGCTGGCGTTGAGCGACGCGAAGGCGGTGTCCGCCTGGCTGAAGGACACCGGCTGCGACGCCGTCATTCACGGCGCCGCGAAGGTCGGCGGCATTCAGGCCAACATCGCCGCGCCCGTGGAATTCCTGCGCGAGAACCTCAGGATCAATGACGGCGTAATCATGGGCGCGCTTGACGCCGGTGTTCCGCGCCTTGTTTTTTTCGGATCGTCGTCGATGTATCCGCGCGAATACCCGCAGCCGCTCAAGGAGGATTGCCTGCTCCGCGCGCCGCTTGATCCCGCCAATGAGGGCTATGCGCTCTCCAAGATCATCGGCTCCAAGTTGTGCGAATTCATCAGCCGCACCACCGATTACAGTTACAAGACCCTGGTTCCGTGCAACCTGTTCGGTCTGGAAGATCATTTCGACGCCGCCGTGGGCCACCTGGTCCCCGCCGTCATCACCAAAATGGTCGCGTTTCAGCGGAGCGGCGCGAAGGAGGTGGAGGTCTGGGGGACCGGCCAGGCGCGACGGGAATTTTTGTTCTGCGACGATCTGGCGTCATTCGTTTTGGACGTTCTTTCGAGAATAGACACACTTCCGCCCAACCTGAACGTCGGGTACGGCGATGATTTTTCGGTGCTGGAATACAATCAAATGATCGCCGATATCCTGGACTATGACTGCGCGTTCGTGTTCAACACGTCCAAACCAGAGGGCGCGGCGCGGAAATTGCTCAACTCCTCCCTGGCGCATCGGTTCGGGTGGTCGCCTAAATTGTCGATCAGGGAAAGCATCGAACTGGTGATCCGGTCATATATCCAAAATCAAGCGACATGAACTTCGGCGGTTAAGGGAGCTACAATGTTTTATCCACTTGCGACATCGACCTGGGACGAAAAGGAAACCGAGGCGCTCCAGGAAGTCATCGCGTCCGGCATGTTCACCATGGGGGCGCGGGTTCGGGAGTACGAGGAAGCCTTCGCGAAAAAGTTCGGCGTCAAACATGCCGTCATGGCGTCTTCGGGTTCCGCCGCCAATCTGCTGGCGATCGCGGCGACCTTTTATCACCCGGATTTCAAGCTCGAGCGCGGCGACGAGATCATCGTTCCGGCGGTCAGCTGGTCGACCACCTATTTCCCGGTTTCCCAGCTCGGCTTCAAGCTCCGGTTCGTCGACATCGACCCGCACACGCTCAACCTGGACCTGGAGAAGACCAGGAACGCGATCACCGATCGCACCCGCGGCGTGTTCGCCGTGAACCTTCTGGGCAATCCCGTGCACAAGAGCCAGCTGCAGTCCATCTGCAAGGACGCGAACATCTTGCTCATGGAAGACAACTGCGAGTCCATGGGCGCTCGCTGCGAAGGCGATTTGGCGGGAACCTTCGGGCTGTTCGGCACCTTTTCGACCTTCTTCGCGCATCACATCTGCACCATGGAAGGCGGCATGGTGGTGACCAACGACCGCAAGCTGAACGACACCATGCGCAGCCTGCGCGCCCACGGCTGGGTCCGCGACCTGCCGGACGACACGCATCTTCCGGTCGATCCGGACCCCTTCGTCCGTCAGTTCCGCTTCGTGCTGCCGGGATACAATCTGCGGCCGCTGGAAATGGGCGGCGCCACCGGCGTGCATCAGTTGAAGAAACTTGACGGCATCGTCATGCAGCGGCGCCAGAACGCCGAGGTGTTCAAGGAGCTGTTCGGCGGCGTCAACTACCTCGATATCCAGCAGGAGACCGGTGAAAGTTCGTGGTACGGGTTCGCCATCGTGCTCAAGGGCCACATGGCCGGCCGCCGCGAAGAGGTCGTCGCCGCGCTCGCCGAGAACGGCATCGAACGGCGCCCGATCATGGGCGGAAACTTCCTGAACAATCCCGTCATGCAGCATCTCGATCACTCCGTCGGCTCGGAGATCACCGTCGCCGAGGACATCGACAAGAACGGATTGTATCTCGGCAACAGTCAGGAAGAGATGACGGAGCGCCTGCAGAAAGCGTTCGAGGTCATCTCCTCGGTGGCCGAATAAGGGTTCGACATCGTTCAGAGTTTCGGGCGGCTCCCGGTAACGCCACCTGTTGCCGTACGCCGCCCGTCGTCTCGAAATTCCTGTGTCAGAGGCCACCGCCGCCGCCTGCGCGCGGAACCAATCCGGCGACCCGCGCGTTGTCAGCGGGAGAGGCGGAGTCGCGTTGTGATGTCATGACAGCGGCGAGCCGCCGGCAGCATGGCGCCAAGTCCATCGTGCAGGATCTTGGGGGTTCACAGGGGATTTCATGCCCGGTAATCCGACATCACAACGGGCCTTGAAGCACGGCTCCGAAATCATCGAATTGAGCGGCGGATTGCGGCAACGCTTCCGCCGGACGCGCGCCCTGACCGAGCGCCTGGCCGCGCCGCTCTCTCCGGAGGATCAGACCGTTCAGGCGATGGACGACGCCAGCCCCACCAAATGGCATCTGGCGCACACCGCGTGGTTCTTCGAGACGTTCGTCCTCGGGCGTTTCCAGCCGGGCTACGGTGTCTACGACGAGCGTTTCGCCTACCTGTTCAATTCCTATTACGAGGGGGCCGGACCGCGGCACCCCCGGCCCGACCGCGGCATGTTGACGCGCCCGACGGTGGACGCGGTGCTGGCCTACCGCCGCCATGTGGACGCCGCCATGGACTCGCTGCTGGGCTCCACCGTCGATGAGCACGGGGCGGAGATCGCCGATCTCGTGGAGTTGGGCATCCACCACGAGCAGCAGCATCAGGAACTGCTGCTGACCGACGTCCTCTACCTGTTCTCGCGCAATCCGCTGCGGCCGACCTACCGCGCGGATCTCCGGTCCAACTCATCGACGGAGGATCCCGCGCTCCATTGGCGCGATCTCGTGGGCGGTGTGCGGTGCATGGGGTATGACGGTCCGGGCTTCCGTTACGACAACGAGACGCCACGGCACGAGGTGCTCGTCCGCCCGTACCGGCTCGCGTCGCGGCCGGTGACCAACGCCGAGTGGATGGCGTTCATGGAGGACGGCGGCTACCGAAAACCCGAGCTGTGGTTGTCCGACGGCTGGGCGACGGTACAGGCGGAAGGCTGGCGGACACCGCTGTACTGGCAGCGCGGCGAGGAGGGCGGATACACCGTCCTCACCCTCGGCGGCCCGCTGCCGGTGGATCCGCGCGCCCCGGTCAATCACATCAGCTACTACGAGGCCGACGCCTTCGCGCGTTGGTCCGGCAAGCGCCTGCCGACGGAAGCCGAATGGGAAATCGCCGCCGGCGACCGGCAACCGCGGGGCAACACCCTCGGCGCGGATTTGCTGCGCCCGGTCCCGGCCGCCGCTAATACCGATGATGTCAATGCCAACGACAACGGCCTCACGCAGATGTTTGGAGATGTTTGGGAGTGGACGCAGAGCCCGTACACCCCCTATCCGGGGTTCCGCGCGCCCGAGGGAGCGGTGGGCGAGTACAACGGCAAGTTCATGTGCAATCAGATGGTTCTGCGGGGCGGTTCGTGCGCGACGCCCGATGGCCACATCCGCGCCACCTACCGCAATTTCTTCTATCCACACCAGCGCTGGCAGTTCGCCGGCCTGCGCCTGGCGGAGGACGCCGTATGACCCGCTCTCGAGACGACACCGCCCTCGACGCCTTCGTCGACCTGGAACCCGAGACGGAGGATTTCCGGGCCGACGTGCTGGCCGGCCTCGCGGCGCCTCGCAAGCGGATCTCCAGCAAATTCTTCTACGACGAGACCGGTTCGCGCCTGTTCGAGCGGATCTGCGCCCTCGACGAATACTATCCGACACGAACCGAGACGGCGCTTCTTTCGGCGCACGCCGGGGCGCTGGGCGCATTGTTGCCGGCGAATGCGTCTATCGTCGAGTTCGGCAGCGGTTCGGCGGACAAGGTCCGCCTGCTTGTCGGCGCGCTGCGCCGGCCGCTCTGCTACGTGCCCATCGACATCTCTCGCCTGCATCTGCTGCACAACGCCGAGATGTTCGCGCGCGAGCACCCGGACATGCAGGTCGCGGCCATCTGCGCGGATTTCACCCGCCCGGTGGATGTCGGCGCCGTCGTGCCGCCCGGGCCCCGCATCGGCTTCTTTCCGGGATCCACCATCGGCAACCTGAAGCCGGATGACGCGGTGGACTTTCTGCGCGGCGCCGCCGAAACGCTCGGCCGCGGCGGCTTTCTGGTGATCGGCGTCGACCTGAAGAAGAACCGGGCGGTTCTCGAAGCCGCCTACAACGACTCAGACGGCGTGACCGCGGCGTTCAACCTCAATGTACTGCGCCGCATCAACCGCGAGATCGGCGGCACCTTCGATCTGACCGACTTCGCGCACCGCGCTTTCTACAACGACGATCATGGCCGGATCGAGATGCACCTCGTCAGCCGTCGCGCGCACCGCGTCCGCGTCGCCGGCGTGCCGTTCGATTTCGCGGCCGGCGAGACGATTCATACAGAGAACTCCTACAAGTATGCCATCGAGGAATTCCAGGAACTTGCGGAGCGGGCCGGTTTCCGTTCCGACCTGACCCTCGCCGATCCGCGAGACCGTTTCTCCATCCATTGCCTGCTCGCGACGTAACGGCCTTTAAGACTTAGGCGCGGAAGCTGAGAGCGATTTGCATCAAAAGGGAAATAGTCTAGTTTGAGGGGCTAACCTGCGGCGCCCGTCCGAACATCAACTCCTTTGCCGAAAGCCGTCTCATGTCTCAGCCCGTCTTGCCGTTTCTCGTCGAGCCCGACCAACTCGAACAGGCGTTAAGGACGGACGCCCTGCTTGTTGTCGATGTCAATGACGAGGCGGCTTACGCACAGTGCCACGTTCCCGGGGCGGTCAATCTGCCTTACCGGGCTCTTGTCGTCGCCAAGCCGCCGGCCATGGGCTTGCTGCCGGGAGAGGGGCGGTTGATCGAGATCCTGTCTTTTCTCGGCGTTACACCCGAAATCCACGTGGTCGCGTACGATAGCGAGGGCAATGGCAAGGCGTCGCGGCTGCTGTGGACCCTGGACGCCGTCGGCCATTCCCGGTCCTCGTTGCTCAACGGCGGCCTGCACGCCTGGGTTAACGAGGGGCACCCGGCGGAACAGGCGGGCCACCGCCCAAACGAGGCGGCGCCAAACGCAGCGGCAATGGGCGCGGCGCCGGCCGCCGTCACGCGGCGGCCCGACGTGGTTGCCGACAAGGCCTACATTCTCGCTCACCTCGAGGCCCCCGATGCCGTCGTGCTCGATGCGCGGAGCCCGGCCGAATATGCCGGCCAGGATGTCCGGGCGACGCGCGGCGGCCACATTCCGGGCGCCGTGAACCTCGAATGGACGCAGACCATCGATCGCGAGCGCAACCTGCGCTTCAAGCCGGAGGCGGAATTGCGCGCGATGCTCGAGGCGATCGGCGTGACGCCCGACAAGGAGGTCATCGTCCACTGCCAGACCCACCACCGCTCGGCCCACACCTACGCGGTGCTCAAGTCGCTGGGCTACGAGCGGGTCCGGGGTTACGACGGGTCGTGGTCGGAGTGGGGCAACGATCCCGACAGCCCCGTCGAGACCTGAACACTTGACGCGTCCGGGCAACGAGAACGCGAGGTCCGCCCCGTCCCCGCCGCCGCGCCTGTTGCCGGATCGGCCATTTCCGGCCTACGCATACCAGCCCGGCCGCACGCCTCATCCGACCCGCGACCCGGGCGGACACAGCCATGGCGCCCCGACCGAGCCGCCCGATCCGCCCGATCCCGAGCGATGGCGCGCCTGCGACGACTATCTCTTCGGCATCGATCTGTTCAATTACGGTTTCTACTGGGAGGCCCACGAAGCGTGGGAAGGTCTGTGGGTGGCGTGTGGACGCAACGGTCCGACGGCGACCTTTCTCCAGGCATTGATCAATCTCGCCGCCGCCGGCTTCAAGGCGCGCTTGGGCAGCGCCCGTGGCATGAGCGCCAACGCGGCAACGGCGCTTCGGCTGTTCCAGTCCTTCGCGATTCAAAGCGGGCAACCGCGGGGCCATTACATGGGGCTCGATATCGGCGGTCTCACCGGCCGTGCGGCCGCGCTTTCGAGACCGCGTCCGGATAGCGGCCCGGTGTTCGACCTGGTGTTCCGGCCGGATTAGGTTCCGGATTGGGCGGCCTTCTGTTTTTCCAGAAAACGACGGGCGCGATCGAGGTGTTTGTCCTTGATGTGCGGCCCGAGCGTCTGCAACAGCGTGAACAACACCGCCGCGTCGTCGGTGAAGCCCGCGCCGGCGATGAAATCGGGGATCAGATCCGTCGGCACGATGAAATATGCCAGCGCCGAAAACAGCGCCACTTTCACGTGACGCGGCGTGGCGGCGTCGGTCGCCGAGTAGTAGGCGGCGACCGCCCATTCCACAAACGGAACTTTGCCGAGCGTTTTCCGGACCTTGTCCCAGAAACGGCGTTTGACGAAGCGCTCCCGTCCGGCGAACGGAACCAGGGCGCGCGAAACCTCGAGTGTATCCATGATCGGTATTGTGCCAGAATTGACACCGTTTGAAAAGCCGGACGGTGGCAAATCACGAACCCCGTCGGCTTGACAAGCAGGGGGGGCGCCGGTAAACGACCCACTCCGATCAGGGGCCGAATGACGGACGCTTACTCTTTCGATTTTCACGAACGTGTGGCTCCTCGTGCCGGGGCGACGGCTTTCGCCGGTTACGCAGCGGTTTCGGACGACATTGTATTTGGAATAACAAACAGGCGGAGGGAAGAATGGCACGCGTAGCATTGGTTACCGGCGGGACCCGGGGCATTGGAGCGGGCATCGCGAAAGCGCTGAAAGCGGACGGCTGCACCGTCGTGGTTTGCGACGTCGTCGACGACCAGCTCGAGACTTTCACCAAGGAAACCGGCATCGCCGGCTACAACATCAACATCGCCGACATGGACTTGGTCCAGGCGGGTGTCGCCAAGATCACCGAGGAGGTCGGCCCCATCGACATCCTGGTCAACAACGCCGGCATCACCCGCGACGGCCTGATGACCAAGATGACCCGGGAAAAGAACTGGGACCCGATCATCGCGGTCAATCTCGGCGGCTGCTTCAACATGTGCAACACGATCCTTCCGGGGATGAACGAGCGCAAGTGGGGCCGCATCGTCAACGTCACCTCCATGAACGGCCAGCGCGGCCAGCCGGGTCAGACCAACTACTCGGCGACCAAGGCCGGCATCCAGGGCTTCAGTCGTTCGCTTGCCCTCGAGGCGGCGCGCGCCGGCGTCACCGTCAACTGCGTCTCTCCCGGCTTCATCCTTACCGAGATGACCGCGGCGATGAAGCCCGAGATGCTCGAGATGATGGTCAAGATGATCCCGCTCGGGCGTATCGGCCAGCCGGAAGACATCGCCAACGGCGTGACCTTCCTGTGCAAGGAAGAGTTGGGCTGGATCACCGGCGAGACCATGTCCATCAATGGCGGCCAGTTCATGTACTGACGCCTCGCGATCTTGCTTTACAAGATTTTTGCTGGATACCAAGGGAAGGCCACCGATCCGTCGGTGGCCTTTCTTGTTTTGGGGCAGGGCCGCGCGGTTTTTGGAATTTTTGAGCCACGAGGGTCGCGAGTGCTACTTGCAAAAGGTCGTATTGCGCAATTCCGCCGCTGCAATCCTCGGCGCAGGACTGGGACACAGCATCCACCGATCCGATGAGTCGGCGGCTCTGATCCTCATCGCTTTCCGGTTGGGTACAGCTTCGGAGAGAACATCGAGTGGGCAGCGGCGGCGCAACCGCTCTCATCTTTGGTTTTGGGCACGGTTCTCTGCGGATTGTTGACCTTTTTTCTCACCGGATCAGTGTACCTGCGGGTAACGTCCCCTTTTTCCCTGGTGCGACACAGAGCGCTCTAGACCACCAATACCGGATCTTTGGCACGGCGGATTAAAGCCTGCACGTTACGATAGGAACTGCTGCCCGGATCCGTATCGCAGCCGGTGACAATCAAGCGTTGCTCGCCTTCCGCCAACTCGATAACACGGTGGACCAGATCGCCCTGCCGGACGCTGACCCGGCAGCCCAGACCGCGTTGCTGGGCCTCGCGGTGCATCGCGGCAATCAGCCCCGCCGTTTCCGGCCGGTCGAGACCGGCGAGGCGATCCAGATCCAGGTCCGCGGCGTCGTGCTCGCCAATCAGATCGGCGGCCGCTTCCAGCACGTCGTCTTCGACAACGGCGACGATGCGGATGTTACCGCTGTCGCCGATGATGCGCAGGGCCCAGGCAGCGGCCCGGGGGTTCTCCTGTACATGTACAGACAGCGCCAGCAACAGGGGTTGCAAGCTGTCGGCGGGTTCGTCGCGCGGTTCGCGGATAATCAGCAGCGGACGCGCCTGGGTCATCAGCTTGTCCAGGGTGACACCGATGCTGTCGCTGCCGAGTTCGGCAAAGTCTTCCAGATACGGTGCCGGTACCACGATCATGTCCGCGTTCACGGATCGGGCGAGCTGTATGATCTGGGTGTAAGGCGGCGCGTCGGGCTGCTGGCGCGGCGCTGACAGGGCGTTCACATCGGCGTCGATCAGCCGAGTGACGTACGCATCCAGCGCAGCGTCCCGGCCCGCGTCGGGCGCTCCCGCATAGGCGCAGGCGACATGCAGCGTGGCTGACATCCGTTCAGCCAATACCGCCGCGATACCGATCGCCATGTCGCTCTGGTTCGAGTCGTCGACCGCGACCAGAATCACGTTCAGCTCCGGTGCCGCGAGATCCGCTCGTTTCGCGGTCAGAGCGGCTTCGAAATCGTTAATCGTGGTCTTGAGTTCACGATCGTCGGGGTTCATGCTGTCGGCCATTGAGACATCCTCCGGGCCAGGTTCATTTCGGCAAAGCCGGAAATAAATCGAAGGCGAGGAACGCGTACATGTAGGCCACGACCAGGACGATTTGCAGGATCGTCACGGTACCGCCCACTTTGATGTACTCGCCCCAGCCAATGCGAATGCCCCGTTCCTTCTCCAATGCATGCAAGGCGATCACCGCAGCGATGGAACCCACGGGCGTCGGGTTGCCGCCCAGGTTGCAGGCGGCGATCAGTGTCCACCAGAGGGGCTCGGCTTCCATCCCGCGATCGATCATCGTGTTCACCACCGGGATCATTGTCGCCGCTACCGGGATATTGTCGACGATGCCCGCGGTCACGAATACGAAAGGCGTAATCATGGCGATCCCGGGCATCATCCGGCCACCAGCCAGATCGTAGATACCGCCGGCCAGCAGCGTCAGCAATCCGGTTTCCTGCACGGTGCCAATCAGCACGAACAGACCGATAAAGAACAGAATGATGGGCCACTTGACCTTGGCAATCGCTTGCTCCGGGGGAAATCCGGAGAACAGCAGCGCCGCGACGCCGCCGCAGAAGGCGATGTAGTCAAGGCCGACGTTCAACGTCTGGGCCAGCGCGAAGCCGATGATCGTCAACCCCAGAATGGCCGCCGTGCGATAGAACAGTGACCGATCTTTCACCAATGCCCATTCGTCGAAGCCGGCGACCTTTTCGGCGCGCGCGGCCAATTGCGCCGGATCGACGGAGCCGAGGGTGCGGCGATAGATTAACTTGATGACGAAATAGGCAAGCACCGCCGACAGGATGGCCAGAGGTGCCGAGACCATCAGAAAGTGCACATAGGGTATTTGCGCGGACGTGCCGATCATCAGTGTGGGAATACCCGAGGCGAACGTCATGAGTGCGCCCGAGTTGGCGCCGATGGCCACCGCGATGATGTAGGGCCGCGGATCGTCGTCCAGTGCCTTGGTGATGACAAGCACCAGCGAAGCCATGATGAGGACGCCTGGAGCGATGGTCAAAAACGTCACAAATCCGACGGTTACCGCCATGATTGCCGGCAGCAGCTTGCGCGGATCACCCTGAGTGAGCTTGACGATCCGCACCGCCATGAAGTGAAACAAGCCGGAATCGGACGCGATGGCGACGACGATCGACGTGCCGACGATGACACCGATGACGCCAAGATCGTGGTGAATGAAATCGTGAACGCGCAGATACGGGCGCTCGCCGGCGTAGACGCCGAGCGCGAGCGCCAGCGCGACGGCGATGACCGCGCCCAGCACCGCGGCCAGCGTCTTATGCAGGCGTTCCGTGGCGATCAAAACAAAGGTCGCCACCAGCACGCCGCCGATCAGAACCATCGGCAAAATGGCGGGAGCGGCGACGGGTGCGGCGAGGGTGGCGGCAGAGTCCAGCATGGGACGAGTGTATGTGAATTGGTAGTGTTCGTGCCAACACAATACGCTAGGCGAACGGGACAATATCGCGGCACTGTCACGTTAACCTGCGGTACGAGGCAATGGTGGCCGGATGAGAACCGATCTCTACCGCCGACATCGCTTTCACCCGTCGGTCACCCGGCCCTACCATCAGGAGTGCCGCGATGGGTTTTTGCCGCGCGAACTGGTATTACAGTCGTTCCGCCGGCGGCTGTCCGGCGCGAGAGAAGGGGAAAAGCATCATGGAAGTCAACGCTCACGCGGCCATCGTCACCGGCGCCGCCTCGGGCCTCGGCGAGGCCACGGCGCGCGCGCTGGTGGACGCGGGCGCCCGAGTCGCCCTATTCGACATGAACGAACAGGCGCTCAACGACATCGCCGCCCAGATCGGCGGTCTGGCGGTCGCCTGCGACATCGGCGACGAAGGCTCCGCCGAGACCGCCATCGCGGCGGCCCGAGAGGCTCATGGGCCGGCGCGCATCTCCGTCAACTGCGCCGGCGTGGCGCCGCCGGCCAAGATCGTCGGGCGGAACGGGCCGCAACCCTTGGCCGACTTCGCCCGGGTGGTCCAGGTGAACCTCATCGGCACGTTCAATATCATGCGGCTCGCCGCCGCCGACATGCAGGCCATGGACGCCCTGGAGACCGGCGAGCGCGGCGTGATCATCAACACCGCCTCCATCGCCGCCTTCGAGGGCCAGATCGGCCAGGCGGCCTACGCCGCGTCGAAGGGCGGCGTCGTCTCCATGACCTTGCCGGCGGCGCGCGAATTCGCCCGGTTCGGCATCCGGGTTCTGACCATCGCGCCCGGCACGTTTTCCACGCCCATGCTGAAGGGTCTGCCCGAAGCCGCGCAGAAAGCGCTCGGCGAGGCGGTGCCGTTCCCGTCGCGGCTCGGCGATCCCCGGGAATTCGCCGGCCTGGTTCTGCACATGATCGACAACGTCATGATGAACGGCGAAACGGTGCGTCTCGACGGCGCGCTGCGGATGCCGCCGGTGTAGCGTTCGCCGTCCTTTTGGCGTTTGCCGTCAGCTCGCCGCCTCGTCCATGAACCGGGCGAGCCGGATGTCGAGATCGGTGACACCGCCGGCATCGTGGGTCGCCAGGGTCACCTCGACGCGGTTGTAGACGTTGAACCACTCCGGATGGTGGTCCATCTTTTCGGCGGTGAGCGCGACCCGGGTCATGAACCCGAAGGCTTGATCGAAGCTCTTGAACCGGAATGTTTTCTCGATCGCGTCGCGGTCTTCTACCTCGATCCACCCCTGCAGGCCCCCGATCGCGTCGTCGCGTGCGTCGCCGGTCAATTTTTCCGCCATGATGTCCACTCCCTGGGTTTCTATCTATCGAGCTAAGCGCGCTTGGCCGACGGATCAAGCCACGTTACTCTTTCGAAATGAGCGAGACCCTTTCGCAATGACCAAAACCTTCAAGACGCCGCCCGACCTTGCCGCCATCGAGGACATGGCCCGCGCCGCTCTGGCCACCATACCGGAGCCGCTCAGGCGGTTTACCGAAAACGTCCTCATTCGGGTGGAGGACTTCCCGGACGAAGACGTCGCGCGCGAATTCGACCTCGACAGCCCGTTCGACCTGCTCGGGCTCTACCGTGGCGTCAGTCTCGACCGCAAGAGCGTCGGCGACCTGCCCGGAGACGTCGACATGATCTGGCTCTACCGCCGGCCCATCCTGGATTTCTGGTGCGAAACCGGCGACACGCTGAGCCGCATCGTCCGCCATGTGCTGATCCACGAGATCGGCCATCATTTCGGCTTCAGCGACGAAGACATGGACCGGATCGAGGAACAGGCATGACGCATGAACGGAATGTGACCGCCCCGACATCGTTGCCGCCGGAGCTTCTGTTTCGCGCCTGCGACCCTGCCCGCCTGCCGTTCGGAACGACGGATGAGTTGCAACCGGCGGACGAGGTGCTTGGCCAGGACCGCGCCGCCGAGGCCGTCCGCTTCGCCATCGGCATGAAGCACGGAGGATACAATCTTTTCGCGCTGGGACCGGCGGGTACCGGCAAGCACGCGGCGGTCCGCCAGTGGGTGGAAAAGGTGGTGAGCGGCTGGGAACAACCGTCCGACTGGTGCTACGTCAACAATTTCGACGAGCCTTACCGACCGCGGGCCGTGCGTCTGCCGGCCGGCAGGGGGCGCCCGTTTCACGACGACATGGCCGGGCTGGTGGAGGAACTGCGCCTCGCCATTCCGGCGGCTTTCGAGAGCGAGGAATACCGCAACCGCCAGACCGCCATTCAGGAGCACTTCAAGGAACGTCAGGAGGAAGCTTTCAACGAACTGCAGGCGCGCGGCAAGGAGCACGATATCGCGTTGATGCGAACGCCGGTGGGGCTTGCCCTGGCGCCGACGAAGGATGGCGAGGTGCTTGACCCCGAGGAATTCAAGACGCTCTCCGAGGACGATCGCAAAAGCCGCCAGGTGGCGTCCGAAGCGCTGCAAAAGGAGCTCGAGGCGCTGCTTCGCGAGATTCCCATCTGGGAGAAGGAACAGCGCGACCAGATCCGCCAACTCAACCGCGAAGTGACGTTGTATGCCGTCGGCAACTCCATCGACGAGTTGAAAAAATCATGGGCGGATCAGCCGGTGATCCTGGATTATTTGGAGGCCGTGCGCGACGACGTGGTCGAAAACGCCCACGAGTTCCTGCCGCAACCGCAGCAGCAGCCCCAGGTGATCATCGGGCCGGGCGGACTGGGCCAGATCGGAGGCGCATCGGCGGCGCGGCGCTACCAGGTAAATGTCTTGGTCGATCAGGGCCAGCGGGAACCCACCGGGGGCCGGCCCGGCGAACCGCGCGCGGGCGCGCCGTTGATTTACGAGGATCACCCGACCCCGCCGAACCTGGTGGGGCGCATCGAAAACATGGCTCAGATGGGAACCCTGGTCACCGACTTCACGCTGATCAAGGCCGGCGCCCTCCATCGCGCCAACGGCGGATGTCTGATGATCGACGCCCGAAAGATCCTGTCTCAGCCGTTCGCCTGGGAAACGCTGAAGCGGATGCTGCGGGCGAATTGTATTACCATCGAGTTGCCGGCGGAGGCGCTCGGTTGGTCGTCGACCGTCACCCTGCAGCCCGAACCCATCCCGCTGCGGGTCAAGGTCGTGATGCTGGGCGAGCCGCTTCTGTATTACCTGCTCACCTACCACGATCCCGAATTTGGCGAGCTGTTCCGGGTTGCCGCGGACTTCGATACTCGGATCGACCGCAACGAAGAGGGCACCCTGGGTTACGCCCGGCTGATCGCTTCCCTTGCCCGGCGGGCGGATCTGAAACCGTTCGATCGCCATGCGGTGGCTCGCGTCGTCGAGCACGGCGCCCGGACCACGGGCGACGCCGAGAGGCTCAGCACCCACATGGACACTCTCCAGGACCTGCTGCGCGAGTCCGATTACTGGGCGGGCGACGATGGCGCGCAGGCGGTGACGGTATCGCATGTCCAGCAGGCGATCGACGCCAAGATCTATCGTTCCGACCGCCTGCGCGAGCGCATTCACGAAGAAATCCGGCGCGGCACGATCGTCGTGGAAACCGAAGGCGCGCGGGTTGGTCAGATCAACGGCCTCGCCGTCTTCCTGCTCAATCACTTCGCCTTCGGCAAGCCCAGCCGCATCACCTGCCGGGTTCGATTGGGCAAAGGCGAGGTGGTCGATATCGAGCGCGAGGTGGCGCTGGGCGGACCGTTGCATTCCAAGGGGGTGCTGATCCTGTCGTCCTATCTCGGCACGCGGTTTGCTGCCGACCGGCCGCTGTCGTTATCGGCCAATCTGGTGTTCGAGCAGTCTTATGGCGGCGTCGACGGCGACAGCGCATCCTCGACGGAGCTCTACGCCCTGCTGTCGGCGTTGTCCGAAATCCCGATCCGTCAGTCTCTGGCCGTCACCGGATCGGTGGACCAGACCGGCCGCGTGCAGGCGATCGGCGGCGTCAATGAGAAAATCGAGGGGTTTTTCGATGTGTGCGCCGCGCGCGGTTTGACCGGCGATCAGGGCGTGCTGATCCCGGCCGCCAACGTCAAGCACCTGATGCTGCGGGCCGACGTTGTCGATGCCTGCCGCGACGGGCGATTTCGCGTCTACGCCGTCGAGCACGTGGATCAGGGGATCGAGATCCTCACCGGCGTGCCGGCGGGAACCGCCGATGAGAGCGGCACCTATCCCATCGGCAGCGTCAACCGGGCCGTCGCGCGGCGGCTCGAGATGTTTTCCCGCAAGGCCCGGTCGTTTGCCGCGGCGGCGCTCAGGCGCGGCGACAAGCGCGAGGCCAACGGCAAGGAAGGCGAGCGGTGAACGCCGATCGTGGCCCGGCCGGTGAACCCCGGTTGCGGTTCCGCCGCATCCTGATGGCGCTGGACCCGGAGTCCGAAGATCTCTCGACGGTGGAGGAAACGGCGGCACTGGCGCGCCGGCTCCAGGCCGAACTGCTCAGTCTGTTCGTCGAAGACATCGACCTTGTGCGCCTCGCCCAGCATTCCGAGTTGCGTGCCTTCAGCCGGCTTTCGGCCGGCCCGCAGCCGTTCGCCGCCGAAAACCTGAGGCGGGCGCTCAAGCGGCAGTTGGCGCGGAGCCGCGATGCCGTCGAGCGGGCGGCGGCGCACCAGCGGATTAAGGCCGTGTTCCAGGTGCGCCAAGGCCGCCTCGTGGCGGAGATCGTCAGCGCCGCCGGGGCGTCCGACCTCGTGGTCATCGAATGGATGCGCCGAACGGCACCGGCGCCGGCGGCGTCGGCATCGTCCCGCGCCGCGACTGTCCGCGCCATTCTCGAAGCGGCGTCGCGCCCGGTTCTTCTGTTGCGTCCCGGCGCGCCGGCCGGAGGCCCGATCATGGTCGTATTCGGCGGATCCGATGCCGACCGCCGGGCGTTGAAGGCCGCCGCCGAGATCGCCGGGCACGACGGCGGTATTCTCGAGATCGCGCTGCCGACGGACCGGGTGGAGCAGGCCGACGCGTGGCGGCGCGACATCACCGCCGCCTTGGCCGAGACCCGCCTGACTCCGCTGTTCCTTCATATGCCGAAGGCGACCATGGAGGATCTGTGCGCCGCCGCCACCCGGCGGGGCGTTTCGCTCATGGTGCTTGGCGCCGACCCCGACAGCGCCAGGGGCGCGTCCCTGCCGGGCGCCGTGGAACGGGGCGGGTGCTCGGTGCTGCTGGTGAGGTAGAATAGGATCAGGCGCCCGCCTGTCTCTCGATGCATCCGGGATCGTCGTTGCGGACATTGTTGACCCGCGTGCTGACGGGATCCGCCGTCATGTCGCCGCCGAAGGGCCGGAGCAGCGCCCGCGCATCGTCCGCCGACAGGGACGGATCGAGCCAGCGCCCGAAGTCGTCCGGGGTCAGGATCACCGGCATCCGGTCATGGATCGGCCGCAGGTGGTCATTGGCCTCGGTGGTAATGATGGTGCAGCTTTCCACCACCTTTTCCACCATCGGGCCGCCGGGCGGGTTCCACGCTTCCCACAGGCCGGCAAAGGCAAACGGCCGGCCGCCGGCGACGGTGATGAAATAGGGCTGCTTGGGTCCGCGGGACCGCTTCTGCCACTCGTAGAAGCCGTCGGCGGCAATCAGACAGCGCCGCTCGCGGAACGCGCGGCGGAACGACGGTTTCTCGTGGACCGTTTCGGCCCGGGCATTGATCATCCGGGCGCCGATGTCCATGTCCTTGGCCCACGACGGGATCAATCCCCACCGCAGCAATGCCAGGTCGCGCTCCGCCGACGCGTCGCGGCGCCGCGCCACCGCGACCTCCTGGGTGGGCGCGATATTGTAGCGCGGCTGGACAGGCACCGGGTCGAGAGAGTCCGCCAGCCGGTACAGCTCCACCAGTTCTCGCCAGGATCGGGTCTGGGTAAATCGTCCGCACATGCGCGGAGTTTATACCAGTTAGCGACCGGTGGTGACGTGTTCTTTCACGTCAAGCGCGGCAGCAGCGAAAAGTCACAATGGAACAATGGTTCATATATTATAAAAAATATTTACACGTATTGCGTGTATCGTGTATGGTTTGCCTGCGGTTGATACCGCATCGCCGGGTTGCGCCGGCCAACACCAAGAACGGTTCGACACGCAGGGCGTCTCTCGAGGGAAGTGCACCGCAATTCCTGTGACGAAACAGCCGTAGTGAGACGTGTCATGCCTCTCCATCCGACCCTTTGGCCGGCCGCGGAAACGCCGCTGGCGGAACGCGAGAACGGGCTTCGCACCCTTGCCGAGGGTGAACTGCGCGCCCTACTGAAGGGTCACCACGCGTGGCTCGCGTCGGGCTGGAACACGGGACAGCGCGCCGACCTTGCGCACGTGGACCTCCACCAGGCGGATCTTCGCGGCGCCCCCTTGATGCTGGTGGACCTGCACGGCGCCGACCTGAGGGGTGCCGATCTGCGCGATGCCGATCTCGAATCCGCCGACCTTCGGGGCGTCAATCTGCGCATGTCCGATCTCCGGGGCGCCTGTCTGAAGTGGGCCGATTTGGCCGATGCCGATTTCCGGCGCGCCAATTTGGAAGGTGCCGATGCCGACGAGGCCAACCTCCGCGATGCCGACCTGCGCGGCGCCAACCTGCGCGGCGCCAATCTCCGCGACGTGATGGGCCTCACCCCGCCGCAACTGGACACGGCCTACGGCGACGCGCAGACCATGCTTCCCGCCGATCTGTCGCTGGCCATGGACGCCGCCGGCGACAAGCTCTCGTGCGTCCTGCTGCCCATCAAACCAAGACGATAAACGCCGTGAGAAAATATTGTGGAGCCACTCGAACGAAGTTCGGATAAACACGACCGAGGCGACCCCGGATCACTGATCAAGAAGAATTGGTGGAGCCGAGGGGGATCGAACCCCTGACCTTCGCATTGCGAACGCGACGCTCTCCCATCTGAGCTACGGCCCCACAATCCCATGGTCGGGACGCGGCAACGGACGTGCCGAACCCATCGGACGCACCGCCCCGGAGCGAGAATATGGTAGCCCAAGCCGGCAACTGTCAAGACTCCGTGCGCTCAGCTGCTGCGCTCAGGTGCTTGCCAGCGATGGCGTCGGCCATTAGGTTCCTATCAACGAGATTTGGTATAACGCCGAATCTGGCTGGTCGAAACGGTAGGTGATGGACGTCATTCTAGGCCCTCTTCTCTGGTTGATCACGACGGTGATCGATCTTTTCATCTGGGTGGTGATCATCGGCGCGGTGCTGAGCTGGCTCGTCGCGTTCAACGTGGTCAACACCCGCAACCGGTTCGTCTACATGGTGGGCGATTTCATCCACCGCCTGACCGAGCCGCTGATACGCCCGATCCGCAATATTCTGCCCAACCTGGGCGGCATCGACCTGTCGCCGCTGGTGCTGATCTTGCTGCTTGTCTTCACCAAACAGATACTCATCCGGTTGTATGCCTCCGCCGGGCTCTGACCGCGCCGCCGCTCCGGTTCCGCCGTCCGCCGCCGCCTTCATGGCCGTGGCCGGCGGCGTACGCGTTCATGTGCGCCTGGCGCCGCGGTCGTCGGGGAACCGGATCGGCGCGATCCACGCCGACGCCGACGGCTGTGCGATGCTGAAGGTCGCGGTCACCGCCGCGCCGGAAGCGGGCAAGGCCAACGCCGCTCTGATCAAGCTTCTCGCCAGGGAATGGCGCCTTCCCAAGTCGGCTTTCGAGATTGCCGCGGGCGCCACCGACCGGCGCAAGGTGCTGACCATCGACGGCGAGCCCGGCGCGCTCATGGACCGGCTCGGCGCATGGTCCGCCCGACACGACTGGACGAAGGGGATCGACCGATGACGACCGCCGAAATCATCGACGGCAAGGCACTGGCCGGGGTGCTGCGCTCCGCCGTGCGCGAGGAGTCCTTCGAGCTCCGCCGGTCGGCGCACCTGACGCCGGGCCTTGCCGTCGTGCTGGTGGGCGAGGATGCGGCGAGCCAGATCTACGTCCGCAACAAGGCCAAGCAGACCGAGGAAGCGGGCATGAATTCGTTTGCCCACCGCCTGCCCGACGACATCCGCGAGGAGGATCTGCTCACCCTGATCCGCGGCCTCAACGGCGACCACCGGGTGCACGGCGTTCTGGTACAGCTGCCGCTGCCAGGCCACATCCGGGCCGAGCGCATCCTGTCGGCCATCGACCCTAACAAGGACGTCGACGGCTTTCACGTGATCAACGCAGGGCGGCTGTTCACCGGCTCGAGCGGCGCCATGGTGCCGTGCACGCCCGTCGGCTGCATGATGCTGATCAAGAGCGTCCGATCCGACCTCGAGGGGCTCAAGGCGGTGGTGGTCGGCCGTTCCAACATCGTCGGCAAGCCGATGGCGCACCTTCTGCTGGCGGAGAACTGCACCGTCGAGATCGCCCATTCCAAAACCCGCGACCTCGCCGCTGAATGCCGCCAGGCCGACATCCTCGTCGCGGCGGTGGGCCATGAAGAGATGGTGCGCGGCGACTGGATCAAGCCGGGCGCCACGGTCATCGATGTCGGCATCAACCGCATCCCGCTGCCGGACGGCAAGACGAAGCTGGTCGGCGACGTCGCATTTCGAAGAGGCCCGCGCGGTGGCTGGCGCCATCACGCCGGTCCCCGGCGGCGTCGGCCCGATGACCATCGCGTGCCTACTCCGCAACACCCTCGTCGCCGCCTGTCTCCAGCGCAAACTCGATCCGCCGGAGCTCGCGGGGGTTTCCTAACGCTACCAGGGACGGCCCAGCGGAAGGCCCAGCGGACGGCGAGAAATGTATACGCGTGTCGACCTTCGGGTCGTATTGTATACTGTCGCGCCAGGCGTTACCGGGGATACCCATTCCCTGGGATGCGGAAAATGCAATTCGTAGTATTGGCGATAGGCCTGAATTCGCCGAGGCGATGACACCATGAACCGTGTCGAGACCGTTCGGATCCTGAGCGCCCATCGGAACGCTGCTCGCCGGCGCGGCGTCACCCGGCTTGCCGTGTTTGGATCCGTGGTGCGCGACCAGGACGGCGCCGGCAGCGATGTGGATCTCCTGATCGACGTCGATCGCCGCCGGCGATTCTCGCTTTCCGATCAAGCGGGTCTGGAGGCGTTCTTCAAGGACCTGCTCGGCAAGCCGGTGGACGTGGTTCGCCGCGACCGGCTCAAGCCGTTTCTCCGCGACAATATTCTCGCCGAAGCCATCGAGATTTATCCGAAAGCCGGCACGCTGCCGGACAGCGCAAGGAACCCATCCATGCCGCCGCGCGGCCCCCGCCAGCGACTAGAAGACGTGAAAGAAGCCATCGCCGCCACCGAGCGCTTTATCGCCGGGCGCTCGTTCGCCGACTTTCGGGCCGACCGCATGCTGCAACTGGCGCTCGAGCGCAACATCGAATTCGTCTCCGAAGCGTCGCGGCACTCCCCGAGACATGAAAGGGCGGCATCCGTCCATCCCGTGGCGGAAAGTCCGCGATATCGGTAATGTCTTGCGCCACGGTTACGAAATCGTCGATCCCACCGTGATCTGGACCATCGTCACCGAGGACTTGGCGCCGCTGATGGCGACGGTCGAGGCCATGATCGGCGACGTGGACGGTGACCTGGGATTGGGATCGTGACGGCGAACTGGGATCGTCCGTCACCGACTGGTTAAATGGCCACTACCGGGAATTGGAACGCCGGTCGGCGGATGGCGACCGTGAGACAGCATCGGACATGTGATACGCGTCAAGGGCCGGACATTTGCACGCGTCATTGATGCACTGGCCTGAAAGCGGCGTCCGGCGTACGCGGTACCGCTGCCCGCCCTGCGATTTGCGCATGGCTCTCATGCGCAAATCAAAACTTTTGTCGATTGCTCGGACATACACCCGCGGCGGCGGCTGATTTCCGGGAAACATCCCCTCATTCCGATGTGGCATTGAACCGTGCGGGTCGGGGTTTCTTGTGCCACGAAGATCCCTTAATATTCCTCTGGTTAATTGTTGCGAATGGTTTGCATTTGCAACAGGGTTGGGTTACGCATGTTGTTGAGCTGCGGCGAGGGAGAGACCGTTGGTAACGCATGACATCGATCGTGAGATGTTCCGTCGCCCCATGCTGGAATGGGGATGACGGTTCTCAGTCTTGGCGACATGGCGGTGGGTGACCGGGGCGAGGTGGTGCGCCTCGCGCGGGGCGACCGGTCGTACCGGGAAAAGCTGCTGTCCATGGGGCTTCTGCCCGGAACGGCGTTCACGGTGACGCGGGTGGCGCCGCTGGGCGATCCGGTGGAAATCCACGTTCGCGGCTACGCCATGACGCTCCGCAAGGACGAGGCCAGGATGCTGAACGTGAGGAGGACCGGATCTTGAACCGCATCACCGTCGGCGTCGTCGGCAACCCCAACTGCGGCAAGACCACGCTGTTCAATGCGCTGACCGGCGCCCGTCAGCGGGTCGGCAACTGGCCGGGCGTTACCGTCGAGCGCAAGACCGGCGTCTGTCAGTGGCCGGGCGCCGAGGTGACGCTGGTGGACCTGCCGGGCGTCTATTCGCTGGGCGTCGTTTCCACGACGTCGGTGGATGAACAGATCGCGCGGGACTATGCGCTGTCCGGCGAGGCCGACCTGATCGTCAACATCGTCGATGCCTCCAATCTGGAGCGCAACCTCTATCTGACCACGCAATTGCTGGAAATGCGCGTGCCCGTGGTGGTGGTCCTCAACATGATGGACGTGGCGCGCGAGCGCCGTATCGAAATCGACACCGAGGCCCTGGCCCGGCGGCTCGGCTGCGCGGTGGTGCCGGTGGTGGCGTCGCGCGGCCAGGGGCTGGCGGAATCTGAAGACGGCGGTCCTGCGGCTGGCCGGCGATCCGCCGGCCGCCCGAAACCGAGCTCGCGTTCGGGGCGGAGTTGGAGGATGCCATCGCCGAGCTGGTCCCGCTGGTGGCGGCGGTCGCGTCGGCGCGCGGCGTGGAGCCCCGATGGCTGGCCATCAAGCTCCTGGAAGAGGACGCGCTGGCGGTGGCGCTCTGCTCAAGCGTCGATTCCGGCGACATCGCGCGGATCCGGCGCACCGTGGAGGAGAAGGCCGACGAGGACGTGGACATCCTGATCGCCGACGGCCGCTACGGCTTCGCCAACGCGCTGATACCAGAGCGCGGTGCGCCGCAAGGGCGTGGTGATGCGCACCGTCTCCGACAAGGTCGACCGGGTGGTGCTCAACCGGGTGCTGGGAATCCCGATCTTTCTGGCGGTCATGTACGTGATGTTCATGTTCACCATCAACGTCGGCAGCGCCTTCATCGATTTCTTCGACATCCTGTTCGGCGCCGTGCTGGTGGACGGCTCGCGCGAGGTCCTGCGACGGCTGGGGCAGCCCGGCGTGGCTGACCACCGTTGTCGCCGATGGCGTCGGCGGCGGCATCCAGACGGTGGCCACCTTCATCCCGGTGGTCGGGATGCCTGTTCCTGTTCCTGTCGATGCTGGAGGACTCCGGCTACATGGCGCGGGCCGCGTTCGTCATGGACCGCTTCATGCGCACGGTCGGATTGCCGGGGAAATCCTTCGTGCCGCTGATCGTCGGCTTCGGGTGCAACGTGCCGGCGATCATGGCGACGCGCACCCTCGAGCACCGCCGCGACCGCATCATGACGGTGATGATGGCGCCGTTCATGTCGTGCGGCGCGCGCCTGCCGGTGTATGCCCTGTTCGCCGCCGCATTCTTTCCCGTCGGCGGCCAGAACGTGGTGTTCGCGCTCTATCTCATCGGCATCGGGTTCGCGATCATGACCGGTCTGGTGCTCAAGAACACCGTGCTGCACGGCGAGACGGCGCCGTTCGTCATGGAATTGCCGCCCTATCGCCTGCCCACACTGAAGGGCCTGCTGCTGCGCACCTGGGACCGTCTCAAATCCTTCGTGCGTGCGGGCCGGACAGGTGATCGTCGATCGTCGTCGTGGCGCTGAGCTTTCTCAATTCGTGGGGCACCGACGGCACCTTCGGCAACCAGGACAGCGACCGTTCGGCGCTGGCCGCCATCGGCAAGTCCATCACCCCGGTGTTCGCGCCCATGGGCATCGAGCAGGACAACTGGCCGGCCACGGTGGGCATGTTCACCGGCGTGTTCGCCAAGGAGGCGGTGGTCGGCACCCTCGACGCGCTCTATACCGCGCTCGCCGAAACCGGCGAGACCGGCGCCGGCGACGACGCGGCATTCGACCTCGCGGCCGGCATCGGCGCGGCCTTCGCCTCGGTGCCCGCCAATCTCGCGGCGTTGGTGGATACAGTGAGCGATCCGCTCGGCCTCGAGTATCGGCGACACCACAAACGTCAGCGAAGCCGCCCGCCAGCAGGGGATCTCGGTGGGAACCATGGGCGCCATGGCCGAGCGTTTCGACGGCGCGCTCGGCGCCTTCGCCTATCTCCTCGCGATCTTGCTCTATATGCCGTGCGTGGCGGCCATGGCGGCGACCTATCGCGAGACCGGTGCCGCATGGGCCGCCTTCGCCGCGTTGTGGACGACCGGCCTCGCCTATGGCAGCGCCGTGCTGGTCTATCAGACCGGCACCATCGCCCGCCATCCGGTCACGTCGGCGTGGTGGATCGCCGGCATCGTCGTGGCGTTCGCGGCCATGGTGATGGTTCTGCGCCATCTCGGCGGGCGGCGGACGGAAGCGGCCGTCACCGTGGCGGCGGAGTAGACGGCAATGATTCTTTCCGATCTCCGGGACTATCTGGCCGAACACAAACGGGCGTCCATGGCCGACATGGTCAACCACTTCGGCGTCGACCCGGACGCGCTTGCTCGGCATGCTCGAGCAATGGGAGGCCAAGGGCCGGGTCAGGCGCGTCGACGTTGCCGCCACCGATCCGCGCGCATGCGGATCGTGCACCGTGTGCGCCGATGGCGAACCTCGCATTTACGAGTGGCTCGGACGACGGCCACGTTCCTAAAGCACGGTCCCATCGGATCGGGCCGATCCGACCATAGAACCGTGTGCTGATCCATTAAAATCATTCAGAGCGACTGCATCCGAAAGAGTGGTTGTACTCGAACGGATATGCTCGGGAGGCGTCATACCTATTTGTAAAATACCCGATTGACGCGAAACGTTAACGATTTCATGGTACCTGAAATATAGCAGTAAAGACTTTCGCTGCTTTCGGTTGCTGTTTAAGTCGCCGATTCGTCCTTTTGAATGCCGGGAGCTTGCCCGTACGGGCTCGGTGACGCCGCGCGATCGGCTAAAAAGCCAAAGGATAGGTATCATGACATTTGCTGATAAACCTCGGCGCGTCCTGATCGTCGTTGAAAACCTTCCCGTTCCGTTCGATCGGCGTGTCTGGAATGAAGCCACCACGCTCACGAAGGCCGGCTACGCCGTCTCCGTCATCTGCCCTGTCGACAAAGGGTACGAGAAACGCCGCGAAACCATCGACGGGATCGAGATCTATCGCCATCCGCTGCCCCTCGAGGGTTCCGGCGCGTGGGGGTTCGCCGTCGAGTATTCGGCCGCGCTGTTCTGGCAGACCGTGCTCGCTTGGCGGGTGTTCCTGACCCGCGGATTCGACGTCATGCACGCGTGCAATCCGCCGGACCTGATCTTCCTCGTGGGCGGGGTGTTCAAGCTCCTGTTCCGCCGCAAGTTCGTGTTCGACCATCATGATATCTGTCCCGAGCTGTTCGTTGCCAAATACGGCCACAAGGGCACGTTCTATAAACTGATGGAAGCGGTGGAGCGGTGGACCTTCCGCACCGCCGACATCTCCATCGCCACCAACCACTCGTACCGCGAAATCGCCATCGCGCGCGGTGGCATGAACCCCGACAAGGTGTTCGTGGTGCGAAGCGGCCCGAAGCTGGAGCGACTCCGTATCGTGCCGCCGGTGGCCGCGCTCAAGAAGGGGCGGCGCTATCTGGTGGGTTACGTCGGCGTCATGGGCAAGCAGGAAGGCATCCAGTATCTCCTCGAGGCGGTGCGCCACATCGTCGTCGATCGCAAGCGGACCGACGTGCACTTCGGCATCGTCGGCGGCGGCCCGGATTTCGAACGATTGTGTACGCTCTCGAAGGAACTGGGCATCGCCGACTACGTGACATTCACCGGCCGCGTTTCCGACCAAGAGCTTTTAGAGATGCTCAACACCGCCGACATTTGCGTCAACCCCGACGAGTACAACGAGATGAACGACAAATCGACCATGAACAAGATCATGGAGTACATGGCGCTCGGCAAGCCTATCGTTCAGTTCGATCTCGCGGAAGGCCGGTTTTCCGCAGAGGACGCGTCGCTCTACGCCCGGCCCAACGACGCCGGCGACCTCGCCGCCAAGATGCTCGATCTCCTCGCCGACGAGCAAGCCCGCGCCCGAATGGGAGCTTGCGGCCGCGAGCGCGTGGTCAAGCAACTGTCGTGGTCGCACGAGGCACCCAAGCTGCTGGCGGCGTACGACGCGCTTTGGGCGGAGCAAGCCGAGGGCGCCGCCGCCACCGCCGGAACGGACACCTTGACCTCGCGCCGCTGATCCGTGACCTCGGGCGTTGCCGCACCCCGGAGCACACGCCGCGTTCCACGCCGTCGACTGTCACGGCGCGTGCATTCGTGGAACGCCAATCGTGCGGAGCGTGTTATATAACGATGATGAAACGGTGCCGAGCACGCGCCTGGGGACGCCGGCCCCGAAGACGAACAATCGCGGACAGAAGAGTAGGAGGCTGCAACGATGATTATTGTCTGTTCCTTGGAGGACATGCCCGGCGTGGCCGCGGCGGCGCGGGCGACGCATATCGTCTCGGTGGTGCAGGCGGCGCGCATGCCGGATACGCCCGCCAACCCGCCCGGGATCAAGCATCTCAAGATCGCCGTCGACGATATCACCGAGCCTACCGATGGCTTAACGGCGCCGAGCGAGGACGACGTGGCGGCGCTCCTCGGCTTCGTTGCCGATTGGGACCGCGAGATGCCCATCATCGTGCACTGCGACGACGGCAACGGCCGGTCCATGGCGGTGGCCCTGACGCTGCTCAGCATGGATCGTCCCGGTGACGAAGTGCCGGCGGCCCGCTGGCTGCGGCGTCGCGCCGCGTACGCCCGGCCGAACCGGCTGATCGTCTTGCACGCCGACAAGCTTCTGGGGCGCAAGGGTCGAATGCTGGGAGCGCTCGACGCGATGGGACCGGCGGAATCGGCGCCGCGGCCGGAGACGGTAACACGCGTGCCCGTCAACCTTGAACTGCAGATGCAATACTGACGCCGCCAGCCGAATGACCATGAAGGCGTGGCTCACCGCCAAGGAAATCACCGGCCCAACGCTCGACCTGCCATTCGACAGCTTCGACCAACTGGTCGACACCAATCTCGGTGCGCCGCCTCGGCCGCCCGAGGAAATCGCCGCGGCGACCCTTTACCTCGCCTCCGACGAAGCCCGGTTCGTGGTCGGCGAGGTCCTGGTGATCGATGGCGGTAGCTCGGTGCAATGACCGCAATGCGGCTTTCTTGCTGTCTCCGCCCGCGCCGACCGGCTCGGGGTTCGGGCAACAACTGTCATTCTCTTATCCCGCGCTCCATATGGATAGCAGATGCAACCGACGGGCAAGTGATGGAAAGAAACACATGCTCAATCCGACGACCCTGATGGCGGAAGCGCTCGGCGACCGTCTGGAAAACTACTACCGTTGCATGTTCGGGCCGGAGGACCTGACGGTCGCGGCGCGGGTGAACCTGGGGGCGCGGCTGGTGATCGAGCAGATCGCCAACAGCGACGCGCTCTATCACAACGTCCAGCACACGATGATGGTCACCCTGGTGGGCCAGGAGATCTTCCGCGGCCGGTTCCTGAAAATGCGCCAGGAGCCCGACGACTGGCTGCATTTCACCACGGCCCTGCTTTGCCACGATATCGGATACATCCGGGGCGTCTGTCCCGGCGATACCGCCGATTCCTACGTCATCGACGACGCCGGCAACCGGGTGACGCCGCCGCGCGGCGCATCGGACGCGTTTCTGTCGCCGTACCACGTCGACCGCGGCAAGATCTTCGTTCGCCACCGCTTCGGGCCAGTTCCGTTCATCGACGAGGAGCGCGTCGCCAAGGCCATCGAGCTGACCCGGTTTCCCGTCCCCCAATCCGGCGACCACCAGGAAACCGACACCGAGGCCGGCCTCGTCCGCGCCGCCGATCTGATCGGGCAACTCGCCGACCCGAATTATCCGCAGAAGGTGACGGCGCTGTACTGGGAATTCGTCGAAACCGGCGTCGCGGACAACCTCGACTACACGAGCGCCGCCGATCTCGCCGAGGCCTATCCGGCGTTTTTCTGGAACTCCATCCAGCCCTACATCGGTCCAGCCGTCGAGTACCTTCTGCTGACCCAGGAGGGTAAGCAATGGGTCGCCAATTTGCGCTCCCACGTGTTCACCGAGGAGCACGGGCAGCGGCATCTCGGTCCAAGCGCCAGCGCTCCGGACGCCGGGGACCGGGACATGACGACCGCCGCGAGATGAACCTTTGGTGCGACTGTTTGCGGTGTTGCCGCGCGACCGTTATGTGAGCTATCGAAGGCTGGCGGATATCGGCGGCGGCGCGCGCTGGAGGCGGTTCCATGGACAGGGCTGACAACGACAATCCCATCATCTTGGTGGAACGCGACCACAAAATCCTGATGAATCGATGGCGGACGCTGACGACGGCGCTGCAACGGTCCACGGATCGCGGCCATGTCCGGGAGTGCATTCGCGGACTGATCGCCTGCGCCCGCGAGCACTTCCGCAACGAGGAATGGGCCATGCGGGTGACCGCCTGTCCGGGGTATCTCAAGCACAAGCGGGACCACGCGCGCTTGCTGAACGAGGCCGAGGATATGCTGCGCAATTTCGACACCGCCTTTTCACGCACGGACTGGCCGGCGCTGGCCGCGTACTTCCGGCACTGGATTTCGCGCCACAACGAGAAATACGACAAGATGCTGCACAGCTTCGTCCGCCAGTCGCACGTCGGCGCCTGAGGGGGGCGAGGGGATCGCCATCCGGAGTACGCGATAAAGCCATGGATTTCAGCGCCGCCACGTGGTTCAACAAGCCGAAGAAGTTCAAGGTGACGAGCCGTTCGGTGATCATGACCACCGAACCCAACACGGATTTCTGGCAGCGGAGCTACTACGGGTTCCGCAATGACAACGCGCCGGCGCTGCTGGTCGAGAGCGACGACAACTTCACGTTCACCGTGAAGGCGGCGTTTCGCTATGCCCGGACCTACGACCAGTGCGGGGTCATCATTTATCTCGACGCCGAGAACTGGTTCAAGGCATCGGTGGAATTCGAGAACGCGCGCTTTTCGCGGCTCGGCAGCGTCGTCACCCATCACGGCTATTCCGATTGGGCCACCACCGATATCCGGACCCCCACCGCCATGTGGTATCGCCTCAGCCGTCGGGGGCCGGATTTTCTGATCGAATTGTCGTCGGACGGGGCGGATTTCAAGCAGATGCGGATCTTTCACCTGCACGCTCTGGGCGAAACGTCCGCCGACATGGGCCGGCTCGATCCGCCGGCGCCGCCGGAGCGGCCTGTCCGTTTCGGTCTGTATGCCTGCAGCCCTATGGACTCGTCGTTTGTGGCCGATGTTCGACGGCTTCCGGCTCGACGCGTGTGCCTGGAAGGCGCACGATCCCGTCCAGATAAGTCCGATTGACGAGGAGAGACAGACACCGCGACCATCCGCATCGAAAAGGACGGACCTGTCTGGACCGTGATCCACGACCGGCCGGAAGCCGGCAACGCCATGGATCCCGAGAGCGCCGATGCCCTGAGCGTGGCCTTTCCCGCGTTCGACGCCGACGAGACCGCGTCGGTCGTAGTGTTCGATCTGCTTGGGACCTCCTGCGGCGGGTTGCCCTGTACGGGCCCGACCCGAAACCAAAAATCAGCGCCTATTGCTTTTCACGATAGTTGATGGTGCCGGTAATACTGCCCGGGGCACGCGTGGAAAGGTCACGGTACTCCACGAGGATGGTATAGGGGTGCATGTCCCGGTCGATCTTTTTGTTGGCGGTCAGGGCGAGGTCGAATGTGCAAAAGCTTCGTGCTAAAAGTTTCTTTCCCCTCTGGCAGGGCATGAAACGTCCGGATGCGAGGCTGTGAACAGCCACGCCGCCCAAGGGCGAGCCGGTAAAATTTTCGATCAACAGATCATGACTGGTCGGGTTGAATAGCGAGACCACGATGTCTGCCGATCCGGACCTGGCGATCTCGAAGGCCGCATGGGGGCCGGTCGCCCATCGTCTCGGGGGGCCAGAAGCTCAACGATTTGGACTCGCCGGGGAAAAATTTGCTGACAATCTTGCAGATTCTCGTTCAGCGTCTTCGCGGAATTACTTTCGCGATTGCCAAGGGAAACCTCCCTGTCGCCCAAGTGAAGCGTCAGGTCCTTATTGGAAAAATAAGGTTCCACCCGGCACTTGGGCGGAGCGCAATCCGTCGCATAGCCCATGATCGTGACAAACCCGTTTTCTTTGTCCACATATCCGCGTCCGTTACCGACGTTGCTGTCGCCCGCCGACATGCTCTTGTCGCTCATCGCCTCGCGTTCGGGACTATGTTTCAGACCGAGGTTGTGGCCGATCTCGTGCGCCGGGGCGAGAAGCTGGTGGTCGAGGCAATTGATATGGGACAGGCTGTAGCCATCACCCGGCACGACGTCGACTGCACCGTCGGATGCGCGCTTCACCGTGAAATCTCCGATGCCGCATCCGCCCGGAAGGTTTTTGAAGACCACGTGCACCAAATCCGCCTGAAACGCCTTTCGGCGTCCATGCAAGTCGCGGATGCTTTGCGGCACATAGCTCTTGTAGTTCGGAACGCCGTCGCTCTTGGAGGGTTCGTTGAACAGATCGGCGGAAAATCGCAGGGCCGCGGTCGCTTGGCGGGTCGAGATAATTCGGTCGATCTGATCCCGGGTTTTGCCCTGTTTCTCCGCTGGTGTCATCTTGGCGATTGCGGGTTGGTGCAGGCGGCGTTTCTCGCGCAGATCAGCCTCGGGCAGATCAAGGGGCCCGATATGCACGATCCGAAGATGACCGCCGTCGACCCCCGATTGCTCGAAGGCGGTATTCATCGCACGCACGAATTGCTTGCCATAGCTGCGCCCGCCGCAAAAAGGCTCGGTGTCCTCACGGCAGAATCCCATGTCCTTCAGGGCCTGATCGGCTTCGGCGGTGAAGACGATGGCGATGTCGACGGTCTCTTCGGGGTCGCCATGCACCGTCTGGCCGGGTACATTATCGAGGCAATCCACTTCGATCTCATCGGTCCACACGGCGGTTTCCGGTGTTTCACCGTCGCCGTAGGCATTGGCCAGCCATTCGGGGGGATCCGGGTAGTACGGGCTGGGTCACCCACACGAATCCCGATTGCGTGAAGGCCACCCGGTGACGATAGAGATAGTTCCTTGAGAATTGCGGCGGTGCGTCGACGCGGGTCGTTTCGGCGCGGTAGACCGGCGCGTCGTTAATGACCTTGCTGGTGATCCCATAGCGACCGCTCAAACCGTGATCGGGGTGACCACGGGGATAGGTTACTTCCAGGAGGTGACAATCCGGGCCCGCGGCGCTCGCGGGCGACAAAGAGGTCTGCCATATCGCCGCGGCCGTCAGCATAACCGCCGTCAGCATGCAGGCGCATTCCCTGTCCCCCCTGATGATCTGGATAGTCCCCGGATGTCATCCGAATTCATCGAGACCGTACCAGCGTTCCCGCGCCAACGGAATTGAATTCCTTCCACGGCCATCCGGTGGCCTAATGGAGACGGATACCACAAACCCAACTCGGCAACCGACGACGAGAGGAGCGCCAAGCCATGACCATGCGCATCGAGAAAGACGGACCCGTCTGGACCGTGATCCACGACCGGCCGGAGGCCCGCAACGCCATGGATCCCGAGAGCGCCGACGCGCTGACCGCGGCGTTTCTCGAATTCGATGCCGACGAAACCGCTTCGGTCGCGGTTTTCTATGGCGCCGGCGGCGCGTTCTGCGCCGGCTGGGACCTCAAGTACGTCAGTTCGCTCGACGCCGACCATCCGCTCGGCGAGCTCGACATCCCGCCGACCGAGGACCGCGGCAACGGCGGCGAGATCCCGCGCGGCCCGCTGGGGCCGTCGCGCCTCGAGCTGGACAAGCCGGTGATCGCGGCGGTGGCGGGACCGGCCGTCGCCGGCGGCATGGAGCTGGCGCTGTGGTGCGACTTCCGGGTGATGCAGGAAGACGCCTATTTCGGCGTCTATTGCCGGCGCTGGGGGGTGCCGCTGATCGACGGCGGGACCGTGCGGCTGCCGCGCATCGTCGGCCAGGGCCGGGCGCTCGAAATCATCCTGACCGGCCGCAAGGTGCCCGGCCGACGAATGTCTGCGGATCGGGCTCTGCGAATACGTGGTGCCCAACGGCGCCGTCCGCGAGAAAGCCGAGGAGCTGGCCCGCGAGATCGCCCGGTTTCCGCAGGCGTGCGTCCGCGCCGACCGGCGCTCGGCCATCAGGAGCCATGGCGCTGGCGGTCCGCGACGCGTTGATCCAGGAATGGACCAACGGCCGCGCGGCGCTTTCCACCGACGGCATCGCCGGCGCCGCCCGCTTCCGCGACGGCCTCGGCCGCCACGGCGACTTCGACACCATCAAGTAATACCTTTTCTCCAGATCGCCCGTTCGTCTCCACCGAGCCCAGGCGCTATTCGGGCGTCGCCGTCGCCGCGCCGCTCGTGGCCGTGGCCGAGCGGGTAGAGGCGGGTGACGTGGCCCATCTTGCGGCCGGCGGTCATTTCGCGCTTGCCGTAGAGGTGCAGCGCGGTGTCGGCGGCGGCGGCCAGGTCCTGCCAACGGCCGGCGGCGTCGCCCAGCAGATTGTCCATCACGGCGTCGTGGTGGCGGGCGGGCGAGGCCAGCGGCCAGCCGCAGATGGCGCGGATGTGCTGCTCGAACTGGCTGACGGCGCAGGCATCGAGCGTCCAATGGCCGGAGTTGTGAACCCGCGGCGCGAGCTCGTTGACCAAAAGCCGGGGCTCGCCGGCCGCCGTCACGAACATTTCGACACCCATGACGCCGACATAGTCGAGGCGGGTGACGACGCGCTCGGCGAGGCGGTTGGCCTCGCGGGCGAGCGCGTCCGCAATCCCGGCGGGCACGATGGAGTGTGCGAGAATGTGGTGTTCGTGGACGTTGCGCGCCGGATCGTAGGCGGCGGTCTCGCCGTCGAGGCCACGGGCGACGATCACCGAAATCTCGCGGTCGAACGCGACGAAGGATTCGAGGATGGCGGGCTGGCCGGCGATGGCTGTCCAGGCGTCCTCGGCGTCCTCGGCACGCCGCAGGAAGGCCTGGCCCTTGCCGTCATAGCCGAACCGCCGCGTTTTGAGAACCGCCGGCGGAACGATGCGGGCGACGGCGTCCTCGAGCGCCGCCAGGCTGTCCACCTCTGCGAACCGGGCGGTGGCGACACCGGCGTCGGCGAGGAAGCGTTTCTCGCGCAGGCGGTCCTGGCAGACACCCAGCGCTTCGGGTGACGGCCGGACGGGGACGCGCTCGTCGAGATAGGCGGCGGTCTCGCTGGGCACGTTCTCGAACTCGTAGGTGACGACGTCGACGGCGGCGGCGAAGGCGTCGAGGGCGGCGGTGTCCTCATACGCGGCGACCGTGGTGGTCTCGGCCACTTGGGCGGCGGGACGTTCGTCGCCGGGGCGGTAGACATGGCAGCGGATGCCGAGCCGGGCGGCGGCCATGGCGAGCATGCGGCCCAGCTGGCCGCCGCCGAGAATGCCGACGACGCTGCCGGGCGGCAGCGGTTCGAGCGTTCCGTCGATGCTCACGTCGAGACCGGGCTTTCGCCCACCTTCGCGGTCTGTTCGGCGCGCCACGCCTTGAGCCGCGCGGCAAGCGCGGGATCGCCGAGCGCCAGGACGGCGGCGGCAAGCAGGGCGGCGTTGACCGCGCCGGCCTTGCCGATGGCCAGCGTCCCCACCGGAACGCCCGCCGGCATCTGGACAATGGAGAGCAGGCTGTCGTGACCCTTGAGCGCCGCCGATTCCACCGGTACGCCGAACACCGGCAGGGGGGTTAGCGCCGCGACCATGCCGGGCAGATGCGCCGCCCCGCCGGCGCCGGCGATGATCACCTTGAGGCCCTGGGCTTCGGCGGACCGGGCATAGGCGACCATGCGCTCGGGCGTGCGGTGGGCCGAGACGATTTTCGCCTCGAAGGCGACCTCGAGGCGATCGAGGATGTCGGCGGCGTGGTGCATGGTTTTCCAATCGGACTGGCTCCCCATGATCAGTCCGACGGCGGCCGGCAGCCGCTGTTTGCTCATTGTCCGGTTCTCCGCGCTCAACCGCCGTGACGGCGCTTACCAATAAGTTTGCGCAACAGAGCACATCCCGGCCCGGATATGCAACGTCGCGACGACCGGCTCGAAAAACCACAACACGTGCCGTCAGGACGATTTGCGGGAATCGATGTAGCCGAGGATCTGGCTGGTCGGGAGTTTCTGGCTGGCGGGGCCGGCGCGGACGTAGAAATCCTCGTCCTTGCCGGTTTTCAGAAACGCCGGCGTGGCGGCGGACCGCGCGCACTGGATCACCGCGACGTCGGTGCCGTCGACGGAAACGAGGCTGTAGCGGATGAACGGGGCGAATTCGATGCCGACGTGCTGATTGATCAAATTGCCGATATGCCTCAGACATTTGTCGGCGTTGGCGAAGCCGTCCGCATCGAGACCGAGGACGCCGCCGCCGTCGCCGACGCCGATCACGATGATGCCGCCGTCGGTGTTGAGGAAGGCGACCACGCTTTTCAACCAGGCCAGTTCGATCTCCTTGCCCGGCTTGTCGGCGTGGAGGTTCCAGCGCACGGTGGATTTGAATTCCAGCCGTTCGCTTTCGCCGCCGGCGAGGAGAGCGCGGACGCGGGCGGCGTCGCGCACGCCGGTCTCCAGCGGGTCGTCGTCGGCGGCCGCGAAACGGCGCGCTTCATCGGCCAGCCGGTCCATCTGCTGGCCGTGCTTGCGGACCAGCACGATCGACGCGATGAACGCCGCCAGCCCGAGCACGATGACGGCGGCGGGGACGATGTTGCGGTAGGCGCCGATGCTGTCCACAAGTTCGTATTCCGGCAGCGTGATGCCGAGCCAGAATGTGCGGTTGCCGACGGTGAGCGGGCGGAATGTGGCCCACCAATGGACCCCTTGGCTGAGGTAGCGGAACGGCGGGTGGCGGCCGACGCGATCGGAACTCCAAAGCGCGAATGCGGCGCTCAGGTGATCCAGGCCGAGCGTGTCGACCGGCGTCAGCACGGCGTCGCGAATGGCGGTCGCGTCGCTGAACAGGTCGTCTTGCGGCGGGCCGATCACCCGGCCGTCGCCGGTGACGATGAACACGTCGCCATGCTCGCGGGCGCTCAGCGACGCGGTGAATTGGGCGATCTGGTGAAGCAGCACGTCGAAGGCGACGACGGTGGTGTGGTCCGTCCGGTCGCGGCCGCGCCAGCGGACGGCCGCCGTGATCCCTTTTTTGCCGCCGGAGAAGAAATGGTACGGCTCGGTCCAGAACGGCGCGTCGTCGCCGGACGCGTCTCGGGCGCCGATATACCACGGACGTGTCCGTGGGTCGTAGTCGATGTCTTCCGACCAGCGCTCGGTTGCGTCGGTGGGCGTTTGCCAGCGGATCCATCGGGCCGGCGCGGTCGGCTCGGCGCCGGTCTGGCGGGTCAGCCATCCGTCGCCGTCGCCGTCGCTGTCGCGCATCAGCGCGTAAGCCTGGCCGGCGGCGTTGCCGAGCACGATGGCCGAGACATTTGGAAGCTGTTGGAGCAGGGGAATGAACTGGGTGTTGAGCGTCGCCGCGTCGCCGAGGTCGGGGTGGACGGTCCGGCCCCAATTGCGCGCCACCAGAATCTTGCTGCGGATCGGCGCGAAGAACGAATCGAACCGGGTTTCCACCAGTTGCGCCGTATCGTCGACGATGCGCTGCAGGACGGCGTCGCGCATCTTGCCGATCTGGTAGTAGAACCCGCCGAGAATGACGCCGCATATGATCACAATCAGCGGCGGGATAATCCACAGGACGGTTTTGCGGAGCTGGGCGGAGCGGGGCTTCATGCGGGTTTCTTGTACCAGGGGCCGCTGGAGCACGGTCCGATCGGATGTTGCCCTAATTTGATCCCTCGGCAAGCCGGTGGCAAGGCTGGCTTTGGCCGGCGTCCGGTCGGCGGCTATTGCCGGCGGCGCCGATTTGGCATAATGTCGGGCATAATTAACCCTTTTGGGGCATATTTGTGGAGGCGCGCCGGATATGTCGTTTCGTGGCGTCGGTACGGGTCGCATGGATTCCGTGGCGTTGGCGCTGGCCCTGGCGGTAACGGTGTCGGCGACGCTGGCGGGATCGGGGTGCGAGACCCGCACGGTGGATCCGACGACCAACGTGGCGGTGAAGCAGCCCTTCACGACGGTGGTCATCGGCGACGTCGCGCCGTTGTACCCGGAATGGAAACGGCTTGTCCGGTTCTACAAGGAGGGTCTGGCCCAGAAGCTCTCGGAATCGGGTGCCTTCGAGCGTGTGCTGTATCCGGCGCCCGTTGCGTTGCCGCCGGACGCCATCGTGGTGGAGGGCGTCATCGACGGCATCGACGAGGGCAGCGAGCTGATGCGCTTGCTGATCGCCGACAACGCCAGCCGCGCCGTCGTGCGGGGTCAGTTCCGCCTGGTCGACGGTTCGCGCGGCGTGATGGCGGAATTCCGCCAGGAGCGGGTGTCCGATGGCTCGAATGTCCACGACGAGCAGATCTACATGGAAGATCTGGTCGGTCAATTCGGCCGGGACACCGCCGGTGTCGTCGTTCGCTGGTCGCGGGGCGATGATCTCGAGCCGGATTGGCGGGTGGTCGAGTGGTGGGACGAGACCATGGAGTTGCTCGATTGAACGCCGTCGTGACGCCTTGACAGCGCGCTACGAGGGCTTTTCGGGCGCGTCCGCGGGTTCGGCTTGTGGTTCGGCTTGTGGTTCGGGAGCGTAGCGCTCGGCCTCGCGGTCGTAGGCGTCGAAGCCGACGGTCTCTCTCAACCGCGCGAAATCCATCAGCCGTCCGGGCGATTGCCGGCCGGCCCGGAGATCCTCCAGGGCCTCGGTCATCGCCAGCGCCGCCGCGCCGAGCAGCGTCAGCGGGTAGGCGGCGATGGCGAAGCCCATGGCCTCCAGGCGGGCCGGCGCCAGCACCGGCGTGTCGCCGCCTTCCACCATGTTGGCCATCTTCCAGCCGGGAAGCTCGCGGCCGACGATCTCCATTTCCGCCTCGGTGCGCGGCGCCTCCACGAACAAGATGTCGGCGCCGGCGTCCGCGAAGGCGCGGGCGCGATCGAGCGCTTCGTCGAGACCGTGGACGCCGCGGGCGTCGGTGCGGGCCAGGATGGCGATGTCGCCGTGTTCGTTACGCGCATCCACCGCCGCGCGGATACGGGCGAGCGCTTCGGCGCGCCCGACCACCGCCTTGCCGCGGGTATGGCCGCAGCGCTTCGGCGCGACCTGATCTTCGATCATCACGGCGGCAAACCCGGCCCGGGCATAGCCCGCCACCGTGCGCTTGACGTTGAGCGCGTTGCCGTAGCCGGTGTCGCCGTCGCCGATCACCGGAATGGAGACGGCGGCGCAAATGCCGCGGCCCTGATCGACCATTTCGCCGTAGGATATGAGGCCGGTGTCGGGGAGGCCGAGCCGGGTCGCCGAGACGGCGAAACCGCTCATGAAGGTGAGCGGGAAGCCCGCGCGCTCGATCAGCGTCGCCGACAGGGCGTCGAAACAGCACGGCATGACCACGAGCCGGCCCTCGTTCAACAGGGCGCGCAGTCGTGCGGCAGGCCGTTCCGAAGGCCGTTCGGGGGGATGCGCGGCGGGGCGCTCGGGGGGATGGGTTGGTCCGGACATGGTGTATCGTTTAACGCCGTTGCGCCGCGAAGGTCCATGCCTTTCGCGGCGCTCGGGGAGGAGGACGCAGGTGCCGGAGCCCTGGACCGGCCGTGCCTCCCAAAAGGACGGCGGCGGAAAATCCGCCGCCGTCGTCGTCAGAAGATGACGCTCCTCAAGCGTCAGACTTGCCGGCGACGGCGCCAGGCCGCCAGTCCCAGGGTCGCCAGTCCCGAGCCCATCAACGGGAGAGCGGCCGGAATGGGAGTGACGATCTGGTCCGACCCGCGATAGCAGACGCTGCCTTCGCCCGGCTCGCCATAGCCGTCATGACAGAGCGTGCCGCGAACCACGGTCCAGTGCGGGAACCCAGCTGTATTGGTCAAGTCGTACAGTTCGACCACGCCGGGTTCGAGGCTGAGCGCCCAGTTATCGAAGTTTTGATTGTGCTCGAACGGCACATTGAAGTCGACGCCCTGCACGGCGGCGCCGAAAAACTTCATCACCGGACCTCTGCCGAGCTGGCTTTCATTGACATAGGTGTTGTTGTTCGCGTTGTAGCGATGGTCGTCGCCCGTGGAAAACGAGATGGGCGTTCCATCAAACTCGAAGTGGATATCGAAGCTCGAATCTTCCAAAGGACCACACTCGAACGCGCCGCCGCATCCGTTGCTCTCGAACGTCACATATCCCGTGGCCTCCGTTTGCGTGGTGATTCCAAAGGGATTCGAATCGACGAAATTATCGGTCATCTGGTTTCTCGGGCCGGTGGTGTTCAGGTTGTATGAAATCCACAAATCCCATGTAACTTCCGCCGCCTTGGCCGGCGCGGCGGCCGCGGTCAGTATCGCTACGGCAAAACCGGCGAGCGCCGCCTTTCCCGCTATTTCCCCAAACCTGTTAACAGACATCTTCATTTCCTCCTCACGCTCGGCGTCAATCTTCTGGTGTTCGTTACATCCGCGCGGCCAAATCGACTACCCGCTATGAGAGTTATTTTGGCCCCTTGGATTACTCGCAATTGAAATGCTTTTTGCGTGTATTGTCAAACTAAAAGTATCGCAAAAATAGCAAAAAAACTTTTACCCATTTGGATTATTGAGGATAAAAAAATAATCACCTCCTAAATTTAATTAGTAGACGCAAATTAACTCAAACGAGTATTATTTTGGTATTATGAGAAGTTAATAGATTTTATTTAAACCAAATGGGTAATTTACGCATACTCAGTGTGGCAAAGGAATATACCGACGATCTCCATAAAATACAACTTAAAAGTGTCAACAATTAATGAAGTGAAGTCATGACGAGTGATGTCGTGCAACCGATAAGGGTGGCGGGACGCCGCGAAAAGTGCTAACGCACGAGCCTCGTGTCATAAATCCGTCATTTGCCAGCGGATCGCGGGATGCGGATATTGCGCCGCCGAACGAACGCGAAGAGGGGAGGGCGCCATGGACGGCGAATTTCTAGGCAGTCTGCTGGACAAACTGCGAGAGGTCAGACAGCGGGTGGTCGAAGGCGGAGCGTCGATGGTGGCCCGCTGGGAGCCGATGCTGTCGCGCGGCGCCTTTCAGGAGAGCGCCGTCAACCTGTCGCATTATGTGGCGCTCAGGCAACTTGATCTGCGGCCGTTGCAGGCCGACCTCGCGCCCTTGGGGCTGTCGTCGCTCGGGCACTGCGAGGGCCGCGTGCTGCCGACCCTCGACGCCATCATCGCCAACCTGGAGGCAATGTCGCGGCCGGGGCGGTCCGGAAATACGGCGGCCGTCGGCGGCGGACTACTTCGCCGGCAGGACGCTTGTGGAAGCGAACAGCGCAACCGTGTTCGGGCCCCGGCCCGAAGGGCGTGAAACGCGCATTCTCGTCACCCTTGCGCCGAAGACGGCAAGGAAGCCGGAGGCGCTGCGGCTATTGTTCGATGCCGGCATGGACTGCGCCCGCATCAACTGCGGCCGGGATTCGGCGGCTCAATGGGCGGCGATGATCGATAGTGTCAAGGCGATGAGCGACGAGGTCGGCCGCCCATGCCCGGTGCTGATGGATCTGGCGGGCCCCAAGATCCGCACCGAGGCCGTGCTCACGCCGAAGAAGACCAACATGGTGCAACCGGGCGACACCATTTTACTCGCGTTCGACACGCCGGACCCGGACAACGGCTTTTCGTTTCAAGCGAGTTGCTCCATGCCCGAGGTGCTGCGCCAGATCACCGCCGGCGCCCGGGTCAGCATTCGCGACGGGCTGATTTCCGGCGAGGTCGCGGAGCTTCGCGATGATGGCGTGGTCATGGCGGTGGCGCGCACGCCGCCGGGCGGCCACCCCCTCCAGGAAAAGCGCGGCATCAACTTTCCCGGCTCGCCCGTGGTGGTCCCGCCGCTGACGGACAAGGACCTGGCCGACCTCGACTTCGTCGCCGCCCGCGCCGACGGCGTCGCCTATTCCTTCGTGCAGCGGCCCGAGGACATCGCCTGGCTGCAGGACGAATTGGAAAAGCGCCGTCCCGGCCAGCCGCCCATGGCGATCATCGCCAAGATCGAAACCGGGCTGGCGTTCGCCAATCTCCCGGAATTGATCGTCCAGGCCGCCGGCGCCAATCCGTTCGCCGTCATGATCGCCCGCGGCGACCTGGCGGTGGAGATCGGCTACGAAAGGCTGTCGGAGGTGCAGGAGGAAATACTTTGGGTCTGCGAGGCTGCCCACGTGCCGGTGATCTGGGCGACGCAGGTGCTGGAAAGCCTGGTCAAACGCGGCATGCCGACGCGCGGCGAATTCACCGACGCCGCCATGGCCGAGCGGGCCGAATGCGTCATGCTCAACAAGGGCGCCTATATCGCGCGAGGGCGTCGCGGTTCTCGACAACGTGCTGACGCGCATGGAGACCCACAACCGCAATCGCAGCCGCCAGCTTCGGCCGCTCCACGCCTGGGCACGGCCGGACCGGCGGTGATCGGGGGTTCTTTTATGCCAGCGATCGGACCGGCTGCGAGCGGCCGAGGCGGCTGACCTTTCGCGCCTGTCGCTGGAAATGGCGCGAGACAACGAACCCGACCATGTCGGCGACACGGCCCCGGGAGCGCAGGCCGACCGCCTTCAGCACCATCGCGGTGGCGCGGCGCAGGTGATCCGGCCGGTGCAGGGCGCACGTGCGGGCGATGTATGCGGCCACCGCCCGCTTGCGGTCGTAGCGCTCACCGGGCGAATTCGTGCTGTGGTAGGCGTACCCCAGTTCGTCGTCCTCGGCCTCGCGGATGCGCCCGAGCGCCACCCATGCGCGCCGCGCCGCCGACGGTTTCTCGATCGCCAGGTATTTCTGCAATTCGGTATGGAACAGTTTGTAATGGCGGAACTCGTCGCCGGCGATCTTGTGGCAGATGAACTTCAGCACCGGCTCGTCGGTGGCGTCGCGCAACGCCGAGTACAGCGCGCTGGTGCCGGTCTCGACGATGCACCGCGCGACCAGTTCGCCGCTGAGCGAACCGCGCACGGAGCGCGTCGAGTCGACGGCGATGCGGTAGCCCGAGGAGAAGCGTTCGAAGGCCGCCTCGAAATCGAAATCGGGGTCGGCCCGTTCGGCCCAGCGGCCGAGGGCCTCGCCGTGCTGGATCTCTTCGCCGCCCCATGCCCTGGCGGCGGCGTGAAACCCGGTGTCCTCGGGAAAAACGTTGCATAGATAGTCCGCGTAATCCGCCGAATTGCGTTCTACCACGGCGGCGGTTTTGACCACGGCCAAGATATCCGGATCCACCTGGCCGCCTATCGAATTTCTCCCAAGCAACGTCTTCCAGCGTCCAGTGTTTCATTGCTTCTCCGCGTCCCTTCGCCATTGTGATGTACGGTCGTGCTTCTGGTCGTTGCGGTGCCACCTAAGTCGGCTCCGCGATCTAAGTCTGCTCCGCGATCCGCCCGCCAATTCCCGCCGGTATCCCCGCCGGTATCATGGTTTAAATCGGTCGCCGCCGCCCCTGGCCGCCAAGGATTTCCGAGCTTCCAGAGGTAAACCGAGGCCGGGAGGCATTGTTCCGCGGACGTGATCGATCATAATTGCAGACGGCCATCCGGAAGGTCGACGTCATCGAACTCGGTTGGATCGTGTCCTTCTACTACAGCAGAAAGACCGTGGCCATCCCGAGAAAGATGAAGAAGCCCATGCTGTCGGTGGTGAAGGTGAGCAGCACGCTGGATCCCAGCGCCGGGTCGCGGCCGAACTTGTTCATGGTCACCGGCACGGCAATTCCCATGACCGACGCCACCAGCAAGTTGAGCAACGTCGCCGCCGCCATCACGGCTCCCAGCGCCGGGTTCTGATACAGCGCGAAAGCGACGAGCCCCATGACGCTTCCCCAGATCGCGCCGTTGACGGCGCTGACTCCGATCTCCTTCAAGGCGAGGTGACGGATATTGCTGGCGTCGATCTGATCGAGGGCCAGTCCGCGGATGAACAGCGCGATGGTCTGGTTGCCGGTATTGCCGCCGACGCTGGCGATGATCGGCATCAGCGTCGCCAGCGCCACCAGTTGCGCGATGCTGTCTTCGAACAGGCCGATGACCCGCGATGCGATGAACGCGGTCAACAGGTTCAGTCCCAGCCACAGCCAGCGTTGCCGCGCGGTCTTCCAGATGGGCCCCAGCAGATCCTCGTCGGGGTTCAGCCCCTCGCGCTTCAGCGCCTGATCCTCCGCCTCCTCGCGCACGTAGTCCATCACGGCGTCCACCACCAGGCGGCCGATCAGACGGCCCTCGGCGTCGGTGACCGGGGCCGAGACCAGATCGTAGCGTTCGAACGCCCGGGCGGCGGCGCTGGTTTTGTCGAGCGGCCCGAAACCGGGGGCGTCGCGCTCCATGAGATCGGCGACACGCTCGCGGGCTTGGCGCAGCAAAAGCGTCTTGATCGGCAGCGTGCCTTGGAGCCGCCGCCGGTCGTCCACCACGTACAGCCGGTTGGTTTCGCGCGGCAGGGTCCCGAGCCGCCTCAGTTGCTTGACAACGTCCTTGACGGTGGCGTCCTCGTTCACCGTGATTTCGTCGTTGTTCATCAGGTGTCCGACACAATCTTCGGGATAGGACACCGCCGCCGCCACCCATTCCCGGCTGTCCGGAGCAAGGGACAGGTAGTGCTCCCGCAGCACGTCGTCGGGAAGGTGCTCGGCGATCCGCGCCAGGTCGTCGTCGTCGATGTGCCGGCAGATCGCGAGAAGCCGGTCGCGGTCGGTCGATCGGGCAAGCGATCCGGCGACCCCGTCTGTCGCTTCCCACAGAACGTCGCCGGCGTTGTCGAGGCTGACGTCCTCCCATGCCGTGCGGCGCTGGTCAAGCGGCAGCATCTCCAGCAGGTGGGCGATATCGGCGGGAGCCAGGGCGTTGATCCGGTTGGCCAGTTCCGCCCGGTGCCGGCGAAGGGTCGATTGCTCCTCCGGATCGGCCAGATCGCCCGGGCGCGAACCTTGGCGGACGGCGGCGTCCCTCGCCATCCGCTCGCGGTGGAGCAGCGTGATGATGGACTGGATCTCACCCCGCAGCCGGTCTTGCGTTGCCGGGTTGGCCGTGGCGGCGCCGGAGGTCGGGTTATCGGGCATGGCCGGTGTCCTCGTTCGTTCCGACCGTGAAATCGGCTGAAATCCAGGCCGATGCAAGCATTCGTTTTTGCGCCGAGCGGTCAAGCGCTTGCCGCGCCCCGGCCGCCGGCGCCGCGACACCGTTCGTGATGGCGTGGCGCTGTTGGCGATTGGCGCCGGCTGGCCCTATGCGTTGTTATTGACCGTGCTCACCTGCTTCTTCGTGCGTTTCGCGCGTTTCGCGCGTTCCGGGCGGCACGCTTGGCGACGATCGGCGTGGGAGCCGGGGCGCTTGATGTCCGCTGCCGGCGCCGGTCGGCCCTCGGCCGCCGCCCAGTCTTCGAGGAGCTCCACGTCGTCGGCGCTTAAATGGTGCGCGGTCTCGTCACCCGTACCGGTCCCGCAGCCGAAGAAAATGCCGCAACGTCCGCCGCTCGCCGGAGCCCAACCTGAGATCGATCGCGGCGCACTCATCCAACAATCGATCCAGGTCTTTCGGGGCGAGCATCCGAGTTCTCCAAGCCGACCAGTCAGCGGATTTTGCAGTCTGGTTTCGTTCCGGGCGGTAAACAACTTTAAAGTGTAGTTAAAACGGAAATCTACTTTTAGTCAATCCCACCGGCGGGAAGGCACGCCGTCCCCGACGCCGCGGCACCATCGTTGCGGAAAGCAGAATGCGCGAAAAGGTCCCGGCGGCCCGCTGAAGAAAATCTACTGTGCAAGGGGTTGTTTTCAAGAAAAAGAAATACCCCTCCCCCCTCCTTCGCCTCTCATGGCGAGCGTGGGAAGGCGCGCCACGCCGTCGCCGCGAGGGCCGGCGGTGCATTGCCGGTGTGCCGCATGCGTCGGCGCACGGGGTCAAAATGCGATTGGCCCACATGAGGATAATCGTCTAAGGTCCGGAGATGCGCCGGTGGTTCACGTCATGGGGAGCCGGCGCCCGGAGAGAGGCCCGCAGAGAGGCCCGCGGAGAGGATCGACATGGCTATATCGGGATTATTTGGCAAAAACGAACCGGTTGGCCTCCGCCACGCCATTATCGGCGCGGTGCTGGGGCTTGTGATGATCGCCCTGGCGTTTGCCGGGATCGCGTCGTCCGACGTGTCGGCACTGCGCACGCAAGGCTATTGGACCTTGCTCACGGTCGCCTTCGCCATCGCGTCGGTGGTGATAGACTGGCTGCATTCCGAGGGCGGATGGCGGATGACAGCCGGCACCGTGCGCCTGGCGCTGCTCTGGGTCGGCGTCTTCGTGGCCATCCAGCTTGTGTATTTCTTTATCGCGTCCGGACGGTTCACCAATGCGGATACCGGGCTCATCAACGGCCTGATCCTGGCGCTTGGGACCTTCGCCTCCGGTCTCTATGTGAACTGGCGGCTGGTGGTGGTCGGCGTGGCGCTCGCGTTTGCGACGGTCGCGGCGGCCTTTGTCGAGCAGTATCTCTGGGTTCTGCTCGGCGTTGCCCTGTTCGCCGTCGCGGTGCTCATCCTCGGCGCGCGTCTGACCGCGTCCAGGCGGCGGATGGTGCCCGATGACGAAGATCGAGGACCTTTTTAGCGAACGACCGTTGGTATTATCCGTCCGGTCGGGCGCAGTCGAGCAGCGGGCCGAGCTGGTCGGTGCGCCGGCGGATCTTGCGGGCCCGCGCACTGACGTAGGATGACGGTCGGGACGCCGAGAGCTCGCGCGGATTGGGCAGCGTGGCGGCGATCAGGGACGCCTCGAGCGGGCTGAGCTGGCGCGCGGTCTTGCCGAAATAGGCCAGCGCGGCGGCTTCGGCGCCGTAGAGGCCGGGTCCCATTTCGGCGATGTTCAGGTAGACCTCGAGGATCCGTCGCTTGCTCCACAACAGCTCGATCTGCGGCGTCATCCACGCCTCGACGATCTTGCGCGCCACGTCGCGGCCGGGCCACAGCAGAATGTTCTTGGCGGTCTGCATAGTGATGGTGCTGGCGCCGCGCGGCCGGTCGCCGTCGAGCCAGGTCTGGATCTCGCGCCACAGCGCGTCGGCGTCGAAGCCCAGGTGCTCGCAGAACCGATTGTCCTCGGCGGAGATCACGGCCTTCACCAGGTGCGACGAGATCTGGCCGAGCGGCACCCAATCCTTCTCCAGGCCCTCGCCCTGGAACAGGCGGATGACCATCAGCGGCGTGATCGGCGGATCGATGAAGCGGTAGACGACGATCACCAGCGTCGGCAGCACCAGCACCCCTGCCACCAGGCCGAGGAGCAGGCGTCGCAAACGGCGCAGTAGGGTGAAGCGGGCGGCCATGGGACCGTTTGGTAACCATTTTCCCGCCGTTTCGCCAGAGGCTGTTTGCCCCCGGACGGGCGCTCAGTGCAGAATTTCCGTGACCGGCACCGGCGGGCCGACGGCGTCGCCCTGGGCGCAGTCCACGCCGAGGGTCCGGAGGCCGTCGAGCACCTGGTCGCAGTGCGCGTACTCGGCGATGGTGCGCGCGCCCATGATGTGGCCCACTTCGTTGATCCCCTTGACCACGGCGTAATCCAGCGGGTTGGTCATCATGTCGCGGACGAAGCCGCCGTCGATCTTGAGATAATCCACCGGGAGAGACTTCAGCGACGCGAACGACGAGAGACCGCTGCCGAAATCGTCGAGCGCCAGTCGGCTTCCCCGCGCCTTGATCTTTTCGAGCAGATCCCGCCCATGGTCGAGATTTCGCAAGGCGGCGGTTTCGGTGATCTCAAAGCAGATCCGCTCGGGCGCGAGACCGAACTCGGCGAACTGCTCGGCGAGAAAGTCCGAGAAAGTGTCGTCGTCGAGGGAGGAACGGGACAGGTTGACGGAGACCTCGGTCGCCGATGTCCGCTGGAAAAACGCGGTGCAATGGCGGAACGCCGAGCGGATCACCCAGCGGTCGATTTCGCCCATCAGACCGTAGCGCTCCGCGGCCGGGAGAAAGGCTCGCGGCCAGATCAGGTCTCCGGCGCCGTCCACCATCCTGAGCAGAAATTCATAGCGCAGCGGCAGGGCGCTGTTATCGTCGAGGGGAACGATGGGCTGGCAAAACAGGCGCATTCGGTCCTTATCGACGCAATCGCGCAGCGTCGCCGCGCGGAGGATCTGGGCATGGCTTTCCGGCGGCTCGGCGCCGGCGCGGCGGTAGACGTGGACCCGGTTGCGGCCGTGTTCCTTGGCGGCGTAGCAGGCCATGTCGGCCTGGGTCATCAGTTGCTGCCGCGGTGTCGGCCTCGGCCGTGACCTCGGTGACGCCGATACTGACGCCGACGTGATAGACCGAACCCTGCCAACTGAACCGGTGGTCGCGAAGAGTCGACACGATCATCTCGCAGATTTTCTTTGCCCGCCCCGCCGAGCAGTTCTCGAGGAACAGGGCAAACTCGTCACCGCCCAGTCTGGCCAACGTGTCGCGATGGCGGAATTTGCCCACCAGCAGCGCCCGGATCTGTTTCAGCAGCGCGTCGCCGGCGGCATGGCCGGCAACGTCGTTGACCAGCTTGAACTGATCGAGATCGAGGTAGCAGAGCGCATGGGTCGATCCGTATTTCTTGGCGCCGGCCAGGCCACGGGCCAGCCGTCTCTCGAATTCCCGCCGATTGACCAGGTCGGTGAGCGGATCATGGCTGGCGTCATGGGCCATTTGGCGGTTCATCCGACGCGAACCGGTAACGTCGCGAAACACCAGGACGAGCCCGAGAATGGATCCGTCGCGGTCGCGAATGGGCGCCGCGGTATCCTCGATGGCGAATTCGCGGCCGCCGCGATTGATCAGCACGGACCGATCCGCCAGTTCGTCGAATTCGCCGGCCCCGACAGTGCGCGCGACGGGGTCGCCGAGACAGCGAGCGACAGGGTCGCCGACCGGGTCGCGGGTCTGTTCGTCGACCACCTGGAACACGGTTTTCAGGGGCTGTCCGCGGGCTTCCCGGTTGGTCCATCCGGTCAGCAATTCGGCAACCGGGTTGAGCGATTCCACGATCCCGCCGGCATCGGTGGTGATCACCGCGTCGGCGATGGAATGCAGCGTCACGAGGGCGCGCTCCTTTTCGTGAAACAGCGCCCGTTCGACGCGTCGGCGTGCGGTCACGTCGCGCGCGATGCCGGTGATCCCGATCACCCGGCCATCGTCGTTGACCACCGGCGCCTTTATGGTCTCCATCCAGATGACGTTGCCGTCGCCGTCGACGATGCGGTCTTCGACGCGCTTGCATCGGCGGGTCCGCATCACCACGCGATCGTCGACGCGATAGGCATCGGCCAGTTCCGCCGGCCAGATATCGAGATCCGTTCGCCCGACAACGCTCTCGGGGGCGACGCCGCACATCCGTCCGAAGGCTTCGTTGACCGCGATCAGGCGGCTGTCCTGATCCTTGAGCCAGGCGATATCGGGGATATTGTTGAGGATGGCGGTCTGCTGGCGGGTGCTTTTCTTGAGAGCCTCTTCCACCTCTTTTTGCTTGCGGTCGTTGCGCAGGGCCTGGATCAGTTGGGCGCAGGTCCGGGTCAGCGGGTCGAGGAAATCGACAAGGTCCTGGTCGTACCCACCGCGCCGGTTGGCGAACCCCGCCATGCCGACGATGTCGTCGCCGACGACAAAGGGAAGGCCAAGGAATGCGCGTATGTCCGGGTGCCCGTGCGGCAGGCCGCCGCTGCGCGTATCGCCGCCGGGGTCGTTGGCGATCACCGCGGACCGCCCGTTCATGGTGTGTCCGATCAAGGTGTCGGGATTGTAGAACTCCATCTGGCGCGGGGCGCCGCCGCCGAACTCGGCGCGCATCTGGCTATTCCAGGCGTCATCGGTCGCCGCCGAGGTCCGGAGATAAGGCCGGCCTTCGGCGGTATGCAGGACCTCGCCGATTATGCCGTACTCGCTTTCGGTGATGGCGACGAGATCCTCGAGCAATCTCTCGAAAGCGTTGCGTTCGCTATGCTCCACCAGATATCGGGATTGAGCCCGGCCGATGGACGCAAGCAGAAGATTTTTCTGCCGCAACACCTGTTCGGCTTTCTTGTGCTCGCTGATCGGATCCGGTTGGTTCTCGGCGAGCTGGCGGTACCGATGCTCCACGACCCCGCGCCCCATCCGGGCGGTGCTGAGTTCGGTGGCGTCACGCTGGATACTGAGCCAGTGGCGAATCGCCCCCGTGTCGTCGTGAAGCGGGACGATCTGGCATTTAACGACAAATTCGGAGCCGTCCTTGCGGCGGTTGACCATATCCCCGAAGAACACCTGCTTCGTGTCCAGGTCCTGGCGCAACCGCCGAAGGATATCGGACGAAGTACGCGGGCCCTGCAGAAGCCGAACGGTCTTGCCGAGAATTTCATTTGGAGCATAGCCGCTGAGCCGACAGAACGCATCATTGACGAACACGATGACCGGTCCCGGCGCGTCAAGGTCCGCGGTCGTGACCAAGACGGAATCGTCCATGACCTCCAGGATCGTGCGGACGGTCTCAAGAATATCGCTGGTACCGGGCACTAAAGCTCCCCCGTCCCTAGGGATCCCTAAAGACTGTTCACGGCACAAAAGCGTCTGGTCGCGCTGACTCCCCAATCCAATACATCATTAACCCATTTGGGGGCATTCTACAAGGGAACGTCCGTTAGCACGGACCTTTGTGCCGGAAGGGCTCTTGGTGCGGGCAAAAAGCGACAGGCACCGGATCATTGATGCGATGCGTCCGCCAGCGGAGCGGCCGCGCGGGCTTGATACCAATTCTCGTTGATAGGAACCCATTGTGACGGCCTTTCGGGGTTTCCGGCAAGGAGCGTGGTGCGCCGTGATGCGAGAGCATCATAAGCGCCGCGCGACGCCGTCCGGATACCCGAAGGCCGCCGGAGGGTCGTGTTTCACGCTTCCTCGGGGCTGAACCGCTTGACGATGGGTTCCCATCGCCAGCACGGTCCCTCCTGCCGAGGAAGCGTGAAACACGATCACGATGTGTCCCTATCAGCGAGATTTGGTATCAGCGTTAGTGAACCGCCCTGGCCCGGGTCTTGGCCCAATTCGTGAAGTGTGCGCTGGTTCGCACCTTGTCCATCACCCGTTCGAAAGCGTTCCATTCGCTGTCGACATAGGCCGCATCGAACGCCGCGTCGCGCGTCGTGGACGGAAACTTCCAGACATTGCAGTAGTTCCAGAGAATGACGTCGGTCAACATGATGTGGCTCCCGGAACACGACCAGCGGTCGCGCTCCACCTTATTGCTCCCGCTTCGGCATCCGTCGATAGGACCCGCCGAAACCTAGCGATTATGCCCGAAAAACCATTACGGATAAGTGAACCCGTTCACACTCCGTGCGTACTTCGGACAACAGCGGCCTTACATACCGAGCCGGCGTCACGCTTTCTTTGGTTTGCGCCAGGTGTAGACGGAAGAAACGGCGTAGTTCCACACCGCGCCCACCAGGGCGCCGGTGACGCCCGCGACCCACCAGGGTTCGTCGACGCCGTAGACATAGGCCGCGATCCCGATGTTGGCGATCGCCCCGATGCCGCACACCGCGTAAAAGGAGAGCAGCCCCACCAACAGCGACCAGCCGCGCAGCCGCTTGTCCCGGTACGTGAAGATATTGTTAAGCATGAAGTTGTTGGTCATCGCGACGACGGTGGCGATGCCTTGGGACACGGCGAAATCGACGCCGAGGCCTTTATAGACGACCGCCAGAACGGCCAAGTGGACGCCCAGTCCGAACAGACCGACGATGGAGAACAGCACGAAGCGGATCGGCACCAGATGGCCAATGAGCTTGTCGAGCAGCATCATCACGTATTCCCACGCGACCATGCTGTCGAGCTTGCTCTCGCCGGCGACGCGGGTGCGGAATTCGAACGGCAGCTCCTTGATCCTCAGGCCACGGCGCGAAGACGCCAGGATGTCCAGCAGGATCTTGAACCCGATCCCCGACAGCTTGCGGACCGACTGGTGAAAGGCATCCTTGCGCAGCATGAAGAAGCCGCTCATCGGGTCGCTAACGTCGTTTTTCATGGCGAGACGGCCAAGGCTGGTCGCGAAGCGGCTAATCATCTGCCGCGACTCGGCCCATTCCCCGAAGCCGCCGCCCTCCATGTAGCGGCTGCCGATCACCACGTCCGTATCGCCTACCCTGAGGGTCTCCAGCATCCGCGGCAGCAGGGTTTCGTCGTGCTGCAGATCGGCGTCCATGACCGCCAGGTAGGGCGCCGGGCTCGCCAGCATGCCCTCGATGCACGCGCCGGAAAGACCGCGCCGGCCGATGCGCTGAATGCTCCGCACGCGCCGGTTGGTGCATCCGATCTCGCGCGCGAGTTCCGCGGTGCCGTCATCAGAATCGTCGTCGACGAAGATGACTTCCCACTCGACGCCGTTCAGCGCCTCTTCCAGTTTGCCGATGAGAACCGGCAGATTTTCGCTTTCGTTCAGCGTCGGAACGATTATGGAAAGCTCAAGAGGTTTATTCATGCTTGCCAGTTTGACGGTAGACGGGGGTCGGCCACCCATGCCGTGGATAGAAATCGAATGAGAGGGAAAGAGCGCGACAGTTATTCGAATCGATACACCAGAATGTTGTCCTTCGCATAACTGCCCCGCAATGACAAGGTTTTGTCGTCGCCGATGGCGGTAGCGACGAGGTTCTCGGGATCGAAAACGGAAGTCGCCCGGGCGATCAGCCACCCGGACGTCAGACCGTCGATCCGTGCCCGCAGCGCCGGCAGGTCGGCGGGCGTCATGCCGGGAACGGCGGCGATGCCGGCGGGGTAGGGGTTGGGGAGGTCGACGGCCGGGAACGCTTCCGGCAAGCCGTGGATCGGCAGATCGCTGCCGTGGGCGCCGAGGGCATAGGCCAGCGGCAGCTCCACCGAGTTCGGAATCACCAGCACGACGTCACCGGGCTCCGACTCGGCGGCCAGCCCTTCGGCGATCTGGTCCCAGGGCTCTTTCTCGAAATCCGCGTAGTAGTTCAGGCTGCCGCAAGCAAACGAGGCGGAAACACCGAGCAGCAGTACGCCGCGAAGCCAGGCCCGGCGGGTGACCGTCACGCCCGCCGCCAACGCCACATGGAACGGGACGCCGACCCAGATCAGGGCCCGGGTGGAGAACACCGGCCGGATCGCGAATGTGGCGAGAAGGGTGAGGAGGATCGGCAACGCCATGACCGAGGCCAGCAGGATCGCCACCTGCCAGCCGTACCGCCGGCCCGATGAGCCACAAACCGACGATCCCGATGCCGGCGAGACCGAGGTGCGCCGCCAGCCATAGCGCGCCGCCCGCAAGACCCACTGGATCGAGTTCGCTCAGCAACCCGGGCTGTGCGGTGTAGGTCTCGATAGGCCATGAGTATTTCGCCCCGAAGAAAAAATAGAGCGCGCCGATGATTTGCACCAGCGTTGGCGCTTTCATCCAGAAAACCGTGGAGACCGCCTGCACCTGTTGGAACAGCCACGGAATCCACGGGATCCACAGAAGCAGCACCGCCAAGGCCGCGAGGGCGCCGTTCGCCATGAACGCGCGGTTGGCCGCAAGCTGCCAAGCAAACCACACGATCATGGAGAGAGCGACACTGACGACGAACACGGGCGTCAGATTGTGCAGCCACAGGGTCAACGCCGATCCGACCACCAGCGCGAGCCACGCCAGCGGCGGCGCGGACGCTCGAGCGGTGTCACCGGGTCCGTGGCGTGCGCGCCGCAGACCGAACAGCGGCAGGCACGCGGCGCCGGGATGGCGCATCAGCCATGCCGCGCCGCAAAGCGCGACGGCCACGGCAAGGGTCACGGCCATGGACGAGCGGGCTTCCTGCGCGTACTGGATGTGGATCGGGGAAAGGGCGAAGATCAGGCCGGCGCCGAAGCCAACCCAGGCGCCGTCGCGCCGGCCGCCGACGATGCGGCCGAGGCCGTAGACCGCGGCCGTGCAAGCGATGCCGAGGACCGCCGAAAGCGAGCGCAGCGCCACTTCGTCGTCGCCGAACACCCGCCAGAGACGGAGCACAGAGTAGTAGACGGGCGGATGCGTTTCGAACGTCGGCACGAACGTCCACAGGGTTTCGAACGATTGCCGCGAAAACCAGAGGCTGTACGCCTCGTCCAACCACAGCGGCAGCTTGCCGATCTCGTGGAAACGCAGGAAACCGGCAAGGGCCGTCACCAAAAGAAGCGGCGTGACCGTTCGCAGGGTCGCCGGCACGGTCCGTCTATCCGAAGACATGGGCGTCGATCTCTGCCGGGTGCGGGTCCGGGTGGTCGCAAAAGCGATAGTCGAGGATCGAGTTGGCTATAAACGACAACGGCAAATTCATAATAATTACGAAAGGCTTATCCCGTTGCATCCGGTAAGGTGAAATGTAGTGACAAGAGCAGGCTTGGCGCATAGAACATAAGGCGAACATTTTGATCGGAGGGCCCTGCCATGACTGACTTTCCTCGTTCGCTACCGGAGTTTCAGCGCCGCTTTCTCGACGAAGCCGCGTGTGTCGAATACCTTGCCGCGGTGCGCTGGCCGGACGGTTTTCGGTGCCCGGCGTGTGACGGGGCCAAGGCCTGGCGGCTTTCGAGCAAGCCGTTCACCTGGGAGTGCGCCGACTGCGGCAAGCAGACGTCGGTCACCGCCGGGACGGTGATGCACGGCGGCAAGCTCGACCTCACGATATGGTTCTGGGCGGCCTATCTGATGGCGACCCATTCCAACGGCATCTCGGCGACGCAACTGCAGATGCAGCTCGGACTTGGCTCCTACAAGACGGCGTGGTTGCTGTGCGCCAAACTCCGCCGGGCGATGGTCGACCCCGAACGCAACCCCTTGACGGGGCTGGTCGAAGTCGACGAGGCCACGATCCCGTTCCGGACCAAGGAAGACCCCGTTGCCGGTGGCGGCGGACGCAGCCCACAGGGCAAGATGGCGGTGATCGCCGCGGTTGAAATCATCGGTGACGGCCCGGGTCGCCTTCGCCTCGCTCCCATCGCCGACTATTCCGCCGAAAGCATCCGCGCCTTCGTCGCCGCCAACATCGCTGGCGGCGCGACCCTCAAGACCGACGGATGGGCCTCCTATCCCGGCACTCCCGAGGTCAAGCACGATCCCCATGTGGTCGGCACCATGGCCGCCCACGTCGTCTTGCCGTGGACCCACCGCGTGTTCGCCAACCTCAAACGCTGGGCCTTGGGCGTCTATCATGGTCTCCGCCGCAACCATCTCCAATCCTACCTCGACGAGTTCGTCTTCCGCTTCAATCGCCGCCGCACCCGCCACGCCGCCTTCCGCTCACTGCTCGGGATCGGCACCCGAACAAAACCCATCACCTACAAAATGTTGATCGCGCCGGAAACAGCGGGATAAGCCTTAATTACGAAATAAAAATTACCAATAGATTGACGAAATCGAAAAATTTGTTTTTTGCGTTACAGTGTCGCGTAGACTGCGCCGCCTACGCCTGTCAAGCGCGGGGTGCGCTTCGAACGTCCCTATCGTCCCAAGAGTGACGACGGCCGTCGAATTTCACTAAATTTTAAACAGCGGCGCGGATACTCCTCGCTCGGGCGGATCGACCCGGAAAAGGTGCGTTGGGCGACTATGGATCTAAACAAGGTTTCCCTGTTCGGGATGATGAAGCAGCGGTTGGCGTGGCTCGGCCAGCGCCAGGAAGTGCTGGCTCAGAACATCGCCAACGCCGATACGCCGGGCTACCGTCCCCGCGACATCAAACCGCTTGAATTTCGCGGCATGATTACGCGCCAGCTGGCGCCGGTCGGCGTGGAAAAGACCCATGGCGCTCATCTCGGCGGCCGACCCGACCGGGCCGGGCGCTTCGATGACGAGGTGAACCGGCGGCCCTACGAAACGTCGCCCGCCGGAAACGCCGTCGTCCTCGAAGAGCAGATGGCGAAGGTGAGCGAAACGAGTGTCGCCCATCGATTGACCACCGAACTGTATCGCAAGCACCTCGGCATGCTTCGAACCGCTGTTGGCGGCAGGCGTTAGGGCAGGGGTGATCGAATGAGCGATATCATGAAGATCATGCGCATTTCCGCGGCGGGCATGAAGACCCAGGGGGTCCGCCTGCGAATCATCGCCGAGAACATCGCCAACGCCAATTCGCTGCCCACGTCGCCCGGCGACGAACCGTATCGGCGCAAGACCGTCACCTTCAAGAACACCCTCGACCGCGAAACCGGCGTCGACATGGTCAGCGTCAACAAGGTGCGCCGGGATCCGTCGTCGTTTCCCCTTAAGTATCAGCCGAGCCATCCGGCGGCCGATGCGGACGGCTACGTCCAGGCGCCGAACGTCAATTCGCTGATCGAAATGGCGGATATGCGCGAGGCGCAGCGGTCCTACGAAGCGAACCTCAATGTCATTCGAGCCTCGAAAACCATGCTGCAAGCGACCATCGAGGTCTTGCGCTAACCGCCGAGCGTTACACAGGAGAACTCTTTCGCAATGGTAAATCCAGTCAACGGCATGACCAGCGCCATCTCCGCCTACAATCAGGCGTTGAAGGGCGCGTCCGGCCAGAACACTCCGGCCGTGGACCCGGCGGGCGGCGGCGGCTTCGCCGATCTCGTTCGCGGCGCCGTCGAGCAGGCCGTCACGACCGGCGCCAGTGGCGAACAGGCGACCGCCAAGGCCGTGGAAAACACCGCCGACCTCAATCAGGTCGTGACCGCCGTCGCCGAGGCGGACCTCACGTTGCAGACCGTGGTCGCGGTCCGCGACCGGGTCATCGAGGCCTATAAGGACATCGTGCGGATGCCGATCTAGTGGCCTGGGTCCCGGATCCGCCGGTTCGTGCGTTCGATGACGGAGGCGAAAAACAGACCATGATGAACGAGGTCGCAGTCCTCGAAATCGGCCGCGAGGCGACGTACATCATCCTCAAGACCGGCGGTCCGGTGATGATGGCCGGCATGATCGTGGGCCTGGCGATCTCGCTTTTTCAGGCGCTCACCACCATTCAGGAAATGACCCTGACGTTCGTGCCGAAAATCCTGGTCATTCTGCTCGCCATCGTCGTGTTCCTGCCGTTCATGATGACCACCATGATCGAATTCAGCCAGACCCTGTTCGACCGCATCGCCGCCGGTGGTTGAGTGGTGCTGCAACAGCTCCTCGCCCTCAATACCTTCGCCTTCATTCTCATCTTCGTTCGCGTCGGCGCGGTCATCATGGTGCTGCCGGGGTTCAGCGCCGGCTACGTCAGCATGCGCATCCGGCTGCTGCTCGCCTTCGCCATCAGTTTTCTCCTGACGCCGGTGCTGGCCGAGCGCCTGCCGGGTCTGCCGGCGACGCCGGTGGCGCTCGGCATGCTGCTTCTCGGCGAGGTGCTGATCGGCGTGTTCCTCGGTGTCGTGGCGCGGATCGTGGTGGCGTCGCTGCACGTGGCCGGCACGTTCGCGTCCTACTTCGCGTCGCTGACCAGCGCGCTGGTCAACGATCCGGTGACCGATCAGCAAAGCTCCACCATCGCCGGGTTCTTCGGAACGGTGGGCGTTCTGCTGATCTTCGTCGCCGATCTCCACCACCTGATGCTGATGGCGATGGTGGAGAGCTACACGCTGTTCGTTCCCGGCCAGGCGCCGCCCATCGGCGACTTCGCCGACATGATCGCCCAGCGGGTGGCCGACAGCTTCGCTCTGGGCCTGCAGATGTCGGCGCCGTTTCTGATTTTCGGACTGGCCTACTACATCGGGCTCGGACTGCTCGGCCGTCTGATGCCGCAACTTCAGGTGTTTTTCATCGGCATCCCGGTGCAAATTTCCTTGCAGATCTGGGTTATGATGTTAACCCTTTCGGGTATCATGATTGTTTTCCTCAACCGCTTTTCGGAAGTGTTCGGCCCGTTCGCGGGCTGATCCGCTTCACAGACTGTCGTGGCTGAAGAGCAAGACGGCTCGAAAACCGAAGACCCGACACCGAAACGCCTGCACGATGCGCGCGAGAAGGGGCAGGCTGCCTCGTCCCAGGAAATCAAGAGCTGGGCCATCCTGGTGGGCGGCGCCATCGCCCTGGTGTTCATGGCGCCGGGGGTGTCGCGTGATATTGCCGCGCAATTGACCCGGTTCCTCGACTCGCCGCACGATATCTCGCTGCACGCCGAGAACATGCAGGACGCGCTGGCGGGTCTGGTGCTGGACATCGGCTGGATCATCGCGCCGATACTGGCGCTGCTGGTGGCCCTCGCCATCGCCGCCGGGGTCCTGCAGGTCGGTCTGATCTGGGCGCCCACCAAGATCAAGGCCGACCCCAAGAACATTTCGCTGCAGAAGGGGCTGGGCAAGCTGTTCTCCGCGCAGTCGCTGATGGAGTTCGTCAAGGGGTTGCTCAAGCTCGGCGCCGTCGGCGCGGTTTCGCTGGGCCTGGCGCTGCCGCTTTTGCGCGACGTGGAGCTGCTGCCGGCGATCGGCGTGCCGGGAACGCTCGATCGCGTCCATGAACTGGCCGTCATGATGACCGTCGCGACGGTGGCGGTCATGACCGCCGTGGCGCTTCTCGATTTCGCCTACCAGAAATATACCTTCCTGAAGCAGATGCGAATGACCAAGCAGGAGGTCCGCGACGAGCACAAGCAGTCCGAGGGCGACCCGCAGATCAAATCCCGCATCCGCCGCTTGCGAATGGAGCGCGCGCAGAAGCGGATGATGGCGGCGGTGCCCAACGCCGACGTGATCATCACCAACCCGACGCACTATTCCATCGCGCTATCTTACGAAATGGAGTCCATGGGGGCGCCGAAGCTGGTGGCCAAGGGCGTCGACGCCATCGCCCAGCGCATTCGGGAGATCGCCCGCGAGCACGATATTCCGCTGGTCGAGAACCCGCCGCTGGCGCGCGACGCTCTATGCGTCGGTGGAGATCGACCAGGAAATTCCGCCCGAGCACTATCAGGCGGTGGCCCAGATCATCGGCTACGTCATGCGGCTGAAGGGCCAGGGGTAATGCCAATTCTCGGTCGATAGGAATTTATTGTGATCGTGTTTCACGCTTCTTCGGGGCCCAGGTTCCAAAGGTGGGGAAACCGCTTGACGATGGGTCCCCATCGCCAGCACGGTCCCTCCTGCCGAGGAAGTGTGAAACACGATCACAAAGAGTCCCTGTCAATGAGACTTGGTATATTGACCGCCGAACGCGGCCGCTCGACCAGGGGCTTTGTGTGATGGGCGTGGACGGGCGTCGGACGGCGATCGGGCGGTGGCTGGCGGCGGGCCGCGCGCGGGGGCGGCGCGATCGCGCGAAGACCGTTTGAAGCTGGTGTTCGACCAGTCGCCCGTCGGCATCGCCTTTCTCGATCTTCGCGGCGACATCGTCGAGTGCAATGGCGCCTTCGTCCGCGCGCTGGGGGTGGCGCGGGACGCGGTGGTCGGCGGACCGTTCGCCGGATATGGTCAGCAAGGAGGACCGCGACGACGTGGTCGGACAGCTGTCGAAACTCGTCCTCGGCACCGTCCGCGCCGCCCGGCTGGAGGGTATCCGCATGCCCGGCGGCGAGCGCGCGCGAGGTCTCGGCGTCGATCTTCGCCGGCCGGGTGGAGGACGCCGGCGAGCGTCACCGGTCTGATCGTCCACGTGCTGGACGGCACGGATCACCGCAACCTCGAAGTGCAGCTCGCCCAGTCCCAGAAGATGCAGGCCATCGGCCAGCTTGCGGGCGGAATTGCCCACGATTTCAACAATCAGCTGACCGCCACGCTGGGATTCTGCGATCTGCTGCTGGCGCGCCACGGCCCGGGCGATCCGTCGTTCGACGACATCATGCAGATCCGGGGCAACGCGAAGCGGGCCTCGAGCCTGGTCCGCCAACTTCTGGCGTTTTCGCGCAAGCAGAAACTCGAGCCCGTGGTGCTCGACGTCAAGGAAGCGCTCGCGGATCTGCACAAGATGCTGGGCAGACTTCTCGGTGCCAACATCGAGCTGAGGGTCGAAGACGGCGGCGGCGCGGCGTTCGTGCGGGTCGATCCCGGGCAGTTCGATCAGGTCATCATAAATCTGGCGGTGAACGCGCGGGACGCCATGCCGGGCGGCGGGACGCTGACCATCCGGAGCTCGGCGTTGACCGTCGACGAGGAGATGCGGCGCGGAGCCGATCTGATGAACCCCGGAACGTACGTGCTGATCGAGGTCGCCGATACCGGTGCCGGCATTCCCAAGGAGGTCATCGGCAATATCTTCGAGCCGTTCTTTTCCACCAAGGAGGTGGGCGCCGGGACCGGGCTCGGCCTCTCTACCGTCCACGGAATCGTTCACCAGACCGAAGGGTTCGTGTTCGTCGACAGCGCTTCTGGAGAAGGCGCCGTCTTCAGCATCTACCTTCCGGCCTGCGCCGAAAACGCGGCCCGGAGCGAGCCGCCGTCGGCGTTCGACCGTGCCGCCGGCGACCGAGGCGGACGCCGGCGGGGCCGGCACAATTCTACTGGTGGAGGACGAGGAGTCGGTTCGCGTGTTTGCCGCCCGGGCATTGCGCAACAAGGGCTATCGGGTGCTTGAGGCGACCAATGGCGAAAATGCCCTCGACGTGATCACCGCCCGCGACCAGGGAATCGACCTCATAGTGACCGATGTGGTGATGCCGTCGATGGACGGCCACACCCTGGTGCGGATCGCGCGTCAGGAACTGGGCGGCGTCAAGGTTATACTGGTTTCGGGCTACGCCGACGCCGCGCGCCGACGGCGCCCACGGCCAAGATCCGACCGTCTATTTTCTCCCAAAACCGTTCTCGCTCGCCGATCTGGCCGGCAAGGTCAAAACAGTCATGGCCGCGTGACTCCGTCGCGGGTCAGATATCGGAGCACCGCCGGGCCGGTCACCAGCATGCGGATGAGCTCGGCCTGGCGATCCGTTCCGGTCTTGCCGAACACGTGCTTAAGGTGCTTTCGCGCCGTTTCATAGACGAGTCCGAGCGATTCGGCGGTTTCCTCGAGCCGGTAGCCGTTGGCCAGCAGCGCCGCCACGCGCGCTTCGGCGCGGGTCAAACCATAGAGCTCGCACAGCCTTGGCTGATCGATGTCGACTACATGGCCGGGATCGCCAAGAAACACGATCACCGCCGGTTCGTCGGGCGAGCGCATTTCCTTGCCGCTATCCACCGGCGCGATGAGAATCGACAGCGGTTTCTGGCCCGAGGGGCGCTGGATTGAAAACGCGCGAACGCCGTCGTCGCGGTCCTTGGCGGTCTTGGAGGTGTCGGGTGCGATGAGGTCACGCAACCGCAAGCGGCGGCCATGATGATCGATTTCCAACCCTGCCTTGCCGATGGAAAGTTCGGCACTGGCAGCGAGAATGCCCTGCGCGCGTTGATTGGCCTCGATGATATTGCCGGCCGCGCCGGCCACCATCACGCCCATGGGAATGACGTCGAGCACGTTCGACGCCACCTTCTGGATTTCATTCGCTTCGTGGAGCGACTTTCCCGATCGGAAGGCGCGCTGAAGGTTGGGCAGCAGGCGACGAAACAGCGCCAGAACGCCGTCGCTGAACGGTCCTTCGACTTCGCCGCGCCCGATGAACAGGTAGGTGACGTAATTCCGCCGACGATCCAGGACGCCGAACAAATGATGATGGAGGCCAAGCGGCTTCAGCCACTCGCGATAAAACGGCGTCTCGATCAGTTCGTTTTCCATCAGGATCTGCTCGTCGGTCCAAACGCTGCCCGGCGCGCGGAAATACTCGTCCTGCTGGAGAAAGATGTTCAGGCGGCTGTAGCGTTCGGCGAAGGAGGCGATCGCCGCCTTGTTGACATAGACGGAGTGCTCGATCCGTCCCCGGCCGCTTTCATAATCGTGCGAGGCGATGGCGCAGATCTTGGCGCCGAGGGCATCGGACAAGGCCACCAGGCATTTCGGCCAAAGTTTCGGATCGACGCTGGCTTCATGAAAACCGGAGAGGATTTCCAACAGCGCGCCGCTTCGGGGGTCGCGGATATCGGCGAGGCTCGGATCGAAGGCCCGCTCGCCATCGGAGGTTCCCGCCCAGGCCCGCCGGTCGTTACTGGCGCGCCGGTCCGGGTCGAAACGACGATGGGAGCTGTTTCGGCGATCCAGGCCGCAGCGTCGTTCGGAACCCGGTCGAGAGGCCGGATTGCGATGCGTCGCTCCGCTCATTGCGCCCGATTCCAGCCTGCCGGTCCTCGCCGGACCGCCGTTCGTCGTCCCGCCTCCGATCCGGATCGTCACGGCGATCTTCACCCGAGCGCCTGTCAACAAGCCCGCCAACGTTCATTCACCCTCTCCTTCGCGCAATGATTGCTGCCCCTGGTGGGGGCGCCGACAGTTTGCGTTTTCCTGTCGTAAGCGCACGAAACGTGCGAATAATGCTCAATCGAAACCCTCACCCCTCGGTATAATGCCACCTAATCTTTCATTATCCAACCGCAAGGTTGAACCTTTTTTTGGAGGATGGTTGCAGACCAACTTGTCCAACATCCGAGGAGGGTTCCCGCCGACGCGACGCGATCCAGCAAACTCCGGGACTCCACATTTTTGTGGACTCAACCCCGGGTTGGGGACGTGGTGGCGCCTTCCGGCGCCACCTATCGGGCCGACGGGCCCGCAAAAGAAAAGCGGGCGGTTCAAGAATACCCCGTCGGGGGTAATCCGGGCGCGCGGGCCACGCCGCCGGTCCTGAATATGTGTAAAGCAACCATTATGATATTTTTACGAGCATCGACCTCGATGCCGCAATTGGGTCACTAATTGCCTCCAGGCGGCAACCCGATCGTCCGCTGATCACGAAATTGTGAACAGCTGTTTGCCGTCACCGCCATAACCGATGATGCTCCGGAGCACGCGGCCTCTTCTTTCCGCGCGTCACGAGGATGGTCATCGACGCGTGGATTCGGCGTCATCGGCGACATTCGCGTGCCTGCCAGTCCTCGTCGGCCCGATCGCAGCGATGCCAACGAGCCATAAATCACCCAAAAGGGTTAAATAATAACTTATATATATCAGAGGGTTGCAAAAATGTCTTGCTTGGTGGAACAAAACAAGTACGGTGATGCCAGTTGCTTACCGCCATGGCCTATGAAATAAGGGGGGACCGTCAATGTTGGGAACCAGTTTTCGTCTCGTGGAAAGAGACAGCACCGATAAAGGCAAGGCCATCGACGCCGCCGTCAGCCAGATCGAGCGGGCTTTCGGCAAGGGGTCGATCATGCGCCTCGGCCAGCGCGAAACCGTCGAGACCGAGACCGTTTCGACCGGTTCTCTTGGCCTGGATATCGCGCTTGGGATCGGCGGCCTGCCGCGGGGCCGCGTCGTCGAGATTTATGGTCCGGAAAGCTCGGGCAAGACGACGCTCGCGCCTTCATACCGTTGCCGAAGCGCAGAAAAAGGGCGGGGTCTGCGCCTTTGTCGATGCCGAGCACGCGCTCGATCCCATCTATGCGCAGAAACTCGGCGTCAACGTCGACGATCTGCTGATTTCGCAGCCCGACGCCGGCGAGCAGGCCCTCGAAATCGCCGATACCCTGGTTCGCTCGGGCGCGGTGGACGTGCTGGTCGTGGACAGTGTCGCGGCCCTGGTGCCGCGGGCCGAGCTCGAGGGCGAAATGGGCGACACCCATGTGGGACTTCAGGCGCGGCTGATGAGCCAGGCCTTGCGCAAGTTGACCGCTTCGGTCGCCCGCTCGCGCACCATGATCATCTTCATCAATCAGATCCGGATGAAGATCGGCGTGATGTTCGGCAATCCGGAGACGACCACCGGCGGCAACGCGCTGAAGTTCTACTCGTCGGTCCGCCTGGAGATCCGCCGCATCGGCGCCATCAAGGACCGCGACGAGATGGTCGGCAACCAGACCCGGGTCAAGGTGGTGAAGAACAAACTGGCGCCGCCGTTCAAAATGGTCGAATTCGACATCATGTATGGCGAGGGCATTTCCAAAACCGGCGAGCTCATCGATCTCGGTCTCAAGGCCGGGCTGGTGGAGAAATCCGGGTCGTGGTTCTCCTACGGCTCGACCCGCGTCGGCCAGGGACGCGAGAACGCCAAGGCCTATCTGCGCGAAAACCCCGAAGTCGGCCAGGAAATCGAAAACAAGATCCGCGAGAACGCCGGTCTGGTCTCGGAAGCGATGATGGCGGAACCGGTCGCTGTGGACGCCGCCGCCGAAACCACGGACTGATGGTCGTCGCCGGCCTCGCGGCTGGCAGCATGTCGACCGACCACCTGCACAGATAAGTACTTTGATGAAACACACGGGCGGTCCCCGAGCGGGCCGCCTTGTTCGGTCTGTCACGGGCTTTGTGGACACTCCCGAGCGTTGGTTGTAAAAGCGAGTTTTTTCCGGCCAGCATTCCGTTAAGTGCGCCACGAACCTAAATAGAACCCATGCAGACCGTCAACGATATCCGAAAAGCGTTTCTCGATTTCTTTGCGCGCCATGACCACAGGGTCGTGGACTCGAGCCCGCTCGTGCCGCGCAACGATCCGACCCTGATGTTCACCAATGCCGGCATGGTGCAGTTCAAGAACGTGTTCACCGGCGCCGAAAAGCGCGACTACGCGCGCGCCGCGACCTCGCAGAAGTGCGTTCGCGCCGGCGGCAAGCACAACGACCTGGAAAACGTCGGCTACACGGCCCGCCACCACACGTTTTTCGAGATGCTCGGCAACTTCTCCTTTGGCGACTACTTCAAGGACGTCGCCATCGAGCTGGCATGGAATCTGGTCACCAGGGAATTCGGATTGCCGCCCGAAAAACTGCTGGTCACGGTCTATTCCGAGGACGACCAGGCGTTCGATCTGTGGAAGAAGATCGCCGGCCTGCCCGAGAGCAAGATCATCCGCATCGCCACGTCCGATAATTTCTGGGCCATGGGCGAGACCGGGCCCTGCGGTCCGTGCTCCGAGATTTTCTACGATCATGGCGACCATATTCCGGGCGGACCGCCGGGCAGTCCCGACGAGGACGGCGACCGGTTCATCGAAATCTGGAACCTCGTGTTCATGCAGTACGAGCAGGTGACGGCAGACCAGCGGGTCGATCTGCCGAGGCCCTCGATCGACACCGGCATGGGCCTGGAGCGGACCGCCGCGGTCTTGCAGGGTACCCACGACAACTACCAGATCGACCTCATGGAGGCGCTGATCCACGCGTCGGCCGAGGCCAGCGGCACCGAGCCATTCGGCGAACACAAAACCTCGCACCGGGTCATCGCCGATCATCTGCGGGCCACCAGCTTTCTCATCGCCGACGGCGTGCTGCCGTCCAACGAGGGTCGCGGCTACGTCCTGCGGCGGATCATGCGCCGCGCCATGCGCCACGCCCATCTCATGGGCTGCGCCGAGCCGCTTGATGTGGCGGCTGGTGCCGGCGCTGGTGGCGAAGATGGGCGGCGCCTATGCCGAACTGGGCCAAGCGCAATCGCTGATCACGGAGACGCTGAAACTCGAGGAAACCCGCTTTCAGCGGACGCTCGATCGCGGTCTCGGGCTGCTTGACGAGGCGGTGTCGAAATTGCCGTCGGCCGGGACACTGGATGGCGACACGGCGTTCAAGCTTTACGACACCTATGGGTTTCCCCTCGATCTGACGCAGGACGCGCTGCGCGCCAAGGGCTTCGGCGTCGATGTGGACGGCTTCAATCGGGCCATGGAACACCAGCGTGCCGAAGCGCGCCGCGCCTGGGCCGGCTCCGGCGAGGCCGCGACCGAGGCGGTCTGGTTTGCCATTCGCGAACGGAACGGTCCGACGGAGTTCCTTGGCTATGAGACCGAGCTTGCCGAGGGCCAGGTCGCGGCCATCGTCGTCGACGGCACCGAAGTCCAAACGGCCTCGGAAGGTCAGGGCGTGGCGATCGTCTGCAATCAGACCCCCTTCTATGCGGAATCGGGCGGCCAGATCGGCGACTCGGGCGCCATGTGCACGGCCGCGGGCGCGAGGGTCGTCGTCACCGATACGCAGAAGCGGCTTGGCGACGTATGGGTCCACATCGGCGCGGTGGAGACCGGCGAGGTTCGCGTCGGCGACCACGTGGAAATGGAAGTCAGCCATGGCCGGCGCTCGGCGATCCGCGCCAATCATTCGGCGACACATCTTCTGCACCATGCGCTGCGCCATCACCTGGGAGAGCATGTGACCCAAAAGGGGTCGCTGGTGGCTCCGGATCGCTTGCGCTTCGATATCAGTCATCCCTTGGCGGTGGATCCGGAAGCGCTCGCCCTGGCCGAAGCCGAAGTCAACGCCCAGGTCCGCGAAAACACCGAGGTGACGACGCATCTGATGGACCCGGAGCAGGCCGTTGCCGCCGGCGCCATGGCGCTGTTTGGCGAGAAATACGGTGACGAGGTTCGGGTGGTGTCCATGGGCAGCGCCGGCGACCGGCCGTACTCCACCGAGCTGTGCGGCGGCACCCATGTGCGGCGGACGGGCGATATCGGTTTGTTCAAGATCATTTCGGAGGGCGCCGTCGCGGCCGGCGTGCGGCGGATCGAGGCGGTGACCGGCGAGGGCGCCCAGCGCTACGTGGGCTTCCAAGGCGAAGCCCTGCTTGAAGTCGCCAGCCTGCTCAAGACCGCGCCGGCGGAAGTGCCGGGGCGGGTGGCGGCCCTATTGGAGGAACGGCGCAAAGCTCGAGCATGACCTGAGCGAGGCGCGGCGCGCGCTGGCCACGGGCGGCGGCGGCAACGGCGCGGAAATCAGGGATGCGGGCGGTATCCGCTATTCGCCGCGCCTGCTCGACGGCATCCCCGCCAAGGATCTCAAGAGCCTGGCCGACGATCTCAAGCAACAGGTTGGCTCGGGCGTCGTGGCCCTGGTTTCGCGGAGCGACGGCAAGGCGTCGGTGGTGGTCGGGGTAACGGACGATCTCAAGGAGCGGTTCAATGCCGTGGATCTGGTCCGAGTGGGATCGGCGGCACTCGGCGGCAAGGGCGGCGGCGGTCGTCCCGACATGGCCCAGGCCGGTGGGCCGGACGGCGAGCGGGCCCAAAACGCACTCGACGCCATAGAGCAAGCCGTGGCCGGCATCGCTTGACCGCCAGCCTCGATCGCTGGCGCCGGCCGGAGGTTTTGCTGATCCTCCTGTCGGTCGCCATGCCCGTCAGCTTCAGCACCTGGATGGCGGTGATCAACAACTTCGCGGTGGAGCGGGCCGGCTTCACCGGCGCCGATATCGGCATGCTCCAGAGCGTGCGCGAAATCCCGGGATTTCTCAGCTTCGCCGTGGTGTTCGTGCTGCTGTTCGTCCGCGAGCAATCCCTTGCGCTTGTTGTCGCTGTCCCTGCTCGGTGTCGGCGTGGCGCTCACCGGGTTTTTTCCCGGTTTCGCGGGCCTGTTGGTTACCACCTTCGTTATGTCGGTCGGTTTCCACTATTTCGAGACGGTGCGCCAGTCCCTGGCCCTGCAATGGCTGGACAAGGACGAGGCGCCGAAGGTGCTGGGGCGGCTGGTGGCCGCCGGCTCCTTCGCCGGCCTGATCGCGTTCGGGTTGATCTATCTCGGCGTGGATCTCGCCGGGCTCGAGATGAAATGGATCATGCTGATCGGCGGCGGCGTGACGGTCGCGCTCACGGTGGCGGCCTGGATCCTGTTTCCGCGCTTCCCCGCCAAGGTGGAGCAGCACAAGCACGCTGATCCTGCGCCGGCGCTACTGGCTGTTCTACGCGCTGACCTTCATGTCGGGGGCGCGCCGCCAGATCTTCGTGGTCTTCGCCGGCTTTCTGATGGTGGAGAAGTTCGGCTATCGACGTCGCCGCCATGAGCCTTTTGTTTCTGGCCAATCATGCGCTCAGCATGGTATTGGCGCCGCGCATCGGCAAGCTCATCGGCCACTGGGGAGAGCGCCGGGCGTTGAGCTTCGAATACATCGGCCTGATCTGCGTGTTCACCGCCTATGCGTTCGTGGATACCGCCTGGATCGCCGCCGGTCTCTATATCGTCGACCATATCTTCTTCGCCATGGCGATCGCCATCAAAACGTATTTTCAGAAGATCGCCGATCCGCGCGACATCGCCAGTTCGTCCGGCGTCAGTTTCACCATCAATCATATCGCCGCGGTGGTGATCCCGGTGGCGTTCGGCGCGCTGTGGATGGTCTCGCCGGCCGCCGTGTTCCTCGCCGGCAGCGCCATGGCCGTCTGCTCGCTGGGCCTCGCCCGGCTGGTGCCGAGCGCGCCCGCGCGCGACGGCGAGACTATTTTCGCTCGACCGCGCGCCGTTCCCGCCGAGTAGCCGCGACCGCAACATCCGACTGTTGCCACGTGCCGTAACTGTGTATTAGAGCGAGCAAATCAGATGGCGTGATCTCACGCGGCAGGATTGTGCGCCGGCGCGCTTGGCGGACAAGTCAGAGGGGATAAAAGCGGATGAGCGGCGCCTCGAATGGGTCCCGCGGCGGGAAAGCTCGGAACCTTTGCCGGCGTGTTCACGCCGAGCATTCTGACCATACTCGGGCCTCATTCTGTTTCTGAAACTGGAGGATGTCGTCGGCAGCGCCGGGCTGGCGCAGGCTCTGGTGATCATCCTCATCGCCAATGTGATTTCGATTTTGACCAGCTTGTCGGTCGCGGCGATCGCCACAAACCTCAAGGTCAAGAGCGGTGGGGACTACTACCTGATCTCGCGCACCCTCGGCCTCCAGTTCGGCGGCGCGATCGGTCTCGTGCTGTTCTGCGCGCAGTCTGTCTCCGTCGGGTTCTATTGCATCGGCTTCGCCAAGGTCACGGCGGAGGTTCTTCGATGGGAGGGCCCGTGGGCAGTGCAGGTGGTGGCCGCCGCGGCGGTGTCGGGCCTGTTCGTGCTGGCCTGGCTGGGTGTCGGATTGGGCCTCTCGCTTCCAGTACGTCATCATGGCGGTGATGGCGGCGGCGCTGCTGTCCTTTCTGCTGGGGCGCATTCGACGGTTGGGACAGCGCCCTGCTCGCGGCCAACTGGGACTCCCCCGGAACAGGCGACGCCGTTCTGGCTGGTCTTCGCCATCTTCTTTCCGGCGGTCACCGGTTTTACCCAAGGGGTGAGCATGTCCGGGGATCTCCGCGATCCCGGCAAAAGCATTCCGCTCGGTACGTTTTTCGCGATCGGGATTTCGCTGGTGGTCTACATCGGTTGCGCGGTGGCGCTTGCGGCGACGCGGCCGCTTGGCGCTGTTGGCGGACGATGCCAGTGCGATGAGGGCCATTTCGGTGTTCGGCCCGCTGATCGACGCCGGCGTCATCGCCGCCACCCTGTCCTCGGCGCTCGCTTCGTTCCTGGGCGCTCCCCGGATCCTTCAGGCGCTGGCCAAGGACCGGGTGTTTCCCGTGCTCAAAACGTTTGCGCGCGGCAGCGGCCCCAGCAACAACCCGCGACGGGGCGTGATGCTGTCGGGCGCGATTGCCCTTGTCGATCATCGCCATCGGAAGCCTCGATCTCGTGGCCGCCATCGTGTCCATGTTCTTCCTGGTGTCCTACGGCCTGCTCAACTACGCCACGTACTACGAAGCGAGCGCGTCGAGCCCATCGTTTCGTCCGCGCTTTCGCTGGTTCGATCGCCGGCTCAGTTTGGCGGGCGCAATCGCGTGCCTGGGCGCGATGCTGGCGATCGACGTTTGGGCCGGCATGGCCGCCATGGTCATCCTGTTCGGGATTTTTCAATACCTCAAACACCGAGCCGGACCGGCCCGGTGGGCGGACTCTCAGCGCTCCTTCCATCTCCAGCGGGTTCGCGAGCATCTTCATGCCGCCGCCGCCGAAGTCGAGCATCCCCGGGACTGGCGGCCGCAATTGCTGGTGTTTTCGGATGACCCGGAGAGGCGCCAGCAGCTGGTGAAATTCGCATCCTGGATCGAGGGCGGCAGCGGCCTGACCACGGTCGTCCGGTTGATCGAAGGCGAGGGCGAGGAGGTGCTGGAGCAGCGGGAGGCGGCGGCCACCGAATTGGCCAACGAATTGAAGGAGAGCCGGTTCCAAGGCGTTTCCCCTGGTGGTTTCCGGGCGCAACCTCGATCAGGCGGCGGCGACCGTCATTCAATCGGCCGGCGTCGGGTCCACTGCGGGTCAATACCACGGTGGTGAACTGGTTCACCGAAGGGCACGGGTTTTTCGGATCGTTGGGTGGCGGCCGCTACGCTCGCAATCTGCAGACCACTTTTCGCCTTGGCTGCAACCTGATCATTCTCGATGTCAAGAACGGCCAATGGGATCGACCTGGCGTCGGCGAAGACGACGCCACAACCATCGATGTCTGGTGGTGGGACAACTTGACGGGCGAACTGATGCTGCTTCTCGCCTATCTGATGGCGACGCGCGGAGCACTGGCAGGACGCGAAGATCCGCCTGTTGTCGTCCGCCAAGGCCGAGCAGTCGTCCGAGCAGCGGCGAGACGAGCTCCGTGAAATGCTCGAGGATTTCCGGATCGACGCGGAGCCGGTCGTCGTTGAGGATCCCACGGCGGAGCTGGTCGCCGAACACTCCGCTGGATTCGGCGGTGGTGTTCCTGCCGATCACCGTTCGCGGGTTTCGCTGCTTTCATCCGTTCGGCGGCGAGGTTGGCGAATTGCTTCCCAACCTCCGCACGGTCGTCATGACCCTTGCCGCCCAGGATGTCGACCTCGACGCGGAGCCGGAGTCCGGGGACCCTCGGCGACACCGCGCGGACGGGCGATCGTGTGGCGGAGGCCGAAGACTGTCTGAAAAGGCTGGAAGAGATGGCCAAGGAGGCGGACGCGACGGTTTGGGTCGAGCATGAGGTCATGGTGAAGCTGCGCGAAGAGAACGCTTCCGAGGATCTTCTGGCGGAAAAGGACGCCGTCATCGAGCGGTCGCGGCGGATCGCCGAACGAGCCCGCCGGCGCGCCGCGAAAATCGTCGCTTTCAAGGAAGCGAAGGAGCAACATCTGGAAGATGTCGCCAACGGCGTCGAGCGCAACGATACCGCGGGTGCGCAAGGGACTGCCGGGGAGGAGAGTTAGACGATGTCGGCGACGGGGTCCAAGAAGGTCATTTTCGCGGCGCTGGCGGGTAATGCGCTGATCGCCATCACCAAATTCGCCGCCGCGTCCTACACCGGGAGTTCGGCGATGCTGAGCGAGGGCATCCATTCGCTGGTGGACACCGGCAACCAAGGACTGTTGCTCTACGGTATCAAGAAATCGGCGGCGCCGGCCGACAGCGAGCATCCGTTCGGCCATGGCAAGGAGCTGTACTTCTGGGCGTTCGTCGTCGCCATCCTGATCTTCGCGATGGGCGGCGGCATTTCCATCTACGAGGGCGTCCATAAGGTGATGCACCCCGAACCGGTTTCCAGCCCCATGGTCAACTATCTGGTGCTGGGCGCGGCGATGATTTTCGAGGGCGTGGCGTGGTTCGTGGCCTACAGGGAGTTCAACAAGACCCGCGGGCAGATCGGCCTGTTGACCGCCATTCGCAACAGCAAGGATCCCACGGTCTTCACCGTCTTGTTCGAGGACACCGCGGCCATGGCTGGTCTGGTGATGGCACTGGTGGGCATCGCCTGCGCCCAGGCGCTGGATATGCCGGTACTCGATGGCGTCGCGTCCATCGGCATCGGGTGTATTCTCGCGCTGACCGCCATCTTCCTCGCCATCGAGACCAAGGGCCTGTTGATCGGCGAGGCGGCGAAACCGGCCGTGGTCGAGGGAATTCGCGATCTCGTCGCGGCGGAACCCGGCATCATTCGCGTCAACGAGTTGCTAACCTTGCATTTCAGCCCCCGAGACGTTCTGGTGAACCTCAGCCTGGATTTCAGGGACGACGTGTCGTCGCAGGAGGTGGAGCGCCTGATCTCCGGTTTGGAGACCAAGATCGTCGCGACCTTTCCGGCGATCACCCGGGTCTTCATCGAGGCGCAGAGCTTCGCGTCGCATGAACGCAGACAGGCGGTGTCCGCCGCGTTGCCGTCGGAACATCAGTAAGGTTGCCGCCCAACCTTGAACCATCGGACCCGCACCCCAACCTTGGGGTCTGAAACACTTCGCCGGGAGACACGCATGAACAAGCGCTTTCAGGGCACCGAGACGTACGTCGCCACCGAAGACCTGATGGTGGCGGTGAACGCAGCGGTCAGCCTGGAGCGGCCGTTGCTGATCAAGGGAGAACCCGGCACCGGCAAGACGATCCTCGCCCACGAGATCGCCAAGGCGCTCGACGTGCCGCTGATCCAGTGGCACATCAAATCCACCACCAAGGCCCAGCAGGGGTTGTACGAATACGACGCGGTGGCGCGTCTTCGCGACTTCGCAGCTCGGCGACGCGCGCGTCCACGATATCGCCAACTACATCGTCAAGGGCCGGCTATGGGAGGCGTTCACCGCCGAGGTTCGCCCGGTCCTGCTCATCGACGAGGTCGACAAGGCCGACATCGAGTTCCCCAACGACCTTCTGCTGGAGCTCGACCGCATGGAATTCCACGTCTACGAAACCAAGGAGACGGTGATGGCCGCCCAGCGCCCCATCGTCATCATCACATCGAACAATGAAAAGGAACTGCCGGACGCCTTCCTGCGCCGCTGTTTCTTCCACTACATCCGCTTTCCCGACCGCGACACCATGGAACAGATCGTCGAGGTGCACTATCCCGGCATCCAGAAGAAGCTGGTGCGCGAGGCGCTGACCGCGTTCTTCGACATGCGCGAGGTGCCGGGCCTGAAGAAAAAGCCGTCCACCTCGGAGCTTCTCGATTGGATCAAGCTGCTCCTGGTGGAGGACGTGCCCCCGGAGGCGCTCCGCACCACCGACGCCCGCAAACTGATCCCGCCGCTCCACGGCGCGCTCCTGAAGAACGAACAGGACGTCCACCTGTTCGAACGCCTCGCCTTCCTCAACCGTGGCGAGGGCCGGTGAGCACAACGTATCAATTTTTAGCAACCCCGCGTCCGCTACTCGGCTATCATGTTTACGAGTTGGCATACGATTACAAGAACTGAGAGATTTGGTCGATGACCCGCAAAGAAGCCGTCGGCATCCTGTGCGCCCACGAGAACGCGCTGCACGCCCGCGGAGTGACCCGTTTGGCGTTGTTCGGTTCGCTGGCGCGGGGAGAGAGCGGAGAGGACAGCGACATTGACGTGGTCGTCGATATCGATCCCGGACGGGTGTTCTCGCTGATCGATCTCGCCGATTTGCGTCTATACCTGTGCGACCTGTTCGGCCGCGAAACCGACGTGGTCATCCGCGGCGACCTCCGGCCCAATTTCCGCGAGCGGATCGCCGCCGACGAGGTCGCCGTATTTTGATGGGCGACGAACGAACCCTCGACCGGATCGAGCACATGCTCGCGGCAATCGCGGGGATCGAGCGGATGACACGAAACAAGTCCCTCAACGACTATGCCGACAATGTGGATGGAGCCGCGGCGGTCGAGCGTCATTTTGAGCGCCTGTCCGAGGCGTCGCGCCACTTGCCCGACAGCATCAAACAAGAACATCCCGAGATCCCCTGGCGCGCGGTGGCGGATCTCGGCAACGTTCTGCGCCACGCCTACGACCAAGTCCTTGACGAACGGATCTGGCGCATCGTCGAAAAGGACCTGCCGGCGCTCAAGAACGCGGTTGTCGCCATGCATCGCGATTTGACGGCCGGAAAGGCCGGGTAATCAGCGAGATCCCGCTTCGACCGAGCGGAACGACGCTTTCCACCAATAGGCCCGCACGCACCGAGTGCGTTCGTGTCGATAACAAATAGAGTTGTCCGCTTTAGGTACCATATGAATTGACCGCTTCTGTTGTGGTTGTGGAGCCTGTGAAGTTGTGGTCAACGGGAACCGGCCTCCAACTGGCCGAACGCTGCGGGCTCTCCATCTTCGACGCCATGATCGCCGCCTCGGCAATGCATGCCGATTGCGACATACTCTGGTCGGAGGATATGCAGGACGGAATGACGATTGACAACAGCCTCCGTATCGTCAACCCGTTTCGCTCGAGCGGATGACGAGGGCCGAAATGCCGAAGCCGGTCCACTCGGGGATCAAACGTTTGGAAATCGCCATGCCGTGGAATGCGAAAATCGACACACTCGACCGCGGCCGCGTTGTGCGGGCCCGCATCCATCGCGACGGGAGCCCCGCCCCCTACGCCGAGGTCATCGAGGGCTGGCGGTGCGATGCCCGCTTCCGCGAGGTCTTCGCGGAGGTCTTGGCGGATGCCCCCTTTCGCGCCTATTTCTGGGAAACGCCGCCGGTCACGCGCGATACCGTTACGCGTCCGTTTGAGTTTGCCCTGGTGGACGGACCCGCCCTGGCCGGTATGCCCCCAGATCCCGACGCCTTTGCTCGGTACTTCGCCGCCGCCGGCCCGGAAGCGGACGTCGCGACATTCGATAACCTGGGTCGCGACGCGGTTCTCGTGACGCCCACACCCCGGGCTTCGGCGGACGCGTACCCGCACATCGCCGTCTTTTCGCGCACCGCGCCCAAGGCACAGCAGCACGCCTTCTGGCAGACTGTCGGCCAAGCGATGACGTCGCGTCTCGGCGACCAGCCGCTGTGGCTCAGCACATCGGGGCTGGGCGTGGCCTGGCTACACGCGCGGCTCGACACCCGACCCAAATACTATACGTTCGACCCTTATCGCCGGTATCCCGATGACGGTGCCGCCTAAGGGCGTGGTCGATGCCGGCATGACCCCGCCAGCGTCCGCCATTGAAGCGGCTTGGGAAGAAGCCGGCATCGGAGGCTTTGTCGACGAAACGTCGCTCGGGACCGACGACTACGAGAAGTGGGGCGGCACCCGCACCGTAGAGGTGTTCGCTATAACCGCCGTGACGGAAGCCGCCGAAGGCGATTATCGATGGGCTGAAGCTATGATCATCCCCCGGCCACGCGCTTGAGGGGGACTGAAAGGGTCGACGCCAATGGGTATGGCGTCTGATCGGAACAGTCTGGCTGTTCGCGAGTTAAAGTCTGCGATACCCCGGAGCAACAACCACCGCCCAACGCTTGCCGAAAGATCACCGACGTGACGCCCCACCTGGCCGCCCGTTTCAAAAACATGCTCCGGCTCGCCAGGCGGGAATTGCCGTTGCTGATGATCATTCTGGTGATCGCCTGCGGCCTGTGGGCCTTCGTCGAGGTGGCCGAAGAGGTCATGGAGGGCGAAGCCCATGCCATGGACGAGACGGTGATGCTAGCGCTTCGCAACCCGGCCGACCATGCCGACCCGCTCGGTCCGAGCTGGGTCGAGGAGTTGGCGCGCGACGCCACCGCATTCGGCAGCGTCGGCGTCGTGACCTTCATCACTCTCGCCACCGCCATGTTTCTGGCCCTGCAGGGCAAGGGGCGCGCCGCCATCTTCGTGGTCCTCGCCGTCGCCGGCGGCACCGCGCTGAGTTTCGCCCTGAAGACCGGCTTCGACCGGCCGCGCCCGGATCTTGTATCGCACGCCACGGAGGTCTTCACCGCCAGCTTTCCCAGCGCCCACGCGATGATGTCGGCGGTGGCGTATCTGACCCTCGGCACACTGCTGGCGCGCATGCAGGAGCGCCGCCGGCTGAAAGTGTACATCGTGGTCCTCGCCATCTTAATGGCGGTGATTGTCGGGGTCAGCCGCGTCTACCTCGGCGTCCACTGGCCGACCGACGTGCTGGCCGGCTGGGCCGCCGGCGCCAGTTGGGCCATGCTGTGCTGGGCGGTCGCCCTGTGGCTGCAACGTCATGACAAGGTCGAGCCGCCGCCGGGCGAAAAGACGAGATTAAACGCCCGCGAAGGATGACAATCTCTCATGCCAGATCATCTGGAAACGTGATGACCGGATTGCTGGGAACGATGGCTGTCGTGTTTTGAACATAAAGGCCCCGATCGCGGGGGCGAATCGCACGATCGCGCCCTGGCCGCTTTCGCTGATGTTCCCTCCTCAGACGCCGTAGAACGTCCGATACCACTTGATGAACCGGGGGATGCCCTCGCCGATGGCGGTCTTGGGTTCAAAGCCGAAGTCGCGGTGGCTGGCGTCGATGTCGGCGTAGGTTTCCTTGACGTCGCCGGGCTGCATGGGCAGCAGCTCCACGATGGCCTTGCGACCAAGGGCCTTTTCGATCTCGCCGATGAAGTCCATCAGCGCTTCCGAGCGATGATTGCCGAGGTTGTAGACCTGGTGGGGTCCGGGCACGCCGTCCGCGGCGGCGGCCGTGTCCAGGCACGCCACGATGCCCTCGACGATATCGTCGATGTAGGTGAAGTCGCGGCGCATGCCGCCCCTCGTTGAACACCGGGATCGCCTCGCCGGCGAGGATCTTGCGGGTGAAGCTGAAATACGCCATGTCCGGCCGGCCCCAGGGCCCGTACACGGTAAAGAAGCGCAGCCCGGTGAGCGGCAGTTTGTAGATGCAGGCGTAGCTATGGCTGATCATTTCCATGGATTTCTTGGTGGCGCCGTAGAGCGAGACCTGGCTGTCGGCGCGGTCGGCGACGGAGAACGGCATCTTGGTGTTGGCGCCGTAGACCGACGACGACGACGCGTAGACGAAATGGTCCAGGCGCGGCAGCGACCGGCACGCCTCGAGCAGGACCACGTGTCCCTCGATATTGCTGCGGATGTAGGCATAGGGATTTTCCAGCGAATAGCGGACGCCGGCCTGGGCCGCCAGGTGGATGACCCGGTCGATGTCGGGATTGGCGTCGATCAGGGCGTGCACGCCGTCGCGATCGGCGATGTCCAGGCGGTTGAACGTGAACCCGTCGCGGCCTTCGAGAACGGCGAGCCGCGCCCGCTTGAGCGAGACGTCGTAGTAGTCGTTGAGATTGTCGATGCCGATCACCCGTTCGCCGCCGTCCAGCAGCGCCGTCGCCGCGTGCATGCCGATAAACCCGGCGGCGCCGGTAATGAGAACGGTCATGGTCGTCGATCTCCGGTGGGCTCGCGGCGCCCCGGGCCGGAGACGCGGACAAAAAAGGAATATGTTGGCCGGAGCGGCCACGGGCCATTATTCTGAGCGTACTTATAGAGACATTCGCCACCAGAGTTCGAGCGATTTGCCCATGCGCATGGACATTCTCGGATGCGACGGAGGGATCGGCGGCGGCGGCCACACCATGGCGCTGCGGATCGACGATGACGTCCTGATCGACGCCGGAACCGGGCTTGGCCTTTGCCAGCGACGACATCGCCCGCATCGATCACGTGTTCCTGACCCATGCGCATATGGATCACATGGCGCTGCTGCCGCTGTTGATCGACACGCGGATGAAGCTGCGGACGGAACCGCTCACCCTGCATGGCATTCCCGAAACCATCGCGGCGCTGCGATCGCACGTGTTCAACTGGTCCATATGGCCAGACGCCACCGAAATTCCCGCGCCCGACACACCGGCGCTCGCGCTACGCGACCGTGACGCTGGGCGAGCGCGTCGTCCTCGGAGACCGGGCCTTCACGCCGCTGCCCGCCGCCCATTCGATCCCGGCGGCGGGCTATCGCCTCGACAGCCCGGAGGCCACCGTGGTGTTCTCCGGCGATACCGGCGCTTTGCCAGGATTTCTGGGACGTGGTGGCCGATATCCCCGACCTTCGTGCGTTGATCGTGGAGATTTCCTATCGCAATGGCCGGGAGGATCTGGCCCATTCGCGCCGGCCATCTGTGCCCGTCCATGCTGGCGCCGAAGCTGGCGGCGTTGACATCGCCGCTCGATGTGTATATCGCGCACCGCAAGCCCGTGCGACGCCGCGCGGATCGCGGAGGAAGCCGCCGCCATCGCCGGCATCCACCGGCTTCGCATTCTTGAGCAGGGCGACGTGCTGACCTGGTAGGCCGCGGGACCGTGCGCGCGGAAGCGATTGCAAGGTCGCGGGCGGATCCCTACCTTTTAAGGCACGGCGGACACAGCACTAAATCTCGGAGGCCGGGAGGCCCCTTATGGCGCTGGCCAACGTTTCGCTCGACGACAAATATGATCGTCGAATCCGGGCGCATCTATCTGACCGGCACCCAGGCGCTGGCGCGGCTGATCCTGACCCAGCGCCGCCGGGACGCGGCGGCGGGGCTGAATACGGCGGGATACGTGACCGGTTATCGCGGATCGCCGCTCGGCGGTCTCGACCGCGAGCTATGGCGCATCGGCGGCCTGTTGACGAAGCACCAGATCCACTTCCAGCCCGGCGTCAACGAGGACCTGGCGGCCACCGCGCTGTGGGGTACGCAGCAATCGGGGCTGTTTCCGGGCGCCCGGCACGACGGCGTGTTCGGACTGTGGTACGGCAAGGGCCCCGGCGTCGACCGCTCCGGCGACGCATTGCGCCATGCCAATCTCGCCGGCACGGCGCCGCTCGGCGGTGTCCTGGCGGTCGCCGGCGACGATCCCGCCTCCAAGGCGTCGACGGCGCCGAGCCAGAGCGAATACGCGATGATCGACGCCGGAATGCCGGTGCTGGTACCGGCCGACATCGGCGATTTTCTCGATTTCGGCCTGTACGGCTGGGCGCTGTCGCGGTTTTCCGGATGCTGGGTCGGCATGAAGACCCAGGGCGACAACGTCGACGCCTCCGCGTCCATCGAGGTCACGCCCGACGCGCCGCGCATCGTCCTTCCCGAAGGGTTCGCGCCGCCGTCCGGCGGCCTCCACATCCGCCTCCACGACTGGCCGCCGACGATCCAGGACTCGCGCCTCCATGATCATAAGCTGCCGGCGGCGCGCGCCTTCGCGCGGGCCAACGCGCTGGACCGGGTGGTCATGGACGGGCCGAGCCGGCGGATCGGCATCGTCGCCGCCGGCAAGACCTTCCTGGACGTTTTGCAGGCGCTCGACGATCTCGGCATCGACCACGCGCTGGCCGCCGCCATCGGTCTCGGCGCCTACAAGGTGGGCATGGCGTGGCCGCTGGACACCGAAAGTGCTCAGCGCTTCGCCGGCGGCCTGCAGGAAATTCTCGTCATAGAGGAAAAGCGCCCGGTTCTGGAGCCGCAGTTCAAGGAGATGCTGTTTCACTGGCCGGCCGACCGCCGTCCGCGGATCGTCGGCAAGACCGACGAGAACGGCAAGCCGCTGCTGCCGGCCACCGGCGCGCTGACGCCGGCGATCATCGCCCGCGCCATCGCCCGGCGCGTCGAGCGGTTCGATCCCTCGGGACGGGTCGGCGAGCGGCTCGCGCTTCTCGAACTGATCGAGGACGCGGCGCGCCAAGCCGATCCGGACCCGGCCAGGCGGCTGCCGTATTTCTGCTCCGGGTGTCCCCACAACACCTCGACGCTGGTTCCCGACGGCTCGCTGACGGCGGCCGGGATCGGCTGTCATTTCATGGTCACCTGGATGGACCGGCAAATCCGACACCTTCACCCAGATGGGCGGCGAGGGCGCCAACTGGAACGGCATGGCGCCGTTCACCGACATTCCGCACCTGTTCGTCAACATCGGCGACGGCACCTATTTCCATTCCGGCATTCTTGCCATCCGCGCCGCCGTGGCCGCGGGCGTCAACGTCACCTACAAGATCCTCTACAACGACGCGGTGGCGATGACCGGCGGCCAGCCGATGGACGGGCCGCTGGACGTACCGATGATCACCCGCCAGATGGCGGCCGAGGGGGTGAAGCGCATCGCCATCGTGTCCGACGAGCCGGAGAAATTCTCCGGCAAGGCGGGACTGGCGCCGGGCGTGACCGTCAGTCATCGCGACGACCTGGACGCGGTGCAGCGCCAGCTCCGCGAGGTTCCGGGCACCTCGGTCCTGGTCTACGACCAGACTTGCGCCGCCGAAAAACGCCGCCGGCGCAAGCGCGGCCGCTATCCGGACCCGCCGAAGCGCGTGTTCATCAACGAGGCGGTGTGCGAGGGCTGCGGCGATTGCGGCGTCGTCTCCAACTGCGTCTCCATCGTCCCCAGGAATACCGCCTTCGGGCGCAAGCGCGCCATCGACCAGTCGTCGTGCAACAAGGACTATTCGTGCGTGAAGGGGTTCTGCCCCAGCTTCGTCACCGTCCATGGTGCCGAACCCCGGCGCCATCCACCGTCGATCCATCGCCGGTTGCCCGATCTTCCCGATCCGGCCGGGCCCGCGCTGGACGCACCTTACGGCATCGTCATCGCCGGCATCGGCGGCACCGGCGTCGTTACCATCGGCGCCCTGCTCGGCATGGCCGCGCACCTGGAGGGCAAGGGTGTTTCGGTGGTGGACCAGACGGGACTGGCGCAGAAGAACGGCACCGTCGTCAGCCATGTGCGGATCGCCGCGCATCCGTCGGGCATCCGGGCGATGCGGCTGTCGGTCGGCGGCGCCGGGCTGATACTCGGCTGCGACATGGTGGCGGCGGGAGGCGCGGACGTCCTCGCCACCGCCAAGCCCGGCGTAACGCGGGCCGTCGTCAACGCCCACCAGACCATGACCGCCGACTTCACCCACGATCCCGATCTGTATTTTCCGGCGCGGCAGGTCCAGGGCGCCATCCGGCGCGCCTGCGGCGATAACCGGCTGGCCCTGGTGGAGGCGACCCGCATCGGCAACGCCGTCGCCGGGGACGCCATCGCCGCCAATCTGCTGCTGCTGGGCCACGCCTACCAGAAGGGCCTGCTGCCGGTATCGGGAGCGGCCATCGCGCGCGCCATTGAGCTGAACGGGGCGTCGGTGGACGCCAACAAGGACGCGTTCGTTTGGGGCCGCCGTTGCGCCCATGACCCGGCCCTGGCCGAGCGCATCCTCGGATCCGATCCGGGCCCTGCCACGCTCGACGACACTCATTGAGCTCCGCACCGACGAGCTTCGCCAGTACCAGGATCACGCGTATGCCGAACGATACACCGAATTCGTCGAACGCGTCCGCGCCGCCGAAGCGGAACGCGTTCCGGGCAAAACGGCTCTCGCCGAGGCCGTTGCGCGGTCGTATTTCAAGCTGCTGGCCTACAAGGACGAATACGAGGTGGCCCGGCTATACTCCGACGGCCGCTTCGAACGGACGCTCGCCGATCAGTTCGAACACGGCGCGACGCTCCGTTTCCACCTCGCCCCGCCGCTGTTCGCCAAGCGCGACCCGGTGACCGGCGTTCTCCGCAAGAAGGCCTACGGCCCCTGGATGATGACGGTATTTCGCTTTCTCGCCCGGTGGAAGCGGCTGCGTGGCACCCGATGGGACATCTTCGGCTATACCGATGAACGCCGCATGGAACGCCGCCTGATCGGCGAGTACGAGACGACGGCGGTAGAGCTTCTATCGAGCCTGAATCGCGACAACCACCGCCTGGCGTGCGAGATCGCATCGTTGCCCGAAACCATGCGCGGCTTCGGTCACGTGAAAGCGCGCAGTGTTGACGCGGCCAAAGCCCGTCAGGCGGCGCTTTTGCAAGCTTTCCGCGCCCCCTCGCCCACCGCCGACGCGGCGGAGTAATCGCGGGCCCCGTCCCACCCGCATCGGTGAGGATCGTTGAGGCAGGCGCCGCCACCCATGAAGGCGGGGGCTGATATCCCCTCGCAGACGCGATTGAACCGAACGCGACCGCAAGCTCCTGTCGCAACGACAGGGCGTTGCGGCATTCTTCGGTGCAATGAGCGAACTCCGAGCGCGTGTATGCGGGTTTGCACATTCAAAATACAAATAACGAAGCAAGTAATTCCATATTTCACCACAAATAAACTGCACAATGAACGAACAAATTATCTGGCGAAAATGATAATCATTATTAAGATCGTGGCCAAAGCATGTTGACATAATGGCAATTTAGGGCCATTATATTACGATGGAGTAACGATCAATAAAGTTTAACGTATCCGAGCGGGTTGGCTGCCAAGTGAAGTCGAATTTTTCCAGGAAACTCGGAATAATCACTCAGTTTGTTTTTTATAATATAAAAACCTCTCTCTAAAGCGTGACATATCAGGTGTGGCACTGGTGCGGTAAATTGTATTTCAATTTACCCATAATAATTACGGTTCCATAGTATTTGGCAATTTTTTGCCGCTCTGATATTCACACCCGGGAGGGCGAAATGAACGATCTCTTGAACGCTACCGAGCAATGGACGACCTTCGGATATAGCAACGATCTTCCACTACCGAGAAGAATAGATACCCTCCATCGAACGCATCTGACCCTGGATATCAATGAAACCGAACAATTTCTTGGTCTTTACGACGGCGCGGGCGCGCCGCTTTCGACAACGGTATGGGGGTACGGCAACGGTGCCAATGTAACCTATCCCGGACCGACGATCGTCGCCTACGAAGACAATCCGATCGACATCAAGTGGAAAAACAAGCTGCCGACGGACGGACATCTCCTCCCCATCGACGACAGCATCCACCTCGTTCAACCCATTCGGAAAACCCTTGACGCGGGCTACACGCCGACGGTCACCCATTTGCATGGCGGCCACACCGAGGCGGCGAGCGACGGCGGGCCGGAGCAATGGTTCACCCAGACCAAAGGGCCAAAAGGGCCGGCGGAAGTTGGGCCCGACTTCGTCTCGAATACCACGCACTACGACAACGACCAGGACGGGGCGACCCTCTGGTACCACGACCACGCGCTCGGCATCACCCGCCTCAACGTCTATGCCGGTCTCGCCGGTTTCTATTTGCTCGAAGATGAGAACACGCTGGATCTGAAAACGTCAGAGAACGGCGCGGATCCTGTATTGCCGGGCGGCGCCTATGAAACCGAAATCGTGATCCAGGACCGCGCATTCACGACAGACGGCCAACTGTATTATCCGGCATTCGCGGACGACAAGCTTCCGGACGGCGCTGGCGGATCGGGATCGGTCTCCGAGGAAGTGGGCGGTGACGATTTCACTGAGGAGGGAGGAACATTTCCATCGGCGCTGCCCGAGTTCTTCGGCGACCACATCATCGTAAACGGCATGGCATGGCCGAACCTGGATGTGGCCCAGGGCGATTATAAGTTCCGCATGCTGAACGGCTCTGATTCCCGCTTCTACGTGCTGCAGCTCGACAACCCCGACGTTGCAGTCACTCTGACCGGGACGGACACCGGGTTGCTGGAGAATTCCATAACGATCATGGACGGTGACGGCACACAGGCACAGGGTGAACAGTTGGTTCTGGCGCCCGGCGATCGAGTGGACCTGGTGTTCGATTTCAGTGGAGTACCGGACACTGAAACCGTCGAGTTGATCAACGTCGGCCCGGCGTACGAACCCTTCAAGGGACTGAACACCGACGGCTCTCTGGCGGAAGCGGAAGCCGCAGACAGCAACGAGCCTGTGGGTCACATCATGCAGTTCACCGTTGATGCCGGCCTGGGTGCGCTCAACGCGACCGTCAACGATGACGGCCCCGTGAGTCTGCACGATAGCTTCGTGGACTGGACCGTCGATGTAGTCAGCAACAAAGTAGACAGCGACAACGTAGACAGCGACAACGTAGGCGGCGACAACCTAGGCGACAACATAGCCGACATCGCGGTCAACGTCCGCCGGTTGGGATTGTTCGAGGGCGCGGACGAATTCGGCCGCGTCAATCCGTTGCTGGGGACCGCCGAGGAAGGCCAAATTCATACGTATGATCCCAACCACAACACCGGTGAAATCAAAGATTTCGGCCCTCTGGACTGGTTCGCGGACACTACCGAGACGCCGTTGCTCGACACTTACGAGCAATGGGATGTCTTCAACTTTACCGCGAACTCCCATCCCGTCCATATCCATCTGACGACGTTTCAAGTTGTCGGCAAATATGAGATCGATTTCCAGGATGAGGACGAGGACGGCGTCCCCGACGACACCAATGGGGATGGCATCACCTATGGTGTGATGGGCACCGACGATTTTGACGACGTCGACATCCTGGTGAGTGCTACGCCAGAGATGCTGCGGCCAGAGGACACGGGCTGGCAGGATACCGTCGAGGTGGCGCCGGGGGAAATGCTAAGTGTGGTGGCGAACTTCGATCGGCCGGGCGAATACGTCTGGCACTGCCACATCCTGTCCCACGAGGATCATGAAATGATGCGGCCGTTCGAGGTGGTCACCGACGAAGCGGATATGTGGATGCCCACGTAGTCATCAAAAGCATCCTCTCCGAGGGGCCCGCCTCAGCGGGCCCCAAAGAGCACCTTTCGCCGATCAAGACCACGGGAATCCTCTGGATGGCTGCTCGATACCGAATTTGATATGTCTCCTGAAGATCCCCGGCGACATCTTTTGTGGAGCGCCCGCGACCGCCTTCCGCCTCGTCTCGCCCTTATGGGCGGCGGCGAAGACGACATGCTCGAAGGAGGCAACGGTGACGACAGCCTCGACGGCGGGGCCGACGACGACAACCTGAGCGGGGGGAACGGCGACGACACCCTCGATGGCGGCGACGGCAACGACGAGCTGAACGGCGGCGCCGATATCCAAATCGGCGGGCCGTTCCCCGTCTCCGGCGGGCCCGTGCCCATCTCTATCGGCTACGCCGACTTCCTCGACGGCGGCGACGGCAACGACACCCTCCGTGGCCAAGGCGGCAACGACACGCTGATCGGCAGCATCGGCGATGACACCCTTGACGGCGGCGCCGGCGCCGATCAGTTCATCTTCTCGGGGTCGAACGGCACCGATTTCATCGAGGACTTCGCCAACGGCGTCGACACCCTCGTCATCAGCGGATACGGGGCCGCGCTGGACGAATTCAGCGAACTCAACCTGTTCGAGTTCGGCGGCGACACCTTCGTCGACCTCAGCGCCGGCGGCGGCGACGTGGTCGTCCTCGACAACATCGCCCTCGCCGACGTCGACGCGACCGACTTCATCTTCGCCTAAATCGAGAGGGGTTTTTGGGAAGTGGGGCGGTGGTCAGACTACCGCCCCGCTCCTTTCGGAGGTGCGGTCAGCGGGCGCTTGGAGCGCCAAGCGCCTGTCGAGGGAGGAAAATTCAATAACTGTAAGTAAGTTTGTCGCGCTTAACAAATTGATCGAATATTTCTTCAATATCGTCGTCAGAAAGGTCGGCCAACTCACTCAGGGCATCAACCCATTCATCTGATTCGCGCCAATCATGGCGCACCAGAACGCAGGCAGTTTTCGTATTCATTGCCGTTATCCCTTGCCATAATCCTACCTTTGACCCATGCCGTTGCCAGCACTCTCGCCGCATGTCGATGTTTCACAATCATCGTTGAACCCATGTTATAAATTTCTGAATGTTTTAAATTTTTTTTGTACACGCTCTTGATATGAGGTATATATCCGCGTCATAAAAGTAAACTTTTATATATAATCTCAAACATACAAGTAAATATCATGACATCCGTTAATGATGTGATTTTTTCAGGCAAAAATCAATGGATATTATTGTGTCTTATGTATATCATAGGTAGTAATCACTTATGCCATGAATGTCGTTATATATTTATGGTTATATCGGACTTTTGGCGCACACCCATTAGGAAAGCGGGCCTTGGCGTTGTGAATATCGGGTGAGGCACCGAAGGGCCGCTTGCACACCGGTGTGGGAAACACGATCGCACGGTGACCCTGCGCGTAGAAGGTTGGAAACGTAGGGGAGAGAACAGGTAGGGCCAATGATCGTCGTTGCCGGGGGACACGCCGATCCGAACATCGCTCGGCTCGTGCAGCGTCTGAACAAGCGCGGTGAACCTTTTGTCGCCCTCCTTGACAGCGCCGGCGACCATCCGCGGTTGATGTGGCGGCTCGGGGAGGAGCGACTGTGGATCAACGGCGCCGAGGTCCGGCCAACGGCCGTTTTTCTCCGTTATAACGTCTTCACCCATGCAAAGGATCGCCGCCCGGAAAGCCGAAGGAATGCGACACGATGGTATTACACGATACTTTCCTGGGCTCTCGCTCACGAAAAGGTGAGATACCTTAACCGCCGTTACGGCTCCAGCCACGCCACCAAACCCTACAACCTGCAACTCGCCGCACAGCTCGAACTCAAGACCCCGGACACCGTGATAACCAACGATTCGGACGTGTTCTCGTGTCTGCACGAAGACAAGTGGATCGCAAAACCCGTGGACGGCGGGGAGTACACGCAGGTGCTCAGCCACTTGCTGGAAACGGAAAGCTGGTCTCGGGACGCCGCCGAGGCGCCAACCCTCCTGCAACAGCGTCTGGTGGGGCCCGATCTTCGCATCTATGGCGTCGGCAATCGCTGGTTCGCGTTCACATTAACCAGTTCCGAGATCGATTATCGCCGGTCTGCCGACGTTGCCATCCATTCGGTCCATCCGCCATCCGATCTTACCGAGCCTCTGGCGGCGCTGATGAACAACCTCGGACTCGATTTCGGGGCGGCCGACTTTAAGGTGTGCTCGCGCACGGGTCGCTATCTGTTTCTCGAGATCAATTCCGCGCCCATGTTTACCGCTTTCGACGACGTGGCCTCGGGCACCCTCGGCGATGCCCTTGTCGATTGGATGCTGCGGCCGAGCACGAGCGAATAGGATCGACGGCGCGATGGGCTTACCCATCTACCTCCCCCCAGTTATCTGAAAGCAGGCGTCAATTGTTCTTGAGAAGTACGGATGGCCGAATTGATTACGCCGTATAACACCGCGAGTGGAATCACGGAATTGAGTAGGATGCCCCCTCAGAACTGCTTTTCGGGTTTTATGCATATGTTTCTGTCAACCTTCGGGAGGGGGTAACAGTAATGGCTACATTAGATTTCGATTCAGGGAGCGTGACGACCGAAAGCTTGGACTCTAGTTTCGAAAGCTTGGACTCCCGTTTCTGGAAACGATTTCCGTACGCGCGTGACGATAAGGCCGAAACCGATGAAGACACGCCGGTCAACGTCGATGTGCTTAATAACGACAGTAGAGCCTCCAAGGTCTTTGCCATCAATATTGATGCTAAGGGGGACGGGCACGGGATATGGCAGATCGTCAAACCAGGTGACTCTGTGACAGATGAAACCGGTGCGATCTTAACGCTCGAAGACGACTATACTATTGATGTCGATCCCAACGGAAAGTTTGAGGACCTCAACGACGGCGATAAGGACACGATTTCTTTCAAATATGGGGTGTATGGACCCGAAAGCTGGAAATACGGATATTTCGGATGGGATGACGCGACCGTCACCGTGACGGTCAAGGGGATTACGGATGGCGAACCGGAGAACCACGCGCCGGTCGCAGTCAACGATTACAAATTCGTCAATCCTTATCTATCCGTACCCGTACCCTAAACCTTACCCGCTTCCGCTCGACTCCGCCCAGACCACGGCCTCCTTGGACGGCGGCGCGGAGGCGGCGTCGTTGGATAGCACATCCGCCGACGATCTCATCTATACGACGCTGGCGATCGGCGAAGAAGGCGATCCCGATCCGTATCCGCATCGGCCCTCATCAATGTGCTCTCCAACGATACCGATCCCGACGGGGACTGGCTAAGCATCGCCACAATCAATGGTGAAAAGGTCACTGTGGGAAGCGAGGTGAAAACCCAGGCCGGCGCCACCGTGACCTTAGTGCAGCCGCTCGTCGGGCCGATGGTGCTGCAGTACGAGAGTGGCATTCTCAAGGATTCCTACACATACCCATTGCCGCTGGCGGATGAATCGAGTCAATCGGCAACCACGGAACAGCAGGCGTATTCCCTCAGCGTCGCCGACGATGGAACGACCGAGTTCAGTCCATTCCCGCTGCCAGTGCCCTTGCCGGAGCCGATACCCGGGCCCTACTTGATCGTAGACAAATTCACTTACGAGAACACTGACGGCGACAAGCTTTCCAACGAAGCGACGGTCTACGTATACCGAGGCTTTCCCTATTACCTCTCGGCAACGGAGGACGCGACGCCGACGGAAGACGTTCCCGCCGAAAGTGGCGCGGAAATCATGCTCGCATAGCCGGTTTGGCAGACACGAGGCCCGAGCGACCGATAGAGCGACAGTCGTGAAAAATGCTTACAGTTGGCTCTCAATGGTCCTCGGGTCCTCGTTTGAAAGTGCGCTGTGAAGTCCGCTATTTCGCCTCGCCATGGACGCTGGCAAACGAGTAGACCGCCAGCGCCGCCCAGATACAGCCGAACGTCACCAGGGTCGCCGATGTGAACGGTTCGCCGTAGACGAACACGGCGAGCACGAAATGTCCGGTGGGCACGATGTATTGCAGAGACCCAGCGTCGACAGGCGGATGCGCTTGGCGCCGGCGACGAACAGGATCAGCGGCAGCGCGGTGATCACGCCGGACGCGGCGATCCATGCATCCAGGCCCCAGTTGCCCTGGCCGAAGGCCGCCTGCCCGGCTGAGCGCGAGCCACGCCAGGTAGGCCAGCGCCACCGGGCCGAGGATCAGCGTTTCGATGAACAGGCCGCTGAACGCGTCGACCGCCGCCGTCTTGCGAATGAGGCCGTAGAACCCGAAACTGAATGCCAGCGTCAACGCCACCCACGGAAAGACGCCGAGCCCGACCACCTGGTAGGCGACCCCGGCGGCGGCGAGACCGACCGCCGCCCACTGCACCGGCCGCAGCCGTTCGCGAAGCACGCCACACCCAGGACCACGCTTACCAGCGGATTGATATAATATCCGAGGCTGGACTTCGAGTATCCGGTTGTTGGCGATGGCCCAGATGAACACCCCCCAATTGACCGAGATCACCACCGCCGAAAGGGTCAATATGGCCATCAGGCGGCGGTTGGAGAATACCGCCAGAACGGGGGCCAGCCGCGGATGACCGTGAGCAGGCCGGCCACGAACAACAACGACCACACCACCCGGTTGGCCAGCATCTCCACCGCCGGAACCGCCGCCACCTGCTTGAAATAGAGGGGAAACAGGCCCCAGCAGAGAAACGCGCCGAACGCCAGGACGGCGCCGCTGGCGGCCGTTGGCGGTGGTTTGGGACCTGGACTCCATGGCCGCCTACAGCACGAACCAGAGAAGCAGCGGCAAGCTCGCGAACGACAGCGCCGTGGAGATCACCACCATACCCGCAACCTCTTCCGGCGCGGTGTTGTAACGCTGGGCGAACAGGTAATTGAACACCGCCACCGGCATGGACATCTGGATGATCAAGACGCCGCGCTCCGCGCCCTCCAAGTCCAGAGCCGTCGCCAGGGCAATGCCGACGGCGAACCCCATGACCAGCCGCAATACGGACAGACCGAGGCTTCGCGGCATGCTCGCCACCTTGAGGCGCGCCAGCGAGATGCCCAGCGTGATCAGCATCAGCGGAATCGTGAGGCCGCCGAGCAGGTCGGTGGTGGCGTTGATCCATTCCGGCGGAACCGTGGCCGGTGATCATGAAAACCAGCGCCGCCGCCAGGGCATAGAGCAACGGCAACCGGGCCAACCCCTTCAGCGAGACCGTGCCGGACGCGATGGCGGCGCCGAGCGTGAACTGTCCCACGACGTAGACGGTGAAAACGCCGATGGCCAACGCCAACCCGAGGTCGCCGAACGCCAGGTAGTTGAGCGGCACCCCACGTTGCCGACATTGGGGAAGAGTCATCGCCGGCAGGAACGATCGCTGCGGCAACCGCGCCAGCTTCAGGACCGCGCGCCGGCGGCCATGCTGAGCGCCATGGCGACCACGACGCGCCGACGATGGTCGCGAACGCCGATCGATCCAGCTTGCAGATTGGCGAGCGTATGGAACACCAGGCACGGCGCACCGATGATTGGTGACGAGGTTGGTGACCAGATCGACGTCATAGCGGCGCCCGAACTTTTCCCAGGCGAACCCGATGCCGGCACAGATGAAGACCGGGGCAATGATGGAAAACAGCTCGCCGAACATGGATCTCTCTCGCCGCCGCGCCCCGCGATCGCGGCGGTTCATGGGTTCACGACATGCGCCGGCCCGCATGCAATGGTGGATCGCTGAGGCATGGTGTCAATATAGTCCGTGGTTTAAGGCACTTCGTGTAACCCGAACCTCTGGAAGGCGATCATGATACTCGCGGGCGACGTTGGTGGAACCAAAACCGTACTGGCGCTGATTTCCATGGACCGGGGCGTCGAGGATCCGGTCCGCGAGCAGCGTTTCGCCAGCGGCAAGTATGCGTCCTTGGAGGCGATCGTCTCGGAGTTCCTCGCGGATCGGACGTCAAGGTGGAGGCGGCGAGTTTCGGGGTCGCCGGACCGGTGGTGAACGGCGAGGCCCACATCACCAATCTGCCCTGGATCATCCGCGCCGACGCTATCGGCCAGGCTTTCGATATTCCCAAGGTCAACATCCTGAACGATCTCCAGGCCATCGCCACGGCCATCCCGAACCAGCGCCCGGACGAAATCCATACGCTCAACGACGGGTATCGCGACCCCACCGGCACCATCGGCGTCATCGCGCCCGGCACCGGTCTCGGCGAGGCGTTCATGGTATGGACCGGCGAGCGCTATCTGGCGTGCCCGACCGAGGGCGGTCACGCGTCGTTTGGGCCGGTGACCCACGAACAAGTCAAGCTGCTGGCCTATCTCGAGCCGCAGTTCGGCCACGTCAGCTTCGAGCGGGTGTGTTCCGGCAGCGGCATCCCCAACCTTTACGACTACGTGCGAAGCCAGCGGCGATACGAAGAGCCCGAATGGCTGCGCCAGGAAATGGCGGCCGCCAAGGATCAGACGCCGATCATCGTCAATACCGCGCTCGAGTTCAAAGCCGAGATCTGCATCGCCACCCTCGATCTGTTCGTCCGCATTCTTGGCGGCGTGGTGGGCAATATGGCGCTCCGCGTGTTCGCCACCGGCGGGCTCTATCTCGGCGGCGGCATTCCGCCGCGCATTCTGTCGCGGCTGGAGAAACCGGACTTTCTCGAGGCGATCCGCGCCAAGGGCCGGTTCCGCGGCTGGATTTCGCGCATTCCCGTGCACGTCATCCTCGACCCCAAGGTGGCGCTGCATGGCGCCGCCTGGGACGGATTGGAGACCATCGGCCACGAACGTTCGCTAACCCGGGGTTCTCAGGCCGGCACCCCTTGGTGTAGGGTGGCACCGCACACTTGGGATCGCCATCGGTTCGCCATCGGTCTCCCGGCAAGCCTTCGCCCCATTCGAGACTTTTGAGGACTCCACGATGCGCTTTCGAATTCCCCTGATCGCTTTCCTGTTTACCCTTTTGCTCGGAGGAGGTGCAGCCTTGGCCGCGGATCCGGAAAATACTCTCTACATGGAGCTCGAGGATGGCCGCGTGGTCATCGAAATGCGGCCGGAGGTGGCGCCGGAGCACGTCGCGCGGATCAAGGAACTGATGCGCCAGGGCTTCTACGACGGCCTCGTCTTTCATCGCGTGATCGATGGTTTCATGGCGCAGACGGGCGATCCCAAGGGCAACGGAACCGGCGGCTCGGGAACCAAGATCCCCGCCGAATTCTCCAACAAGCCGTTCGTGCGCGGCACCGTCGGCATGGCGCGGTCGCAGTCGCCCGACAGCGCCAATTCGCAGTTCTTCATCACCTTCGCGCCGGCGCCCTTCCTGCAAGGCAAATACACGGTTTGGGGCCGGGTCATCGACGGCATGGAATACGTCGACATGATCAAGAAGGGCGATCCCGACGACAACGGCGCCGTCTCCGATCCCGACAAGATCGTCAGCATGAAGGTCGCCGCCGACGTCGAGAGCTGACGGCCGGAGGGAAGGGTTGGTGGATGCTCTTGCCGCTGCCCGGCATTCGCGCCATCGCGTTCGACTTCGACGGCGTCATCGTCAATTCCATGCCGGTTCACGGGCCGTGCTGGCGGGACGCGCTTGAAAGCGGTTCTCGGTGCGGAAGCCGAACGCTATCACGATACAATCCGGCGTAATTTGTTCAGCGGCCGCGCGGGGCCGGAAATGTTCGGAGGCACGGGCATTCCCGGCGATGCGCGCGGCGCGCTGCGCACAAGCAAGGATGCGCTATGGCTGGACGCGGGCGGCGTCGGTGCCGTTGATGCCCGGCTGCCGCCGATGCGTTGCCGGCGCTCGGCACCCGCTTTCCGTTGGCCATCGCGACCACGGCCCGGCGGGCGTTCGTCGACGGCATTCTCTCGCGCGAGACCTTGGCGCCGGCCTTTAGCGTCATCGTGACCAATGCCGATGTCGCCCGAGCCGAAACCCGCCCCCGCGATGCTGGAGACGATCGCGCGGGGTTTCGCATCTGCCCGCGACCGAGATCGCCATGGTGGGCGATACGGTCTTCGATTGCCGCATGGCCAAGGCGGCGGGCTCGCCGTTCCTGTGGTTCGGAACCCAGGCCCTCGCGCTCCCGCCGGCGGCGACGGCCACCTGTCGCCGCCGACTGGCCGGCGGTGACCGGCTTTTCGACGAGGGGCGGCCTTGAGCGCGAAAACCGCAGGATCACGTGTTGATCGTGGCCGGTTTGGTTGTCGCCATTGTCTTGGCATTCGGCATTGTCCAATTCGTCGAAGACAGCGCGACAACTCAGACCGGCGTGGCGTCCTGGTACGGGCCGGGCTTCCACGGGCGGAAAACCGCGAGCGGCGAGCGCTACGACCAGAACGCCATGACCGCGGCGAGCCGCACCCTGCCGCTGGGAACTCGGGTCAAGGTAACCAATCTCGAAAATGGCAAGACGGTCGAGGTCACCATCAACGACCGCGGTCCGTACGTGGACGGTCGGATCATCGATCTGTCCAGGGCCGCGGCCCGCAAACTCGGCTTCCGCAAGGCCGGCATCGCCGCGCGTGCGGATCGACGTGATCAGCGACGAGATCGAGTCCGATTAGAGGGCTTCCATGACCTCCCGCGAACCCGTGGTCGCGGCGCGCCCTCTTTTCCGAGGTCGCAATTTTGACCCATTCTTGTGGAACCATTCATGAACGGTTGGCGTTTACAGGGCAGTCGCTTGATACGATATGAGCGGGTTACAACAGGATGTGGAACTCGGATATGAAAAGACAGGCTTTGACAACAGGCCTCCTGGTGGCGGGCTGGCGGTTTCGCTCGCCGTCGCCGCGGCGCTCCCGATCCGGAACGCGCCGGCACGGACAATTGCAACAGGGTGACGGATACACCGATACGCCGTTGACGGCCGAGGACGTTCATCGAAAAGGCGGTGTTCGACGAGCGAAGGAATCGAGATCGGTGTCGTCAGGGAGGTTGTCAATTCCGCCCGCTTGGGCCCTCTGGCGATCGTCGAAGTCGGTGGGGTCACGGGGACGTTTCGAAAACGGTCGCCGTCGCGCTCGACCAATTGATCCTCGAACCCGATGGCCGCCTGGTCGCGCTTGTCGGCAGTGAGGATTTCAAGGCGTTGCCGGAATTTCCCGGACAAAGCGGTTCGTTTCCGGGCGGGCGTCCGGGCACGCGGCGCGGCCTCGACGAGCGCGGCTGACTTGGCAAGAGGTGGACGGAATCATGCGCTTGCATCCCCGCTGGAACGGCGGCGGCCCGGGCATTCGTGTTTGTTTTGATCGTGACCATGGCCGCCGGCATCGGCCGGCACGCCGGCGCGGAAACCGCGCCGCGCCGCGGCACGGCGTCCTGGTATGGACCGGGTTTCCAGGGCCAGCAAGATGGCAAACGGAGAGAGGTTCGATCCCTCCGACATGATCGCGGCGCACCGCAAGCTTCCGTTCGGGACCCGGGTCATGGTGACCAATCTGAATAACGGCAAGACGGTCGAAGTCGAAATCAAGGATCGGGGTCCCCATGTCAAGGGCCGGATCATCGACCTGTCGCGAGCGGCGGCACGCAAACTCGGCTTCATCAAGGTCGGCACGGCGCCGGTGAGCATCGAAGTGGTCGGCGACTAGGTCGAGGCCCGAAAATACCAGCGGCTCGGCGGCTCACCGGCTGAGCGTACGCATGGCGCGGTCAAGACCGTCGAGAGTGAGCGGATACATGCGCCCGCCCATGAGTTGGTTGATCATTCGCGTCGACATGGTGTGCTCCCACCACTCTTCGGCAACCGGATTGAGCCACACCGCGTGGGTGTAGACATTGAGCACCCGCTCCATCCACAGAGACCCCGTCTCCTCGTTCCAATGCTCGACGGCGCCGCCAGGATAGATCATCTCGTAGGGGCTCATGGACGCGTCGCCGACGAAGATCAGCTTGTAGTCGTGGGGATAGGTATGCAGCACGTCCCACGTGGGCGTGGCGTCGTCGCGCCGGCGCTTGTTGTCGCGCCACACCTTCTCGTAGACGCAGTTGTGGAAATAGAAGTGCTCGAGGTGCTTGAACTCGCCGCGCGCGGCCGAGAACAGCTCTTCGCAGGTGTGGATATGCGGATCCATGGAGCCGCCGACATCGAGGAACAAAAGCACCTTTACGGCGTTGTGGCGTTCCGGCACCATGTGCAGGTCGAGATACCCCTTCTTGGCGGTGGCGCGGATGGTGTGGTCGAGGTCAAGCTCGGTGGCGGCGCCCTGGCGGGCAAAGCGGCGCAAACGCCGGAGCGCCACCTTGATGTTGCGGGTGCCTAGTCGCACCGACGAGTCGAGGTTCCTGAATTCGCGCTTGTCCCACACCTTGACGGCGCGGTTGTTGCGGTTTTGGTCCTGGCCGATACGCACGCCTTCCGGATTGTAGCCGCCGGCGCCGTAGGGCGAGGTTCCGCCGGTGCCGATCCACTTGCTGCCGCCCTGGTGGCGGCCCTTCTGTTCGCTGATGCGCTCCTTCAGCGTTTCCATGAGCTTGTACCAGCCGCCCATGGCCTCCACCTGGGCCTTCTCGTCGTCGCTGAGCACCCGGTCGGCGAGACGGCGCAGCCATTCTTCCGGGATCTCCACCGCCTCGCCGTCATCCGGCGGCTCGAGCCCCCTGAACACGGAGCCGAACACCCGGTCGAACCGGTCCAGGTTAGTCTCGTCCTTCACCAGGCACGAGCGGCTCAGATAGTAGAAATCGTCGACGCTGTACTCCGCGACGCCTTTGTCCATGGCCTCCATCAAGGTCAGGTACTCGCGCAGCGACACCGGCACCCGCGCCTGCTTGAGCTCGAGAAAGAAGTTGATGAACATGGCCGGAACCCGTTCCTGTGTGGCGTGTGTCGATGACAGGAGAATAGTGCGGGGAGCGTTGCGGCGCCACTGTTGCACCCACGTCCAGGACCCGCAAGTTTCGACACACCGCCGTCCCCGATGGAAGGGCGGGGGGGCCGGCGTTCTTTTTCGAAAACAACCCCATGCAAAGTACATTTCAAAAAAGCGTTCGCGACGGCCGCCTATGCGGATTTGCGGCAAGCCATCGCGACGATCAGCAACTATGTGCTGCTCCCGTCCTTGGGTTTCGGCATCAAGCTTGATGGTCCGCGTCCACTTCTTCATCCAGCTCCGTTATGAAGGTCTCGAAATCGAACGCGCGGGCCGGACCGCTCGCTTCTCCCGCCTCTATGGCGCCGCGCGGCCGATCGAGCTTGAGGTGGTAGATCTGATCCTGCTCCGCCATCAGGCCCAACGCTTCGCGAACGACCTCGCTGGCGTTGTTGTAAAGGCCCGAACTGACCTTGCGGCGGACCAATTCCTCGACGTCAGTTGCTCACCCGTGGCAGGGTGAAGACCTGCCCTGGACGGGATAGATCAGGTCGGGGTCCTTGATCCGCTCGCGGTTGGCTTCGTAGATCACGGTGTAGGCGATGCCCGCCCCATAGCGGTTCTCGGCGATCCACCAGAGGTTGTCGCCGGGTGCGATGAACACGGCGCCCTGGGCGGCGCCCGCGCTCGTCGTGAACGCCACGGGCCCGAAGGGAACCTCGACGCGCGCCACCACCTTGCCGCCTTTCGCCACCTGGTCGGCGCGCAGCGTGTGATCGCCTCCGTCCGGCGCGCGACGGGGCGACAGGTGCCAGCGGCCGCGTGCGTCGGCGTCGGCCTCGCCGAGCAGCGCGTCATCGAGATACACCCGCACGGACGCCCCCGGAACCGCCCGCCCGCTGATGCTCATTTGCCTGGTGTCCTCGGAGCCGGAAGCAGCGGCGGTGCTCTTGGTAGTCGACCGCCTCTATCCTGAACGGCCCGGCATCCTCGGCGCCCGCCGGCGTTTGCAGCACGGTGGTCGCGCCGCCCGCCTTGCCGGGCACGTCGAGGGCCAGGGCGCCGGCCCCGCCGGCGGCCGGGCGGCCGGCGATATCCTTGCCGTGCTCGGGCACCACCAGGACCACGTCGCCGCGCGACGACCACCGCCGTCCGGCCGGGGATTCGCATCTCCAGCCCGAGGCGGCGGGATCCGGGCGCCAGCGCCGTCTCCGGCACGAACACCCACTCGCCGTGTTCGTCGGGCGTCGCCTCGCCGATGACGCTGTCGTTGTCGCGGATGATGACCGTGCTTCCCGGTTGGCCCCGTCCGGCAAGCACCGTGTCGCCCTCCGGATTGACCCGGACCACATCGAAGGTGGGCGGGGCGATACGCCGTTGATCGGGCGGCCGCGCAGCGGTCGACGGGTCCTCCGGCCGGGTTTCGCTCGAGAGGGCCCGACGCGTTTCGTCGCCGGGCGCGCGGGCCGGTCCGGTCAGGTAATTCAGTCCGATGGCCACGGCGATGATGACCACGCCAGCGGCGGCGAGGAGAAGGGATCGGCTCACCTGTTGCGGACACTCCTTCGAACGATCATTCGAAACTTGTACGAAACGTAATACGGGAGCGATGCGGGCGCAACGACGCGGCGGTCGTCCGAGACCGCGCGCCCTCGCAAATCCATAGTGAAACTTGCGCCCCGCGCACTTTTGGTCTTCATTGCGCGCAACATTGCGAAAGTCATGTGAACACGGCCGGCCGTCGCCGTGGCTCGAGCCGTTCCACAGGAGGAATCGTGAGAAAGTTCCGTAGGGCGGCGTTCGCGGTCGCGATGATCGCGGCGACCTTGGCCATCGCCGCTCCGGCGGCGGCGCAAGCCCCGCCTGGAACGCCGGCGGCGAGCCCTGAAGGAAAGGCCGGGGAGACGCCGGCGATCTCCCTGCCGCAGCCCCTGACCCGCGACGCGGTCCGCGCGTTGATGTCGCGGATTTCCGACGCGGAAGCACGCCAACTTCTGCTGCAGCAACTCGACAGGGTTGCCGTCCAGGACGCGGCACCCGACGTGGTGACGATGATGGACAGCTTCGAGGAGGCGTTGCCCGACCTAAAGAACCGTCTGACGCTCATGGTTTCGGCCATCCCCGATCTGCCGCGGGTCGGGCCGATTATCGTGGACACGCTCACCGACGGAGAACCATCGCGAATCTGGAAGATCCTTCTCTATGTTGTGGTGATCTTTGCCGGCGGGTTTGTTGGCGAACGGCTGTTCCGGCGGCTGTTCAGCCGCAACATCGCGCATCCGCAAGGGGAGAGGACGTCCGGCATCCACAAGGCCTTTGTGCTGGGGCTGCGGCTGATCGTGGATCTCCTGGGCATCGCCGTGTTCGCTTTGTGCGCCCTTGGTCTGTTTTTCGTCTTCTACCAGGGGCATGAACCCGTCCGCCAAGCCGTTGGTGCCCTGTACTGGATGATCATTCTGATCCGCGGTGTCGCGGCGCTGGCGCGATTTGCGGTGGCACCCGGCGCGCCGCTGCTCCGGCTTCCGCCCGTTGGCGATCGAACGGCGGTCAAGCTGTATCGCCGGATACTCTGGGTATCGGCATCGGTGATCATCGCCGCGCTGTTTGTGGATCTGTTGGATGAGTTCGGTATGGACGAAGGCCTTACCCTGCTCGTGGGGCGCGCCGTGAGCCTGATGGTCATCGGCATTATCATCGCGATCATCTGGCACGATCGGCGGACCATCGCCGATATGATCCAGCCGGCACCTGGAAATAACGACAAACCGTCGGGGCCGGTAAAGCGGCTACTCGCCGCGAACTGGCATATCCTCGCAACCTGTTACCTGGCGGGTATCTATGTCTTCGGTACAATCCACCTTTTGTTGACCGGCGGAAGAAGCCCGGGCTCAGCGATAACCAGCATTGTGGTGCTGATCGCCATTCCGTTCGTTGATTGGCTGATGCAGGCGGCCCTCAGAAGACTTCTTCGCGCACCCAAGAAAACGCCACTGGACGATGATGACGCCGGCGTTGCCGCGCCCGCGTCCGAGCCCGAGCCCGATGACGGCGAAAACGAGTATTTCGGCGTGCTCCTGAATAACGCCCGCATCGTGCTTGCGATTGTGGTGGTGGTCGCGCTCGCCGACATCTGGGACATCGACATGCGTGGCGCCGCCGCCGCGGGTATCGGCGAGACCGTGGCCAACGCCATATTCGATATCGTGATAACGCTGGTTCTCGCGTCGGCCATCTGGGGGATCGTAAAAACGGCGATCTCCCGGCAGCTTGCCGCAAAAAAGCGCGATGGGGGAAACGGCGGAGAGCGGGGAAGGGGGCGGCGCCGGCGGCACGCGGCTGGAGACGCTGCTGCCGCTTTTTCAGAAATTTCTGTTCATCACCCTGATCGTGATCGTCACCTTGATCGTTCTGTCCGAACTCGGCGTCGACATCGGGCCGCTGATCGCCGGCGCCGGCATCGTCGGCATCGCCATCGGTTTCGGCGCCCAGACGCTGGTGCGCGACATCGTCTCGGGGGTTTTCTTCCTGATCGAGGACGCGTTCCGGGTCGGCGAGTACATCGATATCGGCGGCGGCATCCGGGGCATGGTGGAGGATATCTCCATCCGATCGTTTCGTCTGCGCCATCACAACGGGCCCATCCACACGGTCCCGTTCGGCGAGCGTCAACACCCTGACCAATTTCAGCCGCGACTGGGTGATCATGAAACTGGAGATGCGCCTGCCGTTCGAAACCGATATCGAGAAGGTGCGCAAGATCGTCAAGAAGGTGGGCCAGGAGATGATGGCGGACGAGGAGTACGGAAAGAATTTCCTGCAGCCGCTGAAATCTCAGGGCGTCAACCGCATGGACGATTCGGCGTTCATTTTCCGCGTCAAGTTCATGGCCAAACCGGGCGAACAATTCGTTCTCAGGCGCGAGGTGTACCGCCGCGTTCAGGAGGCGCTGGCCGAGCAGGGCATCCGGTTCGCGCCGAGGCGAGTGATCGTGGATACGTCCGGATTGTCCCCCGAGCAGGCCAAGATCGCGGCAACCGCGGCGGCGGAAGATATACCGCCGGGTGGCGAGAGTAGCGTGCGTTAAGCGACGGAGCGCTCGCTTTAAAAATTAGCGGACGGAGCCAGGGGGGAAGCTCCGTCCGCCGCGCCGTCCGTCACGCTCTGGGGGACCACCATGACGACGGACGACATTGATTGTTACGGGGGTGGCATGGCCATGGATCAGATGATTCTCGACCTTTTCGACAACCGCTGCGTAGCGTTTTGCCACCGCTTGCTGATCCTTATTCCGGCATCAGAACTGTATCGATAACATGGATCACTCCGTTGGACGCCATCACGTCGGCGCTAACCACCGTGGCATCGTTGACCTTTACGCCATCGGTCGCGTCGATCGATACCGCCTGGCCTTCGACCGTGTCGGCCTCGAGCGTCTTGCCGGCGATGTCGGCCGAGGTCACTTTGCCGGGGACCACATGATAGGTCAGGATCGCCACAAGCTTATCCTTGTTCTCCGGTTTGAGTAGCTCCTCGACGGTGCCTTCTGGAAGCTTGGCGAATGCTGCGTCAGTCGGAGCGAATACCGTGAACGGGCCCTCGCCCTCGAGCGTCTCGACCAAGCCGGCGGCTTGAACCGCCGCCACGAGGGTGGTGAATTGTCCCGCGGAAGACGCGGTCTGGACGATGTCCTTGGCGCCTTCAGGTTGGGCGGCACGCGATGTACCGGCGGTCATCCACCCGACGACGGCGATGACAGCGGCGACGATGAAAGCGGAACGGAAAGAAAAGATCGACATAAAAGTCTCCCAAGTTGCATGAACGTAATAACTTCCATTTACGGGAGGCCCGCCGGCTTGGATCACGCCGGCGACCGGACCGGCACACGGCCGGCTCCGGCGTATGGGCATAATCGCTCCGGCTTATCGCGGTTTGTCGTCGTCGTCGTGGTGCAGGGCGCTGCCGCGACCCGAGAGACTTGGATTTTCCATGGCGTATATCTGCGCCGAAAACGCGTCGCCCGCGAGCGAAACGCGGCTGTAGGCGCCATCCGCGCCGAGCGTCCAGCTCTGCGCCTCGTCGCGCAGGCACGCACCCATGATCTCGTCGAGCACCTGCTGGTGCACGGTGGGGTTCTCGATGGGGACCAGCGTTTCGATCCGGCGGTTGAGGTTGCGCGGCATCCAGTCCGCCGACGAAATGAACACCTTGGCGTTGCGCGACGGCAGCGGATGGCCGGCGCCGCAGACCATGATCCGCGAGTGCTCCAGGTAGCGCCCGACGATGCTCTTGACCCGGATGGTGTCGGACAGGCCCGGCACCTGGGGCCGCAGGCAGCAGATGCCGCGGACCACCAGGTCGATCCGCACGCCCGCCTGAGACGCCTCGTAGAGCGCGTTGATGACCGTCTTGTCGGCGATGGCGTTGAATTTCGCCCAGAGCGCCGCCGGCCGCCCCGCCCGGGCGTGCTCGATCTCCTCGCCGATCAGATCGAGCACATGCTGCTTCAAGGTGTTGGGCGCGAGGAACAGCTTGTCCAGGACCTGTGGCTGGTCATGCCCGGTCATGTAGTTGAAGGCGCGGACGGCATCGCGGCAGAGCGCCGGGTCGCAGGTAAAGAACGAGAGGTCGGTGTAGATCCCGGCGGTGATGGGATGATAGTTGCCGGTCCCGAAATGGGCATAGGAGCGAAGGGCGTCGCCCTCGCGCCGCACCACCAGACTGATCTTGGCGTGCACCTTCTTGTCGAGAAAACCGTAGACAACCTGGGCCCCGGCGTTTTCCAGGTCCCGCGCCCAGTTGATGTTGGCCTCCTCGTCGAAGCGGGCCTTGAGTTCCACCATGGCGGTGACCGACTTGCCCGCCTCGGCGGCCTCCATCAGCGCCGCGACGATGGGCGAGCCCTTGCTGGTGCGGTAAAGGGTCTGTTTGATGGCGACCACCGAGTCGTCGCGCGCCGCCTGGCGGAGGAACCGAACGACCACGTCGAAACTCTCGTACGGATGGTGAACGATGAAATCCTTGGCCCGGACGGCCGCGAACACGTCGCCGCTGAAATCGCGAACCCTTTCCGGATAGCGCGGCTCGTAGGGCCGGAACAGGAGATCCGGCCGGTCGCCGACGATGAGGTGGCGGAGATCCCCCATCCCCAGGATCCCTTCGCGCAGATGGACATCCTCTTCCTCGGCGCCGAGATGCGCGAGCAGGAGTTCGCGCAGCTTCGGATCGATGTCGGCATTGATGGACAGGCGCACCACGGAGCCCAGCTTCCGCCGCTTGAGCGCGGTCTCGAAGGTCAGCACCAGATCTTCGGCGCGTTCGTCCAGTTCCATGGCGCTGTCGCGAATGACCCGAAAGCAGCCATGCTTCGATACCTCGAAGCTGGGAAACAGCGTGTCGACGAACATGCTGACCATGTCTTCCAGCGGAATGAAGCGGTGTCCGTCTCCGGGGAGGCGCACGAACCGGGCGACCTGCGACGGAATGGGGATCAGGGCGTACTGTTCCTCGTCGTCCGCTCCCTCCAGGTACAGAAAGATGCAGAGGCCCAGGTTGGGGATGAACGGGAACGGATTGGCGGGATCGACGGCCAGCGGCGTCAGGATCGGGAACACGTTGTCCATGAACCACGCGCCGGCCCACGCGCGGTCCTCCGGCGACAGATCGCCGGTCGCCAGAACGCGGATGCCCTCCTTGGCCAGTTCGCGCTCGAGATCCGCCCATGCGATCTTCTGCTTCTGGATGAGCTTGGCGCCGGCTTCGAGAACCGCCGCGAGTTGCTGCGCCGGCGTCCGGCCGTCGATGCTGGGAGTCGTTACGCCTTCGTCCACCTGCGCCTTGAGGCCGGCCACCCGGACCATGCAGAACTCGTCCCAGTTATTGCCCGAGATCGACAGAAAACGCAGACGCTCGAGCAGCGGGTGGTTGGGGTTGGTGGCTTCTTCGAGCACCCGCTCGTTAAACGCCAGCCATGAGAGCTCGCGGTTGATGTAGCGATCGGTGGCCTTTTCCGCGGCCTTTCGCGCGGCCGTTTCCGCGGCCGGGCGGGGGCGGTCCGAGACCTTGGTTTTCTTGCTCGTGCTGACCACGGGTGTTCCTTCCGGAGGCTGGCGTGAGACGATTGGCGGGAGATTATACCAATGATCGTTGGTGTTGGTGGTCCGTGTCTAACATATGGAACCGTACCGCACGAATGGTTCAAAATAACGTTCCATGGATTGGCGGTGCAATCCTGCTACGATGGCCTGCTACGATGGCCTGCTACGATGGCGGCCGCGCCGATCCTTGGCGACGGCCATCTCTCGGGCGTGTCTGATTGCATCGGGGAACCCGAACGATAATGAGGAAGTTCGCCGCCAGCGCCGCCGCCGGGTCACCGTTGCCAGCGGGCCCAGGGACGAGCGGCCAACGAACGACATCGCTCGCGAGAAAGGGGCTCCGGCATGGACATGCGTCCGATTCTCTTCGTCCTCGGAATACTGTTGGTGGCACTCGGCGTCACGATGACGCTGCCGGCGGCGGTGGACTATCTCTTTCACGACATCGATTGGCACGTTTTCCTCACGGCCTCCGCCGTAACCACGTTTATCGGGTTCACGTTGATCATGTCCTGCCGGCCAGCGGCGATGGCGGGACTGACCGTCCGCGAAACCTTCGTCCTGACGACGCTGACCTGGATTCTGCTCCCCGTCTTCTCCGCGTTGCCGTTCGCCTTCTCTCAACTTCCGGTCACGTTCACGGATGCATTCTTCGAGGCGATGTCGGGATTGACCACGACCGGCTCCACGGTTCTCGTCGGCCTCGATGACGCACCCCAGGGTATCTTGCTGTGGCGGGGTCTTCTGCAGTGGATCGGGGGCGTCGGCATCATCGTCATGGCGGTCGGTGTTCTGCCTTACCTCCGGGTCGGCGGCATGCAGCTTTTCCGCACCGAGTTCCTCGGATCTCTCGGATAAGATATTGCCGAGGATCTCGCAAATCGCCGGCGGCATGTTCGTCGTCTATGCGGTGCTGACGACCGTTTGCGGGATCCTCCTCTGGTTCGCGGGGATGACCCCCTTCGAGGCCGTCGTCCATGCAATGACGACCGTATCGACCGGCGGATACTCGACCTCCGACGGGTCCATCGGCCATTTCGACAGTGCTCTCATCGACATGATCCTCATTGTGTTCATGCTGTCCGGCGCCATCACATTCACCTTGTACCTGCGGGCGTGGCATGGCGATCCCGAGGCCCTGTGGCGCAGTCATCAGGTTCGCTGGTTTCTCGGCATCATTGCGGTCGCCGTTTTCGTGCTTTCCGGGTGGCTGATCGTGGTCGATGGCTTCGCATACTTCACCGCTGTCAGGTTGTCGCTGTTCCACGTCGTTTCGATCATTACGACGACCGGCTTCACGGCGGCCGACTACAATCACTGGGGAAGCCTGGCGGTGGTGCTCCTCTACTTCGTGACGTTCATCGGCGGGTGCACGGGATCCACCGCCGGTGGCCTCAAGATCTTTCGCCTGCAAGTGCTATACGGCATTGCCGTCTCCCAGCTCAGGCGCGCTCTTCATCCGCACGGCATGTTTCAACCGACCTATGAAGACCGACCCGTGGCGGAGACCGTGGCGCAATCGGTCCTTGGTTTTTTCTTTCTTTTCGGCGCCACGTTCGGCGGGCTGGCGCTGCTCCTCTCGCTGTCCGGCCTCGATCTCGTCACCAGCTTGTCGGGCGCCGCGACCGCCCTCGCCAATGTCGGGCCCGGACTGGGACCGGAGATCGGGCCGGCGGGAAACTTTTCGTCGATCCCCGATTTCGCGAAATGGGTCATGGCGTTCGGCATGCTGCTCGGCCGGCTGGAGATGGTGACGCTGTTCGTTCTGGTTCTGCCGTCGTTCTGGCGAAGCTGACCCGGCAAACCCGCCGGGACCGCGGATTTCGATCCGGTTCGCGCGCCTATCCGTGGCATGCTTCCGGTTTTCACAGGAGGAGGAAGCGACGATGAAAATCGCGATATTCGGCACGGGCGGTGTCGGCGGCTATTACGGCGCGCGGTTGGCGGCCGCCGGCGAGGACGTTCATTTCATCGCCCGGGGCGCCCATCTGGAGGCCATCCGAACCGATGGCCTGCGGGTCGCCAGCGGCAATGGCGATGTCCACGTCCGGCCGGCGCACGTCACCGACGACCCGGCCGCCATCGGTCCGGTGGATCTGGTGATGATCGCGGTCAAGCTGTATGACACCGAAGACGCGGCGGCGGCCTGTCCGGCTCTGTTGGGTCCGGAAACGGCGGTCGTTTCGCTGCAGAACGGCGTTACCGCGGTCGATACCCTATCCGCCGCGGTGGGCGCGGAGCGGGTGTTCGGCGGCCTCACATACATTCTGGCGACCATCGCCCGACCGGGTGTGATCGAGCATGTGGGCGAGATGGCGAAAATCCGCTTCGGGGAGGTGGACGGCACCCGCTCGGCCCGCGTGGAGGCACTGGAACACGCGTGCCTGGGGGCGGATATCGACGCCGCCGTCAGCGACGACATCACCGTCGATCTCTGGACAAAATTCGCCTTCCTGGCGCCGGTGAGCGGCGTCACCTCGCTCATCCGCCTGCCGCTCGGCCCCATCCGCGCCGAGCGTGAAACCCGGGAACTGCTGCGCGCGGCCATGGACGAAGCGGTGGCGGTGGCGCATGCCCGCGGCGTGCGCCTTCCGGGCGACCTCGCCGAGCGCCACATGGCCATGGTGGACGGCCTGCCGGAAACCATGGGGTCGTCCATGCTTCACGATCTCACCCACGGCAAGCGGCTGGAACTGCCCTGGTTGTCGGGAACGGTGGCCCGGATGGGCCGCGAGGCGGGCGTCGCCACGCCGACCCACGACACCATCGTCACCGCCCTCAAGCTTCACGCTGGCGGTCAATAAGCACCCGCATGCCGCGTACCAGCCGCTTCACGCCTCTCGCCGAGCTGAGCGCCGTCGTGTTCGATACCGAGACGACAGGGCTTGACGTGTCCCGTGACCGGGTGGTGCAGATCGGCGCGGTTCGCGTCGAAGGTGGCCGTCTACGACCGGAAGAAACCTTTCTGACGCTAGTCAATCCGGCGATGCCGATCCCGCCGGCGTCGACGGCGATCCATGGTATCGACGACGCGGCCGTGGCGTCGGCACCGACGTTCGGCGATATCCAGGCGGATCTCGCCGCTTTCGTCGGCGATGCCGTCGTCGTCGGCCAGAGCGTCGGGTTCGATCTCGCCATTCTGCTGCGCGAGACCCGGCGCATGGCCATGCCATGGCGTCCGCCGCACTTTCTCGATACCAAGCTTTTGTATGCGGCCCTTGAACATGATCCGCAGGAGCACTCGCTCGATGATCTGGCGTGCCGGCTCGGCGTGACCATCGCCCATCGCCACACGGCTCTGGATGATGCCATGGCGACGGCCGAGATCTTCGTCCGTCTGCTTCCTCGGCTTTCGGATAGTGGAATCCGGACGTTGGGCGACGCCGAGGCGCATTCCAACGCCCAGACCCGCATTCTCGAGCGCCAGGCGCGCGACGGCTGGTACGATGCCACATCCATCAGACCGGCGGAGGCCTGGATCGACGGCCGCGATCGCGAGGCGGTGGCGCCGCTTGATCCGTTTCTCTACCGCCATCGACTGTGTCACGTCATGACTGCGCCGGCACTGTTCCTTCCGCCCCGCGCCACGGTGGTCGAGGCGGCGCGGCGGATGGATGCCGCGAAAGGCGCCGCCGTCATCGTCGGAGATGACGCGGCCAGGCGGACCTGGGGCATCGTTACGGAGCGCGACGTTCTCAGGGCGCTCGCCCGCGACGGCGGTGCGTGCGCCGACCGCCCGATCGAGAACATCATGACCGAGACGGTGATCTCGCTGCCCGAGGATGCGTTCCTCTATCGTGGTGTCGCTCGCATGCAACGGCTTGGAATTCGCCACCTCGCCGTTACCGATCCGGCCGGTGGCGTGGTGGGCATGGTGTCGGCGCGCTCTTTCCTCGATGATCGGGCGGGGCAGGCAATTCGTCTCGGAGACGAGGTGTCGGAAGCGCGCGATCCGTCGGATCTCGCCCGCGCCCGCGCGCAGCTTCCCTCGGTGGCCCGCGAGCTTCTGGACCAAGGTGTCGATGCCGTCGACATCGCTCGTGTGCTCAGTTTGGAACTGCGCGAACTGATGGGCCGCGCCGCGGTTCTCGCCGAGAGGATCATGCGCGGCGAGGGAGCCGGACGCCCTCCCGCGCCTTATGCCCTGGTCGTCCTCGGTTCTGCCGGACGCGGCGAGAGCCTCCTGGCGGCGGAACAGGACAACGCCCTGGTCTACGACAGCGCCGATCCCGACGGCCCCGTCTGCGACTGGTTCGCCCGTTTCGGAGATCACCTAGCCAGCATCGTTCATGACAGCGGCGTCGCCGCCTGCGCCGATGGCGTGATGGTCCAATGCCCCGAATGGCGAGGCAATCTGGACATGTGGCGGCACCGACTGCGGCGGTGGGTGGACCGGCCGGAAGCCGCGCTCGCCGCCCATGCGGACGTCCTGCTGGACGCGCACCTAGCCTACGGCAACCGCAACCTCGACGCCGACTTTCTGTCCTTGCTGCGAACCGAAACCGGGGGCAATCGGGCATTTGCCGCCGCCCTTGCCACGCCGGTACTGTCGCTCGAACCGCTACCAGAGCTGTCGGAGACAGGCGGACGAATTGATCTCAAACGATTCGCCTTATTTCCGCTGACCACGGCGGCGCGCGCGCTGGCGGTCCGTCACGGGATCGCCGCGGTCTCGACGCCGGAGCGTCTCGCCGCCGTCTGTTCCGCCGGTGTCATCACGCCCGCAACACGCGACCGTCTCGATGCGGTGCAATCGCGCCTCAAGGGATGGCTCCTGCGCCAGCAGATCCATGACCTGGAAGCGGGCCGGGCGCCCTCCAAGGAGGTCGACGTCTCGGCGCTTTCGAAGAGGGATCGAGGCGCGCTCGATGTCTGCCTCGAGCGTATCGGCGAACTTCCCGGCATCCTCCGTGACGGTCTCGACTAATCGGAGCTCCGGCGTCAGCGCTCGGTGAGCGTCATCAGGATGTCGGCGTACCACGCGCAGTTCAACCCGAGCGCCTCGTCTACCTTGAGGTCCCGGGTTCCCACATCGAGCCGTGACGAGTGCACCCCGAGAAGCATCCACGGCAGATCGCCGCGGGTGCGGTCCTGCTTCGAGGCGCGGGTCACCACCGGCGCGCCGCTGGTGCCGCGGTGGGTGCGGGCATCGGTGAGGAAGTAGCCCTCGCCCTGAAAGCGCAGGCCGAAGGACGACGCGACGACCGCCTGGCGCACCACCGGCATGTGATGCAGCGTGTCGTGGAAGCCGAGCGGAAACCCCACCACCAGAAGCGATGTTCCCACTTCGACCTGGTGGCGCGGGTCGTACAGGTGGTTGGGCGTGAAGGCATGCAACACCGCCGTGGCGGGCAGCGCGGAACGGTCGATCTCGATTACCGCCACGTCGATCTCGCCGGCCCGGTCGATGCCCTGGCGCCACGCGCTTCTGCCCTCGCTGTACAGCGGCATGGAGAAGCCGGTGGATCTGGCCATGTTGTCCGGGTCGGTATGCAGCTCGATCTCGATCCGGTTCGGGAAATGCTTGGTCGGTTCGTCGATCAGCACGTGCTGGCTGGTCACCAGAAACAGCCGTTCGTCGCGCTCGAAGAAAAAGCCGGTGGCGTTGGTCAGCCGCCGCTGACCGTCGAAGGTCAGAACACGCGTCGCGGTGAGCAGAACGGGTTCGATCATCTGTGAATCCAAGGGTCTGGGTGGAGGGCGGAGCCGTTGTTCGTCGGGGTCACCAGCTTTTGCTGTCTCTCCACATAGTCCTTCGACCCGCCGCGCGCCACCGTCAAGGCGGGCCCTCCATGGAGCGAACGCATTCTGGTGCCATGGCTCCGTCGGCGCGCAGGCGCTCTTCGACCATCCGTCTGAGAGCGGTCTCGAGGTTGCGGGCATAGCGCGGGCCATCGCACAACGGCGATCGCCGGGTCTGCTCGCGGAGAGTCGCGCGAAGAGCGGCCAGGCCATCCAGGTTTTGCGCCCACGCCGCAGCCTTGTCCACGTAGGCATCGGCGCTGCCGACAATCCAGTCGGCCAGGCCCACATTGGTCAGGTGGCTGGCGCTATGACGACCGGCGAAGGTGGGGCCGGGCAGGGTGAGTACCGGTACGCCCATCCACAGCGCCTCGCAGGTCGTCAGACCGCCGGAGTACGGGAACGGGTCAAGGGCGATGTCGACTGTGTTGTAGGCCGCCAAAAGGTCGGCGTGCGGTCCGAAGCCGTGGAGATCGATGCGCGCGGAGTCGATCCCGCGCGCCGCGAACAGGCCGAGATATCGCTCCGCCACCGGAGGATCGTCCAGGCCCTTGGTCTTCAGAACGAGGCGGCTGCCCTCGACCCGGCGCATCACGCGGCACCACAGATCCACCACGTCATCGTTGATCTTGGCCAGATTGTTGAAGCAGCCGAAGGTCACGTGCCCGGCGGCCGCCGCCGGCAAGGGCGCCACGTCGGGCGCGTGGTCCGGCGGGTCGTAGGAGACGTAGCCGTCCGGCATCCGCACGATCTGCTCGGTGAACCAGGGCGCCGCGTCCGGTGGCGTCTCGACGCCGTCGGAGATGACGTAGTCCAAGACGTCCATGCCGGTGGTGTTGAAGAACCCCCCCGCCAGCACCTGGATGGGCGCCGGCCGCCGCGCGAAGACCATGAGCCGGTTGGCCCGGGTGTGGCCGGAGAGGTCGAACAGGACGTGGATGGCGTCGTGGCGCACCCTTTCGGCGAGCGCGCCGTCGCTCATCGCCGCCACCGGGACCCATTCGGTCGCGGCCGCGCGCAGGCGATCGGTCAGATCGTCGCGCTTCACCGAATTGCTGTACAGCACCACGTCGAAGGCGCGTCTGTCGAGATGCTCGATGGCGCCGGCCATGAGATAACCGACCGGATGGCGGCGGAAATCGCCGGAGATCATGCCGACGCGGATCCGGCCGCCAGGCGACGATGGCGAGCGGGGGCCTCCGATGGCGCGCGGCCGAGCGGGGCCGCGTAACCGGGCATTCCAGCGGCCAATATTCCTCGAAGATCGCCTCGCGGCTGGCGCCGGGGTGGTAATGGAGAGCCATCAACAGATTGTTGTGGGCCTCGATCAGCCCGGGATCGATGGCCAGGGCCTTGCGGTAGGCCGCCACCCCGTCGCCGGTTCGGCCCTGATCCCTCAAAACCCCGCCGAGCGTCGCGTACGCTTGCGCGTGCTCGGGCTCCAAGGCGATGGCCCGTTTCAGACACGCCATGGCCTCGCCGAGCCTGCCGGCGGCGCGCAGCGCGGCGCCGAGATTGGCATGCGCATGCACCAGCTTGGGATCCGCCGAGAGGGCTCGCTTGTAGGCGTCGGCGGCATCGGCGGTCTTGCCCAGGCGTTGCAGCGCGACGCCGAGGTTGGAGTGGGCCTTGGCGTAACCGGGCCTGAGAGCGATGGCCCGATTGAACGCCTCGACGGCGTCTTCTGCCCGCCCGGCACCCATTAGGGCTTCTCCCCGACCATAGTGCGCCTCGGCCATCCTGGGGTCGATGGCGAGCGCGCGCTCGAACGCCGCCAGCGCGGCCCTTCGGCATGGTCGGCATCGTCGGCGGCGGCGAGCGCGGCGCCCAGCGAGCGGTGAAACGCCGCGTTGCCGGGCTCCAACGCGGCGGCCGCGCGGAAATGCGCAATGGCCTCGCCGGTTCGGTCCATGCTCATCAGCGCGCCGCCGAGATTGGCGTGCGCCGGCGCGAGCGTGGGTTCGAGATCGATGGCCCGCCCGTAAGCGTCGGCCGCCTCGGCGAGCCGGTCTCGTGCGTGAAACAGCGCGCCGAGATTGTTGCAAGCGCCCGCATCGGCCGGATTGGCGGCGATCGCGTGGCGGAAGGTTGCGATCGCTTCATCATGGCGCCCCAGGCTTTCGAGCAGGTTGCCGAGCGTGTTGCCGATCTCGGCCGACGCCGGCGCCGCCTCGGCCGCTCGCTTCAGGAGCGCGACCGCTTCTTCCGCCCGCCCCGTCTGAAACACCAGAATGCCGAGATTGTGGAGGCAGTCGTGCGTGACGCGGGTTGGATCCGAGGATCTGGCGGTAAAGCGCCTCGGCGCGGGAAAACTGCTTGGCCTGGTGCAAACCCATCGCCAGGGACAGGGCCTTGCTGGGACGCGCGCCCGGCCGGGAGTTGCGGGCGCCGCCGGCGGGGGCGGTCGAGGATCGTGATCTTTTGGCTTTCAAGCGCTCAACTCGACGGCAGGGGTGGGATGCGGGCTTTTGCATTGAGACACGAGCCCCGACAGTAGCCCAGCACCCGTTTCCAATTGCTTAAACGCCCAGTGTGAACCCCAAATAAGCCGCGAGGCTCACACCGCCTCGATCACGCCATGCCCGGTCATCTCGTCGAGAAAGCGAACCCGCTCGGCGTCGCCGAGGCTGGGGAAAGCGCCAGCCAGGTCGCCTTCCGAGAAGTGCGGCCGCTCGGCGATCCAGGCGATCCAATCGCGCTCGTCGGTGCTGACCGGGACGGCGCCATTGCCGCCTTTCAGCATCCACTCGGGTCCCCGGCGCACGAGCTTGGGCGCGTCGTCGCGAACGCGGAAAGCAGCCTCGCCGCGCGGTGACGGAAGATCGTAGACGTGCCGGCGGACCGGATAGGCCTTCCGCAGGTGCCGGGCGCGCTCCACGAAGGCGGGGCCGCTGATCAATGCGGCGAAGGCAGACCCGAGCGCTTCGAGATGGTCGGCGAATTCGGCTTCGCCATCCGGGCGCGCCGGGCGCCGGCAGGTCGGCGCGAAACAGCGGATCGGCGGCCGCGCGTTCCCACGCATCGGTGAGCAGCATCAAGCCGTTGGGGACGGCGAGCGCGAAGGTCACGTGCAGCGAGGCCTGGTCGGTGGCGAGCGCGTCGTGGAACTGGCCGCGCGGGATGTACAGCAGATCGCCCGGCCGGGTGGTGATTTCCGCCGCGACCCGGCCCTTGTGCGCATCCAGGTAGTCCTGCGTCTGGTTGGCGAACATCGCATGGTGGATCGGGTTGTCGATCCGCCCTTCGTAGAGGCGCCAGCGCTTTTCGCCCTCGAGAAACAGGGCGAACACCTCGTGCTTGTCGTAATGCGAGTCGAAGGCCTGGCGATCCTTCCACGAACAATAGAGATTGCAATTGGCGCGCCCGCTGAAGGTTTCCTCGAGGACACGGGTGACGGCGCGAAGCCCGGGCGTCAGCGTTTCGATCTCGTTGCAGACCAGCGAGGCGCCGCGCCGGGCGAATTCGCTGACCTTGGCGGGGATGGGCTGCCAGGTGTTCTGCTGGTTGCGGTCGACGGTGCGGGTGCAATAGAGCTGCGGCGGCACGTCGCGGCGGTCCAGCTTCATCTTGAGCGACGCCGCGGTCCAGATTCCCGCCATGTCGAGCAGCTCGGTAAATCCGTCCCACGACAAGATGGCCGAAAACTTGTCGGCGCCGCCCGGAATATGCAGGGGCTTGCGGCCATAGATTTCGGCCATGAAGGTCTCCGGCGCGACCGGATCCAGCAATTCGGCGAACGTTTGTGATCATGAGTTCCAGACTAGCAAAAAATACCTCGGAGATCTTCCGTGAATGTCACGACGGGTCGCGGGCCAGTTCGTCGCGGGCCAGTTCATAGAGCGCGATGGCGGCGGCGGTGGACAGGTTGAGGCTCTCCACCGCGGCGCCGATGGGAATGCGCACCAGCGCGTCGCAGGCCTCGCGGGTGAGCCGCCGCAAGCCGCCGCCCTCGGCGCCGAGCACAAGGGCGACCCGGCCGCCGGGACCGGCCCCGGCGAGCGGTGTCTCGGCGCCGCCATCGAGACCGAGCAACCAGAAATCGGCTTCCTTCATGGCCCGCAGCGCGCGCGCGATGTTGACCACGCGGACCAGCGGAACCGTCTCCAGCGCCCCCGACGCCGCCTTGGCGAGCGCCGCCGTCGCGTCCGGGGCATGGCGGTCCTGCATGATCACCGCCCGGGCGCCGAAAGCCGCGGCCGAGCGCAGAACGGCGCCGATGTTGCGGGGATCGGTGGCCTGGTCGAGCACCACCAGCCGGCTGTCGGGACGTTCCGCCAGCTCCTGGAGCAGGGCCTTGAACTCCGGCGTCGGCAGCGGGTCGGCCTGGACCACGACGCCCTGGTGCACGGCGCCGGCCGGCAGGACCGCCTCCAGATCGCGGCGGTCGACGATCTCCACCGGGGGCGTGGCGGTCTCCAGCGCGGCGGCCATCTCGCTCAACCGGTCGGCGGCGCCGGCGGCGGCCATCAGGCGGCGGCAGTTGCGCTCGGGATTGGCGAGCGCCGCCAGAACCGCGTGCCAGCCATAGAGCCAGAGGCCCGAATGTCCGCCGGACGACGGTTTCGAGGATCCCGAGCGGCGTCGATGAGTGGGGGCGCGAGGCTTGCGTTTTGCCATGGAGGCCAGTACCATTCCGCAATTAAAGAATTTTTTCGAAAGTCTCTGTGCTTCGTCGTGGTGACGAGGGACATGGATCCTATTGTTTTTTTGGCCGTTGACAAGTGTCTGCAAAAGCCATATCAGCAAGCGCTCGTTCTGTCGGTTGGCCGATGCTGGCGGCGTACCGGAGGGGTGCCCGAGTGGCTAAAGGGGACGGGCTGTAAACCCGTTGGCGCACGCCTACGTTGGTTCGAATCCAACCCCCTCCACCATCCGCTGGGGCGGAGGCGAACCTGTCGAGTGCTTGGCTGCGGGTGTAGCTTAGTGGTAAAGCGGAAGCCTTCCAAGCTTCATACGAGGGTTCAATTCCCTTCACCCGCTCCAATCCCGTGTGTTTCGTCTCCCTGGATTGGCGACAGATCTGGATTGGCGGCATGTTAGGTAATTCGTTAGCTTGATGTTTTCTTCTCTCGAGTTGGAAAGAAGCAGGTACGATGGCGAAGGCAAAGTTTCAGCGGACGAAGCCGCACTGCAACGTTGGCACGATTGGTCATGTCGACCATGGCAAGACGACGTTGACGGCGGCGATCACGAAGGTTTTGGCGGAGACCGGCGGGGCCGAGTTCAAGGCGTTCGATCAGATCGACAAGGCGCCGGAAGAGAAGGCGCGCGGGATCACGATTGCGACGGCGCACGTGGAGTACGAGACGGAGAACCGTCATTACGCGCACGTGGACTGCCCGGGGCACGCGGACTACGTGAAGAACATGATCACCGGCGCGGCGCAGATGGACGGCGCGATCCTGGTGGTGTCGGCGGCGGACGGTCCGATGCCGCAGACCCGCGAGCATATTCTGCTGGCGCGCCAGGTGGGCGTTCCGGCGATCGTCGTTTACATGAACAAGGTCGATCAGGTTGACGACGAGGAGCTTCTGGAGCTTGTCGAGCTCGAGCTTCGCGAGCTTTTGTCGAGCTACGACTTTCCGGGCGACGACATACCGATCGTCAAGGGCTCGGCGCTGCATGCGCTGGAAGGAACCAACGACGAGACGGGCAAGGCTTCGATCTTGGCGCTGATGGACGCGGTGGATTCGTATGTGCCGCAGCCGGACCGTCCGAAGGAGCTTCCGTTCCTGATGCCGATCGAGGATGTGTTCTCGATTTCGGGCCGCGGCACGGTTGTGACGGGGCGGGTCGAGCGCGGCATCGTGAAGGTGGGCGACGAAGTCGAGATCGTCGGCCTGAAGGCGACCACCAAGACGGTGTGCACGGGCGTCGAGATGTTCCGCAAGCTTCTGGACTCGGGCGAGGCCGGCGACAACATCGGGGCGCTGCTGCGCGGCACCAAGCGCGAGGATGTCGAGCGGGGCCAGGTTCTGGCGAAGCCGGGGTCGATTACGCCGCACACCAAGTTCACGGCCGAGGCGTACATCCTGACGAAGGAGGAGGGCGGGCGTCACACGCCGTTCTTCAACAACTACCGGCCGCAGTTCTACTTCCGGACGACGGACGTGACGGGTACGGTGGAGCTTCCCGGCGGCACCGAGATGGTGATGCCGGGCGACAACGTCTCCATGGAGGTGTCGCTGATCCAGCCCATCGCCATGGACGAAGGTCTGCGGTTCGCGATCCGCGAGGGTGGCCGCACCGTCGGCGCCGGCGTCGTCGCCAAGATTATCGAATAGCATGGGGCTTCCCGCATCGGGGCGCCCGGACAAGGAGAGTAATTGAACGGACTAGGGGCATAGCTCAGCTGGTAGAGCGGCGGTCTCCAAAACCGCAGGTCGCGGGTTCGAACCCTGCTGCCCCTGCCATTCTAATGAACAGATCGATGGCAAAGACGAACATAATCCAATTTTTCCGCGAAGTCCGCCAGGAGACCGCCCGGGTGACGTGGCCCACCCGCCGGGAAACAGCCATCTCGACCGGAATGGTTTTTCTGATGGTGATCCTCGCGTCGATTTTCTTCTTGATCGTCGATCAGTTGCTTTCCATCGGGGTCCGGTTTTTGCTGAATGTGGGAGTCTAGAGCCGGTGATGCCTCAATGGTACGTCATTCACGTCTATTCGGGATTTGAGCGCAAGGTTGCCCAGTCCATCGAGGAGCAGGCCAGGCAGGCCGGCATGGAGGAGCGCATCCTGAAGGTGCTGGTGCCGGTGGAGGAAGTGGTGGAAGTACGCCGCGGCGCCAAGGTCAACGCCGAGCGCAAGTTTTTTCCGGGCTATGTCCTGGTGCAGATGGACATGACCGACGACACGTGGCATCTGGTCAAGAATACACCGAAGGTGACGGGGTTCCTGGGCGGCCGCGGACGGCCGACGCCGATCAGCGAGGCCGAGGCCCTGCGGATCATGCAGCAGGTCCAAGACGGGATCGACCGGCCCAAGCCGGCGATCGTCTTCGAGATCGGCGAGCAGGTTCGCGTCTGCGACGGCCCGTTCAACTCGTTCAGCGGGTTGGTGGAAGACGTCGACGAGGACCGGGCGCGGGTGAAGGTGGCGGTGTCGATCTTCGGCCGGTCGACCCCGGTGGAGCTCGAATATTCTCAGGTGGAGAAAGTTTAGCGAAGTCCGCGGTCCGGCCGATGGGAACCCGCGACGTGGCGATGCCCACGCGATGTCGGGGCAGTGCCCGCAGGGGCCCAGATCGGGCAGCTTTGATTGAGGAACAAAAATGGCGAAGAAGATAAAAGGATACATCAAGCTGCAGGTCCCGGCGGGCCAGGCGAACCCGTCGCCGCCGATTGGTCCCGCGCTGGGCCAGGCGGGTCTCAATATCATGGAGTTCTGCAAGGCGTTCAACGCCGCGACCCAGAACCTGGAGCAGGGAATGCCGGTTCCGGTGGTGATCACCGCCTATGCCGACAGGACGTTCACGTACGTCACCAAGACGGCGCCCGTGAGTTTCATGCTCAAGAAGGCCGCGGGCGTGAGCAAGGGGTGCGCCACCGTGGGACGTGAAACCATCGGCAAGGTGACGGTGGCTCAGGTCAAGGAGATCGCCGAGCAGAAGATGGTTGACCTCAATGCCAAGGATCTCGACGGCGCCGTGAACATGATTACCGGTTCCGCCCAGTCCATGGGCATCGAAGTGGTGGAGTAAGGCTATGGCTAAGCAGGGCAAGCGGCTGCGTAACGCTTATGAAAAAATCGACAGCGAAACGCACTATGATCTCGGCGACGCCATCGGCGTCATCAAGAGCGTGGACGCCACCAAGTTCGATCAGACCGTCGAGGTCGCCATGAACCTGGGGGTAGACCCGCGTCACGCCGACCAGATGGTCCGCGGCATGGTTTCGCTACCCCACGGCACCGGCAAGGAAGTGCGTGTCGCGGTGTTCGCCAAGGGCGACAAGGCGGAAGCCGCGAAAGAGGCCGGCGCCGATATCGTCGGCGCCGAGGACCTGATGGATCAGGTCCAGAAAGGCCAGATCGACTTCGATCGCTGCATCGCGACCCCCGACATGATGGCGGTGGTCGGAAGGCTCGGCAAGATCCTCGGCCCGCGCGGGCTGATGCCGAACCCCAAGCTCGGAACGGTGACCATGGACGTGGCGGCGGCGGTAAGCGCGGCCAAGGCCGGTCAGGTGGAGTTTCGCGTCGAAAAGGCCGGCATTATTCATGGCGGCGTCGGCAAGCTCAGTTTCTCCGAGAGCGTGCTCGCCGAAAACATCCGCGCCTTCATCGCCGCTGTCGTGAAGGCCAAGCCGAGCGGCGCCAAGGGAACCTATCTCAAGCGCATCAGCCTCAGCTCCAGCATGGGGCCGGGACTGAAGCTGAACCTTGCCAGTGTCACGGAGTAGGATCTAGCGATCTAGAGATTTGCCGTCTTGGCGCGCGTGCGCATCAAGCGGTGAAGGGAGCGGGCCCGACGGTCCGTTCCGACCTGTCCAAGACTGCAGGTGCCGGTTCGGGGACCATGTTCCGTTCCGGCGTAAAGAGCCATTCGCCTGCACAGACGGTGTGAAAGCAAGTTGCGCGTTGACCTTTCTCGGGTATCGGCGAGCGGCGCACCGGACAGGAAAAGCAGTTCCCGGCGCGATCCCCGAGGGGTCGCGCGGGGGGCTTTTCGACGGACGCCCGCCGCCGCTTCGGTTTTGCGAACGGCACGGGTTATCCATTGGTTGTGAGCAAATAAATCCGACCGAGTGTTTCCACTCGAACGGAGATTGCTCCAAGACGGAGATAAGCGGTGGACCGAACGCAAAAGGAAGAACTGGTTGCGGACATGCACCAGACGTTCAGCGGAACCGCTGTCGTCGTCGTTACCCATTATACAGGATTGACAGTCGCCGAGATAAGCGCGCTGCGAGTCAAGATGCGGGAGCAAGGGGCCGAGTTCAAGGTCACCAAGAACCGGCTCACCCGTCTGGCGCTCGATGGCACGCCCTACATGGAACTGTCGGACTTGTTTACCGGGCCGACGGCGATCGCATACTCGGAGGACCCGGTGGCGGCACCGAGGGTGGCGGCGGATTTCGCCAAATCCAATCCCAAGCTCGTATTGCTTGGCGGCGGGCTTGGCGACAAGGTTCTCGATGCCGACGGCGTCAAGACCCTGGCGACCCTGCCGTCGCTGGACGAGATCAGGGCCAAGCTGGTCGGTCTCCTCAATGCACCGGCCACGAAGGTGGCGGGCGTGTTGCAGGCCCCGGCCGGACAAATCGCCCGTGTCCTCGCCGCCCACGCGGACCAGCAGCCAGCCGAGTAACAGTCAAGCTGATGTCACACGCCTAGAGTTTAAGCCAAGGAGAAAGAAGCAATGGCCGATTTGGAACAGATCGCCGATACCCTGTCCAGCCTCACCGTTATCGAGGCGGCGGAACTGAGCAAGATGTTGGAAGAGAAGTGGGGCGTTTCCGCCGCGGCTCCGGTCGCGGCCGTAGCGGCGGCAGGCGCGGCGCCCGACGCCGAGGCCGCCGAGGAAAAGACCGAATTCGACGTGGTTCTCGCCTCGGTTGGCGACAAGAAGATCAATGTCATCAAGGAAGTCCGGGCGATGACCGGCCTCGGCCTCAAGGAAGCCAAGGATCTCGTCGAGTCGGCGCCGGCGACGGTAAAGGAAGCCTGCAAGAAAGAAGAAGCCGACGAAATGAAGACCAAGCTGGAAGCCGTCGGCGCCTCAGTCGAGATAAAGTGAGCGCAATTGCAATCGCGAAGCTTGGTATTTGCGGTCACGATCGTTATATCAGGTGTCAAGTGAAAAAAATCGCTGCCGTCGGCCTTTGCCGGCGGCACGGTTTTCTCTCGTCTCTGCCCGTATAGGCCATGCCGCGGCCGGGACAGCAGATGCGGAAGATGCGTGTGGATGTCTGTTCGAGCGGTGCGCTTTGCTCGGTTTCTCATCCACACATAATCTGGTGGCGTTTCCGAACGGGCTGCGGCGGTCGGCTTTGGAAGCGGTCAAGCGGCGAAATCCAAGAATGAGGATCATCGATGGCGATTATGTTTTCGGGTTGCAAGCCCGTACGGATTAATTTCGGCCGGATTGCGGCGGCCGTGCCCATGCCGAATCTCATCGAGGTGCAAAAGCGGTCCTACGACGGTTTCCTGCAGCGCGAAGTGCCGGAGGAACAGCGTCTCGACGTGGGCATTCAGGAGGTGTTCAAGTCGGTTTTCCCGATCAAGGACTTCTCCGGCCGGGGTACGCTGGAGTACGTGCGGTTCGAGTTCGAGGATCCGAAATACGACGTGGAGGAATGCCAGCAGCGGGGCATGACCTACGCCGCGCCGCTGAAGGTGATCCTGCGCCTGGTGGTCTGGGACATCGAGGAGGAAACGGGCGCGCGCTCCATCCGCGACATCAAGGAGCAGGACGTCTACATGGGCGACATGCCGTTGATGACCGATAACGGCACCTTCGTCGTCAATGGAACCGAGCGCGTGATCGTGTCGCAAATGCACCGCTCGCCGGGCGTGTTCTTCGATCACGACAAGGGCAAGACCCATTCGTCCGGCAAGTACCTGTTCGCGGCCCGGGTCATTCCCTATCGCGGATCCTGGCTCGACTTCGAGTTCGACGCCAAGGATCTCGTGTTCGTCCGCATCGACCGCCGCCGCAAGCTGCCGGTGACGACCCTGCTCATGGCGCTCGACGGCAACGACACCGAGCGGCTGCGTGCCGAACGGGCCGTGGAGGGACGGTCGCTGGACGCCGACGAGGTGACCGGCCTGTCGCCCGAGGAGATCCTCGACTATTTCTACGAAAAGGTGACCTTCACGTCCGTCGGCGAGGGATGGAAGACGGAGTTCCGCCCGGAGCGCATGCGCGGCCTGAAGTTGACCCGCGACCTGATCGACGCCAATACCGGAGAGCATTTGGCGGACGCGGGCGCGAAGCTGACGCCGCGGCTGCTGCGCGATCTCGATGAGAGGGGCTTGAAGGACCAGTTGGTGCCCGACGAGGACCTCGTCGGCCGCTACGTGGCGGAAGACGTGATCAACGAGGAGACCGGCGAGATCTACGTGGAAGCCGGCGGCGAGATCACCGAGGAGTCGCTCGCCGCCCTCAAGGACATCGGCGTCCAGGAGATCCGCACCCTCGCCATCGACCATATCAACGTCGGTCCCTACATGCGCAACACCCTCGCGGTGGACAAGAATTCCGCCCGCGAGGAAGCGCTGTTCGACATCTACCGGGTGATGCGCCCGGGCGAGCCGCCCACCATCGAAACCGCCGAGGCCCTGTTCAACGGGCTGTTCTTCGACTCGGAGCGCTACGATCTGTCCGCCGTCGGCCGCGTCAAGATGAACGCCCGCCTCGGGTTCGAGACCGACGACTCCGATCCGGGTGTTGCGCAAGCAGGACATCCTCGCGGTCGTCAAGGTGCTGGTGGATCTCAAGGATGGCCGCGGCGAAATCGACGACATCGACCATCTCGGCAACCGCCGCGTGCGATCGGTCGGCGAGCTGCTGGAGAACCAGTACCGCATCGGCCTGTTGCGCATGGAGCGGGCCATCCGCGAGCGCATGAGCTCGGTCGACATCGATACGGTCATGCCGCAGGAACTGATCAACGCCAAGCCGGCCGCGGCGGCCGTTCGGGAGTTTTTCGGATCGTCCCAGCTCAGTCAGTTCATGGATCAGACCAATCCGCTGTCCGAGATCACCCACAAGCGGCGGCTGTCGGCTCTCGGGCCGGGCGGCCTGACCCGCGAGCGGGCCGGGTTCGAGGTCCGCGACGTCCACCCCACGCACTACGGGCGCATTTGCCCCATCGAAACGCCGGAAGGGCCGAACATCGGTCTGATCAACTCGTTGGCCACGTTCGCCCAGGTCAACAAGTACGGCTTCATCGAAACGCCCTACCGGCGGGTGGAGGACGGCCAGGTCAGCGACGAGGTCGTCTACATGTCGGCGATGGAAGAGGGCCGCTACACCATCGCGCAGGCCAACGCCGAGCTGGATGACGAGAACCGCTTCGCCTCCGACCTGGTCAGCTGCCGCCAGCGGCAACGACTTCATGCTGTCGCGGCCCGAAGACATCGATTACATCGACGTTTCGCCGAAGCAGCTGGTGTCGGTGGCGACGGCGCTCATTCCGTTCCTCGAGAACGACGACGCCAACCGGGCGCTGATGGGCTCGAACATGCAGCGCCAGGCGGTGCCGCTGGTCCGCGCCGAGGCCCCGATCATCGGCACCGGGATGGAGGCCGCCGTGGCCCGCGATTCGGGCGCGACCATCGTCGCGCGGCGGTCGGGCGACCGTCGATCAGGTGGACGCCACCCGTATCGTCATCCGGGCGACCGAGGAGACATCCCATTCGGCGTCGGGCGTCGACATCTACAATCTTCTGAAGTTCCAGCGCTCCAACCAGAACACCACCATCCACCAGCGGCCGCTGGTCAAGGTGGGCGAGGTGGTTCAGGCCGGCAGCATCATCGCCGACGGTCCGTCGACCGATCAGGGCGAGCTGGCGCTCGGGCGCAACGTCCTGGTGGCGTTCATGCCGTGGCAGGGCTACAACTTCGAGGACTCGATCCTGATCTCGGAGCGCATGGTCCGCGACGACGTGTTCACCTCGATCCACATCGAGGAATTCGAGGTCATGGCCCGCGATACCAAGCTGGGCCAGGAAGAAATCACCCGCGATATTCCCAATGTCGGCGAGGAAGCGCTCAAGAACCTCGACGAGGCCGGCATCGTCTACATCGGCGCCGAGGTCAAGCCCGGCGATATCCTGGTGGGCAAGGTGACGCCGAAGGGCGAAACGCCGATGACGCCGGAGGAGAAGCTGCTGCGGGCGATCTTCGGCGAAAAGGCCGCGGACGTCCGCGATACCTCGTTGAAGGTGCCGCCCGGGGTGACCGGGACGGTGCTCGAAGTGCGCGTGTTTTCACGCCGGGGCGTCGAGAAGGACGCCCGCGCCATGGCGATCGAACGCTCCGAGATCGAGCGGCTGGCCAAGGACCGCGACGATGAACGCGCCATTCTCGAGCGCAGCTTCTATCCCCGGCTCAAGGATCTGATTTTCGGGCAGACGGTGGTCAGCGGCCCCAAGGGCATGAAAGAGGGCGTGGTCGTCGACGAAGCCCTTGCTCGGCGAATTCACCCCCGGTCAATGGTCCCGCATCGCGGTCGCCGACGATAAGGTGATGACCGACGTGGAGGCGTTGAGAACGTCGTTCGAGGAGAGCATCTCGCGCCTCGAGCAGCGGTTCGAAAGCAAGGTCGAGAAGCTGCAGCGCGGCGACGATCTGCCGCCCGGCGTCATGAAGATGGTCAAGGTCTTCGTCGCGGTGAAGCGCAAGCTGCAGCCCGGCGACAAGATGGCCGGGCGTCACGGCAACAAGGGTGTGATTTCGAAGATCGTTCCCATCGAGGACATGCCCTACGTGGATGACGGAACGCCCGTCGATATCGTCCTCAATCCGTTGGGCGTGCCGTCGCGCATGAACGTCGGCCAGATCCTGGAAACGCACCTCGGGTGGGCGAGCGCGCGCCTCGGCGCCAAGATCGGCGAGCTGCTGACGTCGATCCGCCAGAAAGCGAAAGAAACCACGGAGCTTCGGGACACGCTGCGCAATATCTACGGCGACCGGAACTATCAACAGGAATTCGGCGGTCTCGACGACGATGCCCTGGTGCGGGTGGCGGGCGACCTGCAGCACGGCGTCCCGGTGGCCTCGCCGGTGTTCGACGGTGCGCGCGAGAGCGACATCGTCGATCTGCTGTCGCAGGCGGGACTGGATACGTCGGGCCAGGTGGTTCTCCAGGACGGCCGAACCGGGGAAACGTTCCATCGCAAGGTGACCGTGGGCTATATCTACATGCTCAAGCTGCATCACCTGGTGGACGACAAGATCCATGCCCGGTCCATCGGACCCTACTCTCTGGTGACGCAGCAGCCGCTCGGCGGCAAGGCCCAGTTCGGCGGACAGCGGTTCGGCGAAATGGAGGTCTGGGCGCTCGAGGCCTACGGCGCCGCCTATACGTTGCAGGAAATGCTCACGGTGAAGTCCGATGACGTGTCCGGCCGCACCAAGGTGTACGAATCCATCGTTCGCGGAGACGATACCTTCGAGGCCGGGGTTCCGGAATCCTTCAACGTGCTGGTCAAGGAACTGCAGTCCCTTGGCCTCAATGTAGAACTCGACTGATCCGGCGACGGACGCCGCACGCTTGAATCGCTGGTACGAGGAGATGACTTGATGAATGAGCTTCTGAGAATTTTCGGCCAGGTCGGTGGGACCCAACGGTTCGACGAGATCCAGATATCCATCGCCAGCCCCGAGCGGATTCGGTCTTGGTCGTTCGGTGAAATCAAGAAGCCCGAGACCATCAATTACCGCACCTTCAAGCCGGAGCGCGACGGGCTGTTCTGCGCCCGCATCTTCGGTCCGGTAAAGGACTACGAGTGCCTGTGCGGCAAATACAAGCGGATGAAGTACAAGGGCATCATCTGCGAGAAATGCGGCGTCGAGGTCACCCTTCAGAAGGTCCGCCGCGAGCGCATGGGACACATCGAGCTGGCGTCGCCGGTGGCGCACATCTGGTTCATGAAGTCGCTGCCGAGCCGGATCGGGCTGCTGGTGGACATGACGCTGAAGGATCTGGAGAAGGTCCTGTACTTCGAGGGCTACGTGGTCGTCGAGCCGGGCCTGACGCCGCTCAAGATCCGCGAAACCATCAACGAGGAGCAGTACCAGAAAGCCGTCGAGGAATATGGCGAGGACGCCTTCTCGGTGGGCATCGGCGCCGAGGCCATCCGCGAGATGCTCAAGGCCATCGATCTGGAGGCCGAGCGCGCCACGCTGCGGGTCGAGCTCAAGGAGACCAACTCGGAGGCCAAGCGCAAGAAGCTGGTCAAGCGCCTGAAGCTGATGGAGGCGTTCATCGAGTCGGGCGCCCGGCCCGAATGGATGGTGCTCGAAGTGGTTCCGGTCATTCCGCCGGAGCTGCGGCCGCTGGTGCCGCTCGACGGCGGCCGTTTCGCCACGTCGGATTTGAACGATCTCTACCGCCGCGTCATCAATCGCAACAACCGTCTCAAGCGGCTGATCGAATTGCGGGCGCCGGAGATCATCATCCGCAACGAAAAGCGGATGTTGCAGGAATCGGTCGATGCGCTGTTCGACAACAGCCGCCGCGGCCGTCCCATCGCCGGCGCCTCCAAGCGGCCGCTGAAGTCGCTCAGCGACATGCTCAAGGGCAAACAGGGCCGCTTCCGCCAGAACCTGCTCGGCAAGCGCGTGGACTACTCGGGCCGCTCGGTGATCGTCGTCGGACCGGAGTTGAAGCTGCACGAATGCGGCCTGCCGAAAAAGATGGCGCTCGAGCTGTTCAAACCGTTCATCTACTCCAAGCTCGAACTCTACGGCATGGCGACCACCATCAAGGCGGCCAAGCGCATGCTGGAGAAGGAACGTCCCGAGGTTTGGGATATCCTCGAAGAAGTGATCCGCGAGCACCCGGTCATGCTCAACCGGGCGCCGACGCTGCACCGCCTCGGCATTCAGGCGTTCGAGCCGGTGCTCATCGAGGGCAAGGCGATCCAGCTTCATCCGCTGGTCTGCGCCGCGTTCAACGCCGACTTCGATGGCGACCAGATGGCGGTTCACGTGCCGCTGTCGCTCGAGGCGCAACTCGAGGCCCGCGTCCTGATGATGTCCACCAACAACATCCTCAGCCCCGCCAACGGCAAGCCGATCATCGTTCCCTCGCAGGATATCGTGCTGGGTCTTTATTACGTGACCATGGAACGCGAGGGCGAGCCCGGGGAGGGAATGATCTTCTCCGACGTCGGCGAGATCCATCACGCCCTGGAGGCCGGCGCGGTCACGCTGCATGCCACAGGTCAAATCGCGCTATTGGACGGTGGACGAGGCGGGCAATCGCGTTCGTACGCTGGTCGAGACCACGCCCGGGCGGATGCTGCTGTCGGAGGTCCTGCCGCGCAACATCCACGTGCCGCTGGATCTGGTAAACCGCCTATTGACCAAGAAGGAGATCTCGGCGGTGATCGACGCGGTCTACCGTAACTGCGGCCAGAAGGAGACGGTGATCTTCGCCGACCGGATGATGGGCATGGGCTTCACCTATGCGTCGCGGGCCGGCATTTCCTTCGGCAAGGACGACCTCGTGGTGCCCGATACCAAGGTCGCGCTGGTCGGTCGGACCGAGGATCAGGTCAAGGAGTACGAGCAGCAGTACATGGACGGCCTGATCACCCAGGGCGAGAAGTACAACAAGGTCGTCGATGCCTGGGCGCATTGCACCGACGAGGTGGCCGACGAAATGATGAAGCGCATTTCCACCACCGCCCCCGGCGAGCCGATCAACTCCGTCTATATGATGGCCCATTCCGGCGCCCGCGGCTCGGCCGCGCAGATGAAGCAGCTCGCCGGCATGCGCGGCCTCATGGCCAAGCCGTCGGGCGAGATCATCGAAACCCCGATCATCTCCAACTTCAAGGAGGGGCTGACCGTTCTGGAATACTTCAATTCCACCCACGGCGCCCGCAAGGGTCTTGCCGACACGGCATTGAAGACGGCGAACTCCGGTTACCTGACGCGGCGCCTGGTGGACGTCGCCCAGGACTGCATCATCATCGAGCTCGACTGCGGAACCACCAACGGCATCACCGTTCGCCCGGTGGTCGAAGGCGGCGAGGTGGTTTCGTCGCTGAGCGAGCGGGTGCTCGGGCGTAGCGCCGCCGAGGACCTGGTCAACAGCGTCACCGGCGAGGTGCTCGTTCCGGCCGGTGGACTGATCGACGAGGACGTGGCCGCCGCCATCGAGGAGGCCGATCTCGAATCGGCCAAGATCCGTTCGGTCCTGACCTGCGAGACCCGCACCGGCGTCTGCGGCAAATGCTACGGGCGCGACCTTGCCCGCGGCACCCCGGTCGGCATGGGCGAGGCCGTCGGCGTCATCGCCGCGCAGTCCATCGGCGAGCCCGGCACCCAGCTGACCATGCGCACCTTCCATATCGGCGGCGCGGTTCAGCGGGGCGCCGAGCAGTCGAGCATCGAAGCCGTCGCCGACGGCACGGTCAGCCTGCGCAACTGCCAGACCGTGCAGAACAGCTCGGGCGTGCCCGTCATCATGAACCGCAACGCCGAGCTGGTGGTGCTCGATGCCCAGGGCCGCGAGAGGGCGCACCACCGTTTGCCTTACGGCGCCAAGCTGTTGCGGACGGACGGCGCGGAAATCGAGCGAGGCGACAAGCTGGTGGAGTGGGATCCCTACACCCTGCCGATCATCACCGAGAAGGAGGGCATCGCCAACTACATGGATCTGGTGGAAGGCACCTCGATGACCGAACTGGTGGACGAAGCCACCGGCATCGCCTCCAAGGTGGTGACCGACTGGAAATCGCAGCCGAAGGGGATCGGATCTCAAGCCGCAGGATCACGCTTCGCGACGAAGCCGGCGAGGTGGTGACGCTCGATAACGGTCTCGAGGCCCGCTACTTCCTCTCGGTGGACGCCATTCTTGTCGGTGGAGCCGGGACAGAAGGTCTACGCCGGCGACGTGCTCGCCCGCATTCCCCGCGAATCGGCGAAGACCCGGGATATTACCGGTGGTTTGCCGCGGGTGGCGGAGCTGTTCGAGGCGCGCAAGCCCAAGGATCACGCCATCATCAGCGAGATCAAGGGACGCGTGGAGTTCGGCAAGGATTACAAGTCCAAGCGCCGGATCGTGGTGGTGCCGACCGACGAGGAGGCCGATGGCGAGCCCCGGGAATACCTGATCCCCAAGGGCAAGCACATCAGCGTTCAGGAAGGCGACTACGTGGAGCCGGGCGACCCGCTGATGGACGGCAACCCCGTGCCGCACGATATTCTGCAGGTTCTGGGCGTCGAGGCGCTGGCGGCCTATCTCACCGCCGAGATCCAGGAGGTCTATCGGCTGCAGGGCGTGAAGATCAACGACAAGCATATCGAGGTGATCGTCCGCCAGATGCTGCAGAAGGTGGAGATCACCGACCCGGGCGACACCACGTTCCTGATCGGCGAGCAGGCGGACCGCATCGAGTTCGACGAGGTCAACGACACCGCCATCAAGGCCGGCGAACGGCCGGCGACGGCGTTGCCGTTGCTGCAGGGCATCACCAAGGCCAGCCTGCAGACCCGCTCGTTCATCTCGGCGGCCTCGTTCCAGGAAACCACCCGCGTGCTCACCGAGGCGGCGGTATACGGCAAGACCGACAACCTCCAGGGGTTGAAGGAGAACGTCATCGTCGGCCGGCTCATCCCGGCGGGAACCGGCAGTGTCATGAACGACCTGCGCCGCGTGGCGTCCAAGCGGGACAGCGAGATGACGGAACTCAAGAGCCAGGAAGAGGCGGCCAAGGGCATCGAGGCCCGGCGGATGCCGGAGCCGGTGTCCGCGCCCGAGATTTCGAGCGCGGAATAAGCCGTTGCGGAGCGGCCGGCATTGCGAGGGATTCCGCCGCCCGGCGGCCGTCGCGTGAGAGCCGGAAACGCGTTTTGCCGAATTGAGTTCGGCGGCGGTTTGATTGCGGGTTGACTGGTTAGGCGCGCGTCCCTAGTATGCGCTCCTCTCCGCAGGGGGGCTGGTGGTGGGCTTTTCAGTCCAGACGCAGTGCCGCCCTTGAGACAAAAAAATGTTAACTGGCGCCCGCCTCCAAACACCGGCTTGAGCGGTTGGGAGGTCGGGTTTTGTGTACGCTTCGCCACCGGATACGTCGTTTGGCGGCGGCGCACGAAGCTAAAGGAAAGGGTGCCCGGAAGTGAAGCTCCGGGCGTAGACAGTATGCCGACGGTCAATCAGCTGGTTCGCAAGCCGCGAAAGTCCCCGCCGACCCGGAACAAGGTTCCGGCGTTGGAGGCTTCGCCTCAGAAACGCGGCGTTTGTACCCGCGTTTATACGACGACACCGAAAAAGCCGAACTCCGCGCTGCGGAAAGTGGCGCGCGTGCGCCTGACGAACGGCTTCGAGGTGACCAGCTATATTCCCGGCGAGGGTCACAACCTTCAGGAGCACTCGGTCGTGCTCATCCGCGGCGGCCGCGTCAAGGATCTGCCGGGCGTGCGCTATCACGTCATTCGCGGCTCCCTCGATACGCAAGGTGTCTCGGGTCGCCGTCAGCGGCGCTCGAAGTACGGCGCCAAGCGGCCTAAGTAGGGAGTGAATTAGACATGTCACGTCGCCGCGCCGCCGAGAAACGCGAGATTTTGCCGGACCCCAAGTACGGCGATACGATGCTGACGAAATTCACCAACGGGCTCATGCGCGGAGGGCGGAAGTCCGCCGCCGAGCGGATCATGTACGGGGCCCTGGACGTGATGGAAAAGAAAACCCGTCAGGATCCGTTGAAGCTGTTTCACGAAGCCCTGGAAAACGTCAAGCCGATGCTCGAGGTGCGTTCGCGGAGGGTCGGCGGCGCGACCTATCAGGTCCCCATCGAGGTTCGCGCGAGCCGACGGTTGTCGCTGGCGATCCGGTGGACCATCGACCTGTCGCGCAGACGATCCGAAAACACCATGGTCGAGCGCCTTGCCGGCGAACTGCTGGACGCGGCGAACGGTCGCGGCGCCGCCGTCAAGAAGCGCGAAGACACCCACCGGATGGCGGAGGCCAATAAGGCCTTCTCCCATTATCGCTGGTAATCCCTGGTAGGCCGCAGAAAACGATGGCTCGTATCACTCCGCTCGACCGCTACCGGAACATCGGCATCATGGCGCACATCGATGCCGGCAAGACGACGACCACGGAGCGAATTCTGTTCTACACCGGCCGGTCGTACAAAATCGGCGAGGTCCATGACGGCACGGCCACCATGGACTGGATGGAGCAGGAGCAGGAACGCGGCATCACCATCACGTCGGCGGCCACCACCTGCCAGTGGCGCGACCATCGGATCAACATCATCGACACCCCGGGGCACGTGGATTTCACCATCGAGGTCGAGCGCAGCCTGCGCGTGCTCGATGGCGCGGTGGCGGTGTTCGATGCCGTGGCCGGCGTCGAGCCGCAGTCCGAAACGGTCTGGCGGCAGGCCGACAAGTACGGCGTGCCGCGCATCTGTTTCATCAACAAGATGGACCGGATGGGCGCCGATTTCTACCGCTGCGTGGAGATGATCAAGGATCGACTGGGCGCCACGCCAATCCTGTTGCAACTGCCGATTGGCGCCGGCGCGGAATTCGACGGCCTCATCGACCTCATCAGGATGCGGGGCGTGGTCTGGAAAGACGAGAGTCTTGGCGCCGAGTTCGAGTATGTCGATATTCCGGCGGCGGAAGCCGAGCGGGCGGCCGAGTACCACGAACAGATGGTGGAGTTGGCGGTCGAGCACGACGAAACGGTGATGGAAAAGTACCTCGAAGGTGAGATGCCCGACGAGGAAACCCTGCATCGCTGCATCCGGGCCGGCGTGCTTGCCGGCGCCTTCGTGCCGGTGGTGTGTGGAACGGCGTTCAAGAACAAAGGGGTACAGCCGCTGCTCGACGCGGTCGTCGACTATCTGCCGTCGCCGTTGGAGGTTCCACCGATCAAGGGCGTCATGGCGGGAACCGACGAGGAAGTCGAGCGCAAGAGTTCGGACGACGAGCCCTTCGCCGCCCTGGCCTTCAAGATCATGAGCGACCCGTTCGTCGGAACGTTGACCTTCATCCGGGTCTATTCGGGCGTGGTCGAGAGTGGCCAGCAAGTCTACAACTCGGTGAAGGACAAGGCCGAGCGGGTGGGGCGGATGCTGCTCATGCACGCCAACAGCCGCGAAGACGTCAAGGAAGCGCGGGCGGGCGATATTCTCGCGGTGCCGGGCCTCAAGCTCAGCACCACCGGCGATACCCTATGCGACCCCCGCAGCAAGGTCATTTTGGAACGCATGGAGTTTCCCGATCCGGTGATAGAGGTGGCCGTGGAGCCCAAGACAAAAGCCGACCAGGAAAAGATGGGCGTTGCCTTGTCGCGGTTGGCCAATGAGGATCCGTCGTTCCGGGTGTCGTCCGACATCGAAAGCGGGCAGACGGTGATCAAGGGAATGGGCGAGCTTCATCTCGAGATCATCGTCGATCGCATGAAGCGCGAGTTCAACGTCGAAGCGAACGTGGGCGCTCCCCAGGTGGCCTATCGCGAAACCATCTCGAAGCCGCTACACCATCGACTACTCCCACAAGAAACAGACCGGCGGCTCCGGCCAGTTCGCCCGTATCGAACTCGAGTTCGAGCCCGGCGAGCCCGGTTCCGGCTTCGTGTTCGATAGCAAGGTCGTCGGCGGTTCGGTGCCCAAGGAGTATATTCCAGGTGTCTTGAAGGGGCTGGAATCGGCGCGCCAGACGGGCGTCCTGATCGGGTTTCCGGTGATCGATTTCAGCGCGAGGCTGGTGGATGGCGCTTCCCACGACGTGGACTCGAGCGTGCTGGCGTTTGAAATCGCTGCCCGGGCGGCGTTCCGCGAAGGCATCGCCAAGGCCGGACCGAAGCTGCTGGAGCCCGTGATGAAGGTCGAGGTGGTGACGCCGGACGACTATATGGGCGATATCATCGGCGATCTGAACAGTCGCCGCGGTCAGGTGGGAGGCATGGATCAGCGTGGCAATGCACGGGTCATAACCGCCCTGGTGCCGCTCGCCACGATGTTCGGATACGTGAATACCCTGCGTTCGATGAGTCAGGGCCGGGCCCAATATACAATGCATTTTGATCGGTACATGGAGGTGCCCCAGCAGATTGCCGAGGACGTTCGGCAAAAGCTGGCTGGTTGACGAGCCTCGAAGGCTAGAAGACGGAGCGAGGAAAGATGGCGAAGGCAAAGTTTGAGCGGACGAAGCCGCACTGCAACGTTGGCACGATTGGTCATGTCGACCATGGCAAGACGACGTTGACGGCGGCGATCACGAAGGTTTTGGCGGAGACCGGCGGGGCCGAGTTCAAGGCGTTCGATCAGATCGACAAGGCGCCGGAAGAGAAGGCGCGCGGGATCACGATTGCGACGGCGCACGTGGAGTACGAGACGGAGAACCGTCATTACGCGCACGTGGACTGCCCGGGGCACGCGGACTACGTGAAGAACATGATCACCGGCGCGGCGCAGATGGACGGCGCGATCCTGGTGGTGTCGGCGGCGGACGGTCCGATGCCGCAGACCCGCGAGCATATTCTGCTGGCGCGCCAGGTGGGCGTTCCGGCGATCGTCGTTTACATGAACAAGGTCGATCAGGTTGACGACGAGGAGCTTCTGGAGCTTGTCGAGCTCGAGCTTCGCGAGCTTTTGTCGAGCTACGACTTTCCGGGCGACGACATTCCGATCGTCAAGGGCTCGGCGCTGCATGCGCTGGAAGGAACCAACGACGAGACGGGCAAGGCTTCGATCTTGGCGTTGATGGACGCGGTGGACGGGTATGTGCCGCAGCCGGACCGTCCGAAGGAGCTTCCGTTCCTGATGCCGATCGAGGATGTGTTCTCGATTTCGGGCCGCGGCACGGTTGTGACGGGGCGGGTCGAGCGCGGCATCGTGAAGGTGGGCGACGAAGTCGAGATCGTCGGCCTGAAGGCGACCACCAAGACGGTGTGCACGGGCGTCGAGATGTTCCGCAAGCTTCTGGACTCGGGCGAGGCCGGCGACAACATCGGGGCGCTGCTGCGCGGCACCAAGCGCGAGGATGTCGAGCGGGGCCAGGTTCTGGCGAAGCCGGGGTCGATTACGCCGCACACCAAGTTCACGGCCGAGGCGTACATCCTGACGAAGGAGGAGGGAGGGCGTCACACGCCGTTCTTCAACAACTACCGGCCGCAGTTCTACTTCCGGACGACGGACGTGACGGGTACGGTGGAGCTTCCCGGCGGCACCGAGATGGTGATGCCGGGCGACAACGTCTCCATGGAGGTGTCGCTGATCCAGCCCATCGCCATGGACGAAGGTCTGCGGTTCGCGATCCGCGAGGGTGGCCGCACCGTCGGCGCCGGCGTCGTCGCGAAGATTATCGAATAGCGGAAAGAAGGACGGCGCCGCCGTTGTGGCGGCCAGCCGGGGAATCGGGCTGAAGGCATGGAAAACCAGAATATTCGAATAGGCCTCAAGGCGTTCGATCATCGCGTATTGGATCAGTCCGCGCGTGAAATCGTGAACACGGCCCGGCGTACCGGGGCGCAGGTTCGCGGCCCGATCCCGCTTCCGACCAAGATCGACAAGTACACCGTGCTGAGGTCGCCGCATATCGACAAGAAATCCCGCGAGCAGTTCGAAATCCGGACGCACAAACGGGTCTTGGATATCATCGACCCGACGCCGCAAACCGTGGATGCACTGATGAAGCTCGATCTCGCCTCCGGCGTCGATGTCGAGATCAAGCTTTAGGAACCGTTTGAAATGCGAACCGGACTCATTGCCCAAAAGCTTGGCATGTCGCACGTCTTCAAGGACAGCGGCGCTCATGTGCCCGTCACCGTACTGAAGGTGGACAACTGCCAGGTGGTCGCCAACCGGACCGATCCGTCGAACGGCTACACGGCCGTGCAACTCGGTGTCGGCACGGCAAAGGTGAAGAACGTCACCAAGCCCGAGCGCGGTCATTTCAGCAAGGCCAAGGTCGAGCCGAAACGAAAGCTCGCCGAATTCCGGGTCAGCGACGATGCTCTGATCGACGTCGGCACCGAGTTGTCCGTCGCGCATTTCGTGGCGGGTCAGTTCGTCGATGCCACCGGCGTATCCATCGGCAAGGGTTTCGCGGGCGGCATGAAGCGGCACGGGTTTTCCGGCCTCCGGGCTTCGCACGGCGTGTCGGTCAGTCACCGCAGCCTTGGCTCCACCGGTCAGTGCCAGGATCCCGGCAAGGTGTTCAAGGGCAAGAAGATGGCCGGGCACATGGGGGACCGGCGGGTGACCACCCAGAACCTGGAAGTGGTCGAGACCGACGCCGAGCGTGGCCTCATCCTGGTCAAGGGAGCGATCCCGGGCGCCAAGGGCGGTTATATCCTGCTCAAGGACGCGGTCAAGAAGCCGCTGCCGGACGGTCTGCCGTTTCCGGCGGCCGTCGCGAACGCCGCCGACGCCCCGACTACGGAGGCGGCGGCCGAGGCACCCGGGGATGACGCAACGCCGGCCGAGGGTACCGAGCCCACGGACGAGAGCAAGGAATAGACGGCCATGAAGTGTGACGTCGTCAACCTGGAAAACGAGACGGTCGGGACCATCGACCTAGCGGACGCGGTATTCGCCGTGGACGTGAGGCCCGATATTCTGGCCCGCGCCGTCAAATGGCAGCTTGCCAAGCGCCGCGCCGGAACCCATAAGACCAAGAGCCGTCACGAAGTGGCCGGCACTTCTCAGAAACCGTTCCGCCAGAAGGGCACGGGACGTGCCCGCCAGGGATCGCTGAAGGGTCCGCATCAGCGCGGCGGCGGCGTGGCGTTCGGTCCGCGGCCGCGCGACCACGCCCACGATCTGCCGAAGAAGGTGCGCCGGCTGGCGCTGAGGAGCGCGCTGTCGGCGAAGCGTGAAGCCGGAGAACTGGTGATCATCGAGAAGGCCGAACTCGCGGAGCCCAAGACCAAGGCGCTGGTGCAGAGCGCCGCCAGGTTGGGATGGGATGGTGTGCTGGTCATCGACGGCGAGGCGCTGGATTCCAATTTTTCCCGCGCGGCGAAGAACATCGGCGGTTTCGATGTCCTTCCCTCGCGCGGCGCCAACGTTTACGACATTTTGCGTCACAAGCAGCTCGTTTTGACCCGGGCGGCGGTGGACAAGCTGGTGGATCGGTTGTCATGAACAAGCCTCGCCCGAAACAGACCACGACCGTCAGCGGCCAGCGCAAGTTCGAGGTTTTGCGCCGGCCGGTGATCACCGAGAAGGCGACATTGTTGAGCGCGTTCAACCAGGTGACGTTCGTCGTCGCGCCGGATGCCACGAAGCCGGAGATCCGGGCGGCCGTCGAAGACCTTTTCAAGGTGAAGGTCAAAGGCGTGAACACGATCCGGCAGAAGGGCAAGGCCAAGCGCTTCCGTGGCCGCAAGGGCACGCGCATCGAGATCAAGAAGGCCATCGTGACCCTCGCGGAGGGCCATTCCATCGATATCACCACCGGCGTCTAGAGAGAAGGCATGGCACTTAAGCAACATAAACCGACGACCCCGGGACGGCGCGGACTTGTCCTGGTCGATCGATCGGCTCTTTGGAAGGGCAAACCGGAAAGGTCGCTGACCGAAGGTCTGCACGGCAACGGCGGGCGCAACAACACCGGCCGGATTACGGCCCGCCGCCGCGGCGGCCGGCACAAACGCCGTTACCGGATCGTCGATTTCAAGCGCGGCAAGTTCGACGTGGCGGCGAAGGTGGAGCGGTTGGAGTACGATCCCAACCGCACGGCGTTCATCGCCCTGATCCGTTACGAAGACGGCGAGCTGGCCTACATTCTCGCGCCTCAGCGGCTCGGAGTCGGAGACAGCGTGACCGCCGGGCGGGGCGTGGACATCAAGCCGGGCAATGCGCTGCCGCTCCAGAACATCCCGGTGGGAACGATCATTCACAACGTCGAGATGAAGATCGGCAAGGGCGGCCAGATCGCGCGCTCGGCCGGAACCTACGCCCAGATCATCGGCAAGGACCAGGGCTACGCCCAGTTGCGGTTGAATTCCGGTGAATTGCGGATGGTTCGGGCGGAGTGCATGGCGACCGTGGGCGCCGTATCCAACCCGGACCAGCAGAACATCAAGCTCGGCAAGGCGGGACGCAAGCGCTGGCTCGGCAAGAGGCCGTCGGTGCGCGGTGTCGCCATGAACCCGATCGATCACCCTCATGGGGGTGGTGAAGGAAAGACGTCCGGGGGCCGCCATCCGGTGACGCCTTGGGGCGTGCCCACGAAGGGCAAGCGTACGCGCAGTAACAAAAAGACCGACTCGCTGATCATGCGGCGTCGTCACAGAGCCAAGTAGTAGTAAGGAGGTTCCAAGGGTGCCGCGTTCCGTTTGGAAAGGACCTTTCATCGACGGCTATCTTCTCAAGAAGGCCGAGAAGGTACGGGGATCGAGACGCAACGAGGTCATTCGGACCTGGTCTAGGCGTTCGACCATTTTGCCGCAATTCGTCGGGTTGACCTTCGGCGTGCACAACGGGCGCAAGTTCGTGCCGGTGATGGTGACGGAGGATATGATCGGCCACAAATTCGGCGAGTTTTCGCCGACCCGGACGTTCTTCGGTCACGCCGGCGACAAGCGGGCGAGGAGAGGTTAGTCATGGGCAAGAAAGCCGCGGAAAGAACGCTGGCCGACAACGAGGCCATGGCGTCGGCCCGTCAGATCCGGACCAGTCCGCAGAAGCTCAACGAGGTGGCGGCGTGTATTCGCGGGATGAACTGTGAAACGGCGCTGGCCGAGTTGCAGTTTTCGCAACGGCGCATCGCCGCCGATGTTCGAAAGGTCCTCCAGTCGGCCATCGCCAACGCCGAGAACAATCATCAGCTGGACGTGGACCGGTTGTTCGTCGCCGAGGCCACCGTCGGCAAGGCGTTGGTGATGAAACGGTGGAAGGCGCGGGCGCGCGGCCGGGTCGGGCGTATTCAGAAGTTTTTCAGCAACCTGCGTGTCGTGGTGCGTGAGCGGGAGGAAATCGAGTAATGGGGCAGAAGGTCAATCCCATCGGGCTTCGACTTGGCATCAACAGAACGTGGGACTCGCGCTGGTTCGCCGATCGCGCCTACGCGCCCTTGCTGCACGAAGACATGAAAATACGCGAGTTCATTAAGAAGCGGCTGGCCCAGGCGGGCGTGTCGCGGGTGGTGATCGAGCGGCCGGCGAAGAAGGCGCGGATCACCGTTCACACGGCCCGGCCGGGCGTGGTGATCGGCAAGAAGGGCGCGGATATCGAGAAACTTCGCCAGGAGCTCTCGAAGATCACCAAGTCCGATGTCCATGTGAACATCGTCGAGGTGCGCAAGCCGGAGATCGACGCGCAACTGGTCGCGGAGAACATCGCGCAACAGCTTGAGCGCCGCGTGTCGTCGCGCCGGGCGATGAAGCGGGCGGTTCAGTCGGCGATGCGGCTGGGTGCCCAGGGCATCCGCATCAATTGCGGCGGACGCCTCGGCGGCGCGGAGATCGCGCGGACCGTGTGGTATCGCGAGGGGCGGGTGCCGCTCCATACGTTGCGCGCCCACGTGGATTACGGCATGGCCGAAGCCAAGACGACGTACGGGATCTGCGGCGTGAAGGTGTGGATCTACAAGGGCGATATCCTCGCCCATGACCCCATGGCGATGGACAAGCGCGCCATGGAATCGCAGACGGGGCGTTGAGTCCTTGGCGCCAATGACATTGAAAACGGCATAGAATCATGCTCAGTCCAAAACGTATGAAGTTCCGAAAACGGCACAAGGGCCGTATTCACGGATTGGCCAAGGGGGCGACCGAGCTCAATTTCGGTGCCTATGGCCTCAAGGCGACGACGCCCGAGCGGGTGACGGCGCGCCAGATCGAGGCCGCGCGCCGCGCCATGACCCGCCACATGAAGCGCGCCGGAAGGGTGTGGATCCGGCTGTTTCCGGATGTTCCGGTCAGCTCGAAACCGGCCGAGGTGCGGATGGGCGGCGGCAAGGGCTCGCCGGAATACTGGGTGTGCAAGGTGAAGCCCGGCCGGATCATGTTCGAGGTGGACGGCGTTCCCCAGGTGGTTGCCCGGGAAGCGTTCCGGCTGGCGGCGGCGAAACTTCCGGTGCGCACGCGTTTCGTGTCGCGCATGGGCGAGGAGGACTGAGGCGATGAAGGCGGCGGACCTTCGGGCGAAAACGGACGACCAGCTCAACGATGAGCTGCTGGCGTTGAAGAAGGAGGCGTTCAATCTCCGTTTTCAGTCGGCCAGCGGACAGCTGGAGAACACGGCGCGCAAGCGTCAGGTTCGCCGGACCATTGCTGGGATTAAAACCATTCTTGGAGAGCGCCAGCGCCAAACCAGCGCGGCGAAGGCCTGACGGGGGAGTTTATGCCCAAACGAGTAATGCAAGGGATCGTGGTGAGCGACAAGGCCGACAAGACCGTCGTGGTCAAGGTCGAGCGCCGGGTCATGCACCCGCTGTATAAAAAGTTCATCCGTCGGTCGAAGAAGTACGCGGCTCACGATGAGAACAATGCCCTCAAGACCGGGGACGTCTGTCGGATTCGCGAGTGCCGGCCGATATCGAAACGCAAGTGTTGGGAAGTGGTCGCGGAAAACGGCTAGGGCCGACGCTGGACCGAAAGGATAGACCACGATGATCCAAGTAGAGTCGAACCTGGACGTAGCCGACAATTCCGGCGCGCGCCGGGTGCAGTGCATCAAGGTTTTGGGCGGCTCGAAGCGCCGCTTCGCCGGCGTCGGCGACGTGATCGTCGTGTCCGTCAAGGACGCCATTCCGCGCGGCCGGGTGAAGAAGGGCGATGTACTTCAAGCCGTGGTCGTGCGGACCGCCAAGGATACGCGCCGTGGCGATGGTTCGGCGATCCGGTTCGACCGCAACGCCGCCGTGCTGATCAACAAGCAGGGCGAGCCCATCGGCACCCGTATTTTCGGACCGGTCACTCGCGAGCTCCGCGGCAGGGGCTATATGAAGATCGTGTCCCTGGCACCGGAGGTGTTGTGATGTCGAAGATCAAGAAAGGCGACCGCGTGATCGTTCTTTCCGGCCGCAGCAAGGGCCGGACCGGTGATGTACTCAAGGTCATGCCGAAGGCCAACCGCGCCATCGTGCAGGGCGTCAACATGGTCAAGCGTCACACCCGTCCGTCGCAGACCCAGATGGGCGGGATCATCGAGAAAGAGGCGTCGATCCACATGTCCAACCTGGCGCACGTGGATCCGGATACATCGCTGGCCACGCGGGTTGGCTACAAATTCCTCGAAGATGGCCGCAAGGTCCGCTACGCGAAGCGGTCCGGCGAAGTCCTCGACAGGTAGAGAATCGACGAGATGACAAGGCTTCGTGAACATTATCAAACCGCGGTCCGCGACCTCATGCAAGACGAGTTCAAGTACCGCAACCCGATGCAGATCCCGAGGTTGACGAAGATCGTGGTCAACATCGGCGTCGGCGACGGCGTCCAGGACAAGAAGAAAGTGGACGCGGCGGTTTCGGACATGACCCAGATCGTCGGCCAGCGGCCGGTGATCACCAAGGCGAAGAAGTCCATCGCCGGGTTCAAGCTGCGCGAGGGCATGCCGATCGGCTGCATGACGACGTTGCGGCGCGACCGGATGTTCGAGTTCCTCGACCGGTTGATCAACATCGCGCTGCCACGGGTGCGGGACTTCCGGGGCGTGCCCAAGGGCAGCTTCGATGGGCGCGGAAACTTCGCCATGGGCGTCAAGGAGCAGATCATCTTTCCCGAGATCAGCTATGACAAGGTGGACCAGATACGCGGCCTCAACATCGTGATTTGCAGCACTGCCGAGACGGATGCCGAAGCGCGAGCATTGCTCAAGGCGTTTGATATGCCGTTCGTCAACTAGAGGGATAAACAGGAGAGACGATGAATGGCTAAGACAAGCCTGATCGAAAGAAACAAGAAGAGAAAGCGGCTGGCGGCGCGTTACGCGGCCAAGCGGACCGAACTCAAGGCGCTGTCCAAGAACCCGGACGTTTCGCCGGAGGAGCGGTTCGACGCGCACCTCAAGCTGGCGAAGCTGCCGCGCAACTCGGCGCCGGTTCGCATCCGGCTGCGGTGCGGGCTGACCGGCCGGCCTCGCGGAGTTTACCGGAAGTTCGAGCTTTCGCGAATCGCGCTGCGGGATCTTGCCTCGAATGGCCAGATTCCCGGCATGGTGAAGTCAAGCTGGTAGGAACGACACTGATGTCGATGAGCGATCCTCTCGGAGATATGCTGACGCGCATACGCAACGGCCAGCGCGCGCGCAAGAACGCCGTGACCGCGCCCGCGTCCCAATTTCGCGCCCGGGTTCTCGATGTCCTCCAACGCGAGGGTTTCATCCGCGGCTATTCGGAGTACGAGATCCGCACCGGCGTGCACGAAATGAAGATCGAGCTCAAGTACCATGAGGGCGAGCCGGTCATTCGCGAGATCAGCCGGGTTTCCACGCCCGGCCAGCGGGTCTATTACAAGATCAAGGACCTGCCCCGCGTCTACAACGGTCTCGGAATTTCGATCCTGTCCACGCCGCGCGGGGTGATTTCCGACGCCGAGGCCAGAGAGGCCCATGTGGGCGGCGAAGTACTGTGCAAAGTATTCTAAGTTTGGCTGTGCAAAGTTTTCTAAGTTTGAAGGTGTAAAATCCGCCATGTCACGTGTTGGCAAACATCCGGTAGAAATCCCCGATGGGGTGACTTTCAGTATTGCGGGAAACCTGGTTACGGCCAAGGGCAAGCTGGGACAGTTGGAAGCGAAGCTCACGGACGACGTCGAAGTGTCCCAGGAGGGGCAGTCGGTGACCGTGCGCCCGCGCAACGGCACCAAGCGCGCCCGCATGATGTGGGGAACCGCCCGTACCGTGATCAGCAACCTGGTCAAGGGCGTCAATACGGGGTTCAGCCGCAAGCTGGAAATCAACGGCGTCGGCTACCGGGCGCAGATGCAGGGCGCCAATCTGGTGCTGCAATTGGGATATAGCCACGAAATCCGGTTTCCCATTCCGGACGGCATCAAGATCGAGAGCCCGGATCCGACGCATATCACCGTTCACGGTCCCAGCAAGCAGAAGGTGGGGCAGGTCGCATCGGAGATCCGGTCGTTCCGGCCTCCCGAACCCTACAAGGGCAAGGGTGTCAAATACGATGACGAAGTGATTCTGCGCAAAGAAGGCAAGAAGAAATAAGCCATGGCCAACGCAAAGCAATTGTATGATCGCCGCCGGCGGCGCACCCGGTACCGCCTTCGGCGGCTCGCCGGCGGGCGGGCGCGGTTGTCGGTTTTCCGCTCCAACAAGCACATCTACGCCCAGGTCATCGACGACGGCAAGGGGGTCACCGTGGCGGCCGCCTCCAGTGTGGACACCGAGTTGAAGGCGACCGTGGGCAACAGCGGCGCGACCGAGGCGGCGGAGAAGGTGGGCGCGCTGGTTGCCAAGCGGGCGTTGGCCGCCGGCGTCTCGAGCGTCGTCTTCGACCGCGGCGGCTACCGTTATCATGGCCGCGTAAAGGCGTTGGCCGATGCCGCGCGCGAAGCCGGCCTGACCTTCTAGGGAGTTTGATCTATGGCACGAAAACCATCAGGCGGCAGGCGCGGTGATCGTGCGGGCCAGCAGAACGAAGATTCGGATATCACCGACAAGCTCGTTCACATCAACCGGGTGGCCAAGGTGGTCAAGGGCGGCCGACGGTTCTCGTTCGCCGCGCTGGTCGTGGTGGGCGACGGCAAGGGCCGCGTCGGGTTCGGCTCGGGCAAGGCCCGCGAAGTGCCGGAGGCGATCCGCAAGGCGACCGATCATGCCAAGCACAACATGGTCCGTGTTCCGCTGCGCGATGGCCGAACCTTCCATCACGACATGCAGGGCCGCTTCGGCGCCGGCAAGGTCGTGGTGCGGGCCGCGCCCGCCGGTACGGGCGTGATCGCCGGCGGACCGATGCGGGCGGTCTTCGAAACCATGGGCGTTCAGGACGTGGTCGCCAAGTCGCTCGGCACCCAGAACCCCTACAACATGGTCAAGGCGACCTTCGCCGCGCTTCACAACTGCCATTCGCCGAAATCGGTGGCGTCGCGGCGCGGCAAGAAGGTCGGGGACATCATCTCGCGCCGTGGCGGGACCGCCGGCGCGGCTGCGGCTGAACGAGCCAGGGCTTGAACACGATGGCTAAGACGAAATCCAGCGACAAAACCCTGACCGTGGTGCAGGTGGCCAGCCCCATCGGCCGGCAAAAGGACCAGCGGGCCACGCTGATCGGCCTTGGACTGAACAAGATGAACCGCGCCCGGCAGCTCGAGGACACGCCATCGGTGCGCGGCATGATCGCCAAGGTCAGCCATCTGGTCCGCGTCGAGGACGTCTCTTGAGGTGCTCTAGGTAACGGAAGTTCGAACGATGAGATTGAATGAAATTCGCGACAATCCGGGCGCGACAAAGACCCGCAAGCGGGTCGGACGAGGCATGGGCTCGGGCACGGGCAAGACCGCCGCGCGCGGCCAGAAGGGTCAGAAATCGCGAAGCGGCGGCGCCGTACGCGTCGGTTTCGAAGGCGGGCAGATGCCGCTCTATCGCCGCCTGCCGAAACGCGGCTTCAAGAACCCGTCGCGCAAGGAATTCGCCGAGATCAATCTCGGCGCCCTGCAGAAGGCGGTGGATGCCGGCAAGATCGACGCCAATGGCGAGATCGACGAGACGGCGCTCGGCGCCGCCGGGTTGTTCAAGCGCCGCCGCGACGGCGTTCGGCTGCTGGGCAATGGTGAATTGTCGGCCAAGCTGACATTGAAGGTCACGGGTGCGTCGAAAGCCGCGATCGCCGGCGTGGAGAAGGCGGGCGGCAGCGTGACGGTGACCGGCGCCGAGGCGGCTCCGGCGCCGGAATCCGGTTCCGAGAACGCGGCCAAGAGCGGGAAAAGCGGTAAGATCGAAAAGACCGCGAAGAGCCCGAAAAGCGACCCGAAAAGCGAAAAGAGCGCCAAAGGCGCCAAGGACGAGAAGAAGGATACCGAGGACGGCGGCAGCGATACGCCGTCGACGTAAGCCGGGGAACGAATTATGGCCTCTGCGGCCGAACAACTTGCCGCGAACATGAACTTTGGGGCCTTCGGCAAGGCCACCGAGTTGAAGAAACGCATCTGGTTCACGCTGGGTGCGCTTATCGTCTATCGTCTGGGCACCTATATTCCGCTGCCGGGGATCGATCCGACGGTCATCGCCGACGTGTTCGACCGACAGGCCGGCGGCATCCTCGGCATGTTCAACATGTTCGCCGGTGGCGCCCTCGGGCGCATGACCATTTTCGCGCTCAACATCATGCCGTACATTTCGGCCTCGATCATCATGCAGCTGATGACCGCGGTGGTGCCGAGCCTCGAGACGTTGAAGAAGGAAGGCGAAACCGGCCGCAAGAAGATCAATCAATATACCCGCTACCTGACGGTGGTGATCACCGCCGCGCAAGGGTACGGCCTGGCGGTCGGTCTCGAGGGCATGACGGGCGCCGGCGGCTCGGCGGTCATCGATCCGGGCTGGTTCTTCCGGTTCACCACGGTGATCACCCTGGTGGGCGGCACCATCTTCTTGATGTGGCTGGGCGAACAGATCACCGCGAGAGGCGTCGGCAACGGCATCTCGCTGATCATCTTCGCGGGCATTGTCGCGGGCTTGCCGGGCGCTTTGGCGGGAACCCTGGAGCTGGGACGAACCGGGGCGCTTTCCGCCGCCCTCATCGTCGGCCTGCTGGTTGCGGCGGTGGCCGTCATCTTCTTCGTGGTTTTCGTGGAGCGGGCGCAGCGGCGGATCATCATTCAGTATCCGAAACGCCAGCAAGGCAACAAAATGACCGCCGGGGAGAGCTCGCATCTGCCGCTGAAGCTCAACACCGCCGGCGTCATTCCGCCTATTTTCGCCAGCTCCATGCTGTTGATGCCCGTCACCGTGCTGCAACTGGCCGCCGGGCAGGGGCCCGAGTGGTTGACGACGGTGTCGGCCTATCTCGGACGCGGCCAGCCGCTGTATCTGTTGATTTACGTCAGTTTGATCGTGTTCTTCGCGTTCTTCTATACGGCGGTGGTGTTCAATCCGGCCGATACGGCCGACAATCTGAAAAAGTACGGCGGATTTATTCCCGGCATCCGTCCCGGCAAGAATACGGCCGAATATATCGACAAGGTTCTGACGCGTCTGACGGTGGTGGGAGCGGCGTACCTGGCGCTCGTGTGCATGCTGCCGGAAATCCTGATCTCGCGTTTCTCGGTGCCGTTCTACTTCGGCGGAACGAGCCTGTTGATCGTCGTCACGGTGACGATGGACACGGTCGCCCAGGTTCAATCCCATCTGCTGGCGCATCAATACGAAGGCTTGATCAAGAAGTCGAAGTTGCGAGGGAGGCGGCGATGAACTTGATTCTTTTGGGCCCCCCGGGCGCGGGCAAGGGAACGCAGGCAACGCGGTTGGAAGAAGCGTACGACATTGCCCAGCTGTCCACCGGTGAGATGCTGCGTTCCGAGGTCGAGGCCAGGACGGACATCGGCACCAAGGCGGACGGCATCATGAAGGCCGGCCAGCTGGTTCCCGACGATATGATCATCGGCATTATCGGCGACCGGCTCGACCGTGACGATTGCCGAAACGGTTTCATCCTCGACGGCTTCCCGCGCACGGTGCCGCAGGCCGCGGCCCTCGACGTCATGCTCAAGGAAAAAGACCTCAAGATGGATCACATCATTTCCATCGAGGTCGACGACGAACCGATGATCCGGCGGATTACCGGCCGATTTTCCTGCGCCAACTGCGGCGCCGGCTATCACGAGGAATTTCAGCGGCCCAAGGTCGATGGCGTGTGCGATGTGTGCGGATCGACGGATTTGGCCGGCGCGCCGATGACAACGCCGACACCGTCAGGCAGCGGCTGACCGCCTATCATACGGAGACCGAGCCGATCATCTACTACTACGAGGAAAGAAGCCTGTTGCGGCGCGTCGATGGCATGGAACCCATTGATAAAGTAACGGATCAACTGAGAGCGATACTTGATTCGAACCAGCGTGTTGACTAGCCGGCGCGGACGCTTATAATCCGCCGGCTGTATTCCAACTGGATTTCATTCTGGTCTCACAACAAATGAGCAAGGAGGGGCGCTTGTGGCGCGCGTTGCTGGCGTAAACATACCGACACAGAAGCAGGTCGAGATCGCGTTGACCTATATTCATGGTATCGGCCGTAAGACAGCGAGAGATATCTGCACGAGGGGCGGCATTCCGTTCAATCGGCGGGTCAACGATCTCTCGGACGACGATGTCATGCGGATTCGCGAACTGATCAACTCCGAGCTTCAGGTCGAGGGTGATCTTCGCCGGGAAGTGGCGATGAATATCAAGCGGCTGATGGATCTCGGATGCTACAGGGGCTTGCGACACCGGCGCGGTTTACCCGTGCGGGGTCAGAGAAGCCATACCAACGCCCGTACCCGTAAAGGGCCGGCGAAGCCCATCGCGGGTAAGAAAAAGGCAACCAAGTAGAAAATTAAGGTAAGTCCATGGCCAAAGCTGGGACCCAGCGCGTTCGGAGACGCGAGCGCAGAAATATTGCTTCGGGGGTTGCGCATATCAGCGCGACCTTCAACAACACGATGATCACCATCGCCGATGCGCAGGGCAATGCCATTGCCTGGTCGTCCGCCGGTGGGCAAGGCTTCAAGGGCTCGCGCAAGTCGACGCCGTACGCCGCTCAGGTGGCGGCCGAGGATGCCGGGCGGAAGGCCCAGGAGCATGGCATGAAGACGTTGGAGGTGGAAGTGAAAGGACCGGGCGCCGGGCGCGAGTCGGCGCTGCGCGCGCTGCAGTCCATTGGTTTCACCATAACGGCGATCCGGGACGTGACCCCAATCCCCCACAACGGATGCCGTCCGAGGAAACGCCGCCGCGTGTAGATCGTCCGGTTTTGGGCGTTTTCCGCGGTTGTTCGGTTCCCAATGGGGCCGATCGTTGAAATATAGGCTCCGAACCCCGGAGCCTGATCAGTTTTTCCGAAGGTGAGGTCGCACCCGTGATCCAAAAGAATTGGCAGGCGTTAATCAAACCCGCGAAGCTCGATGTAGTTTCGGGGACCGATCCGAAGCGTCTGGCGACCATTGTCGCCGAACCGCTTGAGCGAGGCTACGGATTGACCCTCGGCAATGCCCTGAGGCGCGTTCTGTTGTCGTCGCTGCAGGGAGCGGCGGTGACCGCGATCCAGATCGACAGCGTGTTGCACGAATTCTCCAGCATTCCCGGCGTGCACGAGGATGTGACGGATATCGTGCTCAACATCAAGTCGCTGGCGTTGCGCATGCACGGCGAGGGTCCCAAGCGGATTGCGCTGGTGGCCGATGGCCCCTGCGAGGTGACGGCGGCGATGATCGATACCGGTCACGACGTGGAGGTCCTGAACCCCGAACTGGTGATCTGCACCATGGACAACGGCGCCCGTCTGTCCATGGAAATGACCGTCGAGGCGGGCAAGGGCTATGTCCCGGTCGCCACCGAGCGGTCCGACGACGCGCCCATCGGCTCGATTCCGGTGGACGCGGTGTATTCGCCCGTGCGCAAGGTCGCCTACAAGGTGGAGAACACCCGCGTCGGCCAGGTCACCGACCACGACAAACTGTCGCTCGAGGTCAACACCAACGGCGCGGTCACGCCGGAAGATGCCGTCGCGCTGGCGGCGCGCATCATTCAGGACCAGTTGCAGTTGTTCATCAACTTCGAGGAGCCGCGTTCGGCCGTCGAGGAAGAAAAGAAGGACGAGCTGCCGTTCAACAAGAACCTGCTGCGCAAGGTGGACGAACTGGAGCTTTCGGTGCGTTCGGCCAATTGCCTGAAGAACGACAACATCATCTACATCGGCGATCTGGTGCAGAAGACCGAGGCCGACATGTTGCGGACCCCCAACTTCGGCCGCAAGTCCTTGAACGAGATCAAGGAAGTGCTGTCGCAGATGGGCCTGCAGCTCGGCATGGAAATCACCAGCTGGCCGCCCGAGAACATCGAAGAACTGGCCAAACGGCTCGAAGAGCCATACTGAGCGCCCCCGGTCATTGGCCGGAAAAGCAAGGAGAAACATCCATGCGTCACCGTATGAGCGGCCGCAAACTGAACCGCACCAGTTCCCATCGCAAAGCGATGTTCGCCAACATGACGGTGTCGCTGCTCACCCACGAGCAGATCATCACGACCGTGCCGAAGGCCAAGGAATTGCGCCGGGTCGCCGATCGCATCATCACGCTTGGCAAGCGCGGCCATCTGCATGCGCGGCGCCAAGCCGCCTCGTTCCTGCGCGACGACGAGACCGTCCGCAAGCTGTTCGGCACGCTCGCGGAGCGCTACCAGACGCGTAGCGGCGGCTATACGCGGGTGCTCAAGGCGGGCTTCCGCTACGGCGACAACGCACCGTTGGCGGTTATCGAGCTGGTGGACCGCGATCCCGACGCCAAGGGCGCCGCCGACCTCGCCCGGCTCGCCGAGGAGCGCGAGGCGACCGAGATCGGAAGCGGCCTGATTTTCCGTACCCGACTTCCGTCCGGAGAGGAGACGATGAAAACCGGATGACCCCGACCGCGGCGCGTATCCTGGCGAGGGCGGCTTTGATCGTCGTCGCCCTGGTGCTGTCCGGCCAACCGGGCGGAGGCGCCGCCGCCGAAGACCAGGCGCCGGCCTCGCGCCAGCAAATCAACCTCACCTTCGCCCCCGTCGTCAAGCGCGCCGCTCCGGCGGTCGCCAACATCTACAGCCGCAAGGTCGTTCGCCAGCGCCCGGTCCCGCCGCTGTTTCAGGACCCGTTCTTCCGCCGGTTCTTCGGCCGGGAATTTGGGCAGGAATTCGGGCAGGGCGCGCCGCGCTCGGGTATCCAGAACAGCCTCGGATCGGGGGTCGTGGTGGATCCCGAAGGCGTCATCGTGACCAATCACCATGTGGTCGCGGGCGCCGACGAGATCACCGTCGTTCTCGCCGACCGCCGCGAATTCGATGCCAGCGTGATCGGCTCCGACGAGCGCACGGATCTCGCCGTTCTGCGGGTGGACACGGGCGGCGAGCGGCTGCCCTTTCTTGCCTTGCGCAACTCCGACGACGTCGAGGTGGGCGATCTGGTCCTCGCCATCGGCAACCCTTTCGGTGTCGGCCAGACGGTGACCAGCGGCATCGTCTCCGCAACGGCGCGTACCCGCGTCGGCGTCAGCGACATGAACTTCTTCATCCAGACGGACGCCGCCATCAACCCGGGCAACTCCGGCGGCGCCCTGGTCGACGTGGAGGGCCGCCTGATCGGCGTCAACACCGCCATATACTCGCGAAGCGGCGGATCCCTCGGCATCGGCTTCGCGGTACCGTCCAACATGGTGCGCCAGGTGGTTTCCGGCTTCATGGCGGGCGGCAAGGTCGTGCGGCCGTGGCTCGGCGCGTGGGGCCGGACCGTCACCGCCGACATCGCCTATTCGCTCGGCATGAAACGGCCGACCGGCGTGCTGGTGGAGCAGGTGTATCCGGGCGGTCCCGCCGAACGGGCGGGGATCCGGGTGGGCGATGTGCTCCTCGCCGTCAACGATCGGATCACCGATGATACCGAGTCTCTCGACTATCGGATCGCGACCCTGGCGGCGGGCGGCCGTGCGTCCCTCACGTACCGGCGAAAGGGGGGCGAAAAGACGGTCACCATCGCTCTTCAGGCGCCGCCGGAACGGCCGGCCCGCGACACCGCCGCGCTCGACGGACCGCACCCCTTCGCCGGCGCCGTCGTTGCCAACATGTCGCCGGCGCTCGCCGAGGAACTGGGCGTGGAGCGGTTTCGTCCCGGCGTCATCATCTTGCAGGTGCGCCGGCGCGCCAATGCCGGGCGGCTCGGCTTGCGGCCCGGCGACATGATCGTCGCGCTCAACGGCGAAACCATCGGGTCCGTCGCGATCCTTCGCAAAGCTGACCGCGCGGCGGGCCGGCCGGTGGCGGATCGTCCTCGAGCGCGGCGGCAAGACCCTGCGCCTGACGGTTGACGGATAAAATGGCAGGCGGCCTGTTCGAAACCGAGGCGTCGCGGCCGCTCGCCGACCGGCTGCGGCCGGAGAGCCTCGACGCGGTGGTGGGGCAAGATCATCTGTTGGCTCCCGAAGGCCCCATCGGCCGGATGATCGCATCGGCGCGGTTGAAATCGGCGATCCTGTGGGGGCCGCCCGGTTCCGGCAAGACCACGATCGCCCGGCTTCTGGCCGAGCACACCGACCTCGCGTTCGAACCGCTGTCGGCGGTGTTCTCCGGCGTCGCCGATCTGCGCAAGGTGTTCGAGGCCGCCCGCAAGCGCCGCGAGGTGGGGCGGGGAACGCTGCTGTTCATCGACGAGATCCACCGCTTCAACCGTTCCCAGCAGGACGCGTTCCTGCCCTACGTCGAGGACGGCACCGTCATCCTGGTGGGCGCCACCACCGAAAACCCGTCGTTCGAACTCAACGCGCCGTTGCTGTCGCGCTGTCAGGTGCTGGTGCTCAATCGCCTCGGCGACGACGCGCTGGAGCGGATCCTGACCCGCGCCGAAACCGAACTGGGCCGGCCGCTGCCGGTGGACGCCGACGGGCGGGCGGCGCTCCGCGCCATGGCCGACGGCGACGGCCGCTATCTGCTCAACATGGTGGAGGCGCTGGCCGACCTGCCGGCCGGACGCGGCGCTCGATCCGGCGGCCCTGGCGGCGGCCGTGCAGCACCGCATGCCGATCTACGACAAGGGCCAGGAGAGCCACTACAACCTGATCAGCGCGCTTCACAAGTCGCTTCGCGGCTCGGATACCGACGCCGCGCTCTACTGGTTCGCGCGGATGATGGTGGGTGGCGAGGATCCCCGCTACATCGCCCGGCGGCTGGCCCGGTTCGCCGTCGAGGACGTGGGGCTCGCCGATCCGCAGGCGCTGGTCCAGGCCCTGGCCGCCTGGGACGCCTACGAGCGGCTCGGCTCGCCCGAGGGCGAACTGGCGCTGGTTCAGTGCGTGATCTATCTGGGCTCGGCGCCGAAATCCAACGCCGCCTACAAGGCCGAGGCGGCGGCCAGGCGGGCGGCGCGCGAGACCGGCTCGCTGATGCCGCCGCTCCACATCGTCAACGCGCCGACGCGGATGATGCGCGATCTCGGCTACGGCAAGGGCTACGCGTACGACCCCGACACCCCCGAAGGCTTCTCCGGCCAGAACTATTTCCCCGACGGCATGCCCCGCCGACGCCTCTACCATCCCGGCAACCGCGGCTTCGAGCGCGACATCGCCGAGCGCCTGAAATACTGGGACAAGCTCCGCGCCGCCAAGAGCTAAATCCCTTGACCATGCACATGCGCGGCTGTTCAAGTGTCCGCCATGGAGATCTACGTGATCATCGGCTCGGCGCTGTTCTTCGTCGGCGTTCTGCTGTCGCCGATCGCGCTCAAGACCGGCGCGCCGCTGCTCCTGCTGTTCTTGTTGATCGGCATTCTGATCGGCGAGGACGGCCCCGGCGGAATAAACTGGGACAACTTCGAGCTCGCCTATGATATCGGCAGTGTCGCGCTGGCGATCATCCTGTTCGCCGGCGGCCTCGAGACCCATTTCGGCGACGTCAAGAAGGCCTGGGCGCCGTCGCTGTCGCTGGCCGTCCTCGGTGTCTGCCTGACCACCGCGATCGTCGCCGGAGCCTTGGTCGTGCTACTCGATTTTCCGCTCGACCGGGCGCTTTTGTCCGGCGCCGTGGTCGGGTCGACCGACGCGGCCGCGACGTTCATGCTGTTGCAACAGCGAGCGATCAACCTCAAGGGCCGCGCCAAGGAGACGATTCTTGCTGGAGTTCGGGCATCAACGACCCGGTCGCGATTTTCCTGACCGTGGTGTTCGTCGGCATCGTCGATTTCGGGTTCGCCAGCCTCGGCTGGTCGACGGCGCTGGTCCTGGTGTCCCAACTCGGGCTGGGCGTTCTGTTCGGTCTCGGCGGCGGGTTCGCCCTGGTCTGGATGGTCAATCATATTCGGTTGCCGGCCGGCTTGTATTCGGTGTTCGTACTCTCCGGCGGGCTGCTGCTCTTCGGGATTACGGCGCAGCTTGGAGGCAGCGGTTTCCTTGCCGTCTACATCTGCGGCGTTATCGTCAGCGCGCGATGCACGCAGCCGTTGGAGCGTATTCTCAACGTTCACGGCGCGCTCGCGTGGTTCAGCCAGATCGGGCTATTCTTGATGCTGGGCCTGCTGGTGACGCCACGGGACCTGCCGGCGGAAATCCCGCACGCGCTCCTGATCGCCGGCATTCTGATATTCGTGGCGCGGCCGCTGGCCACGCTCGTCTTGTCTCACGCGGATGGGGTTTTCGCTGCGCGAAAAACTGTTCATCGGCTGGGTCGGTCTGCGCGGCGCCGTTCCGATCTTTCTCGCGATCATCCCGGTCATCAGTCCGGGACCGATCCAGGTCGATTTCTTCAACGAGATCTTCATCATCGTGATCGCGTCGCTGGTCCTCCAGGGATGGACGATCCCGCTCGCCGCCAAGGTCCTCAAAGTCGAGCAGCCGCCCGAAGACGGATGACGGAACCGGCGGCGGGAGGAGTAAGTTATAGTAGGTGGCGAGCAGACGAGGACTATGATCATGCGATGGATGTGGATCGTCTTGGTGGTGCTGGGTTTGGCGGCCTGCGAGAGCACGTCGACACGCTCGGATTATGATCCCGGCGGCGGATTTTTCCGGCTACCGCACCTACACCTGGGTCACCGACGAGTTGATGGTGCAGCCGCGGGCCGCCACCGATCCCACCGTCAGTCCGCTGGTTCAGCAGCGCATTCACGACGCCATCGATCGCGCGCTGAGGGCAAAGGGCTTCGTCGAGGACGAGGCGTCGCCGGACTTCGGCGTCGCGTTCACCGTCGGTCTTCGCGACCGGGTGCGGGTGGATCACTGGGGCCCCTACGGCGGCTTCTACCGCCCCTATGGTGTCTATGGCGGGGCCGGGCGGTATGACCGGGGCGGCGGTATCGGTATCGGCGTCGGCGGCGGCGGCATCGGCTTTGGGGTCGGCGGCGGCGGGGTTGGTTATGGCCGGTCGACGGCCACCAACTACACCGAGGGCACCCTGGCCATCGATGTGTTCGATGCCGAGACGCAGAAGCCGGTGTGGAACGGCCAAGCCACCAAGATCGTCGACGCCAGCGACGACCGGCCCGAGGAAATCCAGGAGACCGTGAACGCGATCCTCGCCGACTTCCCGCCGGAGCCGGCAAACCCCTAGAGCAATATCCGATCAAGTGGAATCACTTGATCGGATTTCTTGCTTCAGGAATTAATAGCTTATATCAACCTGCGATCGGATCGACCTGATCCGATCGCAACGTGCTCTAGCCGGACGAGGCGGAACATGCGCGTATATTCAGCCCTGCGGGTCGGTGCCGCGGCCGTGTTTGCTGTCATGCTTGTGGGCGCGGCGGGGTGCGACACCTCTCCGTTTCTCAACGCCGGCTCGTCCGGCCAGCCTGTTTGCGAGTCGGCCATTCAGAAACGGCTGACGCCCTATGGGCTCAAGCTCGGCGAAATGACCAACAAACGCTGGAGACGCGACACCTTCGCCCGCGAGGGCGGCGGTGGGCGCACCAGCGGCTACCGGTTCTACGGCCGTCCGCCGTCCTGTTCCAGCGGCGACGTCGCCATTTCCCTTTGGCCGAATTGCGGCATCCAACAACTCCGCGCCCGCGGCGGCTGCGCGCTGCCCGATCCAGTGCCATAGAGCGTATCGACACCGCCCCCTGTGATCGCCGTCACTTCCCGGCCCGCCGTCAGCGGCCGGTGTAACCCGGTCGGACCGTGGTGGCGCGGGTTCCCGGTAGCACAATAGCGCTGTTTTTTGGATAGGAACCGCCGATGTCACTGCGCGGATTTGTCACCGGGTTGTTGGGAGGCACCGCCGGGCTCGACCGGACGGCCGGAGCGTTCGGGACGGTTGGCGCCACCCGGGTAAGCGGTGCGGTCCGGGTGATCGCCGGGCGGCTGGCGGGACCACCGCCGTATACTCCGCCTCCGACGGCAGCGCCGGACGAATAGCCGCCGACATTGCCGCGGCTTTGCGCATCCGCGTGCGAGGGAAGCGCCGCCATCGCCAGCGGCGCCAACAATGCCACCAACGCCCATCTCGTTCTCATATTTTTTTCCTTCATGTGCTTGGTGGAGTTTGGGAATTGAGCGGTTCGCGATCAAGGGCAATTCCCTGGGCTGGGAGTGTCAAATTTTCGATATCGCGGGGATTGAGAATGTGAATGTCCGCACATAAATCAGGGCCGCAAAACATACAGGCGCAGGAGGTGCAGATGGTACGGTATTCGCCGGGACTGGAACTCTGGTCGGACCCGCTTTCGACGCTTCGCCGGATCCAGGACGAGATGAACAGAGGCGCGGGCGGAGCCCACCGGGGCGCGACCAGCGAATTTCCTCCCCTTAACGTTTGGCGCGGCGAGGGCGGCGTCGCGGTGACCGCCGAGATTCCGGGTGTGAGCATCGACAATATCGAACTCACCGTCCATCAGAACACGCTTACCATCAAGGGCAAGAGCGTGCCGGACGGTGATGTTCCCGAAGAAAGCTTTCACCGCCGCGAACGGCACTACGGCCCGTTCTCGCGAACGATCGCGCTGCCGTACGGCGTCGATACGGAGAAGGTCAAGGCCAGCACGAACAACGGCATCCTGACAGTTGAATTGCCGCGGCCCGAAACCGAGAAACCTGAAACCATCCAGATCACCCAGGGATGAAAGGGAGAACCGAGCGATGACCGACAGTAGCACAAGCGTGACGACGGGCGGCGATCGGCCGGCGCAGGGCACCCGCGACGTCCCGGTTTTTTCTCCGACCACCGACATCCACGAAACCGAGAGCGCACTGATCTTGACTGTCGAAATGCCGGGGGTGGACAAGGACGGCGTCAATGTCACTCTCGAAAAGCGGGAGCTGACGATTGCCGGGCATTGCCGGTCGTTCGTTCCGGAAGGCCATGCCGCTGACGCACGCCGAGTATCGGGAGGGCGATTTCGAGCGGTCGTTCACCCTCTCGGACGCCATCGACGGCGGCGCCATCAAGGCGTCCATGAAGGACGGGGTGCTGACGTTGACCCTTCCCAAGGCCAAGCCCGAACCGTCGAAAACCATCAAGGTCACGGCCGGCTGAGGATGTGGGCCGCCAGTCATCCGCCCGCGTTCATCGACCTTCGTTATAATGCACCTAATCTTTCGCTCGGCGGCCGGGACGTATATGTTCCGGCCGCGTGCTGCATTTCTGGCCGTGCGTTTGATGCCCACGCTCGCCAGCGGTGACCGCTGGGGCACGCTCGGGACAATCTGATGATCAAGCTCTGCGTGTTCGACTGCGACGGTACCCTGATCGACAGCCAGCACTCCATCGTCGAGAGCATGGCGGCGGCGTTCGCCGCTCATGGCCTGGCCGAACCGGCGGCGGCTTCGGTGCGCCACGTCGTCGGCCTGGCGTTGACGCCGGCGGTCGCCCAATTGCTTCCCGATTGCCGACGCGGATGCCCATGAGCGGGTCGCCCAAAGCTATCGCGAAGCGTTCGGTCGCCTGCGCCGCGGTGGCGCCGTGCGCGAGCCTCTGTATCCCGGCGTTCTCGAGGCGCTCGAGGCGCTCGAGGCGGCGGGCTGGCTGATGGGGGTCGCCACCGGCAAATCGCACCGCGGCCTGATCGCGACCTTGACCGGGCATGGGCTTCATGAGCGCTTCGTTACCTTGCAGACCGCCGATTGCGCTGCGAGCAAGCCGGACCCGGACATGATGCTGCGCGCCATGGACGCGGTGGGGGCCGTTCCGGGCGCGACGGTCATGGTCGGCGACACCACCTATGACATGGAGATGGCGCGTAATGCCGGTACGTCGGCCGTCGGCGTGGCGTGGGGCTATCACGACGAGAAACACCTGTGGGCGGCCGGCGCCCATGCAGTGATCAGCGACTTTGCCCATCTGTCCGAGGCGGTGGAACGGGTGACCGGCGCGGCGTCATCGCCATGACATTGACGCCGCAAGCGCTTTTACAAGACGGCCGAAGTGGCCGACGGCGCCGGAAGGATATTCGGTGGCGCTCGATGGCCGTCCGGTCAAGACGCCGGCGGGCGCGCCTTTGGTCGTTGTCGTCGGAGGCGTCTGGCGGCGGCGGTCGCCGAAGAGTGGCTGGCCCAGGAGGATACCATCAAACCCCATACCATGCCGTTGATGCAGTTGGCGGCGACGGCGCTGGACCGGGTCGGGGCCGCACCGCGAGGCATGGTCGAACAGGCTCTTTCCTACGCGATCCAGCCGATCTCGTGTGCTATCGCGCGGAGACGCCGCCGGATCTCATCGAGCGCCAGGAGGCGGACTGGCAACCCCTCGTCGAGTGGATCGGCGAGAGCCACGGCGCGAGGCTCGAGGTGACGTCGGGGGTCATTCCCCTCGATCAGCCGGCGCAGGCTCTCGACACGCTGCGCGGTGCGCTCGGCGGATTGAGCGATGCGGAGCTGACGGCCCTGGTCACCGCCATGCAGACCTGCGGGTCGTTGGTGATCGCGCTGGCGCTGGTCAGCGGGCGGGTGGACGCGGATACGGCGTTCGAGCTCTCGCAATTGGACGAAAGCTATCAGATCGAGCGCTGGGGCGAAGACGAGGAAGCCGCCGAGCGCCGGCGAAGTCTGCGCGAGGAGATCCGATCGGCGGCGGCCTTCCTGTTCCTGGCGCGATCGACCAAGACGAACGGTCGCTAACATAAAGAGGAAACGCGATGAGCGGAGATGACGAAAACAAGGCCGTCCGGGTGCGCATCGAAGGCCGTGTGCAGGGAGTGTGGTACCGCGGATGGGCCGTTTCCGAGGCGTCGAGCCGCGGTATCGGCGGTTGGGTGCGCAACCGCCGGGACGGATCGGTGGAGGCCCTGTTCTCCGGCCCCAGGGACGCGGTCAACGAAATGCTCGATGCCTGCTGGCAGGGGCCGCCGGCGGCCCAGGTGACGGCGGTTCATCCGCGTCCGGCGAACGCGCCCGACAAACCGGGCTTCCATCCATTGCCGACGGAGTGATAGGGGCTCTGATCATGGAGTGCCCCGAGGCGAGGGCGAGCCGGCACCTTCCCAGATGCACAGCCTGTCGCGGCCCGTTCGCTTGGCCTCGTAAAGCGCGTGCCGGCGCGTTCGATGATCTGCTCCACGGCGGTGTCGGCATCCACTTCGGCGACGCCGAACGAGCATGTCCACCGCGAGGGCGGCGCCCCTGCCGAGCGTAGGCGTGAAACCATCTGATCACAATGCGTTCCTATCAATGAGATTCGGTGTTACGTGCCGCGGACGTGAACGCGGTTGCGCCCGGCGCGCTTGGCCGCGTAGAGCGCCTGGTCCGCCGCGTCCAGCGCCGCCTCCACCTCGCGTTCGCGGACCAGCGGCGCGACGCCGACGGAAACCGTCATCCGAAGCCGGTCGTCGCCGCGAACCGGCACGGACCAGCGCGCCACCCGCAACCGCAGCCGCTCGACGATGGCCCAGGCGCCTCGGGTATCGGCGTTGGGCAGGCAGACGACGAACTCGTCGCCGCCGTAACGGAACACTTCGTCATAGGGACGGATGCTGGCCGCCAGCAGCGACGCCAGGCTGCGCAGAACCGTGTCGCCCGCCGCGTGTCCATGGGTGTCGTTGATGTCCTTGAAGTTGTCGAGATCGACCAGCGGCCACGCAGCACGGCTGCTGGTTGCGCGCCTGGCGCTCGCGCTCGATGGTGAGCTTGCGCATCATCGCATGGCGGTTGCCGAGGCCGGTGAGGGGATCGATGTTGGCGAGGCGGTTCCACGAATCGTTCTGCCATTGCCGCAGCAGGCCATTGAACGCGTGCACCTCGTCGCATCAGCGCGTCGTAGTCGGCGGGCGGCAACCGCCGATCGGTCTCGACGGACCGGATGATTCGCTGGGCCTGTGTCGCAGGTCCGCTTCAGGCGTTTGGCGATCTCGGCGTATTCGGGGCTCTTGCCGAACAGCGACGGCGCGCAGGGCATCGAATTTGCCGACGAAATCGAGGCCGGGCGGCGGCTGTCGCCGGGGCCTCGCCAGGTCCGAGGCGGCCGAGACACGTAGAGATGCCAGTCCTTCAGCCAGTCGGCATGGGCCGCCGACGCCGCTTCCAGCTCGCCGAGGGCGCGGAGGATATCGGTGGGCTGATCGGTTCCCGCCAGCGCCGCCGGCAGGTCGTCGGACGGCGCCGCCACCCGCTGCCAGTCGTCGGGCCCCAGCTTGCCGCCATCGCGCGCCGCCGTCGGCGTGCGCCGCCGTCATGGCGGGTGCAACCCGGCACGGCTGTCCCGGCTGTGGAAATGCCGTCGGCGGTCATCGCGCGAGTGCACGTCTCGGTGCCGGTCGCGTCTTCGGACAGCGCGAGGCATGGCTTTCCTCTCGGCAGTGAGCCCGCAATCAACGGTACTTCAACGAATGCGTCGTGGCCGGAATGTTCCACGGATCGGCACCGCGATCAATGATCGATTCGGCTCTCGATGTCGTCAAGACTCGTCAGCCGATCCGCCGGGGCGGCGGATCGGCGGCTCCGCAGGCGCGCCGGCAGGGTGGCGCGCAGCGCATCGTCGACGTCGGCCAGGGTGGCGTCGACGCCGAGATCGGCGAGCGAGGTGACGCCATGCTCGGCGATGCCGCAGGGAACGATGCCGCCGAAGTGGTCGAGGCTCGGGGTCGACGTTGATCGCGATGCCGTGGAAGCTGATCCAGCGCCGCACCCGCACGCCGATGGCGGCGATCTTCGCCTCGCGGCCGCCGCCCCGGTCCACCCAGATGCCGATCCGGTCGCAGGCGCCGCTCGCCGGTGACGCCGAGCCGCGCCAAGCGCCGCGATCACCCAGCCCTCGAGGGCGTGGACGTAGGCCCGCACGTCGCTGCCGCGCCGCCGGAGATCGAGCATGACATAGGCGACCCGCTGACCCGGGCCGTGATAGGTGTAGCGGCCGCCGCGGCCGCTGGGATAGACCGGCAGCGCCGCCGCGTCGAGCAGTTCGTCCGGGCTGCGCGCTGGTGCCGGCGGTGTAGAGCGCCGGGTGCTCGAGCAGCCAGATGGCCTCGGCCGCCCGCCCGGCGCGGATGGCCTCGACCCGCTGCTCCATGAAGGCGACGGCGTCGGGATAGGCCACCGGCGCGTCGCTGGCCAGCCAGTCGACGCCGCCCCGCGGCCCGCCGGCCGAATCGGGCCGCCGGCGGGCGACGGGCGGGCGGAACGGGCCGGGGAGTTGATGGGACAAGGTCATCGGATCTCTCGTTGTCGGCGCCGGCCACCGGATCCCGGCGTGTGGTCAAGGCGCGCTTGATCATGGGGCAAGGATTTGATATCCCCGAGACAATAAATCTGTATGATGCTTGGCTATTGCAAGGTGCCTTGCTTGTGCAGGGATATGGGCGGTCGTGGCGGAACCGGTAGACGCGCAGCGTTGAGGTCGCTGTGGGGGAGACCCCGTGGAAGTTCGAGTCTTCTCGACCGCACCATTCCTTGAGGCCTGCCACCGGAACGGTGCCCGGCTTCTATCACTACGCAATCGAATCGATTATACCATCGCTCTCCATCAGTGATCGGTGATCGGTGGTCGTGGAGGGAGAATGCGGTCGCGCCGGGCGCGCGGCGGCATGGCCGACGCGGCGCGAACGGCGCGGCCGTAACGCGCACGGTTGAGAGGAGACGGGCGGGTGACCCAGCGAAAGCAGGACGAAGAGGCCGCCAAGACCGACGCGGCTGGCGCGGCCGAGAAGGCCGCTGAAATCGACGCGACGAGCCGAGACCGACGCCGCCGATGAGGGCGTGGATATGGACGCGCCCGACGCCAAGCTCGAGGCGGTGGACGAGCTCAACTCGACCCTGGTCGAAGCGGTGGAGGAGGCGCTCGACCGCGAGGACGGCGCCGAGGTTCGGCGTCTGGTGGAACCCCTGCACGACGCCGACGTCGCCGATCTGATCCAGCAGCTCGGCACCGAGGAACGCCGCCAGTTCGTCACCACCATCCGGATGGACCAACATCCCGAGATTCTCTCCGAGATGGACGAAGAAGTCCGCGAGGACATCATCGAGCAGCTCGGCCCGGCGCGGACGGCCGCGGCCATCGCCGGCCTCGAGACCGACGACGCCATCGACGTCATCGCCGAGCTCGACGACGACGAGCGCCGCCAGGTGCTCGACGCCATTCCGCCGGCCGAACGCGCCCTGATCGAAGAAGGCCTCGCCTATCCGGAAGACAGCGCCGGCCGCCTGATGCAGCGCGAGGTGGTGGCGGTGCCCACCTACTGGACGGTGGGCGAGACCATCGACTTCCTGCGCCGCACCGCCGACGACGATCCCGACCGCCTGCCGGAGGATTTCTTCGACATCTTCGTCGTCGATCCCGGCCACCGGCCGGTCGGCGCGCTGTCGCTCAGCCGTCTGCTGCGCAACCGCCGGCCGGTGCCGGTCACCGAGATCATGCACCCGGAGCTGAAGGTCATCAGCACCGGCACCGACCAGGAGGAGGTGGCGTTCCTGTTCCGCCAGCGCGACCTGGCGTCGGCGCCGGTGGTGGACGACGGCGGCCGGCTGGTCGGCGTGATCACCATCGACGACGTGGTCGACGTCATCGACGAGGAGGCCGAGGACGACATCATGCGCCTCGGCGGCGTCCAGCAGGACGACCTCTACACCGACGCCATCAACACCGTGCGCTCGCGGTTCGCCTGGCTGGTGGTCAACCTCGGCACCGCCATCCTGGCGTCGCTGGTCATCGGCCTGTTCGACGCCACCATCGAGCAGATGGTGGCGCTGGCGGTGCTCATGCCGATCGTCGCGTCCATGGGCGGCAACGCCGGCACCCAGAGCCTGACGGTGGCGGTGCGCGCGCTCGCCACCAAGGAGCTGACGGCGGCCAACGCCGGCGCGGGTGATCGGCAAGGAGCTGCTGGTCGGCGGCGTCAACGGCGTGCTGTTCGCCATCCTCACCGGCGTCGTCGCCTGGCTGTGGTTCGGCGACGCCGGGCGTCGGCGGTGGTCCTCGGCCTGGCGATGATCATCAACCTGGTGGTGGCGGCGCTGGCCGGCCCGGTCATCCCGCTGGCGCTGGAGCGCGTCGGCGTCGACCCGGCGGTGGCGTCGGGCGTGTTCCTCACCACGGTCACCGACGTGGTCGGCTTCTTCGCCTTCCTCGGCCTCGCCGCGCTGCTGATTTTGTAAAATATCCAAAACCAGCCATCTTGATGGCTGGCAAGCGCAAGTGCGCGCCCGCAGCGCAGCGAGGATAGCCAAGCGGACGGATGTCCGCGCCCGGCGCTTGAGGGAGCACGGAAAACTTCTGGCAAGCGCAAGTGCGCGCCCGCGGCGCAGCGAGGATAGCCAAGCGGACGGATGTCCGCGCCCGGCGCTTGAGGGAACACGAAAAAAACCTCTGCTGGCAAGCGCAAGTGCGCGCCCGCGGCGAAGCGAGGATAGCCAAGCGGACGGATGTCCGCGCCCGGCGCTTGAGGAAATAAAGGCGGGTACAAACATGGACCCGGCAAACGGTAACCAAAGCGGAACGAACCGCCAACCCTCTTTACCTTTACGTAAACGGCAAGTAGGTTCGCTGTCATGGCGGACACCTGCGGCATCGCCGAGTTGGCGAGCGAATTCGGCATTACGACGCGCACCATCCGGTTCTACGAGGACCAGGGTCTGATCGCGCCCGACCGGTCGGGCCAGCGCCGTGTTTACGCGCCGCGCGACCGGGTGCGTCTCAAGCTGATCATGCGCGGCAAGCGCCTGGGGTTCTCGCTCGACGAGATCCGCGAGATGATCGACATCTACGACGCCGACCCCACCGAGAAGGCGCAGCTTCACCTGGTTCTCGAAAGGATCGCCGAACGCCGCGCCGCGCTTGATCCGCCAGCAACGCGACATCGCCTCCATGCTCGCCGAACTGGTGGATCTGGAGGAGCACTGCTCCGGGTTGCTGGCGGAGAAGGAGGAGGGCGGCTCGGCGGTGGCGCGGGGGAGAAACCGTGAAGCGCCAGGAACCGATGACGATCGTGCATACTCTGTCATGACGATAACGAGAGTGTCGCTGATGGCGAAGGCATGCGTTTTCACGCTGAAACTGGAAACACGAGCTGCGAGACGAGTACGATGGCGGAGGCCGCCGCGGCTCGACTGGCTGGCCTCGCAGTTAGTCCGTTTTTTCGGAGTTCATATGCGAGTTCGTCGAGCGCCGGCGCCAGGCGCGCGAAGCATGACGCCTGGTTTCGCGCCGAGGTGCAGCAGGGCCTGCGCGAGGCCGATGATCCCCATACGCGGCGGATGACCAACGAACACGCAAGAGCGGACAGGCGCCGGCAACGCGCCGAACTGGAGAAGCGGGCCGCCCATAAGGCGGACCGGACAACAAAGCCGGGTGAGAATCGCGTGGCTCCCCGAAGCCGTCCGCAACCGCCACGCTCAGCTCGCACTTCATCGGCGAACATGATCCGTGCAGCGGCGATCCTCACGGGCGATGCCCTCGAGCAAGTCATCGGTCGCTTCGCCGCGTTTCACGAAGTCGCGCCGAGCCGGGGAGGGTCGCGGGCACTCGCGAACTGGCGGTGATCGGGACTCCGTTCGTCATCGTCTACCGGCGTCGAGCCCATCGGCGGTCGTCATCCTGCGCGTCCTCCATGGCGCGCAACGCTGGCCACCGCGAAAAAAGCCGCCTCCATGCTCGCCGAGCTTGTGGCGCGAGGGTGAGGTCTGTTCGGACCGTTCCGCGAGCCTCCGGGCTCTCCCTCAATCGAGTAGAGATGAGCGTTGGAACCCGATGAAGGTTTCGCGGATACGGGCGACGCCACCCAGCTCCGAGCGGCATCCTCACGCCCTTGTACTTCAGCTCCAGCAGATCGGGCAGTTTGTCCTGGTCCAGTTCGCCGACGCCTTCCTTGACGTATTGGCCAGCACGAAATCCAGAAATAGCCTGGAGCTTTTCGTCGTAGTCGGAGAGATGCGCGCGCGCCGGGTCTCGACCCGTTCTTGCCGCGTGATCGGCGCCAGCGCAAAGGCGATATAGGCCAGCACGTCGTAAGAGATCGCTCTTCTCGGCGTCGATCATGCGGCTGATCTCGGCCAGTTGCTCCGCGCCATAGCCCTTCTCCGCCAGCCCTTCCAGCAGCGCTTTGCGCGTATCCGGCTGGCTCCAGAGCGCCCGCAGTTCGTCTTCGTCCTTGAACAGCTCCGGCAGTTCGCCAAACAGCCGCTCGATGAACTCTGCCGCCGACATCGGCTTGCCGTCCGGGCTCCAGAAGGTGGTCGCCATCATGTGCTGGATGGTGCGCTCCTTGCCGTCGGCCAGCTTGATCTTCACCTTGCGGCTTCTTGCAGACGCAGGGCTGTTCGCCGCATTTCGCGCATGGCTCGACGGCTTCTCGCACTGCAGGGTCGCTCACCGCAGACCGGCATGGCGCCGGTGGCGTATCCGCACGTACAGGGCGGCGTTGCCGCAGTGCGCAAGGCTCCGGCTCCAACGGCTCGCCGTCCCATTCCGGGTCGTTGAAGTGCTCGTAGGCCTTCACGAAATCATAGATCGTGAAGTAGTCCTTGCCGTCGAACAGCCGCGTGCCGCGCCCGATGATCTGCTTGAACTCGATCATCGAGTTGATCGGCCGCATCAGCACGATGTTGCGCACGTTGCGGGCATCCACGCCGGTCGAGAGCTTCTGCGAGGTGGTCAGGATCGTGGGGATGGTCTTCTCGTTGTCCTGGAAGGTGCGCAGGATGCTGCTCGCCCTGCGTCGCCGTCGTTGGCGGTGACGCGCACGCAGTAGTTCGGGTCGGTGCTGGTCTTCATCTGGTTGATCAGGTCGCGCACGGCCAGGGCGTGGTCCTGGGTGGCGCAGAACACCAGCGTTTTCTCCCGCTGGTCGATCTGCGTCCATGAACAGCCTCACCCGGTATTTCTCGCGCTCCTTGATCTCGATGACGCGGTTGAAGTCGTCCTCGTCGTAGCGCCTGCCCTCCTCGATCTCGCCCTCGATCAGCTCGTCGTCGGAGGTGTAGACGTAGTCATCCAGCGTGGTGGCGATCTGCTTGCACCTTGAACGGCGTCAGGAAGCCGTCGTTGATGCCGTCCTTCAGCGAGTAGACATAGACCGGCTCGCCGAAATAGGCGTAGGTGTCGGCGTTGTCCTTGCGCTTGGGCGTGGCGGTCAGGCCCAGCTGCACGGCGGGCGAGAAATACTCCAGGATGCCGCGCCAGTTGCTTTCGTCGTTGGCGCCGCCCCGGTGGCACTCGTCGATCACGATGAAATCGAAGAAGTCGGGCGGGTAGTCGCCGAAGTTCGGCGACGGGTTGCCGTCCGCATCCCGCCCGGTCATGAAGGTCTGGAAGATGGTGAAGAACACGCTGCCGTTCTTCGGCACCCGGCCCTTCTTGCGGATGATCTCGGGGTCGATGCGCACCAGGGCATCTTCCGGGAAGGCGGAGAAGGCGTTGAAGGCCTGATCGGCGAGGATGTTGCGGTCGGCCAGAAACAGGATGCGCGGCGGCGGCCGGCTCGCCGCTCGCCGCGCTGCAGGTTCCAGCGGCTGTGGAACAGCTTCCAGGCGATCTGGAAGGCGATGGCCGTCTTGCCGGTGCCGGTGGCCAGGGTCAGCAGGATGCGGTCGCGCCCGGCGGCAATCGCCTCCAGCGCCTTGTTGATGGCGTTGTGCTGGTAATAGCGCGCCTGCCAAGGCCGCCCTTGTCCTCGAACGGCACCTCGCCGAAACGCGTCGCGCCAGTCGTTCTGGCTTCGCGCAAAGGTCTGCGTCCCAGAGTTCCTCCGGCGTGGGATAGCGCGCCGACATCGCCCTCGGCGCCGGTTTCCATGTCGATCGGTAGATGCCGTCGCCGTTGGTCGAGTAGGCAAAGCGGGCCTGCAGCATCTCGGCGTAGCGCTTGGCCTGGCCGACGCCCTCGGTGTCCGGCAGGCTCGCGCTTCTTGGCCTCGATCACCGCCAGCTTCTGGCCGCGATAGATCAGCACATAATCGGCGATGTCCTGCTTGGCCCGCTTGCCCGCGCCCTGCAACCGGCCCAGGGTAATCACCTCGCGCCGCACCCGGCTGCCGTCCACCACGCCCCAGCCCGCGTCCTTCAGGGCCGGGTCGATCAGCTCGGCACGGGTTTCGGCTTCGTTCATGCGGCGGCCTCCTCCAACTCCCGTTCAGGCTGCTCGCCGTGAGTTCGCCGGAAAAGGCTTTTTGCAGAAGGGATTGTTTGAGTTCGGCGAGCGTCGGTGAGCTTTTTGTTGATAGATTCCTCGAAGCCGATTGATGGCTTCGAGCGTTAAGCTAAGTCGATCAAGTCTTATCTGATGTTGCTATTGTTCCGATAGTGGTGGCAATGGAATACTCATCTCGTAGCCTTCCATAAGGCTGTATGCCGGCTACCAGTTCGAACAAAATGCTCTATGAAGGTCATCTGGTACTTCGGCGATAACATAAGTATAGTAGTAAAATCATCTTAGCTATGCATTTGCTTCGATCGCACAGACGAATCAAGATGATATGTCCTTCTGCAGATTTTCGATGTGATCTTACGCCACAATGACTCCATGTACGCCCATAACGCCATAAACAACGTCGTCCCTTGCAGTCATTTTCCAGTTGCTTCGATTTCAATTCGCATCTCCTACGACATCACTGATCGAATTCGTATCGCTGAAATTCTGATTCGAATAGGCCTTGCGACGGATGCCTACTGCTTTGCTTCTTGTAAACATGCGTTTGCCGATGTCATCCATCGAAAGTGCACACTGCACCAACGTGTGCTCCACCCACCCTCACCCTTTCGGGAAGACGGATTCAGATACTCTCGAACAGCTCGCGGGCGTTGGCGAGGTTCTTTTCGGCATTGGCGATCGCGCTGTCGATCCCCTCGAATGCTCATCGAGAATGGCGACAATGCGCTTTTGTTCGGCAGGGGGGAAGAGGAATCGGGCGTCTTCATGACCAGTGTTGTCAGATGTCTGTGACCGTCGTTCCGCTGCACTCGAGCGATCGTCAGCATCGTCAACGTTCTGCGAGCAGATAATAGTAAAGAACTCTGGATCGAGCCGCTTGCTCTGGCTCATCCGTAACAGCCTTGGTTCGCCATGGCACTTCGTGATGATGAGTATCGACCGATGCGTTTCACCAAGCGTACGATTCACGGCGTGGCGATAGAAGCATGTCTCGGAGCATCGGGCTAGCTCCAGTTCCGACATATTCTTGAAGCTTTGATCGACGTAGCGAGATTCGCACGCCCATCTTGTCGCTCGGCGTGATCCACGAATGTAGGGCCATTCTCAGAGTCTGCAACGCCTTTCTTCGGCGTGCCGCCGTTACCGATCACGGCAGATGCTCACCGAGTCGTTCTAGCTGTCCACCCCTCCCTCATAGCATCCCCCGAATGCCTTCAAGGATTTCGGCGCTCTCTGCATCCAGCGCGACGATCTCGGCGATGATCTCCTCCGGCTCGCGCAGCGGCGCTTCCTCGGCCTTGTTGGGGTTCTTCACCGACAGATCGAAGGTCTCCGGGTCGATGTCCGCCGACATCGACCGTCCAGGATTTCTCGGAGTCGGCGAAGCTCGCCTGCAGCTCGACGAACTCGTTCAGGTCGTCGTCGTTGAGCGGCATTGGTCTTGCCGAGGCTGCGGCCGGGATCGAGCTGGTAGTACCAGATCTTGCGCGTCGGCGCGCCCTTCTCGAAGAACAGCACCACCGTCTTCACCCCGGCGCCGAGGAACGTGCCCTGCGGGCAGTCGAGGACGGTGTGCAGGTTGCAGCTCTCCAGCAGCTCCTTGCGCAGCGCCCGCGAGGCGTTGTCGGAGTTCGAGAGGAAGGTGTTCTTGATGACGATGCCCGCCCGGCCGCCGGCCTTCAGCGTACTTGATGAAGTGCTGCAGGAACAGGAACGCCGTCTCGCCGGTCTTGATCGGGAAGTTCTGCTGAACCTCCTTGCGCTCCTTGCCGCCGAAGGGCGGATTGGCGAGGATCACGTCGAAGCGGTCCTTCTCCTGAATGTCGCTGATGTTCTCGGCCAGCGTGTTGGTGTGGACGATGTTCGGCGCCTCGATGCCATGCAGGATCATGTTCATGATCGCCGATGACGTAGGCGAGGCTCTTCTTCTCCTTGCCGTAGAAGGTCGCGGTTCTGCAGCGTGTGGAGCTGGCTGGTGGTCAGCTCTCGGCCTGCTGTGCGCAGATAGTCGTAGGATTCGCACAGGAAGCCCGCGGAGCCCGCAGGCGCCGTCATAGATGCGCTCGCCGATCTTCGGCTTGACGACCTGGATCATGGCGCGGATCAGCGGGCGCGGCGTGTAATACTCGCCGCCGTTGCGCCCGGCGTTGCCCATGTTCTTGATCTTGGCTTCGTAGAGGTGGGACAGCTCGTGCTTTTCCTTCTGGGAGCGGAAGCGCAGGTCGTCGACCAGTTCCAGGGCGTCGCGCAGGCTGTAGCCGCTCTGGAACTTGTTCTTGATCTCGCCGAAGATCTCGCCGATCTTGTACTCGATGGTGTCGGGGCCGCTGGCGCGCTGCTTGAAGCCCTGCAGGTAGGGGAACAGCTCGTCGTTGACGTAAGTCGATCAGGTCGTCGCCGGTGAGCGCCTTGTCGTGGTCGAACGTGCCGTCCGCCTTCTTGGGCGCGGCCCAGCTCGACCAGCGGTGGGGCTCGTCGATGATGAAGTCGTAGGGCTTGCCCACGAGCTCGGCCTCCATGGCCCGTTCCTGCTCCAGATCGTCGAGGTACTTGAGAAACAGCATCCACGAGGTCTGCTCGGTGTAATCCAGCTCGGTGGTGCAGCCGGCCTCTTTCCAGAGCACGTCGTCGATATTCTTGAAGGTCTGCTCGAACACGGTATGCGTTTCCCCCATTATCCGTCGCGGCGCCCGTGCGCGCGAACCCGACGGCGCATACATTGTTTCTCGTCCAATCAATAGCGATTAGCCAAAGGTCCATAACCTCCCGTCTGCCACGTCCCTGCCGCGATCATTGCTGAGAAAGGCGCGAAGCAACGACGCAATCCAGAGACGTCCGGGCAGGGCTCGCTGCCAATCACAATCGGGGGGCCGCTCTCGATGGGTTTAAGAGATAAATTTTTACTGTGCAAGGGGTTGTTTTCAAGAAAATGAACCAACCCCCCCCCCCCGCCCCCCACCTGCCGGTGG